>NZ_JBFWOM010000051.1:0-2675 GCF_050250495.1 Immundisolibacter sp. | reverse complement strand
GGGCGTTTGCCGGCGAACCGGAACTCCTCACCTCCTGCGGCAAGCCGGCGCTGCACGTGGACTTGTCCATCCGCGACGCGGACGGCCGCCACCTGCCGGTGGGTGAAGTCGGCGAGCTGTGGGCGCTGAGCGACACCAACATTGCCGGTTACCTGAATCGCCCCGATGAGAACGCCGAGCTGTTCGGGCACGACGAGCACGGCGCCTGGCTGCGCTGCAACGATCTGGGCAAGGTCGACGAGCGGGGCTACTACTACCTGACCGACCGCAAGAAATTCATGATCATCTCCGGCGCCTTCAACGTGTTCCCGGTGGTGGTGGAAAACGTGCTGGCCGAGCACCCGGCCATCCGCGAGTGCGCCGTGGTCGGCGCGCCGCACCCCGAATGGGGCGAGGCGGTGGTGGCCGTGGTGTCGCTGCGGCCCGGCGCCAGCACGAGCCCGCAGGAGCTGATCGAGTTCTGCCGCGGCAAGGTTGGCAAGTGGGAAGTGCCCAAGCACGTCGCGATCATCGACGAACTGCCCAAGGGCGGTACCCACAAGATCGCCAAGCACCAGCTGCGCGAGGGTTTCCGTCAACACCCGGAAACCCTGCCCTGGGGTCCGCGAGCCGGTTGACGCGGGTGTCGACTACACCCCGGAAACCCGGGGTGTGGTCCCGCCCCTACATGCTGCGCCGGTACTGTCCGCCGACCTGATACAGCGCGTGGCTCATCTGGCCGAGCGTGGCGTGGCGGGCGGCCCGCATCAGCGCGGCGAAGGTGTTCTCGCCGGCGGTGGCGCTGCGTTGCAATTGCGCCAGGGCCGCCTCGCAGCCGTCGCGGTGGCGGGCCTGGAAACCCTGGACGGCGTCCAGTTGCAGCCCCTTCTCGGCCTCGGTGGAGCGGATCAGCTCGCCGCTGAACTCGGCGGCCTGTGCCGCATCGGGCGCCAGATAGGTGTTGACGCCCACGATCGGCAGGCTGCCGTCGTGCTTCTTGTGCTCGTAGTGCAGGCTCTCGTCCTGGATCTTGCCGCGCTGGTACTGGGTTTCCATGGCGCCCAGCACGCCGCCGCGCTCGGACAGGCGCTCGAACTCCTGGTACACGGCTTCCTCGACCAGATCGGTCAGCTGCTCGATGATGAAGCTGCCCTGCAGCGGGTTTTCGTTCTTGTTGAGGCCCAGCTCCTTGTTGATGATGAGCTGGATGGCCACCGCCCGGCGCACGGATTCCTCGGTGGGCGTGGTGATGGCCTCGTCGTAGGCGTTGGTGTGCAGGCTGTTGCAGGTGTCGTACAGCGCGTAGAGCGCCTGCAGCGTGGTGCGGATGTCGTTGAACTGGATCTCCTGCGCGTGCAGCGACCGGCCGCTGGTCTGGATGTGGTACTTCATCATCTGCGCGCGCGGGCTCGCCCCGTAGCGCTCGCGCAGCGCGCGCGCCCAGATGCGCCGCGCCACGCGCCCGAGCACGGCGTACTCCGCGTCCATGCCGTTGCTGAAGAAAAACGACAGGTTCGGCGCGAAGTCGTCGATGGCCATGCCGCGCGCGAGGTAGTACTCGACGATGGTGAAGCCGTTGGAAAGCGTGAAGGCGAGCTGGCTGATCGGGTTCGCGCCGGCCTCGGCGATGTGGTAGCCCGAGATCGACACCGAGTAGAAGTTGCGCACCTGCTGGTCGACGAAGTACTGCTGGATGTCGCCCATCATGCGCATGGCGAATTCGGTGCTGAAGATGCAGGTGTTCTGCGCCTGGTCTTCCTTCAGGATGTCCGCCTGCACGGTGCCGCGCACGGATTTGAGCGTGGCCGCGGCGATGCGGGCGTAGGTGCCGGCATCGACCAATCGATCGCCGGTCACGCCGAGCAGGCCCAGACCCAGGCCATCGTTACCGGGCGGCAGCTCGCCGGCATACGCCGGTCGCGGCTTGCCGGCCAGCAGTTCGTCGATTTTTCGCTGCGCCGCCGGCCACTGCCCGGATTCGCGCAGGTGTTTTTCCACCTGCTGGTCGATGGCGGCGTTCAGGAACATGGCGAGGATCATCGGCGCCGGGCCGTTGATGGTCATCGACACCGAGGTCGTCGGCGCGCACAGGTCGAAGCCCGAGTAGAGCTTCTTCATGTCGTCCAGGCAGCAGATGGACACGCCGGAGTTGCCGACCTTGCCGTAGATGTCCGGCCGCGGGTGCGGATCCTCGCCGTACAGGGTGACCGAGTCGAAGGCCGTCGACAGGCGCGCCGCCGGCTGGCCCTGGGAGAGGTAATGAAAGCGGCGGTTGGTGCGCTCGGGCGTGCCCTCGCCGGCGAACATGCGCGTCGGGTCCTCGCCGGCGCGCCGGTACGGGTACACGCCGCCGGTGTAGGGATAGGCGCCCGGCAGGTTCTCGTTGCCGAGATACCGCAGCAGCTCGCCCCAGTCGCGGTACGGCGGCGGCGCCAGCTTGGGAATGCGCAGGCCGGACAGGGTCTCGACATAGTTGTCGCCGGTCACGGCGCGGCCGCGCACGTCGTAGGAATAGTGTTCGGCCGTCACCGCTGCGCGCCGCGCCGGCCAGTCGCGCAGCAGGGCGAGCGACTCGTCGCACAGCTCGCCGAGCGCGGCGTTGTAGCGCTGGCGCAACACGAGCAGCGTGCGGTCGCTGCCGTCGGTGAGCGCCTCGGGCGGGTACGCCGCGAGCGCCTGCGGCAGCGCCGGGTCGT
>NZ_JBFWOM010000050.1:0-2692 GCF_050250495.1 Immundisolibacter sp. | reverse complement strand
AAATCAACTGCTTGTAGCGCCTTTCCGCGCGCGTGGCGGCACTCGCGGTGAGGAACACCTTGAGCGCGGCCCCGGGGAAGATCACCGTGCCCATGTCGCGGCCGTCGGCCACCAGGCCCGGAATGCGACGGAACGACAGCTGCAGTTGGCGCAGCGCTTCGCGCACCGCCGGCCAGGCCGAGACCTTCGAGGCCATCGCGCCGACGTCCTCGGCGCGCAGCGCATCGGCCACGTTCTCCTCGCCGAGGTGGGCGTCGCCGCCGACGAAGTGCAGCGGCAGGGTGGCGGCGATGCGGGCCAGCGCGGCCTCGTCGTCGGGCGCCACGCCCGTGCGCATCGCGGTCAACGCCGTGGCGCGGTAGACCGCACCCGAGTCGAGGAAGTGGTAGCCCAGCGCCTTGGCGATCGCGCTGGCCAGCGTGCCCTTGCCGGAGGCGGTGGGGCCGTCCACCGTGATGACGGGCACCGCCTCCACCGGCGTTCGCACCAGGTCGAACAGCGCCTCGAAGTAATCGGGAAAGGTCTTGCCGACGCACTTGGGATCCAGGATGCGCACCGGTACGCCGCCGAGAGCCGCCAGCGAGAAGCACATCGCGACGCGGTGGTCGTCGTAGGTGTGGATGGCTGCAGGTGTCAGCGATGCCGGCGGCGTCACGGCGATGAAGTCGGCGCCCTCGTCGACCGTGGCGCCGAGCTTGCGCAGTTCGGTGGCCATCGCGGCGATGCGGTCGGTCTCCTTGACGCGCCAGCTGGCAATGTTGGTCAGCCGCGTGGTGCCTTGGGCGAACAGGGCCATCACGGCCAGCGTCATCGCGGCGTCGGGAATGTGGTTGCAGTCGAGCTCGATGGCCTGCAGCGGCCAGCGGCCGCGCCGCACCTCGAGGAAGCCGGGCCCGCCGGCCACCTCGGCGCCCATGGACTGCGCCGCCTCGATGAAGCGAATGTCGCCCTGGATGGAATCGGAGCCGACGCCTTCGATCCGCACTGGGGCATCGATCGCGGCGATGGCTCCGAGCGCGACGAAATAGGACGCTGAGGAAGCGTCGCCCTCCACGTGCACGCGGCCCGGCGAGCGATAGGCGCTGCCTTGCGGGATCGTGAAGCGCGCCCAGCCTTCGCGGCGCACGTCGATGCCGAAGCGCGCGAGCAGGTTCAGCGTGATCTCCACGTACGGCTTGGAGATCAGTTCGCCGTCGACCTCGACCCCGATGTCGCGGTCCTGCGCCACCAGCGGCAAGGCCAGCAGCAGCGCAGTGAGGAACTGGCTGGAGACGTCGCCGCGCACACGGATCGGCCGATGCGCGTTCAACCGCCCGCCGGGCGCGCCGCGCAGGCGCAGCGGCGGATAGCCGTCGGTGCCGGTGCAGTCGACCGAGCAGCCGAGCTGACGCAGCGCGTCGACCAGGTCTCCGATCGGCCGCTCGTGCATGCGCGGCACGCCGGAGAGCGTGAAGTCGCCACCCTGCGTCGCCGCGAGCAGCGCGAGCGCGGCAGTCAGCGGCCGCATCGCCGTACCGGCATTGCCGAGGAAGAGCTTCGCTTCCCGCGTGGACAGCCGCCCGCCCAGCCCGGTGACGCGCAGCACGGCGCCGTCACGCTCGAGCCGGCAGCCCAATTGCTCCAGCGCGGCAAGCATCACTTGCGTGTCGTCGGAGTCGAGCAGGTCGTGGACCTCGGTGGTGCCGGCGCTCAGGCCGGCCAGCAGCAGCACACGGTTGGAGATGCTCTTCGAGCCGGGCAGACGCACCGTGCCGGCAGCGGTGCCGAGGGCGGGGAGATCGAGGAATCGAGTGGTGTACATCGGCGCGGCAGGCGGCGCGGTGCGGCGCCCGCGGGACTCAGCGGTTGGACTTGCCCGCCCCCATGTGCCAGCCGCCGCGGGCCTCCGAGGCCTTGCGGATCAGGTCTTCGAGCGCCTCGGCATTGCCCGACTTCATCACATGTTCCATCGCGTCGAGGGCATGCCGGAAGCGCTGCGTCTGCTTCAGGATCTCTTCGCGGTTGGACATCAGGATGTCGCGCCAGACGGTAGGGTCGCTGGCCGCGATGCGGGTGAAGTCGCGGAAGCCCGGGCCGGCCAGCGAGAGGAAGTCGCGCCCCGCCGGCTGGTGCGTCACCGCGTTGAAATAGGCGAAGGCCAGCAGATGCGGCAGGTGACTGACGGCGCCGAAGGCAGCGTCGTGGTTCTCCGGCGTCATGCGCAGCACCTGCGCGCCGATGGCCGCCCAGCAGTCGGTGGCCTTCTGCACCAGCTCGGGCGTGGTCTGCGGCAGCGGCGTCAGGATGACCTGGCGGCCGCTGTACAGCGCTGCGTCGGCGTGGGCTATGCCCGCCACTTCCTTGCCGGCGATGGGATGGGCCGGCACGAACGAAGGCACGCGCTCCTTGAGCACGCGCCTCGCCGCGTCGACCACGTCGCGCTTGGTCGAGCCGACGTCCATCACCAGCACGCCGGGCTCGACAAGATGGCGGATGGCCTTGAAGGTCGCCTCCGTGGCGGCCACCGGCACGGCGATCAGCACGATGTCGGAGCCGGAGACAGCCAGCAGGGCCGACTCGGCAGACTGGTCGATCACGCCGAGCTGGCGCGCCTTCTCGGTGGTCGAGGGCGACTTGCTGTAGCCGATCACCCGCTTGACGAGGCCGGCGCGCTTGAGCGCCAGGGCGAACGAGCCGCCCATCAAACCGCAAC
>NZ_JBFWOM010000049.1:0-3269 GCF_050250495.1 Immundisolibacter sp. | reverse complement strand
GGCCGCCGAGCAGCTCGCGCACGTCGACCCAGGCCTTCACGAACGGCGGCAGCCGCGCCAGCTCCAGCGCGACCGGCTTGTCTTCCCAGGCGTGGCTGATGAACACCCGCATGGCAGCCACTCTAGGCGCCGCGCAGAATTCCCGCAATGCAAGGGGAGGACCGGCAATGAGACTGCAAGGCAAGGCCGCGATCGTCACCGGCGGCGGCTCGGGATTCGGCGAAGGCATCGTGCGCAAGTTCGTCGCCGAGGGCGCGCGGGTGATCGTGGCCGACCGCGACGCATCGGCCGCCCGTCGCGTGGCCGACGCCACCGGCGCGGTGGCGCTGTCCGTCGACGTCGCCCGCGCCGACGACGCGAGGCGCATGGTCGACGCCGCCTTCGAGCACTTCGGTGCGCTCGACATCCTCGTCAACAACGCCGGCGTCGGCCACCTGCCGCAGCCGCTGGAGGGTCTGGCGGAGGACGAATTCGACCGCATCGTCGCGGTCAACATGAAGGCGATCTACCTGGCTGCGCGCGAGGCGGTGCCGCGCATGAAGGCGGCCGGCCGCGGCGTGATCCTCAACATGGCCAGCACCGCTGGCGTGAGCCCGCGGCCGCGGCTGACCTGGTACAACGCCAGCAAGGGCTGGGTGATCACCGCCACGCGCTCGATGGCGGTGGAGCTGGCGCCCTTCGGTATCCGCGTGGTGGCGCTCAACCCGGTGGCCGGCGAGACGCCGCTGCTGGCCACCTTCATGGGCGGCGACACGCCCGAGACGCGTGCGAAGTTCCTCGCCACCATTCCGCTCGGCCGCTTCTCGACGCCGGAGGACCTGGGCAACGCCGCCTGCTTCCTGTGCAGCGACGAGGCCTCGATGATCACCGGTGTGGCGATGGAGGTCGACGGCGGGCGTTGCGTGTAGCGCTGTCCCGCCGCCGATCCGGGCTCAGCGTGGCCCGTACACCGGCATGGGCGCGCCGAGTTCGTAGGCGCCGGCATCCGGCGCGCTGCCGGCGAAGCCATCGTTGATGCCCGGGATCACCAGGCCCACGTCGACCGCGCCACCGCCGCTGGCCAGCCGCAGGTCGGGCGGTGCATAGCGTGTCATCGGCGCCGACGGAAAGGCGATCTGGCCGGCGAAGGCGTCCATTCCCACCTGCACCGCCTGCTTCTCGCTCGTCGCCGAACGCAGCTGCGCCAGGCTCGAGAACGACAGGCTGCCGATGCGGCCCGAGAAGCTGGCCGCGGTGGAACCGAGCGCATCGTGGTTGAGGTCGGAGCTGCCGACGTTCAGCGTCGACACGTCGATCACCCGGCCGCTGCCGTTGGAGTAGCCGCCGTAGGTGCCGCCGGGGCCGCCGATCAGCAGGTTGTTGCGGCTGTACAGCGCCACCACCGGCACGCCGGCATACACGCCGAGGGCGTCGCCGGACTTGATGACGGTGTTGTGCAGCAGCACGTCGCCGTAGCTCTCGCGATAGAGCTTGAAGGCCACGTGCGCGACGTTGTAGAGCACGTTGCGCACGAAGTAGGTCGGCCCGCCCAGGCCGGGCTGCGACGACAGGCCGACGAACGAGTTGGTGATGCGGTTGCGCATGATGCGGCAGTTGTGCTGGCAGAAGTCCGCCTCCACGCCGTCGTCGGCCGCCACGTCGATGTCGTTGTTGAGCACGTCGATGCTGTGCTGGTCGACCGCCTCGCTGCCCTCGAGGAAGGAGACGCCGTCGCGGAAGCCGACCACGCGGTTGTTCTGGATCACGTGCCCCGGGCCGGTCACCGCGATGCCTTCGCCGAGGTTGTTGCCGTTCACGCCCAGCGAGCTGTCGGCCCAGGTGGTGGTGCCGTTGAGCACGTTGTCGGCGATGTAGGCGTTCTCGGCACGCAGGTACGACACGATGCCGTCGCCGGCCAGCGCGGAAGTCGCGTTGATCGTGCAGCGCGTGATCACCATGTGGTTCGTGCCGTTGAAGCGGATGCGGCCGTTGACCGTCAGGCCGTCCAGGTGCACGTGCTGCCGGTTGAACAGGCCGAACTCGCCGTTGATCACCGCCGCGCCGCGCGTGGCCGAGCGGATCACGATCGGCTTGCCTTCGCTGCCGTCCCGCGTCCAGTTGATGGCGGAGTAGGGGCCGGCCGCCAGTTCGATGATGTCGCCGGGCTGGGCTGCGTTCATCACCGAGGCGAGCGTGGACGGGGTGGCGGCACGAACCGGCGCGCCGGCCATCGGGGCCGGCAC
Organism: Immundisolibacter sp.; assembly: GCF_050250495.1. GTDB lineage: Bacteria > Pseudomonadota > Gammaproteobacteria > Immundisolibacterales > Immundisolibacteraceae > Immundisolibacter. Next base: position 1,047 of record NZ_JBFWOM010000049.1, on the reverse strand, counting down.
CGCCCGGGTTCGTGCGGTGACCACGCGCTGTTCCGAGCCGCCCTCGGGGTCCGTCAGGCTCAGCTCGACCTCGTAGGTCGTCGCCGGTTGCAGGCCGAAGATGCTGCCCGTGTGGCGGGTGGTCCAGCTGAACCCGGAGGTCGATCCGGCGGCCGTGCGGCGCAGCGGCATGCCGGTGATCCACGTTGCGCTGCCTTGCGCTCGGTAACGAACCGACACCTGCGAATTGGCGTTGGCGTCGCCGCTGAAGGCCCATTGGACGGTGAGGTTCTCAAGCGTCGGCGACGGCAGGGTCACGGTGCCGGCCGCCGTCGCGTTGGCGCCGCCGGGCGCCGGGGCCGGAGCCGGCGCGGGTGCGGGTGCAGGCGCGGGTGCGGGGGCGGGGGCGGGGGCGGGGGCGGGTGCAGGCGCGGGTGCGGGTGCGGGTGCGGGTGCGGGTGCGGGTGCCGGAGCTGGGGCCGGAGCAGGCGCGGGGGCCGGAGCAGGCGCTGGGGCCGGAGCAGGCGCCGGCGACCCCGCCGTGGGGTCGGCGGCATCATCGGAGCCGCCACAGGCGCTGACCAGCCCCACCAGCAGGGCCAGTGAGGTGGTTCGCAGCATGTGGAGGGAAGGCACGTCTCGCATCGTCGGGTCCTGGCAATTCCTGGGCGAGCCCGGAGTCTGACCAGCGATGCGCCGTGCCGGTAAGCAAACGTGAAGCGGCACCCGGCCGCGGAGCTCAGTGCAGCGCCGACAGGAACTGGCGCAATTCCGCGCTCTGCGGGGCCCCGAACAGCTGCTCGGGCGGGCCCATCTCGTGGATGCGGCCCGCATGCATGAAGACCACGCGGTCGCTGACCTTGCGTGCGAAGTTCATCTCGTGCGTCACCATCAGCAGCGTCATGCCCTCGTCGGCCAGCGACTCCACCACGCGCAGCACCTCGCCCACCAGCTCGGGGTCGAGCGCCGAGGTGATCTCGTCGCACAGCAGCACCGAGGGCGCCATCGCCAGCGCGCGGGCGATCGCCACGCGCTGCTGCTGGCCGCCGGAGAGCTGGTCGGGCCAGG
>NZ_JBFWOM010000048.1:0-3880 GCF_050250495.1 Immundisolibacter sp. | reverse complement strand
TTGGCATCGCGCACGTTCACCGGCGGGCGGCCGCGCGCGGCGCGGTCTTTCTGGTAGTGCGCGTCGCTGAGCGCGGCGTCGGCGCTGTCCGCGTAGTGCGCGCGCAGCACGTGCTGCACCTGCACGCCGGCCGTGTCGAGCTGCGCCCCCACCGCATCCAGCAGGCGCGCGAGCAGCCCGCTCTCGCCCGCCTCCGGGCGCCACAGGGACGGCAGCAGGGCCGCCAGGCGCTCGGCGCCGCTCATGGCCCCGCCTTCGGCTTGACGATGACCTTCACCTCGGCCACCGCTACCCGCTCGCCGGCCGCCAGCACCAGCACGGGCGCGGCCGGGCCGTCCTGCACCAGCGTGACGCCGGTGGCGCGCGTCCAGGCGAGCTGCACCGAGTACGGCGCGATGTCCGGCGCCGGGCCGGGCGCGGCATCCACTGCTTCCAGCGTGGCGACGGAGAAGCCCGGCAGCGGCAGCGCGCGCAGCAGGCGATCCCAGCCGAGTGTGCGCAGGGCTGCGCTGGCGGGCGGCGTCGCCGTGCTCAGCGTGTTGAGGTAGGCCGCGGCCTGCTCCAGCGCCGCCTGGATGGCCGCCTGATCCGGAATGGGCTGGTCGTTCGGGTAACGCACGGTGGCGTGCAGCTTCGTTGGCAGGGCGTTGTCGACCAGCGTGAGGCTGCCCAGGCGCGTCACCTTGTCCGCGAGCTTGAGCTGTCCGCCGGCCGCGTCCAGCACGTCCGCGCCACCTGCCGTGGCCGACATGAACGCCAGATCCTCCGTGCCCGGCACGGCGAGCGCGATGCCGGTGAGCCTGGCAAGGCTGCCCGGCGCCTTCAGCGGCAGGCGGGCGAAGTAGTCCTCGATGCCGGCGCGCACCTGCGCCTGCACGCGCTGCAGGTCGGCTTCGATCAGGCCCGGCGCGGTCGTGAGGCGGATTTCGAGATCCACCGCCAGCGGCGCCGGTCCGTAAACGAAGTTCACCTGCACGCCGGCCGGCTTGGCGGCCTTCACGTGGAATTCGAGCCGCGCCTGCTGTTCCGGCGTGAGGTTGCCGTCGTGGATCAGCGCCTCGATCTGACCCGGCGCGGGCTCGCTAACCTCCCCGCGCAGGCCCTGGCGGGCGACGGCCGCGACGATGGCGCCCGCCGTGCCGCGCTCCGCGCCCGCCAGAAAATTGCGCGCCCGGGTGCGCAGCTCGTCGTCGGTTTCGTCCTGGTCGAGCCGCGAGCTCGGCGCCGGGTTGCCGACGCTTTCGATGCCGACGATGGGCCGCGCCAGCAGCGTGAGCGCACCTGCCGGCACGCCGTCGTTGTCGGCCACGAGATCGCGCGCCGCGACGCGCGCCGAGGGCTGGCCGTCGGCAAGCAGCAGCTCGTCCAGCGTCTCGTACTCGATGGCGCCGTCGGCGGTCAGCACGCGCGTGCCGGCCGGGATGGCGATCTGCCCGCGCGCGTTCGCCAGGCGGCGGAACTCCAGCGTCGCCGCGTTGCGCCCCGCCAGCACGCGCTCGATGCCGAGCAGCGCCACCACGTGGTCGAGCGCGCTGCCGCTGGCGGTGGCGATGAAGCCGGCCTCGTACACCGCCTGCATCTGTGCATACATGCCGGCGGTTTCGAGCGCGACGGCCTCCAGCAGCGTGCGCACCACCGAGCCCGGGTACAGGTCGTTCACGCGCGGGTTCTGCCCGCCGCGCAGGTAGTTGACCTCGAACACCGAGCCCGCGTCCGGGCGCGCGCCGTCCTTCCATTCGAGCGCCGCCCCGTCGGCCGACAGCGCGTAGTCCACGCCGCGCGCAAAAGCCTGCGCGCTGCCGCCCATGAGGCCGTACACCGACGTGATCTCCGCCGCCGGCCCGGCCAACAACGCGTAGCGAGCCGGGCCGCGCCCGCCGGGTGGCGGATACGGGTGCGTCTCGCCGGCCACGCCGCCGAGCAGCGTGGTCAGCAGCTGTTCGGAGACTTCCGGGTAGGTCTTGCGGCGAAAGCTCATGGCGGTGTCCTGAGGCGAGTCGCCGGCGACGGGTGCATGGCCGGCCTCACGGTCCAAGGTCCAGGCGGAAGGGGCCGATGGTGAGCGTGGCGCTTGCGCCCACCGGCAGCACGTCGAGCCGCACGTCCACGCTGTCGCGCCGGCCCGGCGTGCGGATGATGTCGAGCGCCGTCACCTTGGCGATGCGCGGCTCGCGGCCGAGCGCGTCCAGCAGGTGCAGGCGCAGCAGGGCGCGCGTGGCCTCGGTGTTGCCGGCGCCGATCAGCTCCGGCACGCGCGAGCCGTAATCCGGATGGCCGAGCGCGGCGAGTTCACCGCGCGGCGTGAGCACGCGGGCGATCACCGCCTGGGCGAGGTTTTCGAGACCGTCGCGGACCACGAAATCCCACTGCCGGCCGTGGCCGCCGGGGCCGGCGCCGAGCGCCTCGATCGGCCGGTATTCGGGCCGCAGCTCGCGGTGGATGGCACCGAGCGCCAGATCGCGCAGCAGGTGGGCGGCGGGTTTTTCGCGGACCGGCATGGCTCAGCCCACCATCACCGTGCCGCTGGCGACCACGGTGCCGGCCGGCAGGTCCGCGGGATCGTTGCAGGTGAGCGCGGTATCGCCGCTTCGCGCCGCCGGCTTGCCGTTGATGAGCACCGTCGCCGAGCCCGTGATCACCGTCGCGCGGTTCGACGGCGGCTTCTGGAACGGACCCGCCGAGGGCACGTGCGCCGGTGTGTTGGTGGCGGTCGACCCCAGCACCGCGGCGGGCTTGCCCTCGATGTTCACGTCGGTCGAAAGATCGCCGTCCAGCACGCCGGTGAACGGCCCTGGAATCGGCGTCGGCACCGGCCCGCCGGGGCTCGGCACCATCTGGATGTGCGTGTCGGTCGCCATCACCCGATCGCCCTGCTTGGCCGCTGGCATGCCCATGTGCTGCCCTAGTTCAGGTTGATGACCGCGCCCTTGAGCGCGAGCGTGCCGCCGGCTTCGAGCGTGACGTTGCCGGAGCCCTTCAGCGTGAGGTTGCCGCTGCCCTGCAGCGACACGTTGCCGGACTGCGTAATCTCGATGGCGGCCCCACCGCCCACGTCCACCGTCACCACCGGGTCGTCGTCCTGCACGGTGAGCGTGCAGGCACCGCCGACCTTGAGCACCGCGCGCTGCGGGCCGGAATCGTGCAGTTCGAGACGCAAGGCGCTGCCTTCATCAGCCCCGCCCGGCAGGTGCACGATGAACTGGCCCTTGTCGTTCGGCGGCGGGCGGTCCTCGTCGTTGTAAAGACTGCCGAGCACCACCGGGTGGTTGAGGTCGCCGCCGACGAAGCCGACCAGCACCAGGTCACCCACGTCCGGCACGCTCGCCACGCCCTTGCGCGGCGTCAGCAGCGGCACCGAATCCAGCACCAGATCGCTGCCCGGCAACGCCACCGTGGCGGCGTAGTTGCCGGGGTCGGCGGGCTCGACGGCCTGCACCACGCCGAGTTCCGCCACGCGCAGGCGGCCGAGTTCCTCGCGGATCAGCGCCCGGATGGTGTCGTACAGCGCCGCGCTCATGCCGACACGGCCTCGATCTGCACCACGTAGCCGCCGCGCGCGTAGCGGTGGCGGGCGGTGTCGATCACCCATGCGCCGTCGCCGCGGCCGCCGGGGCAGCCCGCGAGCTTCACCGTCGCGCCTGGAATCAGGTCCGCGCTGCCCGGCACGCGCAGGCTGATGCGGCTCGCCGCCGCGGTCGCGCGCCGCGCGCCGGCCTGCGCGGCGGCGCGCACGTCGGCCGCGCTGCGCAGCGTGCCGTCGCGCAGCGCGCGGGCCGGATCACCGCCGCCCGCGCTGCCGGTCACGCTGCCGGGGTCCTTCACCAGCCAGCTCCAGGCGGCAGCACCCTGGCTGCCGGCGGCGCCCTCCCCGACCACGGTG
>NZ_JBFWOM010000047.1:0-3899 GCF_050250495.1 Immundisolibacter sp. | reverse complement strand
GGCAACATCGGCGCCGTGGCGCGGGCCATGTGCACCATGGCGCTCACCCGGCTGTACCTGGTGCGCCCGAAGTTCTTTCCGCACGAGGAGGCCAGCGCCCGCGCCGCCGGCGCAGACGCCCTGCTCGACAACGCAGTCGTGTGCGACACGCTGGCGCAGGCCGTCGCCGACTGCACGCTCGTGATCGGCGCCAGCGTGCGCGAGCGCAGCATCGAGCTGCCGCCGCTGGACCCGCCGGCCTGCGCCGAGCACGCGCTGGCGGAAACCACCCGCGGCGAGGTGGCGCTGGTGTTCGGCCCCGAGCACTCCGGCCTCAGCAATGCCGACCTCGACCTGTGCCAGCGGCGGGTGGTGATCCCGAGCAACCCGGCGTTCCCGTCGCTCAACATCGGCGCCGCGGTGCAGGTGCTGACGTACGAGCTGTACCGGCGCGTTGCCGAGGCCAAGCCCGCCGCGCAGCCGCCGAGTCCACCCGCCACGCACGCCGAGGTGGAGCGCTTGTTCGAGCACCTGGAGCGCGTGCTGGAGCGCATCGATTTCCTGCGCATGAGCAACCCGCAGCGCGGCATGCGGCGCCTGCGCGCGCTTGTCAACCGGGCAGCCCCGGACCAGAATGAAGTTCAGATCCTGCGCGGCATTCTCAGTGCCACCGAGCACGCCCTGGCCGCGGCCGACCCGGATGTTTGAACGCCATGCTTGACCGACTGCGCGAAGACATCGACTGCGTGTTCGCCCGCGACCCGGCGGCGCGGAATCGCTTCGAGGTGGTCACCACCTACCCCGGCCTGCACGCGCTGTGGTTGCACCGCCTGGCGCACGGGCTGTGGGGCCTGAAGCTGCGCTGGCTGGCGCGCCTAGTGAGCTATCTGTCGCGGTTTTTGACCGGCATCGAGATTCATCCCGGCGCGCGCATCGGCCGGCGCTTTTTCATCGACCACGGCATGGGTGTCGTCATCGGCGAGACGGCCGAGATCGGCGACGACTGCACGCTCTACCACGGCGTGACGCTCGGCGGCACCACTTGGGAGAAGGGCAAGCGCCACCCGACGCTCGAAAACGACGTCGTGGTCGGCGCCGGCGCCAAGATTCTCGGCCCGATCACCATGGGCCAGGGCGCGCGCGTCGGCAGCAACTCGGTGGTGGTGAAGGACGTGCCGCCCGGCGCCACGGTGGTGGGTATTCCGGGCCGGGTGGTGGGCGCCGATGCCGAGCGCCGCCGCGAGACGGCCGCCCGCATCGGCTTTGCCGCCTATGGCCTGCGCGATGACCTGCCGGACCCGGTGAGCCGCTCGCTCGACTCGGTGCTCGACCACGTCGAGGTCATCGAGGAGCGCATGGCGAAACTCATGGCCGCCCTGCACGAGCTCGGCGTCCAGACCGACGCCGACGCCAACGACACCGCCCACGGCGGGCAAGACAAACCGGGTTGAACGCCCCGGACGAGGCCGCCCGGGCCGCGCCAGACGCGCTGACCGACACCGCCGCGCGCGGCACTTCCTTCGTCGATCCCGAACGCCGCCGGCGCATCCTGACGCTGGCGCTGCCGATCATTGCCGCGATGACCTCGCAGGCGCTGCTGAACGTGGTCGACACGGCCATGGTCGGGCACCTGGGCGATGCCGCACTCGCCGCGGTCGGGCTGGGCAGCTTCGTGCTGTTCACCTGCCAGGCCATGATCCTGGGCCTCTCGGTCGGCGTGCAGGCCATTGCCGCCCGGCGCCGCGGCGAGGGCCGGCTGGATGAGACCGCCGTGCCGCTCAACGCCAGCCTGCTGCTGATCCTCGTGATCGGCCCGCTGCTGACGCTCGTGCTGTGCGGGCTTGCGCCGTGGTTCTTCCCGCTGCTGAACCCGGACCCGGCGGTCATCGCCGGTGCGGTGCCGTATTTTCAGGTCCGCATGCTGGCCGGGCCGCTGATGGCCATGAACTACGCCTTTCGCGGCTACTGGAACGGCATCGGCCAGTCGCGCCTCTACATGACCACGCTGCTCATCATGCACGCCAGCAACGTGCTGCTGAATTACGTGCTGATCTACGGCCACTTCGGCGCGCCGGCACTCGGCGTGGTCGGCTCCGGGCTCGCCACGGCGCTGTCGGTGTTCATCGGCACCGCCATCTACTACGGCTTCGGCTGGCGCTACGCGCTCGAAGGCGGCTTCCTGCGGCGGCGCCCGCAGCGGCAGGATTACCGCTCGCTGGTGCGCATCGCCGTGCCGGCCGGCATGCAGCACGTGTCGCAGTCGGCGGGCCTGGTGGCGCTGTACTGGATCATCGGGCGCATCGGCACGGCGGAACTGGCCGCCGCCAACGTGCTGGTGAACCTGATGACGGTCGTGATTCTGCCCGGCATGGGGCTCGCGATGGCGGCGGCGACGCTGGTCGGGCAGTCGCTCGGCGCCGGGGCGCCCGACGAGGCGCGGCGCTGGGCACGCGACACGATGCGCATTGGACTTGTCGCGCTCGGCCTGCTGGGCGCGCCCATGGTGCTGGCGCCGGACCTGATCCTGAGTCTTTTCCTGCACAACCCGGACACGGTGGCCTTGGCCCGCTGGCCGATGCGCATCGCCGGGCTCGCCGTGGTGTTCGAGGGCGTCAAGCGCATCTACATGCAGGTGCTGATGAGCGCCGGCGACGGGCGGCGCGTGATGCGCGTGAGCGTGCTCACGCAGTGGTTCCTGTTCACGCCGGCCGCGTACCTGATCGGCCCCGTGTGGGGACTCGGCCTGCTCGGCATCTGGGTCGGTCAGGAGCTGTACCGGCTCACGCAGCTTGGCGTGTTCCGCCGTTACTGGCGCGAGGGACGCTGGGCGCGGATCACGATTTAGTCCGGCTGAGCAAGGGCCGCGCGCCCTTGCTCAGCCATCGCCTTCAGGCCGCCGGCGCGATCACCGCCTTGACCGTCTCCAGCCGCGCCACCGCTTCGAGCGCCTGCTGGCTGTCCTCGATGCGGTAGCGGTGCGTCACCGCCGCCGCGAGCGGAAAGCGCGCGTGCTGCGCCTGCACCACCTGCAGCGCCTGGTACAGATGCCGCGGCTGCGACAGCGCGGTGCCGATGATGCGCAGGTTGAGGTTGTTGATCAGGCGCGGCTCGACCGGCACCGTGCCCGGCGCCGACCACAGACCCACGATCAGGTACCGCCCGCCGCGCGCCACCAGTTGCAGGCCCTCGCCGAAGGCCGGCACCGCGCCGGCGGCCTCGATCACCACGTCCGCGCCGCGCCCGCCGGTGAGTTCCCGCACGCGGGCTACGCGTGCCGCCGGATCGGTGATCTGCTCCATGTCGAGGGTGTGCGTGGCGCCGAAGTCGCGCGCCACCGACAGTCGCCTTTGCGGCGCGCCGATCACGATCAGCGGCGCCGCGCCGGACAGGTGCGCGAGCAGCGTGGCGGCGAGACCCACCGGCCCGCAGCCCTGCACCACCACGCTCATGCCGGGGCGTATGCCCTCCAGGCGCTCGATGCCCTGCAGCATGGTTGGCAGCGCACAGCCGAGCGCGATCACGGCGTCCGACGGGGTGTCGTCCGGCACGCGGTAGAACGGCAGCCCGGCGCGCAGCGTGGCGTAGTCGCAGTAGCTCGCCGTGGTCGGCCCGCCGGCGTCACCGAACACGCCCGCGAAGGCGTTCTCGCACATCGACACGTCGCCCAGCACCGTGCAGGCGTAACAGCGCTGGCACGGCGCCACCGGCTGCCAGTACACGCGATCGCCCACCGCCAGCGGCGTGCCGGCGTAGTCCGTGGCCACCCCGGCGCCGAGCGCATCGACCGTGCCCACACCCTCGTGCCCCAACACCACCGGCCCCGGCAACGGCACCTCGCCGCGCCAGAAGTGCACGTCGGTGCCGCACACGCCGCCGTGGGTGAGGCGCACCAGCACCTCGCCCGGGGCGGGGTCGGCCAC
>NZ_JBFWOM010000046.1:0-4554 GCF_050250495.1 Immundisolibacter sp. | reverse complement strand
CGGTGATCGCGGCATCGAGGATACGCCCCCAGGTGGCGCCGTCGACTCGCCGAAACCCGTCCGGGTCGCGCGCGGCGGACGAAAACACCACGTCCGGTGTCGGCGTGCGCAGCAGTGCCAGGGACTGGCGCAGGGTGGCCCGCTCGGTGGCGGCGACGTAGGTGCCCCAGCCGTCGCCGTCCGGAAACAGCGTGTCGCCGGTGAACAGGTACGTGAGGTCGCCCGCGCCCTGTACGCGAAAGCAGCTGCTGCCCGGTGTATGGCCGGGGGTCGGCAGGATGTGCAGGCCAGGTAGTGGCGAGTGCGGGGCGTCGAAGCACACGTCTGGCGCCTGCACGCGTGCCACGGACGGCGCTTCCAGCGCGTGGCAGCACAGCCGGGCACCGAAACGCTGGTGGATGGTCGCCAGGCTCGGCGCCACCTCGTCGCGGTGACTCAGGTACTGCCAGGCCACGCCGCCCAGGCGCTCGATGGCATCGAGTTCGTCCAGGCCGGTGTTGTAGAACAGCACGTTGCCATCCGCCCGCAACCACAGATAGGCGTGCGTGCTCACGTCCGGCCCGAACGGGTAGGTGGGCTCGCTCTGCCACAGGTCCGCAAACAACTGGCGCATGGGAAGGTCCTCCTCGGCCGGCCTGCTAGCATGGTGCGCCATTCCAAACCCCGCAGCACCATGACCATAGCCGTTGCCGTGCGCAAGGGCGGCGAGATCGTCATCGCCGCCGACACGCAGAACAATTTCGGCCACAACCGCGCGCCGATCGCCAATCACCGCACGCAGAAAATCCTGACCGTCGGCGGCAACCACCTCGCCACCAGCGGCTGGGGGCTGTACGCCAACATCCTGGACGATTTTCTCGGCAAGAAACGTCTGCCGAAACTCGACACCGAGCGCGACGTGTTCCGGTTCTTCCAGGCGTTCTGGAAGGCGCTGCACGAGCACTACTCGCTGGTCAACGACCAGTGCCAGAACGAGGAGGAGCGCTCGCCGTTCGGCGACCTCGACGCGTCCTTCCTGTTGGTGAACGCGGGCGGCATCTTCTACGTGTCGTCGGACACCAGCGTCACGGCGTTCGAGCAGTACTACGCGGTCGGTTCCGGGGCGGAGTTCGCGTTGGGGGCGCTGCACGCGCTCTACGACGGCGACTTCGATGCCGAGACGCTGGCCCGGCGCGCCTGCGCCGCGGCCATGGCCTTCAACGTGTACTGCGGCGGCGAGATCGACGTGTGCCGGGTGACGGCGTGAGCGTGCCGTCCGAAACGGAATGAGCGCCAATCGCGCCGCGCGGCTGGCGAGACTGCGCGAGGTGCCGAGCTGCGACTGGCGCACCGGCGATGACGCCATGGCGCCGTATCTGGCCGAACAGCGCGGTCTGTATCAAGGCGCCGCGCTGGCGGTGGCGCTGCCGCAGGACACCGCGGCTGTATCCGCCCTGGTGCGCGCCTGCGCGGGGCTCGATCTGGCGCTCGTGCCGCAGGGCGGCAACACGGGTCTTTGCGGCGGAGCGGTGGCGCAGGACGCGGACCGGCAGGTGATCGTGAGCCTGGAGCGCCTCGACCGCATCCGCGCCGTCGATGCCGCCAACTTCACGCTCACGGCCGAGGCCGGCTGCATCGTGCAGCGCGTGCGGGACGTGGCAGCCGAGCACGACCGGCTGTTTCCGCTGAGCTTCGGTGCGGACGGCAGCGCGCGCCTGGGCGGCGCCATCAGCACCAACGCCGGCGGCACCAACGTGCTGCGCTACGGCAACGCGCGCGAGCTGACGCTCGGCCTCGAAGTGGTGCTCGCCGACGGGCGCGTGTGGGACGGTCTTGCCGCGCTGCGCAAGGACAACACCGGTTACGACCTCAAGCACCTGTTCATCGGCGCCGAGGGCACGCTCGGCATCATCACCGCGGCGGTGGTGAAGCTGTTCCCGCAACCGCGCGAGACCGTCACTGCCTGGCTCGCCTGCCCGTCCGTTGAGGCCTGCGTGGCCGTTTTCGGTCATCTTCGAGAGGCCAGCGGCGACGCCGTCAGCGGCTGCGAGCTCGTGTCGCGCACGGCGCTCGACTTCGTGCTGCGCCACCTGCCGGGGGCGCGCGACCCGCTCGCCGGCGCCTCGCCCTGGTATCTGCTGGTCGAACTGGGCAGTTCGAGCGCGTCGGCGGGGCTCGCGGGCGCGCTGGAAGGCGTGCTCGCAGACTGCTTCGGCCGCGGGCAAGTCACCGATGCCGCCATCGCCGCGAGCGAGCGGCAGGCCGCCGACTTCTGGCGCCTGCGCGAAGGCGTTGCCGAGGTGCAGCGCCACGAGGGCGCCAGCATCAAGAACGACGTCGCCGTGCCGGTGTCGGCGGTGCCGGCCTTCGTCGCCGAGGCGAGCGCCGCCGTGGAGTCCGCCTGCCCGGGCCTTCGCGTATGCGCCTTCGGCCACATCGGCGACGGCAACCTGCATCTCAACCTGTCGCAGCCGGTCGGCATGTCGGCCGCGCAGTTCCTCGCTCAGTGGGAAACGCTCGCGGGCCTCGTCAATGCCGTGGTGGTGAAGCACCGCGGCTCGATCAGCGCCGAGCATGGCACGGGTCTGCTCAAGCGCGGCGCGCTCGCGCCCTTCGAGGGGCCGGTGGCCATCGATCTCATGCGGCGCGTGAAGTCAGCACTCGATCCGGACGACCGGCTCAATCCCGGCAAGTTGCTGCCGCCCTGAGGCGGACTGCGGCCTCACTCCAGCCAGTCCGGCGTCGGCAGGCCCTTCTCGCGCAGAAAGGCCGGGTTCCACAGCTTGCCCTGGTAGCGCTGGCCGGAGTCGCACAGCAGCGTGACGATGGTGTGGCCGGGGCCGAGCTCCTGCGCGAGACGCCGGGCGCCGGCGAGGTTGATGGCCGTGGAACCCCCCAGCACCAGCCCCTCCTCGCGCGCCAGATCGAACAGCAGCGGCAGCGCTTCGGCGTCCGGAATGGCGTAGGCGCGGTCTACCGGCGCGCCTTCGAGGTTCGCCGTGATGCGGTTCTGGCCGATGCCCTCGGTGATCGAGTTGCCCTCGGCCTTCAGCTCGCCGTGCGTGTAGTAGTGGTAGAGCCCGGCGCCGAGCGGGTCCGCGCAGGCGATCACCACGTCCGGCCGGCGCGCCTTGAGCGCCATGCCGATGCCGGCGAGCGACCCGCCGGTGCCGACCGCGCACACGAAGCCGTCGATCTTGCCCTCGGTCTGCGCCCAGATCTCCGGGCCGGTGGTCTCGACGTGCATCTGCCGGTTGGCCACGTTGTCGAACTGGTTCGCCCACAGCACGCCGTTCGGTTCGGTCGCGGCCAGTTCGTCGGCCAGGCGCCCGGACAGTCGCACGTAGTTGTCGGGGTTCCTGTACGGCACCGCCGGCACCTCGCGCAGCGTGGCGCCGGCCAGGCGAATCGCGTCCTTCTTTTCCTGGCTCTGCGTCTGCGGGATGACGATCAGCGTGCGGTAGCCGAGCACGCGCCCGACCAGCGCCAGGCCAATGCCGGTGTTTCCAGCCGTGCCTTCCACGATCAGCCCGCCGGGACGCAGAACGCCGCGCCGCTCGGCGTCGCGGATGATGCCGAGCGCGGCGCGGTCCTTCACGGAGCCGCCCGGGTTCAGGAACTCGCACTTGCCGAGCACCTCACAGCCGGTCTCCTGCGACAGGCGGCGCAGGCGCAGCAGCGGCGTGTTGCCGATCAGGCCGACGAAGTCGGGGGCGATGGTCATGGCGTGGCCTCCTCGCGGATTCAGCGGTGTGACCCGCGCCGTGGTGCGGATCGTGTTGCGCATAATCGCAGCTTCCCGCTCCCTGGGCGCGTGCTGCGCGGGGGGATGAAACGCTCACGCCCCACCCGGCATGCTCCACGTCCATCACAGCAACCGTATCGAACGCCTCGCCGACCGCCTGTGCGAGGTGATCGCCGCACCGCTCGGCCCGGCGCTGGCGCCTGAGGCCATCGTGGTGCCGAACCCCGGCATGGCGCGCTGGCTGTCGCTGGCGGTGGCGCATCGCCTGGGCCTGGCGGCGAATCTCGACTGCGTGTTCCCGGCCGCCTTCGTGTGGCGGGTGCTGCGCGCGCAGGACGCCACGCTGCCACCGCTGCCGCCGGCCGAGCAGGGGCCGCTGCTGTTCGCGCTGCTGGCGGCGTTCGCGGCGCCGGACCGGCCGGCCGAAGTCGGCCGCTATCTTGCCGGTGACGACGGCCTCAAGGCCTGGCAGCTCGCGCGGCGCCTGGCCGATGTGTATCAGCGCTACCAGGTGTTCCGGCCGGAGTGGCTCGCCGACTGGGAGCAGGGCGGTGGCAACGGATGGGACGCGCGGTTGTGGCAGCGCGTCGCCGCCGGGCAGCCGCATCAGGGCCGGTTGCTGATCGATCTTGCCCGGCGCGTGCGGGCGGGGCGGCTCGTGACGGCCGGGCTGCCGGCGCGGCTGTCGGTGTTTGGTCTCTCGGCGCTGGCGCCGGCCTATCTGCAACTGCTGCGGGCGCTGGCGGCGGACCGCGACGTGCACGTGCAGTTTCTCGACCCCTGCGCCGCCTACTGGCACGAGCTGCAAACCCCGCGCGCCGTGGCGCGTC
>NZ_JBFWOM010000045.1:0-4555 GCF_050250495.1 Immundisolibacter sp. | reverse complement strand
CGGATAAGCGCCGTGTTCCCGCGCCATTTCGCGCCCTTGGGCTGGACGGCCCCGCCCTACAGTGATCACATGCACTCCTGGGCTTTGACCTGCCGTTCCTGGCTGATCCTCACGCTGCTGGCGTGGGTCGCCGGCGTGCTGGCCGCGCCCGCGCGGGCGGGCGAGTCCGGGCTGCAGCAGCAGGCGCGGCAGTTCGCCAGCACCTCGCTGCTGGCCACCAACGGCACGCGGGTGGAGGTGGAGGTCGGCTCGCTCGACCCGCGTCTGAAGCTCGCGCCCTGCAACGAGATCCAGCCCTACCTGCCCGCCAACGCGCGGCTGTGGGGTCGCACCCGCATCGGCCTGCGCTGCGCGAGCGGGCCGACGCGGTGGAACGTCTTCCTGCCGGTGACGGTGAAGGTGTACGCGAAGGCACTGGTCGCCAGCCGCGCCCTGCCCGCCGGCACCGTGATCGCCGAGGCCGACCTCGCTCAAGAAGAAGTGGATCTGGCCGAAGACAGCGCGGCCGCCCTGGTTTCGCCCGAGCAGGCCGTCGGCCGCACGCTCGATCGGCCGGTGTCCGCCGGCCGCAGCCTGCGCCAGACCCATCTGAAGTCACGCCAGTGGTTCGCCGCCGGCGAAACGGTGCAGGTGGTGGCCCAGGGCCCCGGCTTCCGCGTGGCCGGCGCCGGCCAGGCGCTGACGGCCGGCATCGAAGGCCAGCCGGTGCGCATTCGTACCGAAAGTGGGCGCATCCTGACGGCCGAAGCCGTCGGCGAGCGTCTGGTGGAGGTGAATCCGTGACGGGCTTCACCCCCATGAACGAGGGAGGGCTGCGAAAAGAGCCTAAAGTCACGCCCGGCGTCTCCGATAACCCGGACATGCAAGCCGCGGAACGCCCCGGCTCCTCCATCGGGAGAACACCATGAAGATCGGCAACCCTGCAGACAAACGCAACGTCGTCGCGACCGAGAACGCCGCCACGCCCGCCAAGGGTGCGGCGGAGACGGCACGCCAGGCCGGCGTCGCCGGCGCGGCCGCCGATCCGAGCGCGAAGGTCGAGCTCTCCAGCGCGGCCAACCTGATGGCCAACCCGAGCAGCGCCGACTTCGACGCCGAGAAGGTCGACCGCATCTCCCAGGCGATCGCCAACGGCACCTACCAGGTCAACGCCGAACTGATCGCCGACAAGCTGATCGCCAACGCCCAGGAACTGCTGGGCAAGGTGCAGCGCTGAGCGCCGCATGACCGACAACCCGAGCGCCCAGCCCGACACCCGCCTCGACGCGGCACTGACCGCGGTCGATGAGCGCCTGGGCGCGCTGGGCGAGGCCCTGCTCGCCAACGACGCCGACGCCATCGAGCAGCAGGCGGGCGAACTGCACCGGGCGCTGACCCGTGCCGTCGACCTGTTCGCGCTGGCCGCCAAGCGCGGCCCGGTCTCCCCCGCCCTGCGTCAGCGCCTGGCCCGCACCAGCGGTCTGGTGGCGGCGCAGCGCGAATCGCTGTCGCGCGCCACCGCCGCGCTCGACCGCGCCATGGACGTGCTGATGCCGCGCGACGCGGCGACCGTCTACTCGCCGCAGGGCAGCGCCGATCGCGGCCTGCGCGGCGGCGCCATCCAGGCCTGACTCCCCTGCCCGGCCGGCGCTTGCCGCCGGAAGGTTCGCTGGCTATGCTGTATGCATGTACAGCCCCGGCGAAGCGTCGCCCCATCGTCGCCTGATCGCCCACCTCGACATGGACGCGTTCTACGCGTCCGTCGAACTGTTGCGCTATCCGGAGCTGCGCGGGCTGCCGGTGGTCATCGGCGGCGGCCGCCGCCACCAGCCCGAGACCCTGCCCGACGGCACGCGCCGCTTCTCGAAGCTGCGCGACTACACCGGCCGCGGCGTGATCACCACCAGCACCTACGAGGCGCGCGCGCTGGGCGTGTTCTCGGCCATGGGCACGATGAAGGCGGCCCAGCTCGCGCCCGACGCCATCCTGCTGCCGGTCGACTTCGACGAGTACCGCCGCTTCTCGCGGCTGTTCAAGGCGGCGGTGCGCGAGATCGCGCCGAAGGTCGAGGACCGCGGCATCGACGAGATCTACATCGACCTGACCGAGGTGCCCGGTGCGCTCGACGACGCCGGCCTGGCCGTCGGCCGGCGGCTGAAGGACGCGGTGTTCGCCGCCACCGGCCTCACCTGCTCGATCGGCATCACGCCGAACAAGCTGCTGTCCAAGCTGTGCTCCGAGCTCGACAAGCCCGACGGGCTGACGCTGCTCGGCTTCGAGGACATCCCGGCGCGCATCTGGCCGCTGGCCGCGCGCAAGGTCAACGGCATCGGGCCGAAGGCCAGCGAGAAGCTCGCCGGCCTCGGCCTGCACACCGTGGGCGACATCGCCGCGGCCGACCCGGCTTTCCTGGTGCAGCACTTCGGCGCCAACTACGGGCACTGGCTGCACGAGATCGCTCACGGGCGCGACGATCGCGAGGTGGTGACGTACAGCGAGCCGGTGTCCATCAGCCGCGAGACCACCTTCGAGCGCGACCTGCACGCCGTGCGCGACCGCGCCACGTTGTCGGCCATCTTCACCGAGCTGTGCGTCGAGCTCGCCGGCGACCTCGCCCGCAAGGGCTACGCCAGCAAGACCATCGGCATCAAGCTGCGCTTCGACGACTTCAAGTCGGTCACGCGCGACCTCACCCTCAGCGCCCACACCATGGACGCACGCACCATCCGCCGCGCCGCCGGCGAGTGCCTCAAGCGCATCGTCCTGACGCGCCGGCTGCGGCTGCTCGGCGTGCGCGCCGGCACGCTGGCGAAGCTGAGCGACCTGGTGGCGCCGGTCGCGCCGCTCCCCGATGCGCCGCCGAAGGCCGAGGAACCGCCGCCGCTGTACGAGTTGCCGCTGTTCGCCACCGTCGACCCGTGAAGAATGTCCGCATCCGGGGCGGCTCGGCTCGCGTAGGAAGGGGGATCGCTACTGCGGAGATCCCATGCCTTCCCATCCCTTCCTGGCCCTCGCGGCCATGCTGCTCGCCGGCACGGCGAGCGCATCCCCCTTCGGCAACGGCAAGCTGCTGCTGACCGGCGGCGTCTCCAGCATCGACGGCGCCGCCGGCGGCGGCCTCACGCCCTGGGCCGTGACCGGCAGCTACGCCACCGGCTCGCAGGTCGGCGCCACCGCCTTTGCCACTCGCGTCCGTTCGCAGGACTACGCGCTGAGCGTGGCCGGCGCCGCGCTGGGCTTCGGCGACCGCGCCGAGCTGTCGATCGCCCGGCAGGACTTCGACACCGGCGACAACCTCGCACCGCTGGGCCTGCCGGGCCTGCACCTGAAGATGAACGTGTTCGGCGCCAAGCTGCGGCTGGCCGGAGACGCGGTGCTCGACAGCGATTCGTCGATGCCGCAACTGGCCGTCGGCGTGCTGCACAAGCGCACCGATGCCGGCGCACTCGAACCGACGCTGACGGGCGCGCTCGGCGCGCGCACCCGCGGCACCGAGCTCTACCTGAGCGCCACCAAGCTCTTCCTCGCCCAGGGCGTGCTCGTCAACGGCACGCTGCGCGCGACCCGGGCCAACCAGGGCGGCCTGCTCGGCTTCGGCAGCGCCGCGCGCGATCGCTACCAGCTGCAGCCCGAGGTCTCGGTGGCCTGGCTGCTGCGCCGCGATCTGGCCATCGGCGCCGAGGTCCGCGCCAAGCCCGACAACCTGAACGACTCGGTGCTGGGCGCCGGGGCGTTGAAGGAGGACGACTGGGCCGACGTGTTCATCGCCTGGGCGCCGAGCAAGCACCTGTCGCTCACCCTGGCCGTCGCCGACCTCGGCCGCATCGCGCCCGCGGTGCAGCCGCGCCGCCAGCGCGGCGCCTACCTCTCGGCACAGATCGCCTACTGAACCGGAGCTTCACCATGAACCGACTCGCCCGCACCACCCTCGCCCTCCTCGCTGCCGCGCTGATGTCGGCCGGCGCACACGCCCAGCCGGCGGCCGCCGACGACAGCCTGTACCAGGCCTTCGGCGGCCAGCCCGGGCTCGTCCGGCTGATGGACGACTTCATGGCGCGGCTGCTCGCCGATGCCCGCATGCGCCGCTTCTTCCAGGATGCCGACGCGGCGGCCCTGAAGAAGCAGCTGGTGCTGCAGTTCTGCGAGGTCTCCGGCGGCCCGTGCCGGCGCGACGGCCCGACGATGAAGGAGGCTCACGACGGCATGGACATCACCCGCGGCGACTTCAACGCGCTGGTGGAGGTGCTGCAGGACGCGATGGACGCCCAGGGCGTGCCGTTCCGCGCGCAGAATCGCCTGCTCGCGCGTCTGGCGCCGATGCACCGCGACATCGTCAACACGCCTTGAGGGAGGCCCCGCATGAAACGAATCCTGATCTGCATGGCGCTGGCATCGGCCGGCCCGGCCGCACAGGCCGGCACGCTGACCGTCACCGTGAACGACAAGGACGGCAGACCGGCGCCCGACGTGGTGGTGCTGGTCGACATGCCGATCCGTCCAGCCGTCACCGCCGCGCCGGTGACGGCCACCATCGTGCAGCAGGGGCTGAAGTTCCAGCCCTTCCTGACCGTCGTGC
>NZ_JBFWOM010000044.1:0-4685 GCF_050250495.1 Immundisolibacter sp. | reverse complement strand
GCGCGGCGGCACCGGCGCGTAGCGCTGCTGGTACTGCGGCACGTAGACCTCGTTGTACCAGCGGTCCTGCACGAAATACACCGGCTGGTTGCAGGCGGCGTAGCGCGCGCAGTGGCGGCGCCAGTCCTTGGCATGGCCCGGGGGCACGTGCAGGTAGATGGGCTGCCGCACCACCGCCACCGGCGCCGGCTGGATGATCACCGGCTGCGGGTACACCAGCACCGGCTGCGGATAGTTGCCGATGTCGATGCGGCCGTAGAAACCGGGCTGGCCGATGCTGATGGACACGCCGACGTCCGCGGCATGGGCCGGCAGCAGCGCGGTCAGGCCGAGCAGGCCGCTGGTGATGAGTCGCTTGATCATTCGGGGCTCCAGAAGCGGGAATCAGGCAGAGCTTAGTGGGTCAAGGCGCGAACACCAGCGCAGTGTCCACGTCGGCCGCGGTGACGTCGATCTCGGCCTGCACCGGTGCCTTGCCCTCGCTGGCGGCTTCGAGGCGGAACTTGCCGGCCTGTCCGTCGTCGGCCGTGAAGGCCAGCGTGATCGCCGCGGGGTTGTACGCCGTGAAGACCGGTGAGCCGGTCACCAGGGGCAGGACGTAGCCGCCGGTGTCCGCTTCGGCCGGCGCCGACGTGCGCTCGACCCGTGTGGTGCTCACCGCCTGCGTGGCGCGCACGGTGGCCAGCGGCACGGTGGTCGAGCCGCTGATGCTCACCACGCCGGTGGCCGCGCGCGGTGTGCCGGCGGGCGGATCGATCGTGGTGCCGGCCGGCGTCGCGAAGGTGCGCGAGCCCTCGCTGATCGGCACGCCGGTCATCACCGCGGTCACGCGGCCCTCGGCGCTGACCACCAGGTCGTAGTTGCCGGCCGGCACCGGGTACAGCACGAAGCGGCCGTCGGCGGCCGGCACGGTGGAGCGCACCGGCACGCCGTCCTGCTGCAGCGAGACGCTGGTGGTGCCCAGCGCGATCGCCGGCGCCACGTAGCCTTCGGCGACCAGGCCGTCCAGCCGCACGCGCGGCAGCACGCTGACCACCGGCTTGAGGTTGTAGCGGCCCGAATTGCCGCGCTTGACCACCGACTTGCAGGCATCGAAGTCCAGCACCACGTCGGCCAGTTCGTTGGGCTGGACGGTCAGGTTGACGTTCATCTTCAGGCCCGACTGCTGCGCGCTCGGTGTGTCCAGCGGGATCTCGCTGCCGTCACCGCCGGTCAGCACCAGCGAGTTGGCCGGCGGCGTGGCGCCGGCGTTGCTGGCCAGCTGCAGGCGCAGCTGGGTGTAGGTGCCGGCCGGCAGTTCGGTCTGGCCGAGTTCCTCGAGCACGCCGTTGGTCAGGTCGAGCAGGTTGACCTTGCGGGCCGGGTTCAGCACCACCTCCGACCAGCCGCTGTCGCCGTCGCCGGCGGTGCTGCTGCGGTGCACGCGCACCTTCTGCACCGTCACGTTGACCTCGTCGTACCCGCAGGCCGGCGCGTCGGTCAAGGCCACGCGCAGGGTGCCTGAACCGTCGTTGGAGGACGAGCCGCCACCGCCGCAGGCGGCGAGGAGGGTGGCGGCAAAGGCGGCGGCAAAGGCGCCTGGCCTGAGGAGGGTGTGAAGCGTCATGGCGGCTCCCGATAGAGGTGGAGGGCAGAGGCACTCCAGGCGCCTCAGTTATGTGCAAATCTAACATTTGCACTCGCCGCCATCCGTTTCAGGCCACCCCCGGGATGTGTGAAATGGTGTCCGCCCGTGCGCTCACTCGCCGGTGCCGCCGCGGAAGCGTGCCACCTCCTGCGGCCTCACCTCACCGGCGGCGTGGCCCCAGCTCGTGCGCATGAAGCTCGCCAGCGCAGCGATCTCCGAGTCAGTGAGCACCAACCCGTAGGGCGGCATGCCGAACGGGCGCGGGTTGCCGCGGGTGGCCGGCAGGAAGCCGCCGTGCACGATCACCCGGATCAGGTTGGCCGGCGGTTCCATCGTGACGGTGCGGTTGCCGGCCAGCGGCGGCACCATCGTGGCGCCCGCGGCGTTGCGGGCGCCTTCGCCGTCATGGCCATGGCAGTCGGCGCAGTGGGTTTCGTACAGGTTCGCTCCGGTTTCGACCTGTGCCGGGTCGGGCGCCTTGCGGCCGCTGGCCACGCTGCGCTGCTGTGGCAGCGACTTCAGGAAGACGGCGATGGCGCGCAGGTCGTCCTCGCGCAGGTGCTGCAGGCTGCGGTAGACGACGTCGGCCATCGGCCCGAGCGCGGAGCCGCGCGGCGACGTGCCGTCGCGCAGCAGGGCGACGATGTGTGCCGTGTCCCAATCGCCCACGCCGGCTTGATCGGCCGCGGTGAGTGCAGGTGCATACCAATTGCGCATCGGGATCAGGCCGCCATCGAGCGACATGCCGCGCTCGGGCGTGGCGCCGAAGGGGTTGCGGCCACCGTGGCAGGCGGCGCAGTGACCGAGCCCGCGCACCAGGTAGGCGCCGCGGTTCCATTCGGCGCTGCGCGACGCGTCCGGCTCGAAGCCGCCGGGGCGGAAGAACAGCGCCCGCCACACCGCCAGGGCCGCCTGCGTGCCGTAGGGGAAGTCCAGAGCATGCGGCGTGGCGGGCTGGCGCACCGGCGGCAGGGTTCGCAGGTAGAAATAGATCGCGTCGCTGTCCTCGCGCGTCACTCGCGACATGTCGGGGTAGGGGAAGGCCGGGTAGAGCAGCCGGCCGTCGTAGGAGCGGCCGTGGTGCATCGCCCGCCAGAAGTGCGCGGCGCTCCAGCGGCCCAGCCCGGTGTCGGGGTCGGGCGTCAGGTTGCCGGCATAGACGGTGCCGAAGGGCGTGGCGATGCCGCGCCCGCCCGCCCAGGGCGTGCCGCCGCGCGCGCTGTGGCAGGTCATGCAGTTGCCCACGCGCACGAGGTATTCGCCGCGGGCCACCTGATCGGGTGTGCCGTTCGAGGGCGAAGCCTCGGCCGGCACGGGCACTTCGCCGGCGACGTTGAGCCAGGCTACACCCGCGGCCAGGCCGCCGAGCAGCACGACGAGGAAGACCAGCCAGCGGCCGAGCATCGCGGGCCCTCCTCAGCGTGGCACGCTGCCGCACTCCTGCGGCAGCGGCGCGGGCAGGGCATCGGCCGCTTTCGCCGGCACCGGCACGGGCCGGGTAGACAGCCAGGCGGCCACGGCGCTGACGTCCTGCGGCGTCAATGCACGGGAGATGTCGGCCATGCAGTCGGGCGCATGGGCGCGGCGCTGGCCGTTCGCCCAGGCGCCGAGCTGGCCCTTGAGGTAGTCGCGCGGCAGGCCCAGCAGCCCCGGGATGGCCGGGGACACGCCGGTCAGCGCCTGGCCGTGGCAGGCGGCGCAGGCCGGCAACTTGCGCGCCTCGTCGCCCTTCAGCGCGAGCGTTTCGCCCAGCGCCAGCAGCGCCGGGGCGTCACGAGCCGGCGCCGGTGCAGGGTAGGGCAGGTCGATCTCGGCGAAGTGCCCGGCGATCTCGCGCAGGTAGTCGTCGCTGAGGTGGTCGACGAGATAGACCATCGGCCCGTAGCGGCGCCGCCCCTCGCGGAAGTTCACCAGCTGGTTGAACAGGTACAGCGCCGGCTTGCCGGCGATGCGCGGGTGGTAGCCGTCGGGCGCGGCGCGCCCCTCCGGGCCGTGGCAGGCGGTGCAGGCGAGCACGCGCTGCGAGAGGGTGTCCTGCGGCGGAGCGGCGAGCGCGGGATGGGCGAGCAGCAGCCCGAGCAGGGCCGCGAGGAGGGATCTCATGAACTTGCGGGAGCGCGTTTCCACCATTCGCCGTCGAGATGCAGCTTGAGGAAGTCGATGAAGGTGCTGACCTTGCCCGGCACCAGCTTGGGCGAAGGGAATACCGCATGCAGTTCCTGCGTGGGCAGGGCGAAGTCCGTCAGCACCGGCACGATGGCGCCGTCGGCCACCGACTCGCGCGCCACGTACCACGGCAGCACCGCCAGTCCCAGTCCGGCGCGGCAGGCGGCGAGCACCGCGGACAGGTTGTTGGAGCGCAGCGTGCCCTTCACCGGCACGGAGACCGCCTGGCCGCTCGCACCGGTGAAGCTCCAGCGGTCGTCACCCTGCACGCTGCTGTAGACCAGGCAGTCGTGCTGGGCCAGTTCGGCCGGCGTGTGTGGCGCGCCGCGGCGCGCGAGGTACTCGGGTGCCGCCGCGGTCAGCCAGGGGTTGGTACCCAGGTAGCGCGCGCCGAGCGCGGAATCGGCGAGGCGCCCCATGCGCAGCGCCACGTCCACACCCTGTTCGACGAGGTTTACATAGCGGTCGTCGAAGCTGAGGTCGAGCGTGACGTCGGGATGCTCGCGCATGAACTTCAGCGCCAGCGGCGTGACCACGCGCCGACCGAAGGCCACCGAGGTGCTGATGCGCAGCTGACCGCGCACCTTGCTCTGCAGCAGCGCGGCCAGGCTGTCGGCCTCGTCGAGCTCGCGCTGGATGGCCTTGCACTTCTCGTAGTACAGCGCGCCGATCTCGGTGGCACTGACGCCGCGCGTGTTGCGGTTGAGCAGCCGCGCGCCCAGCCGTGCCTCCAGCGCGGCGACGTGCTTGGTGGCGGTGGGCTGGGTGATGCCCAGGTCCGACGAGGCCTTGCTGAAGCTGCCGGTCTCGACGATGCGCGCGAACAGCTGCACGCCGGTGATGCGGTCCATGGTCGGTCTTGTCTCCAGCCCCGATGATGCCCTGAGCGGCG
>NZ_JBFWOM010000043.1:0-5360 GCF_050250495.1 Immundisolibacter sp. | reverse complement strand
TCGCCGGCCTGGGGATCGAGCGGCTGCGCTGATACGCTCGACCCCGATGCGCCGAATCGACTCCTCCACGCCCGACCTGCCGCTCTTCGACGTCGCCCGTACCCGCGACATCGAGGCCCGGGCGCTGACCGGATTGCCCACACACGCCCTGATGCGGCGCGCCGGCGAGGCGGTGGCACGCCTGGCGCTGGCCGTGGCGCCGCACGCGCGCACCATCCGCGTGGTGGCCGGCACCGGCAACAACGGCGGCGACGGGCTTGACGCCGCCATTCGCCTGCAGCAGGCCGGCAAGCACGTCGAGGTGATGCTGCTCGGCGAGCCTCAGGCGGACGACGCCATCGACGCGCTGGCACGTGCGCGCGATGCTGGCGTACCCGTCCATGCCGACGCAGGCACGCCACCGGGCGACCGCGACCTCGCCATCGATGCGCTGCGGGGCATCGGTGCCAGCCGGGCCCCTGAAGGCGCACTTCGCACGGCCATCGAATTGCTCAACGCCCTGCCGTGCCCGGTACTGGCCATCGACCTGCCCTCCGGCCTGTCGGCCGACACCGGGCAACCGCTCGGCATGGCAGTTCGCGCCACGCACACGCTGAGCCTGCTCACGCTCAAGCCGGGACTGTTCACCGCGACCGGTCGAGATCACGCCGGCAGCGTGTGGTTCGACGATCTCGGCGTCGACGCCGCCGCTGACGAACCCATCGCATGGCTCGGCGGTAGCCAGACCAGCCTGGCCGCGCCACGCCGACACGCGCAGCACAAGGGCAGTTTCGGCGACGTGGCGGTGATCGGTGGCGCGCACGGCATGACCGGCGCCGCCGTGCTGGCGAGCCGCGCGGCCCTGGCCGCCGGCGCCGGGCGCGTGTTCGTCGAGATGCTCGACCCGGCCGCGCCGGCGCTCGACGCCGGCCGGCCCGAGCTGATGCTCCGTCCCGGCTGGAGCCACCGTGTCGACCGGGAAACGCTGGCAGCAAGCACCGTCGTGTGCGGCTGCGGCGGCGGCGATGCCGTGCGCGCCGTGCTGCCCGCGCTGCTGGGCAGCTGCGTGCGGCTGGTGCTCGACGCCGACGCTCTCAACGCCATCGCTGCGGACGCAGCACTGCAACATCAGCTCACCGCACGCGCTGCGCGGCGCCAGGCGACCGTGTTGACACCCCATCCGCTGGAGGCCGCACGCCTGCTCGGCTGCAGCGTTGCCGAGGTCCAGGCCGATCGACTGGCGGCCGGGCGGCGCCTGGCGGATCAGTTCGGCTGCGTGGTCGTGCTCAAGGGCTCCGGCAGCGTGATCGCGTCACCCGGCCGCACGCCGCACGTCAACGCCAGCGGCAATGCGTCGCTGGCCACCGCGGGTACCGGCGACGTGCTGGCCGGCTGGCTGGGCGCCGAATGGGCGCAAAGCCAGGCGGCTGATCCGCTGAAAGCGGTCTGGCAAGCCGCCGTGCGCGCCGTGTGGTGGCATGGCGCTGCGGCCGAGGCCGCCGGTGCGCCTGTGCTGCGCGCCGCCGATCTGATCGAGCGGATGGCGCACCGCTGAGGCGCCGGCCTCAGCGGCGCTTGCTGCCGCGCGAGGCGGCCTTTCGCGCCGTGGATTTGGCCGCCTTGACCGGGTGCGCGCTCTTGCCGCCGCGCGCCTTGCCTTTGGTCGCCGCTTTCGCGGCGCGGTCGGCCGCCTTCACGCGCGACAGTTCGTCGCCCGCATCGCCCGAGGCACCGCGCTCGCGCCGCGCCCGCAGGCGCGAGGCGTCGTCCTCGCCCTCGCGGACCATGCGGAAGTCGATCCGACGGCCGTCGAGGTCGACACGGCTGACCTGCACGCGCACCCGCGCGCCGATCGCGTAGCGGATGCCGCTGCGTTCGCCGCGCAGTTCCTGGCGGGCCTCGTCGAAGCGGTAGTACTCGCCGCCGAGTTCGGTGATATGCACCAGGCCCTCGACGTACAGTGCGTCGAGCGTGACGAACAGGCCAAAGCCGGTGACCGCGCTGACCGTGCCGGCGAACTCCTCGCCCAAGTGCTCGCGCATGTAGCGGCACTTGAGCCAGGCCTCGACATCGCGCGAGGCCTCGTCAGCGCGCCGTTCGTTGGCGCTGCAGTGCGCGCCGGCTGCCTCCCAATGCTCCATCTCCTGGTTGGGTCCATGCTTGGCCTTTCCCGCCTGCCGCACCTTCGGCGCTTCCTCGAACTTGCCGCTGAGCAGGTGGTAGCGCTTGCCGGTCAGCAAGGCCTTGATCACCCGGTGCACGAGCAGGTCGGGGTAGCGCCGGATCGGGCTGGTGAAGTGCGTGTAGGCCTCGTAGGCCAGGCCGAAGTGGCCGGCGTTGGTGCCGGTATAGATGGCCTGCTGCATCGAGCGCAGCAGCATGGTGTGGATCTGCAGGGCGTCGGGCCGGTCCTTGGTGGCGGCGGCGATCGCCTGGAACTCCTTCGGATGCGGCTCCTCGCTAACCGACAGGCCGAGGCCCAGCGCCTTGAGGTAGTTCTGCAGCAGCGTGCGCTTCTCCGGGGTCGGCCCCTCGTGCACGCGGTACAGCGACGGGTGCTTGGCGCGCGCGATGAAGTCGGCCGAGCAGACGTTGGCAGCGAGCATCGCCTCCTCGATCAGCCGGTGGGCATCGTTGCGAGTGCGCGGCACGATCTTCTCGATGCGGCCGTTCTCGTCGCAGACGATCTGCGTCTCGGTGGTCTCGAAGTCCATCGCCCCGCGCTGCACACGCTGCTTGAGCAGCACGCGGTAGACCTCGTGCAGGTGCAGCAGGTGCGGCACCAGTTCGGCGCGTCGTGCCGCCTCCGGTCCGCGCGTGTTGGCGAGGATCGCCGCCACCTCGGTGTAGGTGAAGCGCGCGTGCGAACAGATCACTGCCGGGAAGAACTGGTAGGCATGCACCTCGCCGGCCGCGGTGACCAGCATGTCGCACACCATGGCCAGCCGCTCGACGTCGGGGTTGAGCGAGCACAGCCCGTTGGACAGTTTCTCCGGCAGCATCGGGATCACCCGGCGCGGGAAGTACACCGAGGTGGCGCGCTCGTAGGCATCTTCGTCGAGCGGCTCGCCGGGCTTGACGTAGTGGCTGACATCGGCGATCGCGACCACCAGGCGCCAGCCGTTGGGCTTCTTCGTGCGACCGATGCTCGCCGGCTCGCAGTAGACCGCATCGTCGAAGTCGCGGGCGTCCTCGCCGTCGATGGTGACCAGCGGCACGTCGGTCAGGTCGATGCGGTGGCGGCGGTCGGCCGGGCGTATCTTCTCCGGCAGCGCCGCGGCCTGGGCCAGCGTCTCGGGCGAGAAGCGGTGCGGCACCTCGTACTTGCGCACCGCGATCTCGATCTCCATGCCGGGGTCGTCGATCTCGCCGAGCACCTCGGTCACGCGGCCCACCGGCTGCGAGTACATCGACGGCGGCTCGGTGAGCTCGATGGCCACCACCTGCCCTGCGGTCGCGTTGGCGATCGCGTTCTTCGGCACGATGATGTCCTGGCCGTAGCGCTTGTCTTCCGGCGCGACCAGCCAGACGCCGCTCTCGTGCAGCAGGCGGCCGATGATCGGCGACTTGCGACGCTCGAGGATCTCGAGGATGCGGCCTTCCGGCCGGCCCTTGCGGTCGTAGCGGACGATGCGGGCACGGATGCGGTCGCGGTGCAGCACCGCGCGCATCTCCTGCTGGGAGAGATAGATGTCGGGCTGGCGGTCGTCGCGAACGAGGAAGCCGTGGCCGTCGCGGTGCCCTTGCACCGTGCCCTCGACTTCGCTCATCAGTTCGGCGCCGACGGCGGGGGGAGTTGAGTGTTGGTTTGTTTTGATGATATGATCCAAGACTTCCTGAAATGCCCAGGTGGCGGAATTGGTAGACGCACTAGTTTCAGGTACTAGCGGGTAACACCGTGGGGGTTCGAGTCCCTTCCTGGGCACCAGATGATAGAGATCGACGCAAGAGGCCAGTGCAACCGCACTGGCCTTTTCGTTTGCGGCGTCAGATGACGAACTTCTTCGCCAGGCCCTCCGGCCGGAGTTCGTCGTACTCCTCGAAGGGCTGGTGGATCCAGGGGCTGGTGGGCAGCATCTCGACGTAGTAGTCGGGCGTGTAGCTCGACACCCCCTTCACCCAGATCACCGCCGAGCGCAGCTCGGTGATCGAGGGCATGCCGCGCAGCCGCTCCACCACGGCCTTGAGGGTGACACCGGAATCGGCCAGGTCGTCGACGAGCAGCACGCGCCCGGCCAGTTCGCCCTTGGGCAGCGTGATGTACTTGGCCATGTCCAGCCGCCCCTGGATCGTGCCGGCCTCGGCGCGGTAGGAACTGGTCGACATGATCGCCAGCGGCTTGTCGAACACCCGCGAGAGCACGTCGCCCGGCCGCATGCCGCCGCGCGCCAGGCACAGGATCTGATCGAACTCCCAGCCCGACGCATGCACCTTCAGCGCCAGGCGTTCGGTCAGCATGTGGTACTCGTCCCAGGAGACGTAGAGGTGTTTGCCGTCGTCGGTCAGCATGCGCAGGGCTCCAGGTCAGTGAAAGGCGTCGTTCAGCCGCGGTACGGGTGCTTGAGCAGGATGGTGTGCACGCGGTCCGGCCCGGTGGACACCATGTCGATCGGCGCCCCGATGAACTCCTGCACCCGCTCCAGGTAGCGGCGTGCGTTCAGCGGCAGCTTGTCCCACTCGGTCACGCCGAAGGTGGTCTCGCTCCAGCCGGGGAAGGTGTCGTAAATCGGCACGCAGGCCGCCACGTCGTCGGCGTCCAGCGGCAGGATGTCGACGCGCCGGCCGTTGAGTTCGTAGCCGACGCAGACCTTGATCTCCGAGAGGCCGTCGAGCACGTCGAGCTTGGTGATGCACAGGCCCGAGATGCCGTTGATGATGATCGAGCGCTTCAGCGCCGCGGCGTCCAGCCAGCCGCAGCGACGCGGTCGGCCGGTGACCGTGCCTCGCTCCTGGCCCACCGTGGAGAGGTGATGGCCGACCGTTCCGGGTTCGTCCATCGGCAGCTCGGTCGGGAACGGCCCGCTGCCCACCCGCGTGGTGTAGGCCTTGGTGATGCCGAGGATGTAGTGCAGCATGTCCGGGCCCACGCCCGAGCCGGCCGCCGCATTGCCCGCCACGCAGTTGCTCGAGGTGACGTACGGGTAGGTGCCGTGGTCGATGTCCAGCAGCGTGCCCTGCGCCCCCTCGAAGAGGATGTTGCCGCCGCGCCGGTTGATCGTGTGCAGCCTGTAGCCCACGTCGGCCAGCATCGGCCTGAGCTGCTCGGCCACCTTCATCGCGTGGTCGAAGATCGGCTGGAACTCCAGCGCCTGCGACTTCAGGTAGCCGGTCAGCGCCACGTTGTGCAGCGCCAGCAGTTCGCGCAGCTTGGCGGCGAAGCG
>NZ_JBFWOM010000042.1:0-5951 GCF_050250495.1 Immundisolibacter sp. | reverse complement strand
CCCAGCAGCTGCACCGCGACGGCGTGCCGCGCCACGAGATCGCGCTGCTGTACCGCAGCAACGCGCAGAGCCGCGTGCTCGAGAGCGCGCTGTTCAACGCCGGCATTCCGTACAAGGTCTATGGCGGGCTGCGCTTCTTCGAGCGCGCCGAGGTGAAGCACGCGCTGGCCTACCTGCGCCTGATCGAGAATGCCAACGACGACACGAGTTTCCTGCGCGTGGTGAACTTCCCGACCCGCGGCATCGGCGCGCGCACCCTCGAGCAACTGCAGGACGCGGCGCGCGCCAGCGGCCGCAGCCTGGCGCAGAGCGTGGGCGCGGTGCCGGGCAAGGGAGGTGCCAACCTGCAGGCGTTCGTCGCGCTGGTCGACGCGATGCGCGAGGGCACGCGCGGCCTGACGCTGCGCGAGATCATCGAGCACATGCTGCACGCGTCGGGCCTGGTGGACTTCTACAAGACCGACAAGGAAGGCAAGGACCGGCTCGAGAACCTGGAGGAACTGGTCAACGCCGCCGAGGCCTTCGTCACGCAGGAAGGCTTCGGCAAGGATGCCGTGGCGCTGCCGGTGGACGAACAGGGTGCGGCCGCTGCAGCGCAGGCGCCCGATGCCGAGACCGGCGAGATCATGTCGCCGCTGGCCGCCTTCCTCACGCACGCCTCGCTGGAGGCCGGCGACAACCAGGCACAGGCCGGGCAGGACGCGGTGCAGCTGATGACGGTGCACTCGGCCAAGGGCCTGGAGTTCGATGCCGTCTTCATCACCGGGCTGGAGGAAGGCCTGTTCCCGCACGAGAACAGCCTCGCCGACCATGATGGGCTGGAGGAAGAGCGGCGACTGATGTACGTGGCGATCACGCGGGCGCGCACGCGCCTGTACCTGAGCTTCAGCCAGACGCGGCTGCTGCACGGGCAGACGCGCTACAACGTCAAGAGCCGCTTCTTCGACGAACTGCCTGAGGCCTGCCTGAAGTGGATCACGCCGCGCAATCAGGGCTTCGGCTCGGGCTTCGCGCGCGAGTACCAGCAAGCCTGGCAGCGCGGCTCGGGGCTGGGCTCGATCGTCGGCGCCGGGAAGGTGGAGCCGCGGCCGGCCAGTTCCTATCCGTCGGCCCCGAAGGCGGCGTCCTCACACGGCCTTCGCACCGGCCAGAGCGTCTTCCACACCAAGTTCGGCGAAGGCGTGATCGTCACGCTCGAGGGCAGCGGCGAGGACGCCCGCGCCCAGGTGAACTTCGGCCGCCACGGCATGAAGTGGCTGGCGCTGTCGGTGGCCAAGTTGACGCCAGTGAACTGACTATTCCTTCGTGCTGACGTTCACTACCCGCCCGCTGCGCGGATCGACCTCGCAGCGGTAGCTGAACGGGATCAGGTTCATCCCCGGCGCGCGCTCCACCGAGCCCGCGCCGATCAGCGCGATGCGGTCGTTCTCGCCGGGCTGCACGCGCCGCGAATCGGAGCCGAAGTTGATGCGGCCCACGCGCGGGTGCAGCTTCTTCAGCGCCGCCGCCGCCGCGCTTTCGCAAGCCTGCGGCGAGACGTTGGTGAGGTCGGGGTCGAAGGGCTTTTCCGCGGCGGCGCGCTGGCCGCCCGTCTCGCGGAACACGACGCCCGAGGTGCTGTCGTCGGCGGCGCGGTAGGCGCAGCCGTAGGTGAAGCCGACGCTGGCGCCACCGGCCGAGCGGTAGCGGCCTTCGCCGCGGATCGCCGTCTCGTCGTCGGCCTGCGGCGTGAGCACGCGGCGCGAGGCGAGAAACTGCACCTCCTTGGCCGCGCTGCCACGCATGCGCCGCACGGTCTCTGCCACTTCCTGTTCGCAGCGTTCGGTGGCGCGGGCGATGTCGGGCTGCGCCAGGGCTGGCGCCGTGGGCCAGAGGGCAGCAGTCAGGATCAGCAGGCCGGGAAGTCGAAGCATGGTCGAAGGCACAGGCGGCGGGTCGGGTTCGGCCGATGGTCGCCGCTTTGGTGCATGGCGGCAAGTGCAGATGTCCCGCTGCTGCGCCGGCGGGCGATCCAGCGGCAAGCGAGGCCCGGCAAGGCTCTGGGTCGGCATTCCACGGCTTGTGCACAGGGTTCTCCACCGCCACTGTGGACAAGGAGGAATTGCCATCTTCCCTAGACTGAAGGCATGAAGTCAGTGCTTTCCCTCTTGAGCTTGTTGCTGGTCAATACGGCGGCGATGGCCGGTGAGTCCATCGACTGGCAACGTGTCGGCGCCTTCGAGATTGCCCGCACCGAGACCACCGTCGCACAGTTCGCCCGCTTCGCCGAGGCGACTCGCCTCGTCACGCAGGCCGAGCGGCAAGGCGGCGGCCAGGTTTACGAGGCGGGCTGGGTGCGCAAGCCCGGCTGGAACTGGCGAGCGCCCTTTGGCCAGCCGGCGCAGGGCGACGAACCGGCGGTGCACGTGACCTTCGACGAGGCTCAGGCCTTCTGCCGCTGGTCGGGCGGACGGCTGCCCTCCGAAGCGGAGTGGGTGAGCGCGGCCTATACCGAGCAGCGCGAGGAGCCGCCCTCGCCGTTCGTGCGCGGTCGCGCCTATCCGTACCCGAGCGGCGAGCGGCCCGACGGCGCGCAATGCCTTGGCGACTGCGGCGTGGCGGCGAAGGAGCGTGCCGTGAGGCACGGCGCCGCCTTGCTGCGGGGCGATGGCCATGCGCGTGCCGGCGTCACGCCGGCCGGTGTGAACGGCCTGCACGACATGGGCGGCAATGCCTGGGAGTGGGTGGACGAGCCGCGCGGCGCCACCGGCAACGCCGAACGGCGCACGCGCGGCGGCTCCTGGTGGTACGGCGCGGCGCAGATGCGCGCCGATCACCTGCAGGGCAAGCCTGCCGACACTGCCGTGGTCTACATCGGCTTTCGCTGCGCGCGGTCGGTCTCGCCGGACAGGCCGATCTCGATGCGACCCAAGCTGCCGTAGTCGGCGACGACACGGTCGCCCGGCAGGATCTCCAGCGGTACCATGCAGGTGCCGCACGAGGCCCAGTCTCCGGCGCGCAGGCCGATGCCGAGCGACGACAGCTCGTTGGCCAGCCACACGAGCGCGGTGCGCGGATCGCCGAGCAGGGCGCGGCCCTGGCCGTCGCGGGTGTAGCGAAGCGTCCCATCGCCGCCGTGAACCTTCGCGTGCACGGCGTGCGCCGCGAGGTCGAGCGCGCGCCATTCCGGCGGGGCCGCCGGCCCGAAGGCGAAGCGGCCGCAGCAGGCGTCGTCGGCGATCAGCTGCGCCTGGCCCGCACGGGTGAACTCGGCGAAGCGCGAATCGGGCAGCTCGAACGCCGGGTGCAGCGAGGCCACGGCCTCCATGACCTCGTCGGCGCCGTAGGGCGCGGCGCGCGGCGGCAGGTCGGCGCCCAGGCGGAAGGCGAACTCGGGCTCGACCACGCGCATGCGGTTGCCGGCCAGGCCGAGCGTGGCGCGGACGGGATGGACGAAGCTGTCGAGGATGCGCCCGGCCAGCGGCCCGGCGACCTGGATGTGCGCCTGCCCGGCCGTGCTGGTGGCGGCGATCTTCCAGCCGACCACGGGCCGGCCGGCCACGAGGGGCAGCGCGGCCTGGATGGCGTGCCCCGCGGCGGCGTCGCGCGGGCGCAGCGCGTCGGGCAGCGCGTCGATCACGCTGCCCGATTCGCGGCAGCGCCAGAGCAGGCGGGCGGCTTCGAGGGCGCTGGGGGGCATCGCGGCTCCTGGTAGACGGCTGCCGATGTTGCCAGAGGACGGCTGGCGTTTTGCCCGACACTCCGGAGCGCCGCAGCACAACCCAGAGAGGACTGATGAGTTCGACCGACCCGATCACTGCCGCCGCACCCGACGTGCCGCGCCGCTCCCTGTGGCGCGAGGTCGGCGACGCGATCCGCGGCACCGGCGCCGACTACACCAAGATCCCGCTGCGGCGCGCCGTGTTCCTGCTCGCCGTGCCGATGGTGCTGGAGCTGGTGCTCGAGTCGACCTTCGCCGTGGTGGACATCTGGTTCGTCGCCAAGCTCGGTGCCTCGGCCGTGGCGACGGTTGGTTTGACCGAGACCTTCCTGTTCCTGCTCTACGCCATCGGCGTCGGCTTGGCGATGGCCGTGACGGCGGTGGTTGCGCGGCGCACCGGCGAAGGCCACCGTGAGGCCGCGGCACTCAGCGCCGCGCAGGCGATCTGGATCGCGGTGCTGGCGTCGCTGCCATTCGCGGTGATCGGCATCGTCTATGCGCGCGAGCTGCTGCAGCTGATGGGCGCCGACGCGTGGACGCTCACGCACGGCGTGGCCTACCTGCAGTGGATGCTCGGCACCAACGTGATCCTGATGCTGCTGTTCGTCTGCAACGCGATCTTCCGCGGTGCCGGCGATGCGGCGGTGGCGATGCGCGTGCTGTGGGTGGCCAACGGCATGAATATCGTGCTCGACCCGATCCTGATCTTCGGTCTCGGGCCGATTCCGGCGATGGGCGTCGAGGGCGCGGCCATCGCCACCGTCATCGGCCGCGGCACCGGTGTGGCGATGCAGCTGTGGATGCTGCTGCGCGGCAGCCAGCACATCCGCGTCGCCCGCGCGCACTTCGCCGTGCGCTCCGAAGCGATGTGGCACATCGTGCGTACCTCGCTGGGTGGCATCGGCCAGATGATCGTGGCGATGACGGCCTGGATCTTCCTGATGCGCATCCTCGCCGCCGTCGGCAGCGAGGCGGTGGCGGCGGCCACCATCGCCATCCGCCTCATGATGTTCAGCCTGATGCCGGCCTGGGGCATGTCCAACGCCGCGGCCACGCTGGTGGGCCAGAACCTCGGCGCCGGCGAGCCCGGGCGCGCCGAGGCCTCGGTGTGGCGCATCGGCTGGTACAACATGGTCTTCACCATCGCGGTGTCGGTGGTGTTCTACCTCTTCCCGCGCGAGCTGATGGGCCTGTTCACCAGCGAGCGCGCGGTGGTCGATCTCGGCGCGCAGTGGCTGCGCATCCTGTCGTACTCGTTCTTCGTCTACGGCTGGTGGATGGTCTCGGTGCAGGCCTTCAACGGCGCCGGCGACACGGTGACGCCGACCAAGATCAACCTGGTGTTCTTCTGGCTGATCCAGATCCCGCTGGCCTGGCTGCTGGCGCTGCATCTGGACCTGCAGGCCACCGGCGTCTTCTGGGCCGTGTTCGTCTCCGAGACCTCGGTGGGCGTGTTCACGCTGTGGCTGTTCACGCGCGGGAAGTGGAAGACGGCGCGCATCTGAGCGCGCCCAAGAGAAAGGGGCCCGCCATCGCTGACGGGCCCCTTGCTTGTTTTGGCTCCCCGACCTGGGCTCGAACCAGGGACCTACGGATTAACAGTCGCGTGGGGCCGGTCTAGATGGGACACTTCGGGACGTCCTGAGAATCGAATAAGCCTATGTAGATCAATGGTTTAGTGCGGATTCTTTGTCTCGCGTCGTCCCGCTCGATAGCATCTGTGCTCGCCGTTTCTCGGACACCGGTCGGACACGAATGCCCCTGCTCACCGTGCGCGCCGTCGAGGCTCACCGCCCGAGGCCTGAACCCTACAAGATCACGCTCGACCGTGGCTTGCAGCTTCGCATCGCGCCAGACGGCAAGCGAACTCTTCTGGTCCGCTACACGGTCAAGGGTTCCAACACCGAGCGGCAGTACCGGCTGCCTCAAGAGTACGGAGAGGGACCCGGTCAACTCAAGCTGGCAGCCGCCTGTGCCGAAGCCGCGCGCATCCGGGCCCTGGCACGGTCGGGCGTGGACTGGACCGAAGCGGAGGATGCACGCCTGCGCTCTGAAGCGGCGAGCAAGGCCGCTCTACAGCGGCGCGATGGCCTGACGCTGGAGAAGGCACTCTTGGACTACGTCGGTGAGCGTCCAGTCCGACCATCTTGAATGTCGGGTAGACGCATAGGAGCCTCGTGTCCACTTCAACTGTTGGTGGACACGTGAACACTATCCCTGATCTACAAGCTGGCCCGCGCCGTCGACGTCG
>NZ_JBFWOM010000041.1:0-6175 GCF_050250495.1 Immundisolibacter sp. | reverse complement strand
CGATGCAGGCCGTGTTGACGGAAATCTCGAACCTGCTGCAGGGGCCGGAGGTGCAGGCGCTGCTCAATGCTCTCGCGCAGCTCAAGCAGTTGGCGCAGCAGCTCGATGCGCTGAGCTTCGCGCCGGTGGGCGATGTGGTGATCGGCGGCATCGGCACGGTCAAGTCCGCGCTCGACTCCATCGACGACGCCAACCTTGCCCCGCCCATGCCGGAAATGATCAGCACCGCCATGTCGGTGCTGCCGCCGTCGCTGACGCCGATCATCGAGCCGCTGCTGGGAGAGCTCGACGGCCTGGTCGCCCAGGGGCCGGCGGCGCTGTTGGAAGGACTGCGCGAACTGCCGGCGCGCATCGCCGATGCGCTGGCCGCCTATGCCCCGCGCGCCCTGCTGGAAGAACCTCTGGGCACGCCGTTTGCCGCCCTTGTCGGCGAACTGGACGGCTTCTCGCCCACTGCCTGGCTGGACGGTGCCGACGGCGCGCTGCGTGGCGCGCTGGACCGGCTGGCCGACGCGCTGGATCCCGCAGCGCTGGTGGCCCCACTGGCGCAGGCGCACGCGGCGCTGGTGCAGGAACTCTCCACGCTGCGACCGGGCAAGCTGCTGGAGCCGCTGACCGCACAGGTGGAACAGGCGCTCGGCGACCTCGACGCCGCCCTGCCCACCGAAGACCTTGCCCAGGCGCTGGCGCAGGTGTCAGCGCAGGTGAGCCGGCTGCTTGAGCCGTTCTCCCAGGCCGCAGACGTCATCGGCGCGTGGACCGCACGGCTCGGGCTGCTGGCCGATCCGGACGCGCAGTTGTCGGCGTGGCTGGACGCCATCCTCGCCAAGCTTCCGGCCGATCTGTCGGCACCGCTGGCACCCGCGCTCGCCGCGCTGCGCAACGCCATCGAGGCTACCGGCGCGGCGGCGATGCAGACCGCGTGGAGCACCGCCCGCGCGCCGCTTGTTGGGGCGCTCGATGCCGCCGGTGGAGCGGCGCGGCTGGCGGCATTGGTGCAGGCGCGCTCGGCGGTCACCCCCGCGCGCATCGCCGCCGTGAGCGACGCCGCGCAGCGCACCGCACTGGGCAACTTCGTCGATGGCCTGGACCTGCTGGGTCCGGTCGGACGTGGCCTGCGCGAGTTCGGCGCACTGGCCGATGCGTTGCGCGAGACCGAAACCGACATCGCCGCGCTGCTGGCGACCTGGGACGCGCGTTACCTGCGCGCGGACGGCCCCATCGCCAGTCTGGTGCCGGCGAGCATGGACGCTGCCACGCTGCGCACGCTCATCCGCACGGCCCTGGACCGCCAGCTCGGTGCGCCGGTGGTCGGCTTCTTGAAGGCGCTCAAGGCGGTGGGTGCGCTCATTACGCATTTCGGCGACCAGATCAGCGACCTGCTGGAGGCCATTCAGGCGCGGTTGGCGGCACTGCTGGCCGCGCCACAGGCGCTGGCAGACGCCGCCGCCGCGCTCGACGGGCTGGTGGACCGCATTGCCGGCCTCGACCTAGATCTCTACACGCGTGAGGTGGACGCCCTGCACGGCGCGCTGTTAGCCAAGCTGCGCGCGCTCGACCCGGCGAACCTCGCCGCCGCGCTGCGCGAGGCGCTGCAAGACCTGTTGGGGGAAATCTCGCTGGGTGGGGTCTTCACCCCGGCCCTGCGCGGGCAGCTCGATGCGGCCTGGGCCGAACTCAAGGCCCAGGTGGCCGCGCTCGATCCTGAGGTTCTGGTCATCGAGCCGCTGCAGCAGGTGTACGAACAGGACCTGCTGCCGGTGGTGCAGGGCTTTGACGTGGGCGATGCGCTCGACACGGTGCTCGGCAAGCTCGACGCCCTGCCGGGGGAGCTGCGCACCGAACTCGACCGCGTGGATGCTGCCTATCAGGCCATGCTGGCCGCCGCCCCCACCTCCAACCCCGCCGGCGGCAGCGCCGCGGTGGGCTTTTAGGGAACGCCGCTGATGTCACTGGGTGCCGCGCTGCTCACTCCCCAGTCGCTGGGGAGGATGGAAAACCTCACGCCGCAGCAAGCCTTCGGCGACGATCTGCTGGCCCTGGCCTGGCAGATCCTCGGCAGCCCGGATCAGGTGCGCAGCATCGGCCCGCTGTTTGCGACCGCCTTTGAACGCATGGGCCAGCGTCTGGCCGCGCGTATGCAGGCGCGGCTGGACGAGGCGATGGACGCGGCGCGGAACCTGGCCGCGCCGGCGGTCACGCTCTTCCAGGGCCTCGCGGCGCAGGCGGGCACCGTGCAGGGTCCGCTCGACGTCCTCGGCCTGCTCGAGGACGTGCTCGATACCGCTGCCCGCGCAGTGCAAGGCCTCAGCGAACCCGCGCTGCGTGACGTGTGCACACGCGTGCACGGCATCGTCACCGGGCCGTTGGGTCTCTCGCAGGCCGCGCTTCAGGACGAACTGCGGGCGGTGTTCGCCGACGTGCGCGCGGGCCTGCTCGACGGCAGCGCGGTGCTCACCGCGCAGCAGGCTGGCGTGCGCTACGCGCTCGCCGCGCTGATCGGGCGCATCGAGCGTGAACTCATCCCGCAGTTCCCGACGTTCGACCTGAGCCCCGCCCGCGTGGCGCAGCTGCTGCACGGCGCGCTGCGTCAGGCGGGCATCGACGACCTGCGTGCGCAGATCGTCTGCCTGATCGGCAAGCTCAGGGCGCTGCTCACCGCCGGGCGCACGCTCGGCGAGATTGCCAGCGGCAACTTCGGGCTGGGGTCGGTGGGCGCCGGCGAGGCGCGCCCAGCCGCCGGCGGCGACCAGTACTGCTGGTACGCCTCATGGCTGTACGCCACCAAGCGCCGCGCCTTTGATGCCGATGCCTGGCTGAAGATTCTGTCGAGCCTCACCCCAGGCTACCCGGACGACGAAGTGTGGCTGTCGGCGGACAAGACGCAGCTCATCCTGCGCCGCGCGGGCGCGGACGACGAGGTGCTGCACACCTTCACCGGTGCCGACCCCAAATGGTTCGAGGCCGCGCCGTTCGCCACCACCAGCGCGCCGGAGTGCTACAGCTTCGGTGCGGTGGGGCCGGAATTTCTGGAGACCTGGACGCGCGTGATAGCCGCGCTGGCGGAACTTGCCAAGGTGGGCTGGCACATCGCCGAGTGCGCCAGCAGCCCGCGCGAGAAGGGCGCCAACATCCCGCTGATGTTCTATTACTTCACCCGCTTTCTCACCAACGTCACCGAAGGTGCGCCGCTGGCGTCAGCCATCAACAAGGGGCTGGGCTGGGGCGTCGGCAGCCAGTGGTTATGGGTGTGGCTGCCGTGGCTGATGGTCATCCTGGGCTCGCTCGAGGGCAAGCACACCGAAACCAACGCCGGCAACCAGTTTCTGGGTTGGGTGACGCTGCTCGGCGGGGACGCTCTGTCGGCCTTCAACATCCACACCTTCCTCGGCGGTGGCCACTCGATTGCGCTCAGCCTGTGGACGCTGATGAACCAGACCGGCCCGGCCGGTGCCACCGGCGACCCGGACACCCGGCCGGACAACCGCGAACACGGCGGGCCGATCATCGGCCTGCACACGGCGCTCGCTGTCATGCTGCTGACCAAGCTGATTCCGCGTGAGGACTACGCCCACCCCTTTCACGGCGACAACCCGAAGTTCTATTTGTATTGGCTGCTTTGCGCGCCGCTGATGGGCCTTGGCGGCGCGGCGGTGGGCACGCTTAACACCTGGGCCATCTCGCGCACCTATGACGCCGCCCAGTTGGGCGAGGAAATCGGTTTCGGGGCATTCACAGGTTTCCTGAGCTTCCTGGTACAGCAGTACACCGGCAAGGAAGGCGACACCGCCGACGGCACCTACAACCCCAAGAAAGACCCCGATGGCGACGACTACGCGCCGGCGCGGGTGGACTTCACCGGCTATCCGGCCGCGGACACTTCCCCGTACCGGTTGCCGTACGAAAAAGACAAGGTGCTGTTCGTCGGTCAGGCCAACCAGGGCATGTTCAGCCACATGCGTTTCAACTGGCTGCCGCAGATCTACGCCTACGACTTTGCGCACGACTTTGGCGACGAGGTGCTCGCCGCGCGCGCCGGCACGGTGGTGGACTGGTTCGACTGGATTGCCGACGATACCGACCCCACCGACGCGCAGATTTTCGATGCCATCAAGGCCGCCATCGGCTGGGCCGGCCCGGGCGAACCCACGCAGACCGACGTGAACAACGCCGCGGCCAATCCCGCCAGCGGCCTCATCGCGGGCCAGACCGGCATCGCCAATCTGGGCTGGTTCGATGGCACCGAAGGCCCGCCGGATTGGCCGGATCCGGCGCTGATCAAGCCGCCAGGCGCCTTCAAGACCGCGTATTTCAACTGGAACTTCATCGTCATCCGGCACGACGCGGTGGATGCCGCGCACGACACCGACGTGCTCGATCCGTCGCTGCGCGCGCAGTTCCCGTGCACTTACGCCGTCTACGGCCACGGCAAGACCGGGTCGGTGCGCGAGGTGTTCGCCGCCCGCGGCGTGACCGACCCGCGCAACATCATCGGGCAGACCGTGCAGCGCGGGCAGGTGATCATGCACGCCGGTGACGTCGGCACCAGCTTCCACAACCACCTGCACATGCACGTGCTGGGCGGTCCGGCACCTGCACCGGGGGCGGTCAGCAGAGGGTTTACCCGGTTCACGCTGCCGTTCGTGTTCCGGGAGGCCAAGCACGTGTTCGGGCGCGACGGCGTGCTGCGCCACCTCACCTGGTACACGTCCGACAACCCGCGGGTGCCGTGATGGACCTGCCCTTCCTGCCCGCCGCATCCGCCACGCCCGGTTTCAAGCCGCGGTGCAAGGTCGCACCTCCTGCGCCGACAGCGGGTGGCGGCGGGCTGCTCGACATGGCAATGAGCCTGCTGTCGGCGCCGGCGCCGGACCCGTGGGCGGATCACCTGACGCAGGTGGACGTCCTGCTGGCGCCGGCGCCGGCGGTGAGCCATGCCCGGCTCACGCTCACCGACCGCGACGGTGCGCCGCAGGTCGTGGCGGGCGATGAACTGCGTGTGGAACTCGGCGAGGAAGGCGCACTGTCCGCCGTGCTGCAGGGCGAGGTACTGGCGGTGGAAGGCGAGCCCGGCGCGCGGCGCACGGTGGTGTTGGCGAGCGCTGCCGTGAAGCTCGCCCGCCGGCGCGAGAACGCGAGCCATCGGGCACGCACGCTGGCCGATCTGCTCAAGACCTTCGCCGGTTCGGCTGGCCTCACGCCGGGCGCGATGGAAACGGGAGGCCGTTTCGAGTTCCTCGCTGTGGATGACCGGCGCAGCCTGTGGGAGTGGGCGGGCCTGCTCGCCGCGCAGGCGGACTTGCTGGTGTGGACGGACGGCGACGGCGCGCTGCGGCTGACCAAGCCCGGCGGCCCGCCGGTGCGCAGTTACACCTATGCGCAGGACGTGCTGGCGCTGGAGCACCGCGCCGGCGCCGCGGCGCTCGGCGCGCTCACCGTGGTCGGGGAGGGCGCCGCCGGCAGCCAGGGTGCTGCCGCCTGGAGTTGGCTGGTGAAGGACACCGGCAGCGTGACCGGCAACGCGGGCGGCGGTGATCCCGCCCGCGTGCAGCGCGACGGCGCGCTGCGCAGCGCGGCCGACGTGCGCGCCGCCGCGCAGGCCGGCGTGCGGCGTGCGACCGCGGCGGCGAGCCGCATCAGCCTGCGCGTGCCGGGCAGCGCGGACCTGATCCCCGGCGCGACGATCAAGCTCGCCGGCTGCCCCGGCGGCCGCGGCGACGGCGCATGGGTGATCGACACCGCCCGCCACCGCTACGCGCGCGGCGGCTACGTGGTGCAGATCGAGGCCGTGTCGGCATGAGCGCGGCGCTGTACGACACGATCCGGGCGCTGATCCGCGAGGAACTCGGCCGCCTGCGCGTGGCGGAGCTGGGCGTGGTGCAGGCCGTCGAGCCGGCCGATCCCGGCAACTACGCCGCCACGGTGGCGCTGCCGGGCAGCGATCTGGTGCTGGATGCGGTGCCGCTGCTGACGCCGCGCAAGGGCGTGGCGAGCGTGCCGGACGTGGGTGACCTGGTGTTGGTCGGCTTCGTCGGCGGCGACCTCAATCACCCGGTGGTGCTCGGCAGTCTTTACAACGACGAGGACCGCCCGCCGCCGAACGACAAGGGCCAGTTCATCGTGCACCTGCCGGGCGGGGCTGATGAAGGCAGCGCCTTGCGTCTCGAACTGCACG
>NZ_JBFWOM010000040.1:0-6285 GCF_050250495.1 Immundisolibacter sp. | reverse complement strand
GCAGCACGCTCAGCCGGCCAGCGCGGCGAGCTTGTGCGTGAGTTGCTCGTCGCTGTCGTGCCCCGCCTCGCCCCAGAACACGCTCAGCTCGCGCCGGCTGGCGGCGGGATGGTCGACGCACGCCAGCAGCACCCGCGCGAGGTCGCCGCGGGCGATCTGGTAGCGCATTTCGAGAGGCCAGTCGCGGGCGCTGATGTCGAGCACGTGCGCGCCGGTCGGCTTGTCGTTGAGGATTCCGGCCCGCGCGATGCACCAATCGAGGCCACTTTTCTTGAGGTACTCGCCCTTGTCGAGCGAGTGGTCGCGCAGCCCGGACTTCACCCGGTTGAGGATGCTCATGGCGGTGGAGGGCTGCGTGAGGCCAATGGTCGACAACAAGACCAGCCGGCCCTTGAAACCGCGCTGCTTGCAAGCTTCCACGGCGTTCACAAGGCCGCCGTACATGACGGCGCGAATCTTCTCGCGGCTTGCGAACATGCCACGCCCGGCGATGCCGCCAGTGATGTCCACCGTGAACACGATGCCGGCCCAGTCGGGGTCGATCGCCGAGACCAGGGTTTCGGGACGCGTCACGTCGCCGTAGACCACGCCCGCCTTGTCGCCGAACAGCTCGCGTCCCTTCTCGACGCTGCGCACTACCGCCACGGCTGGCCGGCCGGCCGCGATCAACTGGCGCATGGCCGCGAGACCCGTGCCGCGTGTGGCGCCAATGACGGCAATCGTGTCGCTCATGCCGAACCTCCTCGGTGGTGTTTGCGGCTGGATTTTATGCCCCAGTGGGCGCCCGACCGCCGCCCTTGACAGCCGTCAAGAGCCCGCGCCGGCGGCCTTCCACTATCCGCTCCGTGGCGCCGCATCGGTGCCCAGTGCCGCTGCCCGGCCGTCGTGGGTC
The DNA here is from genome assembly GCF_050250495.1 of Immundisolibacter sp. Taxonomy (GTDB): domain Bacteria; phylum Pseudomonadota; class Gammaproteobacteria; order Immundisolibacterales; family Immundisolibacteraceae; genus Immundisolibacter. Next base: position 5,393 of record NZ_JBFWOM010000040.1, on the reverse strand, counting down.
GGGCGGCATCCCCACACCATGGAGGGTATCGCGTGAAAGACGTCACCAAGCTGATCCTCGAAGACGGGGCGGTGCAGGACCGCCGCATCTACTGGGATCAGGACATCTACGAGCAGGAGCTGGAGCAGATCTTCGCCCGCGCCTGGCTGTTTCTGGCGCACGAGTCGCAGATCCCGAACCCCGGCGACTTCATCACCACGCGCATGGCCGAGGACAACGTCATCGTTGCCCGGCAGCCGAACGGCCAGATCAAGGCGTTCATCAACTCCTGCCCGCACCGCGGCAACGTGGTGTGCCATGCCGACAGCGGCAACGCGCGCTCGTTCACCTGTGCCTACCACGGCTGGGCGTTTGGGCTGGATGGCGATCTTGTCACCGTGCCGCTGGAACACGACACCTACTACAACGCCATCGAGCGCCCGCGCTACGCGATGCATCCGGTGGCCAAGGTGGAAAGCTACAAGGGTCTCGTGTTCGGCACCTTCGACGCCGGTGCGCCGTCGCTGCGCGATTACCTCGGCGACATGGCCTGGTACATGGACAGCTTTCTCGACGTGCCGGGCGGCGTGGAGCTGCTCGGCCCGCCGATGAAATCGATCCTGAACTGCAACTGGAAAGTGCCGGTCGAGAACTTCATCGCCGACGGCTACCACGTCGGCTGGGCGCACGCGGCGGCGCTGAAGGCCATCGAGTCGCCCCTTTCGCCGCTGGCCGGCAACCAGGCCTACGACGTCGATACCGGCCTTCAGGTCACCACCCGCGGCGGGCACGGCTTCGGCGTCATCTGGGACGCGGCGGCGGCCATTCATCCGGACGGCGGCGCGTTTCGCGAATGGCTCGCGCAGCGCACGCCGATCATGCGCGAGCGCCTGGGCGAGTGGCGCTCACGCTTCTACAACGGCCACTGGGACGCCAGCATTTTCCCGAACTGCTCGTTCCTGTACGGCACCAACACCTGGAAGCTGTGGCTGCCGATGGGGCCGCACAACATCGAGGTGTGGACCTGGACGCTGGTCGAGAAGGACATGCCGGAAGCGCTCAAGCAGATGATGGTCGCCACCAACATGATGACCTTCGGCACCGCCGGCATGCTGGAGACCGACGACGGCGAGAACATGGAGCAGTGCACCGGCAGCAACCGCGGCTGGGTGACGCGCCGCGGCAAGCTGTACTCGGGCATGGGCCAGGTACGCGAAGGCGTGCACCCGGAACTGCCCGGCATCGTCGGCAAGGGCATCGTGTGCGAAACCTCGAACCGCGGCTTCTACCGCCGCTGGGCGGAACTCATGAGCGGCCGCAGCTGGGAAGAAATCGCCCGCGAGCCCCACTACGCCCCCAACCGACAGGTGGCCTGACATGAATGCACCGACACAAGCCCAGACCCCGGCCAATCCGCGCTACGTGGACCGCGACACGCTGTTCGAGGTGGAGCGTTTCCTGATCCGGGAAGCGCGCATGCTGGACGAAGAGCGCTTTCGCGAGTGGTGGCAGACGCAGCTCACCGACGACATCCACTACGTGATGCCGGTGCGCGAGGTGCGCATGCGCGCCGACAAGAAAACCATCGGCAGCAACCCCGGCGCGTTCGTGTTCAACGACAACCACATGATGCTCGACATGCGCATCCGGCGCCTGGAGACGGGCCTCGTGTGGATGGAAGACCCGCAAAACTACATCCGCCGCTTCGTCAGCAACGTGGACGCTGCCTTCGCGGACGTGGATGGCGAAGTGGACGTGTGGTCCAACTTCATCGTCTACCGCAACCGCCGCCAGCGGGACGAGACCGTGGTGTGGGGCACCAAGCAGTGCCGCCTGCGCCGGGTGGACGGCCAGTGGAAGCTGGCGCGGCGCACCGTGCTGGTGGACCAGCGCGTGGTGCTGGACAAGAACCTGTACTTCTTCCTGTAAAGCTCTGGACGGCGCGCCGCGAGGCGCGCGCGTCAGCCTTGTCGCCGACGGCGTGCCACGCTCGCCGTCGGCGTTTGTTTTTTGGCGGCTTGATCGGGCCGCATACTGCCCCCACCTGCCAGGCTCGACCGTGCATTACCTCGGGGGATTGTCATGCGCTACCTCATCGCCGCCGCCGCCGTGCTGGGCCTCACCGCCTGCACGCAGGAAACGCAGAACGAAATCGGCCGCGCCGTGCAGAACTGGACCGGCACCAACGGCGTGCTCGAGGTCTACGCCGGCCCGCAGCTCGTGCGGCGCTTCATCGAGATCGACAAGCTCAGCACCGCTACGGGCACCAAGGACGGACAGCCCCGGCCCTACCGCTTCGGCTATGGCGTGATGGACGAGAACCTCAACGGCCAGCGCGACCCCGGCGAGAAGAAGGTGTACTTCGAGGTGAGCGACTTCTCGACGCCGTATGTCTTCTACGAAAACCCCCGCTGACAGCGAATCAGTCGACGCGCGGTGGATGACGCGGGCCGTCGAGCTCGCGCGCGCCGCCGAGGCCGAGGGCGAGGTCCCCGTCGGCGCCGTGCTGGTGGCCGGCGACCGCGTGCTCGGCGAGGGCTACAACCGCCCGATCGGCGCGTGCGATCCGACTGCCCACGCCGAGATCGTGGCGCTGCGTGCTGCGGCCACGCAGGCGGCCAACTACCGCTTATCCGGCAGCACGCTGTACGTGACGCTGGAGCCGTGCGCCATGTGCGCCGGCGCCATCGTGCAGGCGCGCGTCGAGCGCGTGGTGTTTGGGGCGCGCGACCCGCGCGCCGGCGCCGCGGGGTCGGTATTCGACGTGTTCGGCGAGAAGCGCCTGAACCACCGACCGATGATCACCGAAGGGCTGCTCGCTGACGACTGTGGCGCGCTGCTGACGGACTTTTTCCGGCAGCGCCGCGCACGATGAACTGGGCCCGTTTCACTGAAACGTGTCGCAACTCTCCAGCCGTCCGCTGTCGTAACCCCGCCGGAACCACTCCATGCGCTGCTGTGCCGTGCCGTGCGTGAATGACTCCGGCCGCACCCTCCCCCCCGCCTGCTGCTGCAGGGTGTCGTCGCCAATCGCCGACGCCGCGTTGATGGCCTCATCGAGGTCGCCCATCTCGACAATCTGCCGCTCCCTGTCGGCGTGATGGCCCCAGATTCCGGCGTAGCAATCGGCCTGCAGCTCCAGGCGCACCGAGAGCTGGTTCGCATCCACCTGGGACAGGCGCTGCTGCGCCTCGCGTACCTTTCCGGACGTGCCGAGCAGGGTCTGCACGTGATGCCCCACCTCGTGCGCGATGACATACGCCTGCGCGAAGTCTCCCGGCGCACCGAGCTGATTTTTCATCTGCTCATAGAAACCGAGGTCGATGTAGAGCTTCTGGTCACCCGAGCAATAGAACGGCCCCATCGCCGCCTGCCCCAAACCGCAGGCCGAACGCACCGCGTCGCGGAACAGAACGAGCTTCGGCTCGACATAGGTACGGTTGCGCGCGGTGAACTGCTGGTGCCAGGTCTGTTCCGTGTCGGCGAGCACCACCGAGACGAAGTCGGCGAGTTCCTGATCCTGCGCCGAAAGCGCCCGGCCGGTTTGACCTTCGTTAGGCGGCGCAGACGTCACCTGAAATAAATCGATGCCCAGAAGCCTCGCACCGAAGTAGATCAGCGCGCCGAAGATTAAGACTATCCGGCCGATGCGCGTTCGAATCAGCAGCGGCAACACGCGCCCCAGCGCTGAGGAGCCGCCGAAGCCCCCCGGCGCGCGCTGCCCGCGCAAGTCCTCGACGTTGTCGCTGCGCCTGCCGCTTCGCCACCGCATGACTCGTCCTCGTGCCTGTCCCGGGCGCCGACCATAGCGCACTGCGCGCCCGGCAGGCCGGATCGCGCTTCCCTACAATAGCCGCCACCCCTACCCTGCCCAGCCGCCGCATGAACGCTGCCGACCGTCCGCCGCCGACCCATTTCATCCGCCAGATCGTCGAGCAGGACCTCGCCAGCGGCAAACACGCGCGGGTGGTGACCCGCTTTCCGCCGGAGCCGAACGGCTACCTGCACATCGGCCACGCCAAATCGATTTGCCTCAATTTCGGCCTTGCGCAGGACTTCGGCGGCGTCTGCCACCTGCGTTTCGACGACACCAACCCGGCCAAGGAAGACATCGAATACGTTGAAGCGATCGAGCGCGACGTGCGCTGGCTCGGCTTCGACTGGGGCGACAAGCTGTTCCACGCGTCGGACTACTTCGGCCAGTTGCACGACTACGCGGTGCAGCTGATCGAAGCCGGCAAGGCGTACGTGTGCAGCCTGAGTGCCGACGAGATGCGTGCCTACCGGGGCACGCTGACCGAGCCCGGCCGCGACAGCCCGCACCGCGCGCGCAGCGTGGGCGAGAACCTCGACCTGTTCGCCCGCATGCGGGCCGGCGAGTTCCCGGACGGCGCGCACGTGCTGCGGGCGAAGATCGACATGGCGTCGCCGAACCTCAACCTGCGCGACCCGGTGCTTTACCGCATCAAGCACGCGCCGCACCCGGTCACCGGCAACGCCTGGTGCATCTACCCCATGTACGACTACGCGCACTGCGTGTCGGACGCCATCGAGGGCATCACCCACTCGCTGTGCACGCTGGAGTTCGAGGACCATCGCGCGCTGTACGACTGGATACTCGACCAGCTACCGGTACCCTGCCACCCGCAGCAGATCGAGTTCTCGCGCCTGAACCTGTCGTACACGGTAATGAGCAAGCGCCGCCTGCACGAGCTGGTGGAAGGCGGCCACGTGGCCGGCTGGGACGACCCGCGCCTGCCGACGCTGTCCGGCATGCGCCGCCGCGGCGTGCCGCCGGCGGCGCTGCGCGACTTCTGCGCCCGCGTGGGCGTCACACGCAAGGAAAACGTCATCGACGTGGCGCAGCTCGAAACCTGCATCCGCGAGGCGCTGGAGCAGGACTCGCCGCGCGCGCTCGCGGTGCTGCGCCCGCTGAAAGTCACGATCGAGAACTACCCGGCGGGCGACACCGATTGGCTCGACGCGCCCAATCACCCGCAGCGGCCGGAGCTTGGCAGCCGGAAGCTGCCGTTCGGGCGCGAGCTGTACATCGAGCGCGACGACTTCATGCTGGAGCCGCCGAAGGACTTCCATCGCCTCGCGCCCGGTCGCGAGGTGCGGTTGCGATTCGCCTACTTCATCCGCTGCGAGCGCGTGGTGACCGACCCCGTCACCGGCGAGGTTGTCGAGCTCATCTGCAGCTACGACCCCGCCACGCGCGGCGGCAACGCGCCGGACGGCCGAAAGGTGAAGGGCACTATCCACTGGGCGGATGCGCGGCACGCGCTGCCCGCCGAGGTGCGCCTGTACGACCGCCTGTTTGCCGTGCCGGACCCGGCCGGCCACGACGACTACCTGTCGCTGCGGAACCCGGATTCGCTGGACGTTTTGCGCGATTGCCTGCTGGAGCCGTC
>NZ_JBFWOM010000039.1:0-6839 GCF_050250495.1 Immundisolibacter sp. | reverse complement strand
CCCCGCTGTCCGCTTCCTTCAGAAACCCGATGATCTGCTCTTCGCTATACCGCTTCTTCACGTCCGACCTCCTTCGGTCTCAGTCGGACTCTAAGCCTCCGCGCTACTCAATCAGGGGGTAACGTCGATTACATCCCGGCCTGCCGGCACAGCTCTTTGACCGGCACCCCGGCGTCAGCCTGCTTGAGGATCGAGACAACCTGGGTCTCGCTGAACTTTTGACTTCTTCATGGAACCTCCTGGCGGCACAAACATGCCAGAAGTTCTACTCCGCAGGTGTCCGCGTTCAGGGGGAGGTTACGATTACAGTTACAGCGACCCTCGTGCCCGCGACGCATCAACGCGGCCGCGGGCTCACCGCACCGGCCGTGCCAGCACCAGGAGCGACAGGCCGAACGGCAGGTTCCAGCGCCGCAGCCACGGGGCCTCGGCGGCGAACAAGCGGCCCAGAACGCCGTTCACCGCCGGCCCCGGCAGGGCGGAACCCGACGCCGTGGTGTTGCCACGCCAGCGGTCCAGCAGTCGCGCCGCAACCGCCGGGGCAAAAAGCAGCGTGTTGAAAAAACTCAGCCGCTCGACCGCAAAGCCGCCTTCCGCCAGCACGCGGCGCAGGCCGCTGTGCGAGTAGCGGCGCTGGTGGTGCAGGTGCTCGTCGTGCACGCTCCACAGCCACTGATGCGCCGGCACCGTCAGCAGCAATCGCCCGCCGGGGGCGAGCAGCCCGCCGATGGCCGCGAGCGCCGCGCGGTCGTCCGCCACGTGCTCCAGCACGTCGAACAGGCACACCAGATCGAACCGCTCGCCGTCGAACGGCAGCGCGTCCGGCAGGCGCCCGTCGCGCACGTCCACGCCCGTCTTGTCGTGCGCAAAGGCACGCGCGTAGGCGTCCATTTCGAGCGCCGTCACGCGCCCGTAGCGGCCGAGCAACGGCAGGTTGCCGCCGGGGCCGCAGCCGATTTCGAGAATGCGCGCGTCGGGCGGCAGGTTCAGACCATCCAGTAGCGCCGCCAGCACTGCCCGCCGGCCGACGAACCACCAGTGGCGGTCCTGGTGCTCGGCCATGAAGCGGTACTCACTGGCCTCCATGTTCGCGCCTCACGATGTAGGTGGGGCGCTGCTTCACCTCGGTGTACACGCGGCCCAGGTACTCGCCGAGCACGCCGATGCCGATCAACTGCACGCCGCCCATGAACAGCACCGCCACCAGCAGGGAGGCGTAGCCCGGCAGATCCACACCCAGCCACAGCACGCGAAACACGATGTACAGCGCGTAGAAAAACGCCAGCAGGGCCACGGCGGCGCCAAGATACGTCCACAGCCGCAGCGGCGCCGTGCTGAAACTGGTGATGCCCTCCAGCGCCAGGTTCCACAGCTTCCAGCCGGAAAACTTGGTGGTGCCGGCAATACGCGGTGCACGCTGGTAGTCCACCACCGCGGTGCGAAAACCCACCCACGCGAACAGGCCCTTCATGAAGCGCCGCCGCTCCGGCAGGCGCTTGAGTGCATCCGCCACGCAGCGGTCGATGAGCCGAAAATCGCCCACGTTCTCCGGCACCGGGGTGTCGGCCACGGCGTTGACCACCCGGTAGAACCACCGCGCCGACGCGCGCTTGAGCAGCGAGTCGCTGGCGCGATCGGTACGGTGACCGAGCACCACCTCGTAGCCCTGCTCCCAGGCGTCGATCAGTTGCAGGATCACCTGCGGCGGGTCCTGCAGGTCGACGTCGATCGGGATCAGCGCGTCGCCGCGCGCGGCATCCAGGCCCGCCGTCAGCGCCGCCTCCTTGCCGAAATTGCGCGAGAACTCCAGCACCCGCACGCGCCGGTCCCGCGCGACCAGTTCGGTCAGCGCCGCCAGCGTGCCGTCGCGACTGCCGTCGTCCACGAACAGCAGCTCCACCCGGTAGCCGCGCGCTTCGATCTGCCCCAGCACATCCGCCATACCGTCGAGAAACGGGCCGACGGCGGCCTCCTCGTTGTAGACCGGAATAACGAACGACAGGGTTTTATCCGAGGCCACGTTCACCTCGCCGCGTCGCAGACATCGATGGCGTACAGCACGCGGCCCTGCGCATACGGCTTGCCGTTGTAGGGATTGGCGCGCAGGGCGTCGATTTCGCGCAGCGTGACGCAGCCGTCGGTGTCGATCTTTTCGCCCTCGCGCACGTAGAAATGGGTCGCGCCCAGCGCGCGCACCGTGGCCGTATCGAACCGCCAGCCGCCGTCTGCTTGACCGAACCGGCGCCGCGCTTCGAGCACATCGATGATCCGGTTATTCAAGCCCGCGCCCATCAGCGGCAGATTGGCCGACCGCTCGTAGCCATTGACCACCCGGGAGCCGGCCGGCAACTGGTCGAGTGCCTGCGCATATTCGTGCCGCATGTACCGTGGCGCCAAGTGCCCGTGTGACAACCCACCCAGCGTGGCCCGCGCCTGCCCGAGCAGCGGCGGCAGCAGCATCAGCAGGATGCCGCTCGCCAGCAGCGCCTCGTAAGCCGTGCGCAGCCGGCCCGAGGTCTGCGTCAACTGCCAGCCGGCCAGCGCCAGCAGCGGCACGATCGCCGCCATGAAATAGCGCGGTTGGCGGTCGCCCAGCAGCCACCACACGGCGAGTACGCCGAGCGCCAAGACCAGCAACTGCACGTGCACGCGCCGCCCCTCGCCCGCCGGCCGTGCCCAAGCCGCGAGTGGACCCAGCGCCAGCGCCACCGGCACCGTGGCCGCGAAGAACGGCCCGAGCCCCGAGCTGTGCTTGAAGTTCTGGCCCGCCGCGTGCCCCTCCTGCCACGGGTACAACAGCCAGCGCCAGCCGGCGCTGACCCATTCCCGCTCGTTGCCGGTGTTCGACAGCAGGTTCTGATCGGCCGGCGCCAGCCAGCCGAGCCAGTCGAACACGCCCGGCACATACACCGGGTACAGCGGGTTGCCGCGCTCGACGTAGTTGCGGATCAGCCAGTACGCCATCGGCAGCAGCGCCGCCAGGGCATACACACCCAGCGTGCCAAGGCGCTGCGGGAACCTGCCGCCGCCCGCCGAACCGAACAACAGCGCCATCCCCAGCAGCCCGAGCGGCACCAGATGCAGGCTCTTGAAGCCAAACGCCAGACCGGCCGCAAGGCCGCCAAGCGCCGCGCAAGTCCGCGCCGGCAGCGGCTGCACCAGCACGAAATACATGGCGATGGCAATGAACGCGACGCCGCCGAGATCCGCCGACACCTGCAGAGCGCCGAACGAGAACAGCGGAATCGTGGCGAGTCCGCAGGCCATCAGCAGCGCCGCATTGCGATCCGCACCCGCGCCGCGCGCCAGCGCAAACAGCGCCGCGGCGCACAGGGCGAGGAACGGCAGGTTGGCCAGCGCGACCAGACGCTCCGGCAACAGGTAAATCCAGAACCCCGCCCACAGGCTCATGTTGATCGGGTAGGCGTGCATCCAACTGCTATCCCAGATGCGCAACGTACCCTCGCGCAGCACACGCACCGCAAGCGGCACGTGATACGCCTGCGCCTCGAAGCCCTGCGGCCACGACCCCATCAGCAGCAGGGCCAACACGCCGAAACCGCCCAGCACTGGCAAGGCCGTGAGCACCGGCACCGGTCGCCAGCGCGGCGGTGGTGCAGCCACGTCCCGCCCAGCCAGCGCCGATACCGACAAGGTGCGCGCGACCAGCCAGACCGCCGCGCACAAACCGCCGGCCGCGGCCGTCACCAGCGGCAGGCTCACCACCGGGCGCCCGGTGACCAGCTCGACTCCACCCGCCACCTGAAACGCCAGCACGAACACGCCCATGAACACCGTCACGGCGGCCAGCCAGCGGTTGGTGCTGCTCGGCCCGACTCGGCGCCAGACGACAGCCGCCGCCGCACCGCACAGGCCGATGAACAAGACTCCGAGCAGCGCATCGAGCCCGCCATGCGGCATGGTCAGGCCCCCACCATCAGGTTTCGGCCGCCACTGAGGAGCGCCTTCACCAAAAAGCGGAACCCGTCGCTCGCCGCGTAGTACAGCAGCGTCGACACGATGGCGCCCAGCAACGCCAGCACGCCGATCCGCCGGGCGCTCGCATGGCTATCGGTTTTCATCGAACAACCTCCCTCACTTGCGCCACGTGTACACGCTGGTCACTGCGTAATTCCAAACCGCCCCCACCAGCACACCGGACAGCGCAGACACCACCCAAAAGGTCTGGCGCTGGAACAGCCAGGCGGCAATGCCCACGTTGGCGAACGCGCCCACGCTGCACGCCAGCGCAAACGACAGCCAGCCGGTGAGGAAACGCCAGCCGCGGCGGCGCCGGTCGCGGTAGGTGAGCGAGTTGTTCACGACGTAGTTGAAAGTCATGGCCACCAGCGTGGCGATGACCTGTGCGCTCACGAAATCGACGCCCAGCCCGCGGAACACCAGCGCGAGTGTCACCAGATGCACGCCAACGCCGAGCCCGCCCACCGCCGAGAACGCCAGAAACCGCACCGGCACATAGCGCCCCACCAGCTTGTCCGCCAGCAGTATCAGGTAGTCCCACACCACCTTGCTGTCGAGCTTGCTCTCGCCGGCCTGGCGGCTGCGAAACGTGTACGGCAGCTCCACAAAGCGCAGCGGTCGCGGCGCGGACGCAAACAAATCGACCAGAATCTTGTAGCCGATGCCGGACACGCCACCGCGCAGGCAACCCATCAACGCCGGGCGCGTGAGCATGAAAAAGCCGCTCATCGGGTCGGTGAGATCAGCCTTCAGCACCGCGCGACTCAGGCGCGTCGCAAGGCGACTGATGCCCTGCCGCTGCGCGGAAAAATCCCCCACCCCGCCACCAGCCACGTGGCGGCTGCCGACCACGATGTCCGTCTGCCCGCCGCGCAGCGTGTCCAGCATCGGCCGCAGCAGCGCGGGGTCGTGCTGCAGGTCGCCATCCATCACCGCCAGGCAGGGCGCCGACGACGCCAGCATGCCCTCCACGCAGGCGCTGGACAGCCCGCGCCGGCCGACGCGCTGCACGCAGCGCACGCGCCGGTCGGCCTGCGCAATGTCGCGCGCCCGCTCGGCCGTGCCGTCCGGCGAGTCGTCGTCCACGAACATCAGCTCCCAGTCCACACCGGCCAACGCCCGGTCTACCGCTTCCACCACGGCGGCCACGTTGGCCGCCTCGTTGAAGGTGGGCACCACAACGGTCAGTTCAGGCATTCACGATTCCAGTTCGATGGGTCCATAAAGGGCACAGCCCGCCGTGGCGGACCCGGCGCCGCTCATGCCGCGGGCGGTAACCGGCCGCGCAGCACCACCGCATGGCTGGCGAGCGCGGCCAGCGGCGGTACGCGGTGCAGCAAGCCGCGCACGAAGCCGCTGTGGGCGATCTCCCCCGCCAGGCGCCAGCGGCCCGGCACCAGCGGCAGCCAGTGCAGTTCCACCTGCTCCGCGCCGGCCTCGCGCAGCCAGCGCGCCAGCCGCCACGGATCGTCGTAGCGCATGTGCGCCGGCTTGCCGCGCACGCGCCGCCAGGCACCGGCCACGCAGTGCGGCGCACTGTAGCGGTTCAGCGCGTCGATCCACACCTCGCCGCCCGGCCGCGCCACCCGGCACAGCTCCCGCAGCGCCGGACGTGCGTCGGTGAGCGCCTGCATCACGCCAAAACAAAGCGCGCCGTCGAAGCTGGCTGATGCAAACGGCAAGGCGCGTACGTCAGATGCCGCCAGCACCGCCAGCTCGCCAAGCCGCTCGGCCGCCTTGTGCAGGCTCGGCAGGGAATAGTCCGCACCGACCACCGCAGCGCCGCGCGCCGCCAGCAGCCGCACATACGTGCCCGCGCCGCAGCCGGCGTCGAGCCAACGCCCCGGCGGCGCCCCGGGCGACCACAGGCGCTCGAAGTTGGCCAGCCGCGCGGCGAGGCCGGACTCGCTCCAGCCGGCGATGGCCGCGTCGCTGCCCTGGCTCTGCCCCCACGTCTCGAAACGCTGGCGCCAGCGCCCCTCGAAGCCTTCCGGTGGATTACTCATCGGCCCGCTGCCGCGCCGTCACGACGCAACCCCCCGCGCCACCGTGGGGGCGCCGCCCTCGCCGCGAATCGGCAACACCGCGGCATCGACGCGAGCCGGCCCTGCTTCGGTAAGCGGCCCGTGGTCGTGCACGCTCGAAGAAAGTCACTGGACCGCGCCTGCCCTGGAGCACCGGGCCAAGCGGAATAGAGGCGTTGCGGTTTGGTCGCCCATGCTTCATTAGGCGTGGTCATCGCGAGGGCGCAAGCGTCCCCACCCACACCTGCTTGTTCGCCTCGGCCTCGCCATTGATGCCGCCGCCCATCAGGATGACCCGACCGCTGCTGTGCATGAAGCCGCTGTTGCCCCAGCCATCGCCCTGGTCGATCTTGGTCCAAGTGGCGGTCGCGGGATCGAACAACGCCGCGTGCCGGGGCGTTTGCGGGCTCGACGTTGGCCGGATCACCAGCAGCTTGTCGCCGGCCGGGAACACCATCTGCATCTCCCAGCCCTCGGCCGGCACCGGCCACGGCGCCACGCTGTAACTGGTCAGCTTGTGCGTGTCGAGGCTGTAGCTCTCGATCACCTGCGCCCGGTTGCACCACCACACGTTGCGCCCCAGCCGGGCCGTGCGGGCGTTGAACCGCATCGGACCTTTCGGCAGCGGGTAGACGGCCCACTTGCCGGTTTCAAGGTTCAGGTGCCGGGCCGATTCGTCGATGATCTGGATAATCTCGTCCTTGTCCGGGTCGATCACGGCGTTGGTGATGTAGCCGAACCGCGTCTGGTCAACGTGCGCCGGCACCGTCCACAGGTTCGTGGCCGGGTTGAAGGTGATGACCTTGGCCTTGACCGACTTCTTGGCGTCAAAGC
>NZ_JBFWOM010000038.1:0-7316 GCF_050250495.1 Immundisolibacter sp. | reverse complement strand
TACACCATCGCCGCGCGGGTGCAGGACAACCTGGACGGGCAGGCTACCGCGGTCGCCCAGGTGACCGTCGCCGACGGCCGCTGCGAACTGAAGCCCGTCGCGCATCAGCAGGTGTAGGCCGATGCTCACCCAAGCCGAACTGGACTACCGGCAGTGGCTGGAGGAGCCGGACTTTCCCAACCTCTCGCCCCAGCAGGCGGCGGTCGCCCGGCAGTTCATCGAGCGCATCAAGGGCCACGACTGGGAAAAGCCGCTCTTCCCGCACCAATACACGGCCATCACCAAGGTCATCTACGCCGGCGAGAAACTAGGCAAGTGGGAAAGCCTGCTCGACATCGTGACCGGCGGCGGCAAGACCGTGATCATGGCTGGGTTGATTGCCTATTTCTGGCAGGTGCGCGGCCATGAGAAGTTCCTGATCCTGGTGCCCAACACCATCGTGCGCGAGCGGGTGAAGGAAGACTTCGAGGTCCGTAACCCCGCCTACGCCTACAGGGAGTTTCCGTTCTTCTTCAACAGCCACCAGCACACCCCGGAGCGGCTTGTGTGCACGGTGCTGCGCGACAGCGGCGACGCAGCGGGCATCCGCGACGCGCATGTGATCGTTTCCAACATCCACCAGCTCTACGAAAACCGGCAGTCGCCGTCGCTGGAAGTGCTGCTGTCCGATGCTGTGCATGACCTGGTGCTGCTGAACGACGAAGCGCACAACGCGGCTGCCGAGCAATACCGGGAAGTGCTCAAACTGCTGGGCCGCAGCAAGACCAAGGCGCGCGTGGACCTGACCGCGACACCCTTCCGCCTGGACAAGCAGGACCTGGACACCTACCCGCCGATCTACGAGTACCACGTCCAGCAGGCGATGCAGGACGGCGTGGTGAAGCAGGTGGTGGTGACCAAGCCGGACATTGCCAGCGTCAGGCTGCAATATGAGGAGTGGGACGAAAACGATCAGGTCATCAAGACCTTGGACGTCGAGGACGTGCCTTGGGAGCAGATCGAGCAAGAGTTGAGGCGCGGCGGGGCGGTGCGCTTCGTCACCGCCAAGAACGCGCGCAGGCAGCAGCTCCAGATCGCGCAGAGCTGTCTGGACTACCAGCGCAAATGCGTGCCGCGCAACGAAAGGGCCGAGCCGGCTTGGGAACCGCTGCTGCTGGTCGTTGCGCTATCGCAGAAGGACGCCTGGCAGATGTACGAGACCCTTCAAGCCGCGCCGTTCAGCTACAAGCGCGAGCAACTGCTGCTGGTGCACAGCAAACAGGACGAGCTGGAGAACAAGAAAGCCTTTCTGCTGGGCAGACGCAGCCCGGAGGGTCTGAACGCCGAAGACGCGGCGCTGTGGCAACAGACCCGGCAGGTGCGCGTCATCATCGCGGTGAGCATGCTGCGAGAGGGCTGGGACGTGCGGAACATTGCGGTCATCTGCTTGTTCCGCAAGTTCAGCTACCAGAAGAAGGGCGAGCGCATCTACACCGTGTATGGACCGCAGATCATCGGCCGCGGGTTGCGACGCATCCGCCCGCCCAGCGAGCGAGACCATCTGTTCTCGGTTGACCATCCGGCCTTCAACCACGGCTGGCTATGGCAACTGCTGGCAGCGCAGGAATACGCCAAGCCGCTGAATCCGGGCGACGTCGTGGACGAGCGGACGATGGAGGACCTCCCCTTCGAACCGCCACCGCCTTCCGAACCTGACGAAGATGAAGGCAGAGAAAAAAAGCCGGAACTGGATATTGAAGACATCATTGCCGGCTTGCCGACGGCTTCCGGGATCACGCCCATAGCGGATTGGCAGGAGCACTTCCGCACGCTGAAGTTCGACAAGCGCATTGCGTCGGCCTTGCAGAAGATCACCAACATCAAGAGCCAGCGGCTCGGCTCCGACACGACCGCGCACGAGCTGCCGGACGACGCGATCAACCTGCCTGAGTTGAATCAGTCCACCGTGGAAGCCGTAACCGCGATGACCAGAGAAGCACTGGCGGCGGAGTTGAGGACCGATCTGCTCAACGAGCCGCACTACGCACTGACCGCCTGCTTCAAGATGGAAACGGCGGATCAGACGCTCAAGCTGATACAGGCGCTGGAGTGGATCATCTCGGACGTGTTCACGATTGACGGCCTCGCCGGGCTCGACACGGCGGAACTGGCGAACCTTCAGAAGCTGCGCTTCTGTTTGCCGCAAATCGTTGAGGAATTTCGCCGGCCGGACATCGTCATGGGCATACTCGGTGAGGACGCCTAGCCGTGTTCTCGAGGCGCGGGCGACTCACCGGCCTGAAGCGCAATCCGCGCGGCGAGAGCAACTACGACAGCCTGCTTGAGCGCGACTACATGCTGGAGCTGGAGCGCGCGGGGGGTGTGATCTCGTGGACCAAGGACCACGGAATCCGAATCCCTTATCGCATGATGGGATTCATCCCGCGTGAGTATGTTCCGGACTTCCTGGTGACGTTCGCCGACGGGTCAAAGGAGTTGCACGAAACGAAGGGCGCAGGTTTTCTGGCCTGGATCGAGACGCACGACAAGCGGCGTGCTGCGGATAGGTGGTGCAGGCAAAGGGGAATGATCTATCGGTTCGTCGAGAATAGCCGCGGCGCGCTGTTCGCGGAGAATCAGGCCCTTGATCGCTTGGAAAGAAACGCCGGACGCAAGCCGCGCAACGTGAAGTCACTGGACGATCTGCTGAAGTAATCGCGTATCGGACCACTCCGCGCGCCGCGCTTGGTCCAACACGGCGCCCCGAAAAAGCGAGGGTCTCCGAAGAGGCCCCGCGCCCGGCAGCCGAAGCCACTGGGACAATTAATTGCCCGCGACCAGCGGCTGACCCAGCAGGGCTGCGAGCTGCGCGGCAAGACGCTCGCCGATCTGCACCGGATCGGTCGCCGCCGGGGCGAGATCGCGCAGCTGCGTCACCGCCAGCCCCGCGTAGCCGCACGGGTTGATGCGGGCGAACGGTGCAAGGTCCATCGCCACGTTGAGGCTGAGACCGTGGTAGCAGCAGCCGCGCCGCACGCGAAGACCCAGCGCGGCGATCTTGGCGCCCGCCACGTACACGCCGGGTGCGCCGGGGTGCCGTTCGGCGGCGATGTCGAGCCCAGCCAGCAGGTCGATCACGGCCTGTTCGAGCGTGGTGACGAGCGCCTTCACGCCGAGTCCGGCGCGGTTCAAGTCCAGCAGCGCGTACAGCACCACCTGCCCCGGGCCGTGGTAGGTCACCTGCCCGCCGCGGTCGCAGCGCACGACCGGGATGTCACCGGCGTCGAGCACGTGCTCGGGCTTGCCGGCCAGGCCCAGCGTGAAGACCGGCAGGTGCTCGACCAGCCACAGCGCATCGGGCGTATCCGCGCCGCGCTGGTCGGTGAAGCTCTGCATGTCGGCAAGGCACGCGGCGTAGTCCACCCGGCCCCGCCGGCGCAGGCGCAGGCGCAGGCTCACTGCGCGCGAAGATCGGCCTTGAAGGCCTGGTACGCGTCCCACACGCGCCGCCAGGCCGGCCCCGGCCGGCCGTCGCCGACCGGCGCGCCGTCGAGCTGCGTCACCGCCAGCACTTCCTTGGTGGAGCTCGACAGCCAGATCTCGTCCGCCGCCAGCAGTTCCTTCAGGCGCAACGGGCGCTCGTCGACGCGCAGGTCCACCTGTGCGGCGAGCTCCAGCACCAGGTCGCGGGTGATGCCGTGCAGCAGCCAGTTGCTCGGCGGCGGCGTCACCACGGCGCCGTCGATGACGGCGAACAGGTTGGCGGCGGCGCCCTCCGTCACCCACCGGCCGCGGTGCAGAATGGCCTCGTCGGCGCCGGCGTCGACGGCCTGTTGGCGCAGCATGGCGGCGCCCTGCAGCGAGATCGACTTGATCTGGCACCACTGCCAGCGGATGTCGGCAAGGCTCACCGCGCGCAGGCCGTTTTCGACCTGCGCCGCCGGCACGGGTTTCAGCGCCCGCGGCATGGCGAACACCGTCGGCGGGCAGTCCGGGAAGGCGTGATCGCGCGGCGCGACGCCGCGGGTGACTTGCAGATACACCGACGCATCGCCACCGCCGTGACGCGCCAGCAGCTCGGTCAGCATGTCGGCCCACTGCGGGGCGGTGTGGGGATTGGCGATGCGGGCCTCGGCGAGGCTGCGTTCGAGCCGCGCGACGTGCGCGTCAAGGCGCAGGTAGTGCCCGCCGTAGGCCGGGATCACCTCGTACACGCCGTCGCCGTAGATGAAGCCGCGGTCGAGCGGGTGGATGCGCGCCTGCGACAGCGGCATGAAGTCGCCGTCGAGGTAGACCGTGACGGCGGCCTCGCCGGGCAGCGTCGCGGTCACGCGATTACTCCTGCCACCACAGGCGCGCGGCGTCGATGGCGCGCCGGAAGAGGTTGCCCTCGCCGACGTCCGCCATCGCCACCAGCGGGCGCTCCAGCACCACTTCGTCACCGAGCTTCAGGCGCAGCGTGCCCTGCGCCGAGCCCTTCACCACCGGCGCCATCAGACGGGGCGCGACCTCGACCGACGCCGCCAGCTCGTCGTACTTGCCGCGCGGCACGGTCACGTACAGATCGTCGGCGAGACCCAGCGGCACCGAGCGTTCCTCGCCACCGAACACCGGCGCGTCGGTGCGCTTCTCGCCGGCCGGGTACAGGCGGTGTGTTTCGTAGAAGCGAAAGCCCCAGTTGAATAGCGCCTGCGCTTCCTGAAAGCGCGACTGGTCGCTTGCCGAGCCCATGACGACGGCGATCAGACGCATGTCATCGCGCTTGGCGGACGTCACCAGGCAGTAACCGGCAGCGTCGGTGTGGCCGGTCTTGAGGCCATCGACGGTCTTGTCCCAGAACAGCAAGCGGTTGCGGTTCGGCTGTGTGATGTTGTTCCAGCTGAAGGATTTCAGCGCGTACCACGGGTAGTACTCGGGAAAGTCGCGGATGGTTGCCGCCGCGAGACGGGCCATATCGAGCGGGCTCGAGTAGTGGTTGTCGGCCGGCAGGCCGTGCGAGTTCACGAAGTGGGTCTGCGCGAGCCCGAGGCGCTTGGCCTGCGCGTTCATGAGGTCGGCAAACGCGGTCTCGGTGCCGGCCATGTGCTCGGCGAGCGCCAGCGTCGCGTCGTTGCCGGACTGCGTCAGCACGCCGTGGATCAACACCTCCACCGGCACCGGCTTGGCCGGATCGATGAAGCTGCGCGAGCCGCCCGTGCGCCACGCGTCCTTGCTGATGGTGATTTCTTCGTCGAGCTTGAGGTCGCCCTTTTGCAGCGCGTCGAAGGCGACATAGGCGGTCATGACCTTGGTCAGGCTCGCCGGCGGCTGGGGCACCTCGGGATCCCTGGCCGCGAGCACCTGACCGGTGTGGTAGTCGTACAGCAGGTAGCTGCGCGCGCCGAGCTGCGGGGCGCTTGGCACCGGCGCGGCGTGAACGGTGCCGACGGCGAGCAGCAGGCCGACGGCGGAGCGGGCAACGGACGATCGAATCGACATGGTGACTCTTGGATACGGGGAAATCGGAGGCCGCGGCGAGGGCTGGGGCCCAGCGGGCGACCAAACCGGGGTCGCGTCAGTTCGCCGGCACCCGCAGCGCCGGCAGGCCCAGCGCAGCCAGGCGCGCGGCAACGGTATCGAACTGCCTTGGCGCCAGCGGGCCAAGACGCACCCGGTGCAGGCCGCGCGAAGCGGTATTGTCGGCCTGCACGGCGACCGGCGCCAAGTTCTCCTGGCGCAGGCGGGCCGCGAGGCGCTGTGCCGCGGCGGCATCGCCAAACGCACCGACCTGCAGGAAGACCGCATCGCCGCCCACCGGGGCCGTTGCCACCTGAGTGACGGGCGCCGTTGGGAAGTTCGGCACGCCCGGCAGCACGGCGCGCACCTCGACCGGACCGCTGCCCGGCCCGATCAGCCCGAGCTTGGCGGCGGCCACGTAGGACAGGTCGATCACGCGCCCGCGCTTGAACGGGCCGCGGTCGTTGACGCGCACCACCACGCTGCGCCCGTTGCCGAGGTGGGTGACGCGCACGTAGCTCGGGATGGGCAGGGTCGGGTGCGCGGCGGTCATGGCCAGCATGTCGTAGGACTCGCCGTTCGACGTGGCGCGGCCGTGGAACTCGCGCCCGTACCAGCTGGCGATGCCGCGTATCTCATAGCCGGCGGCGCTGGCGAGCGGCCGGTACGTGACGCCCTCGAACTGGTACGGCCGCGAGCACGGCCGGCACGGCGGCTCGGCGCGCGGCATGGCATCGGGGATGGCGTCGAGGTTGATCGCGCCGCTCGGCGGCCCGTCGCGCCGGTAATCGGGCGCCGGCCGCGTAGCCGGTCCGGCGCAGCCGGCCAGCAGCGCTATCAACACCAGCGCGAGCCACGCGCCGGCAACGCCGATGTCAGGGCGTCGCCGCGCGCCGTTCGCCAATGGCCGCCGCCAGTTGCGTGACCGCCATCGCGTACAGCGCGCTGTGGTTGTAGCGGGTGATGGCGTAGAAGTTCTGGAAACCGAGGTGGTACTCGTCGCCCTGCTCGGCTTCCAGACGGATCAGCTTGGCCTTCAGCGCGGGCGCGGCACCGGGTGGCACGCCGACGCCGCGCTGGCCGAGCTCGGCCAGCGTGAGGGTGGGCTTCAGATCACCCTGCGCCAGGCTGGCGTCGGGGGGGGTAACGCTCGCCGCCGCGCTGATCGGCTCGCCCGGCTGCCAGCCGTGACGCGCCAGGTAATTGGCCACGCTGCCGATGGCGTCGGCGGGGCTGCCGAGCAGGTCGCGCCGGCCGTCGGCGTCGAAATCGACCGCGTAGGCCCGGTAGCTCGACGGGATGAACTGCGGCAGGCCGAGCGCGCCCGCGTAGGAGCCGCTGAGTGTCGCCAGGTCCAGGCGCTCCTCGCGCCCGAGCAGCAGCAGATGGCGCAGCTCACCGCCGAAAAAGGCGCTGCGCGACAGGCCGGCAACGGCGAGCGTGGCCAGCGCATCGACCGCCTTGTAGCGCCCGGTCACGGCGCCGTAGCGCGTCTCGACGCCGATGATGGCGGTGATCACCGATGCCGGCACGCCGTGCTCGCGCTCGGCGCGCGCCAGAAGCTCGGCGTGCGTACGCCAGAACTCGACGCCGCCGGCGATGCGCTGCTCGGTCATGAAGATCGGCCGGTAGCGGTGCCAGGGCATCTTCTCGGCCGGGCGGGTGATGGCGTCGATGATGCTCTGGTGGAACGTCGCCCCGGCGAGCAACCGCTCCAGCGGCGCGCGCTCGAAACCCTCCTTGTCGACCAGGTCGTCGATCAGCGCGCGCAGCGGCGGGTGCTCGGCGAGCGGTACCGCCACGGCCGGGGCGGCGAGGCCGAGCGCGAGCAATGCCGCGGC
>NZ_JBFWOM010000037.1:0-9495 GCF_050250495.1 Immundisolibacter sp. | reverse complement strand
ACGAGACCATAACCGATAGAACAAAACCCCGAGACATGAGCACGGCGTTCTTCACCCACCCCGACTGCCGCCGCCACGACATGGGCGCGGGCCACCCCGAATGCCCGCAGCGGCTCGACGCGATCGAAGACCATTTGATCGCCACCGGCCTGGACATCGCGCTGACGCGTCACGACGCGCCGCTGGTCGACCTGAAGGACGTGGAGCTGGCCCATACCCACCATTACGTGGCCGAACTGCGCGACGTTCTCGAGCAGGTCGAGGCCAGCGGGCAGGCCAAGGCGCTCGATCCCGACACCGCCGCCAACCCCGGCACCTGGAAGGCCGCGCTGCGCGCCGCCGGCGCCGCCGTGGCCGCCACCGACGCAGTGCTCGACGGCCGCGCCGAGAACGCCTTCTGCGCCGTGCGCCCGCCTGGCCACCACGCCACGCGCGACGAGGCGATGGGCTTCTGCTTCTTCAACAACGTGGCGGTGGCGGCACGCCATGCGCTGGACGTGCGCGGCCTCAAGCGCGTGGCGGTGATCGACTTCGACGTCCACCACGGCAACGGCACGGAGGACATCCTCGCCGGCGACGACCGCGTGCTGATGGTCAGCTTCTTCCAGCACCCGCTGTACCCGTACAGCGGCGCGGTGCCCAAGGGCACCAACATGCTCAACCTGCCGATCCCGCCGTACACGCGCGGCGGCGAACTGCGCGAGCTGATCGAGGCCAACTGGATGCCGGCGCTCGACGCCTTCCGTCCGGAGATGATCTTCATCTCGGCCGGCTTCGACGCACACCGCGAAGACGACCTCGGCCAGCTCGGGCTGGTGGAGGCCGACTACGAGTGGATCACCTTGCGCATCAAGGACATCGCCGTGCGCCACGCGCGGGGGCGCATCGTCTCGTGCCTGGAAGGCGGCTACAACCTCAGCGCGCTGGCGCGCAGCGTCGCCGCGCACCTGCGCGTGCTGACGGGCGTCTGAGCGCGGCGTCTGAAAGGGTTCTTCAGCGCACGCCCAGCTTCATCATCAGCTTGAGGTACTCGAGCTGCGCGTTGAGCGTCTGCAGGCGCTGCAGCAGCTCATGCCAGCGCAGTTCCTGCACCTCGGCGGGAGACAGCTTGCGGGGCTGGAAGTCGGGGGCGGAGGACATGGCGCGGTGGTGGTGCTGCGTTGGCGAGATCGTCGATCCGCCCGCCTGCCGTGGCAACCCCGCGCCTTGGGTGGCGGGTTCTCACCAAGCCGTCTGGCAGGCGGTGATGCGCTCGCGCTGCGGCAGCGCCAGCAGCCGGTTGACCTCGGAGTTATAGGTGGCGCGGTAGGCCTCGGACTTCCGGATCGCGACCAGGTCGAGCTTGCGCTGCTCCACGGCGCGTTGCAGCAGTTCCTGCCCCGGCTTGACGCTCTTGCCGTCCAGCGGCGTGCAGACGAACAGCACGGCTTCGATGCCACCCACCACCTGCTCGGCGCTGGTGCCGGCGCGCGCCGGCCACGCCACGGCGGCCAGCAGCACGCCGGCCAGCAGGCCTGCAACTCGGAGGAAGTGGGTGCTCATCTCGGTGGCGTGGCGGCGTCGACAGCCGCGCATTGTGCGCCGGCACGAACGGTCGTGCAGCCCCGCGACTGCGCGGGCGGGCCCGTCAGGCGGGGCGGCGGTGCGGCGGCAGCAGCCGTTCCTCGTCGGGCAGTTCGGCCGAACTGTCCATCTCCAGCGCCATCTGCGTGCACACCGCGCGGCACAGCGTCACCGCGCGCTGGTTGGCGATGCGGTAGTAGATCTGCGTGCCCTCGCGGCGGCGTCCGAGGATCTGCGCACGGTACAGCGTGCCCAGGTGCTGCGACAGGTTGGGCTGCGTCGTGTCGATCTGGGCAAGCAATTCGGAGACGTTGCGCTCGCCGTTGCACAGTGCCGACAGCAGTTTCAGCCGGATCGGCGTGGACAGCAGCGAGAACAACTCGGCCGCCGACTCGAAGACTTCATCGGCCTCGGTGTCGGTGGCGGCGGGCGGGGCAGGGTCGCTCATGCGCGGAAGTCTATCGTTTGTGCTCGAAGCGATAGTGGTCGCGGTCGAGCACGGCGGCCACCGCCGTCACCTCCTCGGGGAACAGGCCGAGGTTGAGCTCCGTGCTGCAGTAGTCGACCATGCCGCGCAGCGCGCCGGCGGTGTTGATGCGGCCTTGCGGACGGTAGATGGCGCTGCCGTCGCCGCCGACGCGGCGGATGTGGCAGGCGGTGCACTTGTGCTCGGCGATCAGCTTCTCGCCCAGCGCGATGTCGGCGTCCTTGAACAGGGGGCCGGCCTGCGCGGCGGCCAGCAGCGGGGCGCCGAGCGCGAGGGTGGCAACGAGCATCTTCATGGCGGTTCTCCGGGCTCAGGCGAGCTTGAGCAGTTCCATCACGTCTTCTTCGAACATCTCGCCGGGGATGGCCTGCTTGAGCCGGCCTCGGGCGTCGACGAGCACCGTCAGCGGGATGATGCGGCGCGCGGCCAGCACGGCAGCGAGCGCGTCGTGCGCCAGGGTGACCGGGAAGCCGTAGCCATTGACAGACAGGTAGCGCTGCACCGCTGCGACGTCGCGGTCGCGGCTGACCGTGAGCACCTGCGGGCCGCCGTCGGCCGCGGCGCGGTAAAGCCTGTCGATGTGGGCGTTGTGGCGCTTGCAGAACGGGCAGCTGACCGACCAGAACACCACCACCTGCGCGCGCTGCGCCGCGGGCGTCCAGCGCGAGCCGTCGAGCAGCGTGACTTCCGGCCAGCGCACCGGCTCGCCGACGGCTGCCGGCGCGGCGCGCGCTCCGGCAGCCGATGCGGCCAGCAGGGCGAGGACGGCACGTCGGGTGGTGCTCATCGGGCCTCGTGCTCCATCAGCAGGTAGGTGTTGTAGGCGTTGATGCGGTTGGCAGCCTTGAACAGCGGCAGCTTGTCGAAGCGAGACCAGTCGGCCTTCGCATAGGCGTCCTCGAACGGCTCCATGTTACGCGCCGCCTCGCCCATCGTGCGGCGCAGGTGCACCAGGTAGTCGCGCGTCAGCTCGAGGTCGGCGCGAGCGTTCTTCGAGGCCGGCCCGTGGCCGGGGATGGCAATGTCGATGTCGTAGCCGAGCAGCGTGTCCAGCGCGGTGATCCAGTGGCCGCTGTCGGCCTGGCCGACGAAGGGCACGCGGCCGCGGAAGACCAGGTCACCCGCGAACAGCGTGCGCAGCGCCGGCACGTAGACGACCATGTCTTCCGGCGTGTGCGAGGGGCCTGCCGGCTGCAGCCGGAACTCCACGCCGCCGAGGGTCAGCGTCGTCGGGCCGTCGATCCAGCGATCCGCGGGGACGACGCGGGTGTTCTCGTCGATCCAGGGAAACAGTTCCTCGCGGCTGGCCTTCAGGCGTTGCACGGCCGTCTCGGAGTTCAGGTATTCGCCGGCCGCGCGATGCGCGATCACCGTGGCACCGGCTGCCTTGAAGGTCTGCAGGCCGTAGATGTGGTCGGCGTGGTAGTGGGTGAGGATCACGTGCCGCACCGGCAGCGGCGTGATGCGCCGGATCTGCGCCAGCAGTTCCTCGGCCAGCGCCGGCGAACCGAGGGCGTCGATCACGACCACGCCGTCGTTCGTGATCACGAAGCCGGCGTTGGAGATGAAGTTTCGGTTGGCCGAGGAGCCCAGCGCCGACTGGCCCTGCACCATCCACACCCCGGGGGCGACCGCCTCGGGCACCGGGCTGTCCTGCGCGCGCACGGCGCCGTGCAGCGCCGCCGCGACCAGCAGCACGGGAAGGGTTTTTCCGAACGCGCGCATCGTTCTTCAACAGTACATTCGAATCGACTGATATTTGAAAGCCACAGTCGCCTGCTTGGCAAGTGCGTAAACCCGGAGCGCGGCGGAACGCATGATTGACACACAATCCGCGCGTTCACTGCCGAGGAGATCCCTGATGCTCGACCGTCGTCCCCTGGTCGCCGCCGCCCTGGCGCTGGCCGCGACCTGGGCGCATGCCCAGACCCCGGACCCCAACCTGGCGCGCAACCTCGCCGCCACCTGCGCCAACTGCCATGGCACCAAAGGCAACGTGCGCGGCAAGGACGTCAAGCCGCTGGCCGGCGTGGCGGCCGACAAGATCCTGGCGCAGATTGCCGACTACAAGAGCGGTGCCCAGCCGGCGACGATCATGCACCAGATCTCCAAGGGCTACACCGACGAGCAGCTCCAGCTGATCGCCAACTGGTTCGCGGCCCAGAAGCCGGCGCAATGAGGAGGCGCGACATGAACGACACGATGTTCTCCCGCCGCCGCCTGCTGGGCGCCGGCGCCGCACTCGGCGGCCTCTCGGCCCTGTCCCTGGCCGGCTGTGCCACCTCGGCCTCCGGCCCGTCGATCGGCCGCGTGGTGGTGGTCGGCGGCGGCTTCGGCGGCGCCACCGCGGCGCGCTACCTGAAGATGTGGGGCGGCAACGTCGACGTGACGCTGGTCGAGCGCAACGCCAGCTTCGTCTCCTGCCCGATATCCAACCTCGTGCTGGGCGGCTACAAGCAGATCGGCGACATCACCCGCGGCTACGATGGCCTGAAGGCCATGGGCGTGAAGGTGGTGCAAGGCGAGGTGACCGCCATCGACGCCGCTGGCAAGAAGGTGAAGCTGGCCGACGGCAGCACGCTGGCCTACGACCGGCTGATCGTCTCGCCCGGCATCGACTTCATGACCGAAGCCGTGGCCGGGCTCGGCACGCCGGCGGCGCAGGCGAAGTTCCTGCACAGCTGGAAGGCCGGCCCGCAGACCGTGGCGCTGCGCCAGCAGATCGAATCGATGCGCGACGGCGGCGTGATGGCCATCGCCATCCCCAAGGCGCCGTACCGCTGCCCGCCGGGACCCTACGAGCGCGCCTGCATGATCGCCTCGTACCTCAAGCAGGCCAAGCCCAAGTCGAAGCTGCTGGTGCTCGATGCGAACCCAGAAATCACCTCGAAGAAGGGCCTGTTCGAGAAGGCCTTCAAGCAGCACTACGACGGCATCCTCGAGTACCGGCCCAATGCCGAGCTGAAGGAAGTCGATGCCGGCACGGGAACGGCCAAGCTGGAGTTCGAGGACGTGAAGGCCGACGTGCTCAACGTCATTCCGCCGCAGCGCGCCGCCGATCTCGCGAAGAGCAGCGGGTTGGTCAACGTCAACAACCGCTGGGTGGGCGTGAACTGGCTGACGATGGAGTCGACCGCCATGCCGGGCGTGCACGTGCTGGGGGATGCCACCTTCCCGGCACCGACCATGCCCAAGTCGGGCCACATGGCCAACCAGCAGGCCAAGGTGGCCGCCGCCGCGGTCATCCAGCTGCTCAAGGGAGAAGCGGTCAATGCCACGCCCGTGGTGATGAACACCTGCTACAGCTTCGTGACCGCGAAGGATGTCGTGCACGTCGCCTCGGTGCACCAGTACGACGCCGAGCAGAAGACCTTCCTGCCGGTCAAGGGCGCTGGCGGCGTGTCGGCCGCCGCCAACCAGGTGGAAGGGCGCTACGCACTGTCGTGGGCCGACAATATCTGGAGCGACATGCTGGCGGTCTGAACCGGGTGGCGGTGCTGCGACGCTGCGGTGCCGCCATCGGTGAGATTGCTCACTTCGGGATGATCCGGCGCTCCGTTTGATCTCCGCGGAGCTAATCTTCCGACACGGGGTTGCCGAGGTCGGAAGATGTGCTGTCAGGAAGGTATCCGGCGCGCGCTGCGCCTGACGGGTGCGGCGATCGGGCTGTGCCTTGGCGGCTTCGGGCCACCGGTGGCGGCACAGCCTACCCAGCAGCTGCGCATTGTCGGCGGCCTGGCCGGCGTCAATCAATACATCCGCCACGAGGAGCCGTTCTGGCGCCGAACCTTGCCCGCCTTGTCGCAGGGGCGGGTCAGTGCCGAGATCGTGCCGGCCGACCGTGCCGGCATCCGCAGCCAGGAGATGCTGCGGCTGGTGCAGCTGGGTTCGGTGTCATTCGGCACGGCGCTGCTCGCGGCCGTCGCTGCCCAGGAGCCGGAGGTGGCGGCCCCCGATCTCGCGGGACTCAACCCCGATCTGCCGGCCCTGCGCCGCAGCATCGAGGCCTACCGGCCTCGCCTCGAGACGCTGCTGCGTGAACGCCATGGCGCCGAGCTCCTCGCCGTCTACGTCTACCCTGCCCAGGTTACCTTCTGCACCCAGCCCATGCGCAGCCTCGCCGACTTGGCGGGCCGACGCATCCGGGTGTCGTCGGCCACGCAGTCCGACTGGGTCAGCGCGCTGGGTGCCACGCCAGTGCAGACCGCCTTTGCCGAGACGGTCGCCAGCGTACGCAGCGGCAATATCGACTGCGCCATCACCGGCACCATGTCGGGCCACAGCATCGGGCTGCACCAGGTGACGAGCCACCTGCACACCCTGCCGGTCACCTGGGGACTGGCGGCCTTCGTGGCCAACGGCGATGCCTGGCGCGCCCTGGACGCCGACACCCGGCAACTGATGCGCACCGAACTGCCGAAGCTGGAGCGCGCCATCTGGGAGGAGGCGGAGCGCGAGACCGGCGAAGGCATCGCGTGCAACATCGGCGCACCCGGTTGCACCAGCCAGCGCAATGGCCGGATGGTGGCGGTGCGCGAGACTGCCGCCGATCACGCATTGAGTCGCGAGATCCTGGTCGGCAAGGTCCTGCCGGCCTGGGTGCAGCGCTGCGGCCCGGCCTGCGTGCCGGTGTGGAACCGGACCATCGGCGCGGCCGCCGGGATCCCGCTGAAGTGAGCCGCTCGACCGAGGAAGACTTCTCGGACGCCGGCTTCCCGCTGGTGGTCTGGGCCATCGTGCTGGTGTTCGTGGCGGCCACGGCAGCAGTGGCCTTCGCCTTGCTCGCGCGCGGGCAGCGGGAATCCGTCGAGGCGGCCGAGGCCCAGGTGCAGCGATTCGCCGACGGCGCGGAGGCCGCGCTGAACCGGACCCTGCTGGGCCTGGACGTGTCGCTCGCCCAGATGGGATCGGTGCTCGACCTCGCCCGCAGCGCCGATGGCAGCATCGAACTCGGTCGCGCCCGCGCCATCCTCGACGGCGTCGTGCGGCGCAACCTCACCATGCACAACCTCGCGGTGTTCGACGCCGAAGGTAGCCTGCTTGCCGCGGCGCGCCCCGACAGCGAGAGGCTCGGCGTGCCGCTGCCGGAGGGCTTCGTGCGGGCCATGCTGGCGCAGCCGGCACCGCGGCTCGCGGTACATGGCCCGGAGCTGAGTCGCTCCAGCTCGGATCATGCGCTCTTCTTTGCGCGCACCACGACGCTCGCCTCGGGCGAGCGCCTGCTGATCGTGGCCGAAGTGCCTCTGGCGCTGATCGGCACGCTACTGGCACATGCCGAACAGACGCCGGGCATGGTGGTCACCGTCGAGCGCGAACCGGCCACGCTGCTGGCCAGCGTGCCGGCCTTCGACGCGCGCCTGGGCACCGCGCTGAGCCCGCTGCCGGTCGATGCCGACGGCGTCGGCGTGATGCGCGCAAGCGGACGGCTGGACGGCTCCGATGGCCTGCTCGTGGTGCGCCCGCTGCTGTACGCCACGCTGCGCATGACCACCGGCATCCGGATGGACGACCTGCTGGCCGGCTGGCGGCAGAATCGCCGCCTCCTCCTGGGTGGTGCGGCCGCGTTCATGCTGCTGCTCGTCGGGGCCGGTGCAGCGGCGCACTGGCAGCTGGTCCGCCTGAGCCGCGCACGACGCGAAATGGCCCGCTCCAAGGCCATTCTCGACCGCGCCCTGGCGTCCATCTCCGACGGCTTCCTGCTGTGCGACGCCGAAGACCGGATCCAGGCCTGGAACGACCGCTACCTGGAGATCTATCCATGGCTGCGCCCGGTGCTCGCGCCGGGCGTACCCTACGAACGCCTCGCCGAGGCGGCCGCCGCCGCGCTGCTGCCCGGCGACGACCTCGGCACCGAGCGAGAGCGCTGGCGCCGAGAGCGTCTGGCGAGGCACCTCGGCGGCGACGGCGCGCACGACCAGACGCTGCGCGATGGCCGCGTGATCCACGTGGTCGAGCGCAGGACGCCCGACGGCGGCGTGGTGGGTGTCTTTCGCGACGTGACCGCCGGTGA
This sequence comes from Immundisolibacter sp., assembly GCF_050250495.1. Taxonomy (GTDB): domain Bacteria; phylum Pseudomonadota; class Gammaproteobacteria; order Immundisolibacterales; family Immundisolibacteraceae; genus Immundisolibacter. The sequence goes on along the minus strand of NZ_JBFWOM010000037.1, from coordinate 1,435 downwards.
GCGCGAACTGGCCCGGGCCAAGGCCGATGCCGAGGCGGCGAGCCGGGCCAAGTCGCGTTTCCTGGCTGCGATGAGTCACGAAATCCGCACACCGCTCAACGGCGTGCTGGGCATGAACAGCCTGCTGCAACGGACGCCGCTGACCGAAGAGCAGCGTGGCTACGTCGACACCATCCGGCGCTCCGGCAAGACGCTGCTGGCCCTGATCGACGACATCCTCGATCTCTCGCGCATCGAGGCCGGGCGGCTCGAACTCGGCAGTGCGGCGTTCGACCCTCGCCGGCTCGTCGACGACGTCGTCGCTTCGATCACCACCGCGGCTTCGCAGAAGGGGCTGCGGCTCGAGGCGCGATGCATGGATGACCTGCCGCCGGTACTGCGCGGCGACGAGAGCCGGCTCAGGCAGGTGCTGCTGAACCTGGCGGCCAACGCCGTCAAGTTCACCGAGCGCGGCAGCGTGTGCATCGAGGCCGGCCAGCGGGCGCTGCCCGATGGCCGCGTGGAACTCGCCCTGACCGTTCGCGACACCGGCATCGGTATCGCAGCGCACCATTTGCCGAGGCTGTTCCAGCGCTTCTCCCAGGCCGACGATGGCATCGCTAGGCGCTACGGCGGCAGCGGCCTGGGCCTGGCGATCAGCAAGGAACTCGTCGAGCTGATGGGCGGCCGGATCGAGGTCGACAGCGCGCCGGGCCGCGGCAGCGTCTTTCGCGCAACGATGCCGCTGTCGCGCGGCGAGGCGGCCGAAGCCGAGCGTCCCGACTCGGGCTTCGGCCTGCTGGATGCGCCGGCCATCGGCCTGCGCGTGCTGGTCGCGGAGGACAACGAGGTCAACCAGATCCTGGCGCGAGAACTGCTCGCCCATCTCGGCCACGCCAGCGTCGTCGTCGGCGACGGGCGCGAGGCCGTGTCGGCAGCGGCCGGCGGCGGCTTCGACCTGATCCTCATGGACATCCAGATGCCCCACCTGGACGGTCTGTCGGCTGCACGCCTCATCCGCGAGCGGGGCGTGCGCATTCCCATCATCGCCCTGACGGCCCACGCGATGGTCGAGGAGCGCAACGCCTACCTCGCCGCCGGCATGGACGGCCACGTCACCAAGCCGATCGACCCGCGCGCCCTGGCCGGCGCCATCGGCAGCGCGATGGCTGCGGCTACTTCAGCCCGCTGACATAGGCCGCCACCGCCTTCAGCTCCAGCTCGGTGAGCTTGGAGGCGATGGTATGCATCACCGCGTTGTCGTTGGTGCGTTCTCGCTTGCTGAAGGCCTTGAGCTGGTTCTCCACGTACTGGGCATGCTGGCCACCGAGGCGCGGCAGCCTGTCGGTGCCGTGGCCCGCCGCGCCGTGGCAGTCGGCGCAAGCCGCGACGCCGGAGAACGGGTTGCCGCGGTTGTAGACGAAGCGGCCCACCTGCGCGAGCTCCGGGTCGGCCA
>NZ_JBFWOM010000036.1:0-9704 GCF_050250495.1 Immundisolibacter sp. | reverse complement strand
CGCCCTCGGCGAGCATGGCCATGCCTTCCTCGAAGTAGGTGCTGAACACGCGGCTGGTGAAAAAGCCGCGGCTGTCGTTGACCACCACCGGCGTCTTGCCGATGCGCGCCACGAAGTCGAGCGCCTGGGCGAGACAGGTGTCGGACGTCTTCGCGCCGCGGATCACCTCCACCAGCGCCATGCGGTGCACCGGCGAGAAGAAATGCAGGCCGATGAAGTTTTCGGGCCGCGGCCAGTGCTTGGCCAAGCCCGTAATCGGCAGCGTGGACGTGTTGGAGCCGAACAGGATGTCGGGGCCGGTGGCCGCGGCGGTCTTGCGCGTGGCGTCGGCCTTGATGTCGCGCTGCTCGAACACGGCCTCCACCACCAGCTCGCAGCCGGCGAGCACGGCGTAATCGGTGGTCGGCGTGATGCGGGCCAGCACCGCCGCGCGGCCAGCGTCGTCGAGCTTGCCGCGCTCGACCTCGCGCGTCAGGAGTTTTTCGGCGTGCGCCTTGCCGCGCTCGGCCAGCGCTTGGTCGCGGTCCAGCAGCACCGTCTCCAGCCCGGCCGTTGCGCAGGCGTGCGCGATACCGCTGCCCATCAGGCCCGCACCCAGCACGCCCACCTTGCGGAACTCGGCCTTTGGCACGTCCTTGGGGCGCGCCTTCAGCTTGCGGGCGTCGTTCAGCGCCAGAAAGCCACTGCGGATGAGGTTCTCGGCCTGCACGGTGCTGGCCGTGACGCCGAAATAGCGACTCTCGATGTCGAGCCCGGCGTCGATGGGCGAGGACACGCCCTCGTATACGCAGGACAGGATGTTCTTCGGCGCCGGGTAGTTGCCGGCGGTGCGCTCGTGCACCTTGGCCACGGCCACCGACATGAACTCCTGCACGCCGGGGTCGGTGAGATCCCCGCCCGGCACGCGAAAGCCCTTGCGGTCCCACGGCTGCTCGGCCTTGCCGCCGGCGAGGATCCACGCCCTGGCCTTGTCGATCAGCTCGGCCGCCGGCACCACAGCGTTGAGAATGCCGGCCTTCAGCGCATCCGCCACCGGCAGGCGCTTGCCTTCCACCATCAGCGGCACGGCGGCGCGCACGCCGATCAGGCGCGGCAGGCGCTGCGTGCCACCGGCGCCCGGCAGCACGCCGAGCGTGACTTCCGGCAGGCCGATGCGGGTTTTCGGGTTGTCGGCCGCCACGCGGTAATGGCAGGCGAGGGCCAGTTCCAAACCGCCGCCGAGCGCCGTGCCGTTGATGGCCGCCACCATCGGCTTGCCGGCCGTCTCCAGCCGCCGAAAGACCGTGTTGATGGCGCGGCTGGCCGCTTCGAGCTTGGCGAGCGACCGGTCGGCCAGAAAATCCTGCACGTCGGCGCCGGCCACGAAATCCTTCTTGGCGCTGGTCACGACGATGCCCTTCACGGCCGGATCGGCCAGCGCCTTCTCGACGGCCGCCACGTAGGCGGCGGTGGCGGCGTCGGTCAGCGTGTTCACGGACGCGCCCGGCACGTCCCAGGTGAGGATGGCGACGCCGTCGCCGTCCACGCGGTAGTCGATCATCGCGGTCTCCTTACAGGCGTTCGATGACGGTGGCGGTGCCCATGCCGGCGCCAATGCACAGCGTGACCAGGCCCGTGCCAAGGCCGCGGCGTTCGAGCTCGTCGAGCACGGTGGCGATCAGGATGGCGCCGGTGGCACCGAGCGGGTGGCCGAGCGCGATGGCGCCGCCGTTGACGTTGATACGGTCCATCGGCACGCCGACCGCGTCGGCAAAGCGCAGCACCACGGCGGCGAAGGCCTCGTTGACTTCGTACAGATCAATGTCGCCCGGCGTCATGCCGGCGCGCTTGAGCACCTTGTGCGTGGCCGGCGCCGGGCCGGTCAGCATGATGGTGGGCTCCGAGCCGATGGAGGCGAACGCGCGGATGCGGGCGCGGGGCTTGAGTCCCAGCCGCTCGCCCGTCTCGCGGCTGCCGATCAGCACCGCGGCGGCGCCGTCCACGATGCCGGACGAGTTGCCGGCGTGGTGCACGTGCTCGATGCGTTCGAGTTCCGGGTAGCGTTGCAGGGCCACGGCGTCGAAGCCGTAGTCGGCGCCGAGCTTCTCGAACGACGCCGGCAGCTTGGCGAGGCTGTTGGCGGTGGTGCCGGGGCGGCGGTGCTCGTCGTGGTCGAGCAGCATCTGCCCGTCCACGGCATACACCGGCGCCACCGAGCGGGCGAAACGCTTGTCTTCCCAGGCCGCGGCGGCGCGCGCCTGCGACTGCGCGGCGAAGGCGTCCACGTCGGCGCGCGAGTAGCCGTACAGGCTCGCGATCAGGTCCGCCGAAATCCCCTGCGGCACGTAGTGGCTGTGGAAGGCCACCTGCGGGTCGGCGTACCAGGCGCCGCCGGCCGACGACATCGGGATGCGCGACATGGACTCGACGCCCCCGCCGACCACCAGATCCGACTGCCCGGACATGACCTGCCCCGCCGCCATGTTGACGGCCTCCAGACCCGACGCGCAGAAGCGGTTGATCTGCACGCCGGCGACCGACTCGGCGTAGCCGGCGTCGATGGCCGCCACGCGGGCGATGTTCGAGCCCTGCTCGCCGACCGGGCTCACCACGCCCATGACCACGTCGTCCACGTGGGCGGTGTCGAGCTGCAAACGGTCGCGCAGCGCGTTCAGCACCGTGGTGGCGAGCCGGATCGGCGGCACCTGGTGCAGCGCGCCGTCGGGCTTGCCGCGGCCGCGCGGCGTGCGCACGGCGTCGTAGATATAGGCTTCCGGCATGGTGGTCTCCGGCTGGGTGGAGCGGGCGAGAAGGGCGCAAATGTTCTCACGAACGCCCGCACGAACGGTCAGTCGTTAAGGCCCGGTTTGCGGCGCAGGCGCTTGGTGGCGCCCGCTTGCTGTTTGGTGTCGAGCCGCCGTTCGCGCGAGGCGCGCGTGGGTTTGGTGGCGCGCCGCGGCTTGGGCGCCTGACTGGCGGCTTCGAGCAGCGCCGCGAGCCGCGCCAGCGCGTCGGCGCGGTTGCCTTCCTGGGTTCGGAATCGTTGGGCTTCCAGCACCAGCACGCCGTCGGTGTTCAGGCGCCGGCCGGCCAGGCGCGTCAGGCGCTCGCGCACGGCGTCGTCGATGGCCGTGTGGCCGCGCGTGTCGAAGCGCAATTGCACCGCGCTCGACACCTTGTTCACGTTCTGCCCGCCGGGGCCGCTGGCGCGGATGAACACGAATTCGAGGTCGCGCGGGTCGGGGGTGATGGCCATGCGGGGCACGAAACAGGCGGCGGATGAGACGGCATTGCACCACAGTTGGCGGTCGCGGCCGGCGCGCGGCGCGCCGTGCCCGCCGGCGGGATTCGGTTTAGCATCGGGGCATCGCGAGTTATCGAGTTCCCCCATGAATCAGCCCGATATGCCGCCCGCGGGCGGTGTCGCCGCCAAGTCGTCTGTCTCCGATCGCATCCGCGCGCGTCTTGAGCGTGCCGGGGTGCGTTTTCACGCCAACGACAACATTGCCGCCTTCATCGAGCCCGGCGAGTTGCCGCTGCTGCAGGCCGAGGTCGAGGGCAAACTGGTGGACGTGCTGCACACGCTGGTCATCGACACCGGCAGCGACCACAACACGCGCGAGACCGCCCGCCGCGTGGCGCGCATGTACGTGAACGAGGTGTTCAGCGGCCGCTACCGGCCGGCGCCGGACGTGACCGAGTTCCCGAACGTGGAACGCCTGAACGAGCTGATGATCGTCGGCCCGATCACCATCCGCAGCGCCTGCTCACACCACCTGTGCCCGATCATCGGCAAGGTGTGGATCGGCGTGCTGCCGAACGAGCACTCGAACCTGATCGGGCTATCGAAATACGTGCGCCTGGCCGACTGGGTGATGAGCCGCCCGCAGATTCAGGAAGAAGCCGTCAAGCGCCTGGCGGACCTGTTCGAGGAGCGCATGCGCCCGGACGGCCTCGCCATGGTCATGGAGGCCGATCACTTCTGCATGCAGTGGCGCGGCGTGAAGGACACCGACTCGAAGATGACCAACAGCGTGATGCGGGGCGTGTTCCTGACCGACGCCAGCCTCAGGCGGGAGTTCCTGGCGCTGCTGAAGAGCAAGACCGGGTAGGGCCACAGGGGCCGGCGGTGGGTCAAATCCCGGCGAGCAGGACGGCGCCGACGCCGATGGCAACGCCACCACTCGCCTGCGCCAGGCGGCGACCGATCGGCAGCACCTTCTCGGCCAGCACATAGATGGCGATGGCCGCCACCCAGGCCATGTTCATCACGCCGACCAGGAACAGGATCAGCATCAGCAGCCAGCAGCAGCCGACGCAGTAAAGCCCGTGCTCGAAGCCCATGCGCACGGTGCCGGCGGGGCCGTTTCGCCAGTGGCCGAAGAAAAAGCCGAGCGGCGACTGGCAGTGGCGCAGGCAGGCGTACTTGAGCGGGGACCATTGGTACAGACCCGCGCCGATCAACACCAGGCCCGCGATGCGACGCGATTCGATGGCCATGGCACCGGTCAGCAGCGCCAGATCGTGCAGGAACCACTGCACCCCGGTGGCGCCGACGCTGAACAGCGTCCAGGCGGCCAGATAGCCGAGCACGAACAGCCCGGTCCCGGCCAGCGCCCAGCGGTCCTGGCGCTGGCGGGCTGCGGTGGCGTGCAACAGCACCGCCGGTGTGCGGCGGGCAGCATCATGGCCACCATCATCACCGCCCACATGGCAAAGGTAATGGCCACCTCGTCCGGTCCGAGCACCATGCGGTGCGCGCCGAGCGAGGCCATGGGGCCCATGTCGGCCGTCATGCGGGCACCGATTTGAAGCGTGTACCACCACGCCAGCGTGGCGAGGCCCGCGAGGCACAGCGCGATGATCCAGCCCTGCCGGCGCAGCACCGCTTCCAGCATGCCGGCTGACTCAGGCGCTGCGGCGGTCGAAGCGATAGGCCACCGGCGGCGCCGAGCCGTTCCACGCAAACGGCGCGAAATGGCCGTTGTTGGTGTGCGTGTCGTCGTCCCAGTCGATGCCCGGCAGGTGCGCGTGGCTGCCGGTGGCGACGCCGAGCGCGAGGCGCCGGCTGACCGGGTGGCCGACGTTGTCGAGGTAGAACGGCTCGCCGTTGTTGACGCGCGACAGGTAGCCCTCGACGCCGATGTCGATCAGCCCCGGCACGCGCACGGTGCGCCGGTTGTGTTCGATATGAAACTCGACCGGCCCGTACTGCACGCCGGTGAAGGTCTTGATCATCGGCTGCATCATCGCCAGCGGGCCCCCGGCCTTGCCGGTGACGATGGCCTCCAGCGCCGCGCGCTGCTCGGCGTTGGCCCTGGCGTCCACCACGGCGGCCGCCGTCCAGCCGCCCTGGCTCATCACGAGCGCCGTCTTGATGATGAAGATGAAGCTCAGATCATCGAGACGCACCGTGCCGAACTGTCCGCTCTCGATATGCAGGCAGATCACCGCGATGCAGTGGTCACCCACGTCCGGCACGGCCGGCCTCGACAGCGCCGTTGAGTTGCTGAAGATGCACGGGCACAGGTACTCGCAGCTGCAATTCTCGGCGTACTGGCCGGAAATGCTCCAGGCGAAGTTGGTCATGGCGCGCTCTCCAGGCTTGCCGGGCCGGTGTCCGGCGGGACGGGGCCTTACGCGGCGGGTGCCTCGCCGGTGGCCGGCGCGTGGTGGCCCCACAGGGTGAAGCGCGTCAGGTGCCGCTGGCGCCAGTTCTCGTCCACGCGGTAGCCGTCGGCGCCGACCTCGTACTCGAAGCCGGACGGCGTGCGGCCGTAGAACGAGTACGCGCCCTCGGTGTGGCGGCCGAGCAAGTGCGTGACTTCGACGCCGGCAGCCCGCGTGCGGTCCCAGGCCAGGCCGACATCGTCGATGCTCGGCACCTGTACCTGGAAGTGCGCGATGCGCTTGACCGCCGGCACACCGCCGGCCAGCGCGATCGAGTGATGGCGGGGATTGGCGTACAGGAACACCGCGGACAGCACGATGCCGCCCCATTCCTCGGCGCCGGTGTCCGAAATCGACAGGCCGATGACGTCGGTGTAGAAGCGCGTCGCGGCGTCGAGGTCCGGCTGCACCACGATCAGGTGGCCCATACCCATGTCGCCGGTGACGAAACCGGCCGGTTGCACGGCGGAGCCGAACCGGGTGGGCGAAATCTTCAGGCCCAGGCACAGTTCGAGCGGGTTGCCCCACGGATCCTTGAACAGCACCAGATGGTCCACGTGCCGGGCGCGCAGCTGTTCGGGCGTGCCGTGTTGCAGCTCGATGCCCGCCGCGCGCAGGCGCCCGCACAGGGCGTCGAACTCGGCGCGGTTGTAGGCGGCCAGGCCGAGCGCGCACAGATCGTCGGCCGGCCCCTGCTGCACGAACAGCCGCTGCTCGAACTCGTCCATCCGATAGGCCAGCGAGCCGTCGACGTTCTGCCCGTTGGCCGTGAGGCCGATCACCTGCGTCAGCAGCCGATCCCAGGCGGTCGTGTCCGACGCCTCGAAACCCAGGTAGGCAAGCTCCAGTCGAGCTGTCATGCGTTCTCCTCCTTCGATTGGGCGCGCCGCCGTTGGCGCGCCAGAGCCGTGATCGATGTGTCCGCGAAACGTCGCCTTCCACGCCGGCGGGTCGGGCGTTTCAATTATGCCGCGCGGGGCGCGCTCAGGCAGCCGGCGCCGCGGGCTGCTTGCGCAGGATCAGCGTGAAGCCGGTGCGGGTGTAGATGCGCACGCGCAGTTGGCGCAACGCGTAGCGGCCAATCTGGATCAGCAGGTCGAGCGGGGCGAAGTCCGAGCCGAGTTCCTGAAAAGGCTTCTGGCTGTTCAGCCGGTACACCTGCTCCAGTACCGTGTACTGCTGCGATACCCCGGCCCGCGTGCGCTGGCGGCGTGGTGCGACCAGGTAGCTGTGCAGCACTTCCGGGTTGTAGGGCTTCAGGTGCGACAGGTCGCTGTAAAAGGTGGGCGACAGCAGCGGCGCGCTGACCGCGAGGATGCCGCCCGGGGCCAGCACGCGGTCCATCTCGCCGACCAGGGTGTACAGGTCGGCCGGCGGCAGATGCTCGATCAGGTGACTGGTGTGCAGGAAGGCCACCGCGCCGTCCGCAAATGGCAATTGCTCCGGCGCGCGGTAGGCCTGCCCACAGCCCAGCCGCTCCTGAAGGCGCGCCACGCTGGCGGGGTTGGCGTCGAGCAGGGCGAGGCGGCGGTAGCGGGCCGGCAGGTTCAGGCGAGCGGCAAAATCGCCCTCGCCGGCGCCCACATCGACCACGATGGCTTGCGGGTCGGTCGGCAAATAGGCGCCTGCCAGGTCGTAAAACGGGTCGCGGCGCGTGGTCGCGTAGCGCTGACGCATGCGCAGGTCGCGCCGCCAGCGGCGCCAGGCGTTGTCGATCATTGCCACCTGAGAGCACACCGGCGGGGACTGGTGGCCAATTGTAAGCGGCGTCCCGGCGCGCCGCCGGCCGGTGCGCTCAGCCGCTGCGGCGGCTCACTTCCTGCCGTTGCTCGCGGTTGATGATGCGGGCGAGGCTCACCAGCTCCTCGGCCACCAGTTCCAGCAGGTCGTCGGCGCTGACGATGCCGATCAGCTCGCCGCGCAGGCCGACCACCGGCAGGCGGCGCACGCCGCGGTTGCGCATGCGTTCAAGCACCTGCCAGATCTCGTCGTTCTCGTCGGCGGTTTCGAGCGGCTCACTCATCACGTCGCCGGCGCTCACCGCATCCGGCGACACGTTCTTCGCGACCAGCGCCAGCACGATGTCGCGGTCGGTGATGATGCCGACCGGGTAGACCACGCCGTTGGCGTCGCGCGTTACCACCACGCTGCCGACGTGATGCTGACGCATCAGTTCGGCGACGCTGCGCAGCGAGTCGTCCGGGCTGGCGATGATGACGCCGCGGCTGCAGATGTCGGCTATGGGCATGGCGGCTCTCCGGGGACGGGGGCGCGGGCATCGTGCGGGCTGTGGCCGTCGTCGGCCATGACCCGCGTCAACCGCCGCGGTAGGCGCTGGCCCCCATCCTGTCGCGGCGCGCTGTGGCGCCAGGCAGGCCACCGATCCCGGCCGGCGTTGATTGACGCGCACACGCCCGACCGGGCGGACCTGTCCCTGACGGCCGTTTAGAATTCCGCGCCATGCCAGCCTGTGCGCCGGCCCGATTACGGAGCTCTTCCATGCAACCCCAGCGCTCGCCCGACGCCGAGGCCGCCCCCGCGGCCCGCCCGCTGCGCTTCGTCACCGCCGCCTCGCTGTTCGACGGCCACGACGCGGCCATCAACATCATGCGTCGGCTGATGCAGGAGCAGGGTGCCGAGGTGATTCACCTGGGTCACAACCGCGGCGTGCAGGAAATCGTCCGCGCCGCGCTGCAGGAGGACGCCGACGGCATCAGCGTGTCCTCGTACCAGGGCGGGCACGTCGAGTACTTCAAGTACATGGTGGATTTGCTGCGCCAGGCCGGTGCGGCGCACGTGCGTGTGTTCGGCGGAGGCGGCGGGGTCATCGTGCCGGCCGAAATCCGCGAGCTCGAAGGCTACGGCGTCGAGCGCATCTACAGCCCGGAGGACGGCCGGCAGCTCGGCCTCGACGGCATGATCGCCGACATGCTCGCGCGCACAGCCCGGCACCGCGTGGACACGCTGCCGACGCGCCCGGCGGACGCGGCGGATCACCTGGCGATCGCGCGCTGCCTGACCGCCATCGAGAACCACCACGGCGACGAGCCGACGCGCACGCGCTTTGCGGCCGTGTGGCCCAGGGCCGCCGCCAAGCGCCCGCCGGTGGTCGGCATCACGGGTCCCGGCGGCGCCGGCAAGTCGAGCCTTACCGACGAGCTGCTGCTGCGCTTCGTGCGGCACTTTCCGGATCTTCGCGTGGCCATGCTGGCGGTCGATCCCACGCGCCGGCGCACCGGCGGGGCGCTGCTCGGAGACCGCATTCGCCTGAACGCGCTGGCTGATGAGCGCATCTTCATGCGCTCGGTGGCCACGCGCCGCTCGCACCTGGCGACGTCCGCGGTGCTGAAGGACGAGATCGAGTTCCTGGCCGACTGCGGTTTTGGCCTGATCGTGGTCGAGACCGCCGGCATCGGCCAGAGCGACACCGAGATCGTCGACCTGGTCGACCTGCCCGTGTACGTGATGACCAGCGAGTACGGCGCCGCCACGCAGCTCGAAAAGATCGACATGCTCGATTACGCGGAACTGGTGGTGCTGAACAAGTTCGAGAAGCGTGGCGCGGAGGACGCGCTGCGCGACGTGCGCAAGCAGTGGCGGCGCAACCGCCACGCCTTCGACGCGCCGGACGAGGCGGTGCCGGTGTTCCCGACCATCGCGAGCCAATTCAACGACCCGGGTGTGAACTGGCTGTTCGTGTCGCTGTGCCGGCGCCTGGTGGAGAAACTCGACCTCGACGCCGCCCGCTGGACGCCGGACCTCGACGTCACCGTCCGCGAGCCGCGCGCCAAGGCGCTGATTCCGGGCCACCGCAGCCGGTATCTGGCTGACATCGCGGGCGAGGGCCGCGCCATCCGCGCGCGTATCGAGCGCGAGGCGGACGCCGCGAGCCTCGCCCAGAGCCATTACGAGAGCCTGAAGGCGCTCGACGACCCGGCGCTGCCGCAGGCGCTCGCGGCGTACCCGCCCGAGGCGCTCACCGACGGCAGCGACCGCACGCTGCTCGTGTTGCGCCAGCGCTACAACGCCGCGCTCGGCGAGCTGTGCGACGAGTC
>NZ_JBFWOM010000035.1:0-10008 GCF_050250495.1 Immundisolibacter sp. | reverse complement strand
CCGAACATTCCCGGTCTCGACCGCTTCGAGGGCGAGTGCTACCACACGGGGCTGTGGCCGCAGCAGCCGGTCCGCTTCGCCGGCAAGCGCGTCGGCGTGATCGGCACGGGCTCGTCGGGCGTGCAGGCCATTCCGGTCATCGCCCGCGAGGCGGCGCATCTGTCCGTGTTCCAGCGCACGCCGCAGTACGCCATCCCGGCGCGCAACCGCCCGCTCGATGCGGACTTCAAGCGGCAGACCCGCGAGCAATGGCCGCGGCTGCGCGCGACCATGCTGGAGACGCTCGCCGGCACGCCGTTTCCGTCGCCCACGCGCTCGGCGATCGACGATACGCCCGAGCAGCGCACCGCCGCCTACGAGGAGCACTGGCAGCGCGGCGGGCTCAGCATCGCGTTCGGCACCTACGGCGACCTGATGAGCAGCGCCGCGGCCAACGAGACGCTGTGCGAGTTCGTGCGGGACAAGATTCGCCACACCGTGCGCGATCCGGCGCTGGCACGGCGTCTGCTGCCGAGCTACCCCATCGGCACCAAGCGGCTGATTTTGGACGAGGAGTACTTCGAGACCTACAACCGCGACAACGTCACGCTGGTTGATCTGCGCGACGACCCCATCGTCGAGGTCACCCCGCGCGGCGTGCGCACCGAGCGCGGCGAGCACCCGCTCGACATGCTGGTGCTGGCGACCGGTTTCGACGCCATCACGGGCGCGCTGTTGCGTCTGAACCCGCGGGGCCGCGGCGGCCGGCCGCTGAGTGACGTCTGGGCCGGGCGGTTCAGCACGTATCTGGGGCTTGCCGTGCGCGGCTTTCCGAACCTGTTCGTGATCCACGGCCCGGAGTCGCCGTCGGTGCTCTACAACATGCCGCTCGGCGCCGAGCGGCAGGCGGAGTGGATACGCGACTGCGTCGTCGACCTGCGCCGCGACCGGGTGGGTGCCATCGAGGCCGCGCCGGGCGTCGAGGCCGACTGGGGCCAGACGGTGGCCGAGATCGCCGACCAGACGCTGTTCCCGCGCACCGAGTCCTGGTACACCGGCGCCAACATCCCGGGCAAGCACCGCCAGTTCCCGGTGCACCTCGACGCGCCGGCGTATTTCCGGCGCCTGCGCGAGGTGGCGGCGGCCGGTTACAGCGGTTTCGAACTGGAACCTGAGGCGCGCTGAATCGTCTGTGTGCCCACGCGCGCCGCGGCGCGCGTGGGCTGAGGTCGATCAGCTCACGCCGCCGGTATTCTCGTCGGTGGCCTTGACGCGGCGCTGCCTGGCCGCCTCGCCGATCTCGTAGTGGCGGCCTTCCACGGCCATCTGTGCCTCGCGTTCGCACTGCTCGGACCAGAAGCCGAGGTCGTAGCCGTGCCAGGGCTTTTTCAGCTCCAGCGGCGGCAGGCCGAGTTCCTGCCAGCGCGCGATGGCGTTTTCCATGAAGTCCTTGCGCGGCAGCGCCACCGGCGGGTAGGCCCACGGCCGGCAGGCGTTGATGAGGATGGCCGACGAGCCGTTCGGCTCCATGTACTTGAAGCCCTCGGCTTCCTCCGCCTGGATGGCCGAGAAGTCCATGGCCGACATGCGCCCGTCGATGGTGCGCATGTCCCGGTGCGGCATGGCGCGCGTGGCCACCGCCCACAGCATCATCTCGGGGTCGTGGATGTCGACGTCCTCGTCGGTGACCACGAACACCTTGATGAACGCGTCGTACGCCGCCGCCGCATACAGCGTCTGCCACGGGTCGGACTTGGTGTTGCGCTTGATCTTGATGAAGCAGGTGTAATACGCCGACGTCTGCTGCGGGAAGTGCACGTCGATCAGGCCGGCGATGTTGCAGTCGTACTTGAGGTGCTTGTAGAACGAGGCCTCGAACGAGATCGACCGCAACCGCGTGCTCTCCGACGGCGGGAACTGCGACAGGATCGAGCACCAGGTCGGCCGCTTGCGGTGGGTGATGGCCGTCACTTCCATGAAGTACGCGTTCACCGGCTGCGACATGAAGCCGTGCGTCTCGCCGAACGGCGCCTCGGGTTCGAGTTCGGTGGTCGAAATCTTGCCTTCGATGACGATCTCGGCATACGCCGGCACCAGCAGGTCCACCGTCTTGGCGCGCACCACCGGCAGCGGCCGGCCGGACAGCGCACCGGCCACCTGCAGCTCGTCCGACTCGTAGGGAATCTTGGCGTTGGCGGCGTAGGACACATACGGCGGCACGCCGATGACCAGCGCGGCCTCCAGCGGGATGCCGAGGCGCTTGCATTTGACCCAGTGCAGGCCGAGGTGCTGCGGCGGGTAGGTGAAGCAGCCGATGCGGTCCGGCGCCTTCACCTGGCCGCGGTAGTTGCCGATGTTGTAGATGCCGGTCTCGGGGTCCTTGGTGACCCAGTGCGAGAAGGTGGTGTACGGGCCGTTGTCGTAGCCCGGCGTCGAGATCGGGATCGGGAACTCGCCAAGCCCGCCGTGCTCGGTGAGCGTCGCGCCCATGTGCACTTCTTCCTGGCACGGGGCGGAGCTGAGGATCTCCGGCGCGAGTGGATTGCGCAGCGCGTGGGAGACGATTTCCAGCAGGTTGTCGCCCGGCTGCATGCCGAGCCCGGTCTCGAAGATGCGCCGCGAGGCGGCCAGACACCCGATGGCCAGATCGCCGCCGAACGCGCGCCCGTCCACGCTACGCGGGTTCTTGATCAGAAACCCGCGCCGCTGGTCTTCCTTGAGACCGCGAAACTGCAATCGAACCAGGGGATGCGCCTCGGTCTCGATGGCGAGCGGCGCGTCGATTTCCCACAGCAGGTCGCGGGCGCGCAGATTTTCGATGTGCTCGCGAAAATCGATCGGCACATCGCCATTTCTAAGCGCGGACTTGAGTACAGCGGACATGGTGGCCTCCGGCGGATGACGTGATGGACTGCGAGGGCCATCCGTGGCCGTCCGGGGCGGCAAGTATGGATCAGCCAGCGCGCCGCCGGCCGCCTGTCGGCACGCTGATAAACTTTCCCTGCCTGCCCCGGCCGCATCAGCGGTCCGCGCCGTACCCAGAACAAGTTAATCCCATGCCGTCTTTATTGATTCGCCGCCTGTGCGGCGTCGCCCTGCTGGTGTTGGCCGCACCGGTCGCCGCGCTCGATTCGGATCGCCGCCAGCCGGTCTACATCGACGCTGACCGGGTGGAGTTCGACGAGGCCAAGGGCCTCAACACCTACACCGGCAAGGTGGTGGTGGAGCAGGGCACCATGCGCATCAACGCCGACAAACTGGTCATCCACATGACCAACCGCAAGCCCACGCGCTACGTGGCGACTGGCGATCCCGCCCGCTACAAGCAGCAGCCAAAGCCGGACGAGGGCGACGTGGTCGCCACCGGCAAGGAGCTCGACTACGCGGTCGCCAACAAGACGCTGACCATTCGCGGCAACGCCCACGTGACGCGCGAGGGCGACCAGTTCCAGGGCGACCAACTGGTGTACGACACGGTGAAGGACCTGGTAACCGGCAGCGGCGGCAACGGCGGCCGCATCCGCATGATCATCCAGCCGCAGGAGCAGGACGGCGGGAAGCCCGCCCCATGACGCAGCTGACAGCGCGCGAGCTGCGCAAGAGTTACCGCGGCCGGCCGGTCGTCGCTGGGGTGTCGCTCGATGTGCTGCCGGGGGAGATCGTCGGTTTGCTTGGACCGAACGGCGCCGGCAAGACCACGTGTTTTTACATGATCGTCGGCCTGGTGGCGCCGGATGCCGGCACGGTGACCATCGATGGCGCCGACGTTACCCGCGCCGACATGCCCGAGCGTGCGCGCATGGGCCTGGGCTATCTGCCGCAGGAAGCGTCGGTGTTCCGCAAGCTGTCGGTGGAGGACAACCTGCGGGCCATCCTCGAAACCCGGGCCGATCTCACGCGCGACGCGCGCGAGGCGCGTCTGGAACGCCTGCTGGCCGATCTGCACATCGGCCACATCCGCACCAGTCCCGGCGCGGCGCTGTCCGGCGGCGAGCGGCGGCGCGTGGAGATTGCCCGCGCGCTGGTGATCGAGCCGCGCTTCATGCTGCTGGACGAGCCGTTCGCGGGCGTCGATCCGATTACCGTGATCGACATCCAGCGGATCATCCGCGACCTTGCCGCGCGCGGCATCGGCGTGCTGATCACCGACCACAACGTGCGCGAGACGCTCGGCATCTGCCACCGCGCGTACATCGTCAACGAAGGCGAGGTGATGGCGGCCGGCGCGCCGGAAACCATCCTCGCCGACGATCGCGTGCGGGCCGTTTACCTGGGCGACGCGTTCCAGCTCTAGCGCGCCCGCTTTGCGCCTGTAGGCGGCTGCGGTACGCTTCTTGCTAAAGCATCATCCCCGGCTGTCGCATGAAGCAAGGTCTCGAACTCGGCGTCTCGCAGCACCTGGCCCTGACGCCCCAGTTGCAGCAGGCCATCCGCCTGCTGCAACTGTCGACGCTCGACCTGCAACTCGAAATCCGCGAAGCGCTGGACGCGAACCCGCTGCTCGAAGCCGAGGACGAGGTGGCCGACGGTCTCGCCGAGGAACTGGTGCCCTTGAGCGCGCCGGAGCAGCCGGAACGGGCGCTGGAGTTCGAGTCCACGACCGACATTCCGCAGGAGCTGGGGGTCGACGGCAACTGGGAAGACACCTTCATCGATCTTGCCGCCGGCACCGGCGCGGGCAGCCGCGACGAGGATGACAACAGCGATTTCACTGCCACGTCGAGCAAGCCCGAGACGCTGCACGACCACCTGCTGTGGCAGCTGGACCTGACCCCGTTCAGCCCGGATGACCGTTTGATCGCGGAGCTGATCCTGGACGCCATCCGCCCGGACGGCTACCTCGGGCAGCCGATCAAGGAACTGTGCGCCACGGCCAGCGAGGGGCGCGAGGAGCCGGTGGACGAGACCGAGCTGCTCGCGGTGCTGCGACGCATTCAGCACTTCGACCCGCCGGGCGTGGCGGCGCGTGATCTTGCCGAATGTCTGCGCTTGCAGATCGAGCAATTCGAGGGGCTGGACGAGTCCCTGCGGGCGGCCGCCCTGGCGGTGGTCGAGCACGTCGAGCTGCTCGCCGAGCACGACTACAAGGCCATACTGCGCGCGACCGGCCTGACGGCTGACGCGCTCGATCAGGCCGTACGGCTGATCCAGGCGCTGAACCCGCGCCCGGGCACCAGTCTCGACGCCGAGGAGCCCGAGTACATCGTGCCGGACGTGCTGGTGCGCAAGGTCCGCGGCAGCTGGCAGGTGGAGCTGAACCCGGCGATCGCGCCCAAGCTGCGCGTGAACCAGACCTACGCCGGCATGATCCGCCGGCGCGACACCGGCGCCGACAACGAGTACCTGAAAAACCGCCTGCAGGAGGCGCGCTGGTTCATCAACAGCCTCAAGAGCCGCAACGACACGCTGGTGAAGGTGGCGCGCGCCATCGTGCAGCGGCAGGTGGCGTTCTTCGAGGACGGCCCGCACGCCATGGTGCCGCTGGTGCTGCAGGACATCGCGGACGAGCTTGGCCTGCACCAGTCGACCATCTCGCGCGCCACCAACCGCAAGTACATGCACGCCCCGCGGGCGATCTACGAGCTGAAGTTCTTCTTCTCAAGCCACGTGTCGACCAGCGACGGCGGCGCCGTGTCGGCCACCGCCATTCGGGCCCGCATACGCGACCTGATCGCCGCCGAGACACCCGGCAGCCCGCTCAGCGACAACGACATCGCCGAGACGTTGAACGAGGCCGGTATCAACGTGGCCCGCCGCACGGTGGCGAAATACCGCGAAGGCATGGGCATCGGCTCGACCACCGAACGGCGCAAGGCGGCCCGCCGCAAGACCTGAGGTCACCATGTCGCAGCAGCGCGTGATCATCGTCAGTGGGCTGTCCGGGGCGGGCAAGTCCACGGCGCTGCACGCGCTGGAGGACATGGGTTTCTACTGCGTCGACAACCTGCCGATTGCGCTGTTGCCGGCACTGGGGCAGGAGCTGGCGCGCAACGACACCCATCCGCCGGCCGCGGTCGGTATCGACGCGCGCAATTTTTCGGACCTGCAAGCCTTCCCGGGCATCCTGAACGCGATCCGCGCCAGCGGCGCCGACTGCCAGGTGCTGTTCTTCACCGCCGACCGGCAAACGCTGATCAACCGCTACAACGAGACCCGTCGTCAGCACCCGCTGGCCAGCAAGGGCGGGTCGGTCAGCGACGCGATCGATGCCGAACAGGCGCTGCTGGCGCCGATCTCGGAACTGGCAGACCTGCTCATCGACAGCTCTGGCCAGAACATCTACCAGCTGCGCAACAAGGTGCGCGAGCTGCTCAGCCACGGGCCGCAGGCGCCGCTGCTGGTGTTCCAGTCGTTCGGCTACAAGTTCGGCACGCCGCTCGACGCGGACCTCGTGTTCGACATGCGCTGCCTGCCGAATCCGCACTGGCAGCCGGCGCTGCGCGAGTTCACCGGGCGCGATGCGCCGGTGCGCGATTTTCTGGCGGCCCAGCCGGACGTCGAGCGCATGTTCGAGAGCGTTTGCCAGTTCCTGGAGACCTGGTTGCCGGCTTTCGCGCGCAGCGACCGCAGTCAGCTCACGGTCGGCATCGGCTGCACCGGGGGTCGACACCGGTCCGTCTACATGGCGGAGCGGCTCGCTCAGCACTTCACGGCGGTTCAGGCGCGCACGCTGCATGGCGAAGTGCTGGTGCGGCACCGGCAGCTCGGCGGCTGAAATCCCCCGTCAGCGAAGCGCCTGTTGCAGTTCGTCGCGGCCGATCAGCGCCACGCCCTCGCCGCCACGTTCGAGCTCCAGCCACAGCAGCGGCCAGTCGGGCAGGCGCTCGGCCAGCGCCGGCCAGGTGGCGCCCACCTCCAGTACCAGCACGCCGCGCTCGGTCAGGTGCGCCGCGGCGCCGCGCAGGATGCGCAGCGGGTGCTCAAGGCCCTCGTCCGGCGACAGCAGGGCGCCCGCCGGCTCGTGGCGATACTCGACCGGCAACTGCGCGTACTCGGCCTGCGGCACGTAGGGCGGGTTGCTCACGATGAGGTCGTAGCGCTCCCCGCGCAGCGCCGCGTAGAGGTCCGAGCGCAGCAGGCGCATGCGGTCCTGAAGGCCATAGCGCGTGACGTTCGTCTGCGCCACCGCGAGCGCGTCGGCGCTGATGTCGACCGCGTCCACCTGGGCGTCCGGGAACGCGAGCGCGCAGGCGATGGCGATGCAGCCGCTGCCGGTGCCGATGTCGAGAATACGTGCCGGGGGCGCGTCGTCGAACCACGGTGCAAAGCCGCGGTCGATGAGTTCGGCAATCGGCGACCGCGGGATCAGTACCCGTGGGTCCACCGCAAACCGCAGCCCGGCGAACCACGCCTCGCCGGTGAGGTAGGGCGCCGGCAGGCGCTGCGTCACGCGCCGCTCGAACAGCGCCAGCACGGCGGCGCGCTCGCTGGTAGTGAGCGCCGCGTCCATGAATTCCGGCGCGAGCGGCAGGTCCAGATGCAGCGCGTGCGCGATCAACACCGCCGCCTCGTCGGCCGCGCCGGTCGTGCCGTGGCCGAAAAAGACGCCGGCGGCGGCAAAGCGGCTGGCGCCCCAGCGCAAGAAATCGCGCAGCGTACGCAGTGAATCCAAGGGGTGGCTCAGTGGGTCGAACGGGGGGCGGGCGGCGCCGCAGGCGTGGGCGCGCGGCGACGCAGCGCGAGCCAGCGGGCGGCCAATAGTAGGACAAACACGGCAAGGTAAATGGCCGGCTCGCGCGTGTCGGCCTTCACCTTCCACCAGAAGTGCAGCAGCGCGAGGCCGGCCGCCACGTACACCAGGCGATGCAGCGCCTGCCAGCGCCGCGCGCCCAGTCGGCGGATGGCGCCGTCGAACGACGTGGCGGCGAGCGGCAGCAGCAGCGCGAACGCCGCCATGCCGGCGGTGATGAACGGGCGCTTGAGCACGTCGGCGATGATCTGCGACCACAGCAGGCCCTGGTCGAGCACCATGTAGACCAGCAGATGAAGCAAGGCATACGACGCCGCGGTCAGGCCCAGCAGTCGGCGATGGCGCAGCGGCACCGACCAGCCGGTGAGACGCCGCACCGGCGTCGCCGCCAGCGTGAGCAGCACAAAGCGCAGCGCCCACTGCCCTAGCTCAAGCGTGAGCGCTTCCACCGGATTGGCGCCGAGACGATCGCCGAGCGCTCGCCACAGCAGCGCGAGCGCCGGGGCGATCGCCAGCACCCAAAGGCTGGCCTGCCACAGGCGCGCCCGCAACGCAGCGGCCGGCATCCGTCAGAAGTCCTGCCGCAGGTCCATGCCCGCGTACAGCCCCGCCACCTGCTCCGCGTAGCCATTGAAGGGCAGCGTCGGCCGGCGGGGTGAGAACAGGCCCTCGCCGAGGCGCCGCTCCCGGGCCTGCGACCAGCGCGGGTGGTCCACCTGCGGGTTCACGTTGGCGTAGAAGCCGTACTCGCGCGGCGCGACGATGTTCCAACTGGTGGCGGGCTGCTGCTCCGTGAAGCGGATGTGCACGATCGACTTCACGCTCTTGAAACCGTATTTCCAGGGCACCACCAGGCGCAGCGGCGCGCCGTTCTGGTTCGGCAGCACGTCGCCGTACAGGCCGACCGCGAGAAACGCGAGCGGGTGCATCGCCTCGTCAAGACGCAGGCCCTCCACGTACGGCCAGGGCAGCACGTCGCGCCGCTGGCCGGGCATCCGGTCCGGGTCGTGCAGCGTGGTGAATTCGACGAACTTCGCCGACCCGAGCGGCTCCACGCGCCGCAGCAGGTCGGCGAGCGGCAGGCCGATCCACGGGATCACCATCGACCAGCCCTCCACGCAGCGTAGGCGGTAGACGCGCTCCTGCAGCCTTCTGGGCTGCACCAGGTCGTCGACGTCGAGCGTCAGCGGCTGCGCCACCGCGCCGTCGATTCGCACCTGCCAGGGGCGCGGGCGCAGGGTGTGCGCGTTGGCCGCCGGGTCCGCCTTGTCGGTGCCGAACTCATAGAAATTGTTGTAGCCGGTTACCAGTTCCCGGGGCGTCAGTTTCTCGTCGGTGCCGAATGGCCCGCGTTCGGCACCGGCTAGCGGCCCCGGCGGCGCTGCGGCTTTTCCGGCGCCGGGCAGCAGTGCAGCAAGTCCCGCGCCGAGGCCCGCCTGCAAGAGTCGCCGCCGCCCCTCGTAGACCGGCCGCGGCGTAACGGCCGACATCCTCTCATTCTTCCATGTGACACGTTGCATAAGCACCTCCGGCTGGGGCTCGCACAATCGCTCGCGCAGGCCGCACCGACACGCGGCGGTGGAGGCGTTCCACAGGGCGCGACCGTCGGCACAACAAGGGGGCATCCCCCGCGGGCTGCACTGGAGCGATCGAACGTAACCGTCCACTCAGACCATCGCAACGGAGAAAGATCATGTCCACACTGTCTCGCATGGGTTTCGCTGGATGCATCGCGGTGTTTGGCGGCCTGGCCACTGCCGCACCCGTCGACATCAATTGCGCCGACGCGGCAGCCTTGGCCGGCGGGCTGAAGGGCGTAGGGGACGCCAAGGCGGCGGCCATCATCGCCTACCGCACCGAAAACGGCCCGTTCAAGAGCGCCGACGACCTCGCCAATGTGTCCGGCGTCGGGCCGAAGACGGTCGAGGAAAATCGGGCCGACATCACGACCAGCGAAAGCTGCGAGGCGCCCGAGAAGCCCTGATCCTGCAGCGCCTTCCCCGCGCTCGCCGGCAAGGCTGGCGTGGGGAAGGCAACGCTGATGCCGCCGGCGGTGCTCGGCATGGGGGATGCCCGGCCATCAGCGCGACAGCGTGCGGTTGGCGCCGTCCGCCTGGATGGGCTGGCCGCAGATCCCATCCAGAACGCTCCCATCCCAGCCCTCCGCGCGCCGGGACAGTCCTTAGAGCGCCACCGCGGTTTGTGTCCTGGGTGCGACGTTACCCCCTGATTGAGTAGCGCGGAGGCTTAGAGTCCGACTGAGACCGAAGGAGGTCGGACGTGAAGAAGCGGTATAGCGAAGAGCAGATCATCGGGTTTCTGAAGGAAGCGGACAGCGG
>NZ_JBFWOM010000034.1:0-11501 GCF_050250495.1 Immundisolibacter sp. | reverse complement strand
CGGACTTGAAGCTCATGACCCACGCCGGGCCCGAGATCGGCGTCGCCTCCACCAAGGCCTTCACCACGCAGCTCACGGCGCTGATGCTGCTGGTGATCGCGCTCGGCCGCCGGCACCGCCTGGACGCGGCCGCGGAAGCCGAGCTGGTCGACGAGCTGCGTCGCCTGCCGGCCGCGGTGCAGGACACGCTGGTGCTGGACGAGCCGATCGAGGCGCTGGCGCCGGATTTCTCGGACAAGCACCACGCGCTGTTCCTGGGGCGCGGCGTGCAGTATCCGGTGGCGCTCGAAGGCGCGCTCAAGCTGAAGGAAATCTCCTACATCCACGCCGAGGCCTACGCCGCGGGCGAGCTCAAGCACGGGCCGCTGGCGCTGGTGGATGCCGACATGCCGGTGGTGGCGGTGGCGCCGAACGACCCGCTGCTCGAAAAGCTCAAGTCCAACATGGAAGAAGTCCGCGCCCGCGGCGGCCGCCTGCTGGTGTTCGCCGACGCGCAGGCCGGGCTCGACGCCGGCAACGTGGCGCTGGTGAACGTGCCGACCGACGGCATCCGGCACCTGACGCCGGTGCTGTTCACCGTGCCGCTGCAACTGCTGGCCTACCACGTGGCGGTGATCCGCGGCACCGACGTCGACCAGCCGCGCAACCTCGCCAAATCCGTGACGGTGGAGTAGGGCACCCAGCCCCGTGTGATTCGCCCTTCAGCGCCGCCTACACTGCGCCCAAACAACGCGCGCAGGAGGGGGTATGTGTCAGGAAGTCGGCCACGCAGTCCAGCTTGCACTGTCGCGCCGCGGTTTGCTGAAGGCGGGGGCGGGCGCCAGTCTCGCGGCGGTGTCGTTGATGCTCGGCGGCGCGCCGCTCGCAGCGGGCGCGGCCAGCACGGGCAGCGCGCGCGGCGATGATGGCAAGCAGTACGACACGCGCCTGATCCTGCTCGGCACCGCCGGCGGGCCGGCGTGGTTTCCGGGCAGCAACCGGCGTGGCATCGCCTCCGCGTTGCGGGTGGGCGAGTCCACGTACATGGTGGACTGCGGCGACGGCGCCGCCGGGCAGCTGGCCCGGGCGTTGATGAACGACAGCGACCAGCCACAGACCTTTGCGCTGCTGGAGCCGCTGCGGGCGCTGTTCTTCACGCACCTGCACTCCGACCACGTGGTCGATTACAACAACCTGCTGTTGCAGGGCTGGACGGCGGGCCTGGGTCGGCGCCAGCCGCTTGAGGTGCTCGGTCCCGGGCCGCGGGGCGAGTTGCCGCCGGTGTTCCAGGTGCCCGGCCGGCCGGCCAAGGAGCCGCCGGCCGTGTTCCCGGAGGCGCCGACGCCGGGCACGGTGCAGATGACGGATGGCATCTTCCGGGCCTTTGCGACTGATCTGAACGACCGGATTCGCGACTACCTGTGGCCGGACCTGCGCGGGCTGGTGCAGGTGCGGGACATCGCGCTGCCGACCATTCCGGGCTTCGTCACCCCCAACCAGACGCCGGCGCCGCACATGGCGCCGTTCGAGGTGTGGTCGGATGCGAACGTGCGCGTCACGGCCACGCTGGTGGCGCACGCGCCGGTGTTCCCGTCGTTCGCGTTCCGTTTCGACAGCGCGGAGGGCTCGGTGGTGTTCTCGGGCGACACGGCGCCGTGCGACAACCTGGTGCGCCTGGCGCGCGACGCCGACGTGCTGGTGCACGAGGTGATCGACGCCGCCTGGGTGGACCGGCTGTTCCCGCCGCCGTTCGACGAGGCCATCGACGCGCTCAAGCACCACCTGCTGTCGGCGCACACGTCCATCGAGGACGCCGGCCGCGTGGCCGAACGCGCGGGCGCCAAAACGCTGGTGCTGAGCCACGTGATCCCGCACAACCTCGGTGACGATCGCCTCAAGCTCGCCGGGCGCCATTACTCCGGACGGGTGGTGCCGGGGCATGATCTGGACACCATCGGCGTCGGCCGCCGGCGCGCGGCCTGACGCGGTATCAGCGCGCCGCGGTCGCGGGCAGCGGCTCGCGGTGCAGCACGCCGGCGGCTTCGAGCGCCGCCACGCGCGCCGCGTCGTAGCCGAGATGCCGCTGCAACACCGCCGCGTTGTGCTCGCCCAGAAACGGCGCGTCGAGTTCGAGCGGTTCGCTGAACGCCGAAAAGCGCAGCGGCACGCCGGGAATCTCGAACGCGCCAAGCGCCCGGTCCACCACAGTGCGCACGGCGCCGCGCGCCTCCACCTGCGGCAGGCGCATCACTTCCGGCACGGACAGCACCGGCGCCACGGGCACGCGCTCGGCCTCCAGCCGGCGGATGGCCTCGGCATCGTCGCCGACCGCGGCGAGCCAGGTTTCGATCAGCGCCGCCACCTCGTCCACGTGCTGCACGCGGGCGGCGTTGCTGGCGTAGCGCGGATCGGTCGCCAGTTCCGGGCGGCCCAGCACTCGGCAGAGCTGATCCCACTGCTTGCCGAGCCCGACGATGACCAGATAGCCCTGCGCGCCGCGAAAAATGCCAAGCGGGCAGACCGAGAAATGCTGGCGGCCGGTGCGCCGCGGCGCGACGGCGCCGCCACTCAAGCTCGCCGCCTGCACGGCGATTTCCTGGCCGTTCAGGTACACATCCAGCAGGCTCACGTCGAGGTATTGCCCCGGCCCGCCGCGCTCGCGGTGCAGCAGCGCGGCGAGCACCGCCGCCAGTGCAAAGCCGCCGGTGGCGGCGTCAC
This sequence comes from Immundisolibacter sp., assembly GCF_050250495.1. Lineage (GTDB taxonomy): Bacteria > Pseudomonadota > Gammaproteobacteria > Immundisolibacterales > Immundisolibacteraceae > Immundisolibacter. The sequence continues at coordinate 8,804 of NZ_JBFWOM010000034.1, read as the reverse complement.
CGAACGCGAGCTGCGGAAAGTAAGGCGAGCCGTTTTCCTCGCCGATCAGGTCGGTGAACCCGGCGTAGGCCTGCGCGATGTAGTCGTAGCCCGGCAGGCCGGCCATCGGCCCGGTCTGCCCGAAGGCCGAGATCGAGCACATGACCAGCCGCGGGTTCAGCGCGTGCACGGTGTCCCAGTCGAGGCCCAGACGACCGATCGCACCGGGCGCAAAGCTCTCGACCAGCACGTCTACCGTGCCGGCCAGCTCGCGCAGGATCTGCCGGCCCTCGGCGCTGCGCGCGTCCACGCACAGGCTGTGCTTGCCGCGGTTCTGCTGCACGAAGTAGCCACTGCGGCCGTCACGGATGAACGGCAGCAGGCGCGCGAGATCGCCGCCCGGCGCAAGCTCCACCTTGATCACCTCGGCGCCCATCTCGGCCATCAGGCGCGTGACCGTCGGCCCGGCCACCACCTGCGTGAAATCGAGCACGCGGTAGCCGCTGAGGATGTGCGCCTGGTCGGCCATGGCGGCTTTCAGATGCGGTCAGCGCGCGGTCCAGCCGCCGTCCACCACCAGCTCCGAGCCGGTCATGAACGACGACTCGTCGCTGGCCAGAAACAACACCGCCGACGACACCTCGTCCGGGTCGGCCGCGCGGCGCTGCAACTGCACGCCGAGCATGCGTTGGCGCACCTCGCCTTCCTTGGCCAGCAGGCCGTCCAGCATCGGCGTGTCGATCAGCCCCGGGTGGACCGAGTTGACGCGGATGTTGAAGTCCGCGAGATCCGCCGCGGCGGCCTTGGTCAGCAGGCGCACCGCGCCCTTGCTGGCGCAGTAGGGCGAGGCCATCGCCCCGCCGACGATGCCGAACACGGACGAGATATTGATGATGCTGCCGCCGTGGCCCTGATCGCGCATCGTGCGGCCGACGGCGCGCAGGCCGAGGAACACGCCACGCGCATTGATGGCCATCACCCGGTCCCACTCGTCGGCGCTGATGTCGAGCACGGACGCGGTGCTGCTCGCCACGCCGGCGTTGTTGACCAGCACGTCGATGCGCCCGAAGCGTGCGCAGGCGTCGCCCACCACGCGGTCCCAGGCGGCCTCGTCGGTCACGTCGTGCGGCCAGGCGGCGGCTTCGGCGCCGGTGGCCTGCACGGCGGCGAGCGTTTGCGCGAGGCCTTGCTCGTTGCGGTCGCTGATGGCGATGCGGGCGCCTTCGCCGGCCAGGCGCAGCGCGTGCGCGCGGCCCATGCCGGAAGCCCCGCCCGAGATGAATACGACCTTGTCCTTGACGCGTGCCATCGGGTTCTCCTTGCCTCGTGGTGTTGAAAAAGAATGATGGAAATGGCGGTTGTATTGGTGGCTCAAACAGCCGAACTGTGCCGCTGGTTCGTACTGTGGGAGGCCCGCCCTCGGGCCAATCCTTATCGGATTCGCGGCGAGGGCGCCGCTCCCACAGTCCTTCCGCGGCGGGCGTATTTCAAGCGCGCGATGACGCCCGCGCGGCCCCAAGTTCGGTCAGGTGCTCGGCCAGAAAATCGAGCCGGTCGTTGCCCCAGAACACCTCCTCGCCGACCACGAAGCTCGGCACGCCGAACACGCCGACCGCCTGCGCCTGCTGCCAGTGATCGGCAAGGCGTGCCAGCAGCGCCGGGTCGTCGGCCGCCCGCGCGAGTGCGTCCGGGTCGAGCCCGGCGCGCTGGCCGGCCTCGCGCAGCACGTCAAGGTCGCCGATGTCGCGGCCCTCGCCCCACTCGGCGTGCATCACCTCGATCACGTACTCGGGCAGGCGCCCCTGCTGCTCGGCGAGCAGCGAGGCCGCGCCGGCGCGCGTGGGGTCTGTAGTCACCGGCGGCGGGGTGAAGGGGATGCCCATGCGCCGGCACCAGCGGCGCACGTCCTGGCGCGCGATGGGCAGCTTGCCCTTGGCGCGTTCCGGCGAGGAACGGCCGTCCCAGCCGCCGAGCGGGCGCCACTGCACGTCGCAGTCGAAGCGGCCCAGCACCTCGAACATCGTCTTCGACGCGAGGTAGCAATAGGGGCTGCGGAAGTTGAAGAACACCTTCACGGCGACGGCTGCGGGCATGGTTTTCTCCTCCGGTGGCGGGCCGCAGCTTAGCAGCCGCGCCCGCGCCGATCGGCTATTCTGGCGGGCCTTTTTTTTGTTGCCGCAGCAGCGTCAGGACAGTGCCATGAGCGAGCGCGTATCCCTTCTCCAACACCTCACGCAGGCGGCCCGCGCCGGGCAGCTCGACCCGGCGCTGGCTCTGGTGGTGCAGCAGATTGGCGCCGCCAGCCGCGAGATTTCGGCCGCACTGGCGCGCAGCGCGCTGGCCGGCGTGCTGGGGGCGATGGATAGCGCCAACGCCTCCGGCGAGACGCAGAAAAAGCTCGACGTGCTGTCGAACGACGCCTTCATGCAGGCGCTGTCCTGGACCGGCGCGGTGGCCGGCATCGCCTCCGAAGAACTCGACGGCGCCTACCGCGTGCCGGGCGCGAGCGGCGGGTATCTCGTGCTGCTGGACCCGCTGGATGGCTCGTCCAACATCGACGTCAACATCTCGGTCGGTTCCATCTTCTCCATCCTGCGCGCGCCAAACGGCGCGGCGGGTCTCACCGACAGCGATTTCCTGCAGCCGGGCAGCCGTCAGGTGCTGGCCGGCTTCACCGTCTATGGCCCGGCGACGGTGATGGTGCTCAGCTTCGGCCACGGCGTGCAGGGCTTCACGCTCGACCCGGTCAGCGGCGAGTTCCTGCTGACGCAGCCCGACATCCGCATCCCGGAGCGCACGTCCGAGTACGCCATCAACGCGTCCAATCAGCGCTGGTGGCAGCCGCCGGTGCAGCGTTATGTCAGCGAATGCATGGCCGGCAAGGAGGGGCCGCGCGGGCGCGACTTCAACATGCGCTGGGTGGGCTCGATGGTGGGCGACGTGTACCGCCTGCTGACGCGCGGCGGCATCTTCATGTACCCGCGCGACACCAAGGACCCGGCCAAGCCCGGCAAGCTGCGTCTGATGTACGAGGCGAACCCGATCGGCTACGTGGTGGAGCAGGCCGGCGGCGCCGCCAGCACCGGCTACGAGCGCATCCTCGACATGCAGCCCGAGAAGATTCACCAGCGCGTGGCGGTGATCCTGGGTTCGAAGGAAGAGGTGGACCTGGTGGTGAGTTATCACCGGGGCGGCTGAGACAGCCCCGCGGCCCGGCAGGCGAGCGGACCGATGCCTTACCCGGAGCTTGACGTGCGGCCGGTGGCGGGTGCCCTCGGCGCCGAGGTGTTTGGCGTCGATCTCGGACAGCCGCTCGACGCCGGTCTGATCGACGCCATCCGGCGCGCCTGGCTCGAACATCTGGTGCTGTTCTTTCGGGACCAGCACCTCGACGCCGACCAGTACCTCGCCTTTGCCCGGCGCATCGCGGAGCCGGTCGAATACCCCATGCTGAAAGGGCTCGACGGCTACCCGCTGATCGTGCCGGTGGTGAAGCTGGCACACGAGCGCGTCAACTTCGGCGGCCTGTGGCACTCGGACACGGCGTATCTGGACACCCCGCCGATCGGCGCCACATTGCTGGCGCGCGAGATTCCACCCGTCGGCGGCGACACGCTGTTCGCCAACATGTACCTCGCCTACGAGGCATTGTCGGACGGCATGCGGCGGATGCTGGAGGGTCTTCGCGCGGTCAACAGCTCGGCCAAGGCCGACGTCACCAGGACGCGCGAGGATCGCCTCGCGGACAGCGGCGCCAAGCTCGGGCCCGGCACGGAACTCGCGTCGGTGCACCCGGTGGTGCGCACGCACCCGGAAACCGGCCGCAGGCTGCTGTACGTGAACGGCGGCCACACGGTGCGCTTCGACGGCATGACCGAGGCCGAAAGCGCACCGTTGCTGAACTACCTTTTCGCGCACCTCACGCGGCCGGAATTCACCTGCCGCCTGCGCTGGCAGGTCGGCACACTCGCGCTGTGGGACAACCGCTGCACGCAGCACAACCCGATCAACGATTACCACGGTCACCGGCGCGTGATGCACCGCATCTCGCTCGGCGCCGAACGGCCCGTCTGAACCCGCCGGGCGCGCGGGCGGCGGTGGTATCTTGTGCGCCCCCACTGAACGACTGTTTGCCTTCCATGCACCGCCTTCTGCGCCTGGCGCATTGCTCGGACATTCACCTCGACAGCGACTACTTCGGCGGCGACTGGAACCGCTCGCGCCGCGACCGCGACCGGGCACAGTTCGAGGAACTGCTCACCGCCATCGAGGCTCGTGAGCCGGATCTCATGCTCCTGGCGGGCGACCTGTTCGACCACAACCGCGCCAGCGTCGAGACCATCGAGTGGGCCTGCGAGCGTCTGGCGGCGCTGCCGTTCCCGGTGGCGATGATTCCTGGCAACCACGACTGCCTGGCCGAGAACGCCATCTACCACCGCCACGACTTTGCCGCCGCCGGCCTGCACCTGCTGCTGGACCCGGACGGACAGACGGTGACGCTGGACGCGCTCGGCGTGGCGGTGTGGGGCAGGGGAGTGATCGACCATCACCCGGGGCACCGGCCGCTGGCGGACCCGCCGGCGCGGCCGGATCCCAGGCTGTGGTACCTCGGAATGGCGCACGGCGTGCACGTGCCGGCGGCGGGCGAGTCGCGCAATTCCTCGCCCATCCACGCGCACGAAATCGAGGATGCCGAGTTCGACTACCTCGCGCTCGGGCACATCCACTGCGCGCGAGACGTGTCGGCCGGTGCCACCACCGCCTGGTACAGCGGCGCGCCGCACCCGGTGCTGGGCGAGCCGGGCAGCTTTCTGTCGGTGACGCTGGAGCCCGGTCAGACGCCGGCAGTCACCGTCTGTCGCGTGCCGCCCACGGCCCGATAGCTCCGGGCGGCTCGCTCAGGCGACGCAGCGATACACCAGCGCTGGCGGTGCGTTCAGCAGCACCGGGTGGATATCCAGCCGACCGAACAGGGCTTTCAGACTGCGCCGGAAGCGGCGGCTGGTGGGCAGCACCTGGGCGTGCATGAAGCTGTACGACACGAAGCTGCCGCCCGGGCGCAGGGCCGCCCGCACCGCGTCCACCACCTGCGCCTGTTGTGTGGCGCCGAAATTGGCAAACGGCAGGCCGCTCACCACCGCGTCGACGGCCTCGATGCCCCGCTCGGCCAGCACCTGCGGCAGGCTCTGCGCGGCGGCGTGAATCACCTCGACCCGCGGGTAACGCGCAGCGGCGAACCGGGCAAGGTCAGGGTCGAGTTCGAGCGCCAGTATCCGGCAGGCAGGGTGCGCCCGCTCGGCCAGCAGACGCGTGAAGGCGCCGGTGCCGGGGCCAAGTTCGACGATGACCCGGGAGCGGGCAAAGTCGATCGGGTTGGTGATTTCCCCGGCCAGCATGGGGCTGCTCGGAAACGCTGCGCCCATCCGCAGCGGGTTGGCCAGGAAGGCACGCAGAAAGCGGATATCCAAGTCAGCCTCCCTCCCAAGAAGCGATTGGGCGCGCACAGTACGCGCCGCCTCGCCCCGGCACAAGCTGCGCGACGGTGCCCGTTACAGCCAGCGCAGCGCGAGCTGCATCACGCGCTCAAGACGCGGCCCGTACGGCGGGCGGATCAGCGACTGCACCGACCAGCGGCTCTGGTACAGCACGCTCTTCTGGTGCGAGAAGGTGACGAAGCCGTCGAAGCCGTGATAGCGGCCGATGCCGCTCGGTCCCACGCCGCCGAACGGCAGCCCCTCGTGGGCCACGTGGAACAGCACGTCGTTCACGCAGGCGCCGCCGGAGACGGTTTGATCCAGCACGCGCGCGGTGCGCTCGGCGTTCTCGTCGAAGTGGTAGAGCGCCAGCGGCCGCGGGTGGCTGTTTACGTAGTCGATGACCTGCGCGAGGTCGTCGTAGGTCTTCACCGGCAGCACCGGGCCGAAGATTTCCTCCTGCATCACGGTCATGTCGTCGGTGACGCCGAGCAGCACGGTCAGCGGCAGCACGCGCTCGCCCTCGCGCGGCGCAGCGCCGCCGGGGTTGATCTCGACAACCTCGGCGCCCTTGGCGCGGGCGTCCGCGATGTGGGCCTTGAGGCGCTCGAAGTGCCGCTCGTTCACGATCCAGGTCAGATCCGGATTGCCGGCGAGCGTCGGGTAGCTGCGCGCGACCGCCGCGTGCAGCGCCTGCAGCAGCTCCGCGCGCCGGCCGGTCGGCACGAACACGTAATCCGGCGCGATGCACGCCTGCCCGCCGTTCAGCAGCTTGCCCTGCACGATGCGTGCGGCGGCGACGTCGAGCGGGTAGTCGGCGCTGATGATGGTCGGCGACTTGCCGCCAAGCTCCAGCGTCACCGGCGTCAGGTTCTCGCTCGCCGCGCGCATCACGATGCGCCCGACCTGCGTCGAGCCGGTGAAGATCAGGTGATCGAACGGCAGCGCCGAGAAGTGCGCGGCGACATCGGCGCCGCCATTGACCACGGCCACCTCGTCCGGCGTGAAGGCCTGGTTGACGATGGACGTCACGACCTCGGCCGTGCGCGGGCAGAACTCTGAGGTCTTGATGAGCGCCCGGTTGCCGGCGGCGATGGCGCCGATCAGCGGCGACAGCGTCAGCAGCACCGGCACGTTCCACGGGCCGATCACGCCGATGATGCCGCGCGGCTGATAGTGAATCCGCGCCTTGGCGAGCGGGAACTGCGGGCTCCAGCCGGCGCGGCGCGGGCGCATCCAATTTTTAAGGTGCTTGCGGGTGTGGCGAATCTCGCCGAGCAGGCCGATCACGTCCGCAAAGAACGTCTCGTGCCGCGAGCGGTGGCCGAAGTCGGCATCGACCGCGTCCAGAATCCGCTCGTGATGGTCCACCACCGCCTGGCGCAGGCGCTTCAGCGCCTCGATGCGGTGCTCGTAACTGGTCGGCCCGACGCGCAGAAACGCCGCGCGCTGCGCCTCGTAGAGCGGCAGCAGCGGGTTGTCCGTCGCCTGCGGGGCGCTGTGCAGGGCCAGGCGGTTAGTGTCGTTCATTGCTCGCTCCTCACGATCGTTGGGCCATCGAAAATCCGTTTTCCACGTACGCCTGCCACCCGCATCGGGGTGGCGGGCGGTACCGCGCAGCTACTTGCTCGAACCGGACTTGCTGCCGTAACCCCGCGGGGTCTCCAGCAGACGTAACTGCGGTTCCACGTGCCCCTTGCGCCGGGCCACACCGTGGTACGAGTTCTCCTCAACGTCCTCGTTACCCCACTGGTGCCAGCCTTCGCGCGGAAAGCGTGCAAACAGTTCGAGATACGGACCGGGCGAGCAGGCCTCCACGATGTCGTATATCTCGTCCGGCTTGCGCGAATGCTCGCGCTTGCGGGTGGCCAGCAGGTTCACCTGCGTACGGCCCGGCGGCAGCGTGCGCATGCTGCCGCGCACCCCGAACAGCACCAACTCGGTGACGTTGCGGAAGTAAAAGCCGACGCCGCGACCGTCCGATCCGCCGTCCTTGCGCACCTTGTGCCAGACGAGGTTCGACTTGTAGGTGAATCCCCACGCCTCCATCACGCGCAGGCCCTCGGCCAGCAACGCATTGGGCACCCACAGGTAAAGGTGCGATCGGGCCGCGGCCAGTTTGGCGACCGGCAGTTCGAGAATCTCTCGCTGTTCCATGGTCGGGTAGCGCAGCAGGCGCCGGTGCTCGGGCGCCACCTTGCCGGTGCGGTTCTGAAACTGCCACGGCGGGTCCGCCAGGATGGTCGCGTACTGGCCGGTCATCTTGGCCAGCAGGTCCTCGGCCGGGTTCGGCTCGGTCAGGCTGTAAATCTTGGCAGTCAAGTCCTTACTCCCCGCTGTGCACCGTGACGACCTGCGCCGGGATGCCAATCAACAACAACGGACACGGATTCCCGACGCCGCGACGCACGCGATCTTCCAGCTTTCGCCAATGCGTAGTCGCCTCGCCGAACTTGTCCGACACGAAGGCGTGCGCCCAACCGTCCTCGAACGAGTTTCTTGCCTTGGCCGCCTGCTCGATAAGCCCGATCTGGCGCTGCGTCGGCGCGTAAAACCGCGATGCCGCGGTCAGATCCCTGATGCCCGCTTGCCGGGCGAAAGCCGCCACCAGGTCGCGCAGCGCATTGTGCAGTGACTCGCCGCGCGTGACGATGGCGCCGACGGATATCACGCCGTCGGCATGCAGGCGTTTGAAATTTTCGAGATCCCGATCGAAGAACGGATCCTTGTTGTTCCACTCGATTTCGAGCGCGAACGTGCCGCCGGCAAAACGCTTGACGTGGTCGATTTCGTGCGAGGTCGACTCCTTCTCAACGCCATCGACGATCTTCCTGATCACAAAGTTGTGCCTGCGCCAGCCGTGCGTGTCGGCGAGCGCGCGGCGCAGGCGCTGCGTCATGGCGCCCTCGCCGCCACCACCGCGCACCAGTTCCTCCACCGGAATTTCGATCCCCGACAGGGCTTCCTCCAGCTCGGCCACGGCCTCCGGCATGTCGTGCCGCAGGATCGCTTCCGCGTGGTGCAGGGCGAGCACCTGAAAGCCCTTGTTCTTGAGTTGTTCGAACATGTCGTTGGTTGCGGCCTACCCGCGCGCGGCCACCTTGGCCCACGTGTCCCGCAGCGACACGGTGCGGTTCCACACCGGCGCGCCGGGGCGGCTGTCGGGGTCGGGCGTGAAGTAGCCGAGGCGCTCGAACTGCACGGCGCCGCTGGCGTCGGCGAGAGACGGCTCCAGCAGGCAATCGCGCAAAACGTCCAGCGAATCCGGGTTCCGCAGCGACAGGTAGTCGTCGTGGCCGGCCGGGTCCGGCACGGCAAACAGGCGGTCGTACAGGCGCACCTCGGCGGGCA
>NZ_JBFWOM010000033.1:0-11840 GCF_050250495.1 Immundisolibacter sp. | reverse complement strand
CGAGCAGGGCGTCTGCGCCGGCGGCGCGGGCGCTGGCCTCCTCGTGCGGAAAGAACTTCGGGCGCACCAGGTACAGCCGGGTGAGCGCCATGGTGCACATGGCCCGCGCCACGGCGCCGATGTTGCCGGGATGGGTAGTGCCGACCAGCACGATGCGGACGCGGGACAGTGCATTCATGGCACGGATTCTAGCCGCGCGATGAAGGGCAACCGCCGCGCGCTAAAATTGCCGCCCGGCGCGCCACCTGGCCATGCCGGCCCCTGCCGCAGCGAGTTCTTTACATGTCCCCATTGCTCACCATCGCCGTGCGCGCTGCCCGCGCCGCGGGCGACTTTCTGCTCCGCACCGGCGAGCGGCTCGATGAACTGCGGATCGAAACCAAAGGCCCGAACGATCTGGTGTCCGAGGCCGACCGCGAGGCCGAGCGGCGCATCGTCGAGATCATCCGCCGCGCCTACCCGGATCACGCCATCCTGGGCGAGGAGGGCGGCGCGCAGGGCGACGTCGGCAGCCACGGCGCGCGCTGGATCATCGACCCGCTCGACGGCACCACCAATTACCTGCACGGCCTGCCGTGGTACGCGGTGTCGATTGGCCTGGAGATCAAGGACCGGCTCGAAGTCGGCGTGGTCTACGACCCGGGCCGCGACGAGCTGTTCGTGGCCGAGCGCGGCAAGGGCGCGCGCCTGAACGACCGCCGCCTGCGCGTGAGCGCGCAGACCCGGCTGCCGGGGGCGGTGGTCGGCACCGGCTTTCCGTTCAAGTCCCACCAGCACCTCGACGCCTACACCGAGACCTTCAAGGCCGTGTCGCGGGCCGGCTGCGCGGTGCGCCGTGCGGGCTCGGCGGCGCTTGATCTCGCCTACGTGGCGGCGGGCCGTTTCGACGGTTTCTGGGAACTCGGTCTGCAACCGTGGGATATCGCCGCCGGCGTGCTGTTGATCCGCGAGGCGGGTGGTGTGGTCACCGACATCCGCGGCGGCGAGCGGGCCATGAAAACCGGCAACGTGGTCGGCGGCACACTGCGCGTGCACCAGGCGCTGCTGGACACGATCAAGCCGCATCTGGGCGCCGATTTGCCGGCCTGATTGACGCGTTCCGTCGCGTTGCCAAGCCCCGGGTGGCGGCCTACCATGCGGCCGTCCCGCCCCACAGATAAAGAACCGAGGAGGAATGCCGCCATGGGTACCGTGGAACGCCTGCCGGCGAGCGCCAATCACCGTTATTCCGAGGACGACGTGCGCCGCGGCGCGCGCAACATGCTGATCGACGGCTGCGACATGAAGGCCGGCGACGAGGTGCTGATCCTGAACGAGAACGGCATCACCGAGCCGGCTGCCGTCGACATCATCGCCGACGAGGCGCGCAAGCTCGGCGGGCGCGTGCACGTGATGTGGACCGATACCGTCAAGGGCCCCGAGGACATGCCGCCGTCGGTGGTCAAGGCCTTCGAGTCCCCGGACGTGACCATCTTCAACCACATGATCGCGGGCGTGCTGCGCATGGTGCCGTTCAACGGCCGCGGCATGAAGATGCTGAACTTCTTGCAGACCTGGGACCAGCTCGGCTCGCCGTTTGCGCAAGTACCCTACAAGGTGTGGCTGGAGGTGCTGAAGAACCTCGGCCCGCGCCTTGGCATGGCGAAGTCCTGGCGCATCACCTGTCCGCTCGGCAGTGATTTCGGCGGGCCGATCCCGCAGCCCGGCCAGTCGCCCAAGGCCGATAAACCGGCCAAGTCCGACGCCAAGGCCACCGGCGACGGCTTCACGCTGCGCACGTTTCCGCTCGGCGTGTGCCAGGTGTTCGACAGCATGCAGGCCAGCGGTCGGCTCGCCGTGCGGTGGCTGACGCCGTCCGGCATCCACGTGTTCGAGCCGAACGGCATTGCCCTGCCAAGCCCGGTGCTGATCGCGATCGACAACGGCCGCATCACGGGCTTCGATGGCGACGCGGCGGCCATTTCCCAACTGCGCGCGTACATGGAGAAATGCGGCGGCGAGATGGGCAAGGAGCCGTACCTGGTCAACTCCTGGCACGCCGGCATCAACCCGCGCTGCGCCGTCACGGCCGGCCCGGAGCAGGGCTTGGATCAGTGGATGTACATGGTCCACGCCAACCCGCGCATCGTGCACTTCCACACCATCGGCGCCGTGCAGCCGGGCGAGATGTCGATCCCGGTGGTCGATCCGACCATCACGTTTGACGGCGAAAAGCTCTGGGATCAGGGCCGGTTCGTGTTCCTGGACCGGCCGGACATCCGCGACAAGGCGCGCGCGCTCGGCGATCCGGACTTCGCCTTCCACCACGAGCTTGAAATCGGCGTCTGAGCCGCCCTCAACACGCAAGGAAAACCCATGTCCCGCACCATCTGGTACACCCGTTGCCCTGTGCCGACCGCCTCCGGCATCGCCTACCAACGCAAGCTGTTCGACAGCGAGTTCGCCGGCACCGACTGCGAGGTGCACAACATCAAGGAACTCGGCCGCGAGAAGTCCGACACGCACTTCGCGCACACGCTGGAGGACTCGTTCCGCGAGGGCGGCGGCTCGCCACCGGTGTGGGCGCGTTCGCGCGGCGCCGACACGTCGCTGCTCGGCATCAGCTTCGTCGAGGAGACGCTCGGCCTTTTCGTGCGCGCGGACGACCCGATCCACTCGGTGCGGGATCTGGCCGGCAAGCGCCTTGCTCTACCCGTCTGGCCGAAGCTGATCATGAATTTCTTCCGCTTCGCGGCCAAGAAGGCGTTCGTGTCGGCGCTCGAACTGCACGGCATGCGCGAGGGCGACGCCGTGTTCACGGACGTGGTCGAGACCGGCGATCACTATCAGTTGCTGAACCCCGGCTTTGCCGATGCGCAGGCGCGGCAGATTCCCTCCTACTACAACTGCCAGATGCACGCGCTGCTGGAGGGCAAGGTGGACGCCTTCTTCGCCAAGGGCGGCGAGATCGCCGCCATGCAGCGCGAGTCCGGCGGCGGCATCCGCATGCTGTTCAACCTGATCGACGCCAAGCCCCTGTGGGCCAAGGTCAACAACGCCACCCCGCGCCTGCTGACGGTCAGCAACTCGCTGGTGCGCGAGCGCCCGGACGCGGTGGTGCGCTACGCGCGCACGCTGCTGAAGGCCGCGACCTGGGCCGCGCAGCCGGAAAACAAGACCGCCGCCACCGCGGCACTGGCGCTTGAAACCGGCGTGACCCCGGCCGACATCGAGACCTACTACACGCCGGACCTGCACCAGAAGCTCAAGCCCGAACTCAGCATGCGGCTCATCGAGACGCTGGAAATCATGAAAAGCTTCCTGCACGCGCACGGCTTCATCGAGCAGAACTTCTCGACCAAGGACTGGATGGCCGCCGACCTGCTGCGCGAGGCCTACGCCGCCGAAGGCATCGCCTGGATCGACTGACCATCACCGCCACACCGCAAGGAGCCAGCATGACCAGCCCGCTAGACCCCAAGGCCCTGCGCCAGGTGTTCGGCCAGTTCTGCACCGGGGTCACCGCCGTGTGCGCCAGCGACGCCGACGGCCACCGCTACGGCATCACCGTCAACTCGTTCAGCTCGCTGTCGCTCGACCCGCCGCTGGCGCTGTTCTCGGTGGTGCGCGGCTCGGAGTCGCTGAAGATCATCCAGGCGGCCGGCGCGTTCAGCATCAACATCCTGGCCGAGAATCAGCAGGACATCTCGAACGCGCTGGCGAAAAAGGGCGGCTCGGAGAAGATGGACGCCGTGCCGACCCGGCCGGGCGTCACCGGTGCACCCATCATCGAAGGCGGCATCGGTTACATGGATTGCGTGCTGCACGCCGAGTTCGACGGCGGCGATCACGTCATCCTGGTCGGCGAGATCAAGCAGGCGGCGGTGGGCGAGGAACTGCCGCCGCTGCTGTACTTCCGCAGCGGCTACAAGACCCTGCCGGCCTGAGTCGGGCGGAGAGCGCCGACTGATTCGGCGTATCCAACAACAGGAGGAGGAGCCATGACCGAGCCGAACGTGACCGAAACCATCGACGTGGACGCCACGCCGGACCAGACTTGGGCGCTGGTCGGCGACTTTGCCGGCCTGGTCGGCTGGTTTCCGGCGGTGACCGAAAGCGTGGTCGAGGGCAGCGGCATTGGCGCTGTGCGCTATCTGACCATGCCCGACGGCAACAAGCTCACCGAGCGCCAGGAGGCGCGCGACGAGGCCGGCCGCAGCTATGAGTATGTGGCCATCGCGGGCGCACTGCCGTGCACCGATTACCGCTCGCGCATCGCCGTCACGCCCGCCGGCAGCGGCGCGCGCATCACCTGGACGGCAAGTTTCACGCCGATTGCCGGCGCGCCGGTGGACGCGGTTGCCTTCATCGGCGAGGTCTACCGCGGCGGACTTGCCGGCGCCAAGGCGGTGCTCGAAGGCAGCAGATAGGGCGAACGTCTGCGGCTCGGCCAGTCAGCGTCGAGCTTCCACTGCGTTGTTCTGGCCACCCACGCGCACGGGAGTGAGCCCATGATCACGCTTCGCATCAACGGCAAGACCGTCGAGGTCGACGCCGATCGCGACAAGCCCCTGCTGTGGGTGCTGCGCGAGGATCTCGGCCTCACGGGCAGCAAGTTCGGCTGTGGCGTCGGGCAGTGCCTGGCCTGCCTGGTGCATCTGGACGGCCAGCCGGCGGCGGCGTGCCTGACACCGCTCGCGGCGGTTGGCCAGCGCGAGATCACTACTATCGAGGGCCTGCCCGCCGACGGCAGCCATCCGGTGCAGCGCGCCTGGATGGACCTGAACGTGGTGCAGTGCGGCTACTGCCAGTCGGGGCAGATCATGGCCGCCGCGGCGCTGCTGGCGCGCACGCCGCAGCCGGATGAGGCCGCCATCGACGCTGCGCTTCGCGGCAACCTGTGCCGCTGCGGCACCTATCTGCGCATCCGCCAGGCCGTGGCGCGCGCCGCGGCGCTGGCGCGGGAGGCGTGACATGGTCAGCCTCAGCCGGCGGGAGTTTGTGGTGGGCGGCGCGAGCGTCGCCGGGGGGCTGTGTCTTGCGCTGCGCCTGCCAGCGCTCGCAGCCAAAGAGCAGGAAGAGCAGCGCGAACCGGCGTTCGTGCCGAACGCCTTCGTGCGCGTGGCGCCGGACGGCGCCGTCACGCTCACGCTGCACAAGTCCGAGATGGGGCAGGGCACGCACACCGGTCTTGCCGCCATCCTGGCCGACGAACTCGACGTCGATGTCGCCGCCGTGCGCCTCAAGATGGCGGACGAAGATCCGGCCTATTACCTCGACATGGGCTCGATGGGCACCGGCGGCAGTACGAGTGTTCGGTACTCCTGGGACGCGCTGGCGCAGGCCGGCGCGACGGCGCGGGCAATGCTGATCGCGGCTGCCGCGCGGACCTGGAAGCTCGACCCCGTCGACTGCCGAACGACGCCGGGCCGGGTGCTCGGCCCGGCTGGGCAGAGCCTCGGCTACGGTGAGCTCGCGACGCTCGCGGCGAGCCTGCCGGTGCCGGAAAACCCGCCGCGTCGGTCGCCGGCGGACTACCGCTACATCGGCAAACCCACCCCGCGCGTCGACAACCTGGCCAAGGTCACCGGGCAGGCGCAGTTCGGCATCGACGTGTCCCTGCCTGGGCTGCTGACGGCGGTGGTGCTGCGGGCGCCGCAGTTCGGTGGTGCGCTCGACAGTTTCGACGCAAGCGCCGCCGAGAAACTGCCCGGCGTGCGCGCCATCGTCGCCATCGACTCCGGCGTCGGCGTGATCGCCGACGGCTACTGGCAGGCGCGCCGTGCGGCGCAGAAGGTCAGCCCGCGCTGGCGGCCGGCGGCGCTGGCGCTCGACGACGCCGGCATTGCCCGGGCGCTCGACGCGGAGCTGGACCAGCCCGGCAGCCCGGCGCGACGGGACGGCGACGTGGACGCCGCGCTCGCGGCGGCCGGCAAGACGCTCGATGCCACCTACCGGCTGCCGTTCCTGGCCCACGCCTGCATGGAGCCGATGAACGCCACCGCCCACGTGCACGACGGGCGCTGCGACATCTGGGCACCGACGCAGGGCCAGACGCGCGCCCGCGACGCGGCGGCGGCGCTGCTCGGCATCCCGCGCGAGAGGGTGGCGGTGCACACCACGTATCTGGGCGGTGGCTTCGGGCGCCGCTTCGAGGTCGATTTCGTTCTGGACGCGGTGGCGCTGTCGCGGGCGGTGAACGCCCCGGTGAAGGTCATCTGGTCGCGCGAGGACGACCTCACGCATGACTTCTACCGGCCGGCCGCCGTGCACCGCCTGCGCGCGGCGCTCGCGGACAACACGCCGACCGTCTGGCAGCACCGCATCGCGAGTCCCAGCATCCAGAGCCGCCTGCGGCCAGACAAGATCGAAGGCGGCATCGACCGCACCGTGGTGGAGGGCGTGCGCGAGTTGCCGTACGCCATCCCCAACGTGGCGCTCGACTGCGCGCTGGTGGACGTGGGCGTGCCGGTCGGCTACTGGCGCTCGGTTGGCAGCTCCGGCAATGCCTTCGTGGTCGAGTCCTTCGTGGACGAGCTGGCGCACGCCGCGGGCGCCGATCCGCTCGCCTTCCGGCGCCGCTTGTTAGAGGGCCAGCCGCGCCACCGCGGCGTGCTGGATCTGGCCGCCGAGCGCGCCGGTTGGGGCGAGCCGTTGCCCGAGGGCCGCGCCCGGGGTCTGGCCGTGCACATGAGCTACGGCAGCTACGTGGCGCAGGTGGTGGAAGTCGAACTGACGGGCGGCGCCCCGCGCGTGCGCCGCGTGGTGTGCGCCATCGACTGCGGCCGGCACGTGAACCCAGACCAGGTGGTCGCGCAAATGGAAGGCGGCATCGTGTACGGGCTGACCGCTGCGCTGCACGGCGAGGTACCGATGGCGGACGGCGCGGCGCACATCGGCAACTTCGACAGCTACCCGCTGCTGCGCCTCGACGCCATGCCGCAGGTGGAAGTCCACATCGTGGCGAGCGACGCGCCGCCCGGCGGTACCGGCGAGCCCGGCGTGCCGCCGCTGGCGCCGGCGCTCGCGAATGCGCTGTTCGCGTTGACCGGTCAGCGCCTGCGGTCGCTGCCGCTGCGGCTCGCTTGAGAGCCGCCTACGTCCCCGGCGTGAGGCCGACCAGCGCCGCGAGCGTGCCGTGCTCGGTGTGGTCCAGGCGCAGCCGCGCCCGCCCGGCGTAACCGAGACGCACCCGCCAAGCGTGGCTGAGCGGCATGCCGAGCACGCCGCGCAGCACCATGGCGATGACGCCGCCGTGCGCCACCAGCAGCACGCGCCGGCCCTGCGTGTCCGCCAGCAGACGTTGCCAGGCGGCGTCGACGCGCTCGTGGAACGCTGCTATCGGCTCGCCCTGCGGTGGCGGGAAGGCCACCGGGTCCTGCCAGAACTGCGTGAGCGCGGCGCCGTACTCGGCCTGTACCTGTGGCGCGGTGAGCCCTTCCCATAGACCGAAGCTGATCTCGCGAAAATCGGGCTCCACGCGGCATTCAAGGCCGCGCTCGGCGGCGAGCGCCTGCGCAAATTCGCGGCAGCGGCGCAGCGGCGAGCAGACGATCCGGTCCCACTGCTGGTCGGCCGTTGCGGCGGCGAGCTGTGCCCAGCCGGCGGCCGACAGCGGATCGTCGACCGTGCCGCGAAAGCGCGAGCCGCCCTCGGGCTCGCCGTGGCGCAGCAGGTCGATGAGCGTGGTCGGTTGGTCCATCAGCATTCCTGTTTCGTTACTGCTGAAAACGTCCATCCTTGGACTTTTTCAGCTCGCCGCAGCGCGGTGCATGCCCGCACTGCGCTCCGTGAAACAAGGGCGTGCGCCCTCGTTTCACGCTGGGGCGTCCTGCCCCGCGCGGTCTGCGCTGATAGCATCAGCGCAGACTGATCGCGGCGCGGTAGCGCGCCCAGTCGAAGTGTGGGCCGGGGTCGGTCTTGCGGCCGGGCGCGATCTCGCTGTGGCCGACGATGGCCTCGGCGCCGATGGCCGGAAACGCCGCGCGCAGCGCGCGTGTCAGCGACGACAGCGCCGCGTACTGCGCGGCGGTGAAGACGTCGTCATCGCAGCCTTCGAGCTCGATGCCGACCGAAAAGTCGTTGCAGCGCTCGCGCCCGGCAAGGCGCGACACGCCGGCATGCCAGGCGCGCCGGTGTACCGGTACGAACTGCACGATTTGTCCCTCGCGGCGGATGAAAAAGTGCGCCGACACGCGCAGGCCCGCCAGATCCGCGTAGTCGGCGCGCGCCCGGCAGTCGAGCGTGCCGCAGAACAGCGCCGCCACGTCCGGGCCGCCGTACTCGCCGGCCGGCAGGCTGATGGCGTGGATTACCAGCAGCTCGATCGCCATGCCCGCGGGGCGATTGTCGCAGTGCGGAGAGGGCAGGTAGGCTGCGCCCTGCGCCAGGCCGGTTTCAAGGTCGATACGGAACTCGCAAGCGGCAGGCAGGCTGGGGACGGTCACGGCGAAGGCTCGGGCCAGGGCGGTCGGTGCGCGGCGGTGCGTATTGTTTCGTCAAAACGGACTGGCGGCCACAGGCCGAGCACCACGGCGAGGCGTGAAAACTCGGGGGCCAGATCTGTGCGCGGCGCCGGGGGCGCGCCGAATGGCCAAGGTTGAGATGTGCGAGGTCCGCCCTCGGGCCGAATGCCAGGTCGAAGATTCGCGGCGGGGGCGCCGCTCCCACAGCTCGCTCGCGCTGTGCCCGACCGGGTGGATAATTTGCACCTGCCCCCAATGTGACCCGGCCCGGCGCCATCTCCATGCCTGACAACGCTGGTCTACTGTTTGTCGTCTGTGGCCCGTCAGGGGTCGGCAAGACCAGCCTGGTGCGGGCGTTGGTGGCGCGCTGCCCGGCACTCACGCTATCCGTGTCGTACACCACGCGCGCACCGCGGCCGGGCGAGCAGGACGGCGTGGCGTACCACTTCGTGAGCGCGGAGCGCTTCGCCGCCATGCAGGCGGCCGGCGAGTTTCTGGAGTCGGCGCGGGTGTTCGACCACCACTACGGCACCGCCGCGCCGGCGGTGGCGCAGACGCTCGCCGCCGGGCACTCGGTGGTGCTCGAAATTGACTGGCAGGGCGCCCGGCAGGCGCGCGAGAAATTGCCGGGTTGCGTGACGGTGATGGTGCTGCCGCCGTCGGTGGCGACGCTACGCGCGCGGCTCGGTGGACGCGGCGATGACGAGGCGATCATCGAGCGGCGCATGCGCGACGCGCTGGCCGAACTCGGCCACTGGCCGGAGTTCGACTACCTGGTGGTGAACGACGAGTTCGAGCGCGCGCTCGACGATCTGGTCGCGGTTACCCAAGCGGCAACACTGACGCGCGATCACCAGCGCCATTGGCTGGTCGCGAACTTGCCGGAGCTGGTTGCGCCGTAAGGGTCGTGGGTCGAGCCCGCGTCAGGGCTGACGGGCGAGCTGCGTCGGCCGTGCCCGGGCTTCCAGCCAGCGCTTGGCGCGCCCGGCGTCGCCCACGCGGGTGAGCGTGCCCCAGGAGTTCATCAGCACCATCACCACCGGCTTGCCGCTGACCGTGGTCTGCATCACCAGGCACCGGCCGGCCTCGTTCAGATAGCCGGTCTTGGTGACGGCGATGGTCCAGGCGGGGTTTCGCACCAGCGGGTTGGTGTTGCGGTACTGGGTGCGGTAGCGGCCGACCATGACGCTGTACTCCGGCGTGGTCGAGTAGGCGCGGATGGTCTGGTAGCGGGCTGCCGCGCGCACCAGGCGCGCGAGATCCTTCGGCGTGGAGCGGTTGGCGCCGGACAGCCCGGTGCCCTCGACAAACTGCGTGCGCGTCATGCCGAGCGCGCGGGCCTTGCGGTTCATGGCCGCCACACCGGCTGCCTTGCCGCCCGGGTAGTTGCGCAGCAGCGCGGCCGCGGCGCGATTCTCGGACGACATCAGCGCCAGACGCAGCAGGTCGCTGCGCGTCAGCCGCGTGCCGATGGCCAGGCGCGAACTGGTGCCGCGCAGCCGGTCCCGCTCGGCGTCGGTGATGGACAGCGTCTGGTTCATGGCCTGGCCGGCATCGAGCACCACCATGGCCGTCATCAGCTTGGTGATGGACGCGATCGGCAGCGTCTGGTCGGCGTTCTTGGCGTACAGCACCTCGCCCGTGTCGGCGCGCATGATCATGGCCGCGCGCGAGCGAATATCGACGGCGGGGGCTGACTGGTGGGCGCGCGGCGGCGCGGCCTGGACGGTGGCGACATGGCCCGCGAACAGCAGGCCGGCAACTACGTGCAGGACCGTGGAAAGCCGCATCGTTCTCCCTTGCGGTGGGTGCTGGTATGGCCCGTACGGGCGACGGTGCCGCGCATGCCTGGAGCGGCGTGGGGCGCGCACAGTATCGCCATTTTCGCGCCGAACACCAGTGTTATCGGCCGTTTGCGGCCGAGCTATAAGTCAGTTTCGAGCCCGCGCACGCGGGCAAAGCCCCGCGGCAGCGGCTTGCCGCGATCCGCACGGTTGCCAGCGTAGCCTTCGAGATCGGCGCCACGCAGGGTCAGGTGCCGCCCACCTGCCAACACCTTGAGCGCCGCGCCCGCCGGCAGCGGCAGCACGCACTGGAGCTTTTCCTCGCCGCTTGCGATCAGCTTGCCGGGGATGCCGAGCAGCTTCACGCCCTTGCCGCGCGGCAGCTCGGGCAGTTCGGCGGCCGGGAACACCAGCAGCCGCCCGGCGGTGCTGACGCAGGCGAGGCGCAGTCCCTCATCAGGCGGCAGCGGCAGTGGCGCCAGCGGCAGCGCGCCGTCCGGCAGCGTGAGCAGCGCCTTGCCGGCGCGCTGGCGCGAGATGAGCGATTCGAGCGGCGTGACGAAGCCATAACCGGCATCGCTCGCGATCAGATGCCGCTGCTCGGGCTCGCCGAGCAGCACGTGCAGCATGCGCGCGCCGGGCTCCAGTGTGAGGCGGCCGGACAGCGGCTCGCCGTGGCCGCGCGCCGAGGGCAGCGTGTGCGCCGGCAGCGCGTAGGCGCGACCGGTGGAGTCGAGGAACACCGCCTGCTGGTTGCTGCGGCCGCGGGCGGCGGCCTCGAACTTGTCCCCGGATCGATAACCTAGCGCCTCGGCATCCACATCGCCGCCCTTGGCCAGCCGCACCCAGCCGTGCGCGGACAGCACCACGGTGACGGGCTCGCTCGGCGTGAGATCGGCCTCCGCCAGCGCGCGGGCGGCGCCGCGCTCGACCAGCA
This sequence comes from Immundisolibacter sp., assembly GCF_050250495.1. Taxonomy (GTDB): domain Bacteria; phylum Pseudomonadota; class Gammaproteobacteria; order Immundisolibacterales; family Immundisolibacteraceae; genus Immundisolibacter. Next base: position 675 of record NZ_JBFWOM010000033.1, on the reverse strand, counting down.
GACACCGCCGCGCGTCGCCATATTTCTCGGCATCGGCCTCGATCTCGCCGCGGATCAGCTTGCGCAGGCGCTGGTCGGAACCGAGCGTCGCTTCGAGCCGGTCGCGCTCGGCGGCGAGCTCGTCGTGCTCGCCGCGCAGGCGCGTTTCTTCCAGGCGCGCGATGTGCCGCAGCTTGAGTTCGAGGATCGCCTCGGCCTGCGTGTCGGTGAGGCTGAAGCGCTCCATCAGCACCGCCTTCGGGCGGTCCTCGAAGCGGATGATGGCGATCACCTCGTCGATGTTGAGGAACGCGATCAGCAGGCCTTCCAGGATGTGCAGGCGGTCCTGCACGCGCGTGAGGCGGTGCTGCAGGCGCCGGCGCACGGTGACGGTGCGAAATTCCAGCCACTCGCTGAGCAGCCCGCGCAGGTCGCGCACGCCCGGCCGGCCGTCCAGACCAATGCAGTTCAGGTTCACGCGGTAGCTTTTTTCAAGCTCCGTGGTGGCGAACAGATGCCCCATCAGGGCCTCGACGTCGATGCGCTTGCTGCGCGGCACCAGCACCAGGCGGGTCGGGTTCTCGTGGTCGGACTCGTCGCGCAGGTCCTCCAGCCAGGGCAGCTTCTTGGCCTGCATCTGGGCGGCGATCTGCTCCAGCACGCGCGCGCCGGACACCTGGTACGGCAGGGTGGTCG
>NZ_JBFWOM010000032.1:0-13211 GCF_050250495.1 Immundisolibacter sp. | reverse complement strand
GGCCGGCGCAGCGCCAGCGGCAGCCGGCCGCGCAGGCGCTCTTCCTGCAGATGCCAGCGGTAGCGGCGGTAACCGCCGAACGATTCGTCGCCGCCGTCGCCGGACAGCGCGACGGTGACGTGCTTTCGCGCCAGCTCGCACACGCGGTAGGTCGGGATAGCGGAGCTGTCCGCGAACGGCTCGTCGTAGACGTCGGCCAGCGTGTCCAGCAGGTCGAAGTCGTCCGCCGCCACCTGCTCGCGGTGGTGGCGCGTGCGGTACTGCTGGGCGATGTCGTTGGCGTACACGGTCTCGTCGAAGGCCGCCTCGCCGAACGCGATCGAGCAGGTGTTGACCGGCTCCGCGGACAGGCCGGCCATCATCGCCACCACGGCGCTCGAATCGACCCCACCGGACAGGAACGCCCCCAGCGGCACCTCCGCCACCAGACGAATGCGCACCGCCTCGCGCAGGCGCGCGATCAGCTCGCGGGTCACATCACCGGTAACGGGCTGGGGTTCGAGCGGCAGGTCCCAGAACTGCCGCGGCGCCGGCACGGGCTCGCCACGACGCAGCGTGAGCGTGTGCCCGGGCGGTAGCTTGAGCGCCGCCCTGTAGATGGTGCGCGGCTCCGGCACGTAGCCGAAGCCGAAATAGTCCTCGACGGCCAGCGGGTCGATCTGCCGCGGCATCTGCGGGCAGGCGGTGAGCGCCTTCAGCTCCGAGCCGAACAGCACCGTGCCGTCGGCGAGCGGCGCGTAGTACAGCGGCTTGATGCCGAGCCGGTCGCGCGCCAGAAACAACTGCCGGCGCGGCCGGTCCCAAAGGGCAAACGCGAACATGCCGCGAAAGCGCGTGACGCAGGCCTCACCCCAGGCGGCGTAGGCGTACAGGATGACTTCCGTGTCGCAGTGGGTGCGAAACGTGTAGCCGAGCGCACGCAGCTCGTCCGCCAGCGCGGCGAAGTTGTAGATCTCGCCGTTGTAGACCAGCACCAGGTTGCCGTCGGCGCTCGCCATCGGCTGCTGCCCGGACGCCAGATCAATGATCGACAGCCGCCGGTGGCCCAGACCCAGGCCCGGCTCGACGTGCAGGCCGCCCTCGTCCGGGCCGCGGTGGTGCTGGCGCTCGTTCATGCGATCCAGCAGCGCGCGGTCCACCGGCCGCTCGCCACGGGTGTCGAAAATGCCTACCAATCCGCACATGGTGTGATTATCCGTTCGCGACCGCGGTCCGCTGGCCGGCGTGCCGCGCCAGCAGCGCGTCGTAGAGCGCCTGGTAGGCGCCGGTCATGGCCTGCAGGCCAAACGCTGTTTCGGCCCGAAGCCGTCCGGCTTGACCCTCGCGCCGGCCGCGGGCGGGATCGTCGGCGTAAGCAATCAACGCGCGCGCCATGGCGGCGGGGTCGGCCGCCGGCACCAGCGTGCCGGTCACGCCAGGCTGCACCAGCTCGCCGTTGCCGCCAACATCGGTCGCCAGCACCGGCAGGCCGCAGGCCATGGCCTCCAGGATGGTGTTGGAAATCCCCTCTGCGAGCGACGGCAGCACGAACAGATCGAGCCCGCGCAGCAGCGCCGGCACGTCGTCGCGACTGCCTGCCATCCACACCATGGATTCCGCCTCGCCCTCCCGCAGCACCTGTTCGATCGCCCCGCGCAACTGCCCGTCGCCCACCAGCACCAGGCGCAGGCGGTCCTTGAGGTCCGGTCGCTGTTGCAACGCGGCAACAAAGGCCCGCGCCAGGGTGAGCTGGTCCTTGATCGGCTCAAGGCGCCCCACCGTGCCGACCACGAAATGCCGGCCGGGCTCGAACGGCCCGCGTTCGGACGAGGACTGGCCCTCCGCCGGCGCAAAGCGCGTGGTGTCGACGCCGTTGTAAATCTGCCGGATGCGCTGCCGCGGCACGCCCACCGGGGCGGCGAGATAGTCCGCGATGTGCTCCGACAGCGCGACGTACTGCTGCACAAACGGCCGCATCAGCCGCCGCCAGCGGCGGTAGCGGGCCAATTGGCCGGACGGGTCGTGCACGTCCCAGCCGTGCTCGCCGTGCACGCGCGCCGGCACGCCGGCGGCCCAGGCGACGGCCTGCATTTCGAGCGCGGCGATGTTGCGCGTGTGCACCAGCGCCGGGCGCAGGCGGCGCAGCAGCCGCCACAGCGCCGCGTGCGTGGCGAGCCCCAGCCCGGCTGGCTTGTGCAGTGCGTAAAAGCGCACATCGTCGCGGCGCAGACGCCGCTCGAAACCGGACAGACTGGTCAGGCTGACCACGGCGTGGCGGTAGCGCTGCGCGGGCAGGCCGTCCAGCAGGTTCAGCAGGCCGTTTTGCAGGCCGCCCATCTCGAAGCTGTGCACCACGTGCACCAGCAGCGGCGCCGCGTCGGCCCGCCCACCGCCAGCGGGCATGGTCACGGCGCCGCAGCCTGCCGGTAGGCGGCGGCGAGCTCGCGGTCGATGACCGGCCTGGCATCAATGACGAGGCGCTCCAGCCGCTGCGCCGCGTCCTCGGGCTGGTGGTCGATCGGGACGTAAAGCACCACTTGCGCCGCGTCGTCGCCCCGCCCGAGCAGACGCCCCAAGGTGCCGAGCAGCTTGGCAATCGTCGGCGAGGCGGTGCTGCGCATTGGCGTCCAGTACCAGGTCCAGGCCAGCACGGAAGGCCCGCCGCCGTGCAGCAGCGCCTCGCGAACCTCGATTGACTCGCCACGCGGCAAACGTACGCGCCGCAGACCACGATCGATCTCGCCCCAGGCGAGGAGGCCTCGGCCGGTGAGCGTGTTCTGCCAGGAGACGAGCTCGCCGTGCTGTGCCTGGTTGTTGTAGTACGCGAGGACGAGGCCAACCGGTCCGTCGGCGGCCTGATAGGCGCCGGCTGCGAGCGCCCGCGGCGACTCGAAGTACGGCGACCAACGCGTAAACGGCACGTCGGAAGCCGGCCAGTCCGCGACTTGCGGCGCACTCAGGGGCGGCGCCGCGTGGTCGTTGCGTGCATCCAGCCAGCGCACTGCCGGCGGCCACACCAGCAGCAGGGCGAGGCCGGACAGCACTACCGCCAGCGCTGCGCGTGCGGACTGCCGGCCAAACACGGGTGGGACACCCGTTTCGTCGGACGTCGCCGGCGCCGGGCTCGCCGCCGCCGGTCGATCTTCCCGCCACAGGGCGCCGATGGCGAACAGCGCCATCATGACGACTACAAAGAAGATCCAGCCGTAGATCAGATGATCGACGCCTACCGCCAGACGCATGCTCGACACGTGGCCGATCATCACGATGGTGAACGCGCGAAGCCCATTGGCCAGCACCGGCACCACCAGCGACACGCCGATGAATGCCGCCTGGCGCCAGCGGCTGCGGTATGTGAGGTGCGCGTACAGCACGCCGAGCACCGCCGAGGCGATCACGTAGCGCAGGCCGCTGCACACCTCCGCCACGCGCCAGTTGCCGCTCGGCAGGGCCAGATCGTAGCCCTCGCGATAGATCGGCACGCCAGTCAGGCGCACCGCGGCGACCGTGAAGTGGGCCGTGAAATCCTGCAGCGGCACCACCAGAAAATCCCCAAACGGCACCGCAAAAAGGGCAAAGCCAACCGGGAACGCCGCCCGCCGCAGCGCATCCGTGCCCGCCACCAGCCACGCGCCGCCGAGCAGCAGGAAATACAGCGCGAAGTGCTCGAAGGCCAGCACCGCCCCCAAGCGCCCGAGTGCCCACAACCCGCCGGCCGCCAGCAACAGCAGCAATGCCCAAGGCTGCGCACGCGGCTCGGCACGCAGCACGGCATCGCGCCGCTGCCAAAGCAGCCACGCCGCCACCGGCACCACCAGCAGCCCATGGGCGTAGGTTTCCGACCGCCACCAGATGACGCCAAGGCTGGCGGCGGTATCCGCAAACGCCCACAGCGTCAGGGCGAGCGTGAGCAGCAGCAAACCAGCCGCCGTACGCCAGCGATACGTGCTGGCTAGTGCGTTCACGGCGAGCGTTGGCACGTCGGGTTTCACGGGGCGGCACTCGCGGAGGCTGGGCTGCCGGCCGGCAGGCCGAGCAGGTCATCAAGCTCGCGCAGGCGCGCATCCCAGCTGTACTCGCGCAGCACGGCCCGGCGCGCCGCATCGCCAAGGCCGGGCCGGTTTCCGCCAAGGCAGGCCACGACTTGCTCGGCAAACGCCGCGGCATCCTCCGCCGCCAGCGCCTCGTCCGGCACCGTTACCGACAAGCCTTCGAGCGCCTGTGGGCTTGCCACGACCGGTCGCGCCATTGCCATCGCCTCCAGCACCTTGTTCTGCACGCCTCGCGCCAGTTTGAGCGGGGCGACTGCCACCGCCGCGTGTTTCAGATACTGACGCACGTCCGGCACCGTACCGGTCACCGTTACGCCTGGGCAATTGGACAGGTGTCGCACGCCGCGACCGGGGTTGCGACCGACGACGTAGAACTGCGCCTGCGGGACTGCCGCCCGTACTTGCGGCAGCACGGCTTCGGCGAACCAGGTCACCGCCTGCGCGTTTGGCCAGTAATCCATGGCGCCGGTGAACACGACGACCTGCCGCCCGCGTCCCGCGTAGGGATCAGCCCCCGCCTGCGCGGGGTCGAAAAAGGCAGTATCGACGCCGTTACCGAGCACGCCGACACGGCCGGCGACCTCCGGCGCGCGCTGCCGAAACAGCGCGGCCTCCGGCGCGGAAACCAGTACGGTGGTTTCGAATCGGGCCGCCATGCCGCGCTCGAACGCCAGCAGCAGGTCCGCCTCGCGGCGGTAGAACGCAGCCGCCGGACCGCGTCGCGCGCGCGCGTACTCGCGCCATTTCTCGGAATCGACGTCGACCAGGTCGAGCACCCGCCGCACGCCCCGGGCACGCGCCAGGTACTGCGCCATGGCGGCCGAGAACACCACCGCCCGGCTCACGGACCGCGCCCACAGCACACGCTGCACCCATGCCGCCATGCCCCGGTGCGCGTAGTACACCTCGGTGCACGACCGCCCCGTCAGCACGCCGCCGAGACTGCGCAGGCGCGACCAGCGCGGCGACAGCTGTGGCGCATAAACATCCCCGCCCGTCAGCTCCCGCAGCGCTGGCAGGTGGCGCAGGTCGTCCGGGTCGTCGATGAAGGTGCCGACGTGCACGCGGTGCGTGCGTGCGAGCTGCCGCAGCAGGTGATAGGAGCGAATCTTGTCGCCCTTGTCCGGCGGGAATGGCAGGCGGTGTGCGAGGAACAGAATGTCGTGCATGGCGGGCTCCCGCCCGGGTACGCTCAGCCGAGGCTGCGTGCGAGGTACGGCCCTATCGCGTTCGCCACCGGCAGCGGCAGGCGCTGCCATAGCTTGATCAGGTGCTGATAGCGCGGGTTTTGCGGGTTGTTCTGCGGCACCGCCTGGGCGCGGATCAGCTTGCATTCGTAATGCAGCGGCTGCGGCTCGAAGCCCCAGTTTTTCTTGAAGCTGTACGAGCCGCTGTCGAGCTTGCTGCGACCGTAATCGAACACGCGGCAGCCGCGGTCCGCCGCCCGGCGCATCACTTCCCAGTACATGAAGTCGTAGGCCGCGTGCTCGCGGGCGCTGGCGAGGCCGCCGCCGTAGTAGGGCAGCACCTCGTCGCGGAAGTAGAAGCTCATCACACTCGCGACCGTTTGGCCGTGCCGGGTCACCGTCAGCACCTCGCAGTCGGGCCCGAACACCCGGCGCAGCGCATCGAAGTAGCGTCGGCTAAATACGGGCGTGCCCAGACGGTGCACGTTCCAGGCGTAGGTTGAATAAAACCGCCCGTTGTCGGCGTCGAGTTCACTCGAAAGCTCGGCCTTGATGCCCTGGCGCACCATGCGCCGCTGCTTGCGCGGGATCGCCTCCATGTTCGCGTCGTGATCGGCCTCGATGGGCTTTCGAAACGTCACGTACAGCGTCTTGGCCGGCCAGTCCGGGTGCATCGGCTCGCGCAGGCGGTATTCCAGATGGCCGACACGCCGCTCACCGGCCAGCGCCTGCGCCGCCTCGTCCAGGGCCGCCGCGGCGGCATCGTCGCTCGCCACGATGCCGCCGTAGACGCAAAACGGCAGCGACACGATCGCGCTGCCAAACAGGACGCTGCGCACCTCCGCCAGCGGCAGCACACCCCGCACCTGCCCATCCTGCACGGCGCACAGGAAGTGCGTGCGCATGCCGACACCCTGCCGCAACACCTCTCGCCAACCGCTACGGTGAAAGAAGGTCCCTTGCGGATGGGCGCACACGTAGTCGTCCCACGCCGCCGCCCCCACCTCGTCGAGCGCCTTGACCTGCATGCCTAGCCCGCCGCGCCGTCGATGGCGGGCACCGCGGCCGGTTGCGCCAGCTCGCCCGCGAACACCCGGTCCATTCGGTCCCAGCAAAAATCCCGCAGCAGCGCCCGCAGTCGCGACTCGGTACGGTGCAGGTTCACGTAATGCCGAAACCGGGACCGCGGCGGCAAGCCGCCAACACGCGGCTGCGCCGGGTCGATCTCCCAGGGGTGCATGTAGAAAATGCCGGCCTGCCGGCCATCGCGCCCCGCCATGCGCAGCAGCGTCCGGCTGACCGCATACGGCAGGAACCGAAAATACCCGCCACCGGACGCTGGCAGGTTGCGGCCACCAACTCGCGCCGTGCTGAGCGGGAGCTCCACAAGCTCGGCGTCCGCCAACGGTCGATAAGCGCGCCGTGGGGCGCCGGGGTCGCCGTAGTGGTCGTGGCGGACCGGGTAGACGCTCGAACTGTATCGATAGCCCGCCTCGACCAGCGCCCGATACGCCCAGTCCATGCCGGGACGCATGGAGAAGGACGGCGCCCGATAACCCACAACCGCCGCGCCGCAGGCATCCTCCAGCAAGCGCCGTGCGTCCGACACATCGCGCGCAAAGCGCTCCGGACCGAGCGCCTCGACGCGATCGTGCTCCATGCCGTGACTCGCCACCTCGTGGCCCGCCTCGGCGATACGCCGAACCAGCGCCGGATGCCGCCGCCCGACCCACCCCAGCACGAAGAAGGTGCCGTGGGCCGACTCCGCTGCCAGCAGGTCCAGACAGCGCCGCGTGTTGGCCTCCACCCGACTCGGGTGATCATCCCACTGGTGCTTGGCTACCTGGCCGCTGAGCGCGGCGACCTGGAAATGCTCCTCAACGTCGACCGAAAACACGCTGGGCTTGGGCACCGACAACGGCGCTGCGGTCACGACACGTCGCCCGGCGAAGTGCTGCCTTCAGGCCGGAAGGCCGAGTCGCCCTCGGCGTCGCCGCTACGGCGCATGTCGCAGCCGGGGGCGCTATCAGCCTCCAACAGATCGATCAAGCGCTTCATTTCACGAAACGTCGACAACACGTAACGCTCAACCCGAGCGCCCTGCGCAACCACCCGCTGAAGCCCGTCCAACAGGTCGAGCTGCCGCAGGGCGGTGTCGGCATCGGCCAACGCGCCGCCGCCCGGGAAATCCGACCGTGCAACCGATGATGAACGGCTATCCGGCGCCCCCTGCTCCAGCGCGATGTCCTCGGCCACTTCAACGGCAATCTCCCGAGTCACCACGCCACGCTCTTCAAGATAGGCGACCAGCAGCAGGCGATCACAAAACACATTAATGCGGCGCGGCACTCCGCCCGTCTGGCGGTAGATTTCCTCGAAAGCGTCGCCAGTGATGGTGGGTCGATCCTGCCAGCCGACGACCCGCAGCCGATGCTCGATATAGTTCTTTGTGTCCTGCGCGTCCAAAGGGCCGAGGTGATAGGCGGCAATCACGCGTTGTTGCAGCTGCAACATGTCGGCACCCCGCAGGATGTCTTTGAGCTCGGGCTGCCCTACGAGAAAACTCTGCAACAACGGCTGCGCGCCATGCTGTAGATTGGACAGCATGCGCAGCTCTTCGAGGGCGCTCTTGCTGAGGTTCTGGGCCTCATCGACCACCAGCAGAGCACGCCGGCCAGATGCCAGGACGCCCTCAAGAAACCGGGTCAGCTCTTCCAGAACGCGGGGCTTTGGCAAATCGACATACGGAACCCCAAAAGCCGCCGCTACCATTTGCAGCAGTTCCATGCCTTCGAGCTGCGAGCTGACAATCTGGGCAGGAACGATGGGCTTGCCGCCAAGCGATTGAATCAACCCCTGCACGATGGTCGTCTTGCCCGCCCCCACCTCGCCCGAAACAACGATAAAACCCTCTGCCGACTGAACGCCGTACTCCAGATACGACATTGCCCGCATGTGGGCCTTGCTGGGATAGAAGAAACGCGCATCCGGGCTCAAGGCAAAAGGCTTCCCGGAAAGCCCAAAATACGCCTCGTACATACTATGACCTAGAACGTCTTGTGCAGGTGAGCGGAGATAGTGTTTCCACCCTTCCTTCCACGTTCCGTGCCGCCGTCGGAGCTGCGTTTCTGATGAGTGTAATTGAGCGACCCCGTCAAGTCTGGCGCAAGATCACGGTCGACGCCAGTGCGCAGGAACCAACGGTCGACCTCGGTCGACGCCCCGGTCGAGAATTTATAACGAGTCCACCCGCTGCTGGCATGGACGCTGGTTCTCGGGCCAAACCGCCAGTTCCAACCAGCCGTAGTGCCTGACGACTGATCATCGCCACCTGACCCGTCACGAAACGTTCTCTCCTCATCAAACACCGAGAATGTCCACGAACTCTTCGCCAGCGTATAAGTCGCGGCTCCGACGAGCGACTTCTGGATATACGTTCCATCGCGTACGCCGATATCAACGCCGAAAGCAATGGCCTCCGCGGGAGTGCAGTTTGGAATCTCGGGCGGACAGATCAAGAAGATTTCGCCCAATTGTCTCTGCCGCGTCGTCGTGATCGTCTGCGAGCGCGACGCTGTCACGTTCCACCGGCGGGCGCTGTGGTTTAGCGAAAAAGAGTAGGTGTCGCCAAAAAAACGCTTACCGACGCTGGCGTTGATCGACGTCCGTACGCTCGGCGAAAAACCGGTGCCCACGCTCCAGTAGCTTCCGCCAGTGTCGCCGACCGAGTTACGAAATTGATTGTTCTCGTCGCCTACGGTCAAATACACATTGAGCTTGCGAGTCAGATTGTAGCCCAAGGTTCCCGAATACATTTCGAATTTGTCATGTCCCTCTTCGCCAGAATAACGAATGTCGTTCTTGGAATAATCCGCCGACCAGAACCAATCGCTGAACATGGACCCACTGCTCAGGCCAGCCACCAAGCTGCTGCCCCAACTGTCGTCGGCGGCGCCCCCGCTGTAGGACACCCGATTGACCTCGTAGCGGACCGTCGACGAAGCGACGTCGCCAAGGCGACGCTCCCACCGTGGTCCGATAGACCAATTCGTGCTGGACGTCAGATTACTGCGCTGTAACCTCGAATCGAGGTTGGTCGCACCCAAGGGCGAAATGATTCGATCACTCTTGTTGAAACGGCTGTCGACGAACAGCTCTCGTTGCAGGACTTCGCTGAGTATCGAACCCCCGAGTTGATGACGCAGATCAAGCTCGCTGTCATCGTGATAATAGAGGTTGTTCAAAGAATAATTGATGTCAGTCTTCACTCGCGACCCTTGCCGTCGCAGACTGAATCCAGGTGTAAGGTCGGTTACCCAGCCTCCAGCGTTGTTGTCGAAATCACTCTCGCCGTCAGAATAGGTCTCACCAAGCGTCACGCGGGGCTCGAAGTCAAAGTAGCGCTCGACCCCCGCCTCGGCAAATAATCGCTGCGGGGCGAGGACAAACAGCAGCAAGCTAGTTGCTACTACAGCCGTCTGCACTCCTCTCGCGTAATAGCCCTCTTTCATTGCTTGCCGTATTTTCCGTCGAGGTAATATCCCAGGGAATAGTTCATTCCTGGCATCCGCGATGCCTTGTTTAAGACTGGAATGACGATGTCACAACCATCCAGCATCTTGACCGCCCGACTCACCGCAGAACGTGGCGTCACGCCCGCTTCGACCGTCAAAACGATCTGTCCCATATGGCGGGCCAGCACACTGGACTCGCTGGTGGCAAGCATGGGCGGCGAGTCAAACAACACCAACCGATCCGGGTAACGGCTCGCGAGATCATCGACCAGTCGCGCCATGGCAGCGCTGGCGAGAAGCTCCGTCGACCGGCCATGGCGTCGACCCGCACCGAGCACTGTCAGGTTAGGAATGCTCGTCTTCACGAGATGCGTCGACAGGTCTGACTGGGCGTGCTCCAGCAGATCGATCAGCCCTGGCCCCAACGTCAGACCCAAGCGGGCGGCAACCGATGGCTGTACGACGTCGGCGTCGATCAACAACACCGTCCGCTGCAACTCCATGGCGATGGACATTGCCAGATTGATCGCGGTGTAGGTCTTGCCTTCACCGGGAACGGCGCTGGTCACCATCACGACATTGCGCCGCCCGATCCGTTGGCCGGACGGCCCAAAGGCATTGCCCAGCACAGGCCGTTTCAGAATTCTGAATTCCTCGGCAAGGGCACTCCGGCCGTCGTCGGGAATTAGCAGTCCCTGCCGCCTCATCAACGGCAAGTTCAGAGCTTGGGTATCCGGCTCCATCAATGTCGAGGATTCAGCATCCCCAATCGTCGGTGCCAACCCGCTCGCGCCGAGGGGCTTGGTTTGTTGCATCCCTTCGTTGAGAGGTGCGGTCTCTTCAATTGCCGATGGCGCCGCCCCGGGCGAAGCGTCCACCTCGGACGGGGCGTTGGCTTTGTCAGGTGCGGCGGCCCCTCGTTGCATCGCGCGCTCGATGATACTCATACTTGGGTACTACCTGATCAAAGCCAAAGTCATGACCGCCGTATAAACTCCGACGAGTGCGACTGTAACCAGCGAATAGGACATGATGCCCCGGCGTCTCGCCCGCTGGCTCGCTTCTGTCGCATGATCGGACACTGTAATCAGCTCGCCCCGCCCTGTAAGCTCTTCCAGCATGCCAATCGAGTCGACCGTCGGCCGTAACTGGCTCAACAGGAATGCAATACCGATCCCTGCACCAAGACCCAAGAGCAATACCGTTGTCGACAGAAGCAGACGGTTGGGGGCCGCAGGGTCAATCGGCACGGTCGGTGGATCGATGATTCGGAACTCGACTGCCGTCGTCTTGTCCTCAACTTCTTGGGAGATGGATGCCTTCTCGCGCGTTGCAATCAGATTGTCGTAATTCGATTTCAGGACCGCATGGTCACGCAATAGCGCGGCGTACTCGCGCTCGATCTCTGGAATGCGATCGACGGCCTCCGCCATCGCCTTGTACTTCGCAGCATAGGCAGCTACTCGAGTTTCGAGCGCCGCCACGCGCGCGTCCGCATTGGCTACGGATACCGCTATTTGTTCCGCATAGGCGGATGGCCCTGATGTGTCGGTGATGGCAGGAGCATCGACTGAAGAAGCCGCTTTTCGGGATTTGAGCTCCTCAATCAAGCGAACAGTGCCGACTACGTCGGGATGCTCGTCGGTATACCGTAACCGCAGCGCATCAAGTTGTTTTTCGAGCGCGGCGATTCGTTGTGCAAGTTCGGGGTCGATCCTGGCGCCCCCCCCTTGCGGGAATAAGAGCATCGGCTCAGTGCCTTCCGACTGGCGCCGATAGGTATCTCGCGTCTGCCGAGCTTCCTGGAGCTGAAGTTGCGTTGACTCCAAGGCGGCCCGCGCTGCCTCCCGACGCGCGTAGTAGTCCTGGCCGTCCCGGCCAAGCATGCCGACATGCTCGCGTTTGAATTGTTCGACCCGCTTTTCAACCTCGACCAGGCGGGCTTGGTAGGAGCGCAATTGCGCTTCAATGAAATCTTGAGATTTCTTAAGATCTCGTGCGGTGTTGCCTATACCGCGCTCCATAAACAGATTGACTGCCTCGCGCACGACCCGGGCTGCCAACTTCGGATCCTCAGCAGTGTAGGACAACTGGTACAGGTTGGTTTGCCCGCTGCCGGAAAGCGAGAGATTCTTGGCCACGTCCTCGACCAGGCGCTGCATTTCCTGCTCGCCGTTGACGCTGTGGTCGAGATCCGCGCGGCGGATGACCTCCTCCACGTTGGGGCGGCTGAGCAACGTGCCCGCCATCAAGCGTACCTGGTACCCCGTATTTGGCCTGACCGTCAGGCCGCTGAGCAGCGGATTCAACAGCGTGTCAGTGTCGACGTAGATGCGAGAGTAGGAGCGATAGACATCAGGCAGCGTTGAGACCCACGCCCAACCCGCTACTGAAACTATCCACGCGACGGCGCAGGCTGCCCAGCGCCAGCGGACGATGCCGCGAAGCACGCTCAGAAGCTGCTCAATCAGCTGTTCCATAAATGTTGGAATTGAACTGGTGAAAGTTTGGCGCTGCCCCGGGGCGACCTGATGTCAACCCAAGGGGCCGCGTCGGGGGAGCGACGATCAGAAAATCGTTTCGGGAATAACCAGAATGTCGCCGGGCAGCACGTCAGCGTTGGCCTCGATATCGCCGCCATTGATGAGGTCATCCAGGCGTACCCGCAGCACTTGCTGTTCACCATCCACGCTTCGGATGATGTTGGCGCGATTGCCGGCCGCGAACGTGGTCAACCCACCGACGCTGATCATCACGTCGAGCACGGTCATGTGTTCGCGGTATTGCAGCGCCTGTGGCTGCGCCGCCTGGCCGACCACGCGGATCTGCTGGCTGTACGGACCGCCGAAGCCGCCCATCATGACGGTGACGATCGGGTCGCGGATGTAGTCAGCCAGCGCCTTTTCGATGTCGCGCGCGAGTTGGGTCGGGGTCTTGCCTGCGGCGGGCAGGTCCTCGATCAGTGGCGTCGTGATCATGCCGTCCGGGCGGACGGTGACCGACATCGACACTTCCGGGTTCTGCCAAACCATGATCTGGAACGAATCGCCGGGCCCGATGATGTACCGGTAGTCGGCGACCTGCTCCACCGTTGCCGGCGCACGCGCAGGACCACCGAAGCCACAGCCTGCGATGACCGCCATCGCGATCACTGCACCTAATGTCTGCGCTGCCCGCGCCAGACGGTTACTCCGCTTCATCACCGACTCCTGACAAGTTCTGCGTGGTGTGTCGTCAGCCGCAAACACGCTGCGCTCAAGCGGACGCGGCGGGCGACACGTGGAGGTTATCGCACTCATTGGGCGAATTCTTAACGCCATGGTACTAGGTCTCCCAATGCGGACCTGTGCACCCGACGTTACCCCTTCGTGAGTAGCGGTCCGGTTCAGAGCCCTTGGGTGGATGGTATCGCTCTGGCCGCCAGCTGCCGGGCATACGCGGTGGGCGTCAGCCCGCCGAGTGCTTTCTTCGGTCGTTCC
>NZ_JBFWOM010000031.1:0-14639 GCF_050250495.1 Immundisolibacter sp. | reverse complement strand
TTCGCGGCGAAAGAAGCCTTCGGCAAGGCGCTCGGCACCGGCATCGCGCAGGGCGTGACGCTGCCGCAGATCGCCGTGCGTCACGATGACGCCGGCCGGCCGTGGCTGGAACTCACCGGCGCCGCCGCCGAGCACTGCGCCCGGCGCAGCATCGTCGCCTGGCACCTGAGCCTCGCCGACGAGCAGGAGCACGCGGTGGCGATGGTGGTGCTGGAACGCGCCTGAGGCGCGGGCTGACTAGAACGGCTTGACGATGGTGAGGCCCACCACCGCGACGAGGATCAGCGTCGGCAGCTCGTTGAAGACCCGGAAGTAGCGCGCGCTTCGCGTGTTGCGGCCGTCGCGCAGCGCGATCCAGTGGCGCCCGCACAGCCAGTGGTAGACCACCAGCAGCGCCACCAGCGTGAGCTTGGCGTGCAGCCAGCCGGCACGGCTGTACAGGTCCCAGGCGTAGCCCAGCAGCAGGCCGAGGCCCGCCAGCACGGTCACCCAGGCGGCCGGCGTCATGATGGCCCGATAAAGACGCCGCTCCATGATCTCGAAGCGCGCCCGCTCGGCGTCGGTCGTGCAGTCCACGTGGTAGACGAACAGCCGCGGCAGGTAGAACAGGCCGGCGAACCAGCACACCATGGCGATCACGTGCAGCGCCTTCAGCCACAGCATGGCGGGTCTCCTCAGGTGTTGCCGAGCAGCGGCTCGATCGCCGCCCGCAGTTTGTCGATGGGCCACACGCCGTTGTGCACGGTGACAACGTCGCCGCTGGCGTCGATCAGCAAGAACTGCGGCGTCTGCGGCGGCACGCCGAGCCGCCGGACGAGCTTGGCGTTCACGTCGATCGCCACCGGGAACGGCAGTTCCAGCACCTCCCGCGCCGCGAGCACGCGGTTCGGCGGGTCGTAGGGCATGGCGAGCGCGATCAGTTCGAAGCCGCGCGGCTGCAGCTCCTTGTAGAGCTGCGCCAGATCGGGCATCTCGGCAATGCAGGGCGCGCAGGTGCTGGCCCAGAACACGATCAGCAACGGCTGGCCGCGCAGCGCACTCGCGGCGAGCGTGCGGCCGTCCACGACCGTGAAACTCGCATCCTCCGACAGGCGCGACGGCGCCGCCGACGCCGCCGCGCCAAGGCCGAGGCTCAAGGCAAGCACGCTGGTCAGCAGGCGACGCATGGATTCTCCGACGGTGGGAGCGCGCATTGTGCCAGCCGCCTGCCGGCGCGGTCAGTCGCCGGTACAGGCCTGTCGGCGGTGGCGCGTAAAATGCGCAGCCTGCTCTTCGATTTTCGGGTCAACACGCCGTGTCCGCGCCGCGCATTTATCTGTACGACAGCACGCTGCGCGACGGCCAGCAGACGCAGGGCATCGACTTCTCGGTCGGCGACAAGTTGGCCATCGCGCACGAGCTGGACCACCTCGGCGTCGACTACATCGAGGCCGGCTGGCCGGGCGCCAACCCCACCGACGACGCCGTGTTCGCGGCGGCGCCCACGTTCAAGCGCGCGCGTCTGGTGGCGTTTGGCATGACGCGCCGGCCGGGCCGCACACCGGCCGAGGATGCCGGCCTGCAACGCCTCATCGGCAGCGGCGCGCCGGCCATTTGTCTGGTCGGCAAGACCTGGGACTTTCACGTCACGGTCGCGCTGCGCAGCACGCTCAACGAGAACCTCGCCATGATCGAGGACAGTCTGGCGGCCTGCGTGGCGGCCGGGCGCGAGGCGCTGTTCGACGCCGAGCACTTCTTCGACGGCTACAAGGCGAACCCGGATTACGCGCTGGCGTGTCTGGACGCCGCGGCGCGCGGCGGCGCGCGCTGGATCGTGCTGTGCGACACCAACGGTGGCACGCTGCCGCACGAGGTGGAGGCCATCGTCGGCGAGGTGGTGAAGCGCATCCCCGGCGAGCGGCTCGGCATCCACTGCCACAACGACACCGAAAACGCCGTCGCCAACAGTCTGGCCGCCCTGCGCGCCGGCGTGCGGCAGGTGCAGGGCACACTGAACGGGCTCGGCGAGCGTTGCGGCAACGCGAATCTGATCTCGCTGCTGCCGACGCTGATGCTGAAGCTGGGCTACGAGACGGCGCTCGGTGCCGAAGACCTTGCGCACCTCACGCACGCCTCGCGCTTCGTGGACGAACGCCTGAACCGCCCGCCGAACCGCCACGCGCCGTACGTCGGCGAGAACGCGTTCGCCCACAAGGGCGGCCTGCACGTGTCGGCGGTGGAAAAAGACCCGCGCAGCTACGAGCACGTGCCGCCGGAGCTGCTCGGCAATCACCGCAAGATTCTGGTCTCCGACCAGGCCGGCCGCGCCAACGTGCTGGCGCTGCTGGACGAGGTGGGCCTCGCGTTGGCGGCCGACGACCCGCGCGTCGGGCAACTGGTGGAGCAGGTCAAGGCGCGCGAGATGGAGGGCTACACCTACGACGGCGCCGAGGCGAGTTTCGAGCTGCTGGCGCGTGGGCTGCTGCAGGGCCTGCCGCGCTATTTCGAGCTCGACAGCTTTCGCGTCATCGACGAACGGCGCTGGGTGGACGGGCGCCTGGTGACGCTGTCCGAGGCCACCATGAAGGTGCGCGTCGGCGGGCAGGTGCACATGACCGTGGCCGAGGGCAACGGGCCGGTCAACGCGCTTGATCTTGCGCTGCGGCAGGCACTGGCGGCGGCGTATCCCGCGCTCGCCGGCCTGCAACTGACCGACTACAAGGTGCGCATCCTGGAGTCGGGCGCCGGTACCGGTGCCGTCACCCGCGTGATGCTGGAGTGCAGCGATGAGAGCCGGCGGCGCTGGACCACCGTCGGCGCGTCCACCAACGTCATCGAGGCGTCCTGGCAGGCGCTGTCGGACGCCATCACCTACAAGCTCTGGCACGACGGCGCGGGCGGTTAACAGGACGTTGAAAAAGGGCTTCCATGCCCTTTCTGAACTCGGCTCGTCGCGACACCGGGCCGCGACCGCTACACCTTCAGCAGGTACTCGCGGTAGTGGCGAAGCTCGCGGATCGAGTCGTGGATGTCGTCGAGCGCGAGGTGCGAGGCGCGCTTCTTGAATGCCGCCGGCACGTCCGGTGCCCAGCGCATGGCGAGCTCCTTCAGCGTGCTGACGTCGAGGTTGCGGTAGTGGAAATAGGCCTCCAGCTCCGGCATCAGGCGCGCCATGAAGCGGCGGTCCTGGCAGATGCTGTTGCCGCACATGGGCGACTCGTTGCGTCCCACATGCCGGCGCAGGAAGTCGATCGTCTGGCGCTCGGCCTCGGCCTCGGTGATGCTGGAGCTGCGCACCCGCTCGACCAGGCCGCTCTTGGTGTGCTGGCGGGTGTTCCACTCGTCCATGCCGGCCAGCATTTCCTCGGCCTGGTGGATGGCGAGTACCGGGCCCTCGGCGATGACGTTGAGGTCGGCGTCGGTGACCACGGTGGCGATCTCGATGATGCCGTCCCAGGCCGTGTTCAGGCCGGTCATTTCGAGGTCGATCCAGATCAGTGGACCGGCTTTGGCTGCGGGCATCGGAAGTCCAGAGGCGCCGGAAAACCGGCCGGGCGAGGGGAAATCGGGGGGGGCGCGGACTATAGCACGCAGGCCCTGATCGCCCTGTTCGGCATGGCCGGACAGGCAAGCCATGGATTGGCTTGCGCGCGGATCAAGCACGCATCGTGTTTGATCCGCGGAGGCCCATCGCGGACCTGCGCCGCGATGGGCCGAGTTGAAAAAGGGCACGGATGCCCTTTTTCAATCACCCGTCAACCCTCAACTGCCGTAGTCGCGCCGGCCGAGCAGCGCCTGGCGCAGCGTGCCGCCATCCACGAATTCGAGGTCGCCGCCGAGCGGCACGCCGTGGGCGATGCGCGTGCTGCGGATGCCGCGGGCGCGGGCGAGCTCGGCGATGTAGTGCGCGGTGGCCTCGCCTTCCACGGTGGGGTTGGTGGCGAGGATCAACTCGCGCACCTCGCCCACGTCGAGCCGCGCTTCGAGCCGGTCGAGTTCGAGTTCTTCCGGGCCGATGCCGTCGAGGGGCGACAAATGCCCGTGCAGCACGTAGTAGAGCCCCTGAAAGCCACTGGCGCCGTCGATGGCCTGCACGTCGGCCGGGCTCTCGACCACGCACAGCAGGCTGGGGTCGCGCTGCGGCGCGCTGCACAGGGCGCACACCTCGAGTTCGGTGAGGTTGCGGCACTGCTGACAGCGGCCGACGCGCTCCATGGCGTCCAGCAGCACCTGGCCGAGGCGTCGGCCGCCGTCGCGGTCGCGCACCAGCAGGTGAAACGCCATGCGCCGCGCCGATTTGGGGCCGACGCCCGGCAGACGTTGCAGGGCCTGCGTCAGCGCGTCGATCAGGTTCTGGGCCACGCCCGGCTCAGACGCGTCAGAACGGCAGGTTCATGCCCGGCAGCTTGAAGCCGCCGAGCGCGCCGCCCATGTGCTCCTGCGTGGCCTGCTCGACCTTGCGCAGCGCGTCGTTCATGGCGGCGGCGACCAGATCCTCCAGCATGTCGCGGTCGTCGCCGACCAGGCTCGGGTCGATGGCGACGCGCCGCACCTGGTGGTTGCAGCTCATGGTGACGGTGACCAGGCCGCCGCCGGCGGCGCCGCTGACCTCGATGCTGGCCAGTGCCTGCTGCGCCTTCTGCATGGCTTCCTGCATGCGCTGCGCCTGCTGCATGAGCTGGTTCATGTTGCCTTTCATGGGCCTTCCTCAGTGATGCGTGCGACGCAGTGTACCCAGCGGGAACGGCGTCAGTCCGAGCGCGCCGAGCCGTCGACGAGGCGTGCGTCGAGCGTCTGCATCAGCCCGCGCACGGTGGGGTCGGCCTCCAGCGTCTCGCGTGCCTGCGCCGCGCGTGCGGCATCGGCGCGGGCGGCTTGCTGTGCCGGCGTGTCGGCGGCCTCGGCTTCGGTGCCGAACTCCACTCGCGCCGCTGCGCCGATCAGCTTCGACAGCGCATCGGTCAGCGCCGCGCGCGTGGCGGGCGTCAGCAGGCTGCGGCTGCGGGCGTCGACGGCGAAATCGAACTGCTCGCCGCGGCGCGCGCGCAGAACGCAGTGCTGGGCGAGCTGCTGGGCGGCGCCGCGCAGGCCGAGCCTGGGCACGATGGCGGACCAGTCGTCGTCGATCGGGCCGGGTGCCACGGCGCCCTGCACATCCGCAGCGGGCGCCGGTGGTGCAGGGCGCGGCGCGGCGGGCGCGGCCGAAGCCGGCGCCCGTGCCGGTGCGGGCGAGTCTCCAGTTGTGGGCACAGGCTGTGGCGCAGGCGCGCGGTGGGGCGCCTGTGGCGGCGCCGGGGCCTCGCCAGCGCCGCCCGCCGGGCGAAACACCAGCAGGCGCAGTAGCAGCATTTCGAGCCCGCTGGCCGGATCGGGCGCGAGCGGCAGGTCGCGCCGGCCGAGCAGCGCCATCTGGTAGTAGAGCTGCACGTCCTCGGCCGGCAGACGCGCGGCGAGCGTCTGCACCACGGCCGGGTCGGCATCGGCCGCCAGCGTTGCGCCCGGCACCGCCTGGCACAGCGCGATCTGGTGCAGCAGGCGCAGCAGGTCGTCGAGCACGGCGCCAGGATCAGCCGCCTGGGCATTGGCTTCGGCGAGCGCCGCCAGCAGCGCCGCGCCGTCGGCGTCAGCAACTGCGTCCAGCAGGCGCGGCGCGTGGCTGCGGTCGAGCGTGCCCAGCATGGCGCGCACGGCATCGGCCTCGATCTGCCCGCCGCCGTGCGCCAGCGCCTGGTCGAGCAGGCTCAGCGCGTCGCGCATGCTGCCGGCGGCGGCGCGGGCGATCAGCTCCACCGCCGCCGCATCGGGCGCGATCTGTTCCGCGTGCAGCACGCGCGTGAGCTGGCCCGACACCTGCTCCGGCGTCAGCGCGCGCAGGTTGAACTGCAGGCACCTCGACAGGATGGTGGCCGGAATCTTCTGCGGGTCGGTGGTCGCCAGCAGGAACTTGATGTGCGGCGGCGGCTCTTCGAGCGTCTTCAGCAGCGCGTTGAAGCTGCTCTTCGAGAACATGTGCACCTCGTCGATGAGGTACACCTTGTAGCGGCCCTGGGTGGGCGCGTACTGAACGTTTTCCAGCAGCTCGCGGGTGTCGTCGACACCGGTGCGCGAGGCGGCATCGACCTCGATCAGGTCCATGAAGCGCCCGCCGTCGATGGCGACGCAGGCCGCACACTCGCCGCACGGCTCGGCGCTGACGCCCTGCTCGCAGTTCAGCGCCTTGGCGAACAGCCGCGCGACGGTGGTCTTGCCGACGCCGCGCGTGCCGGTGAACAGATACGCGTGGTGCAGGCGGTCGCCGGCAAGCGCGTTGCCCAGCGCCCGGCGCACGTGCTCCTGACCGACCATGTCGGCGAAGCGGCGCGGGCGCCACTTGCGGGCGAGCGCCTGGTAGCTCATGGGGAGGCGAGGAAGCGCCGATGCCGGCGCTGACCATCCGGGGCAGGATGCCCCGGCATTGATCGGGGCGTTGCCCCGATCAATGGAGCGCAGCGCGGGCGTGCACCGCGCTGCAGCGAGCTGAAAAATTCCAGGACGGAATTTTTCAGTGGATCACAAAGGGCGGCGGAACCTGCCAGCCGGGCCCCGGCGCCTGAATCGCTTGCTACCGTTGCTCCCTTCCGGGCCTGGCGGGGTTCACGAGCTATCACCGCGGGGAGACTGGCAGGCCCGCCATTGAAAGGAGGGAAATGGCGGAGAGGGAGGGATTCGAACCCTCGATACGCTTTTGACGTATACACACTTTCCAGGCGTGCTCCTTCAACCACTCGGACACCTCTCCGGGATGCGGCCCCGGCCGTGAGGAGCGTGGAGCACGGCCGGTTCGGACGCGGCCAAGCCAGTCGGCCTGGCGCTGCGCCACCAGAATGTTGAAAAAGGGCTCTCCTGCCCTTTTTCAATTCGGCTCGTCGCGGCGCATGTCCGCGACGGCCTCCGAAAATCGGGCACCCAGTGCCTGATTTTCGAGCAAGCCATCCGTGGCTTGCCCTGACGGACCGTCTCCCGGACGGTCCGTCAGTGACATCAACTAACGCGCGAGTAGTACTCGACGACGAAGTTTTCCTGCACTTCCAGCGGGATGTCGGCGCGCTCGGGCAGGTGCCGGAACGTGCCGGTCATCTTGCCGGCGTCCAGATCCAGGTAATCCGGCAGGCTCAGCGACGGCGACTGCAGGGTCTCCACGATCACCGGGTGCTGGCGGCTGCCCTCGCACACGCCGATCACGTCGCCCGGGCGCAGCGGGTAGCTTGGCACGTCCACGCGGCGGCCGTTCACGGTGATGTGGCCGTGCTTGACCACCTGCCGGGCGGCCGGGATGGTCGGCGCGAAGCCGAGCCGGAACACCACGTTGTCGAGGCGCGATTCGAGCAGTGCCAGCAGGTTCTTGCCGGTGTCACCCTTGCGACGGGCGGCGGTCTTGAAGTAGTTGCGCAGCTGGCGCTCACCCAAGCCGTAGTTGTAGACGAGCTTCTGCTTCTCGTCGAGGCGCAGGCGGTAGTCGCTGGCGCGGCCGCGACGGGCGCCGTGCTGGCCGGGCGGATTGCTGCGCACGCCGTCGGTCTTGCGCGTAAGACCGGGCAGTTGCTGCTGAAAGCGGCGCACTACTCTGAGCCGGGGACCGGTATACCGTGCCATCGATGCTGTGTCCTGACCTGAAAAAAACGCCGGGCAGGGGCCCGGCGTCTGAAAACAAGGGGCGAATCTTACCCGCGCCGGCGCGACGGTTTCAAGCCGCCGCCACTGGGGCGCCTGTTGGGTCGGACGGCGGGACGCGGTGGCGGCGCAGGAGAAAGGCTCGCGAGTTCCGCCGCGGTGGCCTCACGAAAACGGCCGCGGGCGAGTGCCCGGGGCAGATACAGCGGGCCAAAACGCACGCGCAGCAGGCGGCTCACGACCACGCCCTGCGACTCCCACAGGCGGCGCACCAGGCGATTGCGGCCCTCGTCCACGGTGACCGAGTACCAGCGGTTGCGGCCCTCGCCGCCGGCCGGTGCGATGGTCAGGAACCGCGCCGGGCCGTCGTCGAGTTCGACGCCGCTCTTGAGCCGCTCCAGCGTCGCGCCGTCCACCTCGCCGTTCACGCGCACGGCGTACTCGCGCTGCAGATGCCCGGACGGGTGCATCAGGCGGTTGGCGAGCGCGCCGTCGGTGGTCAGCAGCAGGAGACCCGAACTATTGATGTCGAGCCGGCCAACGGTAATCCAGCGCCCGGACGGCAGCGGCGGCAGGCGGTCGAACACGGTCGGCCGGCCTTCCGGATCGTGACGCGTGCACAGCTCGCCTTCAGGCTTGTGGTATAGCAGCAGGCGCGGTTTGGGCGGCGCCGTGCGGCTTACCGGCTGGCCGTCGACGGCGATGCGGTCCGCCGGGCCGACGCTCTGGCCGATGACGGCGGTCTGCCCGTTGACCTGCACGCGCCCGGCGCGGATCCAGTCCTCGACCTGCCGGCGCGAGCCCAGGCCCAGCGTCGCCAGCAGCTTGTGCAGCCGCTCGCCGGCGGCGGGTTTGGGCGCGTCGCGCATGGTCAATCGGCCTCGGGCAGCACGGACAGTTGCAGGTCGCCGATGCGCTCGTCGTCGGGGTTCGCGAGATCGGCGAGCGCCGGCAGTTCGCCGAGACCGCGCAGGCCGAAGTAGTCGAGAAACGCCTTGGTGGTGCCGAACACCGCCGGCCGACCCGGTACCTCGCGATGGCCCAGCACGCGCACCCAACCGCGGTCGACCAGGGTCTTGATCATGCCGCTGCCCAAGCTGACCCCGCGAATGTCCTCGATGTCGGCGCGTGTCACCGGCTGGCGGTAGGCGATGATGGCGAGCGTCTCCAGGATGGCGCGCGAGTAGCGCGGCGCGCGCTCGGCGAGTAGCGCGGCGACCGTGTCGGCGTAGGCGGCGCGCACCTGGTAGCGGTAGCCGCTCGCGGTATGCGCGAGTTCAATCGCGCGGCCGGCGCATTCGAGCGTGAGTTCGTCGATGGCGCGCAGCACGTCCTCCCGGCTCGCGCCCTGCCCGCCCGGCGCAAGGCCGCGCAGGCGCTCGACGTCGAGCGGTTCGCTTGCCACCAGCAGCGCGGCCTCGATGATGCGCGCAAGCTCCATCAGGCGGCCCGGCGCAGGTAAATCGGCCCGTAGGCCTCGTTCTGGGCAAGATCGATCAGGTGCTCGCGGGTGAGCTCAAGGATGGCGATGAAGCTCACCACGACGCCCGGGCGGCCCTCGGCCGCGTCGAGCAGCGTCGCGAGCGCCGTGAACTCGCCCGTGCCGAGGCGCTCCAGGATCAGGCTCATGCGCTCGCGCACGGACAGCGGCTCGCGGTGCACATGGTGGTGGGCACTGAGCGCGCTGCGGGCGAGCACGTCGGTCATCGCCGCCAGCAGCTCGTCGAGGCTGACCGCGACCTGCGCCGATGGGCGCTCGTCGGGCGGCAGGGCGACCGCGAGCGGCAGCACGTCGCGCCCGAACTGCGGGCGCAGCGCCAGCACCTCGCTCGCGTGGCGAAAGCGCGCGTAGTCCTGCAGGCGGCGTACCAGCGCGGCGCGCGGGTCGTCTTCCTCGGTGTCGCCCTCGGGGCGCGGCAGCAGCATGCGCGATTTGATCTCGGTGAGCACGGCGGCCATCACCAGGTAATCGGCCGCGAGTTCCAGGCGCAGCTCGCGCATGAGCTCCACGTAGGCCATGTACTGCTCGGCGACCTGCGCCACCGGGATGTCGAGAATGTCGAGGTTCTGGCGGCGGATCAGCCACAGCAGCAGATCCAGCGGTCCCTCGAAGGTTTCGAGGAATACCTCCAGCGCGTCCGGCGGGATGTAGAGGTCCTCCGGCAGGCGCAGCAGCGGCGCTCCGTGCACGCGCGCGAGCGGCAGTTCCTGCTGGGCGGGTTCGTCTGCGATAGTGCCCTCGACGCTGCTCACGGCGCTCAGCGGTAGCCCAGCCCCATCACTTGGCGCACCTCGTCGAGCGTCTCGCGCGCCACTTCGCGCGCCTGCTCGCAGCCGCCGGCGATGATCTCGCGCACCAGCCCCGGGTCGTCCTCGAACGGCCGGGCGCGCTCGCGGAACACCGCGAGCTCCGCCTGTACGGCGTCGACGAGCGGCTTCTTGCAGTCAAGACAGCCAATGCCGGCGCTGCGGCAGCCGTCCTGCACCCAGGCGCGCTGGTTCTCGTCCGAGTACACCTGGTGCAGCGCCCACACCGGGCACTTGTCGGGGTCGCCGGGGTCGCTGCGGCGCACGCGGGCGGGGTCGGTCGGCATGGTGCGCAGCTTGTGCGCCACCGTGTCCGGGTCTTCGCGAAGGCCAATGGCGTTGCCGTAGGACTTCGACATCTTGCGCCCGTCGAGGCCCGGCATCTTGGCGGTTTCGGTCAGCAGCGGCTGCGGTTCCGGCAGCACGATGATGCCGGCGCCCTCCAGGTAACCCAGGAGGCGCTCGCGGTCGCCGATGCTGATGTTGGCCTGGCCGCGGATCAGCGCCTGGGCGACCGCCAGCGCCTCCTGATCGCCGCGTTCCTGATACGCGCGGCGGTTGTCCTCGTACAGCTGCGCCTGCTTCTTGCCCA
Source organism: Immundisolibacter sp. (assembly GCF_050250495.1). GTDB lineage: Bacteria > Pseudomonadota > Gammaproteobacteria > Immundisolibacterales > Immundisolibacteraceae > Immundisolibacter. Next base: position 4,111 of record NZ_JBFWOM010000031.1, on the reverse strand, counting down.
TCTTGCGCAGCGCCGCCTGCACCTTGGCCTCGAAGTCCGGCTCGCGGCCGTACAGGTGGTTGAAGCGCCGCGCCACCTCGCGCGTGAGTTCGAGGTGCGCCACCTGGTCCTCGCCCACCGGCACCAGCGTCGCCTTGTAGACCAGGATGTCGGCACCCTGCAGCAGCGGGTAGCCGAGAAAGCCGTAGGTGGCCAGATCGCGCTCGCGCAGTTGTTCCTGCTGTTCCTTGTAGGTCGGCACGCGCTCGAGCCAGCCCAGCGGCGTGATCATCGACAGCAGCAAGTGCAACTCGGCGTGCTCGGGCACGCGCGACTGCACGAACAGCACCGCGCTGCCCGGATCGACGCCGGCCGCCAGCCAGTCGACGATCATGTCCTGCGTGTGGGCGGCCACCTGCTGCGGGTTCTCGTACTCGGTGGTCAGCGCGTGCCAGTCGGCGGCAAAGAAGAAACACCGCTTCTGGTGCTGCAGCTGCACCCAGTTCTTCAGCACGCCGTGGTAGTGCCCAAGGTGCAGGCGCCCGGTCGGGCGCATGCCGGACAGAACCCGATCGTCAGCGTTCAAGCGGACCCTCCCAGGCCAACCAGCGTCAATAGTAGTTCGTTGAATAGGCCGATGGCCGGTTGCAGCAGCCGGCCGAGCACGCCCGTCATCAGCAGCGCCAGCACGATCATGAGGCCGTATGGCTCGATGGCCGCAAAGCGCGCCGCCTGCGGCATCGGCAGAATGCCGGTCAGCACCCGCCCGCCGTCGAGCGGCGGCACCGGCACCAGATTCAGCACCATCAGGATGAGGTTGATGGCGATGCCGGCCTGAGCCATGAAAAACAATGGCTGCGCGGCCCACGGCATGGTCTGCAGGAAGGCCACCGACAGGCGCAGCAGCAGCGCCCAGCCGATGGCCATCAGCAGGTTCGACAGCGGCCCCGCGGCGGCCACGATGGCCATGTCCCGCTTGGGGTTGTTGAGGTTGCGGTAACCGATCGGCACGGGCTTGGCCCAGCCGAACAGAAACCCGCCCGGCAGCAGCAGCATCACCAGCGGCACCAGCACCGTGCCGATCGGGTCGATGTGCTTGAGCGGGTTCAGCGTGAGGCGGCCCATCATCTGCGCCGTGCGGTCGCCCAGGCGGCTCGCCACATAGCCATGCGCCACCTCGTGCACGGTGATGGCGAACAGCACCGGCAGCGCCCAGATGGCGATCTTCTGCGGCAGGGAAAAATCGAGCATGGAAGCCGCCCCCGGCGGCCGGCCTCAGTGGCCCTGGTAGCGGCCGGGGCGCTTCTCGAAGAACGCCGTCAGCGCCTCGGCGTGGTCGGCCGTGCCGTGGCAGGCCGCCTGCAGCGCGGCGCTGTAGTCGAGAAAGTGTTTCAGATCCATGGCCTGCCCGGCGCGCAGCAGGCGCTTGCCAAGCCGCAGCGCCTGCGGCGGCTTGGCGGCGATCTGCGTGGCGAGATCCTGCGCGCGCGCCATGAGGTCGGCCGGCGGCAGCACCTCCAGCACGATGCCAAGCCGCAGCGCCTCGTCGGCATCCACGAGACGACCGGTGAAGGTGAGCTCCGCCGCCCGCTGGTGACCGAGCGCGCGCGGCAGAAACCACGCCCCGCCGTCGCCGGGGATGATGCCGAGGTTCAGGAAGGTCTCGCCAAAGCGCGCCGTGGTGGACGCCAGGCGCAGGTCGCACATCATGGCGACGTCAAAGCCCGCGCCGACCGCCGCGCCGTTCACGGCCGCGATCACCGGTACTTCGAGTTCGTACAGCGCGAGCGGAATGCGCTGGATGCCGAGCCGGTACGACTGCTGGATGTCCATGGCGCTGCCGGCGAAGATGCCGTCCCTGGCCTGCATCTTCTTCACGTTGCCGCCGGACGAGAACGCCTCGCCGGCACCGGTGACGATCAGCACCGAGATGTCCTGCCGCGCCGGGATCAGCGACAGCACCGACACGATCTCGTCGATCATGCCCTCGTCGCTGATGGCGTTGCGCGTCGCCGGCTGGTTGAAGGTGAGCGTGGCGACGCGGTCGGCCACCTCGAACAGGACGTGCTGGTAGCTCATGGCGGTTCCGGTGGGCGGTGATCAGAGCGCGCAGTGGCCGGCGTCGACCACGTGGGCGGCGATGCGCTGGCGCAGCGTGAGCAGGTCCGCCGCCGGGCGCGCCACGGCCGGCGCCGTTATGCCAAGGTGCGTGGCGGCTTCTGCGGCGAGCTGCGCCACCTGCGCGGCGGCCTGCGCCAGCACCAGCAGCGCGACGTCGTCGTGTACGGGCAGGCGGAGCGGGTGGCGGGCGACGCGCAACGCGGTCGATTCGGCGAGGTAAATGGCCGTCATCATGTCCGCCAGGTGCGCCATCAGTTCCTGGTCGGCATCGAAACCCTTGCCGCTGCCGTGCTGTTCCAGCGCGGCGCTGAAGCAGGCCGCGTGCGCCGCCTTCATGCTGGCGAGCGGGTCGTCGCCGCCGCCGGTGAGCTTAAGTTCACCCGCGCCGAGCTTCTTCAGCAGCGTGCGCGGCATGACGATGCGGTTGATCTCGTTGGTGCCCTCGTAGATGCGGGCGATGCGCGCGTCGCGCACATACTTGGCGGCCGGGTATTCCTCAAGGAACCCGTAGCCGCCGAACATCTGCAGCGCCTCGTCGGCCACCCGCGCCAGCAACTCGGAGCCGGCGATCTTGGCGATCGAGCATTCGAGCGCGAAGTCCTGCAGCGCCGCGAGCTTGGCCTCGCCGCTGCGACCGCCGGCGTTGGCGAGCGCGTCGATGGCGCCGCCGGCGCGGTAGATGGCGCTCTCGACGGCGTAGATGTCCGCCGCCGCCTGGCCGACCTTGCGCCGGATCATGCCGAAGTCGACGATGCGCTGGCCGAACTGCTTGCGTCCGGCGGCATAGTCGAGCGCCGCGTCGAGCGCGCACTTGGCGCTGCCGAGCGCCGTGCCGCCGAGCTTGTAGCGGCCGTTGTTCAGGATGTTGAAGGCGATCACGTGGCCGCGGCCGATCTGCCCCAGCACGTTCTCACGCGCGATGCGCGCGTCCTGCAGGATCACCTGCCGCGTGGACGAACCCGCCATGCCGAGCTTGTGCTCCTCGGCGCCGAGACTCACGCCCGGCGCGTCGAACGGCACGATGAAGCAGGTGAAGCCGGTCTGACCGTCCACCTCGCCCTGCACCTTGGCGAACACGAAGCCGACGTCGGCGATGCCCGCGTTGGTGATGAACTGCTTGGTGCCGCTGAGCACCCACTGGTCGCCGTCCAGCACCGCCGTGGTCCGCGCGGCCAGCGCGTCCGAGCCGGAGCCGGGTTCGGTCAGGCAGTAGCAGCCGCGCAGCTCGCCGCTGGCAAAGCCGGGCAACCACTGCGCCTTCTGTGCATCGCTGCCGAACAGCGCCACCGGCAGCGAGCCGATGCCGTTTTGCACCATCAGCGTGAGCATGAACGACTGCTCGCGCCCGGTGCTTTCCAGCACCCGCATCGACACCGGCAGCGGCAGGTCGAGCCCGCCGTGTTCCTCCGGCAGGTCGAGCATGGTCAGGCCGAGCTCCGACGCCTGCTGCATCAGCGCATCGAGCACGCCGGGTGTCTTGGCCTCGATGTCGTTCAGACGCGGCCACACCTGTTCGTCGCAAAAGCGCCGGGCGGTGTCGAACAGCGCCCGCTGCTCGGCGTCGAAATCCTCGGGCGTGAAGATCGCGCCCGGCGCCTGCGCCGGGTCCAGAAAGGCGCCGCCGTGGGTGTTGCTCATGGTCGGATGCGTGCGGTGAGGGCTGCGGGCTTGCTTCGGCCGGCCTGCTTCGGCGGGCCTATTTCGGCGCCAGGCGAATGGCGCCGTCAAGACGGATGGTTTCGCCGTTCAGCAGCACGTTCTCGACGATGACCTGCACCAGCGCCGCGTACTCGGCGGGATCGCCGAGCCGCGCCGGAAACGGCACGCTGGCGCCAAGACTTTGCTGCACCGAATCGGGCAACGATTCTAGCATCGGGGTCTTGAACAGCCCGGGCGCGATGCTCACCACGCGGATGCCGTGGCGGGCGAACTCGCGCGCCAGCGGCAGCGTCATGCCGACCACGCCGCCCTTGGACGCCGAATACGCCGCCTGGCCGATCTGGCCGTCGAA
>NZ_JBFWOM010000030.1:1250-15138 GCF_050250495.1 Immundisolibacter sp. | reverse complement strand
GTGCCCGGAGCCGGAATCGAACCGGCACGGCCGCGAGGCCGAGGGATTTTAAGTCCCTTGCGTCTACCTGTTTCGCCATCCGGGCGGCGTGGGTCGGCGCGCATGGTAACGCCGCGCTGGCATTGCGGCTGTTCGCGCTGGTCGGGGGTGCGCCGGCACCCGATAATCGCCGCCAGCATGTCCATACCGCTCGAAATTCTCACCCGCGTCTTCGGCTACCACGCCTTCCGTGGCCGGCAGGCGGCCATCATCGATCACGTCGTCGGTGGCGGCGACGCGCTGGTGATCATGCCGACCGGCGGTGGCAAGTCGCTGTGCTATCAGGTGCCGGCACTGGTGCGCGATGGCGTGGGCGTGGTGGTGTCGCCGCTGATCGCGCTGATGGACGATCAGGTGGCGGCGCTGCGCGAGCTTGGCGTGGCCGCCGCGGCGCTGCATTCGGGCCTGCCGGCCGGCGAGGCGGCGGCTATCGAGCGCGACCTGCTCGCCGGGCGCCTCAAGGTGGTCTACATGGCGCCCGAGCGCCTGGTCGGCGAGCGCACGCTGGAGCTGCTCGCACGCGTGCCGGTGGCGCTGATCGCCATCGACGAGGCGCACTGCGTGTCGCAGTGGGGGCACGACTTCCGGCCGGAATATCTCGGCCTTGGTGTGCTCGGCGAGCGCTTTCCCGGCGTGCCGCGGCTGGCGCTGACCGCCACCGCCGACGGGCCGACGCAGCGCGACATCGTGCAGCGCCTTGGGCTCACCGCTGCGGCAGTGTTCACGGCGAGTTTCGATCGCCCGAACATCCGCTACCACATCCGCCAGGGCGAGGGCCTGCGCGAGCAGCTGCTGGCGTTTCTGGACGCGCACCACCGCACCGACAGCGGCATCGTCTATTGCCCAACCCGCCGGCGGGTGGAGGAGACGGCGGACTGGCTGGAGCGCCACGGCCGCCCGGCGCTGATCTACCACGCCGGTCTGCCGGCCGAGACGCGCACGGCGAACCAGCGCCGCTTCCTGCGCGAGGATGACCTGACGATGGTGGCGACGGTGGCCTTCGGCATGGGCATCGACAAGCCGGACGTGCGCTTCGTGGCGCATCTCGGGCTGCCGAAGAACGTCGAGGGCTATTACCAGGAGACCGGCCGCGGCGGGCGCGACGGTCTGCCGGCCAACGCCTGGCTCGGTTACAGCCTGTCGGACGTGGTCGGCACGCGCCAGTTGCTGGCAGCCAGCGATGCGCCCGAAGAGCGCCGCCGCGTGGAGCAGGCCAAGTTCAGCGCGCTGCTGGGCCTCGCCGAGAGCACCGGCTGCCGGCGCCAGGCGCTGCTGGGCTACTTCGGCGAACAACTCCCGACGCCCTGCGGCAACTGCGACAACTGCCTCGACCCGCCGACCAGCTGCGACGCCACCGAGGCGGCGCAGCTCGCGCTGTCGTGTGTGTACCGCACCGGGCAGCGCTTTGGCGTGGGCTATCTGATCGATGTGCTGCGCGGCGGGGATGATCCGCGCATCGCGAGCCTCGGCCACGACCGGCTCGCGCTCTACGGTCGCGGGCAGGAGCGCTCGGCGGCGCAGTGGCGCTCACTGTTCCGCCAGCTCGCGGCGCGCGGCCTGGTGAGCGTGGAGATCGACGGCCACGGCGGCCTGCGCCTCACCGACGCGGCGCGGCCGGTGCTGCGCGGCGAGCAGCGCCTTCATCTGCGCGAGGAGAGTGCGGTGCGCGAGCGGCGCCGGCGCAAGGGCAGTGCGGCACCGGTGCTGGCGAGCGCCGGGCAGAGCCTGTTCGAGGCGCTGCGCGCCGAACGACGGCGGCTGGCGGACGCCCACGGCATGCCGGCCTACGTGATCTTCCACGACGCGACGCTGGCGCAGATGGCCGCCGAGCGGCCGCAGACGCCGGCGGATCTGGCGCAGATCAACGGCGTCGGCGCCGCCAAGCTGGAGCGTTACGGGGAGGCGTTTCTGGCGGTGATCCGCGGCGTGGCGTGAACGAGCTGCCGGCGCTCAGCCGCCGGTCATCGACATGAAGCGGATGACTTTTTCCGGCTTCTCGCGGAACTCGTGCCGCTCGGGCTTCAGATCAATGGCGGTGCGGATGGCAGACTCGAGCTCGGCGTCGCTCGCGCCGCCGCGCAGCAACGGTCGCAGCGCGTAGCTGTGGTCCTGGCCCAGACACATGTACAGCGTGCCGTCGGCGGCCAGGCGCACGCGGTTGCAGGTTTCGCAGAAGTGCTGCGAGATCGGCGTGATGAAGCCGATGCGGGTCTGGCTGCCGGCGACGCGGTAATAGCGCGCCGGCCCGCCGCCGGGCGCGATGTCCGGGATCAGCTCGAAGCGCTCGGAAAGGCGCTGGCGCACGGTTTGCAGGTTGAGGTACTGCCCGCTGGCGTTGCGGCCGGTGTCGCCCATCGGCATGGTCTCGATCAGGCGCAGCGTGAAGTCGCGCTCGGCGCAGAACGCCACCATGGCCTCGATTTCGTCGTCGTTGACGCCACCCATCGCCACCATGTTGATCTTGACCGGCGCGAGGCCAGCCGCACGTGCGGCGTCGAGGCCGCGCAGCACCTTGTGCAGCTTGCCGCCGCCGGTGATCTGCGCGAAACGCTCCGGATCGAGCGAGTCGAGGCTGACGTTGACGCGCCCGACGCCGGCCGCCTTGAGCGCCACGGCGTATTTGTCGAGGCGAACCGCATTGGTGGACAGCGAAAGATCGCGCAGCCCGGGCAGCGCCGACAGGCGCGCGGCAAGGTCCGGCAGCTTGTGGCGCACCAGCGGCTCGCCGCCGGTCAGCCGGATGCGCTCGACGCCAAGCCGCGTGAAGGCACCGACCACGCGCTCGATCTCGTCGAAGCTGAGCCACTCGTCCGGCTCGTGAAAGCCGTCGAATCCCTTCGGCATGCAGTAGTTGCAGCGCAGGTCGCAGCGGTCCGTGACCGACACGCGCACGTACTCGATGCGCCGCGCGTAGGGGTCTATCAGGCCGTTTTTTGGGGTGTTCTGCATGGCCGGCCGACTATAGCAAAACGCCCGTTCCGGACGCCGCCGCAAGATCGGCGAGCGGCCAGCGTGCGCGGGCGCCGCAGTCCGCATCCACGTGCTCGCCGGCGAGCAGACGCAGGCAGCCCGCAAACGCCACCATGGCGCCGTTGTCCGTGCACAGCTCGGGCGGCGGGTACAGCACGGCAAAGCCATCGTGCCTTGCCGCGGCGTCGAGCGCGGCGCGCAGGTGGCGGTTGGCGCTGACGCCGCCAGCTACGACCAGCGTGTCGAGGCTGGTCTGCGCGAGCGCGCGGCGGCACTTGATGAGCAGCGTGTCGACCACGGCGTCCTCGAAGGCGCGGGCGATGTCGGCGCGGTGTTCGGGCGCGGGGTGGGCCTCGGCCAGCAGACGCACCTGGGTCTTGAGGCCGCTGAAGCTGAAATCGAGTCCCGGCTTGGCCGTCATCGGTCGCGGCAGGGTGAAGCGCGCGCCGTCGCCGTCCTGCGCCAGTCGCGCCAGCGCCGGGCCGCCGGGGTAGGGCAGGCCGAGCAGCTTGGCGGTCTTGTCGAAGGCCTCGCCGGCCGCGTCGTCCACCGACTCGCCAAGAATGGTGTAGGCGCCAAGGCCGTCCACCTGCGCCAGCAGCGTGTGCCCGCCGGAAACGAGCAGCGCCAGGAACGGAAACGACGGCCGCGTCGTGGCATCCAGCAGCGGCGAGAGCAGGTGCGCTTCCATGTGATGCACGCCGACCGCCGGAATGCCGAGCGCGTGGGCCAGGCTGCGCCCGATGCTGCTGCCGACCAGCAGCGCGCCGATCAGGCCGGGGCCGGCGGTGTAGGCAACGCCATCGAGCTGCGCCAGCCCGGTGCCGGTCTGTGCCAGCAGGTCGCGCAGCAGCGGGATGGTGCGGCGCAGGTGATCGCGCGAGGCGAGTTCCGGCACCACGCCACCGTGCACCGCGTGCATCGCCACCTGGCTGTGCAGGGTGTGGCCGAGCAGGCCGTGCTCGCTGTGGTAGAGGCCAAGGCCGGTCTCGTCGCAGGAGGTTTCTATGCCGAGGACCAGCATGGGGGCAGCACGCAAGGACAGGGGAAAGGCGGCCGGCCAGTGCGCGGCTTCCGTCGACGGGGTATGTGCCGTTAGAATCTAGCACTTTTCCCAGCCCCGGCCGCCGGGGTCACATTGAGGTCACTGCATGCCGGTCGTCCAACTGCGCGAGAACGAGCCCTTCGACGTTGCCCTGCGCCGCTTCAAGCGGACCTGCGAAAAAGCGGGCGTGTTGTCTGAATCGCGCCGGCGCGAGTTCTACGAAAAGCCGACCCAGGAACGCAAGCGCAAGGCCGCGGCGGCGGTGAAACGGCATCAGAAGAAGGTGTCCCGTGGCGCCGGCCGCAGCGTGCGGCGCGTGCGCGGTGCGCGTCTGGGCTGACCATGTCCTTGAAGCAGCGCCTTGATGAGGACGTCAAGGCGGCCATGCGCGCCCGCGATCGGGAGCGCCTCGGCACGCTGCGACTGATCACCGCCGCCATCAAGCAGCGCGAGGTCGACGAGCGGATCGTGCTCGACGACGCGCAGGTGCTGGCGGTGATCGACAAGATGGTCAAGCAGCGGCGGGAATCCATCACGCAGTTCGACGCCGCCGGCCGCACCGATCTGGCCGACAAGGAACGCGTCGAGCTCGCCATCCTGCAGGAGTTCATGCCGGAGGCGCTGGGCGAGGCGGAAATCGAACAACTCGTCACCGACGCCATCGCCGCCAGCGGCGCGCAGTCCGCGCGCGACATGGGCACCGTGATGGCGCAGCTGCGGCCCAAGGTGCAGGGCCGCGCCGACATGGCGGACGTGAGCCGGCGCGTCAAGGCGCGTCTGGGCGCCTGAACGTGCGCGGCGTCGGTAGGGTGGTTCGTATGCACCGCGCCGGCACGCTTTCCTGCGCCGCGCTGGCGCTGCTGGCCGGCGCGGCGGCGGCCGAGCCCTTGATCGAACTTCAGGCCATCCTCGGCGCGAGTGCCGTGCTGCAGGTGGATGGCGTGCGGCGCACGCTGCGCGTGGGGCAGGCGAGTCCGGAAGGCGTGCGCCTGGTGGCGCTCGACGGCGCCTCCGCCAAGGTGGAGATTGAAGGCCGGACGCAGAGCGTGCCGCTGGGCGGGCGTGCCGGCGGCGCCATTCAGAGCGCCGAGACCGCCACTGTGCGTATCGCGCAAAGCGACGGCGGCATGTATGTGACCACCGGCAGCATCAACGGCAAGCCGGTGGAATTTCTGGTCGACACCGGCGCCACCACGGTGGCCATGAACGACGCCACCGCGCGCCGTCTTGGTATCGACTACCGCGTGGGCGAACGGCGTCTGGTCGAGACCGCCAGCGGCATCACGGAGTCCTGGTTCGTGACCCTGCGCGAGGTGTCGGTAGGCGCCATTCGTATCCCTAACGTGCAGGCCGGCGTGATTCGTGGCGATCAGCCGAGCCGTGCGCTGCTCGGCATGTCCTTCTTGTCACGCACGCGCATTGAGCACGAGCACGACACGCTGGTCCTGAAGCGCAAGTATTGACGCTCAACCCGCGATCGGTTTCTCGATCAGCGCGTAGGCCGAGTGGTTGTGGATGGACTCGAAGTTCTCGGCTTCCACCACGTAGCCCGCGAGGCGCTCGTCGGCATTCAGCGCGCCGGCAATATCGCGCACCAGGTCTTCGACGAACTTCGGGTTGTCGTAGGCGCGCTCGGTGACGAACTTCTCGTCGGGACGCTTCAGCAGTCCGTACAGCTCGCTCGACGCCTGCGCCTCGACCAGTTCGATCAGCTCCTCGATCCACACCGGCGTGCGCAAATGCGCGGTCAGCGTGACGTGCGTGCGCTGGTTGTGGGCGCCGTAGTCGGAGATCTTCTTCGAGCACGGGCACAGGCTGGTGCACGGAATGACCAGTTTGGCCGTGAGGCGCTCGGCCTGCCCGTGCACGATCTCGCCGATGTAGCTGACCTGGTAATCCATCAGGCTGGTGACGCCGGTGACCGGCGCCGCCTTGTTGACGAAGAACGGGAAGCTCATCTCGATGTGCCCGGCGCGCGCTTCCAGGCGCTCGCACATCTCGCGCAGCATCTGGCGGAAGCTGCCGAGCGAAATTTCGTCTTCGTGGCCGTTCAGGATCTCGATAAAGCGCGACATGTGCGTGCCCTTGAAGTTGTGGGGCAGGTGCACGTACATGTTGAAGTTGGCGACCGTGTGCTGGTCGGCGCCGCTGCGGGCGAGGATGCGCACCGGGTGGCGAATGCCCTTGATGCCGACGCGGTCGATGTCGAGCTGGCGCGTGTCGGGCGAGCCCTGGACGTCGGCGATCTGCGGCACGGCCGGTTCGGAAGGCTTGTTCATCGAAGAGTTCCTGGCGCCCTGGCACGGCTGCCGGTGGGGAGGGCGGCAATGGCGACGCCCGATCGCGGCGATGGCTCATTGCGACGATTGGCTGGCATTGTACCGGCCGCCGTCGCGCGCGGCATTGGCTGCGGTTTGCGGCGCCACAACAGGCGTATGCTCATCCCGTCCGGGGTGGTGCGCAGCCGACCGGCCGCGACCGCGTCGGGCATTCAGACTGACAGAAGGAGGTGCCTTCCATGGATGACGCATTCGTCGTGGCCCTCACGATGGCAGCTTGCGGGGCCATCACCATCTTCACGCTCGGGCCGTTTGGCGTGCTGCTCGGTGGCGTCCTGTTGCTGGTGGCAGCCGGGCTTGGCATTGCCAAGCTGATCGGTTTGGTTGCCGGCTGGAAACATCTGCCGCACTGGTAGCGCGCGTGCCCGCGCCGGGCGGCGTTGGTGCCGCTCACGCGCGGGCGAAGAACTGCACCACGTTGCCGGCCGGATCGCGGCAGGTGAAGAAGCTGCCGTGATTGCCCATGCCGATCACCTCGCTCACGGCGATGCCACGGGCAGTGAGATCTGCGCGCGTCGCGGCCAGATCGTCCACCTGCAGAACCACCGTGGCGTTCTTGCCTGCGTCCACCTGGCCGGGTGCCGGCGTCGCGATCGCCACTTGCGTGCCGCCGACGTCGAACTGCGTCCACTTCTCGCCGTCCTGGAACTTCACGTTAAGGCCGAGCGTGTCGCGGTAAAACGCCACTGCGGCGCCCATGTCGGGCACCACGTAGTAGACGTTGGTCACTTTGCTGACGGTCATGGTCTCCTCCTGAATTTGTGCGGGCGGATTGTCCCACGCTGCCTCGTTCGGGGCCTGTGGGACAATTGGCCACCGCCGTTCCAGTCCGTGTTGCCGCCATGAATGCCGCCTTGAAGCCGCCGCGCAGCCTAGTCACCGCCGCCGCCGAGGCGATTCGCGATTTCGACCTGATCCGCGACGGCGACCGCATCCTGGTCGGCGTGTCGGGCGGCAAGGACAGCCTGTCGCTGCTGCATGTGCTGCTGCACCTGAAGGCCCGCGCGCCGATCCGTTTCGAGGTCGGCGCCGCCAACATCGACCCGCAGATGCCGGGTTACGACCCGAGTCCGCTGGCGGCATATATGCAGAGTCTTGACGTGCCGTACCACCAGGCCACGTACAGCCTGGCGCGGGCCGCCAAGGGCTCGTTCGAGGGCCGCACGCTGTGCGCGTTCTGCTCGCGCATGCGCCGCGGCAAGCTGTACGGCCTGGCGCGCGAGCACGGTTACGGCACGCTGGCGCTGGCACATCACCTCGATGACGTGGCCGAGACCTTCCTGATGAACGCGTTTTTCGGCGGCAAGCTGCGCGCCATGCCGGCGGGGTACGTCAACGACGACGGCGACCTGCGCGTGATCCGCCCGCTGGTCTACGCCCGCGAGCGGCAGACCGAGGCGTTTGCCGAAAATGGCCCGCTGCCGGTGATTCCAGACAACTGCCCAACCTGCGACGCGTCCACCCGCCAGCGTCAGCAGATGAAGGCGCTGCTGCGCGCGCAGGAAGCGGGCAACCCGCGCCTGTTCACGGTGCTGCGCACCACGCTGGCGCCGCTGCTGCACGCAGAGGCGACATCGGGTCTTGCGCTGCCGGATGCAGCGCAGGTGCTGGTCGACCTGCGGTCCCGCTCCACGACCGACACGGCCCAGGCCGCGCCGGTCGAGTAACGATTACAAGCCCATCAGGCGCCGGTAGCCGTTCCAGAAGCCGCGCACCGGGTCTTCGCTCGCCATGAAGGTGGTGTCCGGCGCCACGGTCTTGCCGCCCATCTCGATGATGGCTTCGGTGCCGCCGTCCCTGGCGATGCCCTGCTGCACGATCTCGATGGCGAGTCCATCCTCCATGGACACGAGACCCGCGGGGCCGATCAGGTTGATCTGCTTCAGGCGCATGTCGGTGAGCTCCGGCTCCTCGTCGGCGTAGCCAAAGAACGTGTAATGCACGGTCACGCCGTCCGGGCCGTGCGGCTCGAACTGGCGGATGTTCAGCACGTTTGCGATCTGCTGCATCATCATGATCGGGAACACGTCGATGATCACCAGATTGATGCCGTCGTCCCACTCCATCTTGCCCTTGAGCAGGTTCGGGTCTTCGAGCTTGTAGGTGCCTTCCTGGTACGTGTGGGCGGCTTCCTTCATGCCCTGCTGGCGGGCGGCCTCGTCTTCCTTGCCCACGTAGGTGTAAAAGCAGGTCTGCAGGCCGTCCTCGGAAATGTGCAGCTGGCCTTTCTGGCTGGCACGAAACAGGCCGAAGGTGGCAAAGAACAGGTGCAGCAGGCTCGCGTGGTAGCCGTCGCGCGGGTTTTCCGCATACAGCTTCCAGTTGCCGCGCATGTGCTGGTGCTGGTGGCCGAGGATCTTGATCGGCCGATTGAACACGCGGCGCATGAACTTCGCCACGTGCGGCCCGACGTAGTCCTCGAACGGCGGCGTGTCGTCGCTGAAGCTCACGAACAGCACGCCGCAGAAGTTCTCGACCCGCAGCTTCTTCGGCCGGATGGCGTTCATGTCGAAGTCGGCCGGCATGCCGCCCTCGCCGCCGATGCCGCGGGCGAACGGCACCGCGATCAGCTTGCCGGTCAGGTCATACGTCCACTGGTGGTAGACGCAGTAGAAGTTGTCCGTGTGGCCGAGCTTGTCCTGGCAAATCTTGGCGTTGCGGTGCGCGCAGCGGTTCACCCAGGCGTGGATGCTGCCGTCGTGATCGCGGCTGACGATGATCGGCGTGTCCGCCACCTGCGCCGTCTTGAAGTCGCCCGGGTTTGGAATCTCGACGTCGAGCCCGACGTAATTCCACACCGGCCCGCGGAAGATGCGCTCCTGCTCCAGGGCGTAGATGTCCGGGTCGACGAACACCCGGCCGGGCACGCGGGTGACGCTGTCCTGCTGGCCGGGCCAGTCGAAGGCGGGAAGGGGCGGGCGCTGGATGGCGTTCATCGGGTTCTCCTCAGGTGGTTGGAGCCGAAAACGCCGTCCGTGGCGTTGCAGGGCAGTGCGTAATGCTACCCGTGGTCGCGGCCGTGGCGCGCGCAGTCCACGCTCACCCAGCGCCATTCGTCGAGACTGAGCGCGCTCAGTTGCCGGCCCCAGACGCAGCCGGTGTCGAGCGCGTAAACGTCGTCCCGCGCGATCACGCCGGCCGCCGACCAATGGCCGAACACGATCGGCGTGCCGGCACTCGCGCGGGCAGGCAGGTCGTACCACGGCAGGAACCCGTCCGGCTGCGTGCCGGGCGGGCCCTTGGCGCGCATATCGTAGGTGCCGTCCGTGCGGCAAAAGCGGACCCGCGTCAAGTAATCGGTAATTACCCGCAGGCGCTGCGCGCCGCATAGCGCATCGTCCCAGCGGTGCGGGGTTTCGCCATACATGTGCCGGAAGTAGGCGTCCGAACCCTGCCGCAGCGCGGTCTCAACCTCGCTGGCGCGGGCCATGGCATCGGCGATGCCCCAGCCCGGCGCGAGCGCCGCGTGCACCATCGCCGCGCCCAGACTGGCGTCGAAGTGAAACAGCGGCCGTGCCCGCAGCCAGTCGAGCAGCGCATCCCGGTCCGGCGCGTCGAGCACGCTTTGCAGCGTATCGCCGCGCTTGATCTGGCCTTGCCCGGCGGCGATTGCCAGCAGGTGCAGGTCGTGATTGCCGAGCACCGTGATTGCGGTGTCGCCGAGCGCGCGTACGAAGCGCAGGACCTCAAGCGACTGCGGGCCGCGGTTGACGAGATCGCCGACCAGCCACAGCCGGTCGCGATCGGCCCGAAAGTCAATGGCGCGCAGCAGCGCCTCGAACTCGTCGAAACAGCCCTGAATGTCGCCGATTGCCCACGTGGCCATGATCTTTCTTGCCATCTGGAAACTGCCGACGGTACATGCGTCGGACCCCGCTGTGCACTGGTTGACATCACTCGACAATCACCCATGTCATCTTGCGCACCGTGAACATTTGGTCGGTAGGGCGGTGGTAGCATCGACCCGATCCGAACCTGATCCGGCACGTCGCCTTGCGGCGTGGGCTGGTCAACACTGGGGTGCATGGCTCGGGGGAGGTTAGGCGATGGCGGATGCGGAAGCGGAGGCAGCCCTCGCGGCGCTCGACGCCACAGTCGCGGCCCTGCCTTGGCCGCCGCCGCCTGGCGGGCTTACGCGGCAGATGCGCGTGTGGCCCAACACCCTTCGTCCGCGAGGGTTGGGCGGTTATGTCGGTGAACATCCGGCTCCGCGCGGTGCCATTCGCGCCCGCTTGCTCGACGCGGTGGTCGAGCTGCGCGTCGACGGTGGCTCGGACGCGGCGGCGGTCGACTACCTGCGGGGACTCACTGGCACCTTTCTGACCCAGCAGCCCGGCGCGTTGCGCGCGCAGGGCATCGAGCGTCTGCGTCGTCGCGACGAGCCAAGCGCCGATCCGCGGCTGGCGCGGTTCGACCTGCGCTTCGAGTACCGCCACCTGCCGACAGCAAGCGAAGGCCGCATCGATACGCTCGATCTGGGTATCGACACCAACGTCACGCCGTACCGCGCGCGCTACCGATTTGACCTCGCCGCCCGCACCCTGGCCGGCCAGCCGCAGCCGCTGGCCGAGTTTGCGGCGGCCAACGATACCGACCTGGACGCCGGTTCGCCCGCCGGTGTCTGGAGCTTTGACGGCGCATCGAGGGCTCTCGTGCAGACCGCCACCACGCAGGGCGGTGCGCTCGGCGCCGACGATCCGCGCAAGGCCGGCAGCATGCTGCTGTCGCGGGTCGGCGGCGCGCCGCTGGCGCTCGCGCGCTTCATTGCGGTGGTGGAGTTCGAGTCCGCCACGGCGCAAGGGGTAGGCCTCGTCTTTGGCCGTACCGGCGCCGATCGCTGGCACTTTCTGGCCTCGCAGGCCAACGGCTATCACCTGTTCGGGCGCAAGGCCGGCCCGGCGTGGAGTGTGATCGGGACTCCAGCGAGCGCCGGTTTTTCGGTCGGCCGGCGCCACACGCTCGCTCTGACGGCGTTCGACCACACGCTGCGCGTCGCGCTCGACGGCGTGCAGACGCTCGAAGTCCACACCGATGAACCTGTCCCAGCCGGCGAGATCGGCTTTTTCACCCATGGCAACAACGGTGCGCGCTTTCACCGCGTGCGCCTGCTGGAACTTGTTTAACGCTCGCCCCGGAGGCCCGTGCAATGGAAGAGAACTTCGCTGAACAGATCATCCCCGGCACCTTCATCCGCGTGCAGGCGGAAGGCCTCATCGCGCCCAAGGGCGTGGCCTTCGGCAACGTCGGCATCGTCGGTACCGCGGCTGCGGCGTCTGGCGTCGCCAATGCGCTCGGCGTGACACACATCCTGTCGAACCTCGACGATGCCAAGGCGCTGTGGGCGCCGTCGGACCCCGTCGCCGCCGGTACGCTCAACCTGATGCGCAGCCTGGAGCTGCTGTTCCGGAATGGCGCCAGCACCGTCTACGCACACGCGCTGGGGGCTGGCGCCACCGCGCAGGATTTCGCCGATGCGGCCGACGAGTTGCTCAAGGACGAGATCAACATCCTGGTGGCGCCGGAGCTGGCTACGTCCGCGGCCACCACGCTGCTGAAGGCGGCCGTCAACAGCGCCGAGACCAACGCGCGTGACGTGGTCGGCATTATCGGCTCGGACCTCGTGGCGAACGCGGCGCCAGCAGACGTAGTGGCGCAGGCCAATGCCGACAAGCGTCTGGTGCTCGCCACGCCTGCCATCGTGGGGCTCGATCCGGACGGCAGCGAGGTGGTGCTGCCGGGCCAGTACACCGCCGCTGCGGTGGCGGGGCTCATCGCGTCGCTCGCGCCGCAGGCCAGCCCCACCAACAAGACCCTGCCGGGCGTTACACGCCTCGGCCGCAAGTACGGCTACGGCGAACTCAAGGCGCTCGTTTCCGGCAACGTGCTGGCGCTCGAAAGCCGCCAGGGCATCCGCGTGGTGCGCGGCGTCACCACCGAGGGCGCGGCCTTCGCGCAGATCACCACCCGGCGCATCGTCGATTACGCCAAGGCCGGCATCCGCAGCGTGGCGAATCCTTTCGTCGGGCGCCTGAACAACGAGCGCGTGCGCAAGGCGCTCAAGGGCGCGCTCGACAGCTTCCTCACCACCATGCTGGTGGACGAGCAGCTCACCGGCTACACGCTGGACGTCACCGCCACGCGGGCCGATGAAGTGGCCGGCCGCTGCGTCGTCAATGTCGCCATGCAGCCGACCTTCAGCATCGATTACATCCGCGTCACGCTGGCGCTGTCCTGATTCCAACCCCGGAGTAACTACCCATGGCCAATACCAGCGTCTACACCGGGGCCGACGGCTCCATCACGCTGTCCACCGTGGCGGCGAACGGCAAGGAGGCCGAGGTCGCTCAGGGCATCATCGACGCCAACGATCTGGTCACCATCGGCCGCGCCACCGGCGTCACGCTGGAGGTTCGCGCCGAGGTGCGCGCCTTCAACGAGCTCGGCCAGCGCTACGCGACCGAATTGCGTCCGGGCAACGTGTCGGTGCGCGGCACCATCCAGCGTGCGTACCTGAACGGCGCTTTGCTGCGCCTGCTGCTCGGCGAGGCGGCCGACGGCCGGCCGGCGCAGTCCTGGGCGCAGCCGTCGTTCAACATCACCCTGCTGGCGGAAAACGCCGCCGTGCCGGGGGTGAAATCCACCCTCACGCTGCACGGCGTCAAGCTCGACCAGTGGTCCTACACGCTGCCGGAGGATGATTTCGTCATGGAATCGGCGGCGTTTCAGGCGCTGTTTCTGACCGTTGGGGACGAAGGCGCCTGACGCGGACTGACCGATGCTTTCCGCCGACGACCTGCTGGCCGGCGGCGCCCTCACCCACGAGGTGACGGTGCCGCCGACGCTGCTTGGCCCGACCGCGCCCGCGGACGGCCGCGTGCGCCTGCGTCCGCTCACCGTGCGCGACCTCACGCTGATTTCCCGCGCCGCCAAGGACAACGACCAGTTGCTGTCGGCGCTCATGGTGCAGTCGGCGCTCGACGAGCCGCGCCTCACGCTCTCGCAGGTCAACGCGCTGCCGGTGGGGCTGCTCGAATTCCTGCTGCGCGAGGTGAATCGCGTCAGCGGCATCGTGCTGGAAGACGGCACCGTGCAGCAGGCGGCGGCGGACCCGTTGGTACGTGCCGCGCACCTGCTGTCGGCCGAGTTCGGCTGGACGCCCGACGAGGTGGCCGGCCTCACGCTCGGCCAGATGCTGGTGCATCTGGAACTTATCCGGGAGCGGCGCGGTGCCGACGCCTGAGCAATCAACGCGCGAGGGCGCAGGCCCAATAGCCGCGGTGCGCGCGGTGCTGGATGCGCTCGCGGTGCCGGCGGCGCGTCAGGCGCTGCTGCTGGAACAGGCGCTCGCGGCGCAGATGGCCGTGTTCACGGGCGCACCGGCGGCCGCTACCTTCGACCCGTTGTCCCGGCCGGCCGGCCAGGCGACCGCGTTCGGGGTAACGCCTTCGCAGTCTGGGGCGGCGCGACGAAAGGCCGCTTCGAGCAAACCAGGCGC
>NZ_JBFWOM010000030.1:0-1150 GCF_050250495.1 Immundisolibacter sp. | reverse complement strand
ATGCTCGGCGACTACACGCTGCCGCGCGTCACGCGGCTCGAAACGCTGGAGCAGCGCCAGCTCGCGGAGCTGGAAATCCCCGGCCGTGCCGGCAGCCTGTTTCAGGATCTCGGCCGCGGCCCGACGCGCGTGGTGGTGGAGGGCTCGCTCTACGGCGCCGATGCCGGAAGCGAATTCCTGGCCAGCGCGCGCGAGAAGTACCTCGCCGCCGAGCCGCTCACGTTCGTGTCAGACATCGCCACCGGCATCGACCTGCAGTACGTGCTGATCGAGCGCCTGCACGTGCAGGCGGCGGCGAGCGCGCCGGACCAGGTGGATTACGCGATGTGGCTGGTGGAATGCCCGCCACCTCCGCCGCCGCCGGACCTGCTGGGTGGCATCGATACCGGCCTGCTCGATGCTGCTGCCGGCATGCTGGATTCGGCGCTGGGCGCGCTGGATGCGCTGGCCGCGCTTGGCAACGTGCCGGACCTGTCCGATCCGACCAAGCCGCTATCCGGCGCGCTGGATGAGGTGAAAGGCGCCGTCGGCACGCTGGGTGAAGTTGGCAATTCGCTTTCCGGACTGCTGGGATCCTGACGGTGGCGACGCTGCTCGAACAGCTTGGCAGCCTCACTTCCGGCGGCAGCCTGAGCGTGGACCTGGCCGGCGCGGCCGGTCAGTTCGCCGATATCGGCAACACGCTGCGCGGCGTGATGAGCGAACCCCCGGGCGATTTCACGGCGCTGCTCGGGCAGTTGGATGCGCTGCCGCTGCCGCAGCTGGACCTTGCCGGCGACCTCACCGCTGGTCTCGCCGGTCTGGTGCCGCAGCTTCAGGGCGCGCTCGGCGGCGGCGCGGATCCCATCGGCGGTGCGCTTGCCGGTCTTGGCGCGCAGGTAAAGGAAGGGCTCGCGGGTGCACTGACGCCCCTGCTGGCGGCGGTGGACGCCATCCGCACCTTGCTTGCCACGGACCTGTCGTGCGGGCTGGTGCCGGTCCTCGCCCCGCCCGCCGTCACCCCGGTGCTGCCCGCGCCTGCGCCGGGTGACCCGCCGGCACCGCCCCCCGCACCAGTCCCGGCCCCAGCGCCGGTGCTCTCGGCGGCGCAGGTGGACGCGGCCAAGACCATACTGGACAGCCTGCCGCCCGACATGACTGCGCCGGCCCT
>NZ_JBFWOM010000029.1:0-16110 GCF_050250495.1 Immundisolibacter sp. | reverse complement strand
GATGGTCTGGCGGATGGCTGTGTCGATGTCCTTGATCGCCTGTTCGAGGTGCGTGAGGTGCGCTTCGATGCCGGCACGGACGGCCGCATCGGACACCGGCAGGCGGTTGCGCTCCTGCGTGCGCATGGCATCGAGCGCCTCGCGGCGGGCGACCAGTGCCCGCAAGGTTCTGACCGACACCGGCGGCGCCTGCCACGGCGGCGGGCACTGGGCGGCGCAGAAGTCGGCGATCAGGCGCGCATCGACCCGGTCGGTCTTGCTGCGGACCAGACCCGCCCCGCCGAAGGCCTTGATCTGGGCCGGATTGACCACGCTGACCGTGTGCCCGGCGTCGGCCAGGAACTCGGCTATTGCTTCCCAGTACGTGCCGGTGGCTTCGAGACACGCGTGGACCTGCGAGACCCCGTGCGACACCAACCACTCACCGAGCACGCCGAACCCGGTCGGCGTGTTCTCGATCACCTTGCTGCGCCACTTGCCGTCCGGGCGGCGCAGGGCGACGTCGAGCTTGGCCTTCGCGACATCGATACCGAGGATGTGAGACATACGGACCTCCGACCATTCCGTGACTCCACGCCCATCGACCTTGTGTATGCGGGCTGCCGGCCCGGCCGGGCCCCAGAGACTGTCCGATGTCGTGCGGGGAGATAGAACGCAAGGCCGGCGCAATATCTACGTTGCGGGCTCAAGACCCCAGGATGCGAGCGGCGTCCGGCCTTGCAGGGGAACAATACAAGGATGCGGTGAGGCACGAACCGCATCGGTCGCGACAACAGCGAACGATAGGGTTGGCAAAAGTCATCAGAGCGTGCCCACGCGGATTTCAAAATCGCGGCAAAAAAGCCGTCGCATATTTCTTTCTGCGTGGGCACGCTTTGCTTTGCCCAGACGACGGCTCACTGTAAATCGGCTTGAATCTCGACCGATGCGGTTCGTGCCTCACCGCATCCTACCGCCGGCTACATCCGGCGACGGCACCGGACTCACGGCTCGGCAGCCGCCTCAGACGCTGAAGCTCTCGCCGCAGCCGCAGCTTTCCTTCACGTTCGGGTTGTTGAACTTGAAGGCCTCGTTGAGGCCCTCCTTGCGGTAGTCGAGCTCCATGCCGTCGAGGATCGGCAGCGAGTCGGCCGACACCACCACCCGCACGCCCTGGTCGTCGAACTGCACGTCGTCGTCGTTCACCTGCGTGGCCGGCTCCACCACGTAGGCGTAGCCCGAGCAGCCGCTCTTGCGCACGCCAAGGCGCAGCCGCGGTGGCTGCTGGTCGGCGAGGATCTGCGCCACGCGGCGGGCGGCGGCTTCGGTCAGTTTGATGGTCATGGCGTTGCCTCCTTACATCATGCCGGTCTGCAGACGCGCGGCCTCGCTCATCATGTCGGCCGTCCACGGCGGATCGAGCACCACTTCCACGTCGGCGTCTGCGACACCGGGAATGGCCAGCAGTTTTTCCTTCACGTCCTCGGCCAGCACGTCGCCCATGCCGCAGCCGGGCGCGGTCAGGGTCATCTTGACCTCCACCCGGTAGCGCTGCTTGCCGGTCTCGCGGACGTCACAGCCGTAGATCAGGCCAAGCTCGACGATGTCGACCGGAATTTCCGGGTCGTAGCAGGTGCGCAGGTGCTGCCAGGCGAGCTGCTCAACGGACTGCGCGGTCACGTCGCCGGTGTAGCTCTCCGACGGCAGCGGCACGCGCGTCTTGCCGAGCGCGTCGGCGTCCTTGGCGTCGATGCGGGCCATCTGGCCTTCCAGCAGCACGGTGTAGCTGCCGCCGAGCTGCTGCAGGATGCTGACCTCGGTGCCCTTCTTGGCGTTCACCTGAATGCCGATCGGCACGAACAGCGCCTTGCAGTCGCGGCTCAGGACAACGGTTTCGCGTTCGGTCACGGCGTGCGTCTCGGGGTGTGGGGGATGGTCGGTTCGGTCATTCGGTCTTGGCCGGCGCGGCCTCGCCGTGCGCGGCGTTGTGCAGCGTGTGCCAGGCGAGCGTGGCGCATTTGACGCGCGACGGGTACTCGCGCACGCCGGCCAGCACGGCCAGCTTGCCGAGCCGCTCTGCGACGTCATCGCTCGCGTCCTGGCCGGTGACCATGGCGTGGAAGGCCTCGAACAGGGCTTCGGCTTCGGCCACGGTCTTGCCCTTGACGGCCTGCGTCATCAGCGACGCCGACGCGGTCGAGATGGCGCAGCCGGCGCCCTCGAAGCGCACATCACCGATGCGGTCGCCGTCCACGTGCAGGTACACGGTCACCTTGTCGCCGCACAGCGGGTTGTAGCCCTCGGCGCGGCGGTTGGCGTCGGCCAGCACGCCGTAGTTACGCGGGTTCTTGTTGTGATCGACGATCAGTTCCTGATACAGGTCGCGCAAATCGCTCATCGGCAGAACATCTCCACGGCCCGGCGCAGCGCCTGCGCCAGCCGGTCCAGGTCTTCACGGGTGTTGTAGAAGGCGAGCGATGCACGCGCCGTGGCCGGCACGCCAAAGCGCTCCATCACCGGCATGGCGCAGTGATGGCCGGCCCGCACGGCCACGCCGTGGCTGTCGAGCACGGTGCCGATGTCGTGCGCATGCAGGCCGTCGATCACGAACGACAGGATGCCGGCCTTGGCGGCGGCGGTGCCGATCAGGCGCAGGCCCGGGATTTCGCCAAGCAGCGCCGTGCCGTAGGCGAGCAGGTCGTGCTCGTAGGCGCCGATCGCGGCCAGACCGATCCGCTGCACGTAGTCGATGGCGGCGCCAAGACCAATCGCGCCCGCGATGTGCGGCGTGCCGGCCTCGAACTTGTACGGCAGGTCGTTCCAGGTGCTGCCCTCGAAGCTCACGGTGCGGATCATGTCGCCACCGCCCTGCCAGGGCGGCATCGCCTCCAGCAGCGCGCGGCGGCCGTACAGCACGCCGATGCCGGTCGGCGCGTACAGCTTGTGGCCGGAAAACGCATAGAAATCGCAGCCGAGCGCCTGCACGTCCACCGGCGTGTGGGCGATGGCCTGCGCGCCGTCCAGCAGCACCACCGCGCCCGCCTGGTGGGCGAGTTCGGTCATCTCGCGCACGGGATTGACGGTGCCTAGCGCGTTCGACACGTGCGACACGGCGACGATCCGGGTCCGCGCGCCCAGCAGCCGGCGGAACTCGTCCATGCGCACGGTGCCGCTGTCGTCAAGGTGGGCCACCTTCAGCACCGCGCCGGTCTGCGCGCACACGAGCTGCCAGGGCACGATGTTCGAGTGGTGTTCGAGGCCGGTGATCAGCACCTCGTCGCCGGGGCCGAGATTGGCCCGGCCGTAGCTTTGCGCGACGAGGTTGATGGCCTCCGTGGTGCCGCGCACGAAGATGATCTCGGCCGCCTCGCGGGCGTTGATGAAGTGCCGCACGCGCTCGCGCGCGCCCTCGTGCGCGGCGGTGGCCTGCTCGGACAGCCAGTGCACGCCGCGGTGGATGTTGGCGTTGATCTCGCGGTAGTAGCCGGACTCGGCGTCGATCACCGCCTGCGGCTTCTGCGTGGTGGCGGCGTTGTCTAGATACGCCAGCGGCTGGCCGCGCACGCTGCGCTGCAGGATGGGGAACTCGGCGCGCAGGCGCGCGGCCGGAAAGTCGTGGCTGTGGGCGGTGAGACTGGCTAAGGTCATCGTCGGCTACCGGATCAGAGCGTGGGCAGGCGCGCGTCGATGCGCGCCGCAAGCGTGTCGGCGAGATCGCCGTCGAGCCCGGCCAGCGCGTCGCGGGCGAACGCCGTCATCAGCAGCGCCCGCGCGGCGGCAAGCTCGATGCCCCGGGCACGCAGGTAAAACAACTGCGCCTCGTCGAGCTGCCCGACGGTGGCGCCGTGGCTGCACTTCACGTCGTCGGCGTAGATTTCGAGTTCCGGCTTGGCGTCCACCTCGGCGCGGTCGGACAGCAGCAGGTTGGCGCAGGTCATGGCCGAATCGGTCTTGTCGGCGCCGGGGTGCACGTGCACGCGGCCGTTGAACACCGCCCGGCCGTTGCCGCCGACCAGACCCTTGTAGGTCTCCTCGCTGCGGCAGTGCGGCGCGCGGTGCTCGATGCGGGTGTGGAAATCCACGTGCTCGCCGCTGCCGGCGGTGGTGAGACCGCGCAGGCTGCACTCGCCGCCCGGCTCGCCAAGATCGACGTCGAGATCCTGCCGCAACAGCCCGCCGCCGGCGGCGATCAGGTGCGACTCGAAGCGCGCATCGCGCCCCACGCGCACGCGGAAGTCACCCACGTGGATGCCGGCCGCGCCTTCCGCCAGCAGCTTCACATGCCGCAGCCGCGCGCCCGGCGCGAGCGTGGCCTGTGCCAGCACGTTGACGTGATACGGCTCGGCGCCGAGACCCAGGTAGTGCTCCACCACCTGCGCCTCGGCATGCTCGGCAAGGTCGATCAGCAGCCGCAGGTGCGACGACGCGTTGCCGGCACCGCCCAGATGCACCACGTGCAGCGGGCCATCCAGCCGCGCTTCCGGCGCGAGCGTCAGCCACAGGCCGTCCTCGAACAGTGCGTCGTTGAGCCACGCGAAGGCGCGTGCGGGCGCGTTCGCATCCGTTCGCAAGCGCGCGCGCAGCGCCTCGCCGTCCGCGGTGAGCGCATCGGCGAGGCTCGTCACCGTGACGCCGACCGCCGCAGGCAACTGCGACCACGCCGTCACCAGTCGCCCGCCGACAAACACCAGGCGCGCGCCATCGGGCAGGCCAGCCGGCGCCGTCTGCGGCAGCGGTGCGGTTCCGGCCGGCACACGCTCCAGCGCGTTCAGTCGCGTGTACTTCCAGTCCTCGTCGCGCCGGCCGGGCAGGCCCTGCGCCGCGAAGCGCTGCCAGGCATCCGCCCGCAGCGCGCGCAACCACGGCGCGGCCGGCACGTCCTGCACGCGCGCGTGCTGCGCTTGCCAGTGAGCCAGCGCGCTCATGCGGGCGCCGCCTCCTCGCGCAGCCAGCCGTAGCCGCTCTTTTCGAGTTCCGCCGCCAGCTCCGGCCCGCCCGAGCGCACGATCTGCCCGCCCGACAGCACGTGCACGCGGTCCGGCGGCACGTAGTCCAGCAGGCGGCGGTAGTGCGTCACCAGCAGCATGGCGCGCTGCGGCGCACGCAGGCGGTTGATGCCTTCCGACACGATCTTCAGCGCGTCGATGTCGAGGCCGGAGTCGATCTCGTCCAGCAGCACCAGGTCCGGCTCCAGCAGCGCCATCTGGAAAATCTCGGCGCGCTTTTTCTCGCCGCCGGAGAAGCCCTCGTTGATGGCGCGTTGCAGGAAGTCTTCCCGAATGCCGAGTTCCTTCATGCGGCCCTTCACGAGGCCGAGAAAGTCCATGGCGTCGAGCTCTTCCTCGCCGCGGTGCTTGCGCCGGGCATTGACGGCCGCGCGCAGGAACACCGCCGTCGACAGGCCCGGAATCTCGACCGGGTACTGAAAGCCGAGGAACACGCCGCCGCGGGCGCGGTCTTCCGGGCTTTGCGCGAGCAGATCCTCGCCGCGGTAGGTGACGCTGCCGGCCAGCACTTCGTAGCCGTCGCGCCCGGCGATGACGTTGGAGAGCGTGCTCTTGCCGGAGCCGTTCGGGCCCATCACGGCGTGCACCTGGCCGGCGTCGATGGAAAGATCGAGCCCGCGCAGGATTTCCTTGCCGTCGACGGCGACGCGCAGGCCCTTGATTTCTAGCAGTGCTGACATTGGTTTGGCGATTCCGTTACTCAGCCGACACTGCCTTCGAGGCTCACGCCGAGCAGGCGCTGCACCTCGACGGCGAATTCCATCGGCAGTTCCTTGAAGACTTCCTTGCAGAAGCCGTTGACGATCATCGACACCGCGTCCTCCTCGCCGATGCCGCGCTGGCGGCAGTAGAAGAGCTGGTCCTCGCTGATCTTGGACGTGGTGGCCTCGTGCTCTACCGTCGCACTCGGCTCCTGCACCTCGATGTAGGGGAAGGTGTGCGCGCCGCAGCGGGCACCGATCAGCAGCGAGTCGCACTGCGTGTAGTTGCGCGCGCCGTCCGCGCCGCGCAGCACCTTGACCAGTCCCCGGTAGGCATTGCTGCCGTGGCCGGCCGAGATGCCCTTCGAGATGATGGTGCTGCGCGTCTTGCGCCCCACGTGAATCATCTTGGTGCCGGTGTCGGCCTGCTGGTAGTTGTTGGTCAGCGCCACCGAGTAGAACTCGCCGACCGAGCCGTCGCCGGTCAGCACGCAGGATGGGTACTTCCAGGTGATGGCCGAGCCGGTTTCGACCTGCGTCCAGGAAATCTTGGCGTTGCGCCCGCGGCAGTCGCCGCGCTTGGTGACGAAGTTGTAGATGCCGCCGCGGCCCTCGGCGTCGCCGGGGTACCAGTTCTGCACGGTCGAGTACTTGATCTGCGCGTCGTCCATGGCCACAAGTTCCACCACGGCCGCGTGCAGCTGGTTCTCGTCGCGCATCGGCGCGGTGCAGCCTTCGAGGTACGACACATACGCGCCGGCGTCGGCCACGATCAGCGTGCGCTCGAACTGACCCGTCTTGGCCGCGTTGATGCGGAAGTAGGTGGACAGCTCCATCGGGCAGCGCACGCCGGGCGGGATGTACACGAACGAGCCGTCCGTGAACACCGCGGCGTTGAGCGCGGCGTAGAAGTTGTCGGCCGACGACACCACGCTGCCAAGGTATTTGCGCACCAGCTCCGGGTGCTCCTGCACCGCCTCCGAGAACGAGCAGAAGATCACGCCGTGCTCGGCAAGCTTCTTCTTGAAGGTGGTGCCCACCGACACGCTGTCGAACACCGCATCCACCGCCACGCCGGGACCGGCCTCAGCCGCCACGCCGGCCAGCGCCGCGCGCTCGTGCAGCGGAATGCCGAGCTTCTCGAACGTGGCGAGCAGCTCCGGGTCGACCTCGTCGAGGCTCTTCGGGCCGTCGGCGCCGAATTTGGGCGCCGAGTAGTAGACGATGTCCTGATAGTCCACCGGCGGGAAATGCACGTGCGCCCACTCGGGCGGCGTCATCTTCAGCCAGTGCCGGTAGGCCTCAAGACGCCACTCCAGCATGAACGCGGGCTCGCCCTTCTTGGCCGAGATCAGGCGGATCACGTCCTCGGACAGGCCCGGCGGCACCGCGTCGGCCGCGATGTCGGTCACGAAGCCGGCGGTGTAGTCGCGCTCCAGAAAATGGCCAATGTCGGTTGTCGTGTTCATGGGCTGGTCCCCGCGCGGATCGGCTCGGGCTGGGCGGCCCGCGGCCGCGTGTAAGGTTTGATCGGCATGGCGGCCGGGCGGATCATGTCGGCGAGGCTCATCGCTTCGAGCGCCGCCAGCACCACCTGGCTGATGCGCTGCCAGTTGCCGCGGATGGAGCACACCGATTCCTGCTCGCAGGCGCCGGCGTCGGAGTCCGCACCGGACCCGCACTCGGTGAGCCCCACCGGCCCCTCGAAGCAGCGCACGATCTGCGCCACCGAAATCTGCTCCGCCGGCCGCGCCAGTGTGTAACCACCACCCTGCCCGCGCGTCGAGCGCAGCAGCCCAGCACGCACCAGCGCCTTCAGCACCTTGCTGGTGGTGGGTAGCGCAATGCCGGTGCCTTGCGCGAGCTCAGCCGCCGACTGCACCCGGTCCGCCGCAGCGGCCAGGTGCCCCATCACGACGGTGGCGTAGTCGGTGAGCTTGCTTACGCGCAGCATGGGCTTGGGTGGCAGGTGACAGTCGTTTGTGGACCAGTTTAGTCCTGATTGGCGTCGTCGAACAAGCCGCATTAGCGGCGGCGAACAAGCCGCCTTGGTGGCGCCCAAGGCCGCGTGCGATCATTGCCGAACCGTTTCCTGACCGTATTTACACATGCCTGCCCGCATCATCGATGGCAAGGGCGTGGCGGCCGCGCTGCGCACGGCGCTGGCGGCCCGCGTCGCCGCTTTCACCGCCCAGCACGGCCGCGCGCCGGGACTCGCCGTGCTGCTGGTCGGCAGCGACGCGGCCTCGCAGGTCTACGTGCGCAGCAAGCGCCGCGCCTGCGAGGAAGTGGGCATGGCGTCCTTCGCGCACGACCTGCCCGTCGATACGACCGAAGCGGACCTGCTGGCGCTGATCGAGCGGTTGAACGCCGACCCGGCCGTCGACGGCATCCTGCTGCAACTGCCGCTGCCGGCGCACATTCACCCCGAGGTGGTGCTGGAGCGCATCGATCCCGCCAAGGACGTGGACGGCTTTCACCCCTACAACGTCGGCCGCCTCGCGCAGCGCCTGCCGGGCCTGCGGCCCTGCACGCCGCGCGGCATCATGCGCCTGCTAGAGCACTACGAAATTCCGGTGCGCGGCCGGCACGCGGTGGTGGTCGGCGCCTCCAACATCGTCGGCCGTCCGGTGGCGCTCGAACTGCTGCTGGCGGGCGCCACCGTCACCATCTGCCACCGCTTCACGCGCGACCTCGAAGCGCACGTGCGCCGGGCCGAGCTGCTGGTGGTCGCGGTCGGCAAGCCGGGCCTCGTCCCCGGCGACTGGGTCACGCCCGGCGCGACGGTGATCGACGTCGGCATCAACCGCCTGCCAGACGGCAGCCTGCGCGGCGATGTGGACTTCGACGGTGCCAGCCAGCGCGCGGCCTGGATCACGCCCGTCCCCGGCGGCGTCGGGCCGATGACCATCGCCATGCTGCTGGAAAACACCCTCGACGCCGCGGCCTGCCGCCGCTGACGCGACTTCAGTCCGGCGTGTAACTGACGCGCACCGACTCGACCGTCAGCGTGAGCGGAACGCTGCTGCCCGCGGACAAGTTCCAGTGTTCCGCCGCGGGCGGACCGGCAAGGCTGCCGTGAAAATTCCCGCCGGCATCGCCGGTCACGGCGACAGCGGCGCCGTTCAGGAAAATCTCCGCCGGAAATTCCGCTTCACCAGCGTCCAGCAGCGCCACCTGTGGCCGCAACGGCACCTCGCGGGTCACCGCCTGATCGATAACGGTGAGCGAAATCTCACTGTCGGGTGTGGCGACGAGCACGCCGCAGCCGTCCCGCACCGTCAACCGCAGGCGATACGTCGCCGCCTGCAGGTCCACTGCCGGCCAGCGCGCGCAGAGCAGTCCCGCCACCGCCGAATCGCTGTCGAGCTCCGCCACCGCCAGCGGGCGGGTATCACTCGGCACCTCCAGCTGCACGGTGAGGGCGGTTGTCCCGCCGAGCGGAATCCAGCCGAAGGTCGCCGCGGTACAGCGCAGCGGGCTGTCGAGGTCGACCGCCACCAGCGCGCTTGAACCGCTTGCGAGATACGCACCGTGCGGCGCCGCCGTATCGCCGGACGCCGAGGTGGCGCCGGGTGCGACGCCAACACGCCCCTGTATGACCGCGGCCTGTGTGCGCGCCTGGCGCTCCAGCGCGATGTGATGAACCTGGCGTGCCGCGCCGCCGAAACGCAGCGTCGTTGGTTCCGCCAGCAGCGGACGCTCCAGCAGGGGCGTGACCGCGACCTCCAGCACGCGCACCTGACAGGGGCTGTCGCTCGCGATATCGAGCGGCAGCACGAGCACCGCCGGCCGCGGGACGTCGCCCTGGTCGACCAACGACAGCGCGCGCTCCAGCGCCGCCTGCCAATCGTCGGCGAGTTTGGCAGCCGCGAACGCGACGGAACCCGCCTGCGGGCCGGGCTCGATCCACTGCCAGAGCACCTCCGCGCCATCCGCGCGACGCAGCGTCAGCCGCGGCGAACCGGGAGCACCCGCGAGGGTCAACGCAGTCAGCCCGTGGCGCAATTTGACCGCCGCATCAACGCTCGACAGCCCCTCGACCACGCGCTGCTCCGCCTGCACACCCACTGCCGCTGCGGACAACGAGCGGTGGCCTGCCTGCTGGAACGCGATCTCTTCGGATGTGAATCGCAGGCGCTCGACGCGCCGTTCCTGGGTGAGGCGCACCTCGAAGGCGGTGCCGACGAACGGCGTGGGCAATGGCGTTCCGGTGGCCCCTTCGATGGTGGCCTCGGCGCTGAGCGCGTTGCCATCCAGCCGATGCAGCGCTGCGTGGTTGTAGAGACCGCTATCGACACGCGTGAGCGGCGCCGGGTGGGTCAGCTCCACTTGCACCTCGTCGCCGAGTCCCGCCCAGCGCTTCACCCAGGCATCGTCCCCGGCGCGGACCGTCACCGTGCACGGCTCGAAGCGCAGCCGAAGCACGCTCTCGGCCGCGAGACTCAAACGATCGCAGGCGTCGTCGAGTGGGATGCGCAGGTACAGCGTGCGCTGGAACACGGTCACGCCGTCCACCAGCGTCGGCGCGGTCAGATCGAGCACCTGCCCGGCCTGCACCCGGTGCGCATCACCGCCGGCGGAACTCAGGAACAGCGCGCTCACCGGCGGATGGAGTTCACATCCGTGCGCAAGGTGCCGACCTCACGCACGAGCGCGGTGCGCTGCGAGTCGAGCGTGGTCACGCGCTGGTCGAGCGCGCCGGTGCGCGTGTTGAGCGTGCCCACCTGCTGGTCGAGTGTCGTCGTGCGCGTTTGCAGCCCACTGATTCCCGTCTCGGCCACTGTTACGCGAGTGTTGAGGTTGCTGAACTCGGTGCGGAACTGACCGGCGTCGGTACTGAACTGTGCGTAGTCAGTCTGAAAACGACCATAGTCGACCGTGAAGCCCTCATAGCGGCTGTTGAAGTCGTCGTACTGCGTGGTGAAGGTCGCGTAGCGGCTGTCGAACTCCGCGGTGCGCGTGTCGACGCGCTGGCGGTCGGCCGCAACGGCTGCCCGATCCGCGCTCACCGCCGCGCGATCGGCCTGCACCTGGCGCGCCTGCTCGGCCACACCGGCGGCGTTACGCGACACCTCGTCGGCGCGCGTCGCCACCTCGCTGCGGATGCCGCGGATTTCGTCGGCGAGCGCGCCGCTCACGCCGCCCACCTGCTCGATACGCGCGCCAAGCTCGGACTTGGCCTGCGCCACCGCGGCGAGTGTGCCGATGCTGTCCGGCGTGATCTGCGCCGCCGCGCCGGCGAGCTGCGCGTGCAGCGTGAGCCGCGTCGGCAGGTCGAGCTGCTCGGTCTGGCGCGCGAGGTAGCGCTGCATGGCGCCGTCCACGCGCCGCTGCGCCGCCCACTGCGCGGCGATGCCGGGTTGGCGCGCCACGAACACCTGCGCCTCGGCGACGATGTCGTCCACCAGCCGCTGCCCGGTGTTGCCGCGTTGCCCTGCACCGGCCAGCGCGGCGTCGAGCGCCGCCTGGCTCGCGACGTACTCGGCGAGCGCGTCGAGCCAGGCGCCGACCCAGTTGCGGTGCTGCGCCGCGAGCACGGCGTGCGCGAGGCTCGCAGCGCCGTCGGCCGGGTGCAGATCGGCGCGCAGCACGCTCGTCTCGACCGGAAACGCCACGCCGGCGCCGCCGAAATTGAGCCGATCCACGAACACGCCCTTGTACTGGCGGGCGTACAGATCGAGCGCCGCGCGCAGCGTGCCGGCGCGCTCGGCGGTGTAGCGCTGGGCGAGGGCGAACAGCGCGGGGCCAAGGTCGGCGGCGCTGTCGGCCTGCGGGTCGAGCGCGTCGAGTTCGCCCTCCAGCAGCGCCTGCTGCTCGGCGCCGAGGCCATCCGGCGGCGTCAGTCGCAGATCGAGCCGCGCGCTGCCGTCGGCGCCGGTGCGCACGGTGATGCCGGCCGCGCGCGTCACCGCAAAGCCGAACGCGGCTTCCAGCACCCCCAGACTGGTGGTCACCGTGACCCGCCGCCCCGGCAGCGGCCGGCCGGCGGCGTCCGTGCACAGCACGCGCAGTTCGAGCGCCTGGCCGAGCCACAGCGGCTGCGGGCTTGCGACCAGATCCACGCGGGCGCCTTCGCGCGCCGCTGCCGCGCTTTCCGCGAGCGTGGAAAGCCGCGCCAGGCGCGCCTCGATCTGCGCCTGCTGGTCGCTGAAGTTGCCGATCTGCGTGATCCAGCGCCGTGGGTCGAGGCCGAGCGCGGCGGCGCAGATTTCGGTGAACCGCTCGGCACCGATCAAACGCACCGCGCGCACCTGCGCGAGTTCCGTGAAGCGCCCGCCGAGCGCCGCCCGCGCGTCCAGCAGGCGCTGGGCGAGGCGCACGCCGATGTCGAGTTCGCCCGGAATTTCGATGGCCTCGGCCAGCGCCTGCGCCGACGCGGCGGCATTGAGCAGCGTCAACACCCGCGCCGCCTGCGCGGGCGTGAGGTCGCCGGGCTCCAGCGTGACCGTGGCCACGGCGCGCCGTCCTCAGCCGCCGACGCGGGCGCGGATGGACGCGATCTCGGCCCCGATGCGCTCCATGTTGCCGCGCAGGCTGTCCTCGGACAGCGGGTTGATGGCGCGCACGTTGTCGTCGATGCGCGTCAGGCCGGACTGGATGTTCTGCCCCACGCGCTCGGCCGCCTGCATGCGCCCTTCGAGCACGTTGACCGACTCGACCAGCGTCTGCGTCTGGGCCACTTGCTCGGCCACGCCGCCGAGCTGCCGCGCCACGGTGCCGGTCTGCTGCGCCTGTGCGAACTGGGCGCCGAGCGCCTTGGGCGCATCCGTGGCGCCGTGGAACTCGGCCGCGCCCTGCGCCTGCACGCCAGCCAGCATCTGCGTCTTGACGCCCTGGCGCAGCAGATCCGGGCCGGGGTTGACCTGCTCCATGGCGGCTTCGACGCCGCGCAGTAGTTGCTTTCGACCGAGCAGGCCGGTGCGGCCGTACTCCTGCCCGAACAGATCCCCGAAGTCGCGCAGCGGGTCTTCCCGCTCGAACATCGGCGGAATGCGCTCGACCCACGGCCCGACCACGTCGGGCTTCGGCGTCACGAAATCGAGACCCCACGGTCCCAGCCAGTCGCGGAACGTGATCTGGATGCTCGCCGCACCGCGCGCGCCGTCGGCGGTGGTGGGGTCCGCGTCCGGCTTGGCAAACGCCAGCACCGTGGCGCGGTAATCCTGCCAGCGGCCGCCAAATCCGGGCCGCAGCGGCAACGCCCATTCCGGTTTCAGCACGTGGTAGGTGTCGGTCCAGGCGCGCACGATGCCGGCCTCGGCGCGCTTGTACTGCGCGGAGACCACCTGATAGGCGGCCTGCGCGCGGCTGTCGGTGGGTGTCGCCGCGGCCATGAAGGCCTGCGCCACGGTGAAGTTCTCGGCCGGCACCTGCATGCCGAGCATGCCGCTGACTTCGAGTTCCTCGTCCTCGCTGAAGCCCGCGCTGTGCTCGGCGCGCACCTGCACCTGCGCCAGACCCTGCGCGTTGACCTGCACCGACAGCGAGTTGTCCGATGCCCCGGCCCGCGTCACGAAACCCGCCTTGGCGCGCAGCTGTCCCCACGCCGCGACAAAGTCGACCCACGGAAACGGCGCCGCGAGCGGCTGCCCGGTGAGGCTGGTGACGCGGGCGGTCAGTTCGCACAGCTCGCCCATGGCGTAGTTCTGCCGTTCGCAGGACAGCGTGACCAGGTACTGCCCGAGCAGCGGCTGGACTTGTTCCTCCAGCGCGTCAAGGCGACTGTCGATGGCCGTGACCTGCGCACCCACCGCGGCGAGCGACGTTTCGAGCGTCGCGACGCGGGTTTTGAGGTCCGTCACGTCCGCGTCGTGCGCGCTGAGCGCGGCGCCGTACTCGCCGAGCGCGGCGATCAGCGCGTTCCAGTCCTGCGGGCGGATCAGGTGCCCGGCGGCCTTGGGCGCCAGGGCGGCGATGTCGGTGATGGCAATTGCAAGCGTCATGGCAAAACCCTCGCGTTGAGCGGGCGCCGTACCTGACAGCGCCCGCTGTCGGGGCAGGATGCCCCAGCGTGAATCGAGGGCGCCGGCCCTTGATTCACGGAGCGCAGCGCGGGCCTGTACCGCGCTGACGCGAGCCGAAAAACGCCATGAATGGCGTTTTTCGGCGTCATGATCGATACACGTCGACGCCGTCCACGACCAGCGCCAGCGGCACGCCGGCCGCGCGTGTGCGGGCGATGAGCTGCCACACGCGGGCGCTGATGGCATCCGGCACGCGCTCGTCCGGCGCGCGGCGCAGCAGGTGCACGCGCACGCCGATGGTCGGCGCGACGCCCCATTCCAGCGCCAGCCGCGCGGACGGCAGATAGCTCCACACGGCGTCGTCGAACTGGGCATCGAGCGTGAACGGACTCGCGGCGTCGCGGTAGTGCCCCGGCCATGCGGCGCTGCGCGCCGGCGGCGGAAACAACCGGCCCTCGCAGGTCCACCAGGGGCGCCCGTCGGGCGCCGCGAGCGTGTCCGGCTCGATCTGCAGGTAGCGCCACTGCGCGCCGGGCTGGTGGTTTGGGAGATACGGCAGGCCGCCGTCCGCGATGCGGCTCTCGTTCGGCTTCACCCGCAGCACGAGATCCGCCGGCGGCACGGCGCCGCTCGGCGTGAATGCGCCGCCGTCGTCACCGCCGAATTCCGCCACCACCGCCGGCAGCGCCAGCCATGTGGCGCACCGCGCGCTTGCGGCGACACGCTGCGGCAGGTCGGACGGGGCAAAGCGCCCGCGCCGGGCGTCATACCGTTCCCACCGCGCATCGGCCGTGCTCCAGCGGTAGTGCGCGCGTGGCCGCTCGGTGATGTCGTCGGGATACTCGGCGCCGGCCCGCCCGAGCGGCAGCCAGCGGCCCTGCGTGAAGTCCATCTGCGCGAGATCGCGCTCGGTCGCGCGCAGCAGGCCCGCCTCGCCGGCGATGTAGAGCACACCGCGCGCGTCCACCGTCAGCGCATGCACGGCGCCGGCGCCAAGGTCCGGGTAGGCGTGCAGGCGCGTGGTGCGGCCATCGGCCACACGCTCGGCACTGCCCAACGACTCGCCCGCCACGCCCCAGCGCGCCAAGCCCGCCGCCGTGCCAAGCCATAGCCGCCCATCGGGCGTCACGGCCAGCGCACGCACCACTGGCAGCGGGCTCTGGGCGGTGGCGGCATCGGCGTCCGCGATGGGCTGCCAGTCCGGCGTCTGCTCGCTCGCCGCCTCGCTCGCGTAGCGGTAAAGCTGCGCGCCGCTTTGCAGCAGCAGCGCCTGGTCGGTAGCCAGATACCAGCGGCCACCGCCGAACAAGACTGCGCGCAACGACAGCCCCGGCAGCCGCCGCTCGGCGAGCGCGTCCGCCGCGTCGAGCAGCGCGAGGCCGTCAGCGCCGGCGCAGGCGAGCGTGCCGTCGTCGAGCACGGCCAGCGCATGCACCGCTTCCGGCACCGCGGCGACGGCAGTCAGAGCGAAACCACCTTCCGGCCATAGCGCGCAGCGATGCAGGCCGGCGTCGGTCGCGAGGTAAACGCCATCGCCGCGCACGGCGAGCGCGTGCCACGCTCCGGCCGGCGCGCCGTCGCTGACCGTGACCGCCGCGGCGCCGTCGAAGCGCAGCAGCGAAAAGCTGCCGGCGTCATCCAGCAGCAGCCACAGCGTGCCGTCCGGCGCGTGCGCCAGCGCGCGCATGGCGCCCGTCGGCAGGCCGGGCAAATCCGTCCACGGCCCGTCGCCGGCGGCTTCGACCGCACCGTCCGGCACGCTGCTCAGCGCGAGCGAGCCGTCGCGCAGCAGCGCGCTGCGCCAGGCGGGCGCGAGTCGCAGGCTCTGGCCGGGCGCGAGCGTGCCGCGGTAGCCAAGGCCGATGCCGACCGGCAGCGCGCCCGGCGTGTAGCGCTCGATCAGCGGACCGACCGTCGCAGCGCTCACGCCATCCTCTTGTGCCACGCCGGTGAGGATCACCGTCGGCGCCCCGGCTGCGCCCTGCGGCGTCCAGCGCCACAGCGGCGTGATCACGTCGCCCGCCTGCGGCACGGCCACAACATCACGGCGGCGGCGGACGGCGGCCGGCTCCTCGATCACGAACGGCCACAGCTGCCCCGCAGCCGGCGCCGTCATGTCCTCCGGCAGCGCGGCTTCCACCAGCGCGGCAATGGCCGGCCGGGTGGTCAGCCCCAGCCGGTAGGCATCCAGCACGTCGCGCAGACGCTCGCGGTATTCCTCCACCGTCTCGGCGATGCTGGCGGGCTCCGTCCACGGCGGCAGGTCGAGCAGCGCCGCAAGGCGCGCCAGGTCCGTGACGTACGGGTAGGTGCGCAGCTCGCGCTGGTCCTTGGCATCGCGCACGTTCACCGGCGGGCGGCCGCGCGCGGCGCGGTCTTTCTGGTAGTGCGCGTCGCTGAGCGCGGCGTCGGCGCTGTCCGCGTAGTGCGCGCGCAGCACGTGCTGCACCTGCACGC
>NZ_JBFWOM010000028.1:0-17728 GCF_050250495.1 Immundisolibacter sp. | reverse complement strand
TGCAGCGCCTGCCGCCGCAGACGTACCTGGACGCCTACAGCCTGCACCTGAAGCGTGGCGAGCGCCTGAACCTCACCGACATGCGCGACCGGCTCGCCCGGGCCGGCTACACGGCGGTCAACCAGGTCATGGAACACGGCGAGTTCGCCATCCGCGGCGGGCTGCTGGATCTGTTCCCGATGGGCAGCGACACGCCGTTTCGCGTCGAGCTGTTCGACGACGAGGTCGACTCGATCCGCCGCTTCGACCCGGACACCCAGCGCTCGCAGGAGAGCCTGCCCGGCATCGATCTGCTGCCCGGGCGGGAGTTCCCGCTTCACACGGCGGCCATCGAGCGCTTCTACCAGCGCTACATGGAGGTGTTCGAGGCCAACCCGGCGCGCTCGACGCTGTATCGGGAATTGCAGGCCGGGCGCCCGCCGGCGGGCGTCGAGTTCTACCTGCCGCTGTTTTTCGAGACCACCGCCACCCTGTTCGACTACCTGCCGCCGGGCACGCTCATCGCCTGGCAGGAAGGGTGTCTTGCGGCCGGCGACGCCTTCTGGGCCACGGTGCGGGAACGCTACACGGCGCGCGAGATTGCCCGCGACTACCCGCCCCTGCCGCCGGGGGAGCTGTACCTCGACCCCGGCGCCGTGTTCGCCGGCATCAAGCGCTTTGCGCAGGTGGCGCTGCGCGAGGCCGCCGACGAGTACGCGCTGCCCGTGGCCGCCGCCCCGGCGCTGCCGGTGGACAGCCGCGCCGCCCGGCCGCTCGCGGCGCTCGAAGATTTCATCGCCGGCTTCGCCGGGCGCACGCTGATCGCCGCCGAGAGCCTCGGCCGGCGCGAGACGCTGCGCGAGATGTTGGCGCGCCAGCACATCGGCGTGCAGGTGCTGGAGGACTGGGCGCAGTTTTTGGCGTCCGATGCACGGCTTGCGATTGCCGTGGCGCCGGTGGACGACGGCCTGCTGCTGCCCAAGGCCGGCATCGCCATCGTCGCCGAGAGCCAGATCTACGGCGAGCACGTGGTGCAGCAGCGCCGGCGCGAGCGGCGCGAGACCGATCCTGAAGCCGTCATCCGCAACCTGACGGAACTGGCGCCGGGCGACCCCGTGGTGCACATCGAGCACGGCGTCGGCCGGTATCTGGGGCTCGAAACGCTGGACGTCGGCGGCAGCGCCGGCGAGTACCTGGCGTTGGAGTACGCCGATCACGCCAAGATTTACGTGCCGGTCGGCAGCCTGGAACTCGTGCACCGCTACACCGGCGCCGACGCCACGCACGCGCCGCTGCACAAACTCGGCAGCGGCGACTGGCAGCGCGCGCAGCGCAAGGCGCGCGAGCGGGTGCGCGACGCCGCCGCCGAGCTGCTGGCCATCTACGCCAAGCGCGCCGCGCGCGGCGGGCACGCCATCCCGCTGCCGGACGACTACGCGCGCTTCGCGGCCAGCTTCCCGTTCGAGGAAACGCCGGACCAGGCGCGCGCCATCGCCGACGTGCTGGCCGATCTTGCCGCCGAGAAACCCATGGACCGCGTGGTGTGCGGCGACGTCGGCTTCGGCAAGACCGAGGTCGCGGTGCGCGCGGCCTTCGTCGCCGCGCACGCCGGCCAGCAGGTGGCGGTGCTGGTGCCGACCACGCTGCTCGCCCAGCAGCATGCCGAGACCTTCCGCAATCGCCTGGCCGACTGGCCGCTGCGCGTGGCGGCGCTGACGCGCTTCGAATCCAAGGCCGAGCAGCAGCAGATCCTGGCGCAGGTGGCGGCGGGCCAGGTCGACATCGTCATCGGCACGCATCGGCTGCTGCAGAAGGACGTCGCCTTCCAGCGCCTGGGTCTGCTGATCATCGACGAGGAGCACCGCTTCGGCGTCAAGCAGAAGGAAGCCTTCAAGGCGCTGCGGGCGGAAGTGGACGTGCTGACGCTGACCGCGACGCCCATCCCGCGCACGCTGAGTCTGGCCATGTCCGGCCTGCGGGACCTGTCGATCATCGCCACCCCGCCGCCGCGGCGCATGGCGGTCAAGACCTTCGTGCGGCCGTACGACGGCGAGCTGGTGCGCGAGGCGTGCCTGCGCGAGTTCAAGCGCGGCGGGCAGGTGTACTTCCTGCACAACAAGGTCGAGACCATCGACCGCGTGGCGCACGACCTGCGCCAGCTGCTGCCGGAAGCGGCGCTTCGCGTGGCGCACGGCCAGATGCCCGAGCGCGAGCTCGAACGCATCATGGCGGACTTCCACCACCGCCGCTTCAACCTGCTGGTGTGCACCACCATCGTCGAGAGCGGCATCGACGTGCCGACGGCGAACACCATCGTCATCGACCGCGCCGACAACCTCGGCCTCGCGCAGTTGCACCAGCTGCGCGGGCGCGTCGGCCGCTCGCACCACCAGGCGTACGCGTACCTCATGGTGCCGAGCCGGGATGCGCTGAAGGGCGACGCGCTGAAGCGCCTCGAAGCCATCGAGTCACTTGGCGAGCTCGGCATCGGCTTCACGCTCGCCAGCCACGACATGGAAATCCGCGGCGCCGGCGAACTGCTCGGCGACGAGCAGACCGGCCACATCCAGGAAATCGGCTTCACGCTGTTCAACGAGCTGCTGGAGCGCGCCGTGCGCGACATCCGCGCCGGGCGCACGCCGGACTTCGACGCCGCCGTGCGGCAGGAAATCGACATCAACCTCGGCGGCGCCGCACTGCTGCCGAGCGACTACGTGCCGGACGTGCACCAGCGCCTGGTGCTGTACAAGCGCGTCGCCGGCGCGGCGGATCTGCCGGCGCTGGAAGACCTGCAAGTGGAGCTCGTGGACCGCTTCGGCCCGCTGCCGGCGCAGGCCGGACTGCTGTTCGCGCAGGCGCGGCTGCGCATCGCCGGGCGCGCACTCGGCGTGACGGCAATCACCGGCGGCGAGCACGGCTACACCATCGCGCTCACCGAGCAGCCGGCCATCGACGTGGACGCGCTGCTCAAGCTCATCCGCGGCGAGCCCAAGACCTACCGCTTCGACGGGCGCAGCAAGCTCGTCGCCACCGTGCACACGGACACGGTGCAGGCGCGGCTCGATGCGGTGGAAAGCCTGCTGACGCGCCTGCGACCCGGCGCGGGTGTGCAGGCGGGTGCCTCCGCGCGCTCGTAGGGATGGAACCCGCCCCCGGGGCGGCCACGCTTCGCATGGGCGCCGGGAGCAACGATGGGTGGGCATGCGGTTCGCGTGACTGCCCGCACCCGCCTAATCGCGCTATGGCGATGCTGGGAACCGGAGCGCTGAACTCGGCAGGGGCCCGACGGAATTCGTAGGGCGGGTTAGGCGAAGCCGTAACCCGCCGTCCCGCGACGTGTCCGTGGTAACGCCGAAACACGAAAGGCGGAATACGCAGCTCGGGTAGATACTGTTATCCGCGTCAAGCGAGTTGATGCAGCGTCGGGTCAAATGGCCGCCCGGAGCGCAGCACGCCGTAGGCCACGCATAGCAGCTTTCGCATCATGGCGCCGAGGATCAGCATCGGCGGTTTGCCGGCGGCGGTGAGCCGCTGCTTGAGCGCCCGGCCCCAGGCGGTGCGCGTGGTCGCCACCATCGCCGGCATGTACAGCGCCTTGCGCAAGCGCGCGTGGCCGACCTTCGACAGGCGCGGTTTGCCGCGCACGCTGCTGCCCGACTGGTGCTGACGCGGGTCGAGCCCGGCAAACGCCACCGCCTGTTTGGCGCTCTCGAACCTGAGCGGTCCGCCGTAGTACGCCAGCAATGCCGCCACGGTCCGATCGCCCAGGCCCGGGATGCTGACCAGCAGCTCGCCCTGGCCGCGCAGGTGCGGATCGTCGTCAATGGTCTGGCGGATGGCTGTGTCGATGTCCCTGATCGCCTGTTCAAGGTGCGCGAGGTGCGCCTCGATGCCGCCCCGCACCGCCTCATCGGACACCGGCAGGCGGTTGCGCTCCTGCGTGCGCATGGCGTCGAGCGCCTCGCGGCGGCTGACCAGGGCGCGCAAGGTTCTGACGGATGCCGGCGGCGCCTGCCACGGTGGCGGGCACTGGGCGGCGCAGAAGTCCGCGATCAGGCGCGCATCGACGCGGTCGGTCTTGCTGCGGACCAGACCGGCCCCGCCGAAGGCCTTGATCTGGGCCGGATTCACCACGCTGACCGTGTGCCCGGCGTCGGCCAGATACTCGGCCACGGCTTCCCAGTAGGTGCCGGTGGCCTCAAGGCAGGCGTGGACCGAACCGACGCCGTGCGACACCAACCACTCCCGCAATACGCCGAACCCGGTCGGCGTGTTCTCGATCACCTTGCTGCGCCACTTGCCGTCCGGCCGGCGCAGGGCGACATCGAGCTTGGCCTTCGAGACATCGATTCCGAGGATGTGAGACATACGGACCTCCGACCATTCCGTGACTCCACGCCCATCGACCTTGTGTATGCGGGCTGCCGGCCCGGCCTTGCCCCAGAGACTGTCCGATGTCGTGCGGGGAGATAGAACGCAAGGCCGGCGCAAGATCTACGCTGCGGGCTCAGGGCCCCAGGATGCGAGCGGCGTCCGGCCTTGCAGGGGAACAATACAAGGATGCGGTGAGGTACGAACCGCATCAGTCGAGGCCAATGGACTGCTTTCACAAGGGTCGAGCCCAGCCCATCGATCTTTCGACGCAGGAATACGGCGCCACGCCGCCAAGCCAACCCCGGCATAAGAAAACCAGTTAGCCACACCGTAAGGCCGCGACGGTGCTCGGCCAAGGATTCACTCCGGGACGGCGCGATTCCTCGATCGATGCGGTTCGTGCCTCACCGCATCCTACCGCGGGCTAACGTTTGAATTAAGCCGCGCCGCGAAGCGGTGTCGGCTTGAATGAATTGTTAGCCTTCGCCGTATCAACTTCCGTGCCGCCGGACGATAGCCTCCACACGCTTTGCTTCCTCGCTCGCAAAGCTCGGGATACGCACCAAGATGCTCCGCTCGCTATTTCGAAACGTAGAGTTCGACAGCCAATTGTTGCTGCCGAAAATGCAATATTCGTCATCAACCACGAGCACTTTTTCATGATTTGCGAACTGGGCAACCATGACCCGGGAGCTATCGAGACTCCTAACGAAACTCAGCGCGGATTTTGCGGTTGGCGATATCTCGTGACCGGAGTTCGATTCCCAGCCGAAGCCAAGGAATATACGAACCCCTCTCTTTACAGCGGCTCGAAGTAGCTGTTGTATTTCTGCGTCGAGTAGAGGGCTTCCGATCCATCCAGAGAGTATGCAAACAGTGTTTTTTGCTTCAGCGAAAGCACGCATTAACACATTGAAGTGCTCAGAGCCATCGATGACTTCTAAAGATGTAATTGAGTTAGTAAGCGCGTTTTCAATTACCTGCGCCTGCCTCTCTGAAATGTCACGCGACGCGCGGATGGACTCTACAATACGAATAAGATCATCAATTTTGGCATCCTTTGCATTCATTTCCTGTTCCATCTCAGGAGAGAGTGCCGCCCATTTCTGACCGCCACACCCCTTACATGCGAAGCCTTTATTGACCAGCCAGTCAATGATTTCGTTTTTGTAGGCGAGCATCGCGGCACCGCCGGCAATAATTGCAATGCAAATGGCCATCGCAAATCCGGTGCCTGCAAAAAGAAAACTAACCCAAGCCCAAAAGCCGAAACCTGCCGTTGCGCCACCTATGATCTTCACGAAAAGATCCAAGGTGACTTCTTCCGAGTGGCCGCAATCAATACACTTTATTCTCATACACCTTCCCTTCGCGGGTGGGTTGAAAGAGGGCTAACGGTTGAGCTCACCTGCGGGCGACAGCCGCAGGCTGGCGCACGTCAGGTGCAGCGAAGGGTTAGCCAGCATGGCGCCAACCTGTAGCCACACCGTTGAGCGCGACCACAACAAAGCCGGTGAACTCGCGATTGGCAATGCGAATTTCACCCTCGCCGATGTGAGCGCCGATATATGCCGGAGCATCGGCAACTGGCAAGAATGCACCGAGCTTGCGATGAACCTCAACAACAACCTCCGGCGAGGCGACGTGCTCGGCGAGCAGCGCTGCGATGGCGCCTTGGTTTGCGCCACGCTCGGTTTGGACAATCGACCACGCACGGGTGGCATGCTCAATCGGCGGGAAGTGCTTGCGCATGAGCTCGTGGATGCGGCGTGCATTCATGCGGGCTAACGTTTGCGTTCACCCGCGGACCGAAGCGGGCGAAGCCCGCTGTAGGCCGTCGGGTGCAACGAATGGTTAGGCGTTGCTGCACAGCGTTCAGACGGCATGTTCATTCACAACGATGGCGGTGTGCTTCATCACTCGTGCTGAGAGAACGAACAAGTCGCGCGCAGTGATCTGATGCTGCTCCGCCAACGTGAAGATCTCTTCCACCTTTTCATCTTTTCCCGAGCCTGGATCTGGATAGCGACCCGCCCATTCGGTGAAGTGCGTGAGCACGCTCAATATCGCTCTGTCCTTCGCACTGAGATTTGGGACTTGCTCGGCCAGCCGCTCGAGCTTGTGATGTCGAAACTGCTTCTCTTCGCTTGCGTAGGCTTCGACACCTTTGGTCAATATGAGCAGGCCCTTCAGACAAATTTCGAGGCTGTAGCCAACGAGCATGAGGCCGGTTGCGCAGTATTGACTGTCGCAGACACCATGGACGCTGAGTGGCATGTTCTCCCAGGTAGGCTCACTTCTGATGACTGTGACCGCTGCTTCGGAAAGGGCGTGAGCATGCGCCAGCCAAAGTATCGGTGCTTTGAGGTCAGCGCTCGACGGAGAATCTTTTGGATCGACTGGAAGGCCAGCGATAGTCTGCGCAGTGCCCCACTTGTGCCAAGCAAGTGCGCTGTACCCGAAGGGGTCAGCAGCGAAACGAGTGCGGTTCGGTAGGATCATGCTGTCCCGGTCGAAGTGCGAACGGCCTGGTCGCGACGCCTAACGTAGAGCTAACCGGCCCGAGCCGGCTTGCCGGCGAAGGGTCCAGCGACCGGAGGGAGCGAGGTTGAGCGCCATGTTAGGTTTCCGGCGAAAAGATGTTTCTTCCAAACAGGCCATTGAACTCCCCTTCAATGGACGCTAGCTTGGACGAGATTTCGACAAGCAAGTCTCGGTAGTAATTAGCCTTAAATAAACTTCGGTCACCAAGAAGTTCTCCGACCTTCTCCTTGTAGAGACCGATGCCAACAGGCGGTTCTGAGAGGTGCTGAGGAATTCTTCTTCCGATATCCATGATCTGTACAAGCAGAACGAATGGCGCGTACTTGGCTTGTAGCCTTCGGAAGTGGGTTTGCGCCTCAGAGTCCAGTGTTGTAGCGATGCACTCTCTGAAGGAATTGAATGGTTCAACATACTGATGAGCTGAGTCAGCTGCGGAAGCGGCAGCAACACAAAAATATCTCTGCCACCAAACATTGAAGTAGCGTTCTTGCAGTGCCTGATACGTGAGTCCGGTTATATTGGTGTGACGCGTGTACTCTTCTGCGCCCGACTGAAGGCCATGTTGGGAGACGATATAGCCTATGTTTGCCCCTGTCTCTTGCATGACAGTGGTGAACGCGTGCACGACGGTCTTGGGGATGGCCGAATTCCAATTCTTACACTCAACGATATAGGTAATGTTGTCGACACTATTTTCGTCGGTGGCAAATACATCAACGACGACGCGTCCCCGAGGCGTTGGCCGTTCAACCTCCACTTCGGCGGAGAGTCCTATATCGTTGAAGAGTCGGCACACACCCGCTTGCAGAGCTCGCCAATCAGGTGGGAACGGATCGTCGATCATGGAAACCTAACGTGAATTAGGCGCCTGAGCAGGTGTATAACAACCCGCCGACGAGGTGCATAACACGTTCTGCCGTACGGTAACTTGTTGTTTCAGCACAGGCACGCCTCAGAAAGGGGGCCAGATACGGCCGGCAAACACACCTTCGGCACAACCGCCCAAACCGCTCGACCGGATGCGCCAACGGATTCGCACCAGACCGGCATAACGTGGGCATGGCCTTTCGGCATTTGCCCACGTTACGCCCGCCCCTCTAGCACCGCAACCGGGACGCGCTGGATACGTCCGCGTTTTCTCAGACGAAGCTGTCGTAGTGCACGCGGTCCGGCGGTACCTTGAGCTCGCCGCCCAGCATTTGCATTACGGCGTTGATCATCACCGGCGGGCCGCAGGTGTAGAACTCGCACTCCTGCAACTGGTCGGCCGGGATGCGTGCCTTGACCTGCTCGTGGATGAAGCCGACGTCGCCGGTCCAGCCGCCGGCCGCGGCGGCGTCGGCATCGGACAGCGCGGGCAGGAACTCGATGCGGCTGCCGAAGCCCGGCAGGGCCTTCAGTTCCGCCTCGCCGCACAGGTCGCGCGGGGCGCGGGCGCCGTAGAAGAACTTGAGCTTCACGTCCTGCATGCCGGGCTCGGCCACGAGACCCCGGGCGATGGACAGCATCGGCGCCAGGCCCGATCCACCGCCGATGCACACCACGGTGCGCTTGATGTCCGTGCGCAGGTAAGCGAGGCCGTACGGGGTGTCGATGTCGATGCGGTCGCCGACCTTGAGTTCGAACAGCGCGGCCGTGCCGGCGCCGTTCGGCACCTTGCGGATGATGAATTCCCAGCGCCCGTCGGCGTTGCGGATGTTGGACATGGAGTACGCGCGCGGACCGGCCACGCCCGGCAGGTGCAGCAGGGCGTACTGTCCCGGCCGGAAGCCGGCCGGCTGACTGTCCTGAAAGACGAACTCGCGGATGTCGTGCGTGAGATCGCGGATGGCGACAAGTTCGCTGTTGAAGCGCCGCGGCGTATCGGTGGGGATGAACTGGTCGTCCATCATCATCGGCTTGATGACGCAGTCGCTCATCGGCACGCACTGGCAGGCGAGCAGGCGGCCGCGCTGGCGGTCGCGCGGGTTAAGGCCCGGCGCCTCTTCCCACAGGCTGCGCACCTCGCCTTCCACGACCTCGAACTTGCACGTGCCGCAGCTGCCGACGTTGCACTCGTAGGACAGGCCAAGGCCCGCCCGCAGGCCGGCGCGCAGCACCGTGTCGTCCGCGGCGCAGGGGTACTCGGCGCCGGATTGCTGTACGCGGATGGCGAAGGCCTTGCTCATGGTTCTACCCGTTCAAAAAAGCGGTGTGGTGGAAAAAATCGGCGGCCAGTGTAACCAAGCGCCGGGCTCAGGATTCGCGTTCCGCGGCGAGCCACAGGCATTGGCCGCGGCTCGCCTGGTCGATGACGGCGAGCCGCGCCACGTGCGCGGCGATTTCGTCCGCCGTCGGCATGATCACGCGCAGCGCCGGGCGGTCGGCACGCACGCGCGCCGGCCCCGCGTGGCTCGCGCCGACGGTGCCGCCGGC
This sequence comes from Immundisolibacter sp., assembly GCF_050250495.1. Taxonomy (GTDB): domain Bacteria; phylum Pseudomonadota; class Gammaproteobacteria; order Immundisolibacterales; family Immundisolibacteraceae; genus Immundisolibacter. The sequence goes on along the minus strand of NZ_JBFWOM010000028.1, from coordinate 8,416 downwards.
GTCGTCGCCCAGCAGCAGCGTTACCTGCCCGCCGGTCATGGCCAGATACACGTCGGCCAGGATCTGCGCGTCCAGCAGCGCGCCGTGCAGGCTGCGCCCGGAGTTGTCCACGCCGTAGCGCCGGCACAGCGCGTCGAGCGTGTTGCGCTGGCCGGGGTGCAATCGCCGCGCCAGGGCCAGCGTGTCGAGCACGCTGCACTGCGCCCCGATGGTCTCGGCGTCCGCGCCCAGCCGGCCGAGCTCCGCGTTCAGGAAGCCGACGTCAAACGGCGCGTTGTGGATGATGAGTTCGGCACCGGCGACGAACTCGACGAACTCCGCCGCCACGTCGGCAAAGCGCGGCTTGTCGGCGAGGAACTCGTTGCTGATGCCGTGCACTTCCTCGGCGCCGGGGTCGATGGCCCGATCCGGCTGCAGGTAGTGGTGAAAGTGCTTGCCGGTGAGGCGGCGGTTGAACAGTTCCACGGCGCCGATTTCGATGACGCGGTGGCCGTCGGCCGGCGACAGGCCCGTGGTCTCGGTGTCCAGGACTATCTGCCGCATCAGCGCACCAGCTCGTCGATGCCGCGGTTGGCGAGCGCATCCGCGCGTTCGTTTTCCGGGTGGCCGGTGTGGCCGCGCACCCAGGTCCACTCCGCCTGGTGCGCCGCCAGCAGGGTATCCAGACGCTCCCACAGCTCGCGGTTCTTGACCGGCTTGCCATCCGCGGTGCGCCAGCCGCGGCGCTTCCAGCCGGCCAGCCACTGCGTGACGCCGTGCAGCACGTACTGCGAGTCGGTGGTGATGTGCAGCCGGCTTGGCCGTTGCAGCACTTCGAGCGCCCGGATCACCGCCGTCAGCTCCATGCGGTTGTTGGTGGTGTCGGGCTCGCCGCCCCATAGCTCCCGTTCTTGCGTGCCGTAGCGCAGCAGCGCGCCCCAGCCGCCCGGCCCCGGATTGCCGCGGCAGGCGCCGTCGGCGTAAATCTCGACCGGCGCGCTCATGCGGCCAACTGCTCGACAACCGATTGCGTGGTGACCGACTGCAGGGCCGCCGTCCGGCCGGCCTGGATGCGCGCACCGGGCGCCACGTAGGCCGGCAGGCGCTGCCAGCGCAAGCGCAGCGGGCGCACCGCGAAACGCCGCTTGCTGGCGGCAAGACAGTACAAACCGCCGCTGCGCGGCAGCAGGCGCGGGCCGATGTGCTCCATCACCTGCGTGCCGCGCAGGATCCACGGCCGGTCGACCGGCACGCGGAAAAACGCCGTGGTGACGTCCTCCACCTGCATCGGCAGGCGACGGAGCAACTGCCGCAGCTCGCCCACCGAGCGCAGGTGCTGCGGCCACCAGTCGCGCGAGTGATGGCCGAACCGCTCGGCCATGCCGCGCAGTCCGCACAGACTCCACGGGTTGAAGCCCGCCACCAGCAGGCGGCCGAAGGGCATCAGCACGCGCTCCGCTTCCGCCAGCACGGGCGCGGGATCGGCCACCTGCTCCAGGGTGTGCAACAGGATCACCACGGCGGCGCTGTCGCTTGCCAGCGGCCAGGCGACGGGATCGCCCTGCACCTGCGCGCCGGCTGCGCCGGGACCGCCCACCACCACGGACCACGCCCGCGGCTCGGTGAGCCCCAGCTCAACCGCCGGCCAGTGGCGCGTGACCTGCACCACCAGACCCTGCGTCGCGGCCGGCAGCAGGGCCCGCACCTGGCGGTGCTCGACCTGCGCCAGGGCGGCGGCGAGTGGGTCAGTGCGGAGGGCGGAAGCGGGCGAGGAGCTCATGCGGTCGTGATGCGGCCGGCGCGGGAAAGGCGCTGATTGTATGCAGCGGCTTCACCGGCGCTCAATGGCGATCCCGCCCGCGGCCCGCTTCCGACCGGGGTCGCTGCGAGTCGGCCCCGAACTCGGACAAAAAAAGGGCGGGGCATAGCTGCCCCGCCCGTGTCGACATCACGTCGTCGTAACTACCGCTGCAAGCCCCAGCGCGCGAAGTTGGCCAGCGCCTTCTCCTTCACCGCCTCGGGGTAGGTGTTGTGGAAGGCCAGGCGATGCGGGCGCTGCGCGGCGGTCCACTCGATGGGCCAGGTGCAGTCCAGCAGCACGTTGCCGCCGCCGGCACCGAACTCGCGCAGCGGGTGGCCGGCAATGTAGGGCGTGAGCGGGCTGTTGATGTGGCCGGGGTAGACGTGGATGTCGCGCACCGGGTTGCACTTGGTGCAGATCGCATGGAACACCTCGCCGAGATTCCACGGGTCGACGTCGTCATCCACCACGATCACGTACGGGAAGTAGCTGGCGTTCCGGTCCGCCCAGCTGATGCTGGCGATCAGCTGCGGAATGCCGGCGTAAGGCGTCTTGGTGGACACCACCACCGCGTGGCAGCCGCTGAACTCCGGCACCGCGACGTCCACGATGGGCACGCCCTTGGCGCGCAGGGCTTCCTTGACGCTGGAGGCGACTTCCAGCACCCACATCATGGCGTCGTCGACGGGGATACCGAGACACGTCGCCGGCAGGATGGGATCGCTGCGGAAGGTGAGTGCCGAGAGCCTGAACACCGGCCGCGGGTTGGTGCCGGACACGACGTAACCCGGGTACTCGCCGAACGGCCCTTCCTCGCGCTCGTCGCCGGGGCTGACGGTGCCTTCCAGCACCAGCTCGGCGTTGGCGGGCACGTAAAGATCCACCGTCTTGCACTTGACCAGCTTCACCGCCTCGCCGCGGATGCCGCCGACGACCTCCACTTCCGACACGCCGGGCGGCACGCTGGACGAGGCCACGATGTTGTGCATGGGGTCGCCGCCAAAGAACATGGCGTACTCCATCACCTTGTCCGCGGCGCGGTATTTCTTGAGGATCTGCCCGCCCTGGTTCAGCGGCCCGAGCCACAGGCCGGTGCTCTTCTTGTCGTGCTTCATGCCCCGGTAGGTGCCCCAGTTCACCCACTCGGAATCGAAGTCCTTGCACACGCCGATGTTGAGCGTGCCGATGTACGGCCCGCCGTCCTGCGGGTGCAGCTTGGCGATGGGCAGCAGATCAAGGTTCACGTCGTCGCCGAGCAGCACGTGCTCCTGGCACACGCCGGACGACACGATCTCCGGCTTGATGCGCTTGCCGTGCAGGCCGTCGGCGAACACGTCGGTCACCACCGAGTGCGGCGTGTCCGGCGGCAGACCAAAGGCGATCGCGATGCGCTCCTTGGTGGCGAAGGGGCCGCCCAGCAGCGTCGCGCCCTTCATGGCGCCCTTGCAGTTGGTGAACCACTGCGCCGGGGACTGGCGCTCGTTGGCCAGACGCATGATGGCGCCGGCCTCGGTCTGCGGGTCGATTTCGTCCGCGATGCGCACCAGGTGGCCGGTGCGTTCGAGCTCGTGCAGCCAGGCGCGAAAGTCCATCAGCCCGGCGTGCGTCGGGGTACGGGTGGTCTGTTCCATGGGTCTCCTCCGGAGGGTTGTAGTCGATTGGTCAACTCACCGTCCGTGGCCGTCCGCGGTGCGTCCCTGTCCCGCCAAGCCGGCCGCGACCTTCGGAACCCGTCGCGGCGTTTGCGTCTTAAGTCAGGCGGTTGAAAAAGGGCTTCCTGCCCTTTTTCAACTCGGCTTGTCGCGGCACATGTCCGCAACGCGCCTCCGCCCATCAAGCGCTTGACGCGCTTGATGGGCGGGCAAGCCATCCCTGACTTGCCCAACAAGCCGTTGAAAATGACTTTTCAGCGGCTTGTTATAGACCCCCGTCTGGCGCGGCGCAAGCCGCCGTGACCGGCATCCTTAACGAGTGTTAAATTGCGCGCCGCGCGGCCGGCGAACCCGCCCGCGCACACCGCCGAACACACCCGAGGAGAACCATGAGCAGCTACCAGACCGTCCTGCTGGACATCCGCGACCATGCCGCCTACATCACCTTCAACCGGCCCGAAAAGCGCAACTGCATGAGCCCCACCCTGCACGCCGAGATGGTGAAGGTGCTGGACGAAATCGACCGCGCGCGGGTCAAGGTCATCGTCATCACCGGCGCCGGCGACGCCTTCTGCGCCGGCATGGATCTCGAAGGCTGCTTCCTCGAACCGTTCGACAAGCCTGACCTGATGGCCGAGATCAACAAGAACGCGTTTGGCTGGTTCACGCGCATGAAAAACCATTCCGCGGTCACCATCGGCAAGGTGAACGGCTGGTGCTTCGGCGGCGGCATGGCGCTGGCCGGCGTGCTCGACATCGTGCTGGTGGCCGAGGAATCGACCTGGGGCCTGTCGGAGGTGAACTTCGGCATCTTCCCCGGCGGCGGCACCACCTGGGCCTACGCCAACAACATGCCGTCCCGCAAGAAGGCGCTGTACTACGCGCTGACCGGCGAGACCTTCACCGGCAAGCAGGCCGAGGACATGGGCTACGCCACCAAGTCCATGCCGCTCGCCGAGCTCGACGCCGAGACCGACCGCGTCGTGAAGATGCTGACGCGCCTTGGCCGCACCGTGCTCGCCAAGACCAAGGAGGTGTACGAGAAGGTGCGCTGGATGGACTTCGAGGCCGCCATCGACTACGAAATGGCCAAGCTGTGGGAGCTGTCCCGCGAGACCAACGACGACTGGGTGCGCACCGCGCTGGCGTCCTTCAAGCGGCGCGAGTTCAAGCCCGGCACGCAGGCGTACACGCTGACCAAGGACGTCTGAGCCGCATCGCATCGGGGGCACGGACGCCCCCATCCACCCCGGCGGCCACCCCTGCGGCCACCGCGGCCGCGGGCGGAATAATGCGCCCTCCTCCCGCCACAGTGCCGCCGCCATGACGCAACGCTCGCTCACGCCGTTCACCTGGGGCCACGCCAACCAGGGTGGCCAGCACGACTGGCCATTCCTGACGGCACTCGACCAGGGCTTCTTCGCCGACGAGGGCATAGCCCTCACGGTGAAGGTGATCCCCGGCGGCGATGCGCTCGCCAAGGCGATGGGCCGCGGCGAGATTCACATCGGCCGCATGGGCACGCCGCCGTTCCTGCAGGCGGTCGGCAACGGCAGTTTCCCGGATGGGCGCATCGTCGCCAGCAGCGTGATCGGCAACCTCGATCACTTCCTGCTGGTGGTGCGGCCGGAAATTGCGGACCTCACGCAACTGCGCGGGCGCACCGTGGGCGTGCTGTCCCGGGGCAGCTGCGACGGGCACCTGATGCGCATGCTGCTCGCCCGCGCCGGGCTCGACCCGGACCGCGACGTGCAGTACCACGAGATGTGGAGCCAGTACGAGACGCTGAACGGCATGGCGAGCGGGGAGCTTGCGGCGCAGCTGATGGTGGAGCCGCTCGTGGCGCAGGGCGAGGCGGCCGGCGTGCTGCGCGTGGTGGAACCCGGCAGCGTGGCCGAGCCGCACTTCCAGTGGGGCCTGCTGGTGGCGCGCGCGCAGTTCGTGCAGGAACAACCCGACCTGCTGCGCCGGCTGCTGCGCGCGTACCTGCGCGGCGTGCAGCACTGCGTGGAGAACCCCGCCGCGCTGCGGGCGCTGCTGCTGCGGGGCGAGCACGCGCAGGATGCCGCGGTGTTGGACCGCGCCTTCCCACGCACGCTGCCGATCTGGAACCGCAGCGGCGAGATCGACCTGCCGGGCCTGAAGCGCGCCATCGAGGTGATGCTGGAAATCGGCAGCCTCAAGGCGCCGCTCGACGCGCAGGCGCTGGTGGACCTGCGCGGCCTGCCGGGGCGCTGAACGGCGCCCTGGCAAGCGCACCTTCAACCGGCGCTACGCCCGATTCAGCAACTCCTCTGCCCGCCCCGGAAACACCACCATGCTTTCCGGCGTGGTGGCGTGCGGCGGCCCCGGCTGGTGGAAAGCCTCGACCGCCATCGCCGCTTCCATGAAGGACATCGCCAGATACAGCAGCGGCTTCTGCTCGGCGGGCAGTTCCGCCAGCGGCCATTGGTCAAGATGCGCCGCGATGGCCGGCAGCTCGCCGACCAGGGCGCGGTAAAGACCCGTCAGCTCGTCCATCGACGCCGCAAGACGCCGGCGCATGCGCGCGTCCTCGCTCGGCAGCGCGAAGGACAGCCAGGGATCAAGGTGCGCAAACGGCGCCGGCAGCGCGGCGGCGCTCACTTGGCCATCTCCTTGCCGCAGCGCGCCGCCACCGTGTGGTACAGGTGCCGCACGGCGATTTCCTGATCCGACAGCATCATCTGCCGGATGGCGCCGGAACGCAGCGCGCGGTGCGTCGCCTCGTTGGTGGCCAGATCCTCGCGCGACAGATCCCGCAGCACGATCTTGCTGTACTCCTGACTGATCATTTCCGACGCCCGCTGCGGCATCGGGAAGTAGTACGCCAGCTCGTATACGGTCTTGTCGTGCGCCACCGGCCAGAAGGCGTCCACGTAGTACCAGCCGGCGCCGACGTTGATGCGCGAGTACGGGAAGATGATGTTCAGATCGAATCCCCAGTCCCGCACCTCGCCCTGCGCGGTGCCTGGATAGGCCGCGGCCGCGCTGCCGCCCTGCGTGAAGGTGGCGCCGAAGCCGAACGCCAGCTTCTCGGCCGGACTCAGCTCATGCGGCGCGAGGTGCACGGACACCGTGTGGTTGCCGTTTTCCTGCAGCTTGATGCGCTGCACGGCGAGGTACGGATCCTCCGGGCTGATGCACTGCCCCACCGACAGCTTGTGCACGAAGGCGCCGTGGTAGGACTCCTGGAAGGCGTTCATGGTCACCTTCCAGTTGGCGTTGACGGTGTAGCGGTAGCGGCCGGCCAGCACCATGCGCTCGAACGGGAAGGGCTTGAGATCCTGGTTGAACTCGGACATCGCCATTTCAAGCGTCTGCGCCGGGCGCTTGGCGAGGTTCACGAAGATGAAGCCGCGCCAGGTGTCCAGATGCACCGGCGGCAGGCCGAGCGCCGACTTGTCGAGGTTGTGAAAGCGCTGCTCGTCGGTGACAAAGGCGAGCCGGCCGCGCGTGTCGAAGGTCCAGCCGTGGAAGTTGCACTGGAAGCCCTTGCAGTTGCCGTGGCCTTCCTCGACCACCTGGTTGCCGCGGTGCGTGCACACGTTGTGAAACGCCCGCAGCTTGCCGTCGTCGCCGCGCACTACCAGCACGGTGGCGTCCTGCGCTTCGAGGTAGCGCACGGAGTAGTCGCCGACGTTGGGTAATTCCTCCTCGCGAAGGATCAGGTTCACCCACATGCCGCGGAAGATGCGCTCGCGCTCCAGCTCGAAGAACGCCGGGTCGACGGCGGAGCTGACCGGCACCGGCCCCGTGCCGAGTTGCGGGTAGCGCGGCGCGAACGGGCGTGGGTTGCCGCTGGCGGGACTGTTCATGGTTCTCTCCTCGGTAGAACCGCGCCGGGGCGATCTGGCGTGCCCCTGGCGAAAGCCGGATGACTCGCGCGAGTCATCCGGCGTTGGCCGTCAATGCGTCAGAAAGTCGAACACCAGGCGGTTGAAGGCGTCCGCGTGTTCCCACTGCGCCCAGTGTCCGCAGCGGCTGAACACGTGCAGGTGCGCGTCCGGAATGCCCCAGATGAACTTGAGGCCGTGATCCAGCGGCACGAAGCGGTCGTCGCGACCCCACACGATCAGCGTCCTGGCCTTGATCTCGTGCAGGCGCGGCGTGAAGTCGCTCAGCACGTTGGCCGGGTTCGATGCGCTCTTGACGAAATTTTCGAGGTGCTCCGGGCGGCGCATCATGTTCTCGTAGCGGCCCTGGATCATCTCCTCGGTGAGCTGCTTCTGGTCGTAGATGAACACGTTCATCATCTGCTTCAGGTTGTCCATGGTCGGGTGCATGTAGACCTTGAACAGCAGCTTGATGCCCTCCAGCGGCAGCGGCTGGAACAGGCTCTGCCCGCCGCCGGCGGCACCCATCAGGATCAGCCGGTCGATGCGGTCCGGGAACTCCAGCGCAAAGCGGATGGACGAGGCGCCGCCCATGGAGTTGCCGATCAGGTGCGCCTTTTGAATGCCGAGCGCGTCCATCAGGTCGCGCACAGCGCGGGCGTTGACGAGATCCCGCGGCTCGCTCGACAGGATGGTGTCCGATTTGTTGAAGCCGGGGCAGTCCAGCAGGATGGTGCGGTAGCGCTCGGCGAACGGGCCGATGTTCTTCGCAAAGTTGCTCCAGCCGCCGGCGCCGGGGCCGCCGCCGTGCAGCATGATCACCGCCTCGCCGCTGCCGGCCTCGTTGTAGTGCAGCTTCATGCCGCCGGCTTCGACGTAACGGCTGGTGCCGTCTTCGGTCAACTGACTCATCGGTTTCTCCTCGGGTGGCCCTGGGTTACTGGTTGTGAAGGCGATCGCCCCGGCTCAGGCGCCGAACGCGAAGGCCGATACGGTAGCGCCCATCACGCGGTCGTGAAAGACCCGCCGGCCGGCATCGTTGCCGCCGGCGCCGGCCACCACCATCAGCGGCAGCAGGTGTTCCTCGCGCGGGTGACTTGCGCGCGCCGCCGGCGCCTGCTGCCAGTTCG
>NZ_JBFWOM010000027.1:7500-18787 GCF_050250495.1 Immundisolibacter sp. | reverse complement strand
ATGCTCGACAACTACGACTCGTTCACCTACAACCTGGTGCAGTACCTGGGGGAACTGGGCGTCGAGGTGGTGACGCACCGCAACGACTGCATCGGCGTGGACGACATCGAGCGCCTCGCGCCGGAGCGCATCGTGATCTCGCCCGGGCCCTGCACGCCGGACGAGGCGGGCATTTCGCTCGATCTGATCCGCCGCTTCGCCGGGCGGGTGCCGATTCTGGGCGTCTGTCTCGGGCACCAGGCCATCGGGCAGGCCTTCGGCGGGCACGTCATCCGCGCCGACGAGGTGATGCACGGCAAGACCTCGCCGGTGCACCACACGGGCGAGGGCCTGTTCGCCGGCCTGCCCAATCCGTTCACCGCCACGCGCTACCACTCGCTGGTGGTGGAGTGGGCGACGCTGCCGGATTGTCTTGAAGCCACGGCCTGGACCTGTGATGCCGATGGCCGCCCGCACGAGATCATGGGCCTGCGCCACAAGACGCTCCCGGTGGCCGGCGTGCAGTTTCATCCGGAATCGATCCTCACCCAGCACGGGCACGCCTTGCTGAAAAACTTTCTGGCCATGCCGGCCGGCGCGACTTGAGCATCCAGGCGGCCATCGCCCGCGCCGTGGCGGGCGCGGACCTCGACGCGGCCGCGATGAGCGCGGCGTTTCGCACCATCATGGAAGGCGAGGCGACGCCGGCGCAGATCGGCGGCCTGCTGGTGGCGCTTCGCGTGAAGGGCGAGACGGTCACCGAAATCGCCGCCGCGGCGCAGGTGATGCGCGAGTTTGCGCTGAAGGTGGACGTCGCGCCGGAGCGCCTGGTCGACACCTGCGGCACCGGCGGCGACGGCGCGGGCCTGTTCAACGTGTCGACCGCGGCGGCGTTCGTGGTGGCCGCGGCCGGCGGGCGGGTGGCCAAGCACGGCAACCGGTCGGTGTCGAGCGCGAGCGGCAGCGCGGACGTGCTGGAGGCGCTTGGCGTGCGCATCGAGCTGTCGCCGCCGGCCATTGCGCGCTGCATCGACGCGGTCGGCTTCGGCTTCCTGTTCGCGCCGGCGCACCACCGCGCCACGCGCCACGCACTCGGGCCCCGTCGCGAGCTTGGCATACGCACCCTGTTCAACCTGCTGGGGCCGCTCACCAACCCGGCGCGGCCGCCGCATCAGGTGGTCGGCGTGTACAGCGCAGCGCTGGTCGAGCCGATCGCGCAGGTGCTGGGGCGGCTCGGCAGCCGGCACGCGCTGGTGGTGCACGCGGACGACGGTCTCGACGAGATCAGCCTCGGCGCCGCCACACAGGTGGCGGAACTCAAGGACGGTGCCGTGCACTGCTACCGCATCGAACCGGAGCAGTTCGGCCTTGCCCGCGTGCCGAGCACGCAACTCGCCGTGACGGACCCGCTCGCGAGCATGAGCGTGCTGCGCGCGGTGCTGGCCGGCGAGGCGGGCCCGGCGGGTGACATCGTGGCGCTGAACGCCGGCGCGGCGCTGTACGTGGCGGGCCTGGCGGGTTCGCTGGCGGACGGCGTCGGCCGGGCGCAGGACCTTCTCGCGAGCGGCGCGGGTCTCGAACGCGTGCACGCACTCGCCACCCTCACGCACACCCTGACGGACGCATGAACACCCCGGACGTGCTGAAGAAAATCCTCGCCGCCAAGGCGGACGAGCTCGCCGCCGCAAAGCGCGCGCGCCCGCTGCCGGCGCTGCGTCGCGCGGCGGAGACCATGCCCGCGGCGCGCGGCTTTGCCGCGGCGCTCGGCGCCCGCGCCGGCCGCGGCCGGGCGGCGGTGATCGCCGAGATCAAGCAGGCATCGCCGAGCAAGGGTGTGCTGCGCGCCGACTTCGACCCGCCGGCCATTGCACGCAGTTACCTCGCGGGCGGTGCGACGTGTCTGTCCGTGCTGACCGATGGGCCGTTCTTCAAGGGCAGCCTCGATGACCTGCGCGCCGTGCGCGCGGCGGTGGACCTGCCGCTGCTGCGCAAGGATTTTCTGCTGGACCCCTACCAGGTCTACGAGGCGCGCGCCGCGGGCGCCGACTGCATCCTGCTGATCGTGGCGGCGCTCGACGACGCGCGCCTGGCTGATCTCGACGCCGCGGCGTGCGAACTCGGCCTCGACGCGCTGATCGAAGTGCACGACGAGGCGGAACTCGATCGCGCGCTGCGTCTGGCGCCGCGTCTGCTCGGCGTCAACAACCGCAACCTGCACACCTTCGAGACGCGCCTGGACACCACCGTGCGCCTGGCCGCGCGGGTGCCGCGCGACTGCACGCTGGTCGCCGAGAGCGGCATCCACAGTGCGGCCGACGTGGCGCTGATCCGCGGTGCCGGCGTGCACGCGTTTCTGGTCGGCGAGGCCTTCATGCGCGCCGCCGATCCCGGCGCGCGCCTGGCCGAGCTGTTCCCGTCGGAGGACTGAGCATGGTGCGTCCACCGCCCCACGCCGGGCTGCGCCACGTGGCGCTGTTCGTCGAGAACCTCGAAGCCTGCGAGCGGTTCTACGTAGACCTCATCGGCCTGCATGTCGAGTGGCGGCCGGACCCGGACAACGTGTACCTGAGTTCGGGTCACGACAACCTTGCGCTGCACCGCGGCCCGGTGCCGGCCGCCGAGGGCCAGCGCCTCGATCACATCGGCTTTGTGCTGCGCGACATCGCGGACGTCGACCCCTGGCACGCGTTCCTGCGCGACAATGACGTCCGCATCGTGGCCGCGCCGCGCACGCACCGCGACGGCGCGCGCAGCTTTTACTGCCTCGACCCGGCCGGCAACCGGGTCCAAATCATCTTTCATCCCCCCTTGGCCGGCGCGCTGCGCCCGCCGCGGTAATCGCCATGGCTGAAATCGACGACAAGCTCAAGCTGCACGGGTTCAACAACCTGACCAAGACGCTGAGCTTCAACATCTACGACATCTCGTACGCGCTCACGCGCGAGGCGCAGCAGCAGTACATCGACTACATCGACGAGACCTACAACGCCGAGCGGCTGACGCGCATCCTCAGCGACGTGGCCGACATCATCGGCGCCAACATCCTGAACATCGCCCGCCAGGACTACGACCCGCAGGGCGCGAGCGTCACCATGCTGATCTCGGAAGGTGGTGTCGGGCAGGGCGAGGCCGGCGAGGGTCCGGGGCCGCGCCCGGACGCCGTGGTGGGGCACCTCGACAAGAGCCACGTGACGGTGCACACGTACCCCGAGCAGCACCCGGACAACGGCATCAGCACGTTTCGGGCCGACATCGACGTGTCGACCTGCGGGCACATCTCGCCGCTGCGGGCGCTGAACTTCCTGATCCACAGCTTCGAGTCGGACATCGTCATCCTGGACTACCGCGTGCGCGGCTTCACGCGCGACGTGCGCGGCCGCAAGCACTACATCGACCACACCATCCACTCGATCCAGAATTTCGTCGACGCCGACACGCTGGCGCGCTTCCAGGCCGTGGACGTGAACGTCTACCCGGAAAACATCTTCAACACGAAGCTGCGGGTGCGCGATTTCGACCTCGACAACTACCTGTTCGGCGTGAATGCCGCCGCCCTGCCGGCGCAGGAACGCGCCGCCGTGGCGGCGCGCCTGGAGCGCGAGATTCAGGAAATCTTCTACGCCACCAACATGAAGTGACCGCGGCGCCGGCCTAGACGCGGTAGGCCGTTGTCGTCATCACCTTCGAGGCCAGCCGCATCAGGCCCCGCACCGGCGCCGGCAGCTCGCGCCCGCCGGCGCGGCGCGCGTCCTCGCCGTGGCGGACCTCGTCCCGGCGCATCTGCTCGATGACCGCCCGGCTGCGCTCATCGCCCGCCGGCAGGCGATGCAGGTGCTCGTCGAGGTGCGCCTGCACCTGACGCTCGGTTTCCGCGATGAAGCCGAGGCTCCACGCGTCCCCGGCGAGCCCGGCGAGCGCGCCGATCGCCACCGATCCCGCGAACCACGCCGGGTCCAGCAGGCTGGCGCGGCCGCCGAGCGCGGCCAGGCGTTCGCGGCACCAGGCAACGTGCGCTTTCTCCTCGGCCCCGGCGGCGCGCAGGTGCGCGGCGGTGTCGGCGGTGCGCGCCGTCAGCGACTGGCCAAGGTAAAGGCCCTGCGCGGCGAGCTCGCCCGCGTGGTTGACGCGCATCAGCGCCGCGGCGTGCCGGCGTTCCTCGGCGGTGAGGTCGTCGGCTTGCGGCGTGGCGTCCGCGGGGCTGGGCTGCGCGCTGCGCGAACCGCCCGGCAAGCCGCGCAGCGCCTGATCGGCGATCAGCAACAGACGGTCGAGCGGGCTCAGGTGCAGGTCGGACATGGGCGTCACCGGCGGCTGGGTGCGGCGCCCAAGTCTATACTGGGCGCCATTTTCCGCCGCATGCGCCACTCACCATGGACAGGCCGAACAGCGCCAGGGCGCGCTTTGAAATTCCGGGTCCGGTCGGGCCGCTCGAACTGCTGGTCGAGGCGCCCGAGCTGCCGACTGGCCCGCTGTGCGTGATTTGCCACCCGCACCCGCAGTACGGCGGTACGCTCGACAACAAGGTGGTCTACACGCTGGCGCGCGCGGCCAACGCGCTTGGCGCCATCGCGGTGCGCTTCAATTTTCGCGGCGTCGGTCGCAGCGGCGGGGCGTTCGGTCAGGGCGTCGGCGAGGTGGACGACCTGCTCGCCGTGGTCGCCTGGGCGCGCCGGGAGTATCCGGGGCGAGCGCTGCATCTGGCCGGCTTCTCGTTTGGCTCGGCCGTGGCCTTGCGCGGCCACGTTGCGGCCGGCGCGGCGAGCCTGTTACTGGTCGCGCCACCGGCCGGCATGGGCTATCTCGACCAGGCCACCGCGCCGCAGCTGCCGTGGCAGGTGATCCATGGCAGTCGTGACGAGCTGATTGATCTCAATACGGTTCGCGGCTGGCTGGCGAGCGTTGCCACCGCACCGCCGCTGACGGTGCTCGATGACGCCGATCATTTCTTTCACGGCCGCCTCACGCCGCTGCGCGAGGCGATCACCGCCTTCTGGCGGCCGCTGTTTGGCCCGGCGCCTTGACAGCGCGAGCGCCGCTCCATAGGATGCACGGCCTTTTTTGGCTGGCATCCCGACCTCGCAATGAAGACGACCGTTAGCGCGACGCCGCAGACCATACGGCAGGACTGGTACCTGGTGGACGCCAGCGGCAAGACGCTGGGTCGCCTGGCGTCGGAGATCGCCCGCCGCCTGCGCGGCAAGCACAAGCCGCTGTACACGCCGCACATGGACACCGGCGATTACATCGTCGTGATCAACGCCGAGAAGGTGCACGTGACCGGCCGCAAGCTGACCGACAAGGTTTATCAGCACCACACGGGCTACATCGGTGGCCTGCGTACCGAGGCGCTGGCCGATCGTCTGGCGCGCCGCCCGACGCTGGTGCTGGAGCAGGCCGTCAAGGGCATGCTGCCCAAGAACCCGCTCGGCCGCGCCATGTTCAGCAAGCTCAAGGTCTACGCCGGCGCCGAGCACCCGCACACCGCCCAGCAGCCGCAGGCGCTGGACATCTGATTCACGCAAGTTCGGATTTCGTCATGCCAGTAGTGCAGAACAAGATTTCGGTCGGCCGTCGCAAGTCGGCCTCGGCGCGCGTCATCCTGCGCCTGGGCAAGGGCGACATTTCCATCAACGGCCGCAGCCTGGACGACTACTTCGGGCGCCCCACCTCGCGCATGCTGGTGCGCCAGCCGCTGGAGGCGGTCGGTCGCCCGGACAGCTTCGACCTGCGCATCACGGTTGAAGGCGGCGGCCCGAACGGCCAGGCGGGCGCCATCCGTCACGGCATCACCCGGGCGCTGATCGAGTTCGACGAGACCTTCCGGTCCACTCTGCGTCAGGCCGGCTACGTGACGCGCGACGCGCGCGAGGTGGAGCGCAAGAAGGTCGGCCTGCACAAGGCTCGCCGCGCGCCGCAGTTCTCGAAGCGCTAACGCGGGGCGGGGGGTTCCGGGTGGGGGATCGTCCAACGGTAGGACAGCGGACTCTGACTCCGTCAATCTAGGTTCGAATCCTAGTCCCCCAGCCACTACGCTGATTCAAGAAGCCCGGCCTGTTCGTCACGCCGGGCTTTTTTGTTGCCGCAACGCTTTCGGTCTACCGTTGGCGGGGCGGGCCACCGGTTTGAGGGGTCGAGCATGATCAAGGTCGCGATCGTCGGCGGCACGGGCTACACGGGCGTGGAGCTGCTGCGCCTGTTGCTGCAGCACCCGCAGGTGGAACTGGCGGTGATCACCTCGCGCGGCGAGGCTGGGCGGCCCGTGAGCGATTTGTTCCCGAGTCTGGCGGGACGGATCGATCTGGCGTTCTCGGACGTGGACGTGCGCAGCCTTGCGACGTGTGACGTGGTGTTCTTTGCCACACCCAACGGCGTCGCCATGCAGCAGGTGCCGACACTGCTTGACGCTGGCGCGCGGGTGATTGATCTGGCGGCCGATTTTCGGCTGCGCGATCCGGCCGCGTGGGAGCGCTGGTACGGCATGCCGCACGCGTGCCCGCAATTCCTTGAAGAAGCGGTTTATGGTCTGCCGGAACTCAATCGGGGGCGCATCGCAGGCGCGCGCCTGGTCGCGAACCCGGGCTGTTATCCCACTGCGGTGACGCTCGGCCTGCTGCCGTTGCTGCGGGCAGGGCTGGTGGACCCGGCCGAGCTGGTGGCGGACTGCAAGTCGGGCGTCAGCGGCGCAGGCCGTCACGTGCGCGCGGATCTCGCGTTCTGCGAGGCCAATGAGAACTTCAAGGCCTACGGCGTGTTCGCGCATCGCCACCAGCCGGAGATCGTGCAAAACCTCGGCGCGGTATGCGACGGCGGGCAGCTCGATCTGACCTTCGTGCCGCATCTGCTGCCGCTGAACCGGGGCATTCACGCCACGCTGTACGCGCGGCTGCACGCCCCGGCGGCGGATCTGCAAGCCGTGTACGAGGCCGCGTACGGGGCGGAGCCGTTCGTGCGCGTGCTGCCGGCCGGCAGTCACCCGCAGGTCAGCGAGGTGCGCGCGGGCAACGACTGTGTGCTGGCCGTGCATGCCGAGCGCCGGCGCGTGGTGGTGCTGTCGGTGATCGACAACCTGGTCAAGGGCGCAGCCGGTCAGGCCATCCAGAACATGAACCTGATGTTTGGCCTCGACGAGACGCTTGGCCTGCGCCACGCTGCGGTGATGCCATAGCGGCGGGCGCGCGGCGTCGCCCCCCGTCGGCAACTCCGCTACCCTTACGCGGTCATAACGTTGCGAGCGCGCCGGCGCTCGTGTTTTCCGGAGCCAAGTCATGTCGAACGTCGATCCCGTCCTGTTTACCGAAAGTGCCGCCCGGCGGGTGGGCGAGCTGATCGTCGAGGAGGGCAACCCGCAGCTGAAGCTGCGCGTGTTCATCAGCGGCGGCGGCTGTTCCGGGTTCCAGTACGGCTTTACCTTCGACGAGAACGTCGACGAGGGCGACTGCGCGGTGGCCACCAACGGCGTCACGCTGCTGATCGACCCGATGAGTCTGCAGTACATGGAAGGCGCGGAAATCGACTACCGCGAGGATTTTCAGGGCGCGCAGTTCGTCATCCGTAACCCGCAGGCGACAACCACCTGCGGTTGCGGCTCGTCGTTCAGCGTCTGACCGGATTTCTGTTCCTCGCGGCGCCTTCCGCGGCGCTGCGACGCCCTCAGGGCAGATAAACGCAGCCCAGCACCACCGGTCGGCTGGCGCCGGTGACGGTGCCAAGATCAAGCGGCTGCTCGTGCACGCGTTGGCGGGCGAGCCACGCAAACGCGAGCGCTTCCACCTGCTGCGGATCGATGCCGGCGCCGGCGGTGCTGGCCACGCGGACGCCGGGCAGGCGCTCGGCGATGCGACGCATCAGGTCGAGATTCCGCGTGCCGCCGCCGCACACGAGAAGCTCCTCGATCACCGTCAGACCCGCCAGTGCGCGTTCCACGCACGCGGCCGTGAACTCGGCCAAAGTCGCCTGCACGTCGGCCGGCGGCAGTGGCCCGTGCCCGGCGAGCACGCTGTCGAGCCAGGGGAGATTGAAATCCTCGCGACCGGTGCTCTTGGGCGCTGTGCGGGCGAGGAACGGGTGAGCCAGCAGAGCATCCAGCAGCCGCGGGGCGACTGTTCCAGACGCGGCGAACCGGCCGTCTGCATCGCAGGGCTGGCCAAGATGCCGCAGTGCCCAGGCGTCCAGCAGTGTGTTGCCAGGTCCAAGATCCCATCCCCACGGGCGGGTGCCGGCCAGGTCCAGGACCGAGACGTTGGCAATGCCGCCGAGGTTCAGCACAGCCCGGCCGGGCCGGTGGCCGAACACGGCCTTGTGAAAGGCCGGCACAAGCGGCGCGCCCTGCCCGCCGACAGCGATGTCGCCACTGCGAAAATCCGCCACGGTGGGGATGCCCGTGCGCGCGGCAATCAGCGCCGCGTTGCCGAGCTGGAGGCTGTGTGGCGCCGGGCCATCGGGCTTGTGGCGCACGGTCTGACCGTGGCTGCCGATGGCACGCACACCGTCGCCGCGAAGCCCCGCGGTGGCGAGCAGCGCGATGACGCAGTCGGCAAAGTGAAGGCCGATGTCGTGGTGCAGGCGCAGCGCCAGATCAAGGTCACCGCCCCCGGGAGCTTGCAGCGCGTCAAGCGCACGGCGCAGCGCCGCGGGCAACGCGATGCTGTGGCTGGCGAGTAGGCGGGGTGGGTGGTCTGGCGCGAACTCGGCCAGGACGCCGTCGACGGCATCCTGGCTGGTTCCACTCATCAGGCCGATAAAGCGTTCGACCGCTGGCCGGCGCATTACTGGCGCGGCGTCGCTTCCGTCTGCGCGACCTGGTTCGTCGTCATCGCGTTCAGCATCGCAACCCACGGCGCCGTCTGGCCGCGGAAATGGCGCGTGTACGCATCGGGCAACTGCGCGTTCGGCAAGGCCACGGTCAACGGATCGCGCTGCTGGCCGTTGATCTGGAATTCGTAGTGCAGATGCGGCCCGGTGGCCCAGCCGGTGGCACCGACGTAGCCGATCACCTGGCCTTGGGACACCGATTGACCCTGCCGCAGTGAGCGCGCAAAGCGGCTCAGATGCCCGTACAGGGTGCGCGTGCCGCGGCCGTGGTCGACGATGATCACATTCCCGTAGCCGCCCTGGCGCCCGGCGAAGGCGACCTTGCCATCACCGGTAACCTGCACCGGCGTGCCGGTTGCGGCGCCGTAATCCACGCCCTTGTGGGGGCGCACGGTCTTGAAGATGGGGTGCAGCCGGCTGGGGTTGAAGCGCGAGGTGATACGCGTTACCGGCAGCGGGTTACGCGTGAAGGACTTGCGCATGCTGCGGCCGTCCGGCTTGTAGACGGTGACCTTGCCGTTCGGGTCGGTGTAGCGGACCGCCTGGTAGGTCTTGCCGCGGTTGATGAACTGCGCGGCCAGGATGTCGCCGTCGCGGATCTTCTCGCCGTCGAGCGTGACCTGGTTATAAACCACCGCGAAGCGGTCGCCCGGCTGCAAGTCCTGCGTGAAGTCGATGTCCCAGCCGAACATTTCGGCCAGCTCCAGAATCGCTTTGTCGGACAGGCCGGCCTGCTGGGCCGACAGGTACAGCGAACTGGTGACCACGCCGGCAGCCTGGCTGACCTTGGTGTCCGTCGGGCGGGTGTGAAGCTCGGCTGAATAGCCGTTCTCGTCCCGCCGCACTTCGAGCCGGTTCAGCAGATCGATTTCGAAGTCCAGCGCCTCCAGCTCGCCGCCCGGCGCACGTGCGCGCAGAACCTGGCCCGGCTTCAAGTCGAGCAGGGACCGCGCGAGCTTGCCCGACCCCATGACCGACTGCACCGTGTCCGGCTCGAACCCCATCGCCCGCATCGCCTTGAAAAAGCTCTCGCCGGGCTTGATGCGATGCTCAAGCCAGGCGGCGTCCAGCTTCTCCAATGTGAGATCGCCGGCAGTCTCGATGGCCGGCAGGGGGTACGGGCGCTCTACGGCCGGTTCGCTCAGCCGTTCCGGGATGTTGGCCAGGCTTTCGGCAGTGCGAGCGACCAGCGCTGCTACCATGAGGGCCATCGACGAGCCGAAAACCCATGGCAGCAGCTGGTGCGGCGCTGATGCGTGGCGCCGCGTTCGCGACGGCCCGCGGAAGATTTGGCGCCCGCGCGTTGCGGCGGGCAGCTGTTGATAACGGCGGGTAATCGCTTCGTCCTCGTGATGAAGTGGGCGCCATCAAGCCGGCTTGCCCGGCTGTCTGCGTCGTGCAGATCAACGACGTGTCGTTCCGCGCCACGCTGGCCTTTTTACTTGTGGGGGCGTCAGATTGCAACCTTTGGACAGGTGTATTTTTGATCCATCTAGCCCTATCGACCGGGAGTAGCGATGAGTGAAGGTCCCGCGTTGGATGCCGTCGCCGCCTTGCGGCACCGGGCCGACGAGATCATCCCGGAAGAGGATCTTGCGCTTCGGCTGCGCGAAGGGCGGCCGCTGCGTGTCAAGGCCGGTTTCGACCCAACGGCGCCAGACCTGCACCTCGGTCATGCGGTGCTGCTGGGCAAGCTGCAACAACTCCAGCGGATGGGCCACGACATCATCTTCGTTGTGGGCGATTTCACCGCACTGATCGGCGACCCGACTGGGCGCAACGCGACGCGCATGCCCCTGACACGGGAGGCCATCGCTCGGAACGCCGAAACCTACCAGCAGCAAGTCTTCAAACTCCTCGACCCCGCGCGCACGCAGGTCTTGTTCAACTCGGCCTGGCTGGAGCCCCTGGGTGCCGCTGGGATCATCGAACTGGCGGCCAAGGCAACTGTGGCCAGAATGCTCGAGCGCGACGACTTTTCGAAGCGGTATCGGGGCGGCCAGGCGATCGCCGTGCACGAATTCGTATATCCCCTGCTACAGGGATATGACTCCGTGGCGCTGGACGCTGACCTAGAGCTCGGTGGCACCGACCAAAAATTCAACTTGCTGATGGGGCGTCAGCTCCAGCAGGCCTACGGCAAGCGGCCGCAAGCCATCCTGACCATGCCCCTGCTGGAAGGCCTCGACGGCACCAAGAAGATGTCCAAGTCGCTAGGCAACTACGTGGGTATTACCGATCCCGCACCGGACATGTTCGGGAAGCTGCTGTCCGTCTCGGACCAGCTCATGTGGCGCTATATGGAACTCCTCAGCGCGCGCACCGCCGGTGAACAGCGTGCGTTGCAGGAGGCCGTCGCGGCTGGCAAGAACCCGCTCGACGTCAAGCTCGACCTCGCCGAGGAGCTTGTGGGGCGATTCCACACGCCGGCCGCCGCCACCACCGCGCGAGCGGACTTCATCGCCCGTTTCAGTCAACGCGTGCTGCCTGAGGACTT
>NZ_JBFWOM010000027.1:0-5000 GCF_050250495.1 Immundisolibacter sp. | reverse complement strand
ATCCGGAGATGTCCGAATGGGGAAACCCACCGCGTAAGCGGTATCCTGCTCTGAATACATAGGGGCAGGAAGCGAACCCGGGGAACTGAAACATCTAAGTACCCGGAGGAAAAGAAATCAACCGAGATTCCCCCAGTAGTGGCGAGCGAACGGGGATCAGCCCAGCGCGTTTTAATCTATTAATTTTTATGGGAACGGCATGGAAAGGCCGGCCATAGCGGGTGATAGCCCCGTACCTTAAAAAAATTAGTGGTGGGCGCCGAAGAGTAGGGCGGGGCACGTGAAACCCTGCTTGAACATGGGGGGACCATCCTCCAAGGCTAAATACTACCTGTCGACCGATAGTGAACCAGTACCGTGAGGGAAAGGCGAAAAGAACCCCGGATAGGGGAGTGAAATAGATCCTGAAACCGTATGCGTACAAGCAGTGGGAGCTCATTTTTTGAGTGACTGCGTACCTTTTGTATAATGGGTCAGCGACTTACTTTCAGTGGCAAGCTTAACCGAATAGGGAAGGCGTAGGGAAACCGAGTCTGAATAGGGCGACAGTCGCTGGGAGTAGACCCGAAACCGGGCGATCTATCCATGACCAGGGTGAAGGTAGGGTAAAGCCTGCTGGAGGCCCGAACCGGGATCTGTTGAAAAAGATTCGGATGAGTTGTGGATCGGAGTGAAAGGCTAATCAAGCTCGGAGATAGCTGGTTCTCCTCGAAAGCTATTGAGGTAGCGCCTCGCGTCTCACTCTCGGGGGTAGAGCACTGTTTCGGCTAGGGCTGCGTCTAGCGGTACCAAACCGATGCAAACTTCGAATACCGAGAAGTGCAATCGCGGGAGACACACGGCGGGTGCTAACGTCCGTCGTGAAGAGGGAAACAACCCAGACCGCCAGCTAAGGTCCCAAAATCACGGCTAAGTGGTGAACGATGTGGGAAGGCTAAGACAGCCAGGAGGTTGGCTTAGAAGCAGCCATCCTTTAAAGAAAGCGTAATAGCTCACTGGTCGAGTCGTCCTGCGCGGAAGATTTAACGGGGCTAAGCCGTGTACCGAAGCTGCGGATGCAAGCTTGCTTGCATGGTAGAGGAGCGTTCCGTAGGCCTGTGAAGGTGGATCGTAAGGTCTGCTGGAGGTATCGGAAGTGCGAATGCTGACGTGAGTAACGATAAAGGGGGTGAAAAACCCCCTCGCCGAGAGTCCAAGGGTTCCTGTGCAACGTTAATCGGCGCAGGGTGAGTCGGTTCCTAAGGCGAGGCCGAAAGGCGTAGTCGATGGAAAACAGGCTAATATTCCTGTACCTCGCATCGCTGCGATGGGGAGACGGAGAAGGCTAGGTGGGCCGGGTGTTGGATGTCCCGGTTTAAGCGTGTAGGAAGCGGTCTTAGGCAAATCCGGGATCGCAATTTCGAGACGTGATGACGAGCTCCCTTCGTGGAGTGAAGTCACTGATGCCACGCTTCCAAGAAAATCCTCTAAGCTTCAGGCGATGTGGGACCGTACCCGAAACCGACACAGGTGGACTGGTAGAGAATACCTAGGCGCTTGGGAGAACTTGGGTGAAGGAACTAGGCAAAATAGCACCGTAACTTCGGGAGAAGGTGCGCCCCTATTACGTGAAGGGCTTCGCGCCTGGAGCGGAAAAGGGTTGAAGTAATCAGGTGGCTGCGACTGTTTATTAAAAACACAGCACTCTGCAAACACGTAAGTGGACGTATAGGGTGTGACGCCTGCCCGGTGCCGGAAGGTTAAGTGATGGGGTCAGCGCAAGCGAAGCTCTTGATCGAAGCCCCGGTAAACGGCGGCCGTAACTATAACGGTCCTAAGGTAGCGAAATTCCTTGTCGGGTAAGTTCCGACCCGCACGAATGGCGTAACGATGGCCACACTGTCTCCACCCAAGACCCAGTGAAATCGAAATCGCTGTGAAGATGCAGTGTTCCCGCGGCAAGACGGAAAGACCCCATGAACCTTTACTACAGCTTTGCACTGGACTTCGAGTTTGTTTGTGTAGGATAGGTGGGAGGCGCTGAAGCCAGGACGCCAGTTCTGGTGGAGCCGTCCTTGAAATACCACCCTGACACGCTTGGAGTTCTAACCTAGGTCCGTAATCCGGATCGGGGACAGTGTATGGTGGGTAGTTTGACTGGGGCGGTCTCCTCCGAAAGAGTAACGGAGGAGCACAAAGGTACCCTCAGCGCGGTCGGACATCGCGCAATGAGTGCAAAGGCATAAGGGTGCTTGACTGCGAGACAGACACGTCGAGCAGGGGCGAAAGCCGGTCTTAGTGATCCGGTGGTTCTGTATGGAAGGGCCATCGCTCAACGGATAAAAGGTACTCTGGGGATAACAGGCTGATTCCTCCCAAGAGTTCATATCGACGGGGGAGTTTGGCACCTCGATGTCGGCTCATCACATCCTGGGGCTGTAGTCGGTCCCAAGGGTATGGCTGTTCGCCATTTAAAGTGGTACGCGAGCTGGGTTTAGAACGTCGTGAGACAGTTCGGTCCCTATCTGTCGTGGGCGTTGGAGATTTGAGGGAAGCTGCTCCTAGTACGAGAGGACCGGAGTGGACGTACCGCTGGTGTTCCGGTTGTCACGCCAGTGGCATTGCCGGGTAGCTATGTACGGACGGGATAACCGCTGAAAGCATCTAAGCGGGAAGCCTCTCCCAAGATTAGGTCTCCCTGGACCCTTGAGGTCCCTGAAGGGCCCTAGAAGACTACTAGGTTGATAGGTCGGGTGTGGAAGCACGGTGACGTGTGGAGCTAACCGATACTAATTGCCCGTGAGGCTTGACCATATAACACCCAACCGAATTGCAAGCGCGAAGCTCTCTTTTCGAATCGCCGGAGTGATTACTTCGGCTACAGTTTGCCTGGCGGAAATAGCAAGTGGGAACCACCCGATCCCATTCCGAACTCGGAAGTGAAACCGCTCCGCGCCGATGATAGTGTGGGTTCGCCCATGTGAAAGTAGGTCACCGCCAGGCTCTTTATGACGAACCCTCGCTAGCTTGCTGGCGGGGGTTTTTTATCGCGGCAGTTTTTGTCGCGCGTCCCGGTATTTTCGGTTCGTCCAGAACCGGCCTGGCTGTAATGACCCACCGGTTTCTGCGCAGGTCAGGCTGGCCTGCTGCCGGTTTCGTAGCCCCCCCTTAAGCTAATTTCGTCTGCTGCTCGTACTGAATCGGGCTGAGGTAGCCCAGGGTCGAGTGCCGCCGCGTCGGGTTGTAGAAGCGCTCGATGTAGTCGAAGACATCCGCCTTGGCGTCGTTTCTGGATCGATAGACCTTGCGGGCGGTACATTCGGTTTTGAGCGACGAGAAGAAGCTCTCCATCGCCGCGTTGTCCCAGACCTTGCCGGACCGGCTCATGCTGCAGGTCACGCCCAGATCGCCGAGCAGGCGCTGAAATGCGGCGCTGGTGTACTGGCTGCCGCGGTCCGAGTGATGCAGCAGTGCGCCAGGTTTCCCGCGCCGCCACATCGCCATCATCAGGGCATCGGTGACAAGCTGGCTGGTCATCTCGTTTTGCATCGACCAACCGACCGCCCGGCGCGAGTACAGGTCGAGCACGACGGCGACGTACAGCCAGCCTTCGGCGGTCCACAGGCAGGTGAAATCGGCGACCCAGGTCCGGTTCGGGCCGCTGGCCTGGAACTGCCGGTCCAGCAGGTTGGGCGCAATGGCCGCCGCGGGGCGTTGCCCGACATCGACCGGCAAGCGCCGCCGCCGGGGCCGCGCCCGCAGCGCCTGCGCGCGCATCAGACGCTCGATCCGGTGCAGGCCACAGCGATGGCCCTGCGCCAACACGTCATGCCAGACCCGCCGTGCGCCGTAGGTCCGGTCGCTGCTCAGGAAATTGCGGTGCACCTGGGCGCCGATCGCGTCGTCCTCACGCGCGCGCGGGCTGCGCGGCCGGGTCAGCCACCCGTAGTACCCGCTTCGAGACACACCGAGCGCCCCGCACAACGGCCGCACCGCAAAGGCCCCTCGGTGCTTCGTCACGAAACCGAACTTCACAGCGATTCCCTGGCGAAGTAGGCCGCGGCTTTTTTTAGGATGTCGCGCTCGGCCCGCAGCTTCTGCACTTCCTTGCGCAACCGATCCAGCTGCGCCGCCTCGGGCTTCAGCTGGCCGTGGCCCGGAAACGCATGCTGCGGATCATCCCGCTGCGCGCTCACCCATTTGCGCAGCACGTTCTCGTGCAGCCCCAGACCCCGCGCCGCCTGCGCCACCGACACGCCGCGCTCGGTCACTAACTTCACCGCCTTAAGCTTGTACTCGCGGCTGAACACCCGTCTCGTTCCCATGAGCCACCTCCGGTTTCATCATCACACCCAAACTCGGTGTCCGTGAAACCGGCAGCAGGCCAGGCGGCAGATCGAACTGCCGGCTCGGCTTCCAGCGCTTGATGTCTTCTTCCGTCGTGATGCTCATCGGGTATTGCCTCGTGAGGTTATACCTGAGCAGAAAATCACTGGGTTATTACGACGTTACCCCTTCGTGAGTAGCGGTCCGGTTCAGAGCCCTTGGGTGGATGGTATCGCTCTGGCCGCCAGCTGCCGGGCATACGCGGTGGGCGTCAGCCCGCCGAGTGCTTTCTTCGGTCGTTCCTCGTTGTAGTCCTGTGTCCAGGCGCGGATGACCGCTCTGGCGTGGTCGAGGCTGACAAACCAGTGCTCGTTGAGACACTCGTCCCGCAGCCGCCCGTTGAAGGATTCGATGTAGGCGTTCTGGTTCGGCCTGCCCGGCTCGATCAGGCGCAGCGCAATTCCCTGCCGGTGCGCCCAGGTCAGCATGGCCCGGCCCGTGAATTCCTTGCCGTTGTCGGTGCGGATCACCGACGGGCGCCCCCGGACCGCGCAGACGGCGTCGAGCAACCGACGTTACCCCTTCGTGAGTAGCGGTCCGGTTCAGAGCCCTTGGGTGGATGGTATCGCTCTGGCCGCCAGCTGCCGGGCATACGCGGTGGGCGTCAGCCCGCCGAGTGCTTTCTTCGGTCGTTC
>NZ_JBFWOM010000026.1:0-20778 GCF_050250495.1 Immundisolibacter sp. | reverse complement strand
AAATAACAAAGGCGCTATTGAATTACACTGCCGGACAGAATAATGTACTTCGCAGCCTTGCCGACAACCAATACGGTATTAACGTTACGGATGGCGCTGTAGGAACCGCTATCGACACGCCTATGGCTGGGAAATCCCCGAATCAGCTGACTCTCAACAATGAGGCCGACGACAAGGACGACGGGGCTCCACAGCCGCCTGGCCTTCCTAAGCGAGGGCAGCTGTAGCGCCGCCTAGCTTGTCCTGCCGCTCAGCCGGGGGGGCGTGCCCAAGCGAAAATTCTGCCCTTCCAAATAAGTTCGCGCGTCAATAGCTCGCGGACTTCAGCGTAGAGCACCATCGCCTTTTACAGGAGAATTTATGAGTACGAAACCCAACGATCTACCTTCGGTTATCTTACTTGCTTGCTCCGTTCTTGTGGCGCTTTTTATTGTCATTGGGACGATAGAGAATCATGACGAAGAACATAAAGCGAGAGCAAAAGAAGAGCTTGCCGCTCTACTCAAAGACAGCTATATTCAAGGTTTTGAAGCAGGGATCAAAGAAGGCTCTGCTCAGGGCTATCAATTAGCATATGAATACTTCTTCCCAGGCACGTCGTTACGACTTCAAGGATTTGCACACAAGCTATTCAAAATTCTCATTTGGGGGGGGGCACTTAAAATTTGCATTTCAGGGTGTTGGGGGCTGTTTATTTTAGTCACCAAGGCCTCGGGCCCACTTCATGCGCTCGGCCGGATTTTTTTCTGTGCGCTTGGTTTTATCGCAACGACTTTAGTCTCCGCACGTAATAATCTAAGGCACTTAGCGGAAGCAAAGCTATTGATGCCAGGTGCGTTCGGCGGTCTTGATCAACTTGGATGGACTGTTCCTGCTGCGATAGTTTTCTGGTATGCATCTTTCAAGATTCATTTTTTTTTTCGAGAGACTCACACTCCTCTTGTTGATATTTTATCGGCGGTATTGCTTTCTTCCGGGCTCACCTTCCTGTTACCCATTCTCTTTGGCCTCTACTTCAACGTGCCCGATATATCAAGATATGTCGCGGCAAGCATTTTTGCGGGCGCTTTTATCGGGGGATTTGGCCATCTTGCTGTCGTTCTCCTTGCTGGCAGCCCGCGTAGCCCGCGGTAGATACTGTTATCCGCGTCAAGCGAGCTGATGCGGCGTCGGATCGAACGGCCGCCCGGAGCGGAGCACGCCGTAGGCCACGCACAGCAGCTCGCGTAGATACTGTTATCCGCGTCAAGCGAGTTGATGCAGGGTCGGATCGAACGGCCGCCCGGAGCGCAGCACGCCGTAGGCCACGCACAGCAGCTTTCGCATCATGGCGCCGAGGATCAGCATCGGCGGCTTGCCGGCGGCGGCCAGACGCTGCTTGAGCGCCCGGCCCCAGGCGGTGCGCGTGGTGGCCACCATCGCCGGCATGTACAGCGCCTTGCGCAGTCGCGCGTGGCCGACCTTGGAGAGCCGCGGCTTTCCGCGCACGCTCGACCCGGACTGGTGCTGGCGCGGGTCGAGCCCGGCAAACGCCACCGCCTGTTTGGCGCTCTCGAACCGCAATGGGCCGCCGTAGTAGGCGAGCAAGGCCGCCACGGTCTTGTCGCCCAGGCCCGGGATGCTGACCAGCAACTCGCCCTGGCCGCGCAGGCCGGGATCGTCGTCGATGGTGTGGCGGATGGCCGCATCGATGTCGGCGATGGCCTGTTCGAGGTGCGCGAGGTGCGCCTCGATGCCACCGCGCACCGCCTCATCGGACACCGGCAGGCGATTGCGCTCCTGCGTGCGCATGGCTTCGAGCGCCTCGCGGCGGGCGACCAGGGCGCGCAAGGTTCTGACCGACACCGGCGGCGCCTGCCACGGCGGCGGGCACTGGGCGGCGCAGAAGTCCGCGATCAGGCGCGCATCGATGCGGTCGGTCTTGCTGCGGACCAGACCCGCCCCGCCGAAGGCCTTGATCTGCGCCGGATTGACCACGCTGACCGTGTGCCCGGCGTCGGCCAGGAACTCGGCTACCGCTTCCCAGTAGGTGCCGGTGGCTTCCAGGCAGGCGTGGACCGAATCGACGCCGTGCGATGTCAACCACTCACCGAGCACACCGAACCCGGTCGGCGTGTTCTCGATCACCTTGCTGCGCCACTTGCCGTCCGGGCGGCGCAGCGCGACATCGAGCTTGGCCTTCGAGACATCAATACCGAGGATATGAGCCATATCGACCTCCTTGTGACTCCACGCCCATCGACCTTGTGCATACGGGCTGCCGGCCAGGCCGGGCCCCAGAGACTGTCCGATGTCGTGCGGGGAGACAAAACGCAAGGCCGGCGCAACATCTACGCTGCGGGCTCAAGGCCCCAGGGTGGGCACGGCGTCCGGCCTTGCGAACACTCTACCCGTCGGGTGACGGGCAAATACAAGGGTGGGCAAAGGCCGCCAGGCCATGCCCACGCGGGTTCGACGGCTCGCGGCCAATAACGGTCGGTAATTCGCTTTCTTTCAGCGTGGGCACGCTTCGCTTTGCCCACCCTACAAGACGCGCGGGACGATGAAACGCATTCCGCCTTCCATGCTTTCTCGAACTTCACCTGACCGATTCGCACTGCCACCATGATCGAACTACACACGCTTTCTGACTCCGAAATCCTCGCCGCCGTCGGGCCGATCATGGACAACCTGATGCAGGGTTCGACCGAGATCGACCACGCCAGACACACGCGCGACTTTACCGACCGCATGAAGTGCATCGTCACGCCGGAACGGCTGGCTGCGATGTGTGCGGATTACCAATCCCGCATCGGTTATTTCCGGCGGCGGGAATTCGTGGCGCTGTTCCGACGGCAGGCGTCCGTGGCCGTGGTCTGGAAACAATCCTGCTCCAGATCGGCGGACGAGTTTGTGGCGGAAGCGGTGTTCGTGCCGCACGGCGACCGCTGGCTGGTCGACCACGCGATGGTGTTCTGAAACGCGCCGGGCGCGGCTGAGCGCCAGGCCGCCTTGGATGCGGTGCCAGACGAACCGCATCCAAGGTCTGTGCTTCAAATCAAACCACGCCGAGATCCTTGAGGCGCCCGCGCAGCGTCTCCGCCTGCGCCGGGGGCAGATCGCGCAGCGGCGGAATCATGTAGCCGCCGTTGAGGCCAATGGCGTCGAACCAGGTCTTGACGCTCGACACGGTGCCGGCGTAGGTGTTCGTCTCCATGATCTTCCACAGCAGGGTTTCTTCGAGCAGCAGGCGCACGCCGTTCAGTTCCATCGACTTGGCGCGAGCCTCCTCCCACTTGCCCTGCGCGGCGAGCGCCCGGTACTCGGTCACCAGATGCCGCTTCTTGCCGTACAGGATGTAGGACAGCTCGCCCCACACGCACTGGCCGCCGGAGCGCAGCTCGTCCAGGAACACCGCCTCGGAGGGGTCGCACACCACGAAGTTGTCCGGCAGCTCGCGGCGGATGCGCAGCGTGTCGACGCGGCCGCCGGCACCCTGCTTCACGGCCACCACGGTATCGAGCCCGGCCAGACGCCGCATCAGGTCGAAGCCGAGCACGCGCCCGCCGACGCCGGTGCGGTACAGGCAGATCGCCAGATTGGTGTGGTCGGTGAGGTACTGGAACCAGTCGAAGATCTCGTCGTCGGTGCGCAGCTGCACCACGGGGTTGATGACTTCCGCGCCCTCGAAGCCCATCTCCTCGACCGCGTTCATCTTCTCGATGCAGGTGTGCACGCAGGGGTCGAGGATGATGGTCCACAGCGGGATGCGGCCGCGGCCGGCATCCGCGACCACCTGATGGAAATGCAGCCACTGGCTCGGCGTCATGTTCCAGCCTTCGGCAAAGAAGCCGCCGACCACCAGCCCCTCGATGCCCATGTCGATGAACGCGTCGATGTTCTCGCGCAGACCCTTTTCGTCGACCTTCCGGTCCGCGCCCACCGGCGTGATCGGGCACATGTAGAAGCCCTTGATCTTGGCCTTGGCCCAGTCCTTGGCGCCGCTGCGGGTGAATTCGAGTGGCATGGGAAATCCTCCTCGTGGTCGCCGGCGGAAACTGCCGGCTGTGTTGTGGACATTGTTTTTCTGAGTAACGACGCCCCGCCAAAAAAGACACGCGGCGAAGCGGTATCGACAAGAATCTGGCGGCCCCGACGCAAAGCCGGGGCCCGCCGTGTCAGAGGCCGGCGATGCCTGGCGGCATCGCCGCGCGGGCGCCCGACGTTGGGCACCCAGAGGGCGGTCTTACTCGGACGCGCGCTCGACGTAAGCGCCCTGCACCGGCTGCGTGCAGCCCAGGCAGCGGGTGAGCAAGCCATGCGCGGGGCCGACAACCAGTTCGTTGGCCGCCTGATCGACATTGCCACCGAGCGCACTGAACGGCAGCGTCACCAGAAACACCGCCGCGCCAAAGGCGGTGGCCGCAGCGTATAAGGGCCGCGCGATCAGCGTGTCGGCGATCATGGTGGCGCCGTTCGGCTGGTCGACGTCGGGACCGGCCATCTCCATTTCACCAGCGATGGACGGGCGCACCAGGGCGACCGTCAGGACCGCCGCCAGAATCAGTTTGAACGCGGACATATCGACTCCCTGGACAAGTGCTTGAAACCTGCGTCCTGCCTGCGGACGGCGGCAAGAGTAGGCGCCGGCTTCCAGCCGGTCAATGCGCCGACGGTACGGGTACGCGGGCTTGCCGAAGCCGCGCCGCGCATACAACCAGACCGACCAGTGCCGTGCCGAGCAGCAGCACAGGCCACAGCCAGCTGCCGGTGCGTTCGAGCAACGCCCCGACCAGCGGCGGGCCGACCAGGATGCCGAGCCCCTGCCCGGTGAGCGCGAGTCCCAGAATCGGCCCGGTCGCGGCCGGCGTCGGCGCCAGCAGCGGCGCCTGCGTGAAGATGCCGGTCGGGATGATGCCGAGCAGCAGCCCGTACAGCGTGAGCAGGGCGTACATCACGCCGGGCGAGTGCGTGGGCAGCAGCATCGCCGGCAACACCACCAGCAGCGGCAGCGCCGGCGCCACCAGCAGCGTGGAGGGCCGCCAGCCGCGGTGCACCAGCACGCCGCCCAGCAGGTTGCCCGGGATGATGGCCAGCGGCACCAGCGCACAGGCGCGCGTGGCCGTGGCGGCCGAGATGCCGAGCGTGTGCGTGAGGTACGTCGGCAGGAAAGTGAACACGCTGAAGAACTGGCTGCTGAAACAGAAAAACGCAAGCGCCAGCACCCACGGCCCGGCCGTGCGCAGCGGACGCAGGTCCAGCCGACCGCCGGACGGCCGGCCGACGTCGGACGGCAGCCCCGGCAACAGCAGCAGCACGGCGAGCGCCGCGATGGCACTGACGCCCCACAGGCCGCGCCAGCCGTAGCCCGCCAGCAGCCACGGCGCAAGGCCCAGCATCAGCACGCTGCCGACCGGCATCCACAGCGCCCACACGCCCATGGAAAGACCCATGTCCTCGCGGCGGGACAGGCTTGCGATCAGCGTCGGCGCGGCGACCGTGATCAGCACCACGCCGAAGCCTTCGAGCCCGCGCCCGGCGAGCAGCCAGCCGGTGGCGGGCGCGAGCGCGCTGGCGAGGCCAGCCGCGATCAGCACCAGCAAACCGTCACGCAGCAGCCGGCGCGCGCCGCGCCAGTGGCTTAGCTGGCCCGACGCGACGCCGAGCGCGAACGTGGCGAGCGTGCCGGCGGACATGACCCAGCCGATCTGCGTCAGCGTGAGGTCAAGACTCTCGCGAAGGTCGATGGCCGCGGGCGCGGCCTTCGATAGCGCCGTAGCCGCCGCCACACCGGCCAGAAAGGCGACCGCGACGCCGCGCCAGTGGGTGCGCTGCGGCGCCTGCATCGCGGCTTACAGCAGGTCCGCAAGCGCCGCGGCGTAGCGCTCGCAGGCCGCCGGCGGCGTCAGTTCCGTGGTGCACACCAGCAGGCCGTCGGCGAGCTCCGGGTAGTGCTCGGCCAGCGGCAGGCCGCCCAGGATGTCGCGCCCCAGCAGGCCATCCAGCACGCGCGCCAGATCACCCGGGATGCGCAGCACGGTCTCGTTGAACACCGGGCCGCTGAAGGCGGGCGTAACGCCCGGCAGCGCGCACAGGCGCTCGGTGAGCGTGCGCAGGTGCGCATGGCTGCGGCGGGCGACCGTCTCCAGCCCGGCCGGCCCCATCAGGCTCAGGTACAGCGTCGCGGCCGTCGCCAGCAGGCCCTGATTGGTGCAGATGTTGGAGGTCGCCTTGGCGCGGCGGATGTGCTGCTCGCGCGCCTGCAGCGTCAGCGTGAAGCCGTCGCGGCCGTCGAGGTCCACCGTGCGCCCGGCGATGCGGCCCGGCAACTGGCGCACCAGCGCCTGCCGGCAGGCCATGAAGCCCAGATACGGCCCGCCGCCCGCCAGCGGAATGCCGAGCGGCTGGCCTTCGCCGCAGGCAATGTCGGCGCCCTTCCCGCCCCAATCGCCGGGCGGCTTCAATATCGCCAGCGCCAGCGGGTTGACCACGCCGATGACGAGCGCGCCCGCCGCGTGGGCGGCGTCGGTGAGCACGTCCACGTCTTCCAGCACGCCGAAGAAATTCGGCTGCGGCACGGCGAGCGCGGCCACATCGGTCCAGTCCACGCCATCCAGCACCGTGCGGCCGGTTTCGCGATCAAAACCAGGCTCCACGATCTCGATGCCCTGGCGGCCGACGATGCTCTTCACCGTGGCCCGGTACGCCGGGTGCAGCGCGCGCGGCAGCAGCACGCGCCGGCCGGCTGCACCGTTGGCGCGCACCGCCATCAGCACCGCCTCCGCCAGCGCAGACGCGCCCTCGTACAGCGAGGCGTTGGCGACGTCGAGCGCCGTGAGCCCGGCGATCATGCTCTGGAATTCGTACAGGACTTGCAGCGTGCCCTGGCTCGCCTCGGCCTGGTAGGGCGTGTAGGCGGAGTAGAACTCGCCGCGGCTGACGATCTGCCACACCGCCGCCGGGATGTGGTGCTGGTAGGCGCCGGCGCCGAGAAAACAGGTCGGGTTGCGGTCACCCGCGGTGCGCTCGGCGAGCAGCCCGCCGACTTCCCATTCCGGCAGGCCGTCGGGCACGTCCGGCAGACCGTCGATGCGCAGTGGGGCGGGTATTTCGTCGAACAGGTCCGCGACATCGGCCACGCCGATGGTGCGCAGCATGGCGGCGACTTCGTCCGCCGTGTGCGGGATGAACGGCATCAGGCGGACTCGGTGAGCGCGCGGTACGCGGCCGCGTCCAGCAGGTCCGCTGGCAGCGCGCCCGACACGCGCAGCAGCCAGCCGGCGCCGTAGGGATCCTGGTTCACCTGCTCGGGCGCGCCGGTGAGCGCGTCGTTCACCGCCAGCACGCTGCCGGCGAGCGGCGCGTACACATCGGCCGCGGCCTTGACCGACTCCACCACCGCGCAGGCATCGCCGGCCGCGAGCGCCTTGCCGACCGCCGGCAGCTCCACGTACACGAGGTCGCCAAGCTGCGCCTGCGCGTGGTCGGTGATGCCGACGGTAATGCTGCCGTCGGCTTCCTGCCGCAGCCATTCGTGGGTTTGCGTGTAGCGCAGCGTGTCCGGCACCTGGCTCAAGGTCGGTCTCCCTGACTGAAAACGAAGTTCAAAAAAGCGATCAGCTTTCCGCCAGCGGCGGCAGCTCGACGCGCAGCGCGCCGTCGCGCACGAACGGCGGATCCACGACACGCGCCGGCAGCTCGCGATCGCGGATGCGTATCGTACAAGCGCCCATGACGCCTGCCTCGACGCGGGCGAGGCCGACGCCGCGGCCGACCGTGGGCCCGAAGCCGCCCGAAGTCAGCACGCCGACTTGCCGGCCATCCTGCAACACCGGCGCGCCGTCGCGCAGCACGCCGCGGCAGGCCAGCACCAGGCCGACCCTCACGCGCGCCACGCCAGCCGCGCGCTGCGCATCGAGTGCCGCGCGGCCGATGAAGTCACGGCCAGGCTCCAAGTGCACGGTCCAGGCGAGGCCGCATTCGAGCGGCGTGACCGTCTCGTCCATCTCGTGCCCGTACAGCGACAGGCCCGCTTCGAGCCGAAGCGTGTCCCGCGCGCCGAGGCCCGCCGGGCGCACGCCGGCGCCGATCAGCGCCTGCCACAGCGCCGCGCTGTCTGCCGCCGGGAGCATGATTTCGTAGCCGTCCTCGCCGGTATAACCCGTTCGCGCGACCAGCCAGTCGGCATGCTCTGCGGCAGTGAAACGCCGGAGCCCCGCCACGGCGCCGCGCAGCGCCTCCGGCAGGCAGCCATCGGCCAGCGCCCGCGCCTGTGGCCCCTGCACCGCCAGCATGGCGAGATCCTCGCGCGGGGTGAGTGCCGCGTCGAAGCCGGCAAGCCGCGCGCGCAGCCAGTCGAGATCGGCCTGCCGGCGCGCGGCGTTCAGCACCAGCCGGTAGCGCGCGGCCGCCAGGCGGTACACGAGCAGGTCGTCGATGATCCCGCCTTGGTCGTTCAGCAGGCAGCTATACAGCGCCTGGCCGTCCGTGAGGCGCGCCACGTCGCCAGCCAGCACGTGCCGCAGCCAGGCTTCTGCCTGCGGACCGGTCACGTCCGCCTGCGCCATGTGTGAGACGTCGAACACGCCGGCCGCGGCGCGCACGGCGTGGTGCTCGTCGAGCTGCGAGCCGTAGTGCAGCGGCATGTCGTAGCCGGCGAACGGCGCCATGCGCGCGCCGGCGGCCAGGTGAACCGAATGCAGCGGGGTTTCGAGCAGGGCGTGGTCGGGCATGGGGCGGTCCGGCGGCGGGCGGTCGGCATGATAAGCGATGCCGTGCGGCCTAGAATTCGGCCCACGCTGCCTGGAGAACGCCATGCCCTTGTCGATCGACGCCGCCCACCGCATCGCCGTGGTGCTGGTCGAGGCCCTGCCCTATATCCGCCGCTTTCGCGGCAAGACCATAGTCGTCAAGTACGGCGGCAACGCCATGGTGGACGCACAGCTCAAGCACAGCTTCGCGCGCGACATCGTGCTGATGAAGCTGGTCGGCATGAACCCGGTCGTGGTGCACGGCGGCGGCCCGCAGATCGGCGAGCTACTGGGCCGGCTTGGCATCGAAAGCCGCTTCGTCGACGGCCAGCGCGTCACGGACGCCGCCACCATGGACGTGGTGGAGATGGTGCTGGGGGGCCTCGTGAACAAGGAAATCGTCGCCCGCATCAACAGCCACGGCGGCCAGGCGGTGGGCATCACCGGCAAGGACGCCGCCACCGTGCGCGCCCGCAAGCTCACGCTGCAACGCGACGCCACGCTGCCGGACGAGATCATCGACTTGGGGCACGTGGGTGAGGTCGAGTCCATCGACACCGCGCTGGTGGACCTGCTGAGCGGGCGGGACTTCATCCCGGTGGTGGCGCCGGTCGGCGTCGGCGCCGACGGCGCCGCCTACAACATCAATGCCGACACCGTGGCCGGCAAGCTGGCGGTGGCACTGCACGCCGAAAAGCTGATGCTGCTCACCAATACCGCGGGCGTGCTGGACGGCAGCGGCAAGCTCATCCCGCGCATGGATGCCGACACGGCGCAGGCGCTGATCGCCGACGGCACCATCCACGGCGGCATGCTGCCGAAGGTGCGCTGTGCGCTCGATGCGGTGGCGGGCGGCGTTGGTGCCGCGCACATCGTCGACGGCCGCGTCGAGCACGCGGTGCTGCTGGAGGTGTTCACCGACGCCGGCGTCGGCACGCTGATCGCGGGCGCGCTGGACGGCGTGTGGCCTGCGAGCTGACAGACATGCCGAAAAATTCCCTCCCTGGAATTTTTCAGCTCGCCGTAGCGCGGTACACGCCCGCGCTACGCTCCCTGAATCAATGCCTTACGGCATTGATTCAGGTCGGCGCATCCTGCCCCGAGCGGGAGGCGCTGAATCAATCAGCGCCTCCCTGAGCGGCGCCCCGTGGCGATCGACGCCGGCCTCGACCTCGACGCGCTGATCGATGATCGCCCGGCGGACGGCGTATTCCGCGTGCACCGGTCGGTGTTCACGGACCCTGCCGTGTTTGCGCAGGAGCTCGAACGCATCTTCGAGGCCACCTGGGTCTACGTGGCGCTCGGCAGCGAACTCGCCCGACCACACGACTTCGTCACCCGCCAGGTCGGCCGCCAGCCGGTGCTGCTGACGCGCAATGCCGACGGCCGCCTGCGCGGGTTTCTGAACAGCTGCCGGCACAAGGGCACGCTGCTGTGCACGCAGCGCGCCGGCACCGCGCGCTTCCACGCCTGCCCCTACCACGGCTGGGTATACGACAGCGCCGGGCGCTGCGTGGAGCTGACCGACCGCGCCCACGGCCACTACCCGCTCGCCTTCGATGCCGAAAGACACGATCTTGCGCAGGTGGCGCGCATCGACAGCTACCGCGGCTTTGTGTTCGCGAGCCTGTCGCCCAACGTGCCGGAACTCGCCGAGCACCTTGGCGAGGCGCGCGCCCTGCTGGATCTCGTCGCCGATCAGGCGCCAGACGGGCTCGAATTCGTGCCCGGCGAGGCGAGCTACACCTTCGACGGCAACTGGAAACTGCAATTCGAGAACGGCCTCGACGCCTACCACTTCGCGAGCACGCACGCGGCCTTCGTGGACATCGTGCGCCAGCGTCCGCGGACGGCGGGCGCACCAGCCGCCGCGCCCGGACCGATCATCGCCGGCACGGTCAGCACCGCACGCGGCCACGCCATGTCCTGGTCGGTCGGCGCGCCCGGTCAGGGGCCGGACAACCGCCCGCTGCCACGCGATCCGCGCCTGCTGGAGGCGGCCCGTCAGCGCGTCGGCGAGGCACGACTCGACTGGATGCTGCGCCAGCGCAACCTGACCATCTTTCCGAACCTGCAGGTGATCGACATCCAGTCGCTGCAACTGCGCACCTGGCAGCCGCTGGCGGTCGATCGAACGCGCATGAGCTCGCGCTGCCTTGCCCCGCGCGGCGAGAGCCCGGCGGCGCGGCGCTTTCGCATCCGCCAGTACGAGGAGTTCTTCAACGCCGGCGGGCTCGCGACGTCAGACGACAACGTGATGTACGCGCTGAACCAGGACGGCCTCGCCGCGCACGCCGCCGGCGACACGCAGGGCTACGCGCGCGGCATGGCGGCGCCGCCCGCGCCCGACGGCACGTTCGAGGCGCTCGACCTCACCGAAGCGCGCCTGAACGCCAGCGCCGCCGGCTTGGCCTTCGGCGACGAGACCGCCATCCACGCCGGCTACCGGGAATGGAAACGCCTGATGCGGGACGCCGACGGGACGCGAGATTGACCATGCGCGACGCGACCGCCATTGCGACGGACCTGCTGCACCGCGAATGTCGGTATCTGGACACCCGCGCCTGGGACGCCTGGCTCGCCCTGTACGCGCCGGATGCCGTCTACTGGGTACCGGCCTGGCGCGACGAGCACACGCAGACCAGCGACCCCGACACCGAGATTTCGCAGATCTTTCACGACAGCCGGCGCGGGCTCGAAGAGCGCGTGATGCGCGTGCGCTCCGGCAAGTCGGTCACGGCGCAGCCGCTGCCGCGCACCACGCACTTCGTCAGCAACGTCGAGGCCCGGTTCGACGCGGACGGCGCCATCGCCGCCGAGGCCAGCTGGATGGTTCAGGTCTACCAGCCGCGCAGCGAGCGCCAGCACGCCAACTTCGGCCGCTATGAACTGCGCCTTGCCGAATCCGCGCAGGGCTGGGTGATCGTCCGCAAGCTCATCCGCCTGCAGAACGACTGCGTGCCGGCGCTGGTGGACTTCTACCTGCTGTGAGCCGCTACTTCGCCTCGCAGACCCGGTTGCGGCCGGCCTGCTTGGCCTGATACAGCGCCCCATCGGCGCGTTCGAACAGCGCCGCCGGCGTGTCGCTGGCGCGCAGCGCCGCCACGCCCAGGCTCAGCGTCGGCTTCACGACACGGCCGTCCCCAGGCAGCGCCTGTACCCGACTGCGCAGCCGCTCGGCCACGTCCAGCGCGGCCGGCCCCTCGCTCCCGACCAGCAGCACGGCAAACTCGTCACCGCCGTAACGGAACACGTGATCGGAATCACGCAGCCCCGCACGCAGTACCTCTGCCACCTCCTGCAACGCGCGGTCGCCGGCGGCGTGGCCGGCGCGGTCGTTGATCCGTTTGAGGTTGTCGAGGTCCACCATCAGCAACGTGAGCGCGGTGCCATACCGCAGCGCGCGGCTGATCTCGCGCGGCAGGGCGTCGTCGAACACGCCGCGGTTCGACAGACCGGTCAGGGGATCGGTCGCCGCGTCGTGCTGGGCCCGGCGGTACAGCACCGCATTGCGCAACGGCCAGACCAGCACGCCGACCAGTTGCTCCAGCGTCGCCAGTTCGGATTCTTCAAAGCGCTGGCGGCGGGTGATGCGCAGCGTGCCGAGCGACATGTCCTCGACCTTCAGGTCGTACGAGCAGGAATGCCGCCCGCCGCTGCCGTGGGCAATGACCCGCCAGTCGCCGGCAAGCGCGTGCCGGAAACTCAGGCTGTCGTGCGGCAACACCTCGCCGATGCGGCGCGAGAACTGGTCAATCAGCGTCTCCAGCTCCAGGTGTCGACCGAGCGCCGCCGACAGCTCCAGCGTCAGATAGGCCATGTCGATTGGCTTTCGCGCAGCCGGTTTGGCGGCCTGCAGCGGGCGCGGACGGTCAGACTCGATGCTGATCAGCTTCATTGTTCTGGCTTCCCGGAACGGTGGATCGGTGAGCGCCCAGTGGCGTCGGCCCAAACTAAGCAGCCGACGTGCCAATAGCCTTGATAACCGCATGGTTGCGGCGAAAATCTCAAGCACCCGCCGGCCTCGACTGGCAACTGATCGCCGCCACACGCCGCGCAGCCGGGATTCTGCGCCAGAAGGTCGACAGTTGGCGCTGCATGCCGCGCCTTGCCGCCGAATTTCCGGCACTCGGTGACCTTGGAGCCTGACAGCACGCGCCGCTACCCGCCGACTCAGCCGCCCTTGCCTACAATACCGGCGCCATTCGCCACCCCTCTGGACACGCCTGATGCTCGACTTTGCCCCGTCGCCGGAAACCGCCGCGCTCGCCGCCCGCGTGCGCCGCTTTGTGGAGGAAGTCGTTGTCCCGCGCGAGGCGGAGGTGGCCGCCGATGCCGACCGGCTGGAGCCGGTGCGTGCCGGACTGCAACAGGCCGCGCGCGAGGCCGGCGTGTTCGCGCCGCGCGTGCCGCGGGAGTACGGCGGACTGGGGCTCGACTGGCGCGACAGCGCGCTGGTGTTCGAGGCCGCCGGGCGCAGCCTGCTTGGGCCGCAGGCGCTCAACTGCGCGGCGCCGGACGAGGGCAACATGCACCTGCTGCACGCCGTCGGCACGGCCGAGCAGAAGGCGCGCTACTACGCGCCGCTGGCCCGAGGTGAGGTGCGCTCCTGCTTTGCCATGACCGAGCCCGCGCCGGGCGTCGGCTCCGATCCGGCCATGTTGCTCACGCGCGCCGTGCGCGACGGCGCCGGCTGGGTGATCGACGGCGACAAGTGGTTCATCACCGGCGCCGACGGTGCGGCATTCGCCATCTGCATGGCGCGCACCGACGACGGGCCGACCATGTTCATGGTGGACGCGGGCAACCCCGGGTTCGAGATCGTCCGCCACACGCCAACGCTCGACCATGCCTTCCCGGGCGGGCACTGCGAGGTGCGCTTCGCCGGCTGCCGGGTCGGTGCCGACGCCGTGCTCGGCGACATCGGCAAGGGCTACGAGTACGCGCAGCTGCGCCTCGGCCCCGGCCGGCTCACGCACTGCATGCGCTGGCTCGGCATTGCCGGGCGCGCGCTCGACATCGCCATGGACTACGTGAACGGGCGCGATTCGTTCAAGAAGCGCCTGTCGCAGCACCAGGAGATGCAGCGCCTGGTGGCGGAATCCGCCATTGAGGTGCACGCCTCGCGGCTCATGATCTGGCAGGCGGCGTGGTGTCTTGACCGCGGCGAGCAGGCACTGCACGAGACCAGCATGACCAAGGTGTTCGTGGCCGAGGCCGTGAACCGCATCGTCGACCGGGCGCTGCAGATGTGCGGCGCCAGCGGCATCAGCGAGTACCTGCCGCTGGCGCAGTTCTACCGCGAGATTCGCGGCTTTCGGATCTACGACGGCGCCACGGAAGTGCACCGCGCCAGCATCGGCATCCGGCTGCTGCGCGAAGCGGCCAAGGGCGCCCGGTGAGTGAGGCGGAGGAACTCGCCGCGGCGCTCGCGCCGTGGGTGAGCGAGCGCTTTGGAGCGGGTACCGCGATCCAGCGTCTGAAACTGCTTGCCGGCGGCGCCTCCCAGCAGGCCTGGCGGGTCGAGGTGTCAACACCGGACGCCCCGCTCGCGCTGATCGTGCGTCGCGATCTTGGCGGGCGCATGTTCGCGACCGCGCTCGGCCGGGCCGACGAATTCGCGGTGATCGAACTCGCCTACCGCGCTGGCGTGCCGGCGCCGCAGCCGCATGCCTATCTGGCGGATCTGGCTGGCCGGCCGGCCTTCGTGATGGGCTGTCTGGACGGCGAGACCATCGGGCGGCGCATC
This sequence comes from Immundisolibacter sp., assembly GCF_050250495.1. Classification (GTDB taxonomy): domain Bacteria; phylum Pseudomonadota; class Gammaproteobacteria; order Immundisolibacterales; family Immundisolibacteraceae; genus Immundisolibacter. The sequence continues at coordinate 6,300 of NZ_JBFWOM010000026.1, read as the reverse complement.
GTGCGCGAACCGGGTCTCGCCGATGCGCGCCGCGCACTGCCGGCGCAGATGGGTCGGGCACTCGCCGCCATCCACACCGTACCAGTTGATTCGGCAGCCTTTCTACCTGGGCCGACGGCGGATGAAGGCGCCGCGGCGTACGGTCTGCGTATGCTGGAACAGGAACTGGCGGGCGTGGCCGAGCCCTACCCCGCCATCGAACTCGGCCTTGCCTGGCTGCGGCGGCACATGCCACGCGAACTGCCTCCCGTGCTGTGCCACGGCGATTACCGCGTCGGCAACGTGGTGGTGAACGGTGCGGGTCTCGTCGGCGTGCTCGACTGGGAATTCGCCCACCGCGGCCATCCGGGCGAGGACCTGACCTTCGGCGCCATCCGCGCCTGGCGCTTCGGCGAAGCCGGCAAACGCTATGGCGGCGTCGGCGACGTCGCCGAATTTCTCGCCGCCTACAACGCCGCCCGTGGCACGGCGTTTACCGAGGGCGAGCTGTACTGGTTCGAGGTGGCGTCCAACCTCAAATGGGCCATCGCCACCGTCACGCAGGCGCGGCGCCACCTGTCCGGCCAGGAGCCGAGCCTGGAGCTGGCGAGCCTCGGGCGCATGACGGCCGAGATCGAGCTCGAAATCCTGAGCCTCATCGACCCGCGCCACCCACGTTACCCCGGAGACTGACCTTTGCAGGACCGTCCAACCGCGCCGGAGTTGCTGGATGCCGTGCGGGAGTTCATCGCGACCGAACTGCTGCCGACCGTAACCGACCACCGCCTGCGCTTTCGCACGCTGGTGGCGGCCAACCTGCTAGACATGCTGGGCCGGGAACTCGCGCTCGAACCCGCGCAGCTGCGCGCCGAGTGGGCGAGCCTCGATGCGCTGCTCGGCGACAGCGAGGCGCCGCCGGCGGATGCCGGCGCGCTCGCCACCGCCCTCGCCGCGCGCCAGGCGGCGCTGTGCGTGCTGATACGCGAAGGCCGCGAACCCGCGGGTACGCACGCGGTGCTGCTGCAAACCGTGCGCGCCAAGCTCGACATCGCCAACCCGCGGTATCTGTCTGGTTTCGAGCCGGTGTAGTCCCCTTTTCCGGAGCAACGCGGATGGACGATTTCCTGCCCGGCGACATCCGCGAGCTGCGCGACGCCTTCGTCGACTTCATGACCCGCGCCATCCTGCCGGAGCTGCCGGCGTACGAGGCGGCCGGGCAATTCCCGCGCGAGCTCGTGCGCCGCACCGGCGAGGCCGGCTGGTTCGGCGTGGTGTTTCCGGAGTCCCTCGGCGGCAGCGACGCCGGCTTTCTCGCCATGGCCGTGCTGGCGGAGGAAATGGCGCGCCTCGATCCGGGCTTCGCCCTGTGCCACAACCAGCAGGGCATGACCTGCCCGTACACCATTTTCGTCGGCGGCACGGACGCGCAGTGCGCGCGATTCATCCCGGACCTGATCGGCGGGCGCGCCATTGGCCTGTGGTCGCTCACCGAGGCCGGCGGCGGCTCGGACGCCGCCGGCAACCTCAAGACCTTCGCCGTGCGGCGCGGCGACCGCTACCTGCTGAACGGCCGCAAGATGTTCGCGACGCTGGCCGATGAGACCGACACCGGCGTGCTGTTCGCCCGCACCGACCGCAGCGCCGGCCACCGCGGCATCAGCGCCTTCGTGGTGGAGCCGAAAAAACATCCCGGCTACGCGGCGCAGCCGATCGACTTCGTCGGCCTGTCGCGCATGACGCGCTCCTGCGAGGTGGTGCTGGACGATTTCGAGGTGCCGGTCGAGAACCGCCTGGGTGCCGAGGGCGAGGGCTTCGCGCTCGCCATGCACGCCATCCAGGCCGGGCGCGTGTCGGTGGCGGCGCGCGCGGTCGGCATCGCCCGCGCCTGTCTTGACGAGGCCATGCGCTACGCGCGGGAACGGCCGATCCGCGGCCAGCCGCTCGCCAGCTACCAGATGACGCAGGCGGCAATTGCCGACGCGGTGGTGGCCGTGGAAGGCGCGCGCCTCATGACCTGGCACGCCGCGACGCTGATGGACCGCGACCTGCCGGCCAACCGCGTGGCGGCGCAGGCCAAGCTCGCGGCGTCGTTTGCGCTCAAGCAGGCCGCCGGCACGGCGCAGGAACTGTTCGGCGGCTACGGGCTTGCCAGCGAGTACCGCATCGCCCGGCTCACCAGCTACGCGCACGTGTTCCTGGTCGGCGAAGGCGCGCCCGCCGTGCAGCGCATCCTGATCGCCGAGGACGCGCTCGGTATCAAGAACGCCGACCGGCACCGGGTGAGCTACCGGCACCCGCGCGCGAATCGCCACCCCGGCTAGCGGCGCAGCCACGCGCCCCCGCCCGACCAGGACCGGCGCTTTGGGCGCCGCTTGATCGATGTCAGGCACCCGCCAGCCGGCACCGCTTCCGGCAAGCGCGCCTCAGGGCCTAAAATCGAACGAACGTTCAGGCAACAAGGGGCACGACATGCGCATCGAACAAGCGGTTCCGATCGACTACGACCACCTCATCCAGGCCGACCGCGTGCACAGCGCGCTGTATACGGACCCGGTCATCTTCGACGAGGAGATGGAGAAGATCTTCCACCACGGCTGGGTGTTCGTCGGCCACGACAGCGAAATCCCGAGCGCCGGCGATTACGTCACCCGCCAGATCGGCTACCAGCCGGTCATCATGACCCGCGGCAAGGACGGCGCCGTGCACGTCGTCCGCAACCGCTGCGCGCACCGCGGCAACAAGGTGTGCGCGCGCGACAAGGGCAACGAGAAGGTGTTCGCCTGTCCGTACCACGGCTGGGTGTTCGATCTGGACGGCCGCCTGCTCGACACGCCGCAGGCCGACGGCTACGGCCCGGGCTTCGACAAGTCCACGCTCGGCATGGCGCCGGCGGCGCAGGTGGAGGTGTACCGCGGCTTCGTGTTCGCCAGCCTGAACCACTCCGGCATGACGCTCGCCGAGCACCTTGGCCGCGCCACGGAGCTGCTCGACCGCTGCGCGGACCTGTCGCCCGAGGGCGAGCTCAAGCTCACCGCCGGGTGGCTGAAGCACAAGTTCAAGGCCAACTGGAAGATGCTGCCCGAGAACGACTGCGACGGCTACCACGTCGAGTTCACGCACTCGTCGTTCATGGTCGCCACCGACTCGCAGGCCATCGACCTCATCCAGGGCGGTGGCGAGCCGGTGGTGCGCGACTGGGGCAACGGCCACATCGAGATCGACTTCGGCGTCGCCTACCGCAAGCGGGGCACGCCGTTCGAGTGGTTCGGCCGCGTGCCGGCGAGCAAGCTGCCGAACTACGTGAAAGCGATGGTGGACCGCTACGGCGAGGACAAGGCCAACGCGCTGTTCTGCGGCGGCCCGCCGCACGCCATCATCTTCCCGAACCTGTTTCTCGGTGAACTGAACGTCGTTTTCTACTATCCGGTCAGCGCCAGCGAGTGCGTGCAGCTGTACACGCCCATGCTGCTGAAGGGCGCGCCGGAGGTGAACAAGCGCGCCATCCACCAGACCGAGGGCGCGGTCGGGCCGGGCTCGTTCCTGATCCCGGAGGACGTGATCATCGCCGAGCGCAACCAGGCCGGGCTCGCCGCCCAGCAGCCGGAGTGGCTTGACCTGAGCCGTGGCGCGCACCGCGAGTACCAGCAGGACGGCCTCACCGTGTCGCACATGTCGGACGAGACCGTGAACCGCGCCTTCTACCGCCGCTACAAGCAGGCCATGCAGCGCGATTTGCGCGGCGCGGCCTGAGCCCATCGCGCCCCGTCTCATGCGCGCCGGCCCGCCGTGGCCGGCCGGCGATTTATTGCAGGACAAACCCATGGTTTCTGACGAACTGCTGCGGCAGATCAGCGATTTCATCCACCACGAAGGCCGCCTGTGCGACCTGTCGCGCTACGCCGACTGGGAGGCGCTGTGGACCGACGACGCGCACTACTGGGTGCCGCGCGCGGACGGCCTCGACCCCGAGGAGCAGGTGTCGCACATCAACGACAACCGCCGCCGCATCCACACCCGCATCCACCAGCTGCTGACCGGCACCCGCCACAGCCAGGTGCCGGCATCGCCCATGGTGCGCGTCATCTCCGGTATCACCGTCGAGGCCATCGAGGGCGACGACTACATGGTCGGCTCGAACTTCATCCTGCTGGAGCTCGCCGTGCAGTCCACGCACGACCAGCACGTGTGGGGCGGGCGCCTCACGCACCGCCTGCGCCGCACCGCGGACGGCTGGCGCATGGCCGGCAAGAAGGTGGTGCTGGTCAACGCCGACGAGCCGATCCCGAACCTGTCGTTCCTGATCTGACCAGGCGGCGCCGGTGACATGCCCCGCGGCGGCCCGGCCGCTCAGCTTCGCCGCCCGAGACGGCGTGCACCTGGCGGCCGAATGCTGGGGCGACCCGGCGAGAGCGCCCGTCATCCTGCTGCACGGCGGCGGACAGACGCGTCACTCCTGGCAGGGCACGGCGCAGCGCCTCGCGGCGAGCGGCTGGTACGTGCTGTCGGCCGACCAGCGCGGCCACGGCGAAAGCGACTGGGCGCCCGACGGCGCCTACAGCCTGGACGACTACGTGGACGACCTGCGCGGCATGGTGGCGAGCCTGCACCGGCCGCCGGTGCTGGTGGGCGCGTCGCTCGGCGGCATGGTGGGCCTGCTCGCCGAAGGCGAACGCCGTGGCGAGTTTTTGCGCGCGCTGGTGCTGGTGGACATCGTGCCGCGCATCGAACAGCGCGGCGAGCAGCACGTGCGGCACTTCATGACCGGCAACCCGCGCGGCTTCGCGACGCTGGATGAGGCCGCCGACGCCGTGGCGAGCTATTTGCCGCACCGGCCGCGACCGGACGACGTGTCGGGCCTCGAACGCAACCTGCGCCTGCGGGATGGGCGTTACTACTGGCACTGGGACAGCCGCATGATGCAGTCCTTCGCGCGCGGCGCACCGGTGCGCGAGCGGCTCGACGCCGCGGCCCGGGCGCTCGCGCTGCCGACGCTGCTGGTGCGCGGCGAAATCAGCGACGTGGTGAGCCCCGAGGGCGCGCGGGAGTTCCTGGCCGCCGTGCCGCACGCGCAGTTCGTCGAGGTGCCGGGCGCCGGCCACATGGTGGCCGGCGACAGCAACGACGTGTTCACCGGCGCGGTGCTGGAGTTTCTGGAGCGCCTCCCGGCTTAGGCGACAACACAACAAGCGCGCATCACGAACGACACCAGAGGAGATCCCCCATGATCCTGCCGCGCGATTTCGTGCGCCGCTGCGCCGCGAGCTACCCGGACAAGGTCGCCTTCGTCGACGGCGCGGTCCGCCGCACCTGGGGCCAGATGCACGAGCGCTCGGACCGCCTCGCCGCCGCCTTGCAGGCCATGGGCATCGGCAAGGGCGACACCGTGGCGATCCTGGCGCACGACCACGTCGAGGTGCTGGAGCACTGGTTCGCGTGCCTGAAGATCGGCGCCGTGCGGGTGGGCGTGAACTGGCGCTACGCGCCGCGCGAGATGCTGCACCTGGTCCACGACTGCTCGGCCAGGGTGCTGATCATCCAGGACAACTGCGTGCCGCTGCTGGGTGAGCACCTCGGCACGCTCCGCGCCGCTGGTGTGCGCCTGGTGGGTCTGCGCGGCGCGCACGGCCTCGACCTCGACTACGAAACGCTGCTCGCCGGCCACAACGCGCGCCCGATGCTGCCGCCGCTGGCCGACGACGACTACACCGGCATCAGCTACACGTCCGGCACCACCGGCCTGCCCAAGGGCGCGCTGTGGACGCAGCGCAGCGTGCGCGAGTGCCTGCTGCACACCAACCTGCAGATCGGCCTGCGGCACGAGGACGTGTTCCTGTCGCCGGGCTCGACGGCCGGCGTCGGCATCGTGCTGAACTCGTTCGGCCTCGTGAACGGCATGCGCATGGTGCTGCCGGATGGCGACTTCAAGGCCGACGGCTGGCTGGAACTGCTGCAGGCCGAGCGCGCCACCTCGTCCATCCTCATGCCGACGCTGCTACAACGCGTGCTGGAGCTGTACAAGGCCGGCCACTACGACGCCTCCTCGCTGCGGCAGATCGTGTACGGCTCCGAGCCCACCCGCCCGCCGGTGATCCGCGACTGGCACGCCACCTTCGGCGGCGAAATCATGCAGATCTACGGTCTGACCGAATCCACCGGCGGTTGGCTGTCGTTCCTGCGGCACGAGGACCACCTGCGGGCGTTTGCCGGCGAACCGGAACTCCTCACCTCCTGCGGCAAGCCGGCGCTGCACGTGGACTTGTCCATCCGCGACGCGGACGGCCGCCACCTGCCGGTGGGTGAAGTCGGCGAGCTGTGGGCGCT
>NZ_JBFWOM010000025.1:0-27827 GCF_050250495.1 Immundisolibacter sp. | reverse complement strand
GTTATTTCTCTGTTTCGATTATCACGAAGCTCCGCCACCAATCTTTCGATCTCAGCTAGTTTGATCCGATAATTGTGGGTCGCGTCCATGTTGACCGCCAGTTGTCCCGCGTCCGTGCTCAGGACGTCCGTCATCATCTTTAATTCGTTGTGCCGAATGGCTAGTGCTTGTTCATGAAGTTTGAGCTCTTGCTGCTTGGCTAGATATTCAATTTCAAGGTTAGTCCTAGCCTGTGTTATCTTTGCCGTTCCCTCAGATTCCACACGCTCTATGATTAACTTCGCCCGTTCTGCTTCTACGCGTCTATTCGCTGAAATTTGGGCTAAATCTACCGTGGCTTTTCTCAAGCCTTCATCCATCGGCTCCAATGTTGTGAGAAAGATTCCCTCGAGAGAGAACGCGCAGCCCTTTGCCTGATTTGCGCGAAAGTCGCGCAGTACATCCTCCATCATGCGGTGACGTTCACCATTAAATGTTTCGTAAGTAGTGCGACCGGCCACGGATTGAAATGCGACCAGCACGCGTTCTTTCATGAGCTCAACTTGGTCATCCGGGTGCTGAGCCATATCCATTATAGACCTTTCATCTTTCAGGACCGCAAGCTGAAGGCTGCAACTCCCGCGAAACGAAATCTGGTCCTGGGTGGTCGTCCGGCCAGAAAGGTCAAAGGGCACCCGACGGGGTCCCATAGTCACAAATCCGATCCGGTTGTATGCCCGACGCCACAGAACGTAGTGCGTACCATCCTCAACGACCATAAGTGGCGTGTCATTATTCAGGTGCACCGCTTTGGTTTTAGCGTTCGACGCATATGGCATGCCCCACTTGGCGTCTTGGAATGTGACCCAGGTTATCTTCTGATCGCTACTCATTGAATGATTGGCCTTTTCTAACGGGTTAGAGAGAGTCGGGTTATCTTCAGGGCCTTGGAGTCGGAGTAAGACGTCGTTACAGAACTTGGCGAAATGTGCCTCATCTCCAGAGAACACATAATCAGCATCATGGGCGAGATTGTTTCTTACCTTGGCGACTTCGAGAATGTCTCGAAGGAGTGATCTATTAAGCGGTGGGTGTATGCTTGAGGCCATCTCGTACAGTCCACTGCCTTCTCCACCCATCTCCCGTAGGCGTCCTTGAAGTCTTGCCGCTGTGAGAATGACGTCTTCCAGAAATGACATTGGCGCGCTCGCTTACTATTAGTGACTGACGCGGTAACGTGACGTATCCAACAAGCGGTGAACAACGTGGAGCTGCGCAAGCTAAGGGGATGTCCTGCATGCGCAGATATGTGGCCGGGTGCTTGCATGATCACCCAAACAAAATCACCCCCCGAGCATTCCGCCCGGCCTCCAGATCCGCAAACGCCTGGCCGGCTTCGTCGATGGTGTAGGTGCGGGTCACCATGTGGTCGAGGTCGAGTTTGCCGGCTTTGTACAGGCCAAGCAGCATCGGGAAGTCGACCTTGAAGTTGGCGCTGCCGTACATGGAGCCTTTGATGGTCTTGGCGGTGAACGGCAGGATCAGGCTGTTGAAGGAGTAGCGGTCGTCCTTGCTGCCGACGCCGACCACCACGGTGGTGCCGCCGCGGCGGGTGGCCTTGAAGGCGGTTTCCACCAGCTTGCCGAGGCCGACGACCTCGAAGGCGTAGTCGGCGCCGATGCCGCCGGTGAGGGCCATGATTTCCTTGGCGGCATCGGTGCCGGGGGCGACGGTGTGGGTGGCGCCGAAGCTCTTGGCCATTTCCAGCTTTTCGGCTGACAGATCCACCGCAATGACCATGCGTGCGCCGGCGATGCGCGCGCCCTGCACCACGGAAAGGCCCACGCCGCCGCAGCCGAACACGGCGACGGTGCTGCCGGGCTCCACCTGCGCCGTGTTGATGACGGCGCCCACGCCGGTGGTGATGCCGCAGCCCACCAATGCGGCGGCCTGGAACGGCACGCTCTTGTCCACGGACACCACGCACGCCTCCGGCACCACGGCGTACTCGGCCATGTTGCCGAGGAAGGACATGGTGTACAGGCGCTGGCCGTTCTGGTGGATGCGGCTGGTGCCGTCGAACAGCGTGCCGTCCGGCGGGCTCACGGTGCACAGGAAGGGCTGGTCGTGCAGGCAGTGAAAGCACTCGCCGCAGCGCGGCACGAAGGACAGCACCACGTGGTCGCCGGGCTTGACGGTGTGCACGCCCTCGCCGATCTGCTCCACGATGCCGGCGCCCTCGTGGCCGATGACGGCCGGGAACGGCTGCGGGATGGTGCCGTTGATGATGGAGATGTCCGAGTGGCACACGCCGCAGGCCTTCATGCGCACCAGCACCTCGCCGGCCTTGGGCGGGTCGATGTTGACGGTTTCGACGGCGAACTGGTGCTGGTCGCGCACGACCACGGCTTTCATGGACAGCATGGGCGGATCTCCTCGGGGTGTGGACTGACTGCCGGCATTGTCGGCGGGCGCAGGGTGCGGGTCCAGAGCGGCGCGACTGAACGATCGTTTCGGCGGTGCTAGCATCGCCGCAGCACAAGGCCCACGGCCCGATGGCCGGGACACGTTCGCCACGGATGGCCACGAGGAAGGAGTACACGCATGGCTTACGACCTGCTCATCCGGGGCGGCACGGTGGTGGACGGCACGGGCGGCCCCGGCTTTGCCGCTGACGTGGCGGTGAAGGACGGGCGCATCGTGAAAATCGGCACGGTGGACGGCGAGGCGACCCGGACCATCGACGCCACCGGCCGCGTGGTGGCGCCGGGCTTTATCGACCCGCACACGCATTACGACGCGCAGCTGTCGTGGGACCCGCTGGTCACGCCGACGGCCTGGCACGGCATCACCACCACGGTGATCGGCAACTGCGGCGTGGGTCTCGCGCCGTGCCGGCCGGAAACGCGCGAGCGCGCGCTGTGGGATCTGATCAACGTGGAGGCCATGTCGCGCGAGGTGCTGGAGGCGGGCATCACCTGGCAGTGGGAATCGTTCGGCGAGTTCATGGGTGCGACGCTGGCGCGCGGCAGCGCGATCAACCTCGGCTTTCTGGTGCCGCTGTCGCCGCTGCGCACGTATGCGCTGGGGTCCGAAGCCAGCGAGCGCGCCGCCACGGCCGCGGAGACGGACACGCTGTGCGGCCTGCTGGGCGACGCGCTCGGCGCCGGCGCGCTCGGCTTCAGCTCGTCCCAGCAGCCGAACCACGTGGGTTACAACGGCACGCCTTTGGCGAGCCGGCTCACCAGCAACGACGAGTTCGCCGCCCTGGCGCGCACCGTCGGCCGGCACGGGCGCGGCGGCATCGAGATCGCCGTCACCAAGAAGCTGGCGCATCTGCAGGACGACGACGTGGCGCTGCTGGAGCTGCTGTGCGAGCACAGCGGCCGGCCGGTGACGTGGCTGACGCTGCTCGATCTCAACTCGAACCCCGGCTGCGCGTTTGCGGCCGTGGAGCGGGCAGGGCACCTCACCGCCAAGGGCTGCTTTCCGCAGACGGTGGTGCGGCCCTTCATGGCCGAGGCGGACGTGAGGAATCCCTTCATGTTCGCGCCGCTGCCCGCCTGGAAAGCCGCCTTCAACCAGACCGTCGAGGTGCAGAAGGCGCTGTATGCCGATGCGGATTTCCGCCGCACCTTCCGTGCGGACATGGCCGAGGGCCGCTCGCTGGTGCGGGACTGGAACCACTTCGAGCTGCTGTCCGCCGACAACCCGGACCTGCAGCCGCTGCTCGGGCGCACGGTGGCGGACATTGCGGCCGAACGTGGCGCGGACCCGTGCGACACGTTCCTCGATCTCGCCATCGCGGACGACGTGAACACGCGCTTTCGCGTGGCGGTGGCCAATTCCGACGACGCCAACCTCGCCCGCATGCTGACCGACCCGCGCATCCGCATCGGCTTGGGCGACGGCGGCGCGCACGTGGACATGCTGTGCGAGGCCGGCTACACGACGTATCTGCTCGGCTACTGGGTGCGCGAAAGAAAACTGATGAGCCTGGAGCGCGCCGTGCAGCGCATCACATCAGAAGCCGCGGGCCTGTTCGGCATCCGCGAGCGCGGCCTGCTCCGGGAAGGCTATTTCGCCGACATCGTGGTGTTCGACGCCGCCACCGTCGGCTCGGACCGCCGCCCGCACCTGGTGGCGGACCTGCCCGCCGGCGGCAAGCGGATGATCGCCGAGGCGCGCGGCGTGGACTGCACGGTGGTCAACGGCAAGCTGGTGTTCGAGCACGGCCGGCACACGGGTGCGCTGGCTGGGATGGCAGTGAATTGAGGGGAGGGCAGTCATGGACATGCGAGCGAGCGACGCCAGTCACCCGGCGCTGACCGACCCCGGCCGGTACTTCATCGATCAACCCGCGCAGCGCCAGTTCAACGTGCACCGGGACCTGTTCCGCGACGCGGCGCTGTTCGATCTCGAAATGGCGCACGTGTTCGAGGCGAGCTGGGTGTACCTGTGCCACGAAAGCCAGTTGCCGAACGCCAACGACTACTACACCACGCACATCGGCCGCACGCCGGTGGTGGTGATACGTGGGCAGGATGGCGCGCTGCGCGGGTTTATCAACGCCTGCCCGCACCGCGGCACGCGGCTTTACGTGGCCCGCGCCGGCAACGCGCAGGTGCAGATGTGCCCGTACCACGCCTGGTGCTTCGACTCCGCCGGGCAGTGCGTGAAGATCAAGGACCAGCCGCAGGCCGGCTACGCGGCGGCATTCGAACGGGAAAGCCACGATCTGAAGCCGCTCGGCGCGCTCGCCAGCTATCAGGGCTTCGTGTTCGGCGCGCTGCCGGCGGACGTGCCGGCGCTGACCGATTACCTCGGCGACACTCGGTTTTTCATCGACACCTTCGCCGAGCAGTCCGCGCAGGGCATGGAAATCCTGCCGGGCGAGGTGAGCTACGTGTTCCGCGCCAACTGGAAGCTCCAGGTCGAGAACACCATGGACATCTACCACCTGACCACGGTGCACAGCACGTTCGCCAAGATCGTGCAGCAACGCGGCGCGCGGGAGGCCGCCGCGGCCGGCGCGGACTCGGTGAAGGCCGTCAATCTCGGCGCCCTGTCCGGGCAGGAGCAGGGCACCTACACCTTCCCGCACGGGCACACGGTGTTCTGGGGCACCGACCCGATGCGCGAGAACCGCGCGCTGTGGGGCATGCGGGATGATCTTTTCGCCCGCGGCGTGGACCCGCGCAAGGTGGAGTGGATGTTCCGCCCACGGGTGGTGAATTTCTTTCCGAACATCCAGTTCGTGGACAGCGCCTGCATGCAGCTGCGCGTGATCCGGCCACTCGCGCCGGACCGCACCGAGATGACCATGTTCTGCCTTGCCCCGCGCGGCGAGCCCACGGCCGGCCGGCGGCGGCGCCTTCGCCAGTACGAGGATTTTTTCAACGCCAGCGGCATCGCCACGCCGGACGACGTGGCCTGCTACGAGGACATCCACGCCGGCGGCCTCGGCGACGCGCAAGGCGAGTGGATTCAGGGCTTCGCGCGCGGCATGGAAAAGGCCATCGCCGGCCCGGACGCGCACGCGCGGGAGATCGGCATCGACCCGCTCGAATCGTGCAGCGGCGTCGAAATCCAGGACGAGACGGTGTTCCGCGGCTTCTACCGCGAGTGGCTCGCGCGCATGCAGGCGGCCGGCAGGGCGCCTGCGCGTACCGCAAAGGCGGCACGCGCATGAGCCGTCTCGAACTACTCGACGAAGCGCAGCGCCTGCTGTTCGACGAAGCCGCCGCGCTCGACCAGCGCCGCTGGGACGACTGGCTGGCGCTGTACACCGAGGACTGCGAGTTCTGGGTGCCGGCCTGGAAGAGCGAGCACACGCCGACCGCCGACCCGGGCGGCGAGGTGTCGCTGGTGTACTACGACAGCCGCGTGGGCCTGGAGGAGCGCGTGTGGCGCATCCAGTCCGCCGCCGCCCCGGCGCACCGGCTGCTGCCCCGCACCTGCCACGCCGTGCACAACGTGCGCCTGCTGGAGGCGACCGACGATCGTCTTGTCGTGCACGCCACCTGGCGGGTGGACAGCTACAAGGAAAAGCTCGCCACCAGCCTGTTCGGCTACTACGACTACCAGCTCGCCGGCCGGCCCGGCGCCTGGCGCATCGCGCGCAAGAAGATCACGCTGGTCAGCGACTGCGTGCCGTCGTATTTCGACGTGTATCAGGTGTAAGACGCCCAATCACTGCACGGTGAGCCGGTAGCCGCCCGACGTGCCGTACGGCTTCACCTGCACGTAACAGGCTTCCCCCGCAGGCACGTCCACGCTGAAATCGAGCGACGCGCCCACGGTGCCGTCGTAGCCTTCCTTGAGTTGCGAGCGCTGGGCGTTGTAGATCACCACGTTCGGCCGCAGCGTGTTCGAGCGGTTTTCGAGCGTCACTCGCAGTGACTGGCCGGGCGCGGCGGCAATCCGGTACCAGTCGGTGTCCTGGTCGTCGAGGATGTTGGCGTCGATGCCTTCACCCGCAGTGAGGGGCGTTGGCGGGTCGCGGATGGGGTCGTCGTTGGGCTCGTGTCGGTCGTGCGCCGCCTGTGGCAGCGCGGTCAGCGTGTACTGACCGGTGGTGCCATACGGGTTGACCTCGACGTAGTAGCGCGCGCCCGGCTCGGCGGTGAACGCGAGATCGGTGTCGGCGCCCGCCGTGCCGCTGTAGGCCTCCTTGATCGCGGCCTTGTCGGGGCCGAACAGCTTCAGGTACGGCCGCAGCGTGTCCGAGCGGTTCTGCAGCCGCACGATTACCCGGTCGCGGACCTTGGCGCCGGAGGTGAAGACAAAGTGGTCGCTGTCCTCGGTGGTGGAGACGTCGCCCTCCAAGGGCGCATTGACCGGCAGCTCGACCGCGGTTGCCTTGGTGTTGTTGGGTTCGCTTTCCGCACCGCTGCGCGCCGATGGCGCGGCCTGCGCCGACGCGACCGGCGCGAGCTGCGCCACCTGCCGGCCGAGGGCGCTCACCTCGCTGGCGGCGCTTTGCAAGGTCTGTTCGATCTGCGCGCGCTGCTGCTGGACTACGGCCACCTCGCCCTGCGCCTGCGCGGTGGCGGCGACATCGACCTGCCGCGCGGTTTCGGCGATCTTGCGCTCGTAGTCGGACGCCCGCGCCACGCACTGCTGGAACTGGTCCGGGTTGAGCTTGCCGCCGTCGAGTACCGCGCAGCAGGTTTTCAGGTGCAGGCCGACTTTCTGCGCACCTTCGGTGAGCTCCTGCACCTTCTCCTGGCTGACGGCGAAGCCGCCCTTGTTCTTGATCAGCTCGATGTTCGCTTCGAGCCGCGGCGCGGTCTGTTCGAACACGCCCTGGCACGATGACGGACCCGGCCGCAGCAGCACCAGCGCGGCGCCGCCTGCGAGCAGCAGCATGCCGATGCCGATCAGCAACGTCTTGTGGCGGCGGTTCGACGCGGCAGCGGTATGTGGTTCGGCCATGGTTGTGCTCCCCGGTCAATTCAGCGTCAGGTCCATGTACAGCGCGGCGTGGTCGGACGCCTTGGGGTCGTTATCGCCGACACCGGTCAGGCGCTCTTCGGTTAACCGTTCCGCACGCCACGGCAGCCCGCGGCGCATCACGGCCGGCGCGCCCGCGTTGGTCTGCGCGAGGCCCTTCGACAACAGCAGGTAATCGAGCTGACGGTACGCGTTGCCGCCGGCGTAGTAATGCGTCCACTGCTCGGCCGCCGGCAGGCGCGTCAGCACGTTCGACAGGCCCGGGTGATCCAGCAGCGCACCGAGCGCGGTCGCGCCCTCGGGGTAGTCGTTGAGGTCGCCCAGTACAACAAAGTTGCCCTTGTAGCCGCCGCGTTTCCAGCGCGTGTTGACGATGGCGGCGACGCGCTCGGCCTGTTCCTTGCGGCGCGCGTGCGTGGCCTCGCGGCCTTCCATCATGGACTTGAAGTGGTTCACGTACAGCGTGAGAGGCTTGCCGGCGACGTTCAGTTCAACCTCCAGGCAATCGCGCGAGAACAGGAAGCTGGTGCCGTTGCGATTGCGCTCCTGGCGGTGCGAGCGCAGCGCGGTAATCGGAAACCGCGACAGCACCGCCACGTCGATCTGCCGCGGGTCGAAGCAGTCGATCACCACGCGGTGCGCGTACCGCATGCCGCCCAGGAAGTACGAGTTGAAGCGGTCCAGCACGGGCAGGCTCTCCACCTCCTGCAGGCAGATCACGTCGGCGTTGGTCGCGCGGATGGCGCGCGCCGTGATGCGTTTCGATTCCTCGTCGTGGATCGTGAACGCCAGGTCGTTGATGGTGAAGCCGTCGTCCGCGCGCGGGCTCAGCGAGTCATTGAATCGGTAGCGGGCGAACAGGTTCTCGACGTTGAAGGTAGCGACGCGCAATGTGCTCATGGTGTGGACTCGTGGTGTCGGTTGTGGGCATGGCGGGATTGCCCGGCAGGCGCATCCGGGGCTCCGGCTAGAGCGTCTTGAGGTACTCCAGCAGCGCCGCCTTGTCCGCATCCGGCAGGGTGGTGCCGAAGTCGTGGCCCGCGTTGCCGTTGCCGCGCAGGCGGGTGTCGAAGGCGGTGCCGGCCTGCTGCGCGTCCACGCCCTGGACGACGAAGCCGACGCGGGCCGGGTCGTAAAGGTCGTAGCCGCGCCAGAAGCTTTGCGGGCGCTGCGCGGGCGGCGTCAGCAGGTCGGCCAGCGTGGGCACGCTGCCGTTGTGCAGGTAGGGCGCGCGCAGCCAGATGCCGTCCAGAAACTGCGCGACGTAACCGGTGAGCGGTGCCTCGACCAGGCCGGCGCGCTCGATGCCCATGTCCTTGACGACCTTGTTCGCCTCGACGGCGGCGCGCTCGCCCCAGGTGTCGATGCGGCCGCGGTCGGTGCCGATTTCGTCGAGCGGGACCACGGTGCCGGTGCGGGCGCTGGCGTGGCAGGCGGCGCAATTGGCGTCGAACAGGGGTTTGCCCTGCGCGGCGAGTGCGCTGTCGACCGGGAACGGGTACGCCGGCGCGGGCAGGTTCTTCAGGTAGTCCACCAGCCAGTCGATGTGGGCGAGGAAGTCGCGCTGGTTCTTGGGCTCGGCGCCCATCAGGCCGAGCGCGGAGTCGATGATGACCGAGTAGGGGTCGTGCGAGTCGCCGGCGAAGTTCATGCGGTGGCCGCGCTCGGGATCGTATTTCTTCAGGTTCCACACGGACGGCATGTCGGTCGGGCCGAAGCTGTCGTCCATCGGCCAGCGGATCATGAAGTACTTGGTGAGGTTCATGGCGTCGTCGCGGCCGCGGCCCCACTCGGGGAAGTCGTGCCGGTACAGCCACTGGAACTGGCCTTCGCGCTCGATCAGCGTCTTCTTGGTGATGGGGATGATCAGGTAGCGGTAGGCGAGGCGGTCGATGAGGTCCAGATCCGCCGACAGGGCGATCTCGGCCATCAGGGTGTCGGCGTTGAAGCGCGGATCCCTGGCGCAGTCGACCAGAAAGCGGAAGAAGGCTTCGAGGTCGAGCGTGTGGTTGGGGCCGGCCACGACCAGGGTCGGCGTTTCCTCGGGCTGCGTGCGGTAGCTCGCCACGTGGCAGGCGGCGCAGGTGTTGGCGACGCGGTCGAAGCCGATGCGCCGCTTGGAGAAGCCGACCGGCAGTTCCTGGCCCTGCTCCCAGTTGACGCCGAAGGCGGCATAGCCGATGCCGGGCTTGGGCAGCTTGTCCGGGAACACGCGCGGCAGCACGTGGAAGATCCAGTACGGAATGCCGGCGTCGTTCTCGGCGCCGATGGAGCCGTACTTGAAGCGCTCGGCGGGGTCGGCGAACGACGCCGCGCCGTAGTCGCGCAGGAAGCGGTTGTAGGCGACGAGCGCCACCACGGCGCCGAGGATCAGCACCAGCGGGAGGGCGATTTTCAGCCAGCGCGGCCAGCGGGATGGCGTGGTCATGGCACTGTCCTCAGAAGGTTTTCAGGTATTCGATGAGCGCCCACTTGTCGGCATCGGGCAGCGTGGTGCCGTAGGCGTCGCCCTCGTGGCCGGCGTTGCCGTTGCCGGGCCGCGTGGTGTCGTAGGCGAACAGCGCCCGGCCGTCGGCGCTCGGCTGGTCAGCCACGAAGCCCATGCGCTGTGGGTCGTACAGGTTGTTGCCGCGGTAGAACCGCGCCGGCCGCGCGCCGGCCGGTTGCAGCAGATCCCACAGCGTCGGCACCGAGCCGTTGTGCAGGTAGGGCGCGCGCAGCCAGACGCCGTCCAGCGGCGCGTTGGCGTAGCCCCAGGTCTTGCGGAAGTGGCGGAAGCGGCGCTCCGGATGCGCCGCGTACAGCAGGCCCTGGTTCTGCGCCAGCTCCAGGGTGTAGGAATCGAGCCGGCCGCGGTCGGTGCCGATGGCGGCGAGCGGCGTCACCTTGCCCACGTATTCCCCCGCAAAGTCGCTGCCGTTCTGGCCGTGGCAGGCAGCGCAGGTTGCCGAGTAGATGGCCTGCCCGCGGGCGGCGAGCGCGGCGTCGATCGGGTAATGATCGGCAAACGCGGGCGGCGCGGCGGTGGCGATCCAGCTCTCGATGCGCGCCATGGCGGCGTAGTCGATGAGGCGCGGCAGCGCGCCGGCGCCGAACGCCGCCGACAGGTTGCGCTCGCGCACGCTGGTGTTGTTGCCGTCCCAGTGCAGCTGCATGCCTTCCTTGCGGGCCTGGTTCCAGATCGCCGGGAAGTCGGACACGCCGTTGAGTTCGTCCCGCGGCAACTGCTCGAAGGGCGCCATGAAGATGCCCTTGGCCGAGTTGAAGGTATCGACCCGGCCCGGCCCCCATGGCTCCTGCAGGTGGATGAAGCGCAGGCGCCCGATCAGGCCGGCGACGCCGTCGCGCATGAGATGGATGGCGAGCGGGTAGACCAGGTGCCGGTCGAGCGGGCTGAGGCCACCGGCCTTCTCGGCGATGCGCGGCACCACCTGCGCCGGCGTGAAGCGGCGGTCGTTCACGCAGGCCTGCACGAATTTCTGAAAGCCCATCAGGTCGAGCTGGTTAGCGGGCATGCCGAGCACCAGCCGCGGCGCGGCATCCGGCGCGGTGCGCACGGTGGCGCTGTGGCACACGGCGCAGTTCAGGAACACCCGGTCCAGGCCCAGGTGGCGGCGCTGCGACATGCCGACCGGCAGGTCGTGGCCGGGCTCGGTGATGAAGCCGAGCGAGGCGTAGCCCTTGCCCGGCAGCAGGTCCGGGCAGACCTCCGGCAGCACCTGGAACAGCCAGTACGGGAAGCCCATGTTGCGTTCGCCGCCGAGCGAGCCGTACTTGAAGTGCTCCGCCGGGTCGGCGTGGGTCACCGCGCGGTCCGGCAGGAAGCGCAGCGCGGCGTACAGGGCCGCGAGCAGGGTCAGCGTCAGCAGCAGGCCGAGGATGACGCGACTGCCGGACCAGCGGGAGGGATTCATGGGGCGTGCTCCAGGTGCGCGGACCGCGGGGTCAGGCGGGCGATGATCAGAACGGCTGCGCCGCGCGGTTCTTCTCGCACTGCTTCACGTACCGGTCCATGGAATGCGCCTTGATGCCGGCAAGGCCGGGCCGGCCAAGGTCGGCAATGTGCGCCTGCACGTGATTCAGGAACCGGCTCCACCAGCCGGGGTCGGTTTGCAGCTTGCCCTTGTCGTCGAAGTAGACGAGCTTGCCGGCGTGCGAGTAGCCCATCTCGCGCAGCGGCACGCGGGTGACGAGGTCCGCGTTGTTCACGAAGCGGAAGTTGCGGGCGCCGAAATCCTGGTTGAAGGTGCGCTCGAAATCGCGGTCGCCGGTGCGCGGCGCGCCGAAGGTGTACAGGCCGTGCACCGGTTTGTCCGCCTCGCGCCAGTGCGCGCAGGCGAGTGTCCCGAGCGCGGCGCCCAGGCTGTGGCCGGTGACCCATAGCGACTGGCCCTGGTCCTGAAATTCGGCCACGCAGGCACCGAGCGTGTCCCACACGTGCGCCAGCGCGCGCTGAAAGCCGTCGTGTACCCGGCCGAACGGCCCCGGCACCAGGTCAACGTCGAGATCACTCATCCAGTCCTGGAGCTTGGCGGGCTCGGTGCCGCG
Source organism: Immundisolibacter sp. (assembly GCF_050250495.1). GTDB lineage: Bacteria > Pseudomonadota > Gammaproteobacteria > Immundisolibacterales > Immundisolibacteraceae > Immundisolibacter. Next base: position 15,845 of record NZ_JBFWOM010000025.1, on the reverse strand, counting down.
AAAGGCGACCACCACCGCGCTCGCGTTGCCCATGACCAGACACTGGGTTTCCCGGGCGTCGATGGGCCTCGCCTTGGGAAAGCCCCACTTGGCCGCCTGCGCGATGCACGCGGCTGCATCCTGGGTGTAAGCAAGGCGCGCAGCGTGGGCGAGCGCGACTGCGTTCTCGCCGTGGTAGCGCGCGGTGAGGGGATCGAAGCGGTCAAAGGGCAGGGGCATGGGCGTGCTCCGGTGTGGACGGCATGTCGGCGTAGGGCAGGCAGCCGCGCAGGCTGGCGTAGGGCTGGCGCAGCACGGCGTGCGGATCGCCGCCCTGGCGGGTGATGCGCGCGGCGAGGTCTTCGCGCAGCGCCGTGAAATCGGGGGATGTCAGCCAGCCCGCCGGCGCGGTGCCGACCATCGCGGGCGGCGGCATGGGCGCCACGGGTTGCTCGGCCTCGGGCCGGTTGGCCTGGTCAAGCCGTGCGTACATGCGCTCGGCGCAGTGGTCGATGCGGGTTTCGACCTGTGCCGGATCGCCGTGCAGAAAATTCGGCGGGTGGGCGAGTGCGGTGTCGTGGCACAGCGCGCAGCGGCGGGCGTAGACGCCGAGTGCGGGATCGTCCCGCGCGGCGGACGCGGGTTCCGCACGGGGCGCGGGCATCGTGTGCCCGGGCTCGGCGATGGCGATGCCCAGTTCGGCCGCCAGCGCGTGGCCGAGAGCGGCGCTGAACGTATCCGCCGCGAACGCGCCGCGCGCGTGCAGGCGGTCCAGCGCGGCGGCGCGGCGTGCCGGTGGGACGGCGCGCAGGCGCTCGACAAGCGCGCTGTCGATCAGCCCCGCAAGCCCCACCACGAAGGCGGTGACATCCGCCGTGCGCCACACGGCGAGCGGCGGGCGCAGCCGGAGCGGATCCTGTGCGGGATCGGGCAGCGGGAAGAACGGGTCGCGGTTCGGCAGATCGGCGTTCGGGATCGGCAGGCCCTGCGGCCAGCGCGCGGCCCAGGCGCGGGCGAGCGCTGGCAGGGCGTCGCCGGCCGGCAGGGTGCGGTCGGTCGCATAGTCGAGCGCGGCGGCAAACGCGTCGCGCCGGCACGGGTCGCCGGCCGTGCCTTCGCCATCGGCCCCGCAGCCGTCCCGCCACAGCGTCTGCCACACCGCGAACAGGTTGGCGCGGTCGGTGGCGGCATCGATCAGGTAGGCGATGTCGGTGCCGGTGATCTTCACGGCATAGAAATCGCGCTCGCTTTCGCGCAGCCGCGTGGCGATGGCCGGATTGGCCGGCGTCTCGTCCCACAGCGGGCGGGCGAAGATGGGCGCCGCGTTCTGGTGGCAGGCGAGGCACAGCGCGCGCCGCGCGTAGCTGACCTGCGGCGTCTTGCCGGGCGCGTAATCGCGCACGATCTGGAATTCGAAACGCCCGGCGGCGTCGTTGTAGCTGATGACCTCGACCACCTCGCCCTTTTCCTGAAAGCCCAGAAACAGGCGGTCCCGCAGCGGCGCGAAGCCCGGCCGGTTGGCGCCATCGGCGGCCGCCACCACGCGCGGAAAGCGAAAGAAATCCGGCGCGGCGGCGTCGCGTTGCAGCGAGCGGCCGTGGGGGATCAGCGTGACTTTCAGCGCCGGCAGGCCGCCCGGCTCGGGCTGCATCTGCGCGGTGATGGCAGCCAGCAGGCGCGGCAGCGGGTAGGGCACAGGCCGGTCGCCGATCAGTTCGTCGAAGCGCGAGTGGCCGACCGGCGGCAGGTCGGGATCGGCGCGGGCGACGAGGGCGGTACTCAGCACGGCGGCGGCCAGCGTCGTCCAGGCGCGCTTCACGAGCTAGCGGGCGGCCGCCACCCGCGTCTGCGTGCCCTGCCAGCAGTCGTCGGTGACCTTGCCGGCCAGGAAGTCCGCCCGCCCGGCCTTGTCGAGCGCCTTGTTGTGGAGCACAAAGTTCAACCCGAACGCGTGGTCCATGTAGGCGCGGCCGAGGTACAGGCCGGGGCGGATCATGCGGATCTCGTCCCGCACGCGCAGGCCCCGCCGGCCGGCGAGAAAGTCCGGCCGCTCGCGGTAGCCGGGCAGCTCGTCGGTGAAGGCGTAGTCGATGATGATGGACTCGCGGCGCGAGTCGATCAGGCTCTGCCCGCAGTACAGCTTGGCCGGGAACAGCAGCCAGGCGTCCTTGCCGTCGACGTCGATCCTGGCGATGTCGCCCGCGCCGATCACCGGGCGCAGCACGGCCAGGTCCTGGATGCGGTTACGCAGCACCTTCTGGTCGCGGTAGAACACCTTGCCCTTCCACAGCGCCTCGCCGAGCGTCTCCAGCGTCTTGCCCTTGAAGTCGACGGCGAGCCCCTTGAAGCCGCCGACGATCTCGGCCACGCGCAGCCGCCCCGAGCTGCCGCGCGGGAACACGATCTCGCCTTCAAAAGCGCCGTCCGGGATCGGCCCCGAGGCGAGGCGCGCGTAGAGCTGATCGAGTTGTTCCTGATCGAGCCCGGCGAGATACCGCGGCGTGACCTTGGCGAGTTCCGCCGCCGGGATGGGGTGCGCGTACTCCACGTGGGCGAGATCCGGCTTGGCGGCGTAGCCCTCGCCGTAGGGCGCGTAGGCGATGTCGGGCTTCTTGGCGAACAGATCGCCGAGGCGGTCGCAGCCGGACAAGGTCAGTGCGGCGGCGATGACGAGCAGCAGGTGCGGCGTTTTCATGGCGGCCTCCTTACAGGGTCGCGAGGAACGCGATCAGCGCGTTCTTGTCGGTGTCGGACAGGTCCTCGCCGAAGCGGTGGCCGTCGTTCTCGATCTCGGCGGTGCAGGACGAGTACACCTGCCACAGCGCCGGCGTGCGGGCGCGGGCTTCCTTGACCACCTCCACCAGCCGGTCGGGGTCGGCCACGATGGCCTTGCCGACGGTCTGCATCTCGGCCGCGAGCTGTTTTGCCTGATCCGCAGGGACGACTCCCGCGAGGCGTTTTTCGAGCGCCGCCGGATCGAGCTTGGCCTGCACCAGGTCGACGATGAACGCCTTGTGGCGGAAGTTGCCGACGTTGCCGGCGGTGGCCCCGGCCGGCACGCGCACGGTGAAGCCGACCAGGCGCTTTTCCTCGGTGCCGTCGAAGATGCGCGGGCCGATGTCGAGCACGATGTCCTGGTCCACCTTGGTGGCCTTCGGGATGCGCTGGGCGGGGGTCAGCAGCTCGCGCATCGAGGCGACGTACAGCTTGAAGCGCCCGTCGACGGAGGGGTCGTAGGCCCAGCAGGCGGGCTGCCGGTCGGCGGCCAGCGGCGGCAGGCCGGGCTGGCTCGCGTCGACGTAGCTCGACCGGTACAGCTCGTTCGGGTTCGACTTGTCGCCGCCCCAGCCGCACAGCTCCGGCCCCACCGCGTTGTTGTGCAGGAAGGGCGCGTGTGCCCAGGCGTTCAGCAGCGAGACGTTGCGGTAGTAGCCGCGCCCGCCGTCGTGCGGTTCAAGAATGCCGGACACGGGCTTGCGGCCGTGGTAGTCGGCATCCGCGAACTGCTCCCACACGTGGCCCTGCAGGTGGTTGGAGTGCAGCGCCCGGCAGCGATAGGTGCCGATCTCGGTGACCGGCGTCGGCACGTCGTTGCCGAGCCAGTCGGCACGCAGGCCGGTGGCGGCGTCGAGCGCGCGGAAGTCGACCGCCTCGAACGGCGGCTTGCCGCTGGAGTGGCACTGCGCGCAGTTGGTGGCGAACACCTGCTGGCCGCGCGCCACGGCACCGGCGCCGAATTCCTGTTCGAGATCCGCGACCAGGTTCTCCGGCGCGTAGGGCGCGCCGCTGGTGTTGGCGCGCGCCTGGTGCAGATCCCGGGCCTGGCCCTCGGGCGCGGTCAGGAAGAAATCGAGCAGGTTCGGCAGGCGGTCCTCGATGGCGCGAAAGTTCGGGCAGTCGCGCCGGCACTGGCCGATGTCGAACGGCGTCTGGCCGTAGTTGCGCCCGTTCGGGTCCATCTGGCGCAGGTCGGTCAGGTGGTTCAGCCAGCACTGCTCGGCGCAGGAACCGATGTTGAAGTACACGCGCTGGATGGCGCCGAGCGCGCCGATGGAATCGCTGCCGTCCTTCAGGATGTGGTGCACGGTTTCGGTGGTGACTTTCTTCTCCCAGCACTTGCCGGGCTTGCCGGGCTCGCACCAGCAGGCTGTCTCCGCGGCACCGGCCGCGCACGCGGCGACCTTGTGCCAGCGGTTCACGGACTCACCGGCAAAGGTCGGCCGCTGCGCGGTGTTGATCAGCGCGTTGATGGTGCCGGCATTGTTCACCTGGTCGTTGGGGATGGCCGAGGTGTCGGACGTGCCGGGCCGGGCGTGGGCGAAGGTCTGCCACAGCAGGTCGTCGTGCGGCATGCCGGAGATGAGGATCTCCGAGATGCGGATGTACTGGTTGCCGACCAGGCCGGAGAGGTTCTCCCACTGCGGATGTGCTGGGTCGGCGGGCGGTTTGGCGGGATCGAACGCGACGTGGCAGGACGCGCAGGCGGTGCCGATCAGAAACGGCGGCTCGACCGAGCCGTCGGCGAGCTTGCGCATGCGGTAGTCGCTGCGCTTCGGGTCGTCGGACAGGCGCCGGTCGTAGCCCTCCCAGGTGCCGAGGCTGCCGTTCAGCTTTTTCCACGCCGCCGCATCGAAGCGCGGGTTCGGAAACTTGCGAAAGCCGATCGCGCCGGTCGAGGTGCCGAAGGCGAGGTTGCAACGGTCCTCGCGGCCCGTGCGGTGGCCTTCGGGGTCGGCATCGGCGGCCGCGGCGTCGTCAAAATCGCAGGCCGGGTCGCGGTAGCCCGGCTTGCCGACGTGGGCCAGCAACTGATCGTCGCCCGGGCACCAGTCGAAGCCGTAGGTCTCTTCGTAGCTTTTCGCCGGGCAGCCGGCCGACCCCGGCGTGCAGCAACCGGGGTCGTTGATCAGGCCCCAGGTTCTGAAGCGCTCGTCGCGGCGATCGCCACGCAGCACGTGGAACCAGTCGATCAGCGCCGTCACGCGCTGCTGGAAGGTGTAGGTGTGAAAGCGGGCGTTGCCGGCGGTGGCCTTGAACCAGATCTCCCGCCCGGCGCGGGCGGAGGGCGACAGGCCGGCCTCGGCGGCGTGAAAGCCGGCGTCGGTGTAGTTGGGCGTCGGTGCAGCGGTGGCGTCGCCCGCCGCAGTGGTATCGAGCGCGGGCGCTGGTTCCTGCGCTGGTTCCTGCGCTGGGGCCCCTGGCGGTGTGAGCGCGGCGCCCAGGCCGAGCAGGGCGAGCATGAGCAAGGCGCCGAAGCGGCCGAAGCGGTTTGCTGTGTGCATGGGGCTCTCCCGTGTACGACTGGGCCGCGCCGCGCGGCGTGGAAAAATTACCGGTATCAGGGGCTCCGCGGTTGGCGTTCGCGCAACAGTTCACAAATCGCCTGAAGCGGCAGACCGCTTGCCGCGCCGGCCGCGGCCCGTCGCGCGGCTTCCTCGCGTGCCGACGCCAGTACGCTGCGCCCGATGTGGTGGCCGAGCTTGCGGTAGCTCTCGAACTGCGACTCGTCGAACCACTGGTCGGCGGTCGACTCGTGCGGGAACTGCGAATGCGCGGCCTGGTAGTTGGCGAGATCCGCCGGCTCGCCGCCGATCAGGTTCGGCTTGATGTAGAGCAGATCGGCGGCGGGCGCGTCCGGGTAGTGGACGCGGCCGAGCGCGAAATACGCGCGCTTCATGCCGCTGGTGTCGATGTCGATGGTGACGCCGAAGTCCGCGTAGCACTTGCGAATCGCGTTGCCGAGATCGTCGAACCGGCCGTCGGCATCCTGCCCGGCATCGATGGCGACGATGCAGGCGCAGCGGCGGCGCACCAGCTCGTAGATACCGAGGTTCTCGAAGTGGCCGCCGTCGGACAGGTACACGAACGGCGAGCCGAGGTCCGTCTGCCCGAACAGCTCGCGCAGCAGGTAGCCGCCGCCGAACAGCGGGTCGTGCTGCGTCCAGGTGGCGTCATTGGCGGGGTTCGGGCTCCAGTGACCCAGGCGCACGTTGAACACGGTCATCAGAAACGTGAGCGCGGGCGAGCTGTGGTAGCCCATGTTGGGCGAGGCGGCGGCGCCCGAGATGGCCATCGCCGAGCCGATCCACACGCCATCCATGTACTGCGCCGTCGGGCGGTAGTGCTCGATACGGGTGTGGTTCGCGTCCGGCAGATTGAGGCCGTAGCCGCAGGCGAGCGGCGTGAAGGCGAAGGCGGCGGCACGCCGGTCCTGCCAGGCGAGCTGCTTGCCGCCCACCAGGTTCATGGCGGTGTTGTGGATGGGGTAGGGGCGTTGGCACTGGGGGTGTCCCGGCACGCCTTCGGCCAGTGAGGCGAGCCGGCGGTCGTCCCGATGGTCAAAGCCGGTAAACGGGTGCGGCGTGCGCCGGGCGGCGCGGGATGCGCCCAGATAACACCGCACCAGCCGCTGCCGGTAGAAGTGGTAAATCGAGAACAGGTTGACGTCGATGCGCCGGGCGAGCCCAGCGGCGAGCAGCCAGCTGCCGACGAAAAGCGCCGCCAAGGCGCGGATGTCGATCTGCCCGTCATGGACCGCCACCTGGCGCAGCACCTCGACAAGGCCGCCACCCGGTGGGGCGTCGACGCAGCCCGCGCACAGCGCCGGGTGTACCAGCAGCGCGTGCAGCGCCCACGCCAGCAGCCCGAGCAGGCCGATGATGAAGACGTGCGGCGTGAGCTTGGCGAGCGTGTCGCGCCAGGTCTCGCGCCGATCGCCGGCGGTCTTCGGGCTGCGCCCGAGCACGATGCCGGCGCCGGTCGACAGCAGCCAGCCGATGCCGCCCGCGCTCGACCAGGCGCCGGGCGCCCAGGCGAATACCACCGGCGCCAGGAACACGATGCCGAACACCCCCACCCACACGGCGGCGGCGATCAGCACCCAGCCGCCGAGCCGCGACCACCACTCCCGCGTGTTGTGGGAAAACCGCCGCCCCATCAGGCCGACGTGGGCGACCACGGTGAGCGAGTAGACCAGCAGCACCTGCGCCGTGAGCAGCGTGCTGGCGATCCACGCCCCGTTGTAGCCGCTGTCCCAGGCGGCGAGCGCGGCCGCGGTCTTTGCGGTCAGCAGCAGCAACAGGCCGCCGAGTGCCCCCGCGAGTGCCGCGTAGGCGGCCATCTCAAGCAGGCGCGCGGGTGCAAATGCTTCCCGCGCCTGCCCCGCCAGGCGGCGGCCGAACACCCATCCGACCGCCCACGGCGCGAGGTAAATCACGGCGCCGATGACGATCCAGATGACCGGATCGAGCGCGGCGAGCGACCCGGCGCCGGCAAAAAGGCCATACGCAACCAGCCACGCCGACAGCACCAGCGGCGCCACCACCAGGCCGAGCACGCCCGCCTGGCGCGCATAAAACGGCCGCGTAATGGCGGCCCCGGCGCCAAGATTGACGCTGGCCACCCCCATGGCGAGGCCGACCAGCCCTGCGGCCAGCCCGAACAGCAGGCCAACAGGCGCGTCCGCGTCGACCCCGCTCGTCGGCCGCACGCACCACAGCAGCAGGCGCGGGATCAGCAGCAGCCCGCCGAGCGCGAGCACCAGCAGCGTGAGATTCAGGTACAGGTTGCGCAGAAAGGTGGCGACCGCGCTCAGCGTGTCGGCCGACAGCAGGCTCGCCCGCGGCGTCAGGTAATTGCTGTAGCTGCGCAGGAATCCGATCGCCGCGTCCTCGTCCCCGCCGGTGCGCAGCTGCGGCTCCGCGTCCTCGACCCGCCCGTGGCACTGGCGGCGAATGAATGCCGACAGCCAGCCGCCGATATAGCCACCGCCGGACACGCACGACAGGTAATCGAACTGCCGCAGCAGGCGCAGTTCGGACAGGGCCTGGATGATGCCGAGGTTGAAGGTGGCGCTGCGGATGCCGCCGCCGGAGAAGGCAAGGCCGGTCAGTGGCCGGTCCGGGCCCAATGCCTGACCGTCGGGTTCGCGAATCGCCGCGCGTTCGTTGCGGAGCACTTCGCTCCACGGCTGCGACCTGGTCGATTCTTCCATCCACCACCCCCGGGTGCCGTGTCGGCGCAGGGACGACGGCACGCGCCGAGTCAGTCCGTGGGCACGCTAGCAATCGCCGGGCGAGGCTGTCAATGCACCCACGTGGGGGGTGGCGTTCAGGTGAAAATCGCGGCGCGGTTGCGGCTCAGGGCGGGGCGGCGCGTGGCAGCGACGCGCAGTAGCCGTCGATGATGGCCGGCACGCGGGCCGCATTCTGGTCGTAGATCAGCGCGTAGTGGGTCTTGCCGAGCAGCAGCCACAGCGGCGGGTCGTCCGTGCCGTGGCGCAAAATTTCGAGCCCGCAGCGCAGTTCACGGGTCTTCAGCGTGGCGCGCGCGTAGTCGAGGTAGCCGGTCTTCAGCTCCGAGCGCGGGCCGAGGCGCAGCGCGCCGGACTCGCCCTGGAACAGGGTTTTCTTGCCGAGCGCATTGCCGTCGAACACGTAACCGGCCGGCAGCGTCAGCACGCCGTCAAACAGGCGCACGACCACGTTGCCGGGCACGGTGACCGGCGCCGGGCAGGGCGCGGGCGCGCTGCTCACCGGCGCCGGTGCCTGCGTGGTGGCGCAGGCCGTGAGCAGCACCGCCATGCCGGCAACGAGAACGGCGCGCATCGCTCAGATGTCCCGCGCCAGGCGCGCGGCAAGGCCGGTGTACGTGGCCGGCGTGAGCGTCGCCAGCCGGCGCTTCTCGTCCGCCGGCAGCGGCAGGCTGTCTATGAAGGCGGCCAGCGTCGCGGCGTCGATGGCCTGACCGCGCGTCAGCGCCTTGAGCTGCTCGTAGGGATTCTCGACACCGTGGCGGCGCATGGCGGTCTGGATGGCCTCGGCCAGCACCTCGTGCGCGGCGTCGAGGTCGCGCGCCAGCGTGGCGGCATCGACCCTGAGCTTGCCAAGACCCTTCTGCAGCGACTGCCAGGCGAGCAGCGTGTAGCCGGCCGCCACGCCCACGTTGCGCAGCACGGTGGAGTCGGTCAGATCGCGCTGAAAGCGCGAGATCGGCAGCTTGCGCGCCAAGTGCTCCAGCAGCGCGTTCGCCACCCCCAGGTTGCCCTCGGCGTTTTCGAAGTCGATCGGGTTCACCTTGTGCGGCATGGTGGACGAACCCACCTCGCCGGCCACCACCTGCTGGCGGAAGTAGCCGAAGGACACGTAGCCCCACACGTCGCGACACAGATCGATGAGTACCGTGTTGGCGCGGGCGAGCGCATCGAACAGCTCGGCCATCCAGTCGTGCGGCTCGATCTGCGTGGTGTACGGGTTGAAGGCGAGGCCGAGCCCGGCCACCAGGCGCTCGGCCAGCGCCGGCCAGTCGACGGCGGGGTAGGCCGCAAGGTGCGCGTTGTAATTGCCGACCGCACCGTTGAATTTGCCGAGAATCTCTACCCACGCCACACCGTCGCGCTGGCGGTGCAGGCGCGCCACCACGTTGGCGAGCTCCTTGCCGAGCGTGGTCGGCGTCGCCGGCTGGCCGTGCGTGCGCGCCAGCATGGGCGCATCCGCGGCCTCGTGCGCGAGCGCGGTCAGCTTGCCGATGACCGCATCGAGCTGCGGCAGCAACACGGTTTGCCGCGTGTCGCGCAGCATCAGCGCGTAGGCGAGGTTGTTGATGTCCTCGGACGTGCAGGCAAAGTGCACGAAGCCGCGGGCGGCGGTCAGTTCCGCGTCGCCCTCGAACTGCTCGTGGATGAAGTATTCGAGCGCCTTCACGTCGTGGTTGGTGGCGCGTTCGAGTTCCTTCACGCGCGCCGCGCCGGTCTCGTCGAAGCCGGCGTCGATGGCGTCGAGCCGCGCGAGCGCGGCGGCGCTGAACGGCGGCAGTTCGGAGACCTCGGGCGTCGCCGCCAGCAGGCGCAACCAGGCGGTTTCCACCAGCAGGCGATAGCGGATCAGCCCGAACTCGCTGCACAGCGGGCGCAGCGCGACGGTCTTCTCCTGGTAGCGGCCGTCGAGCGGCGACAGGGCGGTCAGTTCAAAGGCGGACATGGGGCTCCGTATGAGCGGCTGGCACCGATTTTGCGGCGCCAAATCACGGGCCGGCGGTGGGTCGGGTTGGCTATAATTCTAGCCCGCTCGCGCCAGTCCCACGGCGCGTTTTGGCTGCGCGTCCAAGCGGCGGCAGCGTCTCTTAAGTTCACCAGGAGTCGTCATGGGTCAGTCCAAGTTTGCCGCCTGCCGTCGCACGCTGGAGCTTGCCAATGGGCAAGCGGCCACGTATTTCAGCCTGCCGGCGCTGGCGGAACTGGGCCTGGGTGACCCGAGCCGGTTGCCGTACTCGGTGAAGGTGCTGCTGGAGGCGGCATTGCGCCATCAGGACCACCCGGCGCTGGAGCCGCACCACGTGGACGCGCTGCTGGCATGGGGCAAGGGCGACCCGGACGCCGAGGTGCCGTTCATCCCCGGCCGCGTGATCCTGCAGGACTTCACCGGCGTGCCGTGCGTGGTGGACTTGGCTGCGCTGCGCAGCGCCATGGCCGCCGCCGGCAAGGATCCGACGAAGATCGAGCCGCTGGTACCGGTGGATCTCGTGATCGACCACTCGGTGCAGGTGGACTTCGCCGGCAGCGCCGACGCGCTCGCCAAGAACATCACGCTCGAATTCGAGCGCAACCGCGAGCGCTACGAGTTCCTGCGCTGGGGGCAGGCGGCGTTCGAGACGCTGAGCATCATTCCGCCGGCGGTCGGCATCGTGCACCAGGTGAATCTGGAGCACTTCGCGCGCGGCGTGCTGCGCGGCAAGGACGGCGTGCTGTACCCGGACTCGCTGGTCGGTACCGATTCGCACACCACCATGATCAACGGCCTCGGCATCGTCGGCTGGGGTGTAGGCGGCATCGAGGCCGAGGCCTGCATGCTGGGCCAGCCGATTTATCTGAAGATGCCGCAGGTGGTGGGCGTGCGCCTGACCGGCAAGCTGCAGGACGGCGTGACGGCCACCGACCTCACGCTGACGCTGGTGCAGATGCTGCGCAAGTTCGGCGTGGTCGAGAAGTTCGTCGAATTCTTCGGGCCGGGTCTTGACGTGCTGCCGCTGGCCGACCGCGCCACCATCGCCAACATGGGCCCGGAGTACGGCGCCACGATCGGCTTCTTCCCGGTCGATGCGGAGGCGATCCGGTATCTGAAGAACACCGGCCGCCCGGCGGACGTGCTGGATGAGGTGGAGCGCTACTACCGCGCGCAGGGCATGTTCCGCACCGAGGGCAGCGCCGAGCCCGAATTCACCACCGTGCTCGAACTCGACATGAGCACGGTGGAGCCGAGCCTTGCCGGCCCCAAGCGCCCGCACGACCGCGTGGGACTGTCCAAGGTGAAGGAGAGCTTCCTGTCCGCGCTGGAGGCGCCGGTGGACAAGGACGGCTTCGGCGTGCCGGCCGATCAGATCGGCGCGAGCGCGCCCGTGGCCGGCACCGGCGAGACGCTGCGCCACGGCGCCGTGACCATCGCCGCGATCACCTCCTGCACCAACACCTCGAACCCGTCGGTGATGGTCGGCGCGGGCCTGGTGGCGAAGAAGGCCGCCGCGCGCGGCCTGCGCGTGCCGGCTTACGTGAAGACCAGCCTTGCGCCCGGCTCGCGGGTGGTGAACGCCTACCTCGAACGCGCGGGCCTGCTCGGGCCGCTCAACACGCTGCGCTTCAACATCGTCGGTTACGGCTGCACCACCTGCATCGGCAACTCGGGCCCGCTCGACGAGCCGGTGGTGGACGCCATCAACGCCCGCAACCTGGTGGCCGCGGCCGTGTTGTCCGGCAACCGCAACTTCGAGGGCCGCGTGAGCCCGCACACGCGTGCCAACTACCTGGCCTCGCCGCCGCTGGTGGTGGCCTACGCGCTGGCCGGGCGGGTGGACATTGACTTCGACGCCGAGCCGATCGGCACCGGCAGCGACGGCAAGGCGGTGTACCTGCGCGACATCTGGCCGTCGAGCGCCGAGGTGGCCGACGCGATGGCGGCGGCCAGCGACCCCGCGCTGTACCGGCAGGAATACGGCAACGTGGCGCAGAGCAACCCGGACTGGAACGCCATCGCCACCGACACCGGCTCGGCCGTCTACAAGTGGCGTGGCGATTCCACGTACATCCAACACCCGCCGTACTTCGAGAACTTCCCGGCCCGCCCGGCGCCGATCGCGCCGCTGGCCGCCGCCAGGGCGCTGCTGGTGCTCGGCGATTTCGTCACCACCGACCACATCTCGCCGGCCGGCAACATCGCGGCGAACTCGCCCGCGGCGCGGTATCTGACCGAGCACGGCGTGCAGAAGGCGGACTTCAACAGCTACGGCTCGCGCCGCGGCAACGACCGCGTGATGACGCGCGGCACGTTTGCCAACATTCGCCTCAAGAACGCGCTGGTCGCCCCCAAGGAAGGCGGCTGGACGAAGTACCTGCCGTCCGGCGAGGAGCTGTCCGTGTACGACGCCGCCATGCGCTACCGGCAGGACGGCACGCCGCTGATCGTGCTGGCCGGCAAGCTGTACGGCGCCGGTTCGTCCCGCGACTGGGCGGCCAAGGGCACCTTCCTGCTCGGCGTGCGGGCGGTGCTGGCCGAGAGCTTCGAGCGCATCCACCGCTCGAACCTGATCGGCATGGGCGTGCTGCCGCTGCGCTTCAAGGACGGCGACAGCGTGGCCTCGCTGGGCCTGACCGGCGAGGAGACCTTCTCGCTGCCGAGGCTCGGTGACGACCTCAAGCCCGGGCAGGTGCTGACGCTGCGCGCGCAAACGGCGACCGGCGTGCGCGACATCGAGGTCGTGGCCGGCATCGACACGCCGATCGAGGTCGAGTACTACCGTCACGGCGGCATCCTGAACTACGTGCTGCGGCAGTTCATGGCCGCCGCCTGAGTCCGCACGCCGTCATGGACGACCTGCCCCCAGGCTCGCACGCGACCCCGGCGCTGCTCATGGAAGCGCCGGGCGCCTTGCAAAAGGCGCTTGCTGTCAACCTGCACCCGGCGCAGTACGGCAGCATTGTCGAGATCGGCGCGGGGCAGGAGACGGCGCGTTATTTCTTTCGCGCCGGCGGCGCGGCCGGCACGGTCGCCAAGACCATGTCGGCCTACGACATGACCTTCTCGGACGCCATCTACGGCCGCGCGCCGGGTGGGCGCTATGTGAGCCGGGCGCGCCTGGGGCGCATGCTGGAGCACGAATTCGGGTTGCTCATCGAGCGTCTCGAAGGTCGGCGTGAGTCCGAGACCACGTTCTTCGCCTACGCGGCGACCGTCGCCGCACAGGGTTACAAGCGTCGCAGCGAATGCCACGGCTGGATCGGCGTGCGGATGCAGCTCGTGCCGGGCGGCCCGCCGCACGACATCGTGCTGCACGTGCGCATGCTGGATCACGACGCCCGCGCCCAGCAGGAGGCGCTCGGTATCCTCGGCGTGAACCTGATCTACGGCGCCTTCAACCACGCCGATTCGCCGGAGCGCCTCATCGAGAGTCTGGCGGACGATCTGTCCGGCGGCGCCGCGGCCGGCTCGGACCGCATCGAAATCGACATGATCGAGTTCAGCGGGCCGGCCTTTGCGCTGTGCGAAAGCCGCCTGCTGAACCTGCACCTCGTGCGCAGTTGGCTGACGCGGGCGGTGATGTTCAACCCCGACGGGCACGTCATACAGCCCGGCGAGGCGCTGCACCGCAAGGACGTGCTGGCCGTGCGCTCGAACTTCCGCCCGGTGACGCGGCGCCACGAGGACATGTTCGTGGCGGGTCTGGCGGCGTTTGGCGGCGACGCGGAAGACGTACTGCCGGTCGCCGAGATGACCATGGCCACGGTGATGGAGGACGGCGACCGGGTCGACAACGCGGATTTTCTGGCCCGCGTGGACACGCTGACCGCGCTCGGCTACCACGTGCTGGTGTCGGACTACCTGCGCTACTTCCGCCTGCGCGCGTTCCTGCGCCGCTACACGCAGGGCCGCATCGGCGTCGTGGCGCGGCTCGACAACCTGCGCGACATCTTCAACCCGGATTTCTACTCCGACCTCGAAGGCGGCATCCTCGAAGCCTTCGGGCGCCTGTTCTGCGACAAGACCTGGATGTACGTCTATCCCGGCCGCGGGGCGGACGGGCAACTCGTCACCGCCGATAATTTCGACCCGAACCCCGCCGTGCACCACATCTATCGCCACCTGCACGAAGCGGGTCGCATCCTGGCGTTGCCGGGTGTCAATCCCGCCGTGCTCGACATCGACTGGCGCGCCGTGTTGCCGGCGCTGCGCGCCAACGAGCCGGGCTGGGCCAAACAGGTGCCGCCGGTGGTGGCGGAGCTGATCCGCAACCGCGGGCTGTTCGGGTTCCCGAGCGAGGCGTCGCGCTGAGGGTGCCGCCCGGCGGGCGGACTGCCCGCTAGTACCGCGTGCTCCAGGCGAGCATCAGCATCTCGACGTGCGGGCGGATTTCCTCGCGCCCGCCGATGCCGAGGCCGGCGGTGGCGGATGGCCCGGCGTAGGGTTGTTTCTCGCTCAGGAAGTGGCCGACCGAGCCATGCAGTTCGTGCCGGTCGCCGACCTGCCACGTAAAGCCGGCGCTCACCTGACGTAGCTGGTTTGGCGCCAGCATGTTGAAACTGACCGAGTTGATATCGTCGTCGTTAGGCCGCTTGCCGTAACCGAAGCCTGCGCGCAGTGTGAGGCGTGGCGACCAGCGATAGGCCACGCCGGCCCGGTAGGTGGTCGCGTCACGCCAGTTGAAGCCGCTGCCCTGGGCGCTGCCAAGTGGCCGGCCGAGCGGGTCCGCAAGGCTGTTGAGTACGCCGTTACCCAGCGCGTTGACGCCGGCGAAGTTGATGCGCTGAACGTCGAGCGATATCAGCCAGGCGGCGTGGGGGCGCAGCGCCAGGCCGACACTGAAGTTTTCCGGCACGTCGAAACTGCCTTCGGCAAACAGGCCCTTGTACTTGTCGAAGTCCTGCATGAAGGTCCGCGTCGCGTAGGCCGCGCCGACGCTCAGCCACGGCGCGAACTCGCCGTACCAGCCGACCCGGAGGCCAAGCCCCAGCGCAAGGTCGTAGCCCTGATTGCTGACGCGGCCGGGGTACGCCGACAGCGGCGCGAAGGCTTGCAGACCGTACGCCTTGAAGCGCTGGGCCGTGATCAGCGGGGCAATGCCTATACCGTGTCGCGGATGGACGCGCCACGACACGGTCGGCGCCACCACCAGCTGTGTCAGATCGAAACCGAGCTTGCCGCAGCCGAGCAGGAAGTTGCCTGGCGCATCGCCACACGCGGCGGGGTTGGCGTTGGTGCCCGGAATGCCTGTGTCGTCCGCGTACTCCGTGTTGAGGCCGCCGTTGCCGTAGACCGTAACGCCCCACGCCAACCGGTCGGTGACCTGCCGTGCGTAGGCCCCTTCCGGAATCAGGAACAGGCTGTTGCGGCTGATGGAATGAAAGTCGTAGGGCGTTCCGGAGCCCGTGCGTTCGACACGCCGGCTCGGCATGAACAGTTCAAGCCCGGCATCGAGCCGGTTGCCTTCGAAGACGAGCTTGCCCGGATTGCTGGCGCCGGCGAACGCGTCGCCGGTCACGGCTGTGGTCGCGCCGGCCATCTGCCGGGCAATCGGCCCGTACCCCATGGCGAAGTAGCCGCCGGCGGCGAGTGCCGACCCGGGATGCATCACCGCCACCGCAGCCGCTGCCCTCATCATGGCCGGCACGAGTCGCCTCGACATTGTTCTCCTCCCCTGGCTGGGCCCGCCAGGTGCTGGCTGGCCGCTGGCGATTGTTCGCTAGCCTAACCCAAGTCGGTGATCGCGGCATCGAGGATACGCCCCCAGGTGGCGCCGTCGACTCGCCGAAACCCGTCCGGGTCGCGCGCGGCGGACGAAAACACCACGTCCGGTGTCGGCGTGCGCAGCAGTGCCAGGGACTG
>NZ_JBFWOM010000024.1:0-33083 GCF_050250495.1 Immundisolibacter sp. | reverse complement strand
AGCGGACTTTTAATCCGCGTGTCCTGGGTTCGATTCCCAGACGGCCCACCAAATTTCAACAGTTTGCGAGATCTCGGCATCACGGCGGCGACGCCGGTGTCACTGCGATTTCACGACGCAATCTCGATCGGTTGAAGCACTGACGTGGCGCCATTGGGCCGTACCACGTGACGCTTCAAGCCCGTTACCCAAGTGGGCGGACTTGACGAAGAGTTGATTCATCAGCAAGCGGACGATCGGCTTCATCACGCCCGCCGATCCTGGGGTGGCCGCATCGGGGCTCGCGCCATAGACCGGTTTCGGCCGCGCAGGGGTCTATGCCTGGCGAGCCACGCCCCGCGCACGGGGCCGCCCATCTTCGGCTATCGTCCGGTCCGTGGCACGGTCGCCACGGCCAGGAGGGGAGCACACATGGCGCGGTTCGATGGCAAGGCGGTGCTGGTCACCGGCGGCGGGTCCGGGATTGGCGCGGCGACGGCGCGCGGCTTCGCGGCGCAGGGCGCGGCGGTGATGATCGGCGACATCGACGCCGCGCGCGGCGAGGCGGTGGCGGCGGACATTCGCGCGGCGGGCGGCAAGGCGGCGTTCACGGCGGTCGATACGACCCAAAAGGCCAGCGTCGAGGCGCTGGTGGCGGCGGCGCTCGCGGCGCACGGCCGGCTGGACGTGCTGTTCGCCAACGCCGGCGTGTTCGACGGCTTCGCGCCATTCACGGACATCAACGAGGCGCTGTTCGACCGCGTGATGGCGGTCAACGTGAAGGGCTATTTCTTCGCCTGTCAGGCGGCGTTTCCCGAGCTCAAGAAGAGCGGCGGCAACATCGTGATGACGGCCTCCGTGGCGAGCCTCGGCGCCAACGGCGGCGGCGCGGCGTACACGGCATCCAAGTACGCGACGGCCGGCCTGATCAACCAGATCGCCGTCGAGGCCGCCCCGCAGGGCGTGCGCGTCAACGGCGTGGCGCCGGGCGGCGTGCGCACCGGCATGACGCAGCACCTGATCGACGACCCGGCGGTGGCCGGCTTCATCAGCCAGTCGACGCCGCTGGCGCGCTGGGCGGAGCCGGAAGAGATCGCCGACGCGGTGCTGTTCCTGGCCTGCGACGAGGCGCGCTATATCACCGGCACGGTGCTGCGCGTGGACGGCGGCATGCGCTCGAAGTAAGACCGGGGTGAGTCGCGGGCGGGCGGCGCGGCCCGTCCGCCTTCTTGACGTCTATCAAGGCCGCGGGGCGCCCTCCTTTTCTAATGCTTGCTAGGCAATCGACCGTTCGGTTGCAACAGGCAGCGGGCCGAGGATGGCCCGGACAAGGAGGAGCCCTCATGAATGCCCCGCAGTCGCCGGTCCGCTTTCCGTTCAGCCCACGCCACGCCATGAAGTTCGGCACGCCGGTGCCGGACATGGGCACGGGGCCGATCCCGTCCGAATCCGTGACCTCGGCCGAGTACTTCGAGCGCGAACGCGAGCAGATCTTCAAGCAGGCCTGGCTGCAGGTCGGCCGCGTGGAGGAAATCCCGAACGCGGGCGACTACTTCACGCGCGAGCTGCACGTGTTCAAGAGCAACATCGTGGTGGTGCGCGGCAAGGACGGCGCCATCCGCGCCTTCCACAACATGTGCACCCACCGCGGCATGGCGCTGGCGACGGAAGCCTGCGGCCAGACGCGCGGCTTCACCTGCGAGTTCCACGGCTGGGGCTTTGGGCTCGACGGCAGCCTGCAGGCGGTGCCGGCGATCGAGTCGTTCGGCGATGGGTTCGACAAGGGCAAGCTGGGCCTCAAGGCGCTGGCCTGCGACACCTGGAACGGCTTCATCTTCGTGCACTGGAACCCGCAGCCCACGCAGTCGCTGGCCGAGTTCATGGGCCAGCTCGCGAAGGACATGGACGGCTTTCCGTTCGACCAGTGCCAGCACATCGCGCACTACACGGCGCGGGTGAACGCCAACTGGAAGCTGTGCATCGACGCCTTTCAGGAGGCCTACCACGCGACCTACCTGCACCGGAACGCGATTCCGGGCGCGGGCGACATCGAGCTTGCACTGCCGACCTCGGTGCGCTTCTACGGCCCGCACCGGTCGGTGTCGGCGTGGCTGAAGACCGACATTCAGCCGACACCGGCCGAGGCCATCGCCTACAAGTACGGCCACTTCGGCTTCGTGAAGGCCGACGAGGGCGACAGCCGGGGTCTGAACCCATCGGGTGACGAGTCGTGGTGGTTCGACATCAACGTGTTCTTCCCGAACTTCTTCTGCGATCTCGGCCGCGGCTGGTACTTCACGTACAACTTCTGGCCGGTGTCCGAGAACGACACCATCTGGAACATGAACATCTACCAGATGCAGGCCGCCGACGCGGGCGACCGGCTGGCGCAGGAGTTCACGCGCATCGTGCTGCGCGACACCGTCTACGAGGACATGAGCACCATGGAGTTCTCGCAGAAGGCGTTCGACTCCGGCGTGATCACCGAGCAGACCATCGGCGACACCGAGATCGCCATGCGCCATCAGTACTGGGTGGCCGACGAGTGGGTGGCGGGCCGCAGGCCCTGATTTGTCGAACTGCCGAAAAATTCCGTCCCTGGAATTTTTCGGCTCGCTGCGTCGCGGTACAGGCCCGCGACGCGCTCCGCGAAACCCGGGTTTCGCGCCGGGGCATCCTGCCCCGGAGGGTCAGCGCTCGATGCGGGCGTTGACCTGGCCCAACCAGGAGTACCGACCATGAGCAACCGCCTTCCCGCCGCCTTCGCCGACCTCGAACCGCTGTGCGAGTACTGGCTGCACGACACCGAGGCGGCGCGCAACCGCGCCCGCATCAGCACCGACATGGCGCGCATCCGCGCCTTCTACGACGCGGTGATGCCGCGCTTCGACGCCATGATCCAGCACCTGAACCAGTTTCCGCTGGGCGCGCTGCCGGCGGCGGAAGAGAACCTGCTGAACCTCGCGTTCGCCTTCGTGGAAGCCTCGGCGCCGGTGGAGCGCTTCAACTCGCCCATCGTCACCAAGACCTTCCCGCCCGACCGCTTCATCATCCACGAGGATCTCGGCCGCAGCGGCGGCTGGTGAGCGTCGGCACTGCGGGGGACACCCTTGTGGGAGCGGCGCCCTCGCCGCGAATGATTGGCTGACGGCGTACGCATTCGGCCCGGGTGCGGGCGTCCCACAGCCCGACTTCAAGCGGTAATGGCGGCCGCCGGGGCAGTGCTCAATACCGGGATTTGATCGGCTTGACCGGCCCGCGAAAACGCTCTTTGGCCGGTTTTTCCTTCAGTGGCGGCAGGTCGAGCGGCTCGTCCGGCAGCCGGTAGTCGGGCAGGGCATCCAGCAGGTGGCGGATCAGCGTCAGCCGGCCGCGGCGCTGGTCGTTGAAATCCACCACCACCCACGGCGCCCACGGCCGGTGGGTGGCCTCGAACATCACGTCCCGGGCGCGGCCATAGTCGCGGTACTTGTCGCGCGCCACCAGATCGATGGGCGACAGCTTCCAGCGCTTGAGCGGGTCGCTGGCGCGCTCGGCGAAGCGCGCTTCCTGCTCTTCCTGATCCACGGCCAGCCAGTACTTGAACAGCAGGATGCCGCTGTCGACCAGCGAGTGTTCGAAGTGCGGTGTTTCCTCAAGGAAACGCGCGTACTCATCCTGTGAGCAGTAGCCCATGACGTGCTCGACGCCGGCGCGGTTGTACCAACTGCGGTCGAACAGCACCAGTTCCGCGGCCGCCGGCAGGTGCGTGCTGTAGCGCTGGAAGTACCACTGCGTGCGCTCGCGCTCGTCCGGCTTTGGCAGCGCCACCACGCGCACCTGGCGCGGGTTGAGCTTGCCGGTGATGGCGGCGATGGTGCCGCCCTTGCCGGCGGTGTCGCGACCCTCCAGCAGAACGACCACGCGCTTGCCGGTGGCGGCCAGCCAGCGCGCCACGTTGTTCAGCTCCAGCAGCATGGGGTCGAGATGGCGCTCGTAGTCCTTGGACTTCATGCCGCCGCTCCGTTCATGGCGAGTCTGTCACCGCCGCGCGCGGCGCTCGGGAATCGTGCCGCACCAGCGGCGTGGTCGCATCGATCACCGCACCACCGAGACAGACCGTGTCCCGATAGAACACGACTGATTGCCCCGGCGTGACGGCGCGCTGCGGGCGGGCGAAGCGCACGGTGCAGCGGCCGTCGTCGGCCACCGCCACCTCGCACGGTTCGGCGCGCTGGCGGTAGCGCGTCTTGGCGGTGCAGGTGAACATGGCGGCCGGCGGCCGGCCGGCAATCCAGGTGGCGGGCTCGGACTTAAGCCCTGTGCTCAGCAGCAGCGGGTGCTCGTGCCCCTGCACCACGACCAGCACGTTGCGCGCCGCGTCCTTGCCGGCCACGTACCAGGCATCGCCGCTCGCGCCGTGGCCGCCGCCGATGCCGAGGCCCTGGCGCTGACCCAGCGTGTAGTAGGGGAGGCCCACGTGGCGGCCGATCACGCGGCCCGAGTCGTCCAGCATGTCGCCCGGGTCGGCGACGAGGTAGCGGCCGAGGAATTCCCGGAACGGCCGCTCGCCGATGAAGCAGATGCCGGTCGAGTCCTTTTTCTGCGCCACCGGCAGGCCCGCATCCAGCGCCAGCGCGCGCACCTGCCGCTTGGTGAGGTCGGCCAGCGGAAAGCCGGCCGGCGCGAGCTGCGCCTGCGTCAGCGCGTGCAGGAAATAGGTTTGGTCCTTGTCCTGATCGGCCGGGCACAGCAACTCGACGGAGCCGCCCGTGCGGCGCAGCGCGGCATAGTGACCGGTGGCGATGGCCTGCGCGCCCTGCGCCAGCGCGTGCTCGCGGAACACGCCGAACTTGATCTGCCGGTTGCACAGCACGTCCGGGTTCGGCGTGCGCCCGCGCCGGTATTCGGCGAGAAAGTGCGCGAACACCTGCTCGCGGTACTCGGTGGCGAAGTTGATCACCTGCACCGGGATGTCGAGGCACGCCGCGATGGCCTGCACGTCGGCGATGTCGTCCGCCGCCGGGCAGTCGCCGAAGGCGTCGTCGTCCTCCCAGTTCTTCATGAAAAGACCGAGCACGTCGTAGCCCGCGCGCTTCAAGCGCAGCGCCGTCACGGCCGAATCGACGCCGCCCGACAGGCCCACCACCACCCGCGCCGGCGGCGGCACGGGCAGGCCGAACGGCGCGTCCATCAGGCGTGGGCCAGCAGCGCGAGCGGGTGGCGGGCGCCGGCGAGGTAGTCGTCCACACAGCGCAGCACAAGTTCGGTGCGGTGGCGCGCGGCGTCCGCCAGCAGTTCCTCGCGCGTCAGCCAAAGAGCGCGCTCGATGCCCTCGTCGAGCGGCCGGGCGGGGTCGTGCGCCAGCGCGCGGGCGCTGAAGCACACCCGCAGCGTGGTGATGCCGGTCGTGGGTTCGATGCGCCGGTACAGGCCGACCACGGCGTCCGGCTCCACCTGCCAGCCGGTTTCCTCCAGCGTCTCGCGCCGGCAGGCGTCGAGCAGGCTCTCGCCGTGTTCGAGGTGGCCGGCGGGCTGATTCAGCACCAGCCGGCCGTCGGCCGTTTCCTCGACCAGCAGGAATCGGCCGTCGCGTTCGACGACGGCGGCAACGGTGACGCGGGGTGTCCAGACCATGGGCGAAATTCTAGCAATGGGTGTTTCGTGGCCCGGCGATGAGTCGCTGCACGGCGGCGGCGAGCGCGGCATCGGTGGCGGACTCTGCGCTGGCGATCGGGCCGCGGTGACCGCGCGTGCGGGCGTGTTCGGCAAGCGCCGGGGCCAGCACGGCGAGCGGCAGATCGGCGAGCTTCGAAAGATGCGGGCCAGCCAGTTCGAGCAGCGACTCGTAGCCGGCGCGGCTGGTGGCGGTGAGCACCGCGATGGCGCCGGCCGCAAGCCATGCGACAAGGCGCGGCGCCTGATCGACTGCCGTGCGGCGGCGGTAGCAGACCACCTCATGCACCTGCGCGCCGCGGGCGGCGAGCGTCTGCGCCAGCAGGCGGCGGCCTTCCTCGCCGCGGAAGATCACCACGCTCCGGTCGGCGACGGCATCGAGTTCCGGCAGCGCGAGCAGGCCCTCGCTGTCGAAGCGCGTGTCGGGCACGAGCACGTCGCCGAAACCGGCCGCGCGCAGCGCCGCCGCGCTCGCCGCGCCGACGGCCGCCACCCGGCACTGCGCCGGCAGGCCGCCCGCGGCGGCGATCACCGGCAGCGCGTGGCGCACGGCATTCGCGCTGATGAAAATCGCCAGATCGCACGGCAGCGCGGCGCGCAGCGTGGCGGTGGGTTCGGCAATGGCCAGCGGCTCGATGGCGAGCGTCGGCAGCAGCAGCGGCGTGCAGCCTGCTTCTTCCAGCAGCCGGCATAGCTGCGTGGACTGATCGGCCGGGCGGGTGACCAGCACCCCCGGCCGCGCCCCGTCAGCCATGGCCGGCCAGCAGTTCCGCGGCGCCTTGCGCGATCAAGTGCTCGGCGAGGGCAAGACCGAGCGCCTCCGGCGCGTCGGCCGGGCCGGTTTGCGTCTGCCGCAGCACGCGCCGCCCGTCCGGGCTGCCGACGAGACCCGTCAGGTGCAACTGCGCGCCGTCCAGCACCGCGTGGGCCGCGAGCGGCGTGTGGCAGCCGCCGCCAAGGCGCGCCGCGAACGCGCGCTCGGCGCGCACGCGCAGTGCCGTGTCCGGCTCGTGCAGCGGCGCCAGCAGCGCCATCACGGCGTCGTCCCCAGCGCGGCATTCGAGCCCCAGCACGCCCTGCGTCACCGCCGGCAGCATCACATCGACCGGCAGCCGCGCCGCGATGCGGTCGGCGAGGTCGAGCCGGTCGAGCCCGGCGGCCGCCAGCAGCAGCGCGTCGCAGTCGCCGCGGTCGAGCTTGGCCAGCCGTGTCTGCACGTTGCCGCGCGTCAGCACCAGGTGCAGGTCCGGCCGGCGCGCCAGCACCTGGCAGCCGCGGCGCAGGCTGGCAGTGCCGACGCGCGCACCTTGGGGCAGCGCGTCGAGGCTGTTTGCCGTGGCCGACACCAGCGCGTCGCGCGGGTCGGCCGCGGCGCAGAACACCGGCAGCGCGAACCCTGGCGGCAGCTCGGTAGGCACGTCCTTCATCGAATGCACGGCCAGATCCGCGCGGCCCTCGGCCAGGCCCTGTTCGAGTTCCTTGATGAACAGGCCCTTGCCGCCGGCGGTGTTGAGCGCGCGGTCCAGGATGCGGTCGCCCTCGGTGACCATCTTCACCAGCTCCACGCGCAGGCCCGGATGCGCGGTGGTCAGCAGGCCTGCCACGTGCTCGGCCTGCCACAGGGCAAGCGGACTCTGACGGGTGGCGATGCGCAACAGGTTCATCGGCGGCGTGGGTGGCGGGCGGGGCGGGCAGTCTAGCAAGCGGGCTGCGCGCGGCTTTTGCGGCCGCGTCTATCGATAGGCGCTCGGCAACCCCGCACAATGGCGCGTCCTTCCGCTTGGGTACTCCGCATGTCCTGGCTTACCGATCAGCTCGCCTGCCTCCCATCGTGGCTGTTGCCGCAGCACACCGCCTCGCGCGTCGTGTACCACCTTGCCCGCTCGCGCCGGCCGTGGCTCAAGCAGGCGCTGATCGACGGGCTGATTCGCGCCTATCGCATTGATCTTTCGGACGCCGCCGAGCCGGACCCGCGCGCGTATCCCGACTTTGTGAGCTTTTTCACCCGCGCGTTGCGCGACGGTGCGCGGCCGACCGAGGGCGACGAGCACGCGCTCGTGAGCCCCGCCGACGGCACGCTGAGTGCGTTCGGCGCCATCGCCGGCGACACGCTGGTGCAGGCCAAGGGCCGCACCTTCACCACGGCTGAACTGCTGGGCGGGGACTTTGCGCTGGCGGACGAATTCACCGACGGCGCCTTCGCTACCGTGTACCTCGCGCCGCGCGACTACCACCGCGTGCACATGCCACTCGCCGGCACGCTGCGCAGCATGACGCACGTGCCGGGCCGGTTGTTTTCCGTGCAGGGCGCGACCGCGCGCGGCATCGATCGCCTCTTCGCCCGAAACGAGCGCCTGGTATGCGTGTTCGATACCGCCCACGGCCCGCTTGCGGTGGTGCTGGTGGGCGCGCTGCTGGTGTCCAGCATCAGCACCGTGTGGGCGGGCGAGATCAACCCGCATGGGCAGCGCGCCGGCCTGTGGCGCAAGACGTATCCGGCCAGCGGCGAGGGCAGCGTGCAGCTGGCCCGCGGCGCCGAACTTGGGCACTTCGCGATGGGCTCGACGGTGATCCTGCTTCTGCCACCCGGCGGATTTGCCTGGGATGGCAACCGCCACGAGGGCGGAGTGCTGCGCTGCGGGCAGGCGCTGGGGGCGTGGCCGCCGCTTACGGAATGATCCAGTTCTGGAGTCGTTCACCGCCGCAGAGGTAACGCAGCCACTGCTTGCCTTCGCACGCCAGGCCCCAAACCTTGGGCTATGCTCGTTCGCGTGAGGTCGCGCGTGGCGTGACCCACTGCTCTGCGCTTGCGGGCAAACAATCGATCCGCCCCGCCACGCGCGGCGCGGACACCGGAGGAGAACCATGTCGAAGCCCATCTGGTACACCCGCTGTACGGTGGCGACGGCGTCCGGCATTGCCCACCAGCGGGGCATGTTCGGGGCGGTGTTTGCCGATTCGCCCTACGAGGCGCGCTGTCTTGGCGAGCTGGGGCGCGCGCAGGCGGCCACGCACTCCACGCACGCGCTCGCCGATTCCATCCGCGAAGGTGGCGCCATACCGCCGCTGTGGGCGCGCCAGAACGGCGCCGACACGGTGCTGGTGGCGCTGACCTGGGTGCCGGAGTGCCTGTCGTTCTACGTGCGGGCGGACGATGCGGCGCGCAGCTTTGCCGATCTGCGCGGCCGGCGCCTGGGCATTCCGGTGCGGCCGGGGCTCGAGATCGACTTCATGCGCGTGAACGCGCACAAGGCGTTCAGCCACGCGCTGGAGGCGCACGGCATGAGCGCGGGCGACGTCGAGCTCACGCTGGTCGACATCCACGACGACCCACTCGGCATTGCCAACCAGGATCTGGGCAAGGGCGACGCGCGCGTGGTGCCGGCCATCTACGCGCCGGAGGTGGAGGCGCTGCTGGCCGGCAAGGCCGATGCGGTGTTCGCCAAGAACGCCGAGACCAAGTACCTCGAGCGCTGCTACGCCGGCCGCATCCGCAAGGTGTACGACCTGCTGGTCACCGACCGCGAGGAATGGAAGCTCAACGCCAACCCGCGCGTCATTTCGGTGAGCGGCAACACGGCGCGCGAGAACCCGGACGCCATCGTGCGCTACCTGCAGGTGCTGATCCGCGCCGCCGACTGGGCCGCCAGGCACCCGGCGCAGGTGCCGGACGTGATGGCGGCCGAGCTCGGCGTGGCCCCGCAGGACATCGTGACGTCCTACGAGCCGGGCTTCGAGCAGCGGCTGTGGCCGTCGCTGAGCGCCTCCATCCAGGACCTGCTGCGCTTGCAGATGCGCTTCATGGTCCAGCACGGGTATCTGTCGCCGGACGTGCGGCTCGAAGGCTGGGTCGACGACCGCTTTCTGAAGGAAGCCTACCGGCGCGAGAACCTGGCCTGGGCCGCCTGACGGATGCCTTTCACCGGAGCGCTCACATGATCGAACTCGAATCCATCAACCACACGTCGGTCGCCGTCAATGACATGGCGCGGGCCAAGAAGTTCTACACCGAGATGCTCGGTTTCAAGGAAATCGTCGACACCCGCACGGCGAGCTTTCCGCCGGGCTTCAAGCTGCCGCCGGACCCGCTGTTCATCCACTTCGGCAACGCGCGCACCAAGCACCCGTGCCGGCTGGAGTGCGGCGGCATCGAGGTGACGCTGTTCGAGCGCCCCGAGCCGCGCGACCCGCAGACCGTGGCCCGCGAGCGGGGTGTGTTTCATTACTCGTTTCGTCTCGCCTACGACAAGGTGAAGGCGCTGTGCGACGACACCGCCGCGCTGCGCCGGGCCGGCTACAACGTGCCATTCGAGCCCGAGCCGCTCGTGCTGCCGGACGGCACCACGTACTTGCGCCTGTACCTGATGGACCCGGACGGCAACCTGATGGAGATCGTCGGTTGGCCGCCGCGCAAGGCGCGGGGCGTGGCGGCGACCGGGCATCCGGGGGCGTCTACCTGACCCACGGCTGAGTAACGCGACGACTGCGGCGGGCCGCTCCCGGCAACGCCGCGGCCGCACGAGGAGGGCGGAATGCGCGAGATGCTGTTCCAGGGCGCGCTGGTGTTCATCATGTTCGGCCTCGGCATGGAGCTGACGGCGGCCGACTTCACGCGCCTCGCGCGGATGCCGAAACCGGTGCTGGTCGGCCTGCTCGGGCACATGTTCATCCTGCCGCTGGTGGCGCTGGCGATGATCGGCCTGTTTCCGATGCCGGCGGCGTTCGCGCTGGGGTTGATCGTGGTCGCCGCCTGTCCGGGTGGGGCCGTGTCGAACCTGTGGACGCACCAGGCGCGCGGTGACGTGGCGCTCGCCGTGACGCTGACGGCGCTGTCCGCCGCCGTGGCCGTGGTGTGGGTGCCGGTGCTGCTGAACTTGTCGGTGGAGCACCTGATCGGGCAGAGCGCCGACATCCGCCTGCCGCTCGGGCCGACCATGGTGCACATCGCCATCCTGACCGTGCTGCCGGTGTCGGCCGGGATGCTGGTGCGGCGCCTCGCGCCCACGTTCGCCGGCCGCATGGACCGGCCGATGCGGCTGCTCTCACTGCTGTTTCTGGTGCTGATCGTGGTGGCGATTCTGGTGCGCGGGCGCGGCGAGTTCGTGCACCTGATGGCCACCGCCGGGCCGGCGGTGCTGCTCTACAACTTTCTGGTAATGGCCGCCGGGCTGGTGCTGGCGCGGCTTGCCCGGCTCACGCCGCGGCAGGTCATCACCATCCCCATCGAGGTCGGCATCCAGAACGTGATCATGGCCGCCACGCTGGCCACCGCGCCGCAGTTCCTGAACCGGCCGGATGCGGGCCTCGTGCCGAGCATCTACGGTTTCACCATGACCTTGATGGCCATCGTTTGGCTGCTGACGATTCGCCTGGCGCCAGGCATCCTGGGCCGCGAGCCGGCTCCCGCGGCGCAGGCGGTGCAAGCCCGCGCCTGACGCGCTGCAGGGCGTTTTTAGGCCGCACCGGTCGCGGCGACTAGAATGCGCGCTTTGGGGCCGGTGACCGACGCTGGCCTGCCATCCGCAAGGTGCTGCCATGTCGAGCCAAATGCCCGAGTTCAAGCTGGAAACGAACGACCTCTACACCGAGGAGACCTTCACCGACCGCCGCATCGGCAGCATCCGCCGCCTGCAGCCGGTGACCGCGGACGGCGCCCCGGACGCCGCCCGGCCGGTGCTGTTCGTCGGCCAGACGCAGATCATCACGCCCATGGGCGCGCTGCCGCTCACGTTCGAGATCGAGGCCGCCACGCTGCGGGACGCACTCGACAAGTTTCCTGCGGCCGCCCAGCAGGCGCTGGAAGAAACCGCCCGGGAGCTTCAGGAAATGCGCCGCGAGCAGGCCTCGTCCATCGTGGTGCCGGAGGCCGGCGGCATGGGCGGTCTCGGTGGCGGCCGGCCGGGCGGCGGGCGCATCCAGTTGCGTTGATTTCGGTGCTGGCTGTGGCCGGCCAGGCGCGCTGTCCAAGCCTGTGAAAAAGATTTAAAGTTGCCCGCCCATGCTGCGCGGGCGGGCGGCTTGATCGCCGCTGATCGTGCAGCTTGTCGTTTCAAGCCCTGTCTCAGGAGGACTCCCCCATGGCCCTGACTGGAATTCTTCGCCCCGGTCACGTGCAGCTGCGCGTGATGGAACTCGGGCCCGCGCTGCACCACTACAAGGAAATGATCGGTCTGATCGAGACCGGCCGCGACGCGGAAGGCCGGGTGTACCTGAAGGCCTGGGACGAGCACGACCTGTTCAGCATCGTGCTGCGCGAGTCGGACCGCCCCGGCATGGACTTCTACGGCTTCAAGGTGCGCGACAAGGCGACGCTGGAGCATTACGCCAAGCGCCTCACTGACTATGGCGTGAGCATCGAGCGCATCCCGGCCGGCGAACTCAAGGGCACCGGCGAGCGCGTGCGCTTCGAGACGCCATCGGGGCACCTGATCGAGCTGTACGCGGAAAAGCAGCGCGTCGGCAACGGCCTGCCGGACGTGAACCCGGACGTGTGGCCGGATGGCCTGAAGGGCATGCACCCGACGCGCTTCGACCACTGCCTGCTGAACGGCGACGGCATCCCCGAGACCGCCAAGCTGTTTCAGGAAGTGCTCGACTTTGACTTGAGCGAGCGCATCCTGGCGCCGGACGGCAGCATGGTCGGCGCCTTTCTGTCCTGCTCGGACAAGGCGCACGACGTTGCCTTCATTCATGAAGACTCGAAGGGCCGCCTGCACCACGTGAGCTTTTATCTGGAGTCCTGGGACGAGATCCGCCACGCCGCGGACATCATGTCCAAGAACTACATCCCGGTGGAGTACGGCCCCGGCCGGCATGGCCTGACGCGCGGCCTGACCATCTACTTCTTCGACCCGTCGGGCAACCGCAACGAGACCTTCCACGGCGGCTACATCCGCTACCCGGACCACCCGGTCATCACCTGGACGCACGAGGAGACGCCCAAGGGCATCTTCTATTACGGCCACAAGATGGTCGAAAGCTTCGTCACCGCCAACACCTGAGGCGACCATGACCAAGACCGTCCAGCAGACCACCCTGCACTGGGAGGCGGCGCTCGCCGCCGTGCGCGGCGCACTCGCCAAGGGCCAGGAACTCGGCATCCGCGTCGCGGTGGCGGTGATCGACCGCGGCGGCAACCAGCTCGCCTTTGCGCGCGACCCGGGCGCGCCGTTTCACTCCACCGGCATCGCGCAGGACAAGGCCACCACCTCGGCCGGCTTCGGCCTGCCCACCAAGCAGTGGTGGCCGGTGCTGGAGGGCATGAACTCACCCGGTCTGCTGGCCGGCATCGCATCGGTGCCGCGCATGGTGGTGTTCGGCGGCGGCGTGCCGGTGTACGTGAACGGCGAGTGCATCGCCGGTGTTGGCGTGTCCGGCGGCAGCGAGGAAGAGGACGAAATCTGCGCCCGCGCCGGCATCGCGGCGGCGGGTCTGTCTGCCGAACCCGGCAACAGCTGACGCGCGCTTTCACGATGTGAACGCTGGCGGCCAGCGTGTCGGCCGTCAGCGCTGTTTTCCGATCAGGACCGCCGCCCGGGCGGTCGCCCAACCCGGCCTTCCCCGCAGCCGGCCTGCCCCGACACTTCCTGCAAGCGTTCGACCATGAAAGAAATCAAGCACTTCATCAACGGCGAATTCGTGGCCTCCGCCAGCGGCCGCACCTTCGACGACATCAACCCCGCCACCGGCAAGGTCATCGCCAAGGTGCACGAGGGCGGCAAGGCCGAGGTCGACCTCGCCGTCGCCGCCGCGCGCGCGGCGCTCAAGGGCCCGTGGGGCACCATGCCGATGGCCGAGCGCATGGATCTGCTGATGAAGCTGGCCGCAGGCATCCAGGCGCGCGCGGAAGAATTCGCGCAGGCCGAGGTGGCCGACAACGGCATGGGCATTTCACTCGCCCGCCACGTCAACATCCCGCGCGGCAGCGCCAACTTCGTGCAGTTCGCCGAGCACTTCAAGTACGTGGCGACCGAGTGCTGGGAGATGGAAGGCGCGCTCAACTACGCGCTGCGCCGGCCGCTGGGCGTGGTCGGCATCATCTCGCCGTGGAACTTCCCGCTCCTGCTGACCACCTGGAAAGTCGCCCCGGCGCTGGCCTGCGGCAACACGGTCATCATCAAGCCGTCCGAGGAAACGCCGGCCACCACCGCGCTGCTGGCGGACGTGGCCAAGGACATCCTGCCGCCGGGCGTGCTGAACGTGGTGCACGGCTTTGGCGCCGATTCGGCAGGCGCGGCGCTCACCGAGCACCCGGACGTGGACGGTGTGACCTTCACCGGCGAGACCACGACGGGCCAGATCATCATGCGCGCGGCGGCGGCCAACCTGAAGAAGCTGTCGTTCGAGCTCGGCGGCAAGAACCCGAACATCATCTTTGCGGACGCGGATCTGGACGCCTGCGTCGAGACGACGATGCGCTCGTCCTTCGCCAACCAGGGCGAGGTGTGCCTGTGCGGCTCGCGCATCTACGTGGAGCGCCCGCTGTACCAGGCGTTCCTGGACAAGCTGGTGGAGCGCATCCGCACCACGGTGAAGATCGGCGACCCGACCGACCCCGCCACCACGCTCGGCGCGCTGATCTCGAAGGAGCACCTGGCGCGCGTGCAGACCTTCCTCGATTCCGCGCTGGAGGATGGCGCCACGTTCCTGACCGGCGGCAAGCGGCCGGAAGGCCTGCCGGAGCACTTGAAGGACGGCGCCTTCCTGGAGCCGACCGTGATCGTCGGCCTTGGCCGCGACTGCAAGGCGCAGCGGCAGGAAATCTTCGGCCCGGTGGTGTCGGTGACGCCGTTCGACAGCGAGGACGAGGTGGTCGAGCTCGCCAACGACACCAAGTACGGCCTGTCCGCCACCGTGTGGAGCACCAACCTCGCCCGTGCGCACCGCGTGGCGGGGCGGCTGGAAGCCGGCATCGTGTGGGTGAACACCTGGTTCCTGCGGGATCTGCGCTCGGCCTTCGGCGGCATGAAGTTCTCCGGCATCGGCCGCGAGGGCGGCGTGCACTCGCTGGAGTTCTACTCGGAACTCAAGAACATCTGCATCAAGCTGTAAGGAACGAGCACATGGACAAGGCCAAGATCGACGGCTACAGCGAGGAGCTTTACCAGGCGCTGCGCGGCGCCAAGGTGGTGGACCCGCTGCTGGCGCGCGAGCCCGACATCAGCATCGAGGACGCGTACCAGATTCAGCTCGGCCTGATTCGCCGGCGCATGGAGCGCGACGGCGAGACCATCATCGGCAAGAAGATCGGCGCCACCAGCAAGGCGGTGCAGACCATGCTCAAGGTGGACCAGCCGGACTTCGGGCACCTGATGTCCAGCATGGCCTACAACGACGGCGACGTGGTGCCGATCGAGGGCAACCTCATCCAGCCGCGCATGGAGGGCGAGATCGCGTTCATCCTGAAGCGCGACCTGCTCGGCCCCGGCATCACCAACGCCGCCGTGCTGGCCGCCACCGAGTGCGTGATGCCGTGCTTCGAGATCTGCGACTCGCGCATCCGCGACTGGAAGATCGGCATCCAGGACACCGTGGCCGACAACGCCTCCGCGGGCCTGTTCCTGCTGGGCGACCAGGCGGTCGACCCGCGCAAGGTGGATCTGAAGACCTGCGGCATGATCCTGGAGAAGAACGGCGAGATCGTGGGCCTCGGCGCCGGTGCCGCCACGCTGGGCCACCCGCTCAACGCCGTCGCCTGGCTCGCCAACACGCTCGGCCGGCGCGGCATTCCGCTCAAGGCCGGCGAGGTCATCCTGTCCGGTTCGCTCGCCACCATGGTCGGCGCCAAGGCCGGCGATCACATGCGCGTCACCATCGGCGGCATGGGCAGCGCGTCGGTGTGCTTCGCCTGACCTGAACCCACGTCCGGGGCCGCCACCGCAACGGGGCGGCCTGAACTCGGGGGCGCTTCCGTGCTCGCTGCCGCCGGGGCCCTACAGGCTGCCGCTGCGTTTGCCGAGTTTGCGTTGCAGGGTGCGCCGGTGCATGCGCAGCGCCCGCGCGGCGGCCGATATGTTGCCGTCGCAGTCCTTCAGCACGCGCTGGATGTGTTCCCACTCCACGCGTCGCACGGAGGGCGGCTCGGCCGGCGCGGGCGCCGGGGCCGGTGGGGCGTTATTGCCGCTGTCGAACGCGCGTACCACGGCGTCGGCATCCACCGGTTTGGCGAGGTAGTACGTGGCGCCGAGCTTGATGGCGTCGATGGCGGTCGGGATGCTGGCGTAGCCGCTCAGCATCACCACGCGCGTGTGCGGGTCGCGCTCGCGCAGCAGCGGGATGAGGTCAAGCCCGCTGCCGTCCGGCAGGCGCAGATCCAGCACGGCGTGGGTCACGGCGAGCGTGGGCAGCAGCGTGCGTGCTTCAGCCACGCTGGCGGCGAGCGTGACGCGAAAGCCGCGTCGGCCAAGCGCCGTCGCCAGTACGCGGCCGAAGGCCGGGTCGTCGTCCACCAGCAGCAGATCGGCCGGGGCGCTGTCGCAGGTGACCATGTCAGGCGGCGAGCGCGGCCAGCGGCAGGACAACCTGCGCAAGCGTGCCGCCGCCCTGACGCGAGGTGATGTCGAGCGTGCCGCCGAGCCGCTCGATTACCGCCCGCGCCAGGTACACGCCAAGACCCAGCCCGCCCGGCTTGCCGGTGACGTAAGGCTGGCCAAGACGCGGGGCGATCTCGCGCGGGATACCGGCGCCGCGGTCGGCGATGTCGAGTTGCACGCTTTGCGTGTCCCAGCGCAGCGACAAGTCCACGCTCGCACTGGCGTCGGCGGCGTTGTCGAGCAGGCTGCACAGGGCCTGGCGCAGCGTCTCGTCGGCCACCACGGCGGGCGGCTCGCCCGGCCCGGTGCAGGTCAGGTGTAGCCGCGCCTGCGGGCGGGTTTGCTGCCAGTGGGCGGCCAGCGTTTCGATCCACGTTTGCAGGCCAAGGCGCCCGCCGCCTTCCGCGCGGCCCTGGCCGGTGATGGTGAGGTTCCGCGTCAGCACGTCCCTGCAACGATCGATCTGCTCCGACAGAACCTCAAGATCGGCGCGCTGATCGGCGCCGGCCGCGGCACGCAGTTCCCCCACCAGCACCGCCATGGTCGACAGCGGCGTGCCGAGCTCGTGCGCAGTGCCGGCGGCGAGCGCACCGAGCGCGGCGAGCTGCTCGCTGCGCAGCGCCGCCTCGCGCAGTTCCGCAAGACGCGCCTCGTGAGCGCGCAACGTCGCGGCGAGGCGCGCGACAAAAGCTGCGATCACCACCGCCGCCACCACCAGGCTCAGCCACATGCCGATCAGGTGCAGGTCGAAGCTGTCCCCCAGGCGCCCGTGGTAATGCGGCAGCGGCCGAAACGCAAACATCACGAACGTGTAGCCGCCCACCACCAGCGCGGTGAGGCCGGCCGTGTGCAGCGTTGGCAGCACCGTGGCAGCGACCGCAAGCGGCAGCAGGAACAGCGACGCGAACGGGTTGGCGTAGCCGCCGTTGAAGTACAGAAACGCCGTCAGGCCACCGATGTCGACCGCCAGTTGCGCCGTCAATACCCACGCCGAGGGCTCGTCGCCGCGCCGCGCGTACCACCAGGCGAGCGCGTTCATGCCGGCGAGCGCCCCAAGAATCAGGCCGTCGATAGTCAGCGGCAGGTGCATGCCGAGCACACCGGCCGCCAGCAGCACGGCGGCCGCCTGCGTGGCCAGCGCCACGCTGCGCAGGTGCACCAGCAGCAGCGCGCTCGATGAGGAAACAGTGGCCATGACGGGCAGGCGTCGCGTGGTCGGGGCGGCGATTTTATCGGCCGCGCTGACACAAGCCCCTGCGGCGGATGGTCGCGGGCACTGTTCGGCGGGCGGACGCGCGGTGCCACAATAGCGACGCGGTCCTGTAGACAAGAAACTTAGGGAGGAGACCCATGCGCGTGTTGCCGAATTGGGGTGTCGCGGCCTTGACGATGATCCTGTCGCTGTCCTGCGGCGCCCCGCGCGCGGCCGGGCCGACGCAGGCGGACCTGGAGGCAGATGCCGCTACGCCGCAAGACGTGGTCACGTACGGTCTTGGCCTGAACGTGAACCGCTTCAGCCCGCTCACGCAGATCAACACCCGGACCGTCGGCAAGCTCGCCCCCGTCTGGACGGCCGACCTCGACGACGACCGTGGCCAGGAGGCGCAGCCCCTGGTGCACGACGGCGTGCTGTACGCCATCACCCACAAGAGCACGTTCGCGTTCGACGCCCGCACCGGCAAGCCGCTGTGGCGGCACGATCTCGCCTACGAAAAGCGCATGTTCCGCGCCGTGTGCTGCGGCCCGGTGGCGCGCGGCATGGTGCTGTACGAGGGCAAGCTCATCCGCCAGACGCTCGACAACCGCGTGCTGGCGCTCGACATGAAGACCGGCAAGGAACTGTGGACCGTGCAGGCCGCCGACTGGCAGGACGGCTACACCATGACCGGCGCGCCGCTGCTGGCAAACGGCGTGGTGGTGGTGGGCGTGGCTGGCGGCGACATGGGCGTGCGCGGCTTTCTGGACGGCTACGACGCCGCCAGCGGCAAGAAGCTATGGCGCTTCTGGACCACCGCCGGGCCGGACGATCCCGCCGGCAAGACCTGGCAGGGCGACGCGTACCTGCACGGCGGCGGCGCCACCTGGCTGCCGGGTTCGTACGACCCGAAGCTTGACCTCGTCTACTGGGGCATCGGCAACCCCGGTCCGTGGAACGCCACCGTGCGCCCCGGCGACAACCTGTACACGGACAGCGTGGTGGCGCTGCGCCCAACAACCGGTGAACTCGTCTGGCACTACCAGTACACGCCGAACGACACCTTCGACTACGACGGCGTGAACGAGCTGATCCAGGCCGATCTCGCCATCGACGGCCGGCAGCGGCAGGTGATCCTGAACGCCAACCGCAACGGCTTTTTCTACGTGCTGGACCGCGCCACGGGCGAGCTGCTGCGGGCAAACCAGTTCATCGACAACCTGAACTGGGCGACCGGGCTCGACCCGAAATCCGGCCGGCCGATCCTGTCCGACGTGGCCCACGCCGTGCTGGCCGGCGAGGAGCAGGTGATCTGGCCGTCCAACATCGGCGGCAAGAACTGGGGGCCGGCGTCGTTCAACCCGCGCACCGGTCTCGTGTACCTGAACGGCTTCGAGCTGTCCATGAACTACAAGCTGATGAACGCCTCCTGGCGGCGCGGCATGATGTACGTGGCGGCCGATTTCTCGTTCCGCCTGCCGGAGGGCGGCCCGCCGCTCGGCTATCTGCGCGCCATCGACCCGCTCAGCGGCAAGCGCGTGTGGGAAGTGCCCTACGACCCGCCACCGAACGGCGGCACGCTCAGCACTGCCGGCGATCTCGTGTTCACCGGCCTCATGACGGGCGAGCTTGTGGCGCACCACGCGCGTGACGGCAAGAAGCTGTGGAGCCACAAGACCGGCTCCGGCATCATCGGCCCGCCCATCACCTACGAACTCGACGGCCAGCAGCACGTGGCCGTGATGAGCGGCATCGGCGGCCTGCTGGCGCTGTACCTGCCGCATCCGGAACTGGCCAAGGTGCCGC
Organism: Immundisolibacter sp.; assembly: GCF_050250495.1. Classification (GTDB taxonomy): domain Bacteria; phylum Pseudomonadota; class Gammaproteobacteria; order Immundisolibacterales; family Immundisolibacteraceae; genus Immundisolibacter. Next base: position 13,916 of record NZ_JBFWOM010000024.1, on the reverse strand, counting down.
GCGGCGGCAGCCTTACGGTGTTCCGCCTGCCGGCGGCGGGGGCGAACTGATGCGTCCTGTCGCAATGACGGCGCTGCTGTGCCTTGCAACGCTCGCGGCGCAGGCCGCACCGGACCCGGCGCGGGTGGAGCTCGGCGGCCAGCTTTACGTGCAGATGTGCCGGCAGTGCCACGGCCCGGAGCTGCGCAGCCCGGGCGTGGGCTCGTTCGACCTGCGGCAGTTTCCGCCTGGTGACGTCCAGCGCTTTCACGAGTCAGTGATGCACGGCAAGAACGCCATGCCGGCGCACGACGACATCCTCACCGACGAGGACATCGACGCGCTGTTCGCCTACGTGGTCGCCACGCAGCAGGCGCAGAAACCATGAGGCTGTTATTGCGCGGTGTGGCGTTGGCAGCGGCTGTAGTGGCAGGGCCGGCCTTCGGCATGGGGCAAGGGCTCAAGGTGTGTCTTGAGAGCGGCCCGCCGCCGCTGTCGTCCGACACGCACGAGGGCATCGACCTCATCGCCACGCGCCTGGTGGCGGACTGGCTCGGCCGCCCGCTCGACATCGTCTGGTACCGGGTGGAAGACGACGCCGACGCCTCGCCGGCGGCGCAGGTGAACGGGTTGCTGTCGGCCGGCGTGTGCCAGCTCGCGGGCGGCTTTCCGCTGGTGAGCGACGCGCTGCGCGCGCCGTCGGACGTGCCGTGGCCGGTGGAACTGCCGGACGGTGAGCGCCGCTTCGTGAAGCTCGGCACGCTGATGCACGCCAAGCCGTACCGGGCCGTGGACTACCGGCTGATTCTCGGCAAGTCGGCGGCAAAGACGGCCGTCGCGAGTCTGGACGAGGTCAAGGGTTGGCGGCTGCTCGCCGAGCAGAACAGCCTCGCCGACAACCTGCTGCTGGCCCACGGCGGCGGCGTGCTGCGCGCCGACGTGATCCACGTGCCGATGGCGCAGGCCGGCGTGCTGGCGGCGCTCGCCAGGGGCGACGGCGACGCGGCGCTGGTGGAAGGCCCGCAGTTCGACGCCTGGCGCGCGGCGCACCCGGACGGCGCGCTGCGCGACAGCGGCTACCGGCACGCGCTGCGTGTGAACGTGGGCTTTGTGGCACTCGACGTGCAGCGCGGACTGGTGGAGCTGTTCGACGGGGCGATTGCGGACCTGCTGGAAAGCGGCGACCTCGAAGCCGCCTTCGCGAAGCAGGGTTATGCGTTGCAAAAGCCGATGGAGCCGGTGGTGCTGCCGCCGCTCACGCAGCGCCTGCTGGGACAGCCCGAGTAACGGCCGCGATTCAGGCCAAACACTCGGCCGCCGACACGCAACGCACGCCAATGGCCGCCATGTCCGCAATGTTGGCCTGCGCCACGGCGTCGGTCTGCGCCGAGCAGGCGTCGGTGACTACGGTGACGGCGTAATCCAAGCACACCGCGTCCAGCACCGTGGCGCGGATGCAGTTCGGGTATTGCGTGCCGGCGATCACCAGTTCCTGCACGCCGAGCCGCCGCAGCGTGAGATCGAGCGCCGTGCCCATGAAGGCGCTGAAGCGCGGCTTGACCAGCACCGGCTCGCCTGGCAGCGGCGCGAGTTCCGGCACGATCTGCGCCCCTACCGAGCCCGGCAGCAGGTATTGCGGCCCGCGCAGAAAGCGCTCACGTCTGAACAGCTCCACGTCGCTGCCGTCGGCGCGATAGGCGCGCGTGATGTGCAGCACCGGCAGGCGCCCGGCGCGAAACGCGTCGAGCAGGCGGCGAACGGTCGGCACCGTGGCGAGCGCACCCGCCACCGTCACCGGCCCGCCGGGCAGCACGAAGTCGTTCTGCATGTCGATGATCAGCAGCGCGCGCATGGCGGTGCCCGTCACAGCCCGTCTGGCAGCGCGGCGAGCTCGCCGCGCGCGCACTCGAAGGCGTGCGCCAGCGCCAGCAGCCGCCCGTCGCTGAACGCCGGGCCGATGAAGCTCACGCCGACCGGCATGCCGTCGTCGGTGTAGCCGGCCGGCACGGTTACGGCCGGGTAGCCGGCCTTGCCGGTCAGCCTGGCGGCGGCGCCGCCGGGCGTGAGCAGCGCGTCCAGCCCGTACCGCCGGCACACGGCGTCGATGCCAAGTTCGCGCGAGAGCGCGATGTCGCGCCGCCGATCGGCGTGATACGCCGCGGCATCGAGGCCGTCGGTGCGCGCTGCGGACTCGGCGAGCGCCTGGCCGTAGGGCAGGCACTCGCCGGCGTGCGCTGCGTTGAAGGCGATGATGTCGGCGAGTGTGCGGACTGGCGCTGCCTCGCCCTGCCCGGCGAGAAACATTTCGAGCCCGGCCTTGAACTCGCGCGCGAACACGCTGGAGCGCAGGCGCGCCACCTCGTGCGCGGTCGGCACGTCGGCCGGGTCGACGACGATGGCGCCCGCCGCGCGCAGCGTGGCGATGGCCTGCTCGGTGACGGCCTCGGCCGCCTCGTGACCCGCGCGGCCGAAGTACACCTGCCGTGGCACGCCGATGCGCGCGCCGTGTAGCGCGTGCGGGTCGAGATGGCGCGTGTAGTCGGGGTCGACCTGCGGCCCCGCGGCGAGCGTCAGCGTGTCGTCGAGATCGACGCCGGCGAGCGCGGTCAGCAGCACGGCCGCGTCCGCCACGCTGCGCGCGAGCGGCCCCGCGGTGTCCTGGCTGATGGCGAGCGGCACCACGCCCGCGCGGCTGACCAGACCCACCGTCGGCTTCACGCCCACCACGCCGGACTGGCTGGCCGGGGTCTGGATGGAGTTCTGCGTCTCGCTGCCGATGGCCGCCACGCACAAGCCCGCCGCCACCGCGCAGGCCGGGCCGACGCTGGAGCCACCGCCGCGGTCGTAGCGCCCGCCGTGCGGATGGCGCACCACGCCGCCGGCCGAACTGAACTCGGACGGCATCACGTCCGACAGGTAATCGGCAAACTCGGTCATGTTGCACTTGCCGAGGATCACCGCGCCCGCGGCGCGCAGCCGGCGCACGAGACCCGCGTCGTGGCGCGGGCGCAAGGTCGCCAGCGCGAGGGAACCGGCCGTGCAGGCCATGCCGTCGCCGGTGCCGATGTTGTCCTTCAGCAGCACCGGCAGGCCGTGCAACGGGCCGCGCACGCGGCCTGCCGCGCGTTCGGCGTCGAACTGCGCGGCGATGGCGAGCGCCTGCGGGTCGAGTTCACGCACGGCGTTCAGCGCCGGCCCCGCGTGGTTCAGCGCCGCGATGCGGTCGAGGAAATGCTGCGTGAGGCCGGCCGCCGTGAGCCGGCCATCGGCCATCGCCCGCGCCAGCTCGGCGATGCTGTGCGTGTGCCACATGGGCCCGGCTTCAGCGGAACGCCGGCATCACGCGCCGGGCGAACAGCTCCTGGTTGCGATACGCCTGGTGCGGGGCGATGCCGCCGTAGTGGGATACGATCGAGAACTCGTCGAACTGCCAGCGGCCGTGCAGGTCGGTGAGGCGCCGCACCACCTGCTCGGGCGTGCCCACATACACCATGTCCTGCTCGATGATGTCGTCGTAGCTCAGGCGCTTCATGCCTTGCAGGGCGTCGCTGGCGTAGAAGCCGTAGCCGGCCTGCTTCATCGGCTCCTGCAGCGCGGGGTCGAGCAGCGAGTCGTGCGGGCGCACGTTGTAGGCGTAGAAGTTCAGGATCGCGTCGCGCGCCTCGCGGTGGGCGGTGGCCTCGTCGTCCGCCAGGAATACCGCCCGCACGTAGCCGACGTGCGGCGTGGTGCCGTGCTCGGTACATGCCTGCCGGTAGGTGCTGAAACCGTCCGCGAACACCTCGATCGGTGCCGGCCCGCCCGAGCAGATGCGCCAGCCGTGGCGCGCGGCGATGCGAAACGCCTGCCCGCTGGTGCCGGTCATGTAGATGGGCGGGTAGGGTTTTTGCAGCGGCTGCGGCACCACCTGCACGTCGCGCACCTTCGTGAACTGGCCGTCGAAGGAAAACCGCTCGCCCGACCAGGCCAGACGCAGCAGTTCGAGTGCCTCCTCGTAGCGCCCGCGGCTCTCGGCGAAGGGAATGCCGGACGGCGGGTACAGCCACGCATGCCCGCGCCCGACACCGACTTCGAGCCGACCGCCGGTGAGGATGTCGGCCTGCGCGATCTCGCCGGCCAGGATCAGCGGGTTGTGCAGCGGCAGCGTGTGGCACAGCGTGCGCAGGCGTATCTGCTGCGTGCGCTGGGCCACTGCCGTGAACAGCGCGAGCGGGTTGGCGGAAATGCCGAAGGTCGGGAAGAAGTGGTGCTCGATCAGGCTGTAGACGTCGTAGCCCAGCGTGTCGGCGTGTTCGATGAGGCGGAACACTTCCCAGGTGAGCTCCGGGTGGGCCTTGTTGGGCGCGGACTGCATCTCGCAGTACACGCCAAAACGCAGTGCGGGCATGGGTGACCTCGGTTTGGCAATCACTCGAATCGTCTAAGCGGCCGCCCGCCCCAGGCTTCCTCGAACGGCGTGGCAAGACGAATGTCGAGCCACACGTTCTGGAAGTACCAGCGCCCGTCGAGCTGCCGGAAATCGGCCTGGTAGGTGCCGCCGACCCACACCGATTCCGGCGCGTCGGCCGTCGGGCCTGGCAGGGTGGCGAGCTCCCACAGGTACCAGCTGCCGGTGGCGCTGTGCCCGTCGGCGGCGAGTTCGATCAGCGGCGAGATCATGTAGTGCAGCGACCACAGGATGCCGGTGCGCCCGGTTACGGCGAGCCCGTCCGCGATCGCCGCGCGGCCGCGGAACGGGCCGAAGCCCTTGGCGCCCCAGGTGGCGTCCGGCGCGAACAGCGGCGCCAGGATGGCGGGGTCGTTGTTGCGGTCGGCGCCGCGCGCGTAGGTGGCGATGAGGTCGCGGATGGCTTCCAGCGATTCCAGCCGCGCCACACGGCGGGCAAGGTCGTGATCGGCGCCCACGTCAGGCCGGCCGGTTCGGGATGGCGTAGAGATCACCCAGGTAGTGCGCGGCGCCGCCGTGCTCGGCGATGAAGCGCTCTTCCTCGAAGCTGTACGGCACGCGCGGGTCGCCACGGTACAGCTCGATGTGCGGGGCGACCTCCGCCAGTGACAGCGTCAGATACAGCAGCCGCTGCTCGGGCGGCGGCAGGCTCTCGAGGTCCAGCGTGTTGAGGTGGCCGATGATGCCGTCCACCTCGCCGATCAGCGCGTCGTAGAAAACCTTGAGATCGATTCCGCTGCTGGCGCGCCGGGCGGCCTCGCGCTCGTTCTGCGTTGCGAGCGCCCAGCGCTGCGCCCACGGTTCGAGGTGGCGGTAGGCGGCGGGCAGGAGTGTGGTGCTCATGGTCTGTCCTCCTCAGCCGCGCACGTACTCGTCCACCACCTGGTAATGGTGGCGCAGCAGCACTTCCTGATCCTGCAGGTGCATCACCTTCTTGGCGCCGGACTTCAGCGCCGCGTGCGTGGCTTCCATGGTGGCGGTGTCCTCGAGCCAGGCGTTGCGTTGCAGCACCTGACCGTATTCCTGGCTGAAGCGCTCGCCGGCATTCTGCGGCGGGCGGAAATACTGGATGCCCTCCCACAGCGTCTTGTCCACCGAAAGCGGGTGGAACTGATGCGTGAAGTAGAGCCCGTCCATGATGTGGACCAGGAAGTTCGGGAACAGCACCGACAGTTCAAACGCGAAATTCGGGCTGCGGGTCGGGTTCACCTTGGGCGGCAGCGCCACGCGCTCGCCGCGCTTGGCAATGGACGTGGTGCCGAGCCTGTGCGCCAGCGCCGCCACCGGGCTCGGCGTCGGCCCCTTGTCGTCCATGTACACGGCGCTGGTGCGGTGGGGGCCGAACAGCTGCACGTCGTACAGCCTGGCCGAGAAGCCCTCCGGGAACGAGCCCGCGTGGATGGTGGTGACGTGGTAGGCCTCGGAGAACGCGTCCTGGGCGATCTTCCAGTTGCAGTCGAGCACCGTGCGGTAGGCGTAGACGGCGGTCATCTCGCCGTACGGAAAGCCGGACAGCCGCGCCGCCGCCTCGCCGAGATACTCGGCCAGACCCTGCGCCGGGTGCGGGTCGAGATGCGCGAAGATGAAGCCTTCCCACACGTCCACTGCCACCGGGGCGAGGCCGTTGTCGGCTTTGCAGAAGCTGTCGAAGAACTCGTCTTCCTGCGGCACGTGGACCAGTTCGCCGTTCAGGTTGTAGGTCCAGCCATGGAAGTGGCAGAAAAAGCGCCGGTCACGGCCGTGGCCGTCCTGGGCCCAGATGACGCGGTTGCCGCGGTGCGAGCAGGTGTTGTGAAAGCCGCGGATCGCGCCGTCCTCGCCGCGCACGAGGATGATCGACGTGTCCCAGATCGGCAGCGGTTTCAGCTTCCATGAGCCCGGCGTCGGCAGTTCCTCGACGCGCGCGAGCTTGAGCCAGGTGCGCTTGAAGAGCTTTTCCTTCTCGCGCCGGAAATAGTCCTCGGACAGCAGCGCCTCGACCGGCACCGGGTCCGTGCCGAGCTGCGGGAACTGCTGCGCCCAGCGGGACGTGGCGGGTTTGTTCATGCCGGCCTCCTCGTCGGTGGACTTGGGTGACGCCCGTCCGCACTTTAGCGCGCTTTGGCCGGCCCGCAAGCCGCCTGCGCACGGCCGGTGTCAGCCGCCCGGCAGGCGCACCGTCACCCGCGCGCCCGCCAGGCGCGGCGAGTCGTCGATCTCGATACGCCCGCCGTAGGCGACGGCGATGTCGCGCACCACGGCAAGACCGATGCCCTGACCCGCCACGCGCCGATCGGCGCGCGCGCCACGCTCAAGCACCGCCTCGCGCAGGGGCGGCGGCACGCCCGGGCCGTCGTCGTCCACGCTCAGGACCAGGCCGCGTGCGCCATCACCCGGCTGCACCGCCAGCCACACGCGGTGCTGGCACCACTTGTAGGCGTTGTCGAGCAGGCAGCCGAGCAGCTCGTACAGGTCGCCTTCGTCACCGGCGAACAGGCCGGCGTCGGGGTCGTCCAGTTCCGCCGCCACGCCCTTGTCGGCGTAGACCTTGTCGAGGCTGCCCATGATGCGCCGGGCGACCTGCGCCACCGGCACGGCGACTGACAGCGTACTGCGACCGGAGGCGGCCGCGCGCCGCGCCTGGTAGGCCAGCGAGGCGTCGATGCTGTCGATGGCGTCCGCCAACTGGCGCTGTTGGTCGGGGGCGGCGTCGGTGGCGGCGTTGCGCAGCACCGCGAGCGGCGTCTTGATGCTGTGCGCGAGATCGGCAAGCGCGTTGCGCTGGCGCAGCAACTGCGCGCGCTCGTGCCGCAGCAGCGCGTTCAGGCCGTCCGTGAGTGGCGTCAGCTCGTCGGGATAGGCGCCGGTCAGCGCGTCGCGCTCGCCGCGCTCGATGCCCCGCAGATCCTGGGCGACCCGCCGCAGCGGACCCAGGCCCCAGCGCAGGATCAGCATCTGCGTCAGCAGCAGCAGCGCGGCGGCGCCGCCGAGCCACAGCATGAGCGTGGTCTCGAACTGGCCGATCTCGGCTTCGAGTTCGTCGAGGCGCGCGGCGACCGAGAACGTGAACTGTTGCGTCGAGCCGCCCTGCACCTCCCAGCCGACACCCAGGCTGTAAGCCAGCAACATCTCGCCATCCACGCCGACGCGGGTCCACGATTCGCGTCCTGGCGTGAGACCGCGCACCAGCGGCAGGTCGAGTCCAGCCGCCGAGGGCGAACGCCACAGCACCTTGCCGTCGGCGGCGCTGGCCTCCGCATAGCGGCCGGAACCCAGCACTTCGAGCCGGCTCTCGGGCAGGTCGTCCGGCAGTTCCAGCCGGCCGCGGCGCAGTTCCGCCGCCGACAGCAGGGCGTAGATGTCGGCCTTGAGGCGGGCGCGCAGGGCGCCTTCGGCGCTGTCGCGGTAGGCGCGGTCGAGCGCCACAGCGGTCGCGCCCAGAAACACCGCCAGCACCAGCAGCGACGACAGCAGCAGGCGGCGGCGGATGGAGCCCATTCAGGCGCGCCGCAGCGCCAGCCGGTAGCCGCGCCCGCGCAGGGTCTCGATGGGGTTGAGCTGCTCGTCAGGGTCGATCTTCTGCCGCAGGCGGCGGATGAACACTTCGAGCACGTTGCTGTCGCGGCTGGCATCGTCCGGGTACAGGTGCTCGGTGAGCTCGGTCTTGGACACCACCTCGCCGGCGTGCAGCATCAGGTACTCCAGCACCTGGTACTCGTAGGCGGTGAGGTCGAGCTCCACCTCGTCGAGCGAGGCGCGCTTCTCGCGCGTGTCTAGCTTCAGCGGCGGGCAGGCGATGACGGAGTCGGCCCAGCCCGCCGTGCGGCGGATCAGCGCCCGCAGGCGGGCGATCAGCTCCGCCATCTCGAAGGGTTTGACCAGATAGTCGTCGGCGCCGGCGTCGAGGCCGGCCACCTTGTCCTGCCAGGCGTCGCGGGCGGTGAGGATGAGGATCGGATACCGGCAGCCGCGGTCGCGCAGGCGGCGAATCACTGCCATGCCGTCGCGCCGCGGCAGGCCAAGGTCGATGACGGCCACGTCGTACGGGTATTCGAGCCCGTAATACTCGGCCTCCATGCCGTCGCCGGCGCTGTCGACCACGAAGCCGGCTGCGCCGAGACCCGCCATCAGCTGCCCGCGCAGCGCGGCCTCGTCTTCTACCACCAGGGCGCGCATGGCCAGTCGTGGGGATCAGTCGTCGTCGCGCGGATCGACGTAGCGCTCGCGCACGTAGCCGTCCGGCGTCAGCACGCGCACGCGGTAGCCGCGATCGTCGTCCGGCTGCGAGGACAACACCCGACCGTGCTCGCCGCGGCGCACCGCCTCGGCGGCGCGGTGGGCGTCGCGGTCGTGCCCGTAGCGGCTGCCGTCGTAGCGATCGCGGTAGCGGTCCCGCTCGTAGCGGTAGTCGCGGTGGCCGTCGTGCCGGTCGCTGCCGTAGTGCTTGCCCCGGTGGTCGTCGCCACCCCAGCGGCGATCGTTTCCGTAATGACGACCCGGATTGTTGTCTCCGCCGTAACGACGGTCGTGATAGCCACGGTCGTCGGGCAGCGTGCCGAGCGGGCGGCGTTCGCCGCTGCGGTCGTAGCGCTGACGGTCACCGCCGCGGCTGCGGTCCTGGTCGTTATAGCCGCCCCGGCGGTCGTCCGAGTCGCCCATGGCCCGGTCGGCCAGCGGCGACCCGACCGGCAACAGCAGCAGGCCGAGCGCCAGGCAGATCAGCGAGAGAGGGCGTTTCATGGTGGGCTCCTGCGCCGGCGGGCGGGCGCTCAATAGTCCTCGTGCGGGTCCACGTCCACGCGCACGCGGATGACGTCGCCGGGCTCGTAGTCGGTGATCGTCTCGTGCTCCCGGCCGGCATAGACGTAGGTGACCCGGTAGCCGTCGATGCGCTGCTCGGTAGTGTACGTGGGCCGCACTTCGCACCGCTCGCGGCGGCTGTAATAGCCGTCGTCGGCGTAGCGGCGGCGGCTCAGGTCGCGCCCGATCGAGGCGCCAAGCACGGTGCCGGCGGCGGTGGCGATACCGTGATGATGGTGGCCGCCCAGCTCGTGCCCCAGCACGCCGCCCACGATGCCACCCAGGATGGTGCCGGTATGCGAGCGGTAAGCGGGCCGCTCGACGTACACGTCCTCGTCCCAGCACTCGCGGCGCGGCTCCTCCACGCGCACGGTGTGATACAGCGGCTCGACGTGCGTCACCCGCGCGTCCACGTAATAGCGATCGCGATCGCCGCGGTAGCCGGCGGCGGCGTCCGTGGCGCAGCCGGCTACCAGCGGCAGAAGCAGAACCAGGTGTGCCAATTTCATCGCTGTGCTCTCCGAGGGGCTGCCGCTCAGTCGTGGCGCGCGTAGTCCACCAGGAAGTGGATCAGCGCGCCGTCGTCGTGGTAGCCCATGCGGCCCCAGCCGCGGTCGTAGTAGTGATAGTCGTGGTAGTAGCGCGGCGGCGCGTAGTGGCGCGGCGCGTAGTACCCCCAGCCGCCGCCGTGCCCGTAGTGCCGGCCGTGGTGGCCCCAGTGATGACCCCGATGATGGCCGTGATGCCCACCATGATGACCACCGTGATGACGGTAGCGGTGGTGCCCATTCCAGCCGTGGCCGCTGTGGCGGTCGTGGTGGCCGTATCGGTCGCCATGCCCGTGGTCGCGATCGCGCGCCTGGGCGGGCGCGGCGATCAACAGCGCGCCGGCCAGCGCCGACATCGCAAACAGTTTTTTCAGTACCCTTCCGGTCGCCATGGCGGATTCCTCCAGGGCCATGCGCGGCGGGGACCATCCCCGCGGCGTGACGCCACTGTGCAGGCGCCTGCCTGAACACACGCTGAACACGCGCTCCTCTCGCACGAAGCCTTTTCACCATGCTCAAGCACCTGTTTCTGCTGCCGTTGATCGCGCTCGCCGCCTGCACCACGTCCCCCCTCGGGCGCAGCCAGTTGCAGTTGTTTTCGGACGCTGATCTGGCGCAGATGGGCCTCGCCGCCTACGCCGACATCCAGAAAAAGGAAGCGCGCGAGGGCAACCCCGCGGCCAATGCCTACGTGCGCTGCGTGGCGCAGGCGGTGACCGGCGCGTTGCCTGGCGGGCAGCAGGCCTGGGAGGTCACGCTGTTCCGGGACGACTCGGCCAACGCCTTCGCGCTGCCGGGCGGCAAGATCGGCGTCAACACCGGCCTGCTGCGCGTGGCCACCAACCAGGACCAGCTCGCCACGGTCATCGGCCACGAGGTGGCGCACGTACTGGCGCGCCATTCGGGCGAGCGCCTGTCGAACCAGGCGGTGGTCGAGACCGGGCTTCAGGCGGCGCAGGCCATCAGCGGCGCCACCACGCCCGCCAAGCAACAGTTGATGGGCTTGCTCGGCGTCGGCGCGCAGGTGGGCGTGCTGCTGCCGTTCTCGCGCGCGCAGGAGAGCGAGTCCGACCTGCTGGGCCTCGACCTGATGGCGCGGGCGGGTTTCGACCCGCGTCAGAGCGTGGCCCTGTGGCAGAACATGGAGCGCGCCAACAGCGGCGCGCCGCCGGCGTTCCTGTCCACGCATCCGTCGGCCGGGGGCCGCATCGAGGCGCTGAAAAATCGCCTGCCGCAGGCGCTGGAGCTTTACGAGCAGGCGCGCGCGCAGGGCCGCAAGCCCGCCTGCCGGGCGCCGTGAACGGCTGACCGAAGAACACCAATCAGGGAGGAGTGCGCGTGGACGCCGACATCATCATCGTGGGCGCCGGTTCCGCCGGCTGCGTGCTGGCGAATCGTCTGAGCGCGAGCGGCAAGCACCGCGTGCTGCTGCTGGAAGCCGGCAAGGACGACAACAGCCTCATCGTGCGCATGCCAAAGGGTTTCGGCAAGCTGCTGTTCGACCAGCACCACGTGCGCCGCTTCGACACCGAGCCCGAGCCCGGCAACGGCAACGAGCCGGAGTCCTGGCCGCGCGGGCGCATGCTGGGCGGCTCCAGCACCGTGAACGGCATGTTCTACACGCGCGGCCAGGCGCAGGACTTCGACGACTGGGCCGCTGCCGGCAACCCTGGCTGGGCGTGGTCGGACATCGGCCCGTGTTTCAAGGCCATGGAGGACCACGAACTCGGCGCCGACGCGGTGCGCGGCAGTGGCGGCCCGCTGCGCGTGAGCTGCCACCCGAATCCGCACCCGCTGTGCGATGCCGCCATCGCCGCCGGCGCGCGTCTTGGCCTGCCGGTGCGGGATGACTTAAACCGCCCCGAGCAGGAAGGCATCGGCTACGTGCAGTTCACCATCCGCAACGGCCGGCGCGAGGACGCCGCGGCGGCCTTTCTGCGCCCGGTGATGCACCGCCCGAACCTGCGCGTGGTGACTGGTTTTCTCGCCGGGCGGGTGCTGTTCGACGGCACGCGCGCGGTCGGCGTGGCGGGTACGCTCGATGGACAGCCGCAGGAATTCCGCGCCGCGCGCGAGGTGATCCTTGCCGGCGGCACGCTGCAATCACCGCAGTTGCTGCAACTGTCGGGCGTTGGCCCGGCCGAGCACCTGCGATCGCTCGGCATTTCCGTGGTCCACGACCTGCCGGGCGTCGGCCAGAACCTGCGCGAGCACCGCATGATGATGGTGCAGTTCCGCCTGCGCGGGACCAACAGCCTGAACCGCCAGTTCGGTGGCTGGCGCCTGGGCGCCAACGTGCTCCAGTACCTCGCCACGCGCCGGGGCCTGATGGCCACCGGCTCGCACGACGTGGTGGCCTTCGTGCGCACCCGCCCGGAGCTCACGCGTCCGGACGCGGAGCTCGTGATGGCGCCGTTCTCGCTCAAGCCCGGCAAGATGTCGATGGCCTTCGAGGCCGGGCACGGCATCCAGATCTTCGGCTACCAGCTGCGCCCGGAAAGCCAGGGCACGGTGATGATCCAAAGCGCCGACCCGGCCGTGCAGCCGCGCATCGAGTCGGCGTTCTTCACCGCCGACGAGGACCGCGCCATGAGCGGGCGCATCCTGCGCTACATCCGCAACCTCGCCGCGCAGGCGCCGCTGGCGGACCTGCTGGTCGGCGAGAGCAGTCCCGGCTCGGCGGTGCAAAGCGACGACGATGCGCTGGCATTTCACAGTGCATTCGGCGGCCCGGTGGCACACCCGGCCGGCACCTGCAAGATGGGCCACAACCCGCTGGCGGTGGTCGACGCGCGGCTGCGTGTGCACGGCGTGAGCGGCCTTCGGGTGATCGACTGCTCGATCATGCCGACGCTGGTGTCGGCGCATACCAATGCCGCGACCATGGCGCTCGCCTGGCGCGGCGCGCAGTTGGTCGAGGAGGATCTCGCCGCGGCCTGAGCGCCCGCTTGGCGATTCAGGGATTGTCAAGAAATGCACGTCCTGTGCATTTCTTGCGTCGCACGTCCGGTACACGCCCGGCCGTGCTCCCCCGCATCAAGCTGGCGTGCTTGATGCGGGTCCGGCCATCCCTGGCCGGTCTGAGCGCTTGAAAAATTCACACCCTCTCAGGCGATGCCGGTCAGGCGCTCGGTTTCCGCCCACAGGCGGTGGCGCACGTCGCGGTCGTTGGCCCGGGCAGAGGGTTTCGCTTCCTTGCAGCCGCTGAAGTAATGGCCGGTGACGTCCGCGAGCTCGGGCGCCATCGCCAGATGCAGTGAGGTGCGGGCGCCCTTGTCGGCCTTCGGCAGCAGCTTTTTCACGAAGCCCGGCATGCCGCCGAGGTTGGTATCGATCACGCCCGGGTGCAGGCAATTCACCGTGATATCCAGCGGCTGCCAACGCTCGGCAAGATCGAAGGTAGCCATCACGCAGGCGAGCTTGGACTGCCCGTAAGACGCAAACATCCTGTACTTGCGCGCGCTTTGCAGGTCGTCGAAATCGATCTTGCCCATGCTGTGCACGCGCGAGCTGACGTTGACGACGCGCGACGGCGCGCCCGCGGCGAGCGCCGGCTCCAGCAGGCGCGTCAGCAGGAACGGCGCGAGGTGATTGACGGCGAACTGCAACTCGAAACCGTCCGCCGAGAGCTGACGTGTTTCCAGCATCACGCCGGCGTTGTTGACCAGCACGTGAATGACCGGGTGCGCGGCAAGGAGTTCGGCGGCCAGGCGCCGCACCTCAGAGAGCGAGGCGAGATCCGCTTGCCATAACTCGACCGCGCGGTTGCCTGTGGCCGCGACGATCTCCTGCTGCGCCGCGGTGCCCCGCGCACGATCGCGGCACACCATGAGCACGGTGGCGCCGGCGGCTGCCAGGCCCTGCGCCGTCGCCTTGCCGATGCCGGAATTGGCGCCGGTGACCACGCACACCCGGCCGCGCATGTCCGTCATGCCCCTACCTCCTCTTGAGTAGTTCTCGGTACCTCATCCGGCCGCGCATGGAGGCGGTAGCCGAACCCCGATGCCCAAGCATCGCACAGCCTGTCTTGTCCCAAGGCCGACGTTACCCCCTGATTGAGTAGCGCGGAGGCTTAGAGTCCGACTGAGACCGAAGGAGGTCGGACGTGAAGAAGCGGTATAGCGAAGAGCAGATCATCGGGTTTCTGAAGGAAGCGGACAGCG
>NZ_JBFWOM010000023.1:38383-40132 GCF_050250495.1 Immundisolibacter sp. | reverse complement strand
TTCCTGATGCTGCAGAACGACCTCGACGGTGCGGCGGCGCTGTTGGCGGACGTCGCCCGGATGCCGCAGCTGACGGGGGAAGATCGCGAACACATCGCGGTGCTGGAAGACGCCATCGCCACGCGCCGGGCGGCTGCCGCCGACGGCCCGGGCTGAGTGCCCGGCGCCCGCACTCAATCCGGCACGCCGAGCGTGCCCTGAATCATCGGCACCACCTGGCCGCCCACGCGCAGGGTGAGGCCGCCGCCCGCGCGCTTGTCGAATTCGGCCTGGAGCAGGCTCTTGCGCGTGGCGTCGAAGCCGCGCTCCACGACGAACGTGTGCGTGCCGGCGCGAAGGTTCGGCTGGGCCGCCAGATACGCCGCGAAGGCGGGCAGCGCAGCGCCGATGGGTGGATCCTCGCGCGGGGCGATGTCGGGGCCGATCAGCCGGGCGTGGAAGTTGGCCTGCGGGCTTTCGGTCTGGCGGCAGAACAGCAGCAGCTCCTGCGCCAGCATGGATGGCGCGTGCGAGGCGGCCCAGGCGGCGGCATCGAAGCGGGCGGCGGTGAGGGCGTCCAGGCTGCGCACCGGCAGGATCAGGTACGGCCGCTCACAGGCCACCAGCAGGGCCTGCAGGTCGCGCTCGCCGAGTGCGCGCCGTTCCAGCGACAGGATGCCGGCGAGCTCGTCCGCGGTCGGCACGAAACGGTCGACCACCGGAAACACCGTGCGGCTGAACTGCACGAAGCCGGTCCGCCCCTGCGCGGCGCCCAGACGCACCTGCACAGGCCCGAAGCCGTGCAGCAGGTCGAGCCTGCCGTCGCTCGGCGCCTGGCCGTCGATGGCGAGGATGTGGGCCGCGGCGAGTACTGCCTGGCCGGCGAAGTCGATTTCCTCGCGCGGGGTGAAGGTGCGCACGCGGTGCTGCCGGGGGTCGGCCGTGGCTGTCACGAACACGGTGCCGGGCAGGTTCAGCTCCGCCGCGATGCGCTGCATGGTGGCCGCATCGAGCCCATCCGAGCGCGGAAATACGGCGATCTGCGCTCCGCCGAAGGGCTGGCCGGTGAACACGTCGGCGGTGTACAGCGTCAGGTCCATTTCGGCACTCCTGCGTGGGTTTCAAGCGGCGGCAACAGCCTAGCAGGGCAGCGACAACGCACGGTGGGAATGCCCGGCTCGCCTTGTGGCCGGTGCGCGCCGGCCGGTACCATTACGGGCCCGGAAAGTGCCATCCGGGCCGTCCGCCGCCGGGCGACGGCGCTTTCGCCGCTCGCCGGCCTGCCGAGGAATCTTCCATGAAAATCAACTGCGCCCTGATCGGTTCCGGGAACATCGGTACCGACCTCATGTTCAAGCTGGAGCGCAGCAAGGTCTTGAAGCCGGTCTGGATGGTCGGCATCGACCCCGACTCGGACGGCCTGCGCAAGGCGCGCGAGCACGGCATGAAGACCACCCACGAGGGCGTGGACGGCCTGCTGCCGCACCTGGCCGAGGACAACATCCAGATTGCCTTCGACGCCACCTCGGCCTACGTGCACAAGGAAAACTCGGACAAGCTGACCAGCCGCGGCGTGGTCATGATCGACCTGACCCCGGCCGCCATCGGGCCGTTCTGCGTGCCGCCGGTGAATCTCAAGGACCACCTCGGCAAGCGCGAGATGAACGTCAACATGGTCACCTGCGGCGGCCAGGCCACCATCCCGATGGTGGCGGCGGTCAGCCGCGTGCAGCCGGTGGTGTACGGCGAGATCGTCGCCACCGTGTCGTC
>NZ_JBFWOM010000023.1:0-38283 GCF_050250495.1 Immundisolibacter sp. | reverse complement strand
ACCTCGGCAAGCGCGAGATGAACGTCAACATGGTCACCTGCGGCGGCCAGGCCACCATCCCGATGGTGGCGGCGGTCAGCCGCGTGCAGCCGGTGGTGTACGGCGAGATCGTCGCCACCGTGTCGTCCAAGTCGGCCGGCCCCGGCACGCGCAAGAATATCGACGAGTTCACCCGCACCACGGCCAAGGGCATCGAGGTGGTGGGCGGCGCGCGC
Source organism: Immundisolibacter sp. (assembly GCF_050250495.1). GTDB lineage: Bacteria > Pseudomonadota > Gammaproteobacteria > Immundisolibacterales > Immundisolibacteraceae > Immundisolibacter. The sequence goes on along the minus strand of NZ_JBFWOM010000023.1, from coordinate 38,068 downwards.
AAGGGCAAGGCCATCATCATCCTGAACCCAGCCGAGCCGCCGCTGATCATGCGCGACACGGTGCACTGCCTCACCGAAACCATTCCGGACGAGGACGCCATCCGCGCCTCGGTGAAGGACATGGTGGCCGAGGTGCAGAAGTACGTGCCCGGTTACCGCCTGCTGCACAACGTGGTGTTCGACGGCAACCGCGTGTCGATCTTCCTGGAGGTCGAGGGCCTGGGTGATTACCTGCCCAAGTACGCCGGCAACCTCGACATCATGACCGCCGCCGGCGCGCGCACCGCCGAGATGATCGCCGAGGACATCCTGTCCGGCGCCTTCGACCCGGCCAAGTTCAAGACCGCCGCCGCCTGATCACGACGAGGACAGCACCATGGCACTCACCGATCTGAAGGGCCGCAAGGTCACCCTGCACGACATGTGCCTGCGCGACGGCATGCACGCCAAGCGCCACCAGATCACGCTGGAACAGATGACGGCCATCGCGTCGGCGCTGGACGAAGCCGGCGTGCCGATGATCGAGGTCACCCACGGCGACGGCCTGGACGGCACCTCCATCAACTACGGCTTTGGCCTGCACACGGACGAGGAATACCTCAAGGCCACCGTGCCGCACCTGAAGCAGGCCAAGGTGTCGTGTCTCTTGGTGCCGGGCATCGGTACCGTGGACGGCCTGCGCATGGCGGCCGATTTGGGCGTGTCCAGCATCCGCGTCGCCACGCACTGCACCGAGGCCGACTGCGGCGAGCAGCACATCGGTCTTGCGCGCAAGCTGAACCTGGACGCCGTCGGCTTTCTGATGATGGCGCATATGGCGAGCCCGGAAAAACTGCTGGAGCAGGCCAAGCTGTTCGAGTCCTACGGCGCCACCTGCATCTACGTGACCGACTCGGCCGGCTACATGCTGCCGGACGACGTGACCGCCAAGGTCGGCCTGCTGCGGGCGAATCTCGCGCCGAACGTGGAACTCGGTTTCCACGCCCACAACAACCTGTCGATGTCCGTGGCGAACTCGCTCGCGGCCATCGAGGCCGGCGCCAACCGCATCGACGGCTCTGCCGCGGGTCTGGGTGCCGGTGCCGGCAACACGCCGCTCGAAACGCTGGTGGCGGTGTGCGACCGGCTGAAGATCGACACCGGCGTGAGCCTCTACAAGATCATGGACGTGGCCGAGGACATCGTGCGGCCGATCATGGACCAGCCGGTGCGCGTGGACCGCGATTCGCTGTCGCTCGGCTACGCCGGCACGTACTCCACGTTCCTGCTGCACGCCAAACGCTTCTCGGAGCGCTACGGCATTTCGGTGCGCGACCTGCTGGTCGAGTGCGGCCGGCGCAAGACCGTGGCCGGGCAGGAGGACATGATCGAGTCGATCGCGCTCGAAATGCTGGCCGAACGCGGCAAGCAGCCCGCCCACGCCTGAGAGCTTGTGAATTTTCCAAGCTCTCAGGCCGGCCAAGGATGGCCGGACGCGAATCAAGCCCGCCAGGGCTTCATTCGCGCAAGCAAGTCCGGGCGTGTACCGGACTTGCGATGCAAGAAATGCACAGGACGTGCATTTCTTCACAAACACTGAGGACACGCGCATGGCACTTGATGCGGCGACCGTCGCCAAACTGGCCGAGTACCTGGAGAAGGCCGAACTCGAAGCCTACGACGTCACCAAGATCACCGACGACCACCCGGACATGACCATCGCCGAGGCATACCAGGTGATGGAGGCGATCCGGGATCGCAAGCTCGCGCGCGGCATCCGCCAGGTCGGCTACAAGATGGGCCTCACGTCCCGCGCCAAGATGGTCCAGATGGGCGTCGACAAGCCGGGTTACGGCCTGCTGTTCGACTACTTCGCGGTCGAGGACGGCGGCGTCATTGATACGAAAAAGCTGATCCACCCGAAGGTGGAGGCGGAGATCGCCTTCGTCACCAAGGCGCCGCTGAAGGGCCCCGGCGTGCACATCGGCAACGTGCTGGCGGCCACCGACTTCGTGCTGCCGGCGCTCGAAATCATCGATTCGCGCTACCGCGACTTCAAGTTCGACATGGTCAGCGTGATCGCCGACAACAGCTCGTCGAGTCGTTTCGTCACGGGCGGGCGCAGCCGCGACGTCAACGACGTGGACCTCAAGACGCTGGGTCTGGTGATGGAAAAGAACGGCCAGCCGGTCGGGCTTTCCTGCGGCGCGGCGGTGCTGGGCCACCCTGCGGCGAGCGTGGCGATGCTGGCCAACATGCTGGGCGCCAAGGGTGAGGCGCTGCCGGCCGGCAGCTTCATCATGACCGGCGGCGTTACCGCTGCCGTGGCGGTCGAGGCCGGCGACACCGTGACCGTGCACTACCAGGATCTCGGTTCCATTTCGGTCAGCTTCGTCTGAGGACACCGCCATGCCGTTCATTCAGGTCAACATCCTCGAAGGCCGCACCGAGGAGCAGAAACTCGGCCTCATCCGCGAGCTGACCGAGACCACGTGCCGCGTGCTCGGCTCCAAGCCCGAGCAGGTGCGCGTGCTCATCAACGACGTGCCGAACACCAACTGGGGCATCGCCGGCAAGTCAGCCAAGGAATTGGGGCGATAGGCCCGCCGTTCACTCAACACGAGATCACCATGAGCAATCCCGAAATCGGCAAGTGGATCAACGCCGGCGGCATCAACACCAACTACCACGATCTCGGCGAGGGCTACCCGACGGTCCTGGTCCATGGCTCTGGCCCGGGCGTGAGCGCGTTTTCCAACTGGCGCCTGGCCTTCCCGGTGCTGTCGCAAAAGCTGCGCGTGCTGGCGCCGGACATGCTGGGCTTCGGCTACACCGAGCACCCAGCCGGCGTGAAGTACACGCTCGATTGCTGGGTGAAGCACCTCATCGATTTCATCGACGCGCTGGGCCTGGAGAAGGTCAACCTGGTCGGCAATTCCTACGGCGGGGCGCTGACGCTGGCTACCACCATCCGTCATGCGAGCCGCGTGAATCGCATCGTGCTGATGGGCGCGGCGGGCGTTAAGTTCCCGCTCACCGACGGCCTCGACCACGCCTGGGGCTACACGCCCTCGTTCGAGAACATGCGCAAGATGCTTGACCTGTTCGCCTACGACCGTAACCTGGTCAGCGACGAACTGGCCCGCCTGCGCTACGAGGCGAGCCTGCGCGAGGGCGTGCAGGAGGCCTACGCCAGCATGTTCCCGGCGCCGCGCCAGCAGTGGATCGACGCGCTGGCCAGCCCGGAAGACGACATCGCCAGGATCCAGTCGCCGGCCATGATCATCCACGGCCGCGAGGACCGCATCCTGCCGTTCAGCAACTCGATGCGCTTGTTCGAGCTGATCCCGAACGCCCAGCTGCACCTGTTCGGCAAGTGCGGCCACTGGACGCAGATCGAGCACGCCGCGCGCTTCAACAAGCTGCTGCTGGATTTCTTCGGCGAGGATTGATCCAGCTTCGCTCCGCGCAGCGGACGAAGCAAAAAAGCCGCCTGTCGGATCCCCGGCAGGCGGCTTTTGCGTTTTTGGGCGGCCGGGCCGCCTATGCCGCGGGTGCCGGGTCGCACCCCAGCACCTGCGCCGCCTGCGCCGACACGCTGCGCAGGTTCACGTCGCGCTGCGGGAAGGGAATCTCGATGCCGGCCTCGTGCAGCGCCTGGTTGATGGCCATCAGCAGCTCGTGGCGGGCGGGCACGGAGTCCTGCAATGTGCGCACGTGCACACGGACCTCGAATTCGAGCGCGCTGTCGCCGAAGTTGGTGAACAGCACCTGCGGTGCCGGCTCCGGCAGCAGGCGGGGGTTGGCGCTGACCACGTCCAGCAGCAGTTTCTGCGCCGCGGCGGTGTCGACGCCGTAGGCGAGGCCGACCTTGATCACCACGCGCAGGATCTGGTCCGACAGGGTCCAGTTGACGAACTGCTCGGTGATGAAGGTCTTGTTCGGGACGATCAGTTCCTTGCGGTCGAAGTCGGTGATGGTCGTCGCGCGGATGCGGATGCGCGCCACGTTGCCGCTGACGCCGCCCACGGTGACGATGTCGCCGACCCGGAACGGCCGCTCGGCGAGGATGATCAGGCCCGAGATGAAGTTGGCGATGATCTCCTGCAGTCCGAATCCGATACCGACGCCGAGCGCGGCCACCAGCCACTGCGCCTTCGACCATTCGAGGCCAAGCAGGTTGACCGCCACCAGCACGCCCACGGTGACGATGACGTAGCGGGTGACGGTGATGGCCGCGTAGCGGGCGCCGGCGTCCATGTCGAGCCGCTGCAGGACGGCGATTTCGAGCACCCCCGGCAGGTTGCGCGCGGCCAGCACGGTCAGCGTCGCCACGCCGCCGGCCAGCAGGACGCTCAGCAGCGTGACCGTGCCCGTCGCGGTGGCCTCGCTGCCCAGGCGATAGCGCCAGAGCACGATCTCGTCGAGCGTCTGCAGCGCCGGCAGCAAGTCCCCCCAAACCCACAGCAGCACGCCCAGCAGGCTTACCGACAGTACAAAGCCGAGCAGGCGGCGCGCCTGGTCGTCCACGGCCTCGATGTCGAGCCGCTCGTCGGCGTCTGGTGAGTCCTCGCCGTCCGGCGCGAGTGCCTGCTTGAGCCGCAGCCGGCGTTGGGCTACTGCGAGCGCGCGCAGCACCAGGTAGTACACCAGCAGCACGCCCAGCAGCCAGCCGGCGGTTTCGACCAGGCGTGCCTGCAATTGCAGGGCGGCGTAATAGAACCCCGCCAGCGCCAGCGCAGCGGGCACCAGGGGCAACGCCATCAGCAGCGGATGCCACACGCGCCGCCAGCGCCACAGCCGGCTGTCCGGGCGGGCAGCCAGGTACGCCGCCGGGGCGCCGCGCTGTGGGTGCAGCGTGCGCCAGAGGAATGCCGCCAGCGCCAGCGAGAACACCAGGAACGCCAACCGGCCGACGCTGCCCCGCAGCGCAGGCTGCGCGAGCCGTTCGCCGAGAAGTACCAGCATCCCGGCCGGGACCGCCACGAGGCGCAGACGCGTCACCTGCCGGCGCAGCAACTGGCGGGTGTTGTTTCGCCATTGATAGTGCAGGTCCAGCACCCCGCTGCGGCGGGCGATGTCGCGCACAAGGCCGAGCACGAATACCCATGGCGCGATGCCGGACAGCGCCGCACCTCCGGCCGCGGCGAACGAATCCTCGCCGGCGCCACTGGTCAGCAGGCGCCCAAGCAGATAAACCGTTGCCGGCCACGGCGCAGCGCGCAGCGCGCAGTACACCAGTGCGCGCGCAGTCAGCCAGGCGCTGTCGCGGTGCACGTCCGTCAGGCGCAGCGCGTCGGTTCGCTCGCGCCGCGCCAACCGCCCGCGCAGGACAAACAGCAGCAGCGGCAAGGCCAGCGCCAGCGCGCCGGCGGGTCGCGTGGCGAGCGCTGTCACCAGCGCTGCCGGCAGCTCGGCCCAGCGGCTCGGACGCAACAGCGTGTCGAGCACGCTGGGCCAGGCGGCGAGTACGTCACGGCCGAATACGGGGGTATCGGGCGTCCACAGCAGGCGCCGGTCGAGCAGCTCGGCGTAGCTCTGCGCCACCTGCTGCAGCTGCTGTTGCCGGCGACCGAGATCACTCACCAGCGTGATCCGTCGCGCGTAGGCGTCGTCCAGCCGCTCGACCAGCTTGCCCTCGGCGCGCAGCAGGCCGCCGAGTTCTTGCTGGAGGGCGGTCAGCTGCTCCGGCGCGATCGGCGGGTCGGCCTGGCGCACCAGCGCGCGCGCCTCCTGGTAGGGCAGGCCGAGCTGTCGTCGTTGCTCGCTGAGGCTCAACTGGCGCAGCCGCGCTTCCCCGATGTCGCGGTTGCGCTCGGCCGTCTCGCGCCGGTAATCGGCCGGTCGCGGCAGGCGCAGGCGCCGGTCGTGCAGGGCCTGCGCCAGGCTGCCGCTCAGTTCCGCGAGTTCGAGTTGCGCCTGGGTGGCGCGCAGCAGTGCCTCGAGTTGCGCCAGTTGCGCCTGGGTGCGTTCGATGGCGGCGCCGGTGCGGTCGTCCGCCTGCAGCACGCCGGCCAGTTCCCGCGTCAGCTCGGCCTGCCGGGCTGCGGTGTCGCGGATCAGCGGGTGCGCGTCGGCCGTGCGCGCGACCAGTGCCTCGGCGTCGGCGAGTTCCTGGCGGGCCATCGCCTGGCGCGCTGTGCTCACGCGCGCCGACAGTGCGTCCACGTGGTCCTGCAGTGCGGCTGCCCGGCGCTCGGCGGCGTCGCGCTCGGCCTGCGCCAGCTCGCGCCGAATCTCGACCGTGCGCAGTTGTTCCTCGCGCAGCGCAATGCCCGCCTGGAGCGCCGCGCGTTGCGCCGCACGCGCGAGCGCCTGCGCCTCGTGCAGCGGTCCGCTGTTAGACGGCGCGGCGTCGTCGGCTGAACCGATCTGCTGCAGCGCGGCGCGCGCCTGCGCGAGTTCGGTTTGCAGCGTAAGCGGTGCTTGGTCCAGGGCCTGCGCGCGGCGGTCGGCCGCCGCCTGCTCGTTGAGCGCCGCTTCGAGCATGCCTTGCGCATCGGCCAGCGCCGCGCCGAGGCTGGCGAGATCCGCGGTTGCTGGCGGCACGGACAACGCCGGCGCGCGTTCGGCGCGCAGAGCGGCGATGCGCCCGGGCGCCGCGCGGACGGTGCGCAGCAGGGCGTCGCGCTCGGCCCGCTGGGCCGCTGCCTGCTGGGTCTCGCGCAGCGCTGTCTGCAGTTCCGCTGCCAGGGCACTGCGGTCGGCATCGGCGAGTGCAGCGTCCGCCTTGACGGCCGCCAGGCGCTGTTCGATGGCCGTGGCGTCCGGCAAGGCCGCGTCCGCCGCGGCGACTGGCGTCGCGATGGCGAGCGCCAGCACGGCCAGCAGCCGGCGCAGTGGGGCGAGCATGATCGTGCCTCAGGCCGCGGCGATGCGCGCGCGCAGCGCCGCCGCCACCGCCGGGTGCAGGAACACCGACACGTCGCCGCCGAACCGCGCCACTTCCTTGACCAGGCTCGACGAGATGAACGAGTGCTGTTCGGCCGGCGTCAGGAAGATGGTCTCCACCTGCGGGCGCAGGTGGCGGTTCATGGTGGCAAGCTGGAACTCGTACTCGAAATCCGACACCGCGCGCAGGCCGCGCAGGATGACCTGCGCGTTCTGGCTGGCCACGAAGTCGACCAACAGGCCGTCGATCGGCATGACGCGCACGTTCGGCAGCTGGCCAACCACGGCCCGCACCAGATCAATGCGTTCGTCGAGGCTGAACAGCGGCTGCTTGCTGATGTTGCGCGCGATGCCGACGATGACCTGCCCGAACAGCCGCGCCGCGCGCTCGATGAGGTCGGCATGGCCGTTGGTGATGGGGTCGAACGATCCCGGATAGACGACGGTTGCCATGCGCGGCCTGCGTAGGTGACGGGGCGGTGGCCGGGCGGCCGGTGGACTGGACGCGCGGGCCTGTCAGGCAGCGCCTTCCCACGCCAGAAGATGATAGCCGACCTCCCCGGCGCGCTTGCTGCGCCAGGGCGCAAAGCCGGTTGGCAACGGCGGCTCGCCATCGCGCGCCGCGTGCTCGATGTACACCAGCGCCCGCGGGGCAAGCTGGCCGCAGGCGGCGAGCGTAGCCAGCAGCGGCGCGAGCGCGTGCTCGGCAAACGGCGGGTCGAGGAACACCAGATCAAAGCGCCGGCCGGCACCGCGCAGAAACGCCGCCGCCTCGCCCTGTTGCACCTCGCCGCCGCGCGCGTCGAGCGCCTTGAGCGTGTCCCGCAGGTAGGCCGCCACGCGCGCGTCGCGCTCCACCAGCACCACGCTGTCGGCGCCGCGCGACAGGGCCTCGATGCCGAGCGCGCCGCTGCCGGCGAAAAGATCCAGACAACGCGCGCCGCCAATGGCGCCCTGCAGCCAGTTGAACAGCGTCTCGCGGACCCGGTCGGGCGTCGGGCGGATGCCGGCGTCGGCCGGAAAGCGCAGCCGCCGGCCGCGCCAGCGGCCGGCGATGATGCGGACCTCGTTGCGTGGCCCGCTCACCGGATGGCGGAGCCCGCGTCGCCGCCGACGCGGATCAGCACCAGCCGCTCGGAGTCCACGCGCCGCGCGAAGGCGTCCCTGATCTGCTCCACGGTGACGGCGTTCACGCGCTCGACGTAGCGATCCAGCCAGTCGAGCGGCAAGCGGTAAAAACCCAGCATGGCGAGGTAGTCCACGATCTCCTTGTTGCTGTCCAGGCGCAGCGGAAAGCCGCCCGACAGGTTGCGCTGGGCGGCGGCGAGCTCCGCCCCGGTCGGCCCTTCGGTGACGAATTCATCCAGCGTCTGGCGCAGCAGGGCGGTTGCCTCGCCGGCCTGGTCGCCGCGCGTTTGCAGGCCCATCAGAAACGGCCCGGCCGCGCGCATGGGCATGAAATAACTGTAGGCGCTGTAGGCGAGGCCGCGCTGCTCGCGGATGACGTTGCTGACGCGCGACACCAGGCCCGAGGCGCCGAGCACGTGGTTGCCGACCACCAGCGGGAAATAGTCCGGGTCGTCGCGCGTGAGCACCGGCGCACCCAGCAGGATGTGCGCCTGTGCGGACGGGTGGTGGATGCGCTCGTTGGCGGCCTGCGCCAATGGCAGTACGGCAGTGAGTGCGGGTGCCGCCTCGCCGGCCGGCAGCCCGGCCAGCAGCCGTTCGGCGAGCGCCTGCGCGGCGGGCTGGTCCACCGCGCCGACGATGGCCACCACGGCGTTGCGCGCCACGTAGTAGCGACGGTGAAAGTCCTGCGCGGCCTGCCGCGTCAGCAGCGCCAGCGTCTCGGGCTCGCCGTCCGGCCAGCTCGCGTACGGATGGCTGCGGTAGGCGGCCTGATAGAACGCGCGGCTCGCAATCTGCCCCGGCTGCTCGCGCTCCTGCGCCAGCGCTACCTCCAGCGTGCGGCGGGCGCGGGCGACGGCGTCGTCCGGGAAATCCGGCTTCGCGAGAATCGTCGCCAGCAGGTCCACGGCCGGGTCGAGCTGTGGCGCGTCCGCCAGAGAACGCAGCGACACCACCGCCATGTCGCGCTCGGCGGATGCGCCGTACTGCGCGCCGAGCCGCTCGAAGCCGCTGGCGATGGCCTGCGCGTCGAGTCCGCCCGCGCCGTCGAACAGCAGCCCGCTGGTGAAGCGCGCAAGGCCCGGCGTGGCCTCGTCGCGGGCAGCGCCAGCGTCAAACGCGATACGCACGTCCACCACCGGCAGCGCGGGCGTGCTGACCAGCAGCACGCGCGCGCCGTTGGCGGTGGTCCAGGTCTCGATGGCCGGAATGGCGACGGCGGTGGTGCTGAGCAGCCCGCCGAGGACACCGCCCAGCAGTGTCAGCAGCGCCCGGCGAGGGAATAAGCCGCGATTGTCCGTGCGCATGTCAGTTCCCGATGTCGTGGCGGCCGCCGGGGATCCCGGCCGGGCGGCGCTTGGGCAGCACGCCCGGCTGTGGGCGCAATACGCCGACGGTCAGCTTGTCCTCGCCCAGATACCTCAGCGCCACCTGCTGCACCTGTTCGGGCGTGACCGCCCGGATGCGCCGCACGTAGTCCTCGCCCACCTGCCAGCCGATGCCGATGGTCTCCAGTAGACCGATGCGCATGGCCTGGTAGAACACCGAATCGCGCTGGTAGACCTCGGCCGCGACCACCTGCGCCTTGACGCGATCGAGCTCGTCGGCCGCCACCGGCGTCTGGGCGAGCGTGAGGATCTGCCCGCGCAACGCCTGCTCGAGCTCCTCGACCGTGTGACCCTGCGCCGGGGTGCCCTCCAGCAGGAACATCCCCGGCGCGCGCTGGAAGCCCCGATAGCCCGCCCCGGCGCCGGCGGCGATTTCCCGCCCGCGGCGCAATTGGCTTGCCAGGCGCGCGCTCTCGCCGCCGTCCAGCACGCCGGCCAGCACTTCGAGCGCGTACGGCTCCCAGTCGGCGGCATCGGCGGTCGCCGCCGGCCCGTGGTAGCCCATCACCAGGTACGGCACCTCGGCCGGGGCCTTGAGTTCCACCCGCCGCTCGCCGCGCTGGGCGGGCTCCATCTGGCGCTTGGGCGGCGCGACCTGCCCGCCCGGCAGGCCGCCGAAGTAGCGCCGCGCGAGCGCGAACACGCGCGCCGGGTCGACGTCGCCGACCACCACCAGCGTGGCGTTGCTCGGCTGGTACCAGCGCCGGTACCAGTCCTTGAGGTCATCCACGGTCAGCGTGGCGAGATCATCGGCCCAGCCGATCACGGGGTTGCGGTAGGGGTGCGCCAGGTACGCCGTGGCGTTGAACTGTTCATAGAGCAGCGACTGCGGCTGGTCGTCGGTGCGCAGGCGGCGCTCTTCCTTGACCACCTCGATTTCCTTGGCGAACTCGGCCGGGTCCAGGCGCAGGTTGCGCATGCGGTCGGCTTCCAGGCGAAAGCTGACCTCGATGCGGTCGGCCGCCAGGGTCTGGAAATACGCCGTGTAGTCGCTGCCGGTGAACGCGTTCTCCTCGCCGCCGTTGTCGGCGATGATGCGCGAGAACTCGTTCGGCGCCAGACGCGCCGTGCCCTTGAACATCATGTGTTCGAGCACGTGCGAGATGCCGGTGAGCCCGCCCGGCTCGTAGCTGCTGCCGACCTTGTACCAGACCTGCGTCACCGCCACCGGGGCGCGGTGGTCCTCGCGCACGATCACCTTCATGCCGTTGCCGAGGGTCTGTTCCTGCGTCGCCGACGGGGTCGGCACAGCCGCGTGCAACGGCGCTCCCGCCAGCAGCAGCAGGGCGCTCAGGGTGCGTTTCACCGGGAAGCTCCTGTGGGTAAGGGCGCGCGGGCCGCCGCGGCGCCGGTGTTAGCATAACGTGGCCTTCGACCACCGATCCGCCGCCCCGGTTTCAGCCCGTTTCCATGACCGAAACTTCCCGCCCGGGGCTGTTCGCCCGCCTGCGTCAGGGGCTGTCCCGCACGCGCGAGCGCCTCGGCGGCGGTATCGCCGACCTGGTGCTCGGCCGGCGCGCCATCGACGCGCTCACGGTCGACGAAATAGAAACCCTGCTGCTCGGCGCCGACGCCGGCGTGGAGGCCACCACCACGCTGGTGGATGATCTGAACGCGCGTCTGGCCCGGCACGAACTCGCCGACGGCGCCGCCGTGCTCGCGGCGCTCAAGGAGCGCATGGTGACGCTGCTCGCGCCCTGCGAGGTGCCGGCGCCGGCCTTCACCGCCAAGCCGCACGTCATCCTCATGGCCGGCGTCAACGGCGCCGGCAAGACCACCACCATCGGCAAGCTCGCGCAGCGTCTGAAGGCCGACGGCCAACAGGTGGTGCTGGCGGCGGGCGACACGTTTCGCGCCGCGGCGGTGGAGCAGCTGAAGATCTGGGGCGAGCGCCTCGGCGTGCCGGTGATTTCCCAGCAGCCCGGCGCAGACCCGGCGGCGGTGATCTTCGACGCGCTGCAGGCGGCGAAGACGCGCGGCGCCGACGTCGTCATCGCCGACACCTCCGGCCGCCTGCACACGCAGGCCGGGCTGATGGATGAACTGCGCAAGATTCGCCGCGTGATGGGCCGCTTTGACGCCGCCGCGCCGCACGAGACGCTGCTGGTGCTCGACGCCGGCAACGGCCAGAACGCGCTGATCCAGGCGCGCCAGTTCAACGAGGCGATCGGCGTCACGGGTCTCGTGCTGACCAAGCTCGACGGCACCGCCAAGGGCGGCGTGGTGCTGGCAATCGCAAGCCAGCTTCGCCTGCCGATCCGCTACATCGGCGTCGGCGAGAAGGCGGACGATCTTCGTCCCTTCGTGGCGCAAGAGTTTGTGGAGGCGCTCCTGTCTCGCGATGAAGCTGGCGAGGCGCCGTGATCCGCTTCGAGCACGTCAGCAAGCGCTACGCGAACGGCGGCGACGCGCTGAAAGACATCAGCTTCACGCTCGAAGCCGGCGAGCTCGCCTTCGTGACCGGCCACTCCGGCGCCGGCAAGAGCACGCTGCTGAAGCTGATCGCCGGCATCGAGAAACCCAGCCGCGGCCAGGCCGTGGTCAACGGCCAGAACCTCGCCCAACTCTCGCGCCGCCGGCTGCCGTACTACCGGCGCAACATCGGCATGATCTTCCAGGACCACAAGCTGCTGCCGGAGCTGTCGGTCGGCGACAACGTGGCGCTGCCGCTGGTGGTGGCCGGCCACCGCGGGCCGGAAATCGCCCGGCGCGTGCGCGCGGCGCTCGACAAGGTGGGCCTGCTCGGCAAGGAACGCAGCCTGCCGCTGCAACTCTCGGGCGGCGAGCAGCAACGCGTCGGCATCGCCCGGGCGCTGGTGGCGCGCCCGCCGTTGCTGCTGGCGGACGAGCCGACCGGCAACCTCGACCCGGAACTGTCGCGCGAGGTGATGCGCCTGTTTCGCGATTTCAATCAGGTCGGCGTCGCGGTGCTGATCGCGAGCCACGACCACGCGCTGATCGACGAGATGGACGCCCGCACGCTGATCCTGCACGCCGGCACGCTGCTGAGCGACGCCTGATCCATGCCGCGCTACCTCGAACGGCACCTGCAGGCGCTGGTCGGCAGTCTCGGCCAGTTGTGGCGCCAGCGCGTCAACACGCTGCTGACGGCGCTCGTGATCGGCGTGAGCCTTGCCCTCCCAGCGACGCTGTTGCTGGGTCTTGCCACGCTGCGCACGGCCACCGCCGGCTGGGACGCCGACGCGCGGTTGACCGCCTACCTCAAGATCGACACGCCGGACGCGGACGCGGCCGATCTCGCGCGCAAGCTCGGCCGCGAGCTCGCCGGCAAGGCGAAGGTGGAGCTGATCGACCGCGCGCAGGCGCTGCGGGAATTCGAGCGCAGCTCGGGTCTCGGCGAGGCGCTCGCGCTGCTCGGCGAGAACCCGCTGCCGGCCGCGCTGGTGCTGACGCCGGCCGGTACTGCGGACGAGGCGACGCTGGCCCGCTTGTCAGACCGCGTGCGCGCCCTGCCGCAGGTGCAGGACGTGCAGGCCGACCTCGAATGGGTACGCCGCCTGAACGCGCTGCTCGAACTTGGCCGGCGCACGGTGTGGGCGTTCGCGGCGCTGCTCGGCGCGGGCGTGGTGCTGGTCACCGGCAACACCATTCGCCTTGCCATCTTCAACCGCCGCGCCGAGATCGAGATCACCAAGCTCATCGGCGGCACCGACGCCTTCATCCGCCGACCGTTCCTGTACTGGGGCCTGCTGCAGGGCTTCAGCGGCGGTGTCGTCGCGATGATCCTGCTGCTCGCGGTCAACATCGGCCTGGCCGGCCCGGTGCGCACGCTGGCCGGGCTCTACGGCTCCACGCTCAGCCTTGTGACGCCTGGTCTCGTCGGCGGGCTTGGCGTGCTGCTGCTCGGCGCCGGGCTCGGCTTCGCGGGCGCGGCACTCGCGGTGCGCCGGCATCTGCGGGAAATCGAGCCGGGCTGAACCGGGTCAAACCGGGCGGCCAGCAATAGTCCGCTCGCTATACTGCCCGCCCGCTCGCGCCTGGGTTTCCCCATGTCCACCGACACGCTGCACCGCTTCACGTTTGCCACGGCGCCGGTGCGCGGCCTGCTGGTGCAGCTCGACGCCGCCTGGCAGGACGTGTTGTCGCGGCACCACTACCCGCCGGTGGTGCGCGGGCTGCTCGGCCAGTTGCTGGCGGCGACGGCGCTGCTGGGTGGCAACCTCAAGGCGGATGGACAAGTGATCGTCGAGCTGCGCGGTGCGGGGCCGCTGCGCCTGCTGGTGGCGGATAGCCGCGCCGGCTCGACGCTGCGCGCGCTGGCGCGCTGGGACGAACCGCTGCACGGCAGCGACTTTCAGGAACTGGTCGGCGCCGGGCGGCTGGTGATCACGCTCGACGCGCGCGGTGACGGGCGCCGCTATCAGGGCATCGTCGAGCTGGCGCCGGGTGGTCTCGCCGAAACGCTGGAGGGCTACTTCGCCACCTCCGAGCAGTTGCCGGGCTGCATCCTGCTGGCCGCCGACGACACGCGCGCTGCGGGCCTGCTGCTGCAGCGCCTGCCGGGCAGCAACGCGCCCGCCGACGCACTGCGCTGGGAGCACCTCGCAATGCTCGCCGCCACCACCCGGCCGCAGGAGCTGCTGCACCTCGAACCCGCGCAGTTGCTCGGCCGGCTGTTCGCAGAGGAAGACCTGCACCTGCTGGCGACGCAGGCGCTGCGCTTTGGCTGCTCGTGTTCAGGCGAGCGGGTGGAGGCGACGCTGCTGGCGCTGGGGCGCGCCGAGATCGAGTCGCTGCTCGCCGAGCGCGGCGGGGTCGATGTCGACTGCGAGTTCTGCAACCAGCATTACCACTACGACCGGGCGGCCGTGCAGCGCCTGCTGGCGGGCATGGGCAGCGGCCCGCTGCACTGACGGCCGCTCGCTCTACCGCCCGATGCCGCGCGCCGCCCAGGCCAGCAGCAGCCAGGCGGCGATCCACGCGCTGCCGCCAAGCGGCGTGACGGCGCCGAGCCAGCGCTGGCCGGTGATGGCGAGCAGGTACAGGCTGCCGCTGAACAGCGCGGTGCCCGCCAGCATCAGCCAGCCGCTCCAGCGCAGCGCGCCCCCTGCCGGCACGTGCAGCGCCAACAGGCCGACGGCGAGCAGGCCAAGCGCGTGGTACACGTGGTACTGGCTGGCGGTCTGGTAGATGGCAGACAGGTCCGCCGGCAGGCGCGCGCGCAGGCCGTGCGCGCCGAACGCGCCCAGCATCACGGCCAGCGCGGCGCTGAGCGCGCCGGCCATCAGGAACAAACGGGCAAGGGTCATGACAGAACACCGGTGCAGGGGATGATGCGGCGCGGCGATTGTCGCCGTGCGTGGCCGTGCCGGTCGAGCGCGGCGTGAGGGTCCCGTGAGGGATGCGACCGTGCCGGCGGCTGCGCCGCAGGCCACGCCCGGCAGCCTGCCCGACTACCTCGCGCCGGATCTTCGGGTGCTGTCGGTGGGCATCAACCCGTCGCTGCGGGCGGTGCGCGAGGGCTTTTACTTTCCCAATCCGCACAACCGCTTCTGGCGGGCGCTGAACGCGAGCGGCCTGCTCGCGGCGCCGGTGACGCCCGGCGTGGCGGCCATGCAGCTGATCCTGACGCGTGACCGCATCGGCTTTACCGACGTGTGCAAGACGGCGTCTTCGATGGCCCACCAGGTGCGGGCGGCGGATTTTGCTGCCGGCGCGGCGCGTCTGGTGGCGGTGGTGGAGCACTGCCGCCCGCGCGTGCTGTGGTTTCACGGCGCCACGGCGTACCGGGCATTCTGCCGGCAGGCGTTGCATCCGCAGGCCACGGTGGAACCGGGCGTGCAGCCGCAGCGCTTCGCCGGGGCGCCCATCTTCGTGAGCCCCAACCCGAGCCCGGCCAACGCGCGTTACAGCCTGGACGACCTGATCGGCTGCTACCGCCAGCTGGCGGATTTTGTGGAGGCGTCTTAACAGGCTGTTGACGAAGGGCTTTCCTGCCCTTCGTCAACTCGCCGCGCCCGGCACCTGTCCGGGCGCGGCTCCGACACAGCAAATACAGGCGTATTTGATGTGCGCGCGAGGCATCCCTGCCTCGCCATCACAGGCTGTTTTTCAGCAACCTGTTGATCGGCAAACGCCGCCCGGCTGCTACGCTGTAGCGCACCCCACTCTCGCCCGGCACATACCGACATGACACCAGCCACGCCGGAGTTCTCGATCGTGTTGCCGGCGCGCAACGAGGCGGCGGCGCTGCAAGGTCTGCTGCCGGTGCTGCGCGAGCGCTTTCCGCGGGCGCAGATCGTGGTGGTCAACGACGGCTCGACCGATGACACCAGCGCCGTGTGCGCGCGTCACGGCGTCGAGGAGGTGCGGCACCACTACAGCGTCGGCAACGGCGGGGCGGTCAAGTCCGGCGCGCGGGCGGCGCGCGGGCCGGTGATCGTGTTCATGGACGCCGACGGCCAGCACGACCCGGCCGACATCCCGCGCCTGCTGGCACGGATCGACCAGGGCTTCGACATGGCGGTCGGCGCGCGCGGCGACGGCTCGCAGGCGAGCGTCGGCCGGTCGCTCGCCAACCGGGTCTACAACCGGCTCGCCACGTACATGACCGGCCAGCGCATCGACGACCTCACGTCCGGCTTCCGGGCGGTGCGGGCGGAGCGGTTTCGTGAATTCCTGTTCCTGCTGCCGAACGGGTTCTCGTACCCGACCAGCATCACCATGGCGTTTTTCCGCGCCGGTTACGGCGTGGCTTACGAGCCGATCGTGGCCGCACGGCGCATCGGCCGCAGCCACATCCGCCCGCTGCGCGACGGTGCGCGGTTCCTGCTCATCATCTTCAAGCTGGCCACGCTGTACGCGCCGCTGAAGTTATTCGCGCCAATGGCGGGCCTGGGCTTTCTGGCCGGAGCCGGCAACTACCTGTACACGTATACCCACAGCGGCCGCTTTACCAACGCCACCACGGTGCTGCTGACGACCTCGGTGCTGGTGTTCCTGATGGGCCTGATCTCGGAGCAGATCACGACGCTGCTGTACGCCGCCGCCTCGCGCGACCGGCGGCGCACGGACGGGTTGTAGATCCGCGCCTTCCGTCACTCGCCGCCGTGCGCGGAACTGCGTCTCGAGTTTGCCGCCGCGCCTGGGTTGAATCCCTTGGGCAGTCGATTCAGGCCGCGAGCTTCGGCTTGAAGCCGCCGTCGTCGAACACCAGCGTCGCCGCCTTGTTGTGCACGGTGGTGTCCAGCACCACGCCGCGGCCCCACAGCTGATACAGGTAGCCGAGGGTTTTTTCGGCCTGGCCAAGTTCCAGTTCCCGGCCGTCGTAGGCGTGTGTGAGGTGCAGGCGGCGCGCGCCGTCGTGGTCGGCATCATCGATGCGGATGACCGGGAACGCCGCCATGCCGACGCTGCCGACCAGCGTGTCGCGGATGTGCTGCCAGTTGTTCTCGTCCGCCACGCGCTGCACCACGTACTCGTCTTCCTCCGGCGCAAACTCGTACATGTCCATCTCGCGCATCAGCCGCCCGTGCAGGAATTGGCGCAGGAAGGATGCGTCGCGGTCGGCCTCGCGGATGCGAAACAGGGTCGCCATGCCGTCGCAGGGGCCGCCGTAGCGCTCGCGCTCCTCCGGCGTCGGGTTCTCGCAGCGGCGCAGGATGTCGTGCCACAGCTTGAAGCCGAGGTAGTACGGGTTGATGCTGCCCGGATGCGGGCGCACCACCTGCGCGTGGTGGACCATGAACTCCATGTGCAGATCCTCGGGCAGGTCGAGGCTGTTCACGATGCGGTGGTGCCAGAAGCTGGCCCAGCCCTCGTTCATGATCTTGGTTTCGATCTGCGGGATGAAGTACTGCGCCTCCTCGTGGACGATGGTCAGCAGGTCCTGCTCCCAGCTCGCGAGGTACGGGTTGTGGTCGCGGATGAACAGCAGGATGTCTTCCTCGGGCTCCAGCGGCACGCGGCGCAAATCCGGCGGCGGCAGATCGGGTGCGCGGTGGATGTCCGGGTACGGGTCGTGTCGCGGGCGGGCGGCGTCGATGGCGCGGGCGCGCTGTTCGGCCTCGCCGATCTTGCGCACGCCAAGATTGCGCCGGCAGTTGAACGACAGCGCGTGGGCGGCATCGAGCAGCGCCTCCACCTTGTCGATGCCGATGGCCGGATCCTCGACGTAGCGGCGCACGCGGTCGGCGCGCGACTTGAAGTTGGCGACCGTCAGTTCCGGGTGCGTGTGGCGGAACGTGAAGTTGTTCTTGAAGAAGTCGTTGTGCCCGTACACGTGGGCGATGGTGAGGATCTGCAGGCACAATGAGTTGTTGCGCATCAGATACGCCACCGAGTCGTCCGAGTTGATAACCATCTCGTACGGCAGGCCGCTCACGCCGTGGTCGTAGGTGGTCTTGAGCTTCTCGAACGACTTGCCGTAGGACCAGTGCGGGTAGTGCGCCGGCATGCCGTGGTAGGCCATGTAGCCCAGCATCTGGTCCTCGTCGCAGATCTCGAACACCTGCGGGAAGCAGTCGAGCCCGAACTCGGCCACCTTCTCGCGGATGCGCTCGTCCCAGGCCAGCAGGTCGTCGACGTCCCAGCTACGCATGTTCGGCCTCCGCGGCGTGCGCCGCCCGGTCCTTCTGCAAAAAGGCTTTCAGCCCCGGCCAGATGTCGTCCTTGCCGTGGATGGTCAGCGCATGGAAGCCGTCGGCCTTGATGCGGCCGAAGGTCTCCAGCATCGAGCTTTCGAAGATGCCGCGCCCCGGCGGCTTGATCTCGCCGTAGCCGAACAGGTTCGCCACCTCGCAGATGGCCTCGGCCGCCTGCACGGTCTTGTCGTTGTCGCCGGGGAAGTTGTCGCCGTCCGAGCAGTGAAACGCGTAGATGTTCCACAGGCTCGGGTGGTAGCGCTCGTTGATGACCTCAAGACACTTCTGGTACGCCGACGAGATCACCGTGCCGCCGGATTCGCCCTTGTGGAAGAACTCGTCCTCGGTCACCTCGGACGCCGCCGCGTGGTGGGCGATGAAGACGATCTCGACCTCCGCGTAGCGGCTGCGCACGAACTGGTACAGCAGGAAGAAGAACGACCGCGCGAGGTACTTCTTGGTGGTGTCCATGGACCCCGAGGTGTCCATCATGCAGATGACCACCGCGTTCGACTGCGGGCGCGTGTCCGGCATCAGGCGCCGGTAGATCATGTCCTCCTTGCGGAAGGGGAAGCGCTGGGCGGTGTCGAGCGCCGGCGCGTCTTCCTGCTCGGGATGCTCGACTTGGCCCTGCGCGATCTGCCGGCGGATGCGCTGCAGCGCGGTGCGCTTCTTGTCGAGGTGCACGCGGATGCCGGCGCGCCGGAAGCCCTTGCGCTGCAGGGCGTGCTGGGACGGCAGCAGGCGCAGCTTCTTGCGTTCGAGGTCCGGCAGGTGCAGGTCCTCGAACATGATGTCGATCAGCTCTTCGAGGCTGATCTCGGTCTCGTAGTAGTCCTGCCCGGCCTCGTTGCCGCCCTGGCCCTTGCCGGCGCCGGATTGTTCGCCCTGGCCGACGCTCTGGCCGACCTCGGTGTCGCCCTCGCCGGTGCCGACGCCGGGCTGGTTCTTGCCGTACACGAAGCGGTACTCGCGGATGCCGCGGATCGGCACCTTGACCATGCGGTCGCCGGAGCGGCCGATGATGGCCTCCTCGGCCACGATGTCGCCGATGTTCTCGCGGATCGCCTGCCGCACCTTGTGCCGGTGCCGGGCGCGGTCGCTCGCGCTGCGATCCGAGCGCAGCGATTCGCCGCTGAAGGCCCTGAACTGGGAATGCAACATGGCTGCCCCTCCGTTGGGCCGGCCCGCGGCGCGCCGCGGCCGGCTGTCAGTGCGTGTGTGTCAGTCCTTCCACAGGTTGTTGGCGGCGTACTTCAGCACCACCTCGGCCGAGTGCTCGGTGTAGCCGAGCTCGACCATGCGCTCGATGAGCGTGTCGTACTTGTCCCGCTGGTCCTCGTCGCGGGTGCGCGACTTGGTGACGATGCGGCTCATGTCGCGCACCGAGTGCAGCAGCTTTTTCTCAAGCGCATCCCGCAGCGGTTCGTAGGCGCGGTAGTTCACCTTCTCGCCGCGGCGCGTGGCCGCCCACAGGTACGACATCACCTCCTGCCGGAAGCCCTCGGCGGCGGAGCCGACGATGCCGATCTGCTCCTCGACCGACTTCAGGAAGCTCTCGTCCGGGCGCAGCTCCTCGCCGGTATTGCGGTCCTTGACCTTGGACTTGTTCACGTAGGCCTCGGCGTGGTCCAGGTAGTTCTGGAACAGGTCCTCGGCCTGCTGCTCGAACGAGTACACGAAGGCGCGCGTGACCTCCTTCTCCAGGATGTCGAGGTAGGCCTTGTGCAGCGTGTCCTGCAGGAATTCGAGGTACAGCTTCTTGGTGTCCTCGGCGAGATCCGTGCGCTTGACCATGTCGACCAGCGCCTCGCGCACGCTGATCGGGTTGATGCCGTCGTCCGGGTTGTCGGCGAGCGCGTTGTCGAGCGCCTTCATGATGAAGCGCGTGGAGATGCCGAACAGACCCTCGCGCTGTGCTTCTTCCTGCAGCGAGCGGGCGGACAGCTTCAGCGTGGTGCCCTTCTTGACCACTTCCTCGCCGTCGTACAGGCGCAGCTTGGTCATCAGGTCGCACTTGGCGCTCGGCTCCAGGCGCGACAGGATGGCGAACATGCTGGCCACTTCGAGCGTGTGCGGCGCGATGTGGGCGCGGAACTGCGACTCGCGCAGCATCTTCTCGTAGATCTTGATTTCTTCGGTCAGGCGCAGGTTGTACGGCACCTTCACCACCACGATGCGATCCATGATCGCCTCGTTCGTGTGGTCGGCCTTGAACTTCTGCCACTCGGCCTCGTTCGAGTGGGCAATGATGGCGCAGTCGACATCCACGGTGCCGTGGCGGCCGGGCGCCGGCACGAACCGCTCCTGCGTGGCCGTGATCATGGTGTGCAGGTACTCGGGCTCGTTCTTGAACACCTCGATGAACTCGACGATGCCGCGGTTGCCGACGTTGAAGGCGCCGGACAGGTCGAGCGCCCGCGGGTCGGACTCCGAGTAGCGGTCGAGCTTCGAGATGTCCACCGAGCCGATCAGGACGGACGTGTCCTGGTTGTTCGGGTCGACCGGCGGCACCACGCCAATTCCCTGACGGCGGTGGCGGGAAAATGCCACCCGCACCACCGGCACGTCCTCGTAACGGCCCTTGAATTCCGTGTCGAGGCGATGGCTGCAGATCGGGCAGAGCTCACCCTCGATCGGCACGCCGAGCACGTCCGAGAAGCTGCGCCGCAGGTGCAGCGGCACCAGGTGCAACGGCTCCTCGTGGATGGGGCAGCCTTCGATGGCGTAGACGGGGTCGGCCTCTTCCAGCGCGCGCTGCAGCTTCACCACCAGCGAGCTCTTGCCGGCGCCGACCGGGCCCATGAGGTAGAGCACCTGGCGGCTTTCCTCGCCGCGCAGGGCAGCGGAATGCAGGTAGCGCACGATCTGGGCGAGCGAGCGCTCGATGCCGAAGAAGTCCTTCTCGAAGTAGCGGTAGTTTTTCAGGCGCTCGTCGCCGAACAGGCGATTCAGGCGCGGGTCTTCGGTCTCGCCAAGCTCACTGACGCCGGCGCGGGTCACCGCCTCGTACAGGCGGGCGTGGGCGAACTTTGGAATGCTCGCGTCCTGGCGTACCAGTTCCAGATAGTCCAGGAATGACCCGGTCCAGCTGTGCTCCTGACGCGCCTTGCGATCCTCACCGATCATGTCGGCGAAAGAGCCAAACGTCGTACCCATGTAACGACCTCCGTCGTGTGTCTGAATCTGGTCCTGTGCTGTGCTTCCCTTGTTCTCGTGGTTTGTTGTGTGTGAACGTCCGCGTCCGTGGTGGACGCCCCGGGCCCCGCCAGCCGGCGCTTGATGCCGGCATCGCAGGAACAATGCCCGGGTCGGCGTCGCCTCCCGAAATGACGGGTATCAAGACCCGTG
Source organism: Immundisolibacter sp. (assembly GCF_050250495.1). GTDB lineage: Bacteria > Pseudomonadota > Gammaproteobacteria > Immundisolibacterales > Immundisolibacteraceae > Immundisolibacter. The sequence continues at coordinate 16,728 of NZ_JBFWOM010000023.1, read as the reverse complement.
CCAAGTGTGTCGACACGCCGTCCGCCCGATTTGACGTCGCGCGGCGTCATGGCGCCCTGCGTGCGGCGTTGCCGTGCCACTTTGACCTGCCACAGGGCGGCAAGTTGTCCGGCGGCCGCATCCCTGCGGTGCGTGGTTTAAGTAACGCGTTTCGCCTTCGCAGGCAAACACGACTACCGCTGCTACTATCGGCAGCCCACTGTCGCTTGCAGCCGTCCTTCGGGCCGCGTTCCGCCGCATGACATCGAGCCCGTTCGATCCTCGCCACGACGTGCAGGTCACCGCGCGCGAGACCGTGTTCCAGGGCTACTTCCGGGTCGACCGCTACACGCTGCGCCACCGGCTGTTCGGCGGCGGCTGGAGCCGCGACTTCAAGCGCGAACTGTTCGAACGTGGCCATGCCGCCGCCGTTCTGCCGTACGACGCCGGGCGCGACCGCGTGCTGCTGATCGAGCAGTTCCGCATCGGCCCCTACGCGCACGGCGGCGCGCCGTGGCAGATCGAGATCGTCGCCGGCATCCTGCACCCGGGCGAAAGCCCGGCCGACCTGGCGCGCCGCGAGGCGCACGAGGAGGCGGGCTGCACGCTGACCGAGCTGCTGCCGATCGTCGACTACTACATGAGCCCCGGCGCCGTGAGCGAGCACATGACGCTGTTCTGCGCGCTGGCGGATTTGGGACAGGCGGGCGGCGTGCACGGTCTCGACGACGAGGACGAGGACATCCGCGTGCACGTGCCGAGCTTCGACGAGGCGATGCACTGGCTGGCCGCCGGGCGCATCCAGAACAGCCCGGCCATCATTGCGCTGCAGTGGCTGGCGCTGAATCGGTCCCGACTGCGGGCCGGCGGCTGACACGGTGCAGGCGCCGACCGCGACCGGCAGGGTGGCCGGTGACGACGCGCGCGCACCGCCCAGGTGCGTGTTGCCGCGTCCGCCGCGCGCGGTGCTGTTCGACCTCGACGGCACGCTGGTCGACAGCGTGCCGGACCTCGCCCGCTGCGTGAACGCCGCCCGAGAGGCGCTCGGCCTGCCGGCGGTGACGTCCGCGCAGGTACGCGGCTGGGTTGGCAACGGTGCCGCGCGGCTGCTGCACCGCGCCCTGACAGGGCAGCCCGACGGCGTGGCGCCGGCCGCGCAGCACGCCGCCGCGATGGAGACGTTCAACGCCTGTTACGCCGCCGAGCCGTGTCGCGACAGCCGGCTGTATGCAGGGGCCGCGGATGCCGTGGTCATGCTGCATGCCCGCGGCGTGCGTCTGGGCGTGGTCACCAACAAGCCGGAGCGGTTTGTCGCGCCGCTGCTCGCCTCGCTCGGACTTGGCGGGCGCTTTGTCTGTCTGATCGGCGGCGACAGCACGGCGCGCCTGAAGCCCGATCCGCTGCCGGTCCAGACCGCCCTTGCGCAACTGGACTGCCCACCCGGCGACGCGCTGCTGGTGGGCGATTCCCATATCGACATGGCGGCCGGCCGCGCGGCTGGTGTGGCCACGGTGGCCGTCGGCTATGGCTACGACCCGGCCTGCGATTTTCTGGCGCAGGGCGCGCTTGCGGTGCTCGACGACCTGCTTGATCTGCCGCAGTTGTGGGGCGACGCCGCGTGGCTTGAGGCGCTGCCTGACAAGCCCACCGCGGCGGTGCGATAGTCGGCGCTGAGGCGAGCCACTGCTCGCGCCCGTTGCTCGCCGGGGTCGATCCGTGCCCAAGCTGGTCCCGTCTCCAAGCGCCGATGTGCTGCGACCGACCGCCGTTCTGGTGGTTAGCCAGCGGCCGCGTTCGGGACTGGGGCGGATCCTGCCGACGCTGGAAGCGCTCGGCGTGCCGGCGGTGCCGGCATTGTCCCGGCAAATCGGCGATTCCCTGCCGCCACCGTTTCACGCCGCGCCGCACGAGGTGGCCGCGTTGGCGATAGACGCGGAGTCGGTGCGGGCGGCCTGGCGTGCCGGGGCGGGCCTGGTGGCCGGGCTCGGCAGCGGGTCGAGTGGTGCCGCGCTGCGCGACGCCGGCGCCGAGGTGTTGATCGAGGCGCCGTCCGAGCTTGGCAGCGGCAGCCTGTTGCACGCGTTTGCGGACAAGTTTGCCGACCTGCCGCCGGCGGCGCCGGCCCTGCTCGCCCGGCGCAGCGCGGCGCTGGCGCTGATGTTCGATTTCGACGGCACGCTGGCGCCGCAGCCGGAGCACCCGGCCGACGGGCGCTTGCCGTCCGCGGTGCGCGAGCTGCTGAGTCGCTTGACAGCGCGTTACCCGCTCGCCGTGGTCAGCGGACGCGCGCTCAACGACCTTGCCGGCCGCGTGGGTCTGCCGGCGGTGTATCTGGCCGGCAATCACGGGCTGGAACTGCGCGGCGCCGACTACGACCCGCAGCCCGCGCCGAGCGCGGACGAGTGGCGACCCGTGCTCGACGCGGTGTTCGAACACCTCGCCGCGTTGCCGGAGGCCTACGCCGGCTGCGTGGTGGAGCACAAGGGCCTGACGCTCGCCGCGCACTACGGCGGCGTGGCGCCGGCCGCGGCGTCCTTGCTGCGCCGCGCGGTGCTGCGTGCCGTTTCCGGCTTCGCCGGGCTGCAGGTGGAAGCCGGCCGGCGGGTACTGGAAATCAGGCCGGCGATAGACCGCGACAAGGGCACGGCCTTGGGCTGGCTGCACGAGCGCATGCAGCGTGTCGTCGCCGGCTGCACGCCGATCTTTTTTGGCGATGACCGCGCCGATGAGGCGGCGTTTCGGGCCGCGCGCCGCGCGGGCGGCTTCGGAGTGCTGATTGCCCCCCACAGCCGGCCGACGGCGGCGTCGTGTCGTCTCGACTCGCCGCAGGCGCTGGCCGTCGCGCTGGAGTCGCTGCTGGGCTGAGCCGCGGCGACAACGAAAAACTCCCCCGCGCGTTTCGGCTAGTTGCCGTCGCGGCGGCGAAATTCGCCCTCGATGACGTGCACCTCGGTGCGCGATTCGGCCACCATCGGCGGGCTCAGGCGGCGCGCCAGCCAATGCCGCAGCGGCGGTAGCAGCAAGCCGAGCGCGATCGCATCGCCGATGAACCCCGGCAGGATCAGCAGCAGACCTGCCAGCTGCGCGAGGGCGATTTCCACCATCGGCTGGGCCGGCGACTGTCCGCGGCCGAGTGCGTCGCGCAGCTGTAGCAGTCCGCGCGCGCCGAAGTGGCGCATGACGGCGGCACCGCCCATACCCGCAAGGATCAGCAGGGCGATGGTACGCAGCGCGCCGATGTGCGCCCCGACCACCAGCAGCGTGTACAGCTCGGCCAGCGGCAGGACGACGAACAGCGTGACGGGCAGGAAGCGGAGCATGGGGCGGTGGGCGTGAGGCGAAAGGCCGGGGGGCTATGATGCCGGGCACCGGCAGGCCCGGTCACATGCAGACATTCCGACGCGAGAAACCATCCGGTACACCCGCAGCGAAGCCAGGGCCTGGGCGCAGGCCAACCTGAACGGTATTGCGCCTGAAGGGCAGGTATATGCTGGCGCCGGTCGAGCCGGTGTCGCCGCAGCGGGCCGAGTGGCTGGTCGGCAGGCTCAAGGAAGTCGGCATCGTCTGAAAACGAATACGGCCGCAGCAGGGTGCTTCCCCGCCGCGGCCGCTGGGGTGCCGCGATCAGCAGTTGCCTTTCTTGGCCTGGCCCGGCGGGCAGAAGTGGCCGCGGTGGCGATGGCCGCCGTCGTAGTAATCGTCGTCGTAGCGCACGCGCCGGCCGTCGTAGCGGTCGTGGTCATGGTGGTCGTTGCCATCGGTGGTGATGGCGGTGCCCACCGCGCCGCCCACGGCGCCGCCGACGATGGCGCCCTTGCGGCCACCCACCTCGTTGCCGATGGCGGCACCGGCCGCGCCGCCGAGGCCGCCGCCAATGGCGGCGTCGAGCGTGTCACCGGCGTAGACCGGCGCCGCCAGCGCGAGCGCGAGCAGGGCCACGTAACGGGTCGGATGCTTTTTCATGTCTTGTTCTCCGGTTGACTGTGACGGACCAGCGTATCGGCCGCCGCCGTAATTTCTACAGTTATGGCGCCCCACCTGGGGCCACGGCCGGCAATGTGCCGGCGGTTGCCTGAACGCACGCTGAACGGGCGCCGGTCGCGTCAGCGGCCCACCAGCGACGGGTAGAACCGTTCGTTCATGCGCCGGTAGTAGGCCATCAGATTGGCGGTGCGCTGGATGCGCTCGCGCATCGGGTTGTCGATGGGTGGGCCGACAAAGCTCATGATGAAGGCGTGCGCCGTGGCGTCGACGCTGGTCGGCACGTCGCCGAGCAGAAATGCCTTGTCGCCGAGCAGCACCGACAGCGCGTCCATGTCGGCAAACCCAAAACTGAAAATCTCGTCCCGGCTGTGCCGGCCCAGGCCCTGGCCGGTCAGGTCGCGCTTCAGGCTGCGGCGCACCAGCGGCGGCACGACGGAGCGCAGTGGCCAGGGCAGGCCACCGAAGAATGCCTCGCGCACGGCCCGGTAGCCGTTGTCTTGCATCCAGCGGCAATACAACAGCACCCAGTAGGTGCTGTCGTGCAGCATGCGGCTGATGGCGTGCGCACGGGCGCGCTGCTCAGCGGTGAGGCTGGCGTCCACGCGGTCGCCGTATTTGCCGTTCAGGTACTGGATCACCAGTTCCGAGTCGCCGATGGTGCGCCCGTCGTCGCGGATGAACGGAATCTTGCCCTTCGGCCCCTTGCGGGTGTCGTTCTCGGTGATGACCTCGAACGGCAAGCCGGTCATCTTGAGGTACAGCTCAAGCTTGATGCAGAACGGGCCCGGGTTGGGCAAACCCCAGGCGGGGGCGAACTGGTACAGCTCGATCATGCGGGCTCCGTAGGGCAGGGCGGCAGGACGCCTGCCGCGCGCAGGCCGGCAAGCGCGGCGGCATCGTAGCCGATGGCGCCCAGCACCGCGGCGGTGTCGGCGCCGAGTGCGGGTGCTGCGGACACCGCGGCCGGCAGGCGCGCGCCGTTGACGCGCACGGCAAAGTCGGGCGCGGGCGCGCCGGGGTGCTGGTCGGCGAGCGCCTCGGCCACGGACCGCACCCGCACCAGTGGCAGGCTGTGGGTGGCGCCAAAGGCCTCCCAGTCTGCCGCCGTGCGCGTCGCAATAATTGCGGCGAGGCGTTGTTGCAGTTCGTCGCCGTGCGTCTGGCGCCCGGCCACGGTGGCGAAGCGCGGGTCGGTGAGTGGCGCACCCGCCTCGCCGAGCGCGCGTGCAAAGCCGGCGAAGAAGTGATCCTCCAGCAGCCCGGCCGCCAGTTCCGCGCCGTCGGCGCAGGGGAACACGTCGTTGGCCGGGTGCAGATGCGTGCGCGATGCCGGCGGCGCGAGACCACGGCAGGCGGCGAGACTCAGCGCCGCGTCGGTGATCGAGGCATCGAGATACGCACCCTCGCCGGTGCTGGTGCGGCGCATGAGCGCGCTGACCACCGCCAGCGCCGCGAACAGGCCGCTTGCGGTGTCCGCCACCGGCACGCCGGGTCGCCGCGCCGGTCCCGCCCAGTGGCCGGGCCGCGACAGTGCACCGGCGGCGGCCAGGTACGTGAGGTCGTGCCCCGGCCAGGCGGCGCGCGGGCCGGTCTGGCCGAAACCCGACAGCGCGCAGTAGATGAGATCCGGCCGCGCCTGGCGCAGCGTGGCGTAATCGACGCCGAGCCGCGCCGCGACGCCCGGCCGAAAACCCTCCAGCACCACGTCGAAACCCGCCACCAGGCGCTGTACCAGCTCCGGCGCGCCGGGCGCCTTGAGGTTCACGCACACGCTTTGCTTGCCGCGGTTGTTCATGACGAACAGGCCGTCCGGCAGGTGGCGGCCGGGGTCGCCACCCGGCGGTTCGAGCTTCACCACCGTGGCGCCGAGCGTCAGTAGCTGCGCGCCGGCGAACGGACCCGGCAGAAACGGCGCGAGTTCCAGCACCCGCACGCCGGCCAGCGGCGCCCACATCACGACGCGCTTGCCATCAGTACGACTTCGGCAGCCCGAGCACGCGCTCGGCGATGTAGCACAGCACGAGCTGCGGGCTGACCGGCGCCAGACGCGTGATCATCACTTCCCGCAGGTAGCGTTCGACGTGGTACTCCTTGGCATAGCCGAAGCCGCCGTGTGTCATCACCGCCTGCGTGCAGGTCTTGAAGCCGGCCTCGGCGGCCAGGTACTTGGCGGCGTTGGCGTACGCCCCGCAGTCCTCGCCGCGGTCGTACAGCGTGGCGGCGTTCAGCATGGTGAGGTTGGCCGCTTCGAGCTCCGCCCAGCACTCGGCGAGGGGGTGCTGGATGGCCTGGTTCTGGCCGATCGGCCGGCCGAACACCACGCGTTCCTTGGCGTATTCATTCGCTTTGCGCAGCGCCGCGCGGCCGATGCCGATGGCCTCGGCGGCGATCAGGATGCGCTCGGGGTTGAGGCCGTGCAGCAGGTAGCGAAAGCCCTGGCCCTCCTCGCCGATGCGGTCGGCGACCGGGATTTCGAGCCCGTCGATGAACACCTGGTTCGAGTCGACGCACTTGCGGCCCATTTTCTCGATTTCGCGCACCTCGACCCGGCTGCGGTCGAGGTCGCAGTAGAACAGCGTCAGGCCGTCGATCGGCCGGGCGGTTTCCTCCAGCGGCGTGGTGCGGGCGATCAGCAGCATCTTGTGCGCGTGCTGGGCGTTGCTGGTCCACACTTTCTGGCCGTGCACGATGTAGCGGTCGCCGTCGCGGCGGGCGAAGGTTTTCAGATGCGTCGTGTCGAGCCCGGTGTTCGGTTCGGTCACCGCGAAACAGGCGCGCTGCTCGCCACGGATCAGGGGCGGCAGAAAGCGCTGGCGCTGTTCTTCGGTGCCGAACTTCACCACCACGTTCGGGCCGAAGAGGTTCAGGTGAATGGCCGATGCGCCCGACAGACACGCGCCGGACGCCGCGATGGTCTGCATCATCAGCGCCGCCTCGGTGATGCCGAGCCCGGCGCCGCCGTAAGCCTCCGGCATGGCGATGCCGAGCCAGCCGCCGTCCGCCATGGCCTTGACGAAATCCAGCGGAAACGCGCCGTCGTGGTCGCGCTCGAACCAGTAGTGGTCGTCGAACGGCGCGCACAGGCGCTCGATCTGCTCGCAGATGGCCTGCTGGTCGGCGGTCAGCGCGAAATCCATGGTTCCTCCTCGTCGTTTGTTGTCGGCGTCAGCTCGGTGGCTCACCGGGCGTGGTGATTGCGGCCGGCGCGGGCTTCGGCCGACGCCCGAAAAGACGCAGGATGCCGCCACCAATCTTGCGCAGCGCGCGCAGGATTTTCGGCAGCAGCCAGGCGACCAGCGCGATGAACAGCGCCAGCAGGCCAATGAACAGCCAGGGCTGATTGAGCGCCGCCCACATCCCGCCAAATACCGCCACGTCCTCGGCGATCGAGGCGGTCCAGTTCGAGAACGGCTCCGGCGAGGTGTTGATCAGCAGGCGCGTGCCAGCCTTGGTGGCGTGGCTGGTGGCGGCGAGCCCGCCGCCCAGGAGGCCGGCGGCGATTTCGAGCGCCGGCGTTACCTCACCCACGGCGCCAGCTGCCAGCAGCGCGCCCGCAGGCAGGCGGATGAAGGTGTGCAGCGCGTCCCAGCCGCTGTCGACGCCGGGGGTCTTGTCGGCGAAGAACTCCACCGCGTACATGAGCCCGGCGGCGCCGATCACGAGCGGATTCGCCAGCACCTGCAGGTCCGGCGGCAGGGCGAGATCGCCCGTGCTGCCGGCGATGCCCAGCACCAGCAGCGCCGCGTACAGGTTGATGCCGCTCGCCCAGCCGACACCCAGCGTCAGCGCGAGCGTGTCGACGAGGTGCTGATAGCTGTCCATGGCGTTACCCCACGGCGGATTGGAACGGCTTTATCGCTGCCGGTGGGAAATTACGCAGCGGCAGCGCCGGACGCAAAAAACCCTCGCGGGGCGGCGGCTCCGCGAGGGTTTCATCGGCAGGGCGGCTCAGCGCGGACGTCGCGGCGGACGCGGGGCGCGCTCCTGTGCCTCGTTGATGCGCAGCGCCCGGCCGCCCATGTCGGCGCCGTTGAGCGCCTGAATGGCAGCCGCGGCGGCCGATGGATCCATTTCGACGAAGCCGAAGCCGCGCGGGCGGCCGGTCTCACGGTCGTTGATCAGCTTCACCGACTGGACGGCGCCGAACGCCGCGAACAGCTCCCGAATCTCGTCTTCCGAGGCCGAAAAGGGCAGGTTGCCGACGTAGATCGAAGTCATGGTGCAAGGTCACTGTGCAGGACGGGGCGGCGGCGCTTGTTGCTGGTGCCGTCTCGACCCCGGAATCGCCAAACCGGCTGAACGTCGGGGTTCTCCGTAGTGCCGGAAAAGCAAATGCCACCGATCGGTCAACGCTGTCGTGGTCCGCCGCGTGCGCCCCTGTTTCCGGCGCCAAGCGCCAGCCACAAGGAGACGCGACGAACCGGCCGAAGCGTACGACAATTCCGTGTACCGTACACACGTCAAGCTGAATTATTCGGCCACCCGCAGCCCCCGCGCAGGGCTCGCGTACTGAGGAGGTTTGTGATGAACGCACCGGCTTCGATCGACCGTCCGCTGTGCTGGCCCGCCGCCGGCGAAACACAGGCGCCGTACCGTGTCTACGCCGATCCCGACCTGTACGCGCAGGAACAGGAGCGCATCTTCCGCGGCCCGGTGTGGAGCTTTCTTGGCCTCGCCGCCGAGGTGCCGAACGCGGGCGACTTCAAGGCCACCTTTGTCGGCGACACGCCGGTGGTGCTGACGCGAGACGCCAAGGGGGCGCTGCACTGCTGGGTGAACCGCTGCGCCCACCGCGGCGCGCTGGTGTGCCGCGAGCTGCGCGGCAACGTGGGCGAGAACGGTACCCATACCTGCGTGTACCACCAATGGGCGTACGACGCCGCGGGTGCGCTGGTCGGCGTGCCGTTCCGCAAGGGACTCGGCGGTAAGGGCGGCTACCCGGCCGACTTCGACCTGGCCGCGCACGGCTTGCAGCGCCTGCGGGTGGATCAGGTCGGCGAGATGGTGTTCGGCAGCTTCGACGCCGCCGCGCCGGCGCTGCGCGAGTACCTCGGCGCCGAGCACTGCGCCAACATCGAACGCCTGCTCGGCCGGCCGATCACCATCTTGGGTCACGCCCGCCAGCACTTCAGCGGCAACTGGAAGCTGTACGCCGAGAACTCGCGCGACAGCTACCACGGCGGCCTGCTGCACCTGTTCTACCCGACCTTCGGCATCTACCGGCAAGGCCAGCGCGGCTGGGTGCACCTGTCCGACAACAAGCTGCACCAGCTGCTGCAGGTGTGCAAACCGGTCGACGACCAGAGCATCGAGCACTACCAGCAGGCGAGCGCGCGCAAGGCCGATTCGCAGGCGCAGCTCGAAGCGCCGGAGATGCTGCGCTGGATGCCGGAGTTCGACGGCGAGGTGGCGCTGACCATCCACTCCATGTTCCCGAACGTGGTGCTGCAGCAGATCTCGAACACGCTCGCTGTACGGCAGATTCAGACCAAGGGCATCGACGCGACAGAACTGGTGTGGACCTTCTACGGCTTCAGCGACGACAGCCCCGAGCTGGCCGCGCACCGCCTGAAGCAGCACAACATGGTCGGCCCGGCCGGCTACATTTCCATGGAGGACGGCGAGGCGGTGAACATCTGCCAGCAGGGCATCGCCGGCAGTCTCGACGAGACGTCGGTCATCGAATGCGGCGGCGACAGCGTCGACAGCATGGAGGTGATGGGCGTCGACGAGAACGGCGTGCGTGGTTTCTGGAAGGGCTATCGGCGTTTGATGGGCCTGTAGGCGGTACCGCTGATCGTGATCAGCCCGGCCCCGGCGTGGTGGTGGTCGACTGACGGCGTCCTCACGCCCACCCACCCAGGAGGTTTGTCGTGAACTACCGCATCGGTGCGGCGACGGTGCTGGCGTCGCTGGTGTTCGCCGCCCCGGCCATGGCCGATCGGGATTTCGACCGTCACCCGGGCCATCGGGGTCGTCCCTACGATAAGCATCGCCACTACGATCGGCACGAACACCGCGGCCATCATTACGACTACCGCGGGCACTGGCGGTCCTGGGACGCGTGGGACGGCTACTACCGGGCGCACCCGCACTGGCGCCGGCACGGTCACTACTACCACGACGGCGGTCATCTGATGTTCCGCTACTGCGAGCCGGACGCCGGCGGCTGTTTCTTCTTTTCCATAGGTCACTGATCGCGCCCGGGCGGCGCGCCCGACAGCGACCGTTCCCCGAGAGCCCCGCATGCAGCGTCTGGCCGTGCCGTTTACCCTGTGCGCCGTGTGGTTCATGGCCGCCTGGGCCATCGAGCGGTTCTGGCTCGGCGCCCTGTGCGTGGGCTGCGCCGGCGTGTTCGGCTTTGAACTGAGTCTTAACGCCCAGGAGCTGCTGAAACTCACCACCGGGCGCGTCAGCGCCGTGGTGCTGGTGGGCGTGCCGCTGGCGGCCTACCTGCTGGTGCTGATTCCGTACCGAAACCTCGCCTCCGGCGGACACTGGGCGGACGCCGTCCGGCTCTGGAGCCGGCCGTTCTTCTGGCTGGCGATGGTGTTCGTGTTCGCGTGGGTGGGCGAGATTGCCGTGTCGGCGATGGCCGGATTGCTGCCGGACGGTTTTCGGGCCTACGCGGACGGCTACCGCGTGGCGCTGTCCGGCACCGCGCTCGGCATCCGGGAGGTCGCAGTGAGCGGGCGTTTCGGTGCCTTCCTCGGCGTGCTGCTGGGTCTTTATCTGTTCCTGTCGCGGGGTCTCGCGCGACCGGCGTGAGGCGCGCTTACGGGGCGAGGTAGACGCTCACCGGAACGCGCGGCTGGCACAGCACGGCGGCGATCGGCCACTGCCGGCGATCGCCGCTCGCGAGCGCCCGACGGTACACGGCCTGTTTCGCCGCGCCGCCGAGCGGCAGGTGTATCCGCCGGCTGTCGAGCAGCGCCGTGAGCGTGAGGCTCAGACGCGGGTGCGGCGCGGCCGGCGGGTCAAGGGCGGCGAGCAGTGCGGTGCCGCGCGGATCCAGCGCCTCAGCGAGACCCGCCGCGCCCGGGAACAAGGACGCCGTGTGGCCATCCTCGCCCATGCCGAGCACCAGCGCGTCGATCGGTCGCGGCAGGGCCGCCAGCGCCGCCGTGCGTTCGGCAATCGCTTCGGTCGGCGTCGCGGCGCCGTTCCACAGCGGTACGAACAGCGCCGCGGCGGCTGTGCCTTGCAGTAGATGCGCCGCCACCAGCCGGGCGTTGCTGTCCGGGTGCTCGGGCGGTACCCAGCGCTCGTCGGCGAGCGTGACGGTCATCCGCGACCAGTCGAGCGGGGCCTCGCGCAGGCGCTCGAAGAAGCCGATCGGGCTGCGCCCACCGGACACCACCAGGCTCGCGCGCGGCCGCTCGGCGAGCGCTGCGGCAAGATCGGCGGCGACCGCGTCGGCCAGCGCCTGCGCGGCATCGGCGGCGCTGGCGAAGGCCCGTTCCTCGACCGCCATCAGCCCTCCTCGCGCCAGGCGAGACCGTCGCGCAGGATGAGCGCGCTCGCCGCCGCCGGCCCCCAGGTGCCGGCGGTGTAGGGCTTGGGCGGCTCGTCGAGCGCGCGCCAGCCGTCCAGGATCGGGTCCACCCAGCGCCAGGCGGCGGCCAGTTCGTCGCGGCGCATGAACAGCGTGAGGTTGCCGTGAATGACCTCGGTCAGCAGGCGCTCGTAGGCTTCCCACTGGCGGTTGTGGAAGGTCTCGGCGAAGTCGAGGTCGAGCGCGACCGGCTTCACCTTCATCCCCTCGCCCGGCACCTTGACCAGCAGGAACAGCTTCACGCCCTCGTCCGGCTGCAGGCGGATGATGAGCCGGTTGGGCTCGCCGGCGGCCGGCGACGCCGGCAGGATGGCGTGCGGAACCGGGCGGAAATTGATCACGATCTCGGCCATGCGTTCCGGCAGACGTTTACCCGTCCGCAGGAAAAACGGCACGCCGGACCAGCGCCAGTTGTCGACCTCAGCCTTGATGGCGACGTAGGTCTCCGTATGACTGCCGGGCGGGATGCCGGCCTCGTCCAGATACCCCGCCACCGGCTTGCCGTCCACGGCGCCCGCCCGGTACTGGCCGCGCACGGTCTTCTCCTTGATGTTGGCGGCGCTGATCGGCCGCAGCGCGCGCAGCACCTTGAGTTTTTCGTCGCGCACGGCGTCGGCGTCGATGCTGGTCGGCGGCTCCATGGCGAGGATGCACAGCAGCTGCAGCATGTGGCTCTGCACCATGTCGCGCAGCGCCCCGGACGGGTCGTAGTACTCGCCGCGGCCCTCGACGCCCACCTGCTCGGCGATGGTGATCTGCACGTCGCGCACCGAGCCGCGGTTCCACAGCGGCTCGAAAATCGAGTTGCCGAAGCGCAGCGCCAGCAGGTTCTGCACCGGCTCCTTGCCGAGGTAGTGGTCGATGCGAAAGATCTGGCGCTCGGGAAAGATCGCCCCGACCGCGGCGTTGATGGCCTCGGAACTCGGGCAGTCGTGGCCGAGCGGTTTTTCCAGCACCACGCGCGTCAGCGGCGTGACCAGACCCTGTCGGGACAGGCCTTCGCAGATGGGGCCGAACAGCCGCGCGGCGGTGGACAGGTAAAACACCCGTACGCGGCCGTCGCACTGGGCGAACCAGTCCTTGAGCGCCGCGAAGCCGGCCGGGTCGGTGCCGTCCACGGGCATATAGTCGATCCGCGTGCAGAACTCGTCCCAGGTGGTACCGTCCAAATCGTCAGCGGGTATGAACTGCCGGCAGTTGTCGCTAAGCAGCGCCAGGTACTCGTCGCGACCGAGTGCGCGGCGGGCGAGGCCGAGGATGCGCCAGCCGGCCGGCTGGCCGTTGTCGCGAAAGGCGTAGTACAAGGCCGGCAATAGCTTGCGCTGCGCCAGATCGCCGGTGGCGCCGAAGAAGATCAGGTCGAACTCGTGCAGTGCGCTCATCATGCGGCTCCGTTCCAAGGCCGAGAAAACGTCGCAGGTAGAGGGTTCGCGCCGCAGCCGGAGCACGGCGCCGCGCCGGCGGCGGCTGGCATCGGGATTGCTGGTTTCGTGCCAAGACGGCCGTCGTCCCGCGCTGCACCCCGGGCCATCGTGCCGCTCACGACAGGAGGTTGCCCATGTCCATCCATCCGGTGATCGCGAGCGTCACCGACCGTATCCGCCGCCGCAGCCAGCCGACCCGGCAAGCCTACCTTGAGCGTATGACACAGGCGCGCCGGACGGGTGCGGTGCGCATGCGCCTGCCCTGCGCCAACCTGGCGCATGCCTGTGCCGCAAGCGGCCCGGGCGACAAGGCGGCGTTGACTGGCGGCAAGGCGGTGAACCTCGCCATCGTGTCCGCCTACAACGACATGCTGTCGGCGCACCAGCCGCTCGAAACCTACCCGGCGCTGATCAAGCAGGTCGCCGCGCAGATGGGCGCCGTGGCGCAGTTCGCCGGCGGCGTGCCGGCCATGTGCGACGGCGTGACGCAGGGCGAGGCGGGCATGGACCTGTCCCTGTTTTCGCGCGACACGATTGCGCTGGCAACGGCCGTGGCGCTGTCGCACAACGCCTTCGACGGCGTGCTGCTGCTCGGCGTGTGCGACAAGATCGTGCCGGGCCTGTTGATCGGTGCTCTGTCTTTCGGCCATCTGCCGGTGGTGTTCGTGCCGGGAGGGCCGATGCCGTCCGGCCTGTCCAACCCCGAGAAGGCCAAGGTCCGCCAGCTGCACGCCGAGGGCAAGCTCGGTCGGGAGGCGCTGTTCGAGGCCGAGTCGCGCTCCTACCACGCGCCCGGCACCTGCACCTTCTACGGCACCGCCAACACCAACCAGATGCTGATGGAGCTGATGGGGCTGCACGTGCCCGCGACGGCCTTCGTGAACCCCGGCACGCCCCTTCGCGACGCGCTCACCGCGCAGGCGACGCGCCTAGGCGTGCAGCTCGCGCGGGGCGAGCATTGGGCGCCACTGGCCGAGGTGGTGGACGAGCGCGCCATCGTCAATGCCACGGTCGGTCTGCTCGCCACCGGCGGGTCCACCAATCACGCCCTGCACCTGCCGGCCATTGCGGCGGCGGCGGGCATCGTCCTCGACTGGGACGACCTGTCCGAGCTGTCGGCGAGCGTGCCCCTGTTGGCCCGCGTGTACCCCAACGGGGTGGTCGACGTGAACGCCTTTCAGGCCGCCGGCGGGACCGGGTTTGTGATCCGCGAACTGCTGGCGGGTGGCTTGCTGCATCCGGACGTCGTGACCGTCTCCCCAGGCGGGCTCGCCGACTACGCGACCGTGCCGACGCTCGACGCCGCCGGCGGACTTGCCTGGCAGCCGGCGCCCGCTGTGAGCGGCGACGCTGCCGTGCTGCGGCCCGTAGCGTCGCCGTTCAGCGCCGACGGCGGCATGCGGGTGCTCACCGGCAACCTGGGGCGGGCGGTCATCAAGGTATCGGCCGTCGCGCCGCAGCATCGCCGCGTGGAGGCGCCGGCGCTGGTTTTCGACAACCAGGCGGCCCTGCAGGCGGCCTTCAAGCGCGGCGAGCTCGAACGCGACTTCATCGCCGTGGTGCGCTTTCAGGGCCCGCGGGCGAATGGCATGCCGGAACTGCACCGCCTGACGCCGGTGCTCGGCGTACTCCAGGACCGCGGCTTCAAGGTGGCGCTGGTCACCGACGGCCGGATGTCGGGTGCTTCCGGTAAGGTGCCGGCGGCCATCCACGTGACGCCGGAGTGCCTCGGCGGGGGCTTTCTCGCGCGCGTGCGCGACGGCGACCTGCTGCGCGTCGATGCCGAAAGCGGCGAACTGATGGCGCTGGTGGAACCGGCGGAATGGGCCACGCGGCAGCCCGCCGAGATCGATTTGTCGCCCGGCCACTGGGGCAGCGGGCGGGACCTGTTCGGCTTTGCTCGGCAGATGGCGGTCGGGGCCGAACGCGGCGGAGGGTTCATCGCCGCGGTCGCGCCGCCCGTGGTGGCGGTGACTGAGCTGGAGAAGGTCGCCCCATGAGCGTGACGGACATCCTGCGGCTTGGGCCGGTCATGCCGGTGCTCGTGATCGACGCCGTAGAGCATGCCGTGCCGCTGGCGCGGGCGCTGGTCGCGGGCGGCGTGCGCGTGCTCGAAGTGACGCTGCGCACGCCGGTGGCGTTTGACGCCGTGCGCGCCATCCGCGCCGCCGTGCCGGACGCGGTGGTCGGTGTCGGCACGCTCACGCGGCCGGACGATGTTGCCGCTGCCCGGGCGGCCGGCGCCGCGTTCGGCGTGAGCCCGGGCGCGTACCCGGCGCTGCTCGCCGCCGCGGCGCAGGCCGGCCTGCCGCTGCTGCCGGGCACCATGACGCCGTCTGACGTCATGACCGTGCGCGCCGCCGGCTACACGGCCTGCAAGCTGTTCCCGGCCGCGCAGGCCGGCGGCGTCGGCATGCTGAAGGCGATGCACGGGCCGTTCCCGGATCAGCTGTTCTGCCCCACCGGCGGCATCGATGCCGCGAGCGCGCCGGGCTTTCTCGCCTTGCCGAACGTGGCGTGTGTGGGTGGTTCCTGGCTCGCCCCGAAGGCGCTGGTGCAGGCTGGCGACTGGCCGGCCATCACCGCGCTGGCACAGGCGGCGAGCGCGCTGCGCGCGTGACCGACGTGGCCTGACGGGCGGTGCGGGCGGTCACGACGCTGACGCCGCGACGCCACTTTTTTGGAACGGGCGCCTTGGACTGTGTGGTCCACCCCGCTCGACGTGCTGGTGCGGGAGGTGGGCGTGCACGGCAACTTCTGCGACTGGCCCGCCACCGTGACCTATTACGCTAACTGCATGGGTCCGTAAGCGGGTTCCGTCGCCGGCGGGCCGCTCTGCCCGGAACCCGATCGTGTGAAACCCGCCGCGGTCCACGTCGCGGCGGATTTTTCTGTGACGTGCGAATCGGCACACGCGTCGACGCACGGGTGTCACGCGCAGGCATTCGGCCCGAGGGGGCCTCCCACACGCGATGGCGGCGCCGGCGGCATCATTGGGGCTTTCAACTGCCGGAACTGCCCCATGGCGCGCTTGCCCACGCTCTACATCCCGCACGGTGGCGGGCCGTGCTTTTTCATGGACTGGAACCCACCGGATACCTGGGATCGCATGGCGGCCTGGCTGCGCGGTCTCGCCGCCGACGTTGGCGAGCGCCCGCGCGCGGTGCTGCTGATCTCCGGCCACTGGGAGGAGCCGCGTGTGGCCGTTAACACGCAGCCCGCGCCGCCGCTGCTGTTCGACTACTACGGCTTTCCGCCGCATACCTACCAACTGCGATACCCGGCGCCGGGCGATCCTGCGCTCGCCGCGCGCGTGCAGGAATTGCTTGCCGGCGGTGGCGTGCCGACGCGCGCCGAGACCGAGCGCGGGCTCGACCACGGCGTGTTCGTGCCGTTCATGCTGATCTATCCGCAGGCCGACGTGCCGATCGTGCAGATCTCGCTGCACGCGAGCCTGGATGCGGCGGCGCATCTTGCGCTCGGTGCGCTGCTCGAACCGCTGCGCGACGAGGGCGTGCTGATCGTCGGCAGCGGCATGAGCTATCACAACATGCGCGGCCTGATGGGCGGCGGCAATCCGGGGCCGGATTCCGAGCGGTTCGACGCGTGGCTCTGTGCCGCGTGCAGCGCCGCGCCGGCCGAGCGCGCGCGTCTGTTGGCGAACTGGCAGCAGGCGCCGGCGGCGCGCGCAAGTCACCCGCGCGAGGAACACCTGCTGCCGCTGATGGTGGTGGCCGGCGCCGGCGGCAACGATGCCGGCCGGCGGGTCTTTCACGACCGCGTGAT
>NZ_JBFWOM010000022.1:7506-42039 GCF_050250495.1 Immundisolibacter sp. | reverse complement strand
CCTGCACGCCCGACGAGCCCGTGCCGATCACGCCGACGCGCTTGCCGGCGAAGCGGACCGGCTGCTGCGGCCACAGCCCCGTGTGGTAGCACTCGCCCTCGAAGCGGTCGAGACCGGGAATGTTCGGGCGGTTGGCGGCCGACAGCGCGCCCGTGGCGCACACCAGAAACTGCGCCTGAACGCGCTCGCCGCCGGCCAGCTCGATCTCCCAGCGCTGCGCCGCCTCGTCGTAGCGCGCACCAGTGACGCGGGTGTTGAGCGAGATGTCGCGGCGCAGATCAAAGCGATCGGCGACGTAGTTCAGATAAGCCAGTACGGCGGGCTGATCGGGCTGCGTCTCCGGCCAGTCCCACTCGTCCACGAGTTCCTGCGAGAACGTGTAGCAGTAGTAGGGGCCGCCCGGAAAATCCACGCGCGCGCCGGGGTAGCGGTTCCAGGCCCAGGTGCCGCCGACGCTGCTCGCGTCGTCGAACACCCGCACTCGCAGGCCGAGCTCACGCAGCAGGTGCAGGGCGTACAGGCCGCCGAAGCCGGCGCCGATGACGACGGCATCCAGTTGCCGAGGGTTCGCTTCGGACATGGTTCTCCTCCTCGTCCCCGCAGCGCCGGCCTCGGATCGGGCTCAGGTCGCGTCGCGGCGCTTGAGGATATGCAAACCCGCCGTCGTCGTCACGCGTACAGGCGGCTGACCGACGGGGTCAGAACAACGGGGGGGCAGACACGATCATCATCATTCCGCGGCCCGCCCACCGTGCAACGAAGGGTTGGGCGTCACGCGCGCAGTGCGGCAACGAACTCTTCCGCCGAAACGTCTGCCTGACGCAGAAGGCCTGCGACGGCGCCGACCTTCACCTCACGGTGCATTGGTGCAACGCAGCCCTTTTGACTCGCGCCGCATAACCACGTGGCTGCCACTCTGGCGAACCGCGATGAAGCCCAGGCGCTCGAGGGCGCGCACAACCTCAGCTCCCGACACATGAGGCGCTCAGGCACCCGCCGGCTCAGGAATGGTGAAGACCGTGACGACGGGATGTCCGGTAGTCGGAAGCGGGAATTCGGACAGGTACAGGGCTGTGGCCTCGCGCAGATTGGCCACCGCTTCCTCGACGGTCTCGCCCTGTGTGGTGGTTCCGGTCTCGGGATTGAGCGCAACAAAGCCGCCTTCTTCGGCGGGCGTAAGGACTGCTGTGAGTTCCATGAGGTGCCCTCGCTGGCCAAGTGCAGTGATTGTCGCAGAACGGTCTTCGTGACGCCCAACGTTTGAGCTCAGGCCGCGGCCCTCCAGGGCCATCGCACCTGCAGGAATTGTTAGATACGCTACGGAGATTCCATAAGATTTCCCTTCCCGAGATTGCAGCGCTGGCAAAGGGTTTGAAGATTGTCAATGGTCGTTTTCCCCTCAAGCGACCACGGGACAATGTGGTCAATATGCAAGATACAAGAAGCGTCTTTTGCCGGACTGTTTCCACACATCACACAACTAAACCTGTCTCGCTGCATGACTCTAAATCTCTGCCGAAGATTTGGATCTCTATTTTCGCGGGCTGCGGAAACGGATTTCGATTGAGAAGAATCGATTGGAATGGCATCGTTATTGTTAACCCAATCGATAAACTTAACCAGCGCGCCTTGCCATCCACCAAACCGATTTCTATACGGAGATTCTGAGTACTTAGACCGCGGCCTGATCATATCCCTTCGCGTTGGCTGACGACCCAGCGCTATCCAAACATTCTCTATGTTACGGAACAATTCATCATCAGAAATGTGCATGTTGTGCTCAGCGCCTGAAAATCCGGCGCGCTTCAACACAGCGTCCCACGACCCAAATCTAGAGCACAGCGTATTATCGTGAAACTTTCCGCGGGCTCTGTATTCAAGTAGCTTCGGCTGACCTCCGCCAATCTCACTAGAGACTCGCCTTACATCTTCGAGCAATTCCTCGTCTGAAATATTCCTATGGAATTTTTTTAGATGGAACATTCGGCTTTCTTCACTCATACGCGGTGCCCTGCGGGTTCCAATATGCGTATCTAACGAATGAATTCACCGGACCCGCGCGGCATTTCGCGCGGGTCCGGTGGAATGATGGGTTGGGCCACACTTATACCACCGTCGTTTGAATGCCGAGGGCCTCCTTGATTCTTTCCACTCTCTTTGCTGCGGCGTCGTAGTCGGTAGTGTTGGCGAGACCGATAAGGTCTTGAGCCGCCGCCGCAGGGTTGCAGCCGCGACACCGCAGTAATGCCTTGTGCCAACGAGGAAGCTCAAGCAGGCAAGCCGTAAGATCCGCCGAACTATGGCGATTCGCTTCAATTCGCTTTTCGTAGAGTTTCTGCATACGCTCGTTAAGCCCCTCGGCATTTACTACCTGAGTGAAGTAGATGAGGTCGCTAAGAATCTTGCTCCGCAATTCACGATAGCGAAGGATTGGCTTCATCCAAAACGTCGTAACCCAGTAGCCGACGGCACCTGCGACTATTCCAACAAAGACTGAGATCAGCTTGTCATCCATAGGCGCGCATTCTCTATGTGGTCCAACGTGAAATGTACCCCTTGACAGGTGTATATTCAGCCTCGACACAGGTGTATATCACCCGAAAATTCTTCATAACCTACTAATCTTGAGTATTTGTTTGAAGTTATAGGTGGACACATGCCGCCATCAAACACCCCTTGCCGCAGGGTTCCAAGCGAGTCGATCAGGTGCGTGACCGAAACCGTATCAAGCATTACAGCATCCGTGCGGAGACGCAATACGTGCAGTGGGTGCGGCGGTTCATCCTGTTCCACGGCAAGCGGCATCCGCGCGAGATGGGGGCTGGGGAGGTGGATGCCTTTTTGTCACATCTTGCGGTCGATGGGAAGGTCGCCGCGGCGACCCAGAACCAGCGCGCTGTCCGCGTTGCTTTTACGCCATCAACCGGCCGCCCGCGCGCACGCGGCGGCGCCGTGTCACCTGTTGTCTCTCACCTCGAATCGGGACGTTTGAGTATCAACAACCCCGACACTGCCTTCACGCACAGGTTGCCGTCGGCGTCCAGGATTTCGCCTTCCACATAACCGGTGCGGGCGCCGACGCGGATCACCCGGCCGATGGCGGTGATGTCGCCGCCGGTGATCGGGCGCAGGTAGTTCAGCGTGAGGCTGGT
Source organism: Immundisolibacter sp. (assembly GCF_050250495.1). GTDB lineage: Bacteria > Pseudomonadota > Gammaproteobacteria > Immundisolibacterales > Immundisolibacteraceae > Immundisolibacter. Next base: position 38,887 of record NZ_JBFWOM010000022.1, on the reverse strand, counting down.
GGTGGTCCACACGGTCTTGAGATCGGGGAAGGTCGCCATCATGGCGTAGCCGACGGCCTCGTCCGCGTACACGGCCATGACGCCGCCCTGCACCGACCCGCGCGGGTTGCACCAGCGCAGGTCGAACGGAAACACCAGGCGCGCGTAGTTGGGCGCGGACTCGGCGATGTAACCGCCGAACGCCTCCATGGTCGGCGGGCGCGTCAGGTCGATGCGCGTGAGGTCCGGGCGTTCGCTCGCGCTCATGGGATCACTTCCCCGCCAGCTGCGTGCGCAGCAGGCGCCGGCTCACCTTGCCGGTGTTGCCGCGCGGCAGTTCGGTCACCAGGTGGTAGTCGCGCGGGCGCTTGTAGTGCGACAGATCCGTCGCTTCCACGTGGGCCTTGAGCTCGTCCGGCGTGACCGCGCCCTTGGCCACCACGTAGGCAGCGATGCGCTGGCCCCATTTCTCGTCGGGGATGCCGATGACCACGCATTCGCTGACCGCCGGGTGACTCAGCACCGCTTCCTCGACCTGGCTCGGCAGCACGTTGATGCCGCCGGAGATGATCATGTCGTCGATGCGCCCACGCAGGTACAGGTAGTTGTCCGCGTCGAGCGTGCCCATGTCGCCGGAGCGCCACCAGCCGTCGTCGAAGATCTTGCGCGCCAGCGCGGGCTGGTCCCACACGTGGGACGCGACCGACAGACCCCGGATGATGACCTCACCTTCCTCGCCGGGAGGCACCTCGTCGGTGACCGCGCCGCCCGGCTGGATGACGCGCACGTCGGCGTTAAGGAACGGCTTGCCGACGCTCTCCTGCTTGCTCGGGTCGCGGTAGTCGTCGTTGTACATCATGGTGCCGCCGGCGCAGGAGCCGGTTTCGGTGGTGCCGTAGATGTTGATGATGTTCGAGCAGATCTTGTCGCGGATGAGGCCCATGGTGCGGGTGTCCATGGGCTCGCCGGCGTAGCCCGCCTTCTTGAGGCTGGACAAGTCGTAGTTGTCGAGATTCTCGCGGAACAGCATCCGCCACATGGTCGGCACCAGGAAGGCGAACGTGGCGCGCTCGTCCTGCATCTTCTGCAGGAAGCGCTGCGGCTCCCACTGCGCCATGAAGACGATCTTGCTGGCCGCGTTCAGGAACGGGATGGTGCAGTTGTACCAACCGATGAAGGCGGTGGTGGACACGTTGATCATCGACGCGTAGGGGTTGGCGTCGAACACGAAGGCGCCGCCGCGCGCGCTTTCGATCTGCGTGCGGTGCGTGTGCATGATGCCCTTGGGCACGCCGGTGGTGCCGGACGACAGCGCGATCATCGACGTGTCGTGGCCGTAGATCGGCATCGGCTCGAAGTCCATCTCGAACCGGTCGAGATCGCGCGGGATGACCGGATCGTCGCCGCCCTCGCGCTTGTCGGGCGGGGTGAGCTCCGAGATCGCCCGCACGCCGAAGCTGACCAGCGGCGCCATGCGGCGCAGGTCCGCGGCCAGCTCGTCGAGCGCGCCGTCGTAAACCAGCACGCGCGGCGACAGGCGCTCCAGCACCGCGGCCAGAATCTTCGGCGACTCGCGCAGATGCAGCGCGCTCGGGATGGCGCCGAGCTCGAAGGCGCCGAACAGCGCCACCACGTGCTGCACCGACGGGTACATCAGCAGCGCCACGCGGTCGCCCTTGCGCACGCCGCGCGTGTGCAGCAGCTTGGCCATGCGCTGCACCTTGTCCTTGAGCTCCGCATACGTGTAGCGGTACAGGTCGTCGACCACCGCCTCGTTGTTTGGATACCACTTCGCCGCGCGGTGCAGCATGTCGCGCAGGTTGGTGTCGCGTGTCATCTCGTCCCCTCGGAAATCAACGGTGGGTCGTCCGTGAAAAAGCGTCGGCGGTTCGTCCCTGAACCGCCGTATGTTCCACCGTTGCGGCGGGCGCCGGCTCAGTACGAGCGCGGCATGCCCAGGTCGTGCTGGGCGATGTAGTTGAGCGTCATCTCGTCGGTGACCGGCGCGATGCGGTTCAGACGCAGGTTGCGGTAGTGCCGCTCGATGCCGGACTCGCTGATGTAGCCGGCACCGCCGAGCGTCTGGATGGCGCGATCGGCCGCGTACAGCGAGGCATGCGCCGCCGCGTACTTGGCGGACGTGGCCTGCACGCCGCACTCGCGGCCCTGGTCGTACAGCCAGGCGGCTTCGTAGACCTTCAGGCGCGCGCATTCGAGCTGGATGCGCGCCTCGGCGAGCGGGAACTGCAGGCCCTGGTGGGTGGCCAGCGGCTTGCCCCAGATGGAGCGCTCGCTGGCGTACTGCACGGCCTTGCGGATCAGGTAATTGCCGGTGCCGATGCAGCTGGCGGCGATCGCCAGCCGCTCCGGGTTCAGGACGCCGTAGAGCGCCTTCCAGCCCTTGCCTTCCTCGCCGACCAGGTTCTCCAGCGGCACCTTGAAGTCGTCGAAGAACACCGCGTTGGTGTCCATGAAGTGGCTGCCCATCTTCTTGAGCGGCCGCGCTTCGAGGCCCGCACCCGGCAGGTCGCCGACCAGCAGCGACACGCCGTCGGTGCGCCGCGCCGGGTCGTACGGCGAGGTGCGGCACATGATGCCGATGTGGCTCGCCACCTTGATGTTGGAGATGTACATCTTCTGGCCCTTGACCAGATACTGCCCCCCTTCCTTGCGCGCCTCGGTGCGGATGGTGGTGATGTTGGAGCCGGAGTTCGGCTCCGTGAATCCCCCCGACCACAGCTCGCCCTTGACGATGCCCGGCAGGTACTTGGCCTTCTGCTCGGGCGTGCCGGCGCCGTTGATGAGGCACCCGCCGAACACCGGCCCGCCGACGAACATGCCGCCGCAGTCGCCGCCGTTGCTCGACAGCGCCTCGGCGGCAAGGCACATCTCGACCATGCCAAGGCCGCTGCCGCCGTAGGCTTCCGGAATGGTGATGCCCAGCAGCCCCTGGTCGACCAGGGTGCTCCAGAACTCACGCGGGAAGCCGTACTCCTCGTCGATCTTCTGCCAGTAGCTGTCCTCGAACTGCTGGGCGATCTTCTCGCACAGATCGACCAGCATCCGCTGATCCTGACTCAGTTCGAAGTCCATGGCTCAGACGTCCTTGGTGAGTTTGTAGGATTGCGTGCCGGGCTTGAATTCGCGCCGCTTGAAGGACGCCAGCGCCGTGCGCACCCAGTCGTCGTTGGTCTCGCGGGACAGCTCCCACAGCTTGGCCATTTCGTAGTCGATGGCCGGCTCGAAGTCCATCCACTTGACCTTCTCGTACACCTCCTTGGTCTTGCGCAGCACCGTGCGGCCAAGACGCGCGAGCATCTTCACCACCCGATCGGTCTCGGCGTCGAGCTGCGCCAGCGGCACGCACTTGCTGGCGTAGCCCATCTCCTCGGCCTGCTTGCCGGTGAAGGTCTCGCCGGTAAGGCCGTAATACAGCGCCTTCTTGCGCGCCGGCATGTTGTGCGCGTAGGCCCAGGTGGTGCCACCGCCGGGGAAGATGCCGAAGTTGACCTCGGACAGGCCCCACACCGATTCCTCGGCCACGATGGCGATGTCGCAGATGCCGGCCAGCTCCATGCCGCCGCCGAAGCACCAGCCGTTGACCTTGGCGATGGTGACCGCGGGGAAGTTCTTCAGGTGCTTGAACCAGGTGAACACGTCGTCGTTGATGGCGGCCATGCGCTCCGGGTCGTCGAAGGGCTCGAAGAAGCACTGTTCCAGATCCATGCCGGCGCAGAACGATTCCTTGATGCCGGTGATCACCAGCACCTTCACGCGCGCCTTCTCCACCTCCACCAGCGCATTGCGCACGTTGTTGTGCAGGGTTGGGCTCATGCAGTTCTTCTTCTCGGGGCGGTTGAACTGGATGGTGGCGACGTCACCGTCGATGGTCAGGTTGATGCACTCGTACTTGGACATGAAGGCCCCCTTGAGGCGCTGTGAGATGGAAAACCCGCGCGATGGCGGGAAGGCAAATTAGAGCATAACGATCGTTTGGGAGGGTATGCGAAATGCTTCGGCTGGTCGGCGGTCGCGTCGCTGCACTACCATTTACCTTCTCAACGACTCCCCCGCCCGGGCACGCCAGCCCGGCAACCAACCGCGGAGACCGCACACGCCATGTCTGAACCACTGAAACTGCAGGACCTCATGGAAGCAAACGGCGTGGTGGCCGCGCTGCGCTGGCAGCAGTCGCGCTTCATCAACGCCATCGCTTACCCGGCGCGGCTGGTCGAGTCGCTGGGCTTCGACGGCGAGGAGCGGGCGCGCCAGCTCATGCTGTCGGCCGAGGCGATGGGCCTGTCGATCAAGGGCGTGCTGGAGATCGACTATTACCGCGACCGTACCGGCAACCCGCACAGCCTGATGCCGGCCGACGGCTTCATGATCCACGGCCAGAAGTTCAACCTCGTCTGCACGCTGAACCGCGTGGCGACGCTGGTGGACAACAAGGTCGACTACGACCTCAAGGCCCTGTTCCTGAAGCAGGCGCTGGTCGTCAACGACTGATCGATGCCGGCGGGCGGCCTTGCGTCGCCCGCGCGATAAATCACTACCTGTCAGAGGAAGGAGCGCGCGCCCATGTCAAGCAAACCCATCGTCGCCACCATGATCGGCGACCCCTGCGGCATCGGCCCCGAAGTGGTGGTGAAGTCCATCGCGTTGGGCGGCGTGCACGGGATGTGCCGCCCACTGGTGGTCGGCTCCACCGAATCGGTGCAGCAGACCGTCAACATGCTGAAGCTGAAGCACACCGTGCGACGCGTCACGGACGTGGATGACGCGGTCGGCCTCGACCCGGCCGTCATCGACGTGTACGACACGGGTCAGCTCGACCCGAACTTCATCACGCTCGCCAAGGCGAATCGGGAATGCGGCCTCGCCAGCGCGGCGTGGCTGAAGGAAATGGAAGTGCTGGCGGCCGCCGGCAAGGTGCAGGCCACCATCATGGGGCCGATCAACACCGACGCGCTGAAGATGGCCGACAAATTCGACGCCGTGGTCGGCGTCGAGGTCGGCAAGACCTATCTGTTCCTGATCACGGGCCCGCTACGGGTGGTGCACCTGACCGACCACATCCCGCTGCGGCAGGTGTGCGACATCATCTCGCCGGACCTTGTGTACAAGGCGCTGCGCACCATGCACGACGACTTCTCGCGCTGGGGCATCCCCAAGCCGCGCATTGTGGTGGCGGGCCTGAACGCCCACGCCTACGGCGACGAGGACAAGTACCAGATCGCGCCCGGCGTCGAGAAAGCCAAGGCGGAAGGCATCGACGTCACCGGCCCCGCGCCGCCGGACAGCGTGTTCCGCTGGTGCATCGACGGCCAGTACGACGCCGTGCTGTGCATGTTCCACGACCAGGGCCACATCGCGGTCAAGACCTGGGGCTTCGTCGGCAACTGCGCCATGATCCTCGGCACCCCGCACATCCACATGTCCGTCGCGCACGGCACGGCCTTCGACATCGTCGGCAAGGGCATCGCGAACCACGAGATGATGCTCACCTCCATGCGCCATGCGGCGAGCCTCGGTTCCGGCAAGGGCTTCTACAGGGACGCTGCCGCGGCGTGAGCGCCGCGGCGCACGACGCAGCGCCGCTGGCGGCGGTGCTGCTGGACCTCGACGGCACCTTGGCGGACACGGCGGGCGACCTCGCCCGCGCCATGGACACGCTTCGCGCCGAGCTTGGCCTGCCGCCGATGGCGCCCGGGGCGCTGCGGCCGTACGTGTCGCAGGGCGCGCGCGGCATGCTGGCGCAGGGCCTCGATCTGCGCCCGGACGACGCGCGCTACGTGGCGCTGCGGGATCGTTTTCTCGACCTCTACGCCGGCTGCTGCGCCTCCGAGGCGCAGCTGTTCGAGGGTTTTGACCAGGTGCTGACGGGGCTTCGGGCCGGTGGTCTTCTCGTCGGCATCGTCACCAACAAGATCGAACGTTTCGCCGCGCCGCTGCTGCGCACGCTCGGCGTCTCGCCAGACGCCGACTGCCTGATCACGCCGGACCTGCTGGGAAAACCCAAGCCGGACCCCGAGGGCGTGCTGCTTGCCTGCTCCCGCCTGGGTGTCGCGCCCGCGCAGTGCGTGTTCGTGGGCGACGACCGGCGCGACATCGAAGCCGGCCGCGCCGCCGGCACCCGCACCGCCATCGCGGCCTGGGGCTACCTGCCGCCGGGCGAAGACATCCATGCCTGGGGCGCCGACGCCATCGTCGCCGCACCGGCCGAACTGCCGGCGCTGTGCCAGCGCTGGGGCGCGCCGTGAGCGCGCCCGATCTGACCGACATCGTGCTGCACAAGGCGACGCGCGCGCTCGAAGTGCGCTACGCCGACGGCAGTGCCTTCACGCTGCCGGCCGAATTCCTGCGCGTGCATTCGCCGTCGGCCGAGGTGCAGGGCCACGGGCCCGGACAGGCGGTGCTGGTGCCGGGCAAGCGCGAAGTCGCCATCACCGGGCTCGAACCGGTTGGCCACTACGCGCTGCAGATCACCTTCTCGGACGGCCACGACAGTGGCCTTTTCGGGTTCGACTACCTGTATCGCCTCGGCCGCGATCACGACGCGCTGTGGCAGCGTTACCTGGAGCGCCTGGCTGCCGCCGGCGAGGTGCGCGAGCCGTGACCGCCGTCTACGCCAGCGTCGACGACCTGCGCCGCGCGGCGCGCGGTTACCTGCCGCGCATGGTGTTCGACTTCGTCGACGGCGGCGCCGAGCGGGAAATCACGCTGCGCGCCAATCTGGCGGACTTCGAGCCGCTGCGGTTCTCGCCGCGCGTGCTGACCGACGTCAGCGCGGTCGAACTCGGCACCACGCTGCTCGGCGAGCCGATCGCGCTGCCGCTCGCGATTGCGCCCATGGGCCTGTGCGGCCTGGTGCGACCGGAAGGGGAACTGGCGCTCGCGCGCGCCGCCAAGGCGGCCGGCATCCCGATGGTGCTGTCGACCGCGGCGAGCCATGCGCTGGAGTCGGTCATGGACGCCGCGCCGGGCAATCTGTCGTTCCAGCTCTATATCTTTCGCGACCGGGAGTTCGCGAAAAGCCTCGTGCAGCGGGCGCGCGCCGCCGGCTACCGGGCGCTGGTGGTGACGGTGGATCTGACGCGCGGCGGCAAGCGCGAGAAGGACATCCACAACGGCTTCACCGTGCCGCCGCGCTTCACCCGCCGCACGGCGATGGACTTGCTGCGCCACCCGGCTTGGCTCGCGCGCATGGCGCCGCACCGCAAGCAGACACTCGGCAACCTCGTCGACTGGGGTGGCCGCGACAAGAGCGTGGTGGCGCTGTCCACCTTCATGAACACGCAGATCGACCCCGGCATTTCCTGGGCCGATCTTGAATGGCTGCGCGGCGAGTGGGACCTGCCGCTGGTGGTGAAGGGCATCCTGCACCCCGACGACGCGCGTCAGGCGCTCGCGCTGGGCGCCGACGCCATCATCGTGTCGAACCACGGCGGCCGGCAGCTCGACGGCGCGCCGTCCAGCATCAGCGCCCTGCCGCGGATTGCGGACGCCGTGGGCAACGCGACCGAGATCATCCTCGACAGCGGCGTGCGGCGCGGCGCGGACATGCTGAAAGCGCTGGCACTCGGCGCACGCGCCTGCATGATTGGCAAGGCCGCGCTGTACGGCCTGGGCGCCGATGGCGAGGCCGGCGTCGCGCGCGTGCTGACGATTCTGCGGCAGGAGTTCGACGTGGCCATGGCGCTCAGTGGCAACCAGCGCGCTGCCGCTGTGCGTCCGGATACGCTGCTGCCCTGATCTGGCGTGCTGCGCCAAGCAGCCTGCGTGCTAAATTCGCGGCCCACGCAGCCTAATGAGCGGTCGGTCAGTGCCGGCGGATTCTCTCCCGCGGAACTGACGGCGAGTCCACACGCTGGTGCATCGCGCACGGAGGAGAACCATGAACGCACCCGCCGGCCGGCCAAAGTGCGGCCACACCCAGGCTTTCGGTCTCGATACCGGTCCCGTGAGCACCGGCACGGTGGTCACGCCGGAGTTCTTCGAGCGCGAGCGCGAAGCGATCTTCCGCCACCAGTGGTTCAACCTGCTCAAGCGCGCCGACGAGATTCCGAACCCGGGCGATTTCTTCGTGCGCGACATCGAAGTGCTCGGCATGTCGGTGATCGTGGCGCGCGGCCCGGACGGCCAGGTGCGCGCGTTCCACAACGTGTGCCCGCACCGCGGCAACCGCATCGTGCGCGCGGCGGATGGCTGCGTGAAGGGCTGGCAGTGCGACTTCCACGGCTGGACGTTTGCCACCGACGGCACGTTGCAGTTCGTGCCCGACGAGGGGCAGTTCTTTGACTTCGACCGTTCGCAGCACGGCCTGCCGCCGGTGCATCTCGACACCTGGGCTGGATTCCTGTTCGTCAATTTCGACGACACGCCGCGCCAGACCCTCGAACAGGCGATGGGCGACTTCAACCAGGATCTGAAACCCTTCCCGTTCCACGAGATGATCTGCGCCGGCCGTTGGCGCTATCACGTCAAGGCCAACTGGAAGGTGACCATGAATGCCTTCCAGGAGGGCTACCACGTCGCCTTCGTGCACAAGCGCTCGGCGCCGGACGCCTTCACCGGCTCAGACAACCCGTACTGCAACATCAGCTACATGAAGCTGCAGCCGAACGGCAACCAGCACCTGTCGGTGCCGGGCAACCCGGCACATGATCTGTCGCCCACCGAGCAGATCGCGTTCAAGTTCGGCTCCACCTTCACGCAGGGCACCGGCGGTCGCGGCGCCTACCCCGGCACCCAGCAGGGCAAGAGTGCGGACTGGGGCTTCGAGCTCAACATCCTGTTCCCGTTCTCGCGCATCAACGTCGGTGCGGGCTGGTATTACCTCGACGCCTTCTGGCCGGCCGGCCCGAACGAGACCGTCTACGAACTCGCCTACTACTTCCCGCCGCCCAAATCGGCGGCAGAAATGATCAGCCAGGAGTTCAGCAAGATCGTGCTGCGCGACCTGTCGCGCGAAGATCTGTACACCAACGAAGTGACCCAGCGGTCGCTCAACTCGGGCGCCATCAAGAGCATCGTCCTGTCCGACCAGGAGGCCGCCGTGCGGCACCTGTACCGCACCGTGGAAAGTCTGGTGGCGGGAGCGAAGGAGAAATAAGTGAAATTCGGCATCTACAACGAGATTCAGGCCTCGCCCGGCGCCAACTACAAGCAGCGCTATGACGAGTCCCTGCGCGCGGTCGAGCTCGGCGACAAGCTGGGCTACGACGTGTTCATGACGCTGGAGCACCACTTCTTCCAGACGTTTTCGATCTCGGTAAATCCGCTGGCGTTCTTCGCTGCCGCCGCGCAGCGCACGCGGGATATTCGTTTCCGGGCCATGTGCCACACGCTGCCGGTGCACAACCCCCTGGTGCTGGCGGGCGAAATCGCGCAGTGCGATCACCTGACCGACGGCCGGCTCGAAGTCGGCGTCGGCCGCGGTCACGGCTGGCTGTACGACCCCGCCAGCGTGCCGATGGCCGACAGCATCGGCCTGTACGAGGAATCGCTCGAAATCCTCCAGCGCGCGTGGGGCGAGGAGCGCTTCAGCTTCGCGGGCAAGCACTACAACGTGCGCGACGTGCAGGTGGTGCCCAAGCCGCTGCAGCCGAGCCTGAAAATCTTCCAGACCGGCACCAGCGCGCGCGTATTCGGCGACGCCGGCCGGCGCGGCGGTGGCGTGGTGGTGGGCGCGGCACCCCCGCCGATGTTCGCCGAAGCCGTGGCCGCCTACACGGCCGCCTGCAGGGAATCCGGTAATACGCCTCAGGTGGGCCTGGTGCTGCCGGTGTTCCTGGCCGACGACGAGGAGACGGCGCTGCGCGAGGCGCGCGAGCCGATGATGCGCAGCTACGCCAACCTCGTGGTGCCGCAGGAATCCATCAACGATGAGGCGGTCAAGGAGCGTCTGCGCGGCGGCGGGTTCCACTTCTACGCCGGCGGCTTCCTGAACCAGATGAAGGAATACACCTTCGAGTCGGTGCTGGCCAACGACATCGCCTTCGCCGGTACGCCCAAGCAGTTGATCGCCTGGCTCGGCCGCTTCCGCGAGAAGTACTACGACTTTCAGGAGTTGGCGCTGATGGCCGACTTCGGCGGCCAGCCGGAGTGGCAGGTGTCGCGCACGCTGCAACTGTTCGCGCGCGACGTGATGCCGGCGCTGCGGTAACTACGAGGAGACTGCGATGACCGATGCCGTCTGGCCGGCCGAGTTCAAGGACCTGCAGCGCTTCGCGCCGTGGGCACTGCCGACGGAAAACGGGCGCATGCGAAAGCGCCTCGCGTCCAGCATGACCGAGCTGACCGACTACTACAGCGCGCTGCTGCCGCGCATGGAGGCGCTGGCGGCGCATCTGAGCCAGTGGCCGCTGGACACGCTGCCGGCCGCGCAGAAGCCGCTGCTGTACCTCGGCCTCATGTTCATGGAAGCGGCCGTGTGCGTGGAGCTGTTCAAGGGCCCGGACGTGCAGGAGAGCCTGGGCGCCGAGCACCTCGACGTGCTGTCGGAAACCATGGAGCGCCGGCTGCTCGCAGTCTGAGCGTGTTCCTGAGTGGGAGGGGGAGCGAAGTGATTCTGAAAACGGGAAAGCGGCTGGCGATACCCGCCGTGGTGGCGATGTTGGTCGCCTGCGGCAAGGAGAGCGAGCCAACCCAGAGCGCCACACCGGCGCCCGCAACGCCGCCCGCACCAGTGGCGACACCCGCCCCGACGGCGCCGGCACAGCCGGCACCCGTCGCCGAGGCAACGCCCGCGCCGCCGCCGGAAAGCTCGGTCGTGCAGTATGCGCAGGCCGGCCTGCCGGACACCCTGCTCAAGGACGGCTGCTATGCCTGCCACGACGTGAACGGCGCCCGCATCGGCCCGCCGCTGCGCGCCGTGGCGGGGCTTTACCGCAGCGACCCGCAGGCGGTCGAGAAACTCACGCACAAGATCATCCACGGCGGCGGCGGCGTGTGGGGCCCGACGCCGATGATCGCCCACCCGCAGCTCGCCGAAGCCGAGGTGCGGGCCATGGTCGAGGCGATACTCAAGCTTCAGTAACGGATTTGCGCGCCGGTCGGGTGCCCCCCAAAGTGAGCCTGGGTGCCCGGTCGGCGCGTGTGTTTTTTGATTCCAAGGAGGTTTCATGTCTGCCGCGCGCGCCGGCCATTACGATGCCGCCACCGTCGAGACGTTTTTCAATCCCAAGGTGGTGGCCGTCATCGGCGCCTCGCCGGACACGCTGTGGTCGCGCCAGTTGCTGGACGGCATGCGCAGCCACGGTTTCCAGGGCCGCGTGTACGTGGTCAATCCATCCCGCAGCTCCGTGCTCGGCTTCCAGTCATTCAAGTCGGTGGCGGATCTGCCGGAGAAGCCGGACATCGCCGCCGTGCTGCTCGGCGCCAAGCACGTGCCGGGCATGCTGGAGCAGGTCGCCGCCACGGGCTGCAAGGCGGCCTACGTGCTCGCCGCCGGCTTCGAGAAGCCGGACCAGCTCGCGGCGCTGCGCGAGCACGCCAAGAAGCTCGGCCTGATCCTGATTGGCCCGAACTGCAACGGCTTCATCAACGCCGGCGCCGGCCTGCACCTGTGGACCGGGCCGATCAACCGCCCGTACCGGCACGGCACCGTCGCGCTGCTGGGTCAGTCGAGCGGCGTGCTGGGCGCGCTGTGCTGCCTTACCTGGGACCGCGGGCTTGGCATCAGCTTCCAGATCTCGACCGGCAACCAGGTCAACTTCGCGCTGACCGACGCGCTGAACTTTCTCGCCACCAACGCCGACACGCGCGTGGTGGTGACCTACGTTGAGCAGTTCGGCGACTACCCGCACTTCGTGGAAGCGGTGCAGAAGTGCCGCGCCAACAACACGCCGGTGATCGTGGTGGCGGTGGGCCGCTCGGAGGCCGGACGCGGCGCGGCGCTCGGCCACACCGGCGCCATCACCACCACAGGCGCGGTGACGCGCGCGGCCATCGAGGCCGCCGGCGCGATTCCGGTCGACACGCTGGACGAGGCGCTCGACCGCGCGTCGGTGTTCGCCGTCACGCCGCCGCGCGCCTGGCGCCCGGTGCGCACCGCGGGCCTGATCAGCATCTCCGGTGGCTGGTCGGCGCTGATGGGCGACTACTTCGCCGATGAGGGCATCGCCACCCCGCCGCTGCCGGAAAGCGTCACCAAGCTGCTGCCGGGCTGGGTCGAGAACGTCACCTTCAACAACCCGTTCGACATCACGGCGCAGATCTACGGCTTCGCCGAGGTCTACTACCAGATGGCCGACGAGATGATCAAACACGACGGCTTCGACGCCGTGTCGATCATGTTCGGCAACTGGGACGGCGGCGAGCGCTTTTTCGCGCCGGTCGCCACCTGGCAGGGCCGCATCCAGAAGCCGATCGTTGCCAGCTGCATCGAGACCAGCGCCCTCAAGGACAGCTACCGCGAGTGGCTGGACAGCGACCCGATGCCGAACGTGCAGGGCGGCCAGGCGCTGGCGCGCGGTCTCGCCGCCATGCGCGACTACTTCGACAAGCCGGGCTATTTGCCGCAGGGCTGGTGCACCGACAAGCCCAAGCGCTGGAAGGGCCCGGCGGTGACGACCTTCCCGGACATGGCAAAGCCGCTGTCGGCGTACGGCCTTAACTGCGCCGCGCACGCGACGCTGCTCGACCACACCGGCAAGGCCGGCAAGGCCAAGCCGAGCTTCCCGGCGGTGCTGAAGCTCGAATCGCCGCAGTTGCCGCACAAGACCGAGTACGGCGCGGTCAAGGTCGGCATCGCCGACGACAAGGCCTGCGCGGCGGCGGTGAAGGCGCTTGAGGCGATCGCCAAGAAACAGAAGCTCAAGACGTGGTCGATCATCGCCCAGCCGATGCTGGACCTCACGGACAGCCTGGAGCTGCTGGCCGGCATCGTGCACGACCACGTGGCGGGCCCGGTGCTGACACTCGGCGCCGGCGGCGTGCTGGCCGAGCTGTTCGACAAGCACGCCCACGCGCTGTGCCCGATCACCCCGGCGCAGGCCGAGGCCATGATCGACCGCATCGGCGTGCGCAAGATTCTGAACGGCTACCGCGGCAAGCCGGCGCTGGATGCGGGGTCCCTGGTCGGCACGCTGGTGGGCCTGTCGCAGTTTGCCTACGACCACCGCGGCGACCTCAAGGAACTGGATCTGAACCCCATCATCGTGCCGCCGGCCGGCACGCCCACCACGCTGATCGACGCCTTGGCGCGCTTTGGCGACTGACGAGCAGCCAACATGAAAGACAGCCTCAAACCCGGCCTCGAACACCAGTTCCAGTTCACCGTCAGCGACGCCAAGACGGTGCCCAACATCTACCCCGAGGCGGCCGACTTCCAGGCCATGCCGCGCGTGTTCGCCACCGGTTTCATGGTGGCGTTGCTGGAGTGGGCGTGCATCGACGCCATCAAGCCGCACCTCGACTGGCCGGCCGAGCAGAGCGTCGGCACGCACATCAACGTGTCGCACCTGGCGGCCACGCCGCCGGGCCTGACGGTGACGGTGCAGGTGCGCCTCGACGCGGTGAACGGCAAGCAGCTCAAGTTCACCGTGAGCGCCCACGACGGCGTCGACAAGATCGCCGAGGGCACGCACGAGCGCTTCGTGATCGACGCCGAGAAGTTCAACGCGCGCCTGCAGAAAAAGATTCCGGCCTGACCGGGACGGGTCTCAATGTCCTTGGGGCAGTAATGCCCCAACGCCAGCCGCGGGCCGTGCCCGCGGCGCGGCGAGTTTGAAAAGGGCATGGATGCGCTTTTCGAAATAGAACGAGAGGAGCAGAAATGGCACTGCTGGACGCCTTCAGCCGAGCCGGCAACGCCGCCTCGGACGTGGCCGAGCGTTACATCCCGGACGCCTGGGTGGTGTGCATGGTGCTCACCGCCATCGCGCTGGCGCTGGCCGTGTTCGGCGCCGACGCCGAACCGCTGCGGGCAGTCACCGCCTGGGGCAACGGCATGTGGGGGCTGCTGCAGATCACCATGCAGTTCTCCATTTCGGTGTTCGCGGCGTATGCGTGCGTCATGTCGCGGCCCGGGTTCTGGATGTTCGACCGTCTGGCGCGCATCCCGAATCCCGACAAACCCATCCAGGCCGTGCTGCTGCTGGCGGTGACCACCACGGTCACGGGACTGCTCAACTGGGCGCTGTGCTTCGTGGTGAGCGCGCTGCTGATTCCGTTCGTCGCGCGGCGCAATCCGAAGACCGACATCCGCGTGCTGTGCGCGGCGGCCTTCATGGGCGTCGGCACGGTCACCAATGCCGCGCTGTCGGGCTCGGCGGCGCTCATCATGGCGACGCCCGACAACCCGATGATCAAGCCGGCCGTCGGCACGCCCATCGTCGATCGTCTGTACCCGGTCACCGAGACCGTGTTCGCGCACTACAACCTGATGCTGCTGGCGCTGCTGTCGGTGATCAGCGTGGCCGCCATCTGCGCGCTGCACCCGCGCGGCAAGACGCCCGTGGTGACGCTCGACGCGGAGCGCCTCGACGCCATCCTGCCGCAGCCGCCGAGCGTCGAGCCCGAGCGCGCCACGCCGGCGAGCTGGCTGGAGAACCGCCGCTTCTGGTGTTATCTGGCCGGCGCCATGGTCCTGTTCACGCTCGGCTACAACATGGCGACGCAGGGCTTTGCGCGCGCCTGGAACATCAACGCCTACAACGCGGTGTTCCTCGGACTCGCGCTGCTGCTGCACGGCAACCCGCTGTCGTTCGTGCAGGCGGTGCGCCGCGGTCTCGATTCGGCCTACGGCGTGGTGCTGCAGTTCCCGTTCTACGGCGGCATCTTCGGGCTCATGACCGGCACCGAGCTTGGTCACTGGCTGAGCGGTCTTTTCGTGCGTTTCTCGAGCCAGGAGTTCTTTCCGCTGGTGATCTACGTGTACTCGGGGATCATGGATTTCTTCGTCCCGTCGGCGGGCTCCAAATGGATCATCGAGGCGCCGTACGTCATCCCGGCAGCGCGCGAGCTTGGCGTGTCGGTCACCACCACGCTGATTGCCTACATGCACGGCGGCTCGCTGACCAACCTCATTCATCCCTACATGGCCATCCCCATCGTCGCCATCACCGGCATCCGCTTCGGGCGCTTTGCGGGCTACTCGTTCATGGTGGGGGTGCCGATCGGCATCATGATGATGATCGCCATGCTGTTCATCCCGCCGAATCTCTGATTGAAGGTCCGGATAAGTCCGTCCTGGACTTCCCGGGCCCACGGAAACCGAAAAATCTGATTTTCGGTTTCCTTCATTGGCAGCCCGGACGGCTGCCAATGGCGGCACATCCCTGTGCCGCGGGGCTGTTGCCCGCGGCTTGAATGCTTCAGGAGGCCCCATGTCACTACCCGTTACCGCCATCGCCCGGGTGGGCGTGCTGACGCGCGATTGCCGCGCTGCCGCTGCCGAATACGCGCGCTTTTTCGGCATCAACGACTGGCGCCTGGCGGACTGTGCCGGGCGTACCGCGGACGGGCGCGAGTACGCGCACCGGCAGGCGGTTGGCTACGCCAACGGTGTCGGCTTCGAGCTGATCGAGCCCAAATCCGGGCTGTGGGCGGACGAGCTCGCGCGCTGCGGCGAGGGGCCGAGCCACGTCGTGATCCCGACCGCCGACTGGGCCACGCTCGATGCGGCGCAGACCGCCGCAGGCCTCGCCAGCGCCGCTGAACACGCCGAGCGTGGCGGCCAGCGCCGCCTGCTCGACAGCCGCGGCCCACTCGGCGGGCTGGGCCTGGTGTTCGCGGATGCGGACGCGCTGATCCCGCCGGGTGAGCCGTTGCAGCTGCCGGGCGACGCCGTCCTGCCGGTGCAGAAGCTGTACCAGGTGTCGGTGATGGTGCGCGACCTCGACGCCGCCAAGGAACGCTTTCGCACGCTGCTCGGCGTCGAGGCCTGGGTCGACATCGGCATCGACAGCGCCCAGATGCCGGGCTGCACCTACTACGGCAAGCCGGTCGAGCACACCGCGCGCCTGTCGATTGGCCGGCGTGGCGGGGCCTGCTTCGAGCTCGTCGAGCCGCTCAGTGGCCCCACCGTGTACCGCGACGCGCTCGACCGCCGCGGCGAGGCGCCGCATCACATCATGGTCACGCTGGCGCCGCCGCAGGACTTCGACCGCGCGGCGCAGGAACTCGCCGGCCGCGGCATCGTGGTCGGCCAGGCCGCCAGCATCCCGGGCCTGATGAACTTCGCCTACTTCGACGGCGGCCAGCCGCTCGCCGGGCTGTTCGTGGAGGTCATCCAGCCGCTCGCCGATAATTGGCTCGACCTGATGTTCCCGAGCCCGGACATCGCGCGGATTGTGGTTGGGGACTGAATTCACCTGCGGGGCAGCGGCACGGACGTGTCCCCGCGCCAACGAGACCGGATCGCATGGCGAGCGGAAAAGACATCGAAACGCGCGGGCACATCGTCGGCTTCCGGGAGGAAATCGCCAAGGCCGCCAACGCGTCAGAAGACGTTTTCTTTTCCTGGTTCAACGATGCCCGGGACAAGGACGTTGCCTTCATCCGCGGTGCCTGGGACTTTTCCGTGCACATGGCGCAGCCGCTGGCGCCCTACCTGTCGACGCCCGAGGACAAGGTTGCCGTGGAAATCGGCCACGGCGGAGCCCGCATATTGGCCGCTGCCAGCCGGCACTTCGGCGCGGCCGTCGGTGTCGACATTCACCACAACAATGCGTTCGTCGAGGCCGAACTCACGCGCCGCGGCATCACCAACGTCCAACTGATCCAGTCCGACGGCAAGCACCTGCCGCTGGCCGACAACGCCGTCGATGTCGTGTATTCGTTCATCGTGCTGCAACACGTCGAGACGTACGAGATTTTTTGCGCCTACCTTGCCGAAACGCGGCGCGTGCTGAAGCCGGGCGGACTGGCGGTTCTGTACTTTGGCCGCAAGAGCCTGCTGTCGCTGAACCGCAGTTCGCGGTTGCTCTACTGGGTGGACCGCGCCCTGGAACGGGTGGTGATCGGGAAGTTCCGGCAGTCACCTGCCAAGGTGAACAGCACCAACCTTCGCGTGTCGCTGTCGCACGCCAAGGCGCTGGCCCGCCGCACCGGCTTCACGGTCCTTCGCACGCTCGTGTCGCACAAGCGGGTGCCCGATGGCACGCGCCTGTACGGGGGGCAGAACGGCCTGGTACTGCGCAAGCCCGCCGCGTAGGCGGCAGTCCTACGCGGCCACGTCAGGCAGCAGCAGCGAGAGGTAGGCATCCGCGGCGCGGGCAACGCTGAACGCGTTGCCGCGACAGGCCAGCGCGTCACGATCCGACGCGCTGTAGAGCGTTTCGGCGAGCGCAGTCGCCAGCGCCCCGGCATCACCAACCGGCACCAGCCGGCCGTAACGGCCCCCGTCCAGAATCTCGCGCGGCCCGGACGGGCAGTCGGTGCTCACCGCCGGACACCCACAGGCCAGCGCCTCGACCAACACGTTGCCGAAGCCTTCCGCGCGCGAGGTGAGCACGAACGCTGCCGCCCGGCTCATGGCGGCGAGCGGGTTCGGGCAGAAGCCCGGCATGGCGAGGTCGGCCCCGATGCCCAGCTCGCCGGCCAGCCCCTGCAAGGCGGGCCGCTGCGGGCCCTCGCCCAGAATCAGCAGCCGCGCCGGGCGCGTCTGACGCAGTTCTGCGAAGGCGCGCAGCAGTGTCGGGTAATCCTTGTCCGGATGCAGGCGCCCGACGGCCAGCAGCACCGGCGCGCCGCCGTCTTCCAGCCACGGATGCGGCGCGATCGCAGCCGCCCGCCCCGCGAAGTCGGCATCGACCACCGGGTTGTAGATAACGGTCATGCGCTGGCGCGCGATGCCGGTCAGGCTGGCGAGGTCGTCCGCCACGCCGCCGGACACCGTCACGATGGCGTCGGCCTCGGGATAGAACCGCGCCACCAGACGCGGCAGGGCGCTGCGCTTGGCGGGCCGATCCGCCGTTGCGACGGCCGACAGCTGCGCGCGCTCGCTGAGCACCAGCCGCACCGGCACACCGGCCAGGCGCCGCGCCCACAGCGCCATCAGGTTGACCGGCGTCTTGGCGGCCAGCAGCGCGGCGGGGCGCTCGGCTCGCAGATACCGCACCAGCGCCGGCAGGTGGCGCAGGGCGCGCGACGCGTGAATCGTCAGGACCACCGGCCGCAGCAGCGCCGGCCAGTCGCGCCCGGCCGCCCGCAGCGCCGTCAGCCGGCCCGCGAGCGTGCCGCTGTCGGCCAGCGTGACGAGGCGCACCCCGTCCGGCACGGCGTCCCGCAGTTCGCCGTGCGGGCGGCACACCAGCAGATCGATCGCAATGCCGCGGCGCACGAATTCCCGCGCCAGGCGCAGCGTCGAGCGCTCGACGCCGCCGCCGGTCAGCGACAGCAGCAGCAACGCAACGCGCGTACTCACGGCCCGAGCAGCGCGCGCAGGTACGGCCCGGCGGCAGCGGCGGCGCTGTAGGCGAGGCCGCGCTGTTCCAGCGCCGGGCGATCCACCGGTGCGTCGAGCGCGGCCGCCAGCGCGCGCGCCAGGGCTTCCACATCGCCGACCGGCGTGAGCCGGCCGTAGCGGCCGTTGTCGAGAATCTCGGCGGGGCCGGCCGGGCAGTCGGTGCTGACCACCGGACAGCCGCAGACCAGCGCCTCGGCCAGCACGTTGCCGAACCCCTCGTACCGCGACGACAGCACGAACACCGCCGCCCGGCGCATGTAAGCCAGCGGATTCGGCACGTAGCCCGGCATCCGCACGTCGGCGGCGATGCCAAGCTCGCCCGCCAGCGTTTCGAGCGCCGGGCGCTGGCTGCCCTCGCCGAGGATCAGAAGCCGCGCCGGGCGCTGCGCGCGCAGCGCGGCAAAGGCCCTGAGCAAGGTCGGCTGGTCCTTTTGCACCCGCAGCGCCGCCACGTTGAGCAGCACCGGCGGCGCGCCGGGCGCGAACCAGGGGTCGTCGAGCGGCGCATCGCGCGCGGCGAGCAGCGCCGGCGTGATGACCGGGTTGTAAATGGTGTGCACCCGCGCCGCCGGCAGCGGGAAGCGGGCCAGCAGGTCCTGACGCACGCCCTCGGACACGGCGACGATGGCATCTGCGCGCGGATAAAGGCGCGCCATCAGCCGCGGCAGCAGGCGCCGGCGCTTGCGCTCGGCCGCGCCGGCGGTGGAGGCGCCGACGTGGATGTGCTCGGACACGACGACCCGCGTCGCGCCGCCGGCCAGACGCCGCGCGGCGAGCCCGATCACGTTCGGCCACTCGCCGCCGCTGAGCAGCGCCGCCGGGCGCTCGCGCTTGAGATACCGAACCAGCGCCGGCAGCGCCAGCGGCACGAACCAGCGCTTGTGCCGCCGCACGCCGGGCAAGCCGGCACGCCGCGGCGCGAGTTCCAGCAGGCGCACGCCCGGCGGCAGGCCCTCGGCCGGCGCGTGGCCGCGCGGCGCGAGCAGGTCCACCGCGTGGCCGGCGGCGGCGAATTCGGCGGCGAGGTTCAGCATCAGGCGCTGGATCGCCCCCTGCGGCCAGGACGACACGAAGACGGCGATCCGCGCCACGGCTCAGCCGGCCGGCTGCCGGAAGTTGCCGGCCGCGGCGCCGAGCAGCAGGTCGAGGTAGGCGTCCACCGCCCGCGGCACCGAAAAGAACGCTGCCCGCTCGCGCTGACGCGGCGGGTCGGGCGGGGTGGCCAGCGCGGTCTGCATCGCGCCGGCCAGCGCCTCGACGTCGCCCACCGGCGTGAGCAGACCGTAGCGGCCGTGGTCGAGGATTTCCGCCGGCCCGGACGGGCAGTCGGTGCTGACGATGCGGCAGCCGCAGGCGAGCGCCTGGATGAGCGCGCCGGGCAGGCCCTCGTAGCGCGAGGACATGACGTACAGATCCGCCCGCGCCAGCGCCGCGAACGGGTTCTCGGCGTACCCCGGCAGGGCCACGGCGTCGGCGACGCCAAGCTCGGCGGCGAGCGCTTCGAGCGGTGCCCGCAGTCGCCCTTCGCCGAGGATCAGCAGCCGCGCCGCGCGCTGCGTGCGCAGCCGGGCAAACGCCCGCAGCAGGGTGCTGAAGTCCTTTTGCGCGGCAAGACGCCCGACCGCCACGATCACCGGTGCGCCGCCGTCCGCCAGCCACGGGTGCGGCGCCGGTTCCGCCGCGCGCTGCGCAATGGCGGCAAGATCGGTCGGGTTGTAGACGGTGACGACGCGCTCGCGCGGCAGGTGCGCGACGGCGGCGAGGTCATCCGCCACGCCGTCCGACACCGCCACGATGGCGTCGGCGCGCGGGTAGTAGCGGCGTGTCATCCACGCCAGCAGCGGGCGGCGGCGCAGGATGGGCAGCTTGCTGTTGGTGATGGCGACCGACAGCTGCGTGCGCTGGCTGATGACCAGGCGCGTGCCGGTGCCGGCGAGCGCGCGGCCCCACAGCGCGGCAAGGTTGACGTAGTGCGAGGCGGACAGCAGCGCCGCCGGGCGCTCGCGGCGCAGGTAGTCGGCAATCGCGGGCGCCATCAGCAAGGCCTTGCGCCGCTTGCGGGCGCGGATCACCGGCAAGCGCAGCCACCAGCGCGTGAGGTTCACCAGGCGCACGTTGGCCGGTATCTGGTCGCGAAACGGCCCGTGCTCGTCCGGCACCAGCAGATCGACGGCTAGGCCCCGGTCGGCGAGCCCGCCGGCCAGCGTCAGCATGGTGCGCTGCACGCCGCCGAGGCCGAGGCCCGAAATCAGCAGCGCGACGCGCGGCGCCGCCACCTGCTCGGGAGCGCTCAATAGCCACCCTGCCCGCGCAACCGCCGCCACCAGGACGGGCCGCCGCCGGGCTCGATGACCAGGATGAACACCCGGCGCAGCGCCTGTGGCGGGCAGTGGATGGCCCGCACGGCGTGCCAGGAATGGTCGGTGCGGGCGAACAGCAGGCTGCGGTTGCCGATGGCGACCGATGGCGTGATGCGCTCGAAGTCTTCGAGTCGGGGCGCCGATTCGGGCTTCGGCGGATGGTCGGAATCGAGGATCAGCGTCTCGCCGCCCCAGGACGGATCCCAGTCCTTGTCGGTATTGAAGTAGAAGATGTGCGAGCCGAGCTTGCGCCTGGCGTCGCAGTGCGGCGACACCGAGCAGCCATCTGGCGTGTAGTGCCAGTGGCAGGACAGGCTCACCCGGCGCACGCCGAGCATGCGCTGCAAGAACGCCGTGTAGACCGGCCCGTTCAGCTCGGCGACAAATTCGTGCCAGGCCGCATCCAGCGGCAGGCCGGGCCGGTATTCCAGCGCGTAGCGGTCGTGGCTTTGCTGGCCGTGCTTGCGCGCCACGCCGAAGGCTTCTTCGAACAACGGCGTGTCCGGCAGAGTGTCGAGCAGCGCCGCGTAGCCCGTGTCCGTGAGCAGGCCCTCGGGGTTGATCCACGGATACGGGCGGCGGTGCTGGAAGTACGCCGCATCGAGCGCGTCGAGTCGCTCCGTGTCGAGGTAACGCAGGTCGGACATAGGCCTCAGGGTATCGGTTGTTCGGCGTGCAGCAGCGTGCGCGCCTGCGCCGCCGCATCCGCCAGCGCCCGCGCCAGCAGGTCCGGCGCCAGCAGCGCCGGGGCGGGTTCTGTCGGCAGGCTCGGCAGGCCGAGGCTGCGCTGCACGGCGGAAACATCACGCGCGCGGCTGATGATGCCGGTCGCCAGCACCTGGTCGTAGAGCCGGCCGAGCCGGTTCTGCTGACGCGCCGTGCCGCGGCTGCCGGCGGCGCGCTCCACGAGGCCCAGGCGCTGTTCGATCCAGTGCAGCAGGCGCTGGGCGACGCCGTACCGCGGCGGCAGGTCAAACACGGCAACCGGTTTGCCGGTGCCGGCGGCTTCGGCCAGCATGGACGCGCTGTCGCCGGTAACGATGAATTCGTCGGTCAGCGCCAGCAGTGCGCGGTAGGGATTTTCGGTCTGGCCCTTCGCGTAGCGGTGGCGCAACGCCGCCTCGCCGAGGCGTGCAAAAAGCGCATCGGTGGCGGCCAGCGACGTGCGCGGACCGGTGGTGACGAGCACGCTGCCGCCGCGCTGGGTGGCAAGTGCCGCCGCCGCATCGCCCAGGCGCGCGGCCGCATCGGCATCCAGCCGGTACGGCGCCCGATCGCCGCCCGCCAGCACGCCGATCCACGGCCGCGGCAACGCCGCCCAGCGCTGGCGCCAGTGTTCGATATCGGCGGCGTCGGCCGGCGCCGGTGTGGATGCCGGTGCGGGCAGATGCCGCACGTTGCCGCGCACCGGCAGGCCGTACTGCGGAGTGGTGACGACCAGATCGAACGCTGCGAGCGGCGCCCGTGGCCGGCCGAGCAGCACGCTGCGCGTGCGCCCGCCTGACTGGCGCACGATCCAGCGTGCCACGCTGGCACTGCGCCGGCCGGCGGCGATGACCAGATCCGGCCACGGCGGTGCGAGCGCGGGTTCGCTGCCGACAAGTCCCAGGCGGCTCGCGCCCCGGAGCCAGCCCGGCAGGCGCGACAGGGCCGAAAAGCGCAGCTTGTGCACCGGCGTCGGCGCGCCCAGCGCGGCGGCGAAGGCGTCGATCTGCGCGTTGTCGCCGGCGTGCTTGCCATGCAGGCACCAGACGGCGGGGGCGTGTTTGCTTGCGGCTTCCGCCTGCCAACCGTGCGTGCGCCGGCCGGTCTCATCCAGCACATCGAGCCGCCACACGCGGCCGGGGTAACGGCGCGCCGCGGTGCGCAGGCGCGCTCGCCACCACGGCTCGGTGTTGGCGGGCTCCTGCGCCGCGGCCGGCGACACGGCGAGATACACCGCGCGCCCGGCGGCGGCGAACAGGGCATCGACTAGCCACGGCAGATCGTCGGACGGGCACAGTTCCAGACGCGCGGCGGCGACGAGGTCCGCCTGCAGCTCTGGCAAGGCGTCGATCGACGACGCGCTGACGTCGAATCCGGCGAGCGCGCCGGTATCGAGCGGCCCGATCACGGCGGTGCGGCCGCCCGGCCCGGCCAGTTCGGCCAGCTCAATCGGCGCCGCGAAAGGCGGCACCGCAGCGAGGCGCGCGGCGCCTTCCGCAAATGCCGGGCTCGGCGCCGCGGCCGAGAAAATCTCGTAGCCCTGTGCGTCCGCCTCGCGTTCGAGGTCCCGCCACAGCTCGCCGAGCGGGTGCGGGTGGTAGGAGTACTGCTCCGGCGCCGGGTGCCAGGGCTGTTGGTTGAGCGCCGTGTAGTGCAGGCAGGTGGTGAAGCCGGGCCGGTATTCCGTGTCGCGCGCGTGCCACTGCGTCGGCAGCGCCGCCCACAGGCCGGGTTTGGCGGCGGCGAGGTCCAGCAGCGTTTTCTTGCCCAGGCGCTGCGCGCGCTCCAGCGTCCAGACTTCCGCCATGCGCGCGCAGTCGATCAGCATCACCGCCGTGTCGGCGGGCGTGATGGCCAGATACCCCGCCTCGCCCATCGGCAGGTCGAACAGCGGCGCCGGGTCGGCGAGGTAAATCTCGTCGACGTCGTTGTAGATGGCGCGCCCGTGCCGGCCGGCGAGATCCGGAATGGCAAAGCGGAAGTTGGTGAAGCCGGTGCGCCAGCGGCCCTGCGCGAAGCCCGGCAGGCGCGTCATGCGGTACACCTCGTACACGCGGGCCGGGTCGCGGGCCCGGATGAGCGAGTGGAAGAACACCCGCTCGGCGCGGTGCTGGGCCGGTTCGGTGCCCAGGAAGATGCGCACCGGCGGCCGATCGACGGGCATCACGCCGGGCAAGACGTCGAAGCGAACCGGTTGCAGCAGCGGGGCGGGCATCGCCGGCTGCGCGGCGGCGGGGTTCATGCCAGGGCGGCCTGGCCCGCGGCTCGCCCGCTGCTGCTGGGAAGGGCGGCGAAGGCGGCCAGAATCTGGTCCACCTGCGCATCGCTGTGGGCAGCGCTGATGCTGCAACGCAGCAGGCTGATGCCGCCCGGCGTGGCCGGCGGC
Organism: Immundisolibacter sp.; assembly: GCF_050250495.1. GTDB lineage: Bacteria > Pseudomonadota > Gammaproteobacteria > Immundisolibacterales > Immundisolibacteraceae > Immundisolibacter. The sequence continues at coordinate 15,042 of NZ_JBFWOM010000022.1, read as the reverse complement.
ACCATGAGGTTCACGTACACGCCGGCGTCGAGCAGCTGCTGCCAGTCGGCGAGCGCCTGCTCGCGGCTGTCGCGCGGAATCGCAAAGATGGGGCACGGTTCCGCGGCCGGCGGCAGGCCGAGCGCGGTGAGGCCCCCGTGCAAGCGGGCGACGTTGTGCCACAGGCGCGTGCGCAGCTGCGGCCGATCGCGCAGCGCCGCCAGCGCCGCGCGTGTGGCCGCAATGGTGGCCGGCGAGGGCGAGGCGGTGAAGATGTACGGCCGGCTCGTGTAACGCACCAGGTCCAGCTCGCGGTGCGGGCTCGCACAGAAGCCGCCGACGCCGCCGAGGCTCTTGCTGAACGTGCCGACCACGAAATCGACGCCGTCCATCACGCCCGCCGACTCGCACAGGCCGCGGCCGTGCTCGCCGAGCACGCCCAGCGAATGCGCCTCGTCCACCATCAGCATGGCGCCGTGACGCCGCTTGGTGGCCACGATGTCGGCCAGCGGTGCCTGGTCGCCCAACATGCTGTAGATGCCCTCGACGATCACCAGCGCATCCTGGGCGCGCTCGCCGAGGCGCTGTAGACGGCGATCAAGATCGGCCGCGTTGTTGTGGCGAAAACGGATGATCTCGGCGCCCGACAGCTTGCAGCCGTCGTAGATGCTGGCGTGGCAGTCGCCGTCGATGACCAGCACGTCCCCCGGCCCGGCCAGGGCGCAGATCATGCCGAGGTTGGCGAGGTAGCCGGTCGAGAACACGATCGCTTCCGGCCAGCCGTAGAAGTCGGCGAGCGCCTGCTCCAGCGCCAGGTGATCGGCGTAACTGCCGTTTGCCATGCGCGAGCCGGTGGTGCCGGTGCCCTCGCTGCGCAGCGCGGCGATGCCGGCCTCGATGCAGTCCGGGTCAAAGGTGAGGCCGAGGTAATTGTTGGTGCCGCCGAGGATCACGCGGCGACCGGCGACGATGCCCTCGGTGGGCGACAGGATGCGCTCCACGGTGACGCCGAACGGCACCAGGCCGCCGGAGCTCACCACATCGCGCCGCACGGCGGCGGCGCCTGCCAGTTTGTCGAACAGTCCCACAGGTTCAGGCCATGCGATCAGGCGAGCAGCACCTGCACGGCGTCGGCAAGCTCGCCGACCGTGCGCACGTCGGCCATCACGTTGACCGGAATCGAGATGTCGAACGCGTCTTCCATTTCCATCAACAGTTCCATCACCTGCAGGGAGTCGAGGCCCAGATCCGCGACCAGGTCCGTGTCACCGCTCACCTGCTTGCCGCCCGTCAGGGTGCCCAGGCGCCCCTGCAGGGTTTCCAGGATGCGCTGCGCGCTCGCTGCCATGTATTCCTCCTGCTCGCCGGTGCCGGCCACGGCGTTGCCGACAGTGGCGGCGGCAGTATAGCGGGCCGACTTGCGGTGGCGCAGCCGGGCGCGCGGCTCAGTCCGTCCGCCCGGCGACCGCCGCCGGCGCGAGGGTACTGCGTAGACCGGCCGCAAGGCCGAGCGACGGCTGCCAGCCGGTGCCGGCGAGACTGGCGTTACCGGCGCTGACCCAGTCCGGCCAGCGCAACTCTCGCGCCTTGCCGGGGGTGAGCATGGGCGCACGGCCGACGAGCCGCGCGAGCAGCGCGTTGCCGGCACCGAGCACGGACAGCACGCCGCCGGGCACGTGTAGGCAGCGCACCGGGCGCCCGCGCAGGGCTGCGACTGCGGTCAGCAGATCCGCCCACGCGTAGCCGCCCGGGTGGCCGTCGTCGGGTTCGTGGATGACGCCCCAGCCGGCGTCGTCGGCCAGCACGCCAGCAACGAGCCGTGCCAGATCGTCGACGTGCAGCAGCGAGAAGCGCGCGCCGGGTGGTCCGGGTATCACCGCCAGGCCCCGCAGCATGGCGTCCAGCAACGGCCGCAGCTCACGGTCGCCTGGCCCGTAAACCGCCGGTGGGCGCAGGACCACGCGCCGGTGCGCCGGCAGCGCCTCGATGACGCGCAGCTCGCCGGAGCGCTTGCTCGCCGCGTAGTGGGAGAGCGGCGGATGCCGGGCGGCGAGCGACGAGATGTGCACCACGCGCAGCGCTGGCGGGGCCGCATCAAGCAGGGTCTGCGTGCCGGTCACATTGACGCGTTCGAAATCGGCGCCGGTCGCCCCGCGCACGGCGCCTGCGCAGTGCACCAGCGTCGTGGCGCCGGCCAGCAGGTGTTCCACGGCGTGGCGGTCCGCCAGCCCGCCGGTGACGATTTCGGCGTGAGCCAGCGCCGGCACGCGCGCCTCGGAGCCCGCCCGCACCAGCAGCCGCAGGCCCCAACCCGCGGCGGAAAGCCGGCGGGCGATGGCCGCGCCAACGAAGCCGCTTGCGCCGGTGAGCGCGACGCAGCCCCGTGGCGCGTCAGTCAACGCCAAGCGCGGTGCGGTTGGGCGCGAGCGTGGCTAGGTCGTTGCGGGCGAGGAAATCGCGCCGCGCACCGGACCGCGACAGCTTGCCCGAGGACGTGCGCGGCAGCGTGTGCGGGGGCACCAGCTCGATGAAACACGCGATGCCGAGCTCCGCCTGTATCAAGCCCTGCAGGCGCGTGACCAGGTCCATGCGCCGCAGCGCATCCTGCTCCCGGCACTGCATGACCAGGACCGCCATGTCGCTGCCGTCGGCACCCGGCACGGCAAACGCGGACGTATCCTCCGGCCGCAGTTCCGGCTGCTGCTCGGCCAGGAATTCGAGATCCTGCGGCCAGATGTTGCGGCCGTTGATGATGAACAAGTCCTTCTCGCGGCCGGTGATGAACAAGCGCCCGTCGGCGAGATAGCCAACGTCACCGGTGTTCAGCCAGCCGTCCGAGGACAGCACGCGGGCGGTTTCCTGCGCATCGCCGAAGTAACCCGACATCACGCTCGGTCCGTGCACGAAGATGGTCCCGCAGCGGCGTTCCGGCAGGCGGCGGCCGGCGTCGTCACGTATCTCTGCCCGATGCCCCGGCAGCACCGCGCCGCAGTTGACGAAGCGGCTGACGGCGCGGCTGTCCGCGGTGGCCGGCCGGGCGACCCGCTGGCCCGCCAGCACATCCGCATCGACGGCATCCGTATCCACCGGCAGCGCCAGGGTCGCGAAGCTCACCGCAAGCGAGCACTCGGCCATGCCGTAGCAGGGCAGGAAGGCATCGTCCCGGAAGCCGCTGCCGCGCAGCACGTCGGCGAACTGTTCCAGCGTTTCGGCGCGGATGGTCTCGGCGCCAACACCGGCGATGCGCCAGGCCGACAGGTCGTACTGGGCAACGTCCGCCGGGCGCAGGCGGCGCGCCACCAGCGCGTAGCCGAACGGCGGGCTGAAGGCGATCGTGGCGCGGTTGCGCGACATCAGCGTGAGCCACTGGCGCGGGCGCATGGCGAAATCGCGCGTGCCGAGGTAATCGACCGAGCGCTGCGCCGCCAGCGGCGAGAACACGAGTCCGACCAGCCCCATGTCGTGATAGAAGGGCAGCCAGGACATGAAGCGGTCGTCGTCGCCGATGGCCAGCCCATGCCGCACGATGCCCTGCAGGTTCTGCATCACGGTGCGGTGGCTGATCATGACCCCGCGCGGAAAGCGCGTGCTGCCGGATGTGTATTGCAGGTAGGCCAGATCATCGGTCTGCGCGGGGCGCGGCACCTCCGTGGCAGCCGGCAGGGCCTGGAACGCCTGCGGCGTGCCGCAGAAAACGAGATTCGCCTCGTCCGATGCTTCCTGCAGCATGTCGGCGAAATCACTCGGCGCGACTGCCACCGAGGCCTTGCAGCTCGCTAGCATGGCGCGCAATTGCCGCACGTAGGCCTCGCGCCCGCCAAGGTGCACCGCGGCCGGCAGCGGCACCGGCACCATTCCGGCGTATTGACAGGCGAAGAACAGGCGCAGGAAGTCGGGATCGGTTTCCGCCACCAGCGCCACCCGCGCCTGTCGCGGCAGGCCAAGCGCGCCGAAGCGTCGCGCCAGATCGAGCGCATCGCGCCGCAGATCGGCGAAAGCGAGCGCCAGCGTCAGCTCGCCGCGCGCGTCGTGGAAATTGCAGCCGGTACTGCCCAGCGCGGCGTAGTCGAGCGCGTCGGTCAGGGTGTCGAAGTCGGCAAACCGCAGCGGCAGGGTGTTGCGGGTGGGGGTCGGGGTCAGCATGGAATTGGGCGAACCTGTCACAAGGTTGGCAGGGCGGCAGCGCTCATTGCCAGCAGCCGCGCAAGTGCTCCGCCAACGCGGTCTGCGTGGCGGCGTCCAAGGCGAGGTCGACCGCCAGATCGGGCGCATTCGGCCACGCGCTGTCGGCGAACGCCCGTCCGGCGAACGCGCGCGGCGCCGCGTAGCGCGGCAGCACGTGGAAGTGCACGTCGGGGTCGACCATCATCAGCATCAGGTAATTGATCTTGTCGTAGAAAAAGGCAGTGCCCAGCATGGCCTCGACGCGGCGCGTCGCCTCGGCGAGATCGGCGTAGCCGGCCGCACTGACCTGCCCGAACGCCGTCGCCGGCTCGTCGCACACCAGCACCAGCGCGCCGAGCGTCGGTTGCCTGGGGCGCAGCAGCACGGTCCAGGCACCGCAGCGGGCGATGCGCGTCGCGGGGTCGCCAAATTTTTGCGCCGTGGCGTTCACGCCCGCCGGCACCGCGCGCGCCAACGCACTTGGGCGTTGGCAATACCGATCGCAAGCGACGCTCTTAGCAAGCCGGCTCCCTGGATAGTGCCGACCGAGCGGGCGACCACGCGGGTGACCACGCAGGACGGCGTTTCATGTGACGAATCGCAGCCTTATCGTCGTCATAAAATAGCCGCGGAATATATCGCATATACCCTTGGCGGAAAATTTAGCCCGGGTCGCGCGTTGCTGTGTGCGCGTGGCGGCCTGTCCCCATGCCGAGACGTTTTCCGCCATGACTCCCGCCCCCGAATTAAGCATCGAGCCGCTGTCCGGCAAGGCCGCCTGGCGCGCCTTCTGGGCGCTGCCTGCGCGGTTGTACCGGCACGATCCGAACTGGGTGGCGCCGCTGCTGATCGAGCGGCACGAGTTGCTGTCGGCACGCAATCCCGTGTTCGAGCACCTCATCCTGCAGACGTGGCTGGCGCGCCGTGGCGATGCGGTGGTCGGCCGCATCAGCGCGCAGGTGGACGCCTTGTACGCGCCCACGCACGGCGCACGCGTCGGCTATTTCGGCTTGCTGGAAGCGGACGACGATGCCGAGGTGTTCGCCGCGCTGCTTGGCACCGCCGAGGACTGGCTGCGCGCGCAGGGCATGACCGAGGTGCGCGGGCCGTTCAACCTGTCCATCAACGAGGAATGCGGGCTGCTGGTGGACGGTTTCGACGCGCCGCCGATGGTCATGATGGGCCACGCGCTGCCCTACTACGCGCCGCGCCTCGAAGCGCTCGGCTACGCCAAGGCGAAGGACCTGCTGGCGTACATCGTCGACACCGACTTCACGTTCTCGGCGGCGGCGCTGCGCGTCATCGAGCGCGAGCGCGACAAGGTCACGCTGCGGCCGATCGATTTTCGGCACCTGGACCGCGACATCGGGATCCTGCGTGACATCTTCAACGACGCATGGGCCGGCAACTGGGGCTTTGTGCCCTTCACCGAGGCCGAGTTCAAGCAACTCGGCTACCTGGTGCGCTGGCTGGTCGACCCCGGTTTCGTGCAGATTGCCGAGATCGACGGCGAGCCGGTGGCGATGATCGCCGTGCTGCCCAACCTCAACGAGGCGATTGCTGACCTGCGCGGCCGGCTGCTGCCGTTCGGCTGGGCGAAGCTGCTGTGGCGGCTCAAGGTCCGCCACCCGAAGGGCGTGCGCGTGGCGCTGATGGGCGTGCGCCAGCGCCTGCAACGTACGCGCCTGGGCAGCGCGCTCGCCATGCTGGTGATCGACGCGGCGCGTCAGACGGCGCTGCGCTGCGGCGCCGCGCAGGCCGAGATGTCCTGGATTCTGGAAGACAACCGCGGCATGTGCAGCATCATCGAGTCGCTCGGCAGCCGCTGCTACAAGCGCTACCGCATCTACGGCAAGCCGCTTTGACGCAGACCTTCCATGCCGTCGTGCTGGCCGGCGACCGCGGCCCCGAGGATCCGGTCGCCAAACACACCGGCGCGCCGTGCAAGGCGCTGGTGCCAGTGGCCGGCCGGCCGATGCTGCTGCGGGTACTGGATGCGCTTGCGGGCAGCGCGGCAATCGATGGGGTAACGCTGGTCGGGCCGCAGGCGGTGCAGGTTGAGCAGTGCCCGGAACTGGTCGAGCGGATCGCGCGCGGAGCGCTCGCCTGGCAGCCGCCGCAGGCCTCGCCGAGCCTCAGCGCGGCGGCGGCGCTGGCGCAAGTGCCGGCCGACCGGCCGGTGCTGCTCACCACGGCCGATCACGCCCTGCTCAGGGCGCCGTGGGTGGATGCGTTCTGCGAACAGGCGCTCGCCAGCGGGCAGGATGCCGTGGTGGGTCTTGCCCGGCACGCCGCTGTGCAGGCGGCGTTTCCGGGTTCGAAACGCACCGCGCTGCGGTTCCGGGACGATGCCTACTGCGGCTGCAACCTGTTCGCCTTCCTCACCCCCGCCGGGCGGCGGGCGCCGACGTTCTGGCGCCAACTCGAACAACAGCGCAAGCGGCCGCATCGACTGGCGGCGGCGCTGGGCCTTGGAACGTTGGCGGCTTACCTGTGCGGGCGGCTCACGCTGGCCGGCGGCCTCGGGCGCCTGTCGGACAAGGTCGGCGCACAGCTCGGCGCGGTGCTGCTGGACGATCCGCGGGCGGCGGTGGACGTGGACTCGGTGGCGGATTTCGAGCGGGTTCAGTCGGTCCTGATGCGGGACGCTTGAGGCGCAATTAACAGTCCGTCGCGGACCGGCGCCGCGACGAGCCGAGTTGAATAGGGCAGGAAAGCCCTATTCAACGGCCTGTCAAAGGCCGGCCACCACCGCGCGGGCCGTGTCGAGGTCGCGCGGGAAATCCACCTCGCCCCAGCGCAGGCCCTCGATGGAGCAGGTCTCGACCAGGCCCTCGTCAGCCAGGCGGTCGATCACCGACAGGTACCACCAGCGCAGGCCGTCGGGCTCGCGCAGCGCGTGCTCCACGGCGGCCTGAAAGCGGCGCGCGCCGTCGGCCGAGAAGCGCAGCATGCCGATCGACTCGGCGTCCACCGCGTCCACGGGCAGGTGCTTGCCGATGCGCAGCAGGCGCTCGCCGTCGGTGATGACCTTCATGTCGTCGTCGTCGTAGCTCGCTTTGCAGTCGGTCACCAGGCGGATCGGCGCCGCCGGTGCCGCCAGCAGGCGCTGCACCACGGCGGGCTCGAACACGGTGTCGCCGTTCAGCAGCAGCACCTCGTGCGCAAACGCCGCGCGGGCGATCCAGCAACTGCCGAGGTTGTCCGCCACCTGGAAGAACGGGTTGTACTGCACGCCGATCGGCTGGCCCGCGTAGTGGCGCGCGATCACCGCCTCGACCGCATCGCTGGCGTAGCCGGTGACCACCGTGACCGGCCCCACGCCGGCCGCCAGCAGCGCATCGAGCTGCCACTGCAACAGCGTCTTGCCGTGCAGATCAACCAGGCATTTCG
>NZ_JBFWOM010000022.1:0-7406 GCF_050250495.1 Immundisolibacter sp. | reverse complement strand
ATCACCGCCTCGACCGCATCGCTGGCGTAGCCGGTGACCACCGTGACCGGCCCCACGCCGGCCGCCAGCAGCGCATCGAGCTGCCACTGCAACAGCGTCTTGCCGTGCAGATCAACCAGGCATTTCGGGCGGTCGGCGGTGAGGGGCAGCAAGCGCCGGCCTTGACCGGCGCTCAGGATGACGGCCTGCATGGCTTGAACGGGACTCCGCGAAACAGGACGGGCCGGCGGGCGACCCTCGTGAAGGTGCAGGTCGGTACCGACCGCAAATCGGAATGGCGGCGCGCGGGGCGGCGCTGCGGCGGCCAAGCCTAACACAGCGCCCACAGCGGCCAGCGCCCCCGGCGGCCGCGTCCGGGGCGCGCTTCAACAGCGGTCCGGCCTCGCGCCGCCGCCTGCTAGACTGCCGGCCCGCCTCCTGTGCCACGTCTCGTTTCCGCGCCGTCTGCTCATGATTCTCCGACGCTATTTGCTGCGTGAACTGGCGAGCCCGTTCGCCGTCGTGTGCGGCAGCCTGCTGCTGGTGTTCACCGGCTACAGCTCGGCCCGTTTTCTTGGCGAGGCGGCCAGTGGCGCCCTGCCGGGCAGCCTGGCGGCGGTGCTGATTGGTCTGAAGCTGATGATCAGCCTCGATGCCATCGTGCCGATGGCGCTGATGCTGTCGGTGGCGCTCGGCCTGGGTCGCCTGCAACGCGACCAGGAAACCACGGCGCTGGCGGCCTGCGGCCTTGGCGAGCGCTGGCTGTTCCAGGCGGTGCTGTGGCTGGCACTGCCGGTGGCGGTGGTGGTGGCGACCGCCTCGCTGCTGGTGCGCCCGCAGCTGTATCAGAACGTGTATCGGCTGGAGGCGAGCGCCGACCGGCGGTTCGACCTCACACGCCTGCCGCCGGGGCGGTTCTATGCCGATTTCGCCGGCGGGCTCGTCATGTTCAGCGAGGCCGCCGACGGCGACGAGCGCCTGCAGGTGTTCACACACGCCGACAGTGGTGACGGCGACGGCGTGGTGTTCGCCGAGCGGGCGCGGCAGGTCACCGACGATGACGGCCGTCAGGTGATCGAATTCGTCAACGGCCACTACTACCAGCTCGACCCCGGCACCGGCGCCGAGGCCGGCAGCGACATGGTGATCAGTTACCGCACGCTCGCGGTGCGCCTCGACGAGGAGCTCGCGGTGGTGCGCAAGCGGCGCAAGGCCACGGACAACGGGGAGCTGGCCGCCTCCGTCAATCCCGAGGACACCGCGGAGCTCCAGTGGCGCATCACGGCGCCGATCTCGACCGTGCTGCTCGGCCTGCTCGGCGTGCCGATCAGCCGCATGCCGCCGCGGCGCAGCCGCTCCAGCAAGCTCACCGCCGGCCTGCTCGGCTGCATCGTCTACTACAACCTGCTGGCGGTGGTGACCGATGCGGTCGAGGACGGCAAGCTGCCGGTGTGGCCCGGCGTGCTGCTGGTGCCGCTGATCGGCGGGGCGGTACTGGCGGTGCTGATCGCGTTGCCCAAATGGCGGCGGCGCGCATGATTCTTGCCCGCTACATCGCGCGCGCCATGGCGCAGGGCTACGGGCTGGTGGCGCTGGTGTTCGTGGCCCTGTTCAGCTTCATCGATCTCATCCAGCAGCTTGATGACGTCGGCGACGCGTACCGGCTCGGCGACGCCTTTCTGTATGTGCTGCTGCTGCTGCCGCGCCGGCTGCTCGACGCGACACCGGTGATTGCGCTGCTCGGCACGCTGGTGCCGCTCGGCCTACTGTCGGACGGCAACGAGATCCTTGCCATGCGCGCGGCGGGCCTGCCGCTGCGGCGCCTGATCGGCATGATCCTGGTCCCCGGCCTCGCGCTGCTGGCGCTGATGCTGCTGCTGGCGCAGTTCGTGGCGCCACCACTTGAAATGCGCGCCGAGCGCATGCGCGCCGCGGCCCTCGCCGAGGATGTGTCGGTCGATTTTCGCGGCGGCTTCTGGTCGCGGGACGGGCGCAGCTTCGTGAACGTCGGGCGCATGCTGCGCGGGCGCACGCCGGTCGACGTGTCCGTGTACGAATTCGACGACGCGGGGCGGCTGCAACGCTACGTACACGCCGAGCGGGCGCAGCTCGGGACGGGTCGGACCTGGCAGTTACAGGACGTGGTGGTGCGCGAGCTGCTGCCGGCCCCGGCCCGCGCGCAGCAGCTCGCGCAGCTTGGCTGGCCGTCGTTTCTGGATGCGACGCAACTTGGCGTGCTGGTGGTGCCGCCGCAGGCGCTGTCGCCGGTCGATCTGTATTTCTACGTGCGCGATTTGCGCAGCCGGCGCGAGCAGGCACCGCAGGAGGAACTGCGCCTGTGGCAGCAGATCGCACAGCCGGTGGTGACGCTCGCGATGATGCTGGTGGCGATTCCGCTGGTGCTCGGCAGCAACCGGTCGAGCACGCTCAGCCGGCGCGTGCTGGCCGGCACGGTGGCCGGCATTGGGCTGTACTTTGTCACGCAGACCGTGGGCTACCTTGGCCTGCTGCTGCACCTGCCCGCGCAGTTCACCGCGCTGGTGTTGCCGGCCGGCATTCTGCTGTTCGCGGGCCGCTTGCTGCAGCGACTGCGCTGATCGAGCGCCAATGGCAATACCCCGCCGCGCCCGGCGGCGGGGTGTCGACCGGGCTCAGCGCGCGGCGGCGCGCAGCGCCTCGGCGCGGTCGGTGCGCTCCCAGGTGAAGTCGGCCTCGTCGCGGCCGAAGTGGCCGTACGACGCGGTTGGCTGGTAGATCGGGCGCTTGAGATCGAGCATGCGCAGGATGCCAGCCGGGCGCAGATCAAAGTGCTCGCGCACCAGCCGGGTGAGCGTGGCGTTGCCGACCTGCCCGGTGCCGAAGGTGTCGACCATGATCGAGGTGGGTTCGGCGACGCCGATGGCGTAAGACACCTGCACCTCGCAGCGCTCGGCAAGACCCGCGGCGACGATGTTCTTGGCCACGTAGCGCGCCGCGTACGCCGCCGAGCGGTCCACCTTCGACGGGTCCTTGCCCGAGAACGCGCCGCCCCCATGGCGCGCCATGCCGCCATACGTGTCGACGATGATCTTGCGACCGGTGAGCCCCGCGTCGCCCATCGGCCCGCCGATCACGAAGCGCCCGGTCGGGTTCACGTGGATGGTTGGCTTGTCGGTGAGCCAGTCGCCGAGCACGGGCTTGATGATCTCCTCGATCACCGCCTCGCGAAGATCGCCCTGGCTGATGTCGGGTGCGTGCTGCGTCGACAGCACCACGGTGTCGATGTGCACCGGGCGGCCGCCCTCGTAGCGAAAACTGACCTGGCTCTTGGCGTCCGGGCGCAGCCACGGCAGGGTGCCGTTCTTGCGCAGTTCGGCCTGGCGGCGCACCAGGCGGTGCGAGTAGGTGATCGGCGCCGGCATCAGCACGTCGGTCTCGCGGCAGGCGTAACCGAACATCAGGCCCTGGTCGCCGGCGCCCATGTCTTCCGGATCGGCCCGGTCGACGCCCTGGTTGATGTCGGATGACTGCTTGCCGAGCGCGTTGAACACGGCGCAGGTTTCCCAGTCGAAACCCATGTCCGAGCTGGTGTACCCGATGTCGCGGATGACGCCGCGAATCAGGTCCTCGGTCTCGATGTACACCCCGGGCTTGACCTTGATCTCGCCGGCGACCATCGCAAGGCCGGTCTTGGTCAGGCTCTCGCAAGCGACGCGCGCGTCAGGATCCTGCGCGAGGTACGCGTCCAGGATGGCGTCGGAAATCTGGTCGCAGATCTTGTCCGGATGACCCTCGGACACCGACTCGGACGTGAACAGGTAGCTGTCGGACATGGGCGAAACCCCGTGGCTAGGGCAAGTGAAGGCGCTGGCAGGGCGCGCATTAGACCATAGCGGTTTGACCCCTCATAGCACACCAAAGACACACGCCGCTTGCGGCGTCAGCACGCCATCGAGCGGCACATCCCAGGGTCGTCCGGGCAAGGCCGCAACACGCTGCCGGTCGAAGGCGACGCCGATCAACCGCGGCCGGCGCCAGGCGTGTCGAAGCACGCGCGCGAAGCTGCGATCGTAGTACCCGCCGCCCATGCCGAGCCGGCTGCCGGTCGCGTCGAAGCCGACCAGCGGCAGCAGGACCAGATCCAGCATGCGCGGCGCCAGCCACATCCGCCGCGGGCAGACCGGCTCCGGAATGCCGTAGCGATTGCGAACCAGCGGGTCGCCCGGCCGCCAGGGCGCGAAGTGCAGGTGCCCGTCGCGCAGCGGACACAGCACCGGCAGATAGCAGGCCTTGCCCGTGGCATGGGCGCGCGCCAGGGCGGGCAGCGGGTCGATCTCGCCGTCGGCCGGCCAGTACGCGGCAACGCGCCGGGCGCGCTGGAAGGTCGGCAGGACGACCAGCCGCCGTACCAATGCCGCCGCGGCGGCGCGGCGCTCGGCGCGACCGATCCGCCGGCGCGCCGCGCGCAACTGACGGCGCAGCGCGGGCAAAGAAAAGGCCGCTGAGGGTGCTCCATCAGCGGCCAGGGATATGAAGGGTTCCACCACTTGTGCCGTTATGGCTCGTCACTCTTGAACCGGATGGTCCAAGGCGGGAGCAGAAGCATGGCCGTCAGGCTTCCCACTCGGGGTGGGCTTGCACACGGGCCAGCGAACAACTCCCAAAGCTTGCGCTTTGTGGTTCAAGAAAATGATTGACCCACTCGCGAACACCGCAGTGGAACCCGCGACCATGATTACCCGGAATGGGGCGTGGGCTCAAGTGTCCGCAACGCAGCCGTCAGGCGCGCTTCGAGCGCGCCGAGCCGCTCGATGCTGGCGATCTGATCCTGGCGCGCCCCGCGCTCCGTCAGCAGCTCGTGGGCGATGTTGAGCGCCGCCAGCGCCAGCAGGCTCTCGTTGCCCGCCACGCGCCCGCCGCGGCGCAGCTCGCGCAGACGCGCGCCGAGGTAATCGGCACTCGCCAGCAACGCCGCGCGTTGATCCTCGCCGGCCGCAATCACGTACTCGCGGTCCAGCACCCGCACCGCGACGCCGCTGTCCCGGCTCATGATTCCTCCATGTTCTTCAGGCGCGCGATCATGGTCTCGACGCGGCTGCGCGCGGCGTTGGCCTTGTCGACCAGCTCGGCGCGCTCGCCGAGCAGTTGTTGATGCCGCGCGCGCATGGCGCGGTACTCCAGCACAAAGCTCTCGACCTGCTCCACGGCAGCGCGAAGGCGCTGTTCAAGGCCCTCCGGCGCGTCGTTCTGCTCGGCCATGCGCGTCCTCCCAACATCCCGGCTCAGGGTGGGCCGGCTATGATCTATCAAGCCTGCCGGCAATTATGTTGGCAAGCGCATTTTTCCGGACATCGCCGCACCCGCTACCCCACCGCCCAGCCCCGTGAAAGCAACACCGACCATACCGCCCAGGGAATTCGCCGCTCGCCGCCGCGGGCTGATGCAGCAGATGGACGGCGGCATCGCCATCATCCCGACCAACCCGCACCACGCGCGCAATCGCGACACGGAATTCCCCTTCCGGCCGGACAGCGACTTCCAGTACCTGACCGGCTTTGCCGAGCCCGAAGCCGTGGCGGTGCTGATTCCGGGCCGCCCACAGGGCGAGTACGTCCTGTTTTGCCGCGAGCGCGACCCGGCCAAGGAGACCTGGACCGGCCGCCGTGCGGGGCTCGAAGGCGCCAGGGCGACTTTCGGCGCCGACGACGCGTTCCCGATCACCGACCTCGACGACATCATGCCGGGGCTGCTGGAGAACCGCGGCAAGGTGTTCTACAGCCTGGGCGCGCACGGCGAGTTCGACCAGCGCGTGCTGGGCTGGGTGAACAGCCTGCGCGGCAAGGTGCGCGCCGGCATCCACGTGCCGAGCGAGTTCGTGGATCTCGGCCACCTGCTGCACGACCTGCGCCTGTTCAAGAGCGCGGCCGAGATGAAGGTCATGCGCCGCGCCGCCGACATCAGTGCGCAGGCGCACTGTCGGGCCATGCGCGTGTGCCGGCCGGGCATGTGGGAGTACGAAATCGAGGCCGAGCTGCGGCACGAGTTCATCCGCCACGGCGCGCGGCTGCCGGCCTACGAGCCGATCGTCGGCGGCGGCGCCAACGGCTGCATCCTGCATTACGTGGACAACAACGCGCGCCTGAACGACGGCGATCTGCTGCTGATCGACGCCGGCTGCGAGCTCGACTGCTACGCCGCCGACATCACGCGCACGTTTCCGGTGAACGGCCATTTCAGCCCGCAGCAGCGGGCGCTGTACGAGATCGTGCTCGACGCGCAGCACGCCGCCATCGACAAGGTGCGCCCCGGCAACCACTGGAACGAACCGCACGAGGCGGCCGTCGAAGTGCTCACCGCCGGCCTGCGGCGCCTGGGCATCCTGAAGGGCAAGCTGAAACAGCTCATCGACGAGGGCGCCTACCGGCCCATGTACATGCACCGCACCGGCCACTGGCTCGGCATGGACGTGCACGACGTCGGCGAGTACAAGCTCGGTGACGCCTGGCGCGTGTTCGAGCCCGGCATGGTCACCACCGTCGAGCCTGGCCTGTACATCGCCGCGGGCACGCCGGGCGTAGACAAGCAGTGGTGGGACATCGGCATCCGCATCGAGGACAACGTGCTGGTCACCCGCCGCGGGCACGAGATCACCACCGGCGGCGTGCCCAAGTCGGTGGCCGAGGTCGAAGCGCTGATGGCCGGCACGTGAACGCCGACTGCGACGTGCTGATCGCCGGCGCCGGGCCGGCCGGCGCGGCGCTCGCCGTGGCGCTGGCGCCGCTCGCGCTACGCGTGGTGTTGGCCGATGCCGCCCCGCCGCCGGATGGCGCCGACCGGCGCGCGCTGGCGCTCGGCCTCGGCAGCCAGCGCATCCTGCAGGGACTTCGCGTGTGGCCGGCGCTGGCGGGCCAGGCCACGGCCATCGAGCGGCTGGAAGTCACCGAAAGCGGCGCGCCCGGCGTCACGCGCATGGCGGCGCGCGAAGTCGGCGCCCCGGCGCTCGGCTGGGTGGTGGGCGATCGCGCGTTGCAGCGGGCGCTGCTGGCGCGGGCCGGTGAGCTGGGCATTGCGCCCCGCGCGGCGGCGGTGAGCGCACTCGCGCCCGCCGGCGAGGCGCTGGCCGCGACGCTGAGCGGCGCCGGCGGTGATCAGATCGTGCGCACGCGCCTGCTGGTGGCCGCCGACGGCAGCGACTCGACCGTCTGCCGCCTGGCCGGCCTGCCGCGTCATCACCGGGAACTGCCGGACAGCGTGCTGCTGGCGCGCCTCAGCTGCGACCGCCCGCACGCGGGTCTCGCGCACGAACGCTTCGGCGCCGGCGGCCCGATGGCGCTGCTGCCGGGGCCGGGCGCGGCCGACTACACGCTGGTGTGGACCCTGCCGCACGAGCGCGCGGAGGATCTGGCCGCACTGCCGGCGCGGCATCTGGCGCCGATCGCGCAGGATGC
>NZ_JBFWOM010000021.1:0-44544 GCF_050250495.1 Immundisolibacter sp. | reverse complement strand
AGGCCATCCCGGGCGTGTCGACCTACACCTACGACGCCAACTGGAAGATGCAGGTCGAGAACTGCATCGATGCCTATCACCTGACGTCCTGCCACCCGAGCTTCATGAACATCGTCAGCCGCCGCAAAGCTGGCGAGAGCAAGAACAAGCAGGTCAGGTCCATCGACTTCAACATGATGGACGTAGTGAAAGGCGGCACGGCCTGCTTTCCGCGTGGCCACGCGGTGATCTACGCCACCAATCCCAACGCCGACGAGCGGGGCCTGTACCAGCATCTCGACGAGACGGTGGCGCGCTGCGGTGAGACCAAGACCAAGTGGATGCTGGCGACGCGCAACCTCACCATCTACCCGAACGTGCAGTTCGCGGAGAATGCGTCCTTGCAGATGCGGGTGATCCGTCCGCTGTCGGTGGACAAGACCGAGATGACCATCTACTGCATCGGCGCCAAGGGCGAGAGCGACGCCGCGCGGGAAATCCGTATCCGTCAGTACGAGGACTTCTTCAACACCTCGGGCCTGGCGACGCCGGACGACACCATCGCCTACGAGGACTGCCAGGTCGGCCACCAGGCGCGCGTGCTGGAGTGGATGCAGGGCACCGCCCGCGGCATGAGCGCCTACCACGACGGCGGCGATGAGCTGTCGCAGGAAATCGGTTTCGAGCCGCAGTCCGGTTCCATGGGCCCGATGGGTGCTTGGGACGAGACCGTTTACTTCGGCGGCTACCGCGCCTGGAAGCAGTTCATCAAGGACGGCATGAAGGGCGACGGGCTTCTTTAAGAGCGGAGTCAGTCCGCCGTATCAACGCAAGGGGAAATTGCCGTGACCGATCTAGTCAAGGCCCTGGCCGACGCGAGCCAGGCGCTGTACCGCGAAGCCTACTATCTCGACGCGCAGCGCTGGGACGAGTGGCTCGCCATGTTCACCGAGGATTGCGAGTACTGGATGCCGGCCTGGAAGGGCGAGCACGAGCTCACCGAAAATCCGAAGCGCGAGATCTCGCTGATTTACTATGGCACCCGCGCGGGCCTCGAAGACCGCGTGTGGCGTATCCGCTCCGGCCAGTCCATCGCCAGCACGCCGGTGCCGCGCACCACGCATGCGGTCAACAACATCCTGGTCGAGGACGTCACTGCCGACAGCATGACGGTGCTGTCCACCTGGACCGCGCACTGTTTTTTCCACAAGACCAACAAGAGCGAAGTCTTCTACGGCGACTACCGGCACACGCTGCGCCGCATCGACGCCGGCTGGAAAATCGCCCGCAAGTACGTGGTCCTCAAGAACGACTACGTGCCGACCATGCTCGACATCTACAACGCCTGATCTGATCAGACCCGCCGATTCACTCACTGGAGCCACTGCAATGTCCGCCAACCCCATATCCGTACTGCCGCAGCGCGAGCAGTCGCCCACCAACATGACCGCCTCCTACTGGCTGGAGGCGATGAACGAGATCGGCGTCGATTACCTGTTCTGCAACATGGGTACCGACCACGCGCCGATCATCGAGACCATGGCCCAGTGGCGCAAGGAAGGCCGCAAGTACCCGCAGGTCATCCTGTGCCCGCACGAGAACACCGCCGTGCACATGGCGATCGGCTACTACCGCGCCACCGGCAGGGCGCAGGCCGTGCTGGTGCACGTCGACGCCGGCACCGCCAACGCCGCCATGGGCCTGCACAACGCGTTTCGCTCGCGCGTGCCGCTGGTGTTGATGGCCGGCACCGCGCCGGTCACCATCCGCGGCGAGCTGCTCGGCACGCGCGACACTTACGTGCACTTCATCCAGGACCCCTACGACATGAAGGGGATCGTGCGCAATTACGTGAAATGGGAATACCAGCTTCCGACCGGCGTGGTGGTGAAGGAAGCCATGCGCCGCGCGTTCTCGATGGCAGAGAGCGACCCGCCGGGCCCGGTGTACATGACCCTGCCGCGCGAGATCCTGGCCGAGACCTGGGAGCCGTCGCAAATCGCCTCCTTCCCGGTGGATGCCTACGGCCCGCTGCGCCTGGGCGGCGTGAACGACGCGCCGCTCACCGAGATCGCCGACCGCCTGCTGGCGGCCGAGTACCCGCTGCTGATCACGAGCTTCGCCGGCCGCAACGTGAAGACCCCGGCGCTGCTGGATGAGCTGGGCCAACTGGTCGGCATGGGCGTGATCGAGTCCTACCCGCAGGTACTGAACATCTCCAAGGCCTCGCCGGTGTTCCTCGGCAACCTGTCCGAGCCGCACCTGCCGAAGGTCGACTTCGGCCTCATGGTCGACACGGACCTGCCGTGGATGCCGAAGGAAGCGAGCCCGAACCCGAACACCTTCTGGGCGCACATCGACATCGACCCGATCAAGAGCGAGATCCCGATGTGGGGCTTCCCGGGCCACCTCAAGGTGCAGGCGGACAGCTACGAGGCGCTCAAGCGGCTGATCGAAATCGTGAAGACCAAGCTCACAGACGCCCACCGGGCGCGTGCCAAGGCGCGGCTCGAAGCCTTCGGCAAGCAGCGCCAGGAGGCCGTGGTCTTCATCCAGAACCTCGCCAAGGACAAGGGCACAGACGGCCTGATCAACCCGGCTTACCTGTGCGCGGAGCTGAACAAGGTGCTGGGCGAGGACGACATCCTGGTGTCCGAGGCGGTGATGAACGAGCCCTCGGTCGGCATGCAGATCCTGCGCACCAAGCCCGGCACCACGTTGGGCTTGGGCGGTGGCGGTCTCGGCTACAGCCCGGGCGCGGCGCTCGGCGTGAAGCTCGCGAACCCGAAGGCGATGGTGCTGCACCTGTCCGGCGACGGCAGCTTCTACTTCGGCAACCCGAGTTCCACCTACGAGGTGGCGCGCGAGCACAAGCTGCCGATCTTCACCGTGGTGTTCGAGAACGGCGGCTGGTCGGCGGTGAAGGAGTGCACCATCAAGGTCCACCCGGACGGCATCTCGCGCGACACGGACGAGTTCCAGGCGCGCCTGAACCCGGCCTACCAGTTCCAGAAGGTGTGCGAGGCGGCCGGCGGCCACGGCGAGGACGTCGCCAACCCGGACGACCTGCCGGCGGCGATTGCCCGCTGCGTGAAGGCCGTCCGCGAGGAAGGCCGCTCGGCGCTGCTGGTGGCGCACGTCCGGCGCCTGTGATCCTGATTCGATCGTGATCGAGGCGCCGTCATCCGGTCGGGTGGCGGCGCCTTTTTTGTGACGTCGAAACCCGAACCCAACCACACGGAGAAGTGACCATGTCCCTGAAAGCGCTCGGCTACATCGGTGCCAACGCCGTCAACCTGAAGGAATGGAAGGACTACGCCTGCGACATCTTCGGCGCGCAGATAATCGCCGAAACCCCGGACCAGCTCAAGCTGCGCCTGGACGACAAGCACCACCGCATGAGCATCCACAAGGCGGACGCGCCGGGGGCGCGGCATTTCGGCTGGGATGCGGGTTCCCGCGAGGGCCTGGCCGGCGTGGTGAGCCTGCTCAAGCAGCGCGGCTGCGAGCTGCGCGAAGGCACCGCGGCCGAGTGTGAGGACCGGCAGGTGATGGGCCTCGTGCACGTGCGCGATCCGTCCGGCAATGCGCTCGAGATTTTCTATGGCCAGAAGAGCGGCTATCCGTTTCAGCCGGCCCGGCCGATGAGCGGCTTTCGCATCGGCGATCTCGGCATGGGTCACGTGGTGTTCATGACGCCGGCGCTGGACGAGATGCTCGATTTCTACGGCGCGCTCGGGTTTCGCATGAGCGACTACATCGTCATGCGCGCCTTCGGCAACGTGAAGGCGCACTTTCTGCACTGCAACCAGCGCCACCACAGTCTGGCCATGGTGCCGGGCCCGCACAGCGCCTTCCACCACATGATGCTGGAGGTCAACAGCCTGGACGACGTCGGCAGCGCCTACGACCTGGTCAACGCGCGCAAGATCAACGTCACCCAGACCTTCGGCAAGCACACCAACGACCACATGCTGTCCTTTTACTCGCAAACGCCGTCCGGCTTCGAGCTGGAATACGGCTGCAACGGCCGCACCATCGACGACGACGCCACCTGGAACATCGTCGAGTACGACTCGATCAGCTACTGGGGCCACATCGGCGCCATCAACGCTGCTAACTGAAGCGGCGCGAGGAGCACGGCATGGCGCGGGCGCGCCCGCGCCCGCCAGTTCGACAATCCTTGATGCGCGAACCCCGCAGTCCGGTCTGCGCGGCTTACCGCCGAGCGATACGTAACGCCACAACGTGCGCGGCGGCAAGACGGATGTGCACGCAGCAGGATTGAGCGACGCCGTGCGCTTGGCTGGATGAAGCGTGGCAACGGCAGCTTGCGGGGCCGTTGAGATGGCGGATTGCGCGGCGTTTCGGCGGGTGTTGGATGGGGCGGGGGTGGGCGTCGATTGACCAGAAATTCATTCCGGGGCCGCGGCAATGAATGCCCTGCAAGTTTCACCGGCGGGCAGGGTGGGCAAAGGCCGATAGGCCGTGCCCACCGATCCGACAGGCCAGTTCTTCAACGCCATGAAATGACGTTGGGCCGTTGCGTTGATTCGCGATATGACGTTACATTCAGTCCCGCGTGGGCACGCTGCGCTTTGCCCACCCTACGGCTCGCTGCGGCTCGCTCGCTGAATTTCGTGAATCGTAAAGGTGAAGCCCATTGTTAGAAACTCTGAAAAATTCGCCATCTGAGGCATGGGTCGGGTTGCTCGGCGTAATTGTTGGCGCGCTATTGAGCATCTTTGGTTCGTGGCTCTCGACGCGCTCAAGCGCAAAGCAGCTGAAAGTTCAATTGGAGTTTGAAAAGTCAGAAACTGAGAGGCGAGTAAGACGAGAGCGTCTTGAAGAGCTGTATGTCTTGTTGGGTAACTGGCTATCGGGGCTCTTCGGCCACTCAATGACTTTGATTCTCGTCATGCGCGGGCAAATCGATTACAATCAATACCTTGATCAAGTAATCGAAATGGGAAGAAAGCGCAAGCACGATTTTAACCGACTTGAAATGATAATTGACATCTATGCGCAAAGTTTGAAGCCAAGCTACCAGCGTATCCTAGAGGCTAGAGAAACGCTCAACGATATCGCCGACGAGCACAAACGGTCTTATAAGGCGGGCGATTTCGATGGAGAGCGGTTCTTAAAGCCATATTCTGAGGCCCTGCTGCTTATTGATGAGCTCACTGAAAGATTCAGAATGGAAGTAGCCCAACTTGCCGCGTATGCATAACAAGTCTTTGAGGTCCAGATAGACGCGGTGGTGATGGGCTTCGTGTTTCGCTATACCCTGAGCCGACTAATCACGTTTTCCGAAATGGAAGATCAAATCCGGCCACCTGCAGTAGCGATTCCATATTCAGCGGATGACTCACTGGTTTTTATCGCCTCGCCGTTCAAGTAAATTAGAACGGCAATAGTTCCATCGGAAGATTTGTTCTGAGCAGCGATGTAAGGAGTATCGCCCTTTCGCGCAAAAAAGCGCCGGTTCCATGGAATATTAACATCGTGCTGCTCTGTGCCGCCCGTTGCGTTTGTGTATGTCAAAAATGCTCGGTCCGCAGACCCGAAAACCACATATTCGACCACATAAAATCCGCGCGCTTTGGCGGTTTCTATATCTTTTGCGCGTTTGGCTTCCTCTTCGGCTAACGCCAGTTTCTGAAGTTCTTCCATTTCGCGGAGCCTCTTTGATCGGTCGGCGACCTTCTGCCTTTCGAGGGCGGCAGTCTTCTCGCGCGCTCTATTCTTTTGGGCGAGGCGTTGCTCATCCGCCAATTTTGCAGCGCACATCCGATCTTTTGGAGATGCTGCGTTGGTGAAGACTTTTGCAGTGTAGTAGTTCAGAGACTCTACGCATACCAACTCGGAGGATGGTTTGTTCGGCTGCCAAGTACATGGGGTGTCTTGCAACGCTATGCTTCCTCCAATATTACATCTGTAAATCGTAGAGGCAGAAACCCGCGA
The DNA here is from genome assembly GCF_050250495.1 of Immundisolibacter sp. GTDB lineage: Bacteria > Pseudomonadota > Gammaproteobacteria > Immundisolibacterales > Immundisolibacteraceae > Immundisolibacter. The sequence continues at coordinate 38,601 of NZ_JBFWOM010000021.1, read as the reverse complement.
TCCGAGGGCAAGGGCAATACCTACTGAAATAATGGCTCGAACGAAAACGTTCTTACTGGTCATGACGTGTCCTCCCGAACAAACACGCCTAGAATGCGCTGACGTACGAAGCGCATCGATCGAGGAGGCGGCGAACGATGCGCCTCCTGTGTCGGCGCAGCTTACAGCTGTACCTTAACGCGGAAGGCGGATCGTCATCCACCCTACGGCCAGAATTAGCTTGCAGGATATGCCGATGCCGGAGGCGCATCGATCGCGGTATCTCTCTTTGTGGGAGGTCCGCCCTCGGGCCGAATGGTGTGCCCTGTCGGTTCGCGGCGGGGCGCCGCTCCCACATGGTGCCGCCGTCATCGCGTTCCGGTAATCACGCCATGTTGACGCTTGCCGCATCCAAAAGCCCGTGCGGCATCTCGCCGCGCAGCCAGCGGGCGATGTTCTCGCAGGCACGCGCGGCGGAGACTTGGGCGCCGCCCGGCGTGCGGGGTGAGTTATGCGGCGAGCCGAGCACGTTCGGCAGGTCGAGGAAGGGATAGTTCATGCGGAACTCGCCGTGGCGGAAGGGCTCGATCCACCAGGCGTCGATGCCGGCGCAGCCGTTCGGGTTCGCCACCAGCCAGTCGTAGAGCGCCTTCTCGTCGATGATCTCGCCGCGCGCGACGTTGATCAGCATGGCATCGGGTTTCAGCCAACCAAGTTCCCAGGCGCCGATGAGCCCGGCGCTCTGCGGCGTGAGCGGCAGGCTGATGAGCAGCAGGTCCGCGGCGCGTATGACGCGTTCAAGGTCCGCCAGCGTGCCGATGAAGTCCGCCGGGTGGTCGCTGTGGCCGCGGCTGTTGATGGCCTCGATGCGCATGTCGAAGTGCCGCAGCAGGTCCGCCGTGGCCTGGCCGATGCCGCCAAAGCCGACGATGCCAGCGGTCTTGCCGCGCAGCGTGCCGGTGTCGCTGAGCTGGTCGAACACGCCCTGCTGCATGCGGTGGTGGTTGTAGAGCAGCTTCTTGGACAGCGCGAGCGCCATGGCGAGGATGTGCTCGGCCATGGCTTCGGAGAACCCGCCGCCGTTGCAGGCGAGTTTGGCAGTGTTCGGAAACCGCGCAAGATCGATGTGATCGACGCCGGCGCTCATGAACTGCACAAAGCGCCAGCCCGGCTGCGCGGGCCAGTCGGCGCCGATTTCCATTTGCGGACGCAGGCAGAACAGCACCTGGGCTTCGGCGAGTGCGGCGCGGCGGTCGGCGGCGTCGATCTCGGACAGAAAGTGCACGTCGGCGAGGCCGGTGAGCTTGGCTTCGAGCAACGGCCGCAGCTCCGGGCCCATGGTGCACAGGACGGTGGGTTTGCGCGTGGTCATGTCGGCGTCTCCTCGGTTACAGCGGCGTCTTCCGCAGTCAGCGCGGTGGCCGCTTCGTTGGTACTCAGAAACACACGGCCGGGCGGCAGCAGGTCGAGCAACCGACTGCGTTGCAGGCGGTCCAGTACCGGACCCTTGAACTCGGCCAGATGCACGCGCACGCCAGCCTCACGCAGGCCGGGCAGCAGGCCTTCGAGCATGGCCAGGCCGCTGCTGTCGATGTGGTTGATGCCACTGCCGACCAGCACCAGATCGGTGACGCGCGGGTGCGTGGCGAGCGCCTCCAGCACGAACTGCTCGACGCGGCTCGCGTTCGCAAAGTAGATGCTCTCGTCGACGCGCAGCAGAAGCAGCGTGGGCCAGGTCGTCACCTCGTAACGCCGCACGTTGCGAAAGTGCTCCGTGCCCGGCACGCGGCCGACGATCGCCATATGCGGGCGCCCGCTGCGCCACACGTAGACGGCGAGCGCCAGCAGCGCGCCGAGCAGCAGCCCGCGCTCGACGCCCAGAAACAGCACACCGATGAACGTGGCGGCAAAACACAGCCCGTCGCCGCGGCTGTAGGCGAGCGTTCGCCGGAAGCTGCCGATATCGACCAGCGGCGCCACCGCCGCCACGATGAGCGCGGCGAGCGCGGCCTTCGGCAGCGTCCGGAACGCGCCGGTGAGTGTGAGCGTGACGGCGCCGACGATGAGCGCCGTCACCACACCCGCGAGCGGCGTGCGCGCGCCGGTCGAAAAGTTGAGCGCCGAACGGCTGAAACTCGCCGCCACCGGCAGTGCACCGCCCACGGCCGCGGCCGCGTTGGCGGCGCCGAGCGCCAGCAGTTCCTGGTCGGTGTCGATGCGCTCGCGCCGCCGGCTGGCGAGCCCCTGCGCGATCGACACGCTGCTTACGTAGCTGATCAGCGCGATCAGCACCCCCGGCACCAGCAGGTCGAGCCAGCCAGGAGCGCGCAGCAGCGCGAGCGACGGCGCCGGCAGTCCGCTCGGGATCGAGCCCACCACGGCGACGCCGTGCGTGGCGAGGTGACCGACCGCAGCCACCAGCGCGGCCAGCGCGATTACCACCAGCGGCAGCATCCGGCCGAGCACATCGGCAACCAGCGGGCGCAGCGGCAGGCGCCTCAACTGGGTGCGCAGCGGCCCGGCCCCGAGCAGCAGCACGAGACTCGCGATGCCGACGCCGGCCGTCGGCGTGTTCACGTGCGCCACGTTCCGGGCCAGCGCGGCGAGGACCTCGTGCAGCAGCGGGCCGGATTGCGCCGGCACGCCGAGCAGCGGCGGAATCTGCGTCAGGACGATCAGCAGCGCGGCGCCGCTGGTGAAGCCGTCCAGCACGGGCCGGCTCAGAAAATTCATGAAGGCACCGGCCCGCAGCGCGCCGAGCGCGAGCAGCGTGACGGCTGAAATCGCCGCCAGTTGCAGGGCGTGGATGACCTTGGTCGACGGATCACCGTGGCCCGCGGCGGCGAGCGCACTCGCCACCATGATGGCGTTGATCGCGACCGGCCCGATGCCGATGTAGGGACTGGTGCCGAGCAGGGCGTAGGCCAGCGAGGGCAGCACGCTGGCATAGAGCCCGACCTCGGGCGGCAGACCGGCGACCACGGCGTAGGCCATGGCCTGCGGGATGAGCAGGACAGCGGTGACCGTGCCAGCCAGCCCGTCGGCGACCGCATCGCTGCGGCGATAACCGCGCAGCCAGCGCAGCAGCGGCACGAGTCGCATCAGGGGCATGGGGCGGGGACGGCGTGGTTACGGCGCGGACATTATCGGCCGAGCGCGGCGCGCCTGCGTCCCGGCAGGCGCATGGCCCGGCCCCGCGCGGGGCCGGGCAGACGGCGACAGATCAGTAAACCGCGCTTGCCCGGTAGCGCTCGGGCAGGTTCTCGGGCCGGCCGTGCGGCACGGCGGCGCCGCTGTCCCAGAACGCCTCGACGCGCGGGTGCATCACCCGGCGCCACAGCGGTGGGATCAACGCCACCCACAGCATGACGAGGTAGCCGTAGGGCAGGCGCGGAGCCTCCTGCATCACGCGCAGGATCTGGTACGGCCGCCCGACGTTGGCGTGGTGGTCGGAATGCCGGTCGATCTGGCAGAACAGCAGGCTGCTGACGAGGAAGCTGTCGTCCCAGGCGTGAGCCGGGCGGATGGTCTCCCAGCCGCCGTCCGGCAGGCGCCGGCGGGCGAGGCCGTAGTGCTCGAGGTAATCCGCCACCGCCAGCAGCACGCGCGCAAACAGGAAGTGCGCCAGGAACAGCGGTACCGCCAGCCAGCCGAACAGCGCGACCATGGTCGCTAGCCAGGCGAGCGGCAGCACCGTCATCCACAGCATGCCGTTGTGCAGCGACAGCGGCGAGCGGCCCTGCCGGCGCAGGCGCTCGGCCTCGATCTCCCAGCCCATCAGCGTCTTGTAGACGATGCTGCGCACGATGAAGGCGAAGATGCTGTCGCCGTACTTGGCCGAGCCGGGGTCTTCCGGCGTTGCCACGCGGTTGTGGTGGCCGTAGTTGTGGTAGATCGCGAAGTCGCACATGTTGATGGGCGTGAACAGGAAAATGCCCATCCAGCGGTCGAAGCGCTGGCCGTGGTGCGCAAGTTCGTGCGCCGCGGTGGCGCCAAAGCCGACCGCGATGGCGGACGACAGCAGCACGCCCGCCTGCTCGGCGACCGTCAGATCACCCTGCGTGAACAGCCAGTAGCAGAACACGGCGACTGCCCACTGCGCCGGCACCAGCAGCCACAGCATGACGCGGTAGAACAGGCTTTTTTCGAGCGCGAGTTCGTCTTCCGGGCGGTGGTTGATGTTGTCCGGGCCGACGAAGGGGTCGAGCACCGACATGCCGACGAACACCATCAGCGTCAGCCAGTGCCAGATGCCGCCGCCGAGCGCCCAGCCGATGACGGGCAACGTGAGCAGGCCCATCAATGGCCACGTGGTGACGCGGGCGACCACGCTCAGCGGCGCGGCGCCGGGTTTCAAGACACCTTCCATGGTTATCTCCAGTGCGCGAGGGCGGCCAGGGCAGCCGCCGTCAGGCCGCCATGGTAATGGCTGGGTTGAGCTTTACAAGCGTTTGGGAGGGCCGGGGAACCCTCGCCTGATTCATCTGTGCTGTGGGAGGCCCGCCCTCGGGCCGAACGCGGCTTCGATGAGGTTAAAGGCCAAAGATTCGCGGCGAGGGCGCCGCTCCCACACTGGCCTACCGTTACGGCGCGCCGCGCTGCGTCAGCACGCCCATCAACTGCGGGTCTGAAAACGCGCGGCTGAGCGCGTTCGACAGCGTCTCGTTGATCAGCCGCTGGCTGGTGGCGGGCGCCGGCAGGAAGGCCACTTCCTGTTCCTGATGCGCCCGGTACGTGGTCGCGAAGCTGTTGCCGCCGGACTTGGCCGTGGCGCGCACGTCGGCGTCGATGAACACGGTCTTCTTCATCACGGCAGTCGACAGGTCGTAGTTGATGCGCAGCAATTCCAGCGTGAGCGTGTTGCTGAGCGGGCTCGCGGTGGGTTCGACGGCGAAGCCGAGCTGCTCCAGCGCCCGCGTCGCCTCCTGGTACACCACGTCCACCACGTTCACGTTCGGGTCGACGCCGGTGACGGCGCCCGAGCGCTGCGCCTCGGTGAGTTCGCGCCGGTCGACGACCTGCACGGCGACCGGCGTGCCCTGGCCGACGTTGCGACCCGTCACGGCGATGGCGGGTTTCAGATCAAGCCGCTGCGGGGCGGTGCTGCACGCGGCGAGCAGGGAGGCGAGTGCAATCAGGGTGACGGAAAGACGGGGCATCGATGGCGATCCGAAAGCGGGGGAGTGGCTATTGTGCCGCCCGCCGCCACCGGCCGCGAACCGGCGCGCGGATCAGAACCGCTCGACCGCCGGGCGCAGATCCATCTCCAGCGTCCAGGCGCTCGCGTCCTGGCAGTGCAGTTGCCAGTAGGTCTCGGCGATCGCGTCCGGCGCCAGCAGCGTGTGTGCCGAGCGGGTCGGATCGCGCTCGCGTAGGCGCGGCGTGTCGATCTGGCCGTCGATCACCACGTGCGCCACGTGCACGCCCTGCGGGCCGTACTCGCGCGCCATGCACTCGGCCAGCGCGCGCAGGCCGAACTTCGGCACCGCCAGCGTGGCGAAGCCCTTGCCGCCACGCCAGGCCGCCGTGGCGCCGGTCAGCAGCACCGTGCCGCGACCGGCATCGGCCATGGCCGGTACCAGCCTGCGCGCGAACAGGAACGCGCCCATGCAGCCGATCTTCCAGGCGGCCTCGAACTGCACTGGCGTGATGTCGACGAGGCCGCCGGGCGAATAGCTGCCCGCGTTGTAGATCAGCACCGAGGGCTCGCCAAGGTCGCGCAGCGTGGCGTCGCAGACCTCGTCGACGGCCTGCGGGTCGGCGGCGTCGGCGGCGTAGCTTTTAAGGCGTGGGCCGAGCTTGTGGAGCTGCTCGCGCAGCGGCGCGAGCGTGGCGTCGTGCCGCGCCACCAGGGCCAGCGCGAAGCCTTCGCCAGCGAAGCGGCGCGCCAGCGCGAGCCCGAGGCCCGGGCCGGCGCCCACGATGACGGCGGTGGGCCAGTTGCTCATGAGGGTGCCTCGCTGGAACGTTGCGGTGGCTGCGCCGCGTCAGGCCCCGTGCCATGCCGCATCAAGTTGCGCTGGTCGATCAACTTTGGAATCATCGCCCCTCTTGCGCACAGCGGCGAATCGAATGGGCGTGGTGGACTCCGCCTGCGCCATTAACCGACCGCTCAGTCAAGTTCTGTTTCCCCAAGCCACCGCACAACCTGGAGCGTGCCATGCTCGAATTCGATCGCAAAGACGCCAAGACCTGGGCTCTGAAGAAACTGACCGGTTTCTACCAGTGCCCGATCAGCCCCGTCAAAGACGGCAAGATGGACGAAGAGGCGCTGCGCTACAACATCGAGAAGTTCATCGAGGTCGGTATTGACGGCCTGGTGATCGGCGGCTTCATCTCCGAGTGCTGGAGCCTGACGCTCGGCGACTGGTACAAGTACCACGAGATCGTGGCCGACGCGGCCAAGGGCCGCCTGCCGCTGTGGACCATCATTCTCGACCCCTCCGTGCACCAGGCGCTGGAGAAGATGCAGTACGTCGAGAAGCTCGGCTTCGAGGGCGCCGAGGTCATCAACCCGGTGGTGCAACTGCGCACCGACGACGAGATTTTCGACTGGTTCAAGTACCTGACCGACCGCAGCAACCTGGCCGTGTGCCTGTACCGCACGCCGGTATCCGGCAAGGTGCTGGGCTTTGACCTGATGCGCCGCCTGGCGGATCTCGACACCTGCGTCGCGGTCAAGCAGGGCAGTCTGAGCCGTGCCGAGACGCTCAAGCTGCGTCACGAGCTGCGCAAGGATTTCATCGTGTCGGATCCGAGCGAGGCGGTGTTCCTGGACGATTTGCGCGTCGGTGGGCAGATCTGCTGGGGCGAGATTTCCTATCTGGCTTACGGCAAGAAGCGCACCCTCATCGACCAGTACCGCGCGCTGGCGGCCGAGGGCAAGTGGGAAGAGGCCCGCGCGGTGTCCGTGCAACTGGATCCGGTGCGCGAGTTCCTGGGCGAAATCCTGCTGTGGGAAATCGTTCGCACGGCGACCTACGCCGGCGCGGTGGCGAGCGTCAAGGTCTGGTTCGATGCACTCGGTTTCAAGGCCGGCGGCATGATCCCGCCGGTCAGGCCGGTGTCGGACGAGCGCGCCGATTACATCCGCGCCAAGGTCAAGGAACTGGGCCTGGTCTGAGCCGGTCGCCCGTCAACTTCGAAGGAGTACTGTCATGCTCGATTACAGCCGTAAAGACGCCAAAGCCTGGGCGACCGAAAAGGTCAAGGGCTTCTACATGTGCCCGGTCAGCCCGGTCGGGGACGATTTCCAGTTCGACTACCCCAAGCTGCGCGAGAACATCGACAAGTTCATCGACATGGGCGTCGAGGGTCTGGTGGTCGGCGGGTTCATCGCCGAGTGCTGGAACGTCACCCTGCGCGAGTGGCTGAAGTACCACCAGGTGGTGGCCGAGGCCGCGCGCGGCAAGATTCCGCTGTGGACCATCATTCTCGACCCGTCGGTGCACCAGGCGCTGGAGAAGATGGACTACGTCGAGAAGCTCGGCTTCGAGGGCGCCGAGGTCATCAACCCGGTGGTGCAACTGCGCACCGACGACGAGATTTTCGACTGGTTCAAGTACCTCACCGACCGCAGCGACCTGGCGGTCTGCCTGTACCGCACGCCGGTGTCGGGCAAGGTGCTGGGCTTTGACCTGATGCGCCGTCTGGCGGATCTGGACACCTGTGTCGCGGTCAAGCAGGGCCATCTGATCCGCGCCGAGACCCTCAAGCTGCGCAAGGATCTGCGTAAGGACTTCATCGTGTCCGATCCGCTGGAGTCGGTGTTCCTGGAGGACCTGCGCCTGGGCGGGCAGGTCGTGTGGGGCGAGCTGTCCTACATCCTGTACGGCAAGCTGCGCCCGCTGGTGACCGAGTACCGCAAGCTGGCGGCCCAAGGCAAGTGGGAAGAAGCCCGCGCCGTGTCCGACAAGCTGAACCCGGTGCGCGAGTTCTACGGCGACGTGTTCCTGTGGACCGTTGTGCAGACGGCCACGTATGCGTCGGCGCTCGCCGGCATCAAGGTGTGGTTCGAGGAACTGGGCCTCAACGCCGGGCGCATCATGCCGCCGGTGCGCGAGGCTTCCGACGAGTTCAAGGACAAGATTCGCAGCAAGCTGCGCGAGCTCGGCGTGGTCTGACGGCGTGGCCTGAGCAGGGCCTGACTCGGTAGTCGAAACCCGGTCCCCGGTAATGCGGGGGCCGGGTTTTTTTGTGCCCGACCATGGCTCGACCATCGCTCGACCATGGCTCGGCGTCAGCGGGATCAGGTCGCGGGCGTGTCCTGCTGCCACAGCCGCCGCCCGATCAGCACTACAAACGGCCCCAAGCCCGCCAGCAGCAGCCAGTAATACGTCGCGCACCGCCAGGCGATCAGCGCCGCCGCCAGCGTGGCGGCCGGCAGCCACGGCGCGAGCAGTGCGCTGAAACCGAGCTCAACCCCCCCGCTGCCGCCCGGCAGCAGCGCCGCCTGACCGACGCTGAAGCTCAGCATCTGCGTCAGGAACAGGTACGACCACGGTATCCGCTCACCGAGACCACGCACGATCCAGAACAGGATGCTGTAGCGGATCACCCAGTGGCACACGCACAGCACATACACCAGCGCCAGGCGCCAGCGGGCGAGCCCCAGCAACAGGCCGACGCCATGCCTGAAGCGCAGGATCCAACGCGCCAACTGGCGGCGTCGGGCGACCGAGATGCGCAGGTGGTGCAGCATGCGCCCCGCCCACAGCAGCACGCGCCGGTAATCGCGCACCATCAGCCACAGCAGCACGCAGCCGCCGAGCAGCAGCGTCAGCAGCGTGCCGAGTTGCCAGCCGAGGTGCGGTTCGCTCGGTCCCGCCAGCAGCAGCGGGGCGATCACCAGCAGCGCCGCCAGAAAGAAGGTGAGGTCCAGCACCTGGTCCAGCGCATACATGGCCGCCGCGTGGCTGCTGCTGAGGCCGCGCTGGGCGACGAGGTACACGTAGGCGAGCGCACCGCCGCTGCCGGCGGGGGTGGCATTGGTGGCGAATTCGATCGCCATCACCTTGCCCACGGCGCGCGGCAGGGACAGCTTCTGCCCGAGGCCGCCCAGCACCAACGTCAGGCGCGTGGCGTTGATGCACCAGCCGAGCGCCACCGATCCCAGCGCCACCAACCACACCTCGGCCGGCAGGCTGCGCAGTTCCGGGAGCAGGGCCTGGCCACCGATGAACAAGGGGATGGCGGCGCCCACGGCCAGCGCGAGCGCAATCAACAGGAACGTGCGTTTCAAGTGGCCAGGTCCAGCCAGGTCGATTTGGTGAGCGCCGTGCGGTGCGTGAGCAGTTGGGCGAGCGTGTCGGTCCAGAAGCGCTGGACGCGGGCGTGGTCCATGTCGACTGGATGCAGGCCAAGACGCAGCACAGGCGCATCGCGATGCCGGCAGCGGAGGGCCCAGTTTACAAGCTGTGAGGCGCTGCGGCGCCATGGGCTGCGGGCGCTCCAGGTGAGTCCGGGCGCCGGGTGGCTGCGCCCGGCGCGCAGGTTGATGAGCCGGGTGCGGGTGCTGGTGTAGCGCAGCGGCAATCCGATCAATGCGGCGCGCGTGCCCGCGCCGGGTAGCCACGCCGGCGGCACGAAGCCCGCTGCTTGCCAGCCGAACTGCGCGAACAGGTCGAGTCCCCGCTGTATCCGCTCGCGCGCCGCGGCGGCGTCGAGGCGGTAGCACTCCGCCTCGCGGGTGTAGACGCGACGCATGAAGAAGTCGACCGGATTGCGCGGCGCGGGCTGATCATCGGCGTGAAAGTACCCATGCAGGGCAATCTCGTCGCCGCGCGCGAGGCGCGCGTTGATCGCCGCGACGAAGCGCGGGTGCCGGCGAAGGTCGCCCGCGTGATGAAAGTCCGGCACCACCAGCAGCGTCAGCGGCACGCGAAGGCTGTCCGCGAACGTCACGAACGGCTGGTATCGATCCCAGGTCTGTGGCGCCACATCGTGCAGCACCACGCATACGGCGCGCGGCCCGTCAGGGGCCGGCATGCCACACCCAAGGGCCTGGCGACGCCACGCCCAGCACGCGGCGGTAGTTCGACACCAGCGTCGCCAGAGTGCGCGCCCAGGCGTAGCGGTCCTCGACGTGACGGCGCGCGCGTCGCCCCATGGCGGCACTGTCGAGGCTGAACAGCGCGCGCGTCGCGTCGACCAGCGCCTCTGTAGTGGCGACCGTCGCCAGCACACCGGTGCCGGGGACCACCAGCTCCGGCACTGCGCCGGCGTGCATGCCGATCACCGGCAGGCCGCTCGCCATGGCCTCCAGCACCACGAGGCCAAACGTCTCCTGCGTGCCGGCGTGGATGAGGGCGTCGCAGGCGGCGAGGTGGCCTGCCAGCCGGTCGGTCGGCATGAAGCCGTCGATGCCCGTCACGTTGCCATCCCGGCCCTGCGGCATGCCGGGTCCGATCAGCAGCAGGTGATACCCCGGCCCGAGCGCCCGTGCCGCTGCGCGCAGCAGCGGCAGGTTTTTCTCGCGCGCCGCGCGTCCGGCGAACACGAGCAGCCGCGTGCCGATCGCGACGCCGAGGCGCTCGCGCAGCGCGGGATCGGCACGCTGTGGGTGAAACGCGCGCGTGTCGACGCCGAGCGGCTGCACCGCGACGCGCTCCACGCCGATCGCGCGCAGCCGCTTTGCCATGGCGCGGCTGGGCGCCAGTACCTCGGTGAAGTGTCCGTAAAGCCGACGCGCGTAGCGCTCGGCAAGGCGCCGCGCCGGGCCGCCGAATCTTGCCTCGATCAACCGCGGCAGGTCCGAGTGGTAAAAGCCGAGCACCGGTACGCCAAGGCGCTGCCCGGCATCGAGCGCCGCCCAGGCCAGCCGATACGGGTCACCGGCTTCGATCAGGTCCGGTCGCAGGCCGCACAGTGCCCGCGTCCATGCGGCGCCGCGCAGTGGTGCCCGGTAGCCGGTCCAGCCGATTGGCGGGGCGGGCAGCGTATGCACATCACCGTCGTGTGCGGCGGTCCGGCCCGGCACCAGAATGCTGTGCCGGATGCCCGCCTGGCCCGACAGGTACCGGTGCTTGTTGGTGAGGTAGCTGCGCACGCCGCCGCTGGTCGGCGCGTAGAACATGGTGATGTCGGCTAGGTGCACGCGGGGGTGATCCTCGGCGCGGCGCGCGTGGTCGTCGGCATGCGGCTTGGAGTGCGGTGGCGGTCGGTCGGTTCCCAGGCCTTGGGCATAATCGGGTGGCCGCGTGGGCGCTGCGGCACGCCCGCGCGGCAGCCGATCGGCAAGCACCCTACCTCATGCGGCGGACAAGCGGATGACGACTGGTAAACCACCCTCGCAGAGCGGCCGCACGGCGACCTCGCCGGCCTACCACGCGGTCTGGGACTGGCCGGTGCGCGGGTTCCACTGGCTGCTGGTGGTGTTGCTGGCCGCCGCCTGGGCCACGGCCGAGGCCGGCATCGACTACATGCACTGGCACATGCGCTGCGGCTACGCGGTGCTGACGCTGCTGCTGTTTCGCCTGCTATGGGGTGCGGTGGGCAGTGGGAGCGCGCGGTTTGGCGGCTTCGTGCGCGGGCCGCGCGCCGTGTGGGCGTACGCGCGCGCCTGGTTCAGCCGCCACCCCCAGCACTACCTTGGCCACAACCCGCTCGGCGGCTGGATGGTGCTGGCGTTGCTGGCGCTGGTGGCCGTGCAGGCCGGCAGCGGGCTGTTCGCCAACGACGACATCGTGAACGAAGGTCCGCTGGCGCGGCTGGTGTCCGGCGACGTGAGCGGTCTGCTCACCGCCATCCACAAGTTCAATTTCAACCTGCTGCTCGGCGCGGTGGGTCTGCACGTGGCGGCCGTGCTGCTGTATCTGTGGCGTGGCGACAACCTTCTGAAGGCGATGTTCACCGGGCGCAAGCCGGCGGGCCATTATCGAGATCGGGTCGGGCCGATGGCGCCCGCGTGGCGCGCTGCGCTGTGCCTTGCCGTGGCCGCCGCTGCCGTCTGGGCGCTGGTCGAACTGCCAGCCTGAGCGGCCGGTGGACGGGCCCGCGCGGCTTCGGGTAAGGTTCCGCGCGCCCGTCGGGCACCATCGTCGCCCCGGTAGCTCAGATGGATAGAGCGTCCCCCTCCTAAGGGGAAGGTCACACGTTCGAATCGTGTTCGGGGCACGCCCCTCGTCGATCCGGTCCGCGCCCCCGCATGTCGCAGCCTTCTGCCACGAGTCTTGCCCTGCTGCGCCGGCTGGCCGACGGCGGCTGGCATTCGGGCACGGCGCTCGCGGCGCAGCTGGGTCTGAGCCGCGCGGCGGTGTGGAAGCAGCTGCAGGGCCTCACGCGCTTCGGCGTGGATGTGCAGGCGCAGCGCCCGCGCGGGTACCGCCTCGTGGACGGGCTTGATCTGATCGACCTGCCGCGTCTGCACAGCCTGCTGACGGGCTCGGCGGTTGGCCGCGAGCCGCTGCTGCATTTCGATTCGCTGCCCTCCACCAACGCGCATCTGCTGGCCCGCATCGGCGCCGGTCAGGGCGGGGGCGTGTGTCTTGCCGAGCACCAGAGCGCCGGGCGCGGCCGGCGCGGGCGGTCCTGGCATTCGCCGTTCGGGCGCAATCTGTATCTGTCGGTCGCGCAGGCTTGCGACAGCGGCCCGGCCGCGCTGGCCGGGCTGAGTCTTGCCATCGGCGCCGGGCTGGCGCAGGCGCTGTCTGCGCTGGGCGTGCCGGGCCTCGGCCTGAAGTGGCCGAACGATCTGCTCTGCGGTGGCCAGAAGCTGGCCGGCATCCTGATCGAGCTGCAAGGGGACACGCAGGGCCCGTGCTGGGCGGTGGTCGGCGTGGGTCTTAACGTCAACATGGAGCGCGCCGACGATGGCGTCATCGACCAGCCGTGGACGAGCCTCGCGCGCGTCAGCGGACGCGCCTGGGATCGCACCGCGCTCGCGGCGCAGCTGCTGACGGTGGTCGGCGAGCTGATGGCGAGCTATCCGATGCAGGGCCTGGCGCCGTGGCAGGACGCCTACGCGCGGTTCGACCTGCTCGCCGGTCGACCCGTGCAGGTGGATTGGGCCGGCGAGCGCATTGCCGGCGTGGCGCGCGGCGTCGACCCGAACGGCGCGCTGCTGGTGGACTGCGACGGGCAGCGGCGCGCGCTGTGGGGTGGGGAAGTCACCGTCAGGCCGGCGCATGGACCTGCTGTTTGATCTTGGCCACAGCCGCCTCAAGTGGGCCGGCTGGGGGCAGGGCCTGCTCACCGCGCCGGATGGCGCCGTGTGGCGCGGCGAGGATGCGGCGCGGTTTTGCGCGAGCGTGCTGGACGGATTGCCGACGCCGCGCCGGGTCGCCATTGCTGCTGTCGCCCGTGGCGAGCTGCTGGATGCCCTGCAGCAGGCGCTGCGCGAGCGGTGGGGTTGCCCGGTCAGCGTGCCGGTGGCGAGTGCCCGCTGTGGGGCGGTTCGCAACGCGTATCGGGAGCCGGCGCGGCTTGGGTTCGATCGCTGGGCGGCCCTGGTCGGCGTTGAGGCGCGCCAGCCCGGCCGGGCCGCGGTGGTCGTGGACTGCGGGTCGGCCGTGACCGTGGATGGTCTTGCCGACGACGGACAGCACCTTGGCGGGATAATCATGCCCGGCCCGCGGATGATGGCCGAGGCGTTCTACGCCCGCACGGGGTTGCCGGCGGCGGATGCCGACCTCACCACCGAGATTGCCGCCGACAACACGGCGAGCGCGGTGGCGGGCGGTGCCTGGCAGGCGGCGCTCGGCGGCATCGAGCGCGCGGTGCGCGCCTGGTGCGCGCGTCTGCCGCAGGCAACGGTGTGGCTGACGGGAGGCGATGCGGCGGTGGTCGCAGGCGCCGCGGTGTTGCCGGGGGAGGCGCTGCACGCGCCGCACCTGGTGCTCGAAGGCTTGGCGCGAATACTCGAACAGGGGGCGGAATGAGACTGATGCTCTGGTCGCTGCTGGCGCTCAATGGCGTCGCCGCGGCGCTGTGGCTTGCCGGCGTCACGGTGCCGGCGGCATCCCGCCCCGCGGCGCCGCCGCCCGCGCTGGCCGCCAAGCGCCTTGAACTGCTCAGCGAGCTGCCATCTCCGCCGCCGCGGATCGGCGCGCAAGACGATGCGTTGCCGCAATCCCCCGCGCCGGCATTGTCGCAGTCGGCACCCGCCGCGGCCGAGGGCGCTGCGCCACCTGGCGATGCACCGCAAGCGACTAAGGTCGAGGACGACCCGGATACCGCCGTGGCAGTCCCGCCGGTGGATGACGGCGTCGCGCCGGCACCGCCGGCACCATCAGCTTCGTCCGCGCCCCCGTCCGCCGGCGCCACCGAGCCCGCCGCACTGCCGCCGGCCCCGAAGCCAGAGCCAACGCCAGAGTCAACGCCGATCAAACCCGCTGCGACCGCGGTGCCGGCACCGGCAACTGTTGCGGCGCCGGCGACGCCGTCCGGCACGTCAAGGGCTGCTGCCGGGACGCCCGATGGCGTCGCGTGTTATCGCACCGCCGAGTTCGCGCCGGACGCCCGGGAGCGCATTGCAGGGGCCTTGCAAACGGCCGGGCTGGCGCCGGCGGACCTCAAGTCCTCGCTCCGGCCGCGCTACTGGGTGTACTGGCGCGGCGCACCTGGCGCCGTGGCGAAGGTCGAGCAGGCGCTCAAGTCCGGCGGTGTGAAGGACTGGTACCGCGTCGGCGCCACCCCCGACGTAATCATCTCGCTCGGCGTGTACGGGCAAGCCGAGGGCGCGCGGCGGCGCCAGCGGGAGCTCGCCGCCAAGGGCGTCGAGGCGACCGTCGCCGAACGCTACGCCCAGGCGGCGCGCCAGCGCTGGCAGGTCAAGGCGTCCGCGGCGTCGGTGGAATCGGCCCGCGCCACGCTGGTGGGCGCCGGCGTGCGTCTGGAAGCTTGTCCGTAGCGGGTCGCTGACCTTGGGTGGGCACTGCGTTGCGGCGCGTGCCCGACCCTCGCGCGCGTCGTAACGAGCGCACGTGTGCGCCTTCTGCGCGGCGACTGGCCGCGCCTCGGCGGGCATAATGGCGGCCCCGCCTGTCCCCCCGGCGGCGTGCGCCGACCGTCCGCGTTGGCGTCGCCCCTGACCCGGTGCGCGCCGCCATGATCGAACCCGCGAGCCCCGCCGCCGACGACGTGCAGCAGCACCTGCGCGAAGTGCAGGAGCTGCTGGCCCGGCACCGGCTGGTCGAGAACCTGGTCCACCGCCAGGAAATGCCGCGCCATGACCTGGTCGAGACGCTCGTGCACAGGCAGCACGTGGCGGGGCTGCAGCATCTCCTCGATAACCTGCACCCGGCTGACATCGCCTTCATCCTGGAGGCGCTGCCGCTCGAAGACCGCCGCTTCGTTTGGGATCTGGTCAAGGCCGAGCGCGACGGCGAGATCCTGATCGAGGTCTCGGACGCGATCCGCGAGTCGCTGATCGAGGTCATGGACCCGGCCGAGCTGCGTGCCGCGGCGCAGTCGCTCGACGCCGACGAGCTGGCCGACCTGGTGCCGGACCTGCCGGCGCACGTGATCGACGACGTGTTCCAGTCGCTCGACGTGACCGAGCGGGAGCAGCTGCGCGCCGCCATGTCCTACGCCGACGATTCGGTCGGCGCCCTGATGAACTTTGATCTCGTCAATGTTCGCGAGGACGTGAGCCTGGAGGCGGTGCTGCGTTACCTGCGCCGCTTCGAAACCTTGCCGGACCACACCGACGCGCTGTACGTGGTGGACCGCGAGGCGCATCTGAAAGGCCTGTTGTCACTCGAAGCGCTGCTGATCAACGACCCCGAGCAGACGGTCGGCGAGGTCATGACGCGCGAGGGCGTGATCAGCTTCGAGCCGGCGGACGACGCGAGTGAGGCCGCGCAGGCCTTCGAGCGCTACGACCTGATCTCGGCGCCGGTGGTGGACGGCCAAGGGCGGGTGGTCGGCCGGCTCACGGTGGACGACGTGGTCGACTTTATCCGCGAGGAGAGCGAGGCCGAGCTGCTGGCCCGCGCCGGACTGCGCGAGGGCGAGGACATCTTTGCCTCGGTGTGGGACTCGGTGCGCAACCGCTGGTCGTGGCTGGCGGTGAATCTGGTGACGGCGTTTGTCGCGTCGCGCGTGATTGGTCTGTTCGAGGGGTCGATCGAAAAGCTGGTGGCGCTCGCCGCGCTCATGCCTATCGTGGCCGGCATCGGCGGCAACTCCGGCAATCAGACCATCACCATGATCGTGCGCGCGAGTGCCACCGGTCAGGTGTCGCCGGACGCCTTCAAGCGTCTGCTGCGCAAGGAGCTTGGCGTCGCGAGCGTGAATGGCTTGCTGTGGGGCGGTCTGCTGGGTGTGCTGGCGTGGGTGCTGTACAGCAACCCGTGGCTCGGCGTGGTGATGACCGCGGCCATGACCCTGAACCTGCTGCTCGCGGCCACCGCCGGGGTGGCCATTCCGCTGCTGCGCCTGCGTGTCGGGCGTGATCCGGCGCTCGGCGGTTCGGTCATGATCACCGCGCTCACCGACGCCGGCGGCTTTTTCATCTTCCTGGGTCTCGCAACGCTGTTCCTGCTGTAACGCGGCGGCCGCAAAGGCGCCTGCACTGGCGCTGGCGCGAAAAGGGCGCCATCTGCTATACAGTCGTTTAGGAAGCGCCGCGGCAGCCCGCGGCACGCGCCAAACAATCAACATCGCGCCAGGCCGGGGTGGCATCAGGCCACCCGGTACGCCTTGGGCCGCGGCAAGGCCAGACGCCGGAGTACCCATGAAGACGGTCGCTTTCAACCTGATGCCCTACAAGGACCTGCCGGCCGATTTCGAGAAGAAATACGACAGCGTCTGGGTGAGCATTCCGCGCACGCTGTACGACCCACGCAAGGGCCACCAGTACTACCACGAATATCTCGACGCGCTCGAAACGGCGGTCGATCTCGGCTACGACGCGGTCGGCGTGAACGAGCACCACAGCAACGGCTACGGCCTGATGCCGTCGCCGAACCTGATGGCGTCCATCCTGTCGCGCAAGGTGCGCCACTCGGACACCACCTCGGTTGTCGTGCTCGGCAACAGCCTTGCGCTATACAACCCGCCGATTCGCGTGGCGGAAGAAATGGCCATGCTGGACGTGCTGTCGGGCGGCAAGTTCATTGCCGGCTTTCCGGTCGGCACGTCCATGGACACCAACTACGTCTACGGCATCAACCCGTCCGAGATGCGCGAGCGCTATTACGAGGCGCACGATCTCGTGATGAAGGCCTGGACCACGGACGAGGTGTTCACCTGGAACGGCAAATACAACCAGCTGCGCTACGTGAACACCTGGCCGCGCACCGCCCAGCGCCCGCACCCGCCGGTGTGGATTCCGGGCGGCGGCAGCGTCGAGACGTATGACTTCTCGCTGCTCAACGACTACTCGTTCTCGTACCTGTCGTTCTTCGGCCACAAGTACGCCAAGAAGGTGATGGGGCCGTTCTGGGACCGCGCCGACGCGCTCGGCAAGGACCGCAACCCCTACCGGGCCGGCTACGCGCAGTTCATCTGCGTGTCGGAGACCGACGCGCAGGCGCAGATCGACTACGAAGAACACGTCAAGTATTTCTTCGCGAAATGCATGCACATCGACCCGCGCTTTTTCGAGGCGCCGGGCTACCGCACCGTGGCCTCGTTGCGCGCCGGCCTGCGCTCGCAGCTCGACGGCACGGCCAAGGTCGGCAAGGCCATCCTGGACGAGGGCTTCGGCTGGAAGGAGCTGGTCGAGAGCGGCTACATCATCGCGGGATCACCCGAAACGGTGCGCGAGCAGATTGTCGAAGCCGCGCGCGAGCTGCACGTCGGCAACCTCATCTGGCTGTTCCATTGCGGTTCCATGCCGCAGCACCTGACGCTGAAGAACCTGCACCTGTTCGCCGAGGGCGTGCTGCCGCATATCCGGAACCTGTGGCCCGAGTGGGATCACCGGCCGTTCTGGCCGAGCGGCTTCGGTGATCCGACGCCGGACACCCGCCGCAGCGCGGCCTGAGGGAGCACGAAGTGGCCGAGCCGACAATCCACACCTATCAGGTCAACGCCCGCCTTGCCATCGACACGCTGGAGGCCGGCAGCGGCGAGCCGCTGCTGTTTCTGCACGGCGCCGGCGGCCTGGCCTGGGATCCGTACCTCGACGCGCTGGCCGAGCGCCGGCGCGTGATTGCACCGTTCCTGCCCGGCACGTCGAAATCCAACGACATCAGCCAGGTGCGCGACCTGTGGGATCTCGTGCTGTGCTACTACGACCTGCTGGACGCGCTCGGCATCGACCGCGCCGACGTCATCGGTCATTCCATGGGCGGGATGATCGCCTGCGAGATGGCGGCCAACGACCCGAGCCGCGTCGGCCGCCTCGTCGCCATCGCGCCGGCCGGCCTGTTCGACATCGACGACCCGATGCCGGACATCTTCGCCATGCGTTCAGCGGAGCTGGCGCAGCGTGTGCTGGTCGACCCCAAGTCGCCGATCGCCGAGCTGCTCGGCGCCATGCCGGACGACGTGGACGAACAGGTGGAGGTACTGATCCAGCGCCTCGGCACCCTGAACGCCGCGGCCAAGTTCCTGTGGCCGATTCCGGACAAGGGCCTGCTGCGCCGGCTGCCGCGCATCAAGGCGCCGACGCTGATCGTATGGGGGCGGCAGGACGGCCTGATCCCGGTGAGTTACGGCAACACGTTTCGCGACAGCATTCCCGGCGCGCGGCTCGACGTGCTGAATCAGGCCTCGCACCTGGTGCAGCTGGAACGCCTGCCGGATGTGCTGGCGCTGACCTGGCAAGCGTTGGCTTCGCAGGGTGGCTCGGCGCCGTGAACAGGGGGTAAGGACGTGATGCGCCGGCCCGGATTGGCCGGCGTGCCCGCGCCAGCGCGGGCTCGGCAGGGAGGAGTGCAGTTGGGCTGAGCATCAGCCGGATGAACAACACGACGAGGAGACACCGATGGACGCACGCGTTCGCGACTGGCCGCTGCGGGATTTCACCCGCTACATCGACGCCCGCCCCGAGGACGGGGTGCTGCGCATGCATCTGGACCTGTTCCGGGATCCGGAGCTGTTCGAGCTGGAGATGCGCTACATCTACGAGCGCTCGTGGGTGTTCGTGGGGCACGCGGCGCAGATTCCGCAGCCGCACGACTTCATCACCGGCGTAGTCGGCCGCACGCCGATCATCCTGCAGCGCGGCGGCGACGGGCAGGTGCGCGCGCTGCTGAACCACTGCTCGCACCGCGGTGCCGCGGTGGCCACCACGCAGGCCGGCAACACGCAGCGCCACAAGTGCCCATACCACGGCTGGATGTTCGATAGCACTGGCAAGTGCCTGCAGGTGGCGGATGAAGCCGCCGGCGGCTACACGGACGCGTTTCGGGGCTTGAGCCACGACCTGCCGCAGGTGGCGCGCTTTGAGGAGTACCGCGGCTTCTTCTTCGCCAGTCTCAATCCCGACGTCATGCCGCTGCGGGAGTACCTCGGCAGCGCCGCGGTGTTCATCGACTCGTGGGTCGACCAGTCGCCGGACGGGCTGGAGGTGGTGCGCGGCGACGCCAACTTCACCTACGGCGGCAACTGGAAGATGGTGTTCGAGAACTGTCTCGACATCTATCACGCCAAGACCCTGCACGCGAGCTTCGGCACCATGGTGATGAACCGGGTCAAGCGCGCCGGCAAGGACGCCAACCGGTCGGTGGATCTCAACAGTTTCATCAACGCCGACGCCGAGGTGTCCTACTACACCTTCCCGCATGGCCACGCCGGCATGTGGCTGCGCGGTGCCGGCAAGCGCGAGGACCGGCCGTCCTATGCCATGTGGCAGCAGATGGCCGAACGCCACGGCGAGGCCAAGGCCGACATGATGGTCAGTGGTCGGGTGGTCGCCATCTTCCCGAACATCCTGCTGGTCGAGAGCGCCACCTTCCAGATGCGCCTGCTGCGTCCGGTGTCGGTGGACCGGACCGAGGTGTACGCGTTTTGTCTCGCGCCCAAGGGCGAGCCGGCGGCGGCGCGCGCGCTGCGCATCCGCCAGTACGAGGATTTCTTCAGCGCCACGGGCGTCGCCACGCCCGACGACACCGTGGTCTACGAGCGCTGCCAGCTGGGCGACCAGGCGCGCAGCGTCGAGTGGAACCAGGGGTACCACCGGGGGCTCGCGCTGCTGCGGGACGGCCCGGACGAGGCGGGGCGGGCCGTTGGCATCGAGCCCACGCACTCCATCAGCGGCAACATCGGCATCCAGGGCGAGGCGGCGTATCTGGGCGTCTACCAGGGCTGGCTCGAACAGATGCAGCGCGGCCAGGCCGACGTGGCGGTGAAGCCATGAGCCCGGCCGAGTTGCTCGCCGCCGGCAGCGAGGTGCTCTACCGCGAGGGCTACTACCTCGACCGCCAGCAGTGGCAGGACTGGCTTGCGCTGTACACCGAGGACTGCGTGCTGTGGGCGCCGTCGTGGGTCGGCGAGCACGCGCAGATCACCGACCCGCAGACCGAAATCTCGCTGCTGTACCTCGCCGGCCACGGGCGGCTTCTGGAGCGCGTCGAGCGCTTCGTGTCGGGCGCCTCGCCGGCCTCGGTGCCGCTGCCGCGGACGTGTCATCAGGTCAGCAACATCCTGCTGCTGGACCACGCGCCGGGCCGCATGACGCTGCACGCGTCGTTTCGCGTCGATTACTTCCGCAACAAGCAGGTCGGCGCGTTTTTCGGCCTCTACGAGCACCGGCTGGTGGCCGACGGCGACGCCTGGCGCATCGCCGGCAAGCGCATCACGCTGATGAACGACTTCATCCCGACCGTGCTCGACCTGTACCACGTCTGAGCGCGCTCTTCTGTGGGAGGCCCGCCCCCGGGCCGAATGGTGATCACTACACCCTTCGCGGCGAGGGCGCCGCTCCCACAGTTCCTTCATCCCCCTTCGGGAGTGCCCAATCATGTACGACTTGCTGATCGAAAACGCCCGCATCGTCGACGGTACCGGCGCGCCGGCCTACCCCGGCGGCGTGGGGGTCAAGGACGGGCGCATTGTGGCGCTGGGACAGGTGTCCGGCGAGGCCGCCGAGCGCATCGACGCGAAGGGGGAGGTTGTGGCGCCGGGTTTCGTCGACCCGCACACGCACTTCGACGCGCAGATCGCCTGGGACGCGCTGCTCACCCCGTCGGCCGAGCATGGCGTGACCACCGCCGTGATGGGCAATTGCGGCGTCGGCGCGGCGCCGGTGCGCGCCGACATGCGTGAGTTCCTGATGGGGGATCTGGTGAACGTCGAGGGCATCCCGCTCGACGTGATGCGCGCCGGCATCGACTGGCAGTGGGAGCACTTCGGCGACTACATGGATGTGCTCGACCGGCGCGGCCTTGGCATCAACGTGGCGCCGCTGGTGGCGATGACGCCGCTGCGGCACTACGCGATGGGCGATGCCTCGCTCGACCGGGCGGCGAATCCGGACGAAATCGCCGCCATGACGCGCGCCTTCGCGAGCGCCATTGAGGCCGGCGCGTACGGCTACTCCACCACCCGCGAGGGCGTGCACGTGGGGTATCTGGGCAAGCCCGTGGCGTGCCGCAACGCGAGCCTCGACGAGCACCGCGCGCTGTGCGGCGTGCTGCGCGATGCCAAGCGCGGCAACGTGGAACTCACGCTCAAGCTCGGTGGCGTCGTGAGCCACGACGAGCACGATTTTCTGGAACTTTTGGTGCGCGAGAGCACGCGGCCGGTGACCTGGCTCGCCGTGGTCAACGCCGCCGAGCAGCCGCGCTCGTACGAGGAGCGCATGGCCGCCGTGGCGGACCTGACCGGCTGGGACAAGGCGGTGCCGCAGACCACCTGCCGGCCGCTGCGGTTTCAGCTCAATCTCGCCAATCCGTACATCCTGGGAGTGTTCCCGAGCTGGCAGCCGGTGATGCGTCTCACCCGAGAACAGAAGCTCGCCACCTACGCGGACCCGAAGTTCCGGCAGTCGTTCCGGGATGACCTCAAGAACATCCCCGCCTTCGGGCGCGACATCTGGAGCCGCTTCTACGTGCTGGACGGCGTGAGCGAGCAGGCGACGGGCATCGCGAAGAGCGGCAAGAGCCTGCGCCAGCTCGCCGACGCGAGCGGCCGCGACCCGATGGACCTGCTGGTCGAGATTGCCGTCGAGGACGAGCTGCGCACCACGTTCGACATGGCCGCGCTCAACTACGACGCCGCCGACACCATCCCGCTGGTGCAGGACGACCGGCTGCTGATCGGGCTGTCGGACGCCGGCGCCCACGTCGACATGCTGTGCGACGCCGGTTACAGCACGCATTTGCTGCAACGCTGGGTGCGCGAGACCGGCGCGCTCACGCTGGAGCAGGGCGTGCGCAAGCTCACCTCGATCCCGGCGCAGTTCTTCGGCATCGACCGCGGCGTGCTGGCGGTCGGCAAGGCGGCGGATCTGGTGATCTTCGATCCGGCCACGGTGGCCTGTGGCGACAAGGAATGGGCGCACGACCTGCCAGGCGGCGGGCGGCGCTTCATCACGCGCTCGACGGGCGTGCGCGCCACCATCGTCGCCGGGCAGGTGCTGTTCGAGAACGGCGGCTACCGCGACGGCGCCCGGCCGGGGCGCATGCTGCGCAGTTACGACGCCTGACCGGGCGCCGGCGGGTAGGGGAGGCGCGATGAACTTCGACTACACCGAAGACCAGCGCGCGCTGCGCGACCTGTGCCAGCGCCTGGGCAGCGACTTCGGCGACCCGTACTGGAACGCCATCGACCAGGAACACCGCCACCCGTTCGAGTTCTGGAACCTGCTCGCCGAGCAGGGCCTGATGGGCACCACCATCCCCACCGAGTACGGCGGCAGCGGGCTTGGCCTGCTGGAGCTGTGCATCGCCGCCGAGGCGCTGGCCGAGGCCGGCTCCGGCGACGGCGCGGGCGTGTTCGTGTCCGGGCCGGTGTTCGGCGGTTACCTCATCGACAAGGGCGGCACGCCGCAGCAGAAAGCGGACATCCTGCCGGCGCTGGCGCGCGGCGAGCTGTGGACGGGCGCCTTCACGGAGCCCGACTCGGGCTCGAACGTCACCAACATCAAGACCTTCGCCCGCCGTGAGGGCGACCGCTTTCTGGTGCGCGGGCAGAAGGTTTACATCTCCAACATGGCGGTCGCCAGGCGCATCGCCGTGCTGTGCCGCACCGCCATGCGTGACGAGAAAAACCGCATGGCGGGCCTGACGCTGCTGCTCGGCAACCTGCCGAGCGAGCGCATCGAGTACCGCCCGTTTCGCAAGATGGGCACCAACTACATGGACACCAACGCGGTGTTCTTCGACGACTTTCCGATCCCGGCCGAGAACGTGGTCGGCGAGGAGGGCAACGCCTGGCGCTTGCTCTACAAGGTGCTGAACCCGGAGCGACTGGTGATTTCCGCCATCAACGTCGGCACTGGCAACTACCTCATCCGCAAGGCCGTGCAGTACGCGACCGAGCGCTCGGTGTGGGGTGTGCCGCTCGCCACGCACCAGGGCTTGCAGTTCCCGCTGGCGCAGGCGCGTATCGAGCTCGAATGCGCGCGCCTGAAGGTCTACGAGGCAGCGTGGCTGTTCGACCGTGGCCAGGAGGCGGGCGTCGCCACGGTGATCGCCAAGCACGCCGCCACGCACGCCGCCCTGCACGCCGCCGACCGCGCCATCCAGACGCTCGGCGGCGCCGGCTACATCGCCGATTCCGGCGTCGAGCGCGCGTATCGCAACCTGCGCGGCTCGCGCATGGTGCCGGTCAGCGACGAGATGGTGCTGAACACCGTCGCGCAGCACGATCTGGGCATGCCGCGCTCGTACTGATCAACAGGCGGCGTCAGGTGGGCGCCGTCATGCAGGCCGCTAACGGCGTCCCGCGTCAGGTTCAGTTCTGGACGAATCGGTGCAGCCGGCCCGGCGGCCGTCCCATCATCCGTTGTTACCATCGGCACAATGAACACCGATGCCCCCACGCTGCGCCGCATCCTCACCGCCTGCCGCACCATTGCAGTGGTCGGGCTGTCCGCCGAGTGGCATCGGCCGAGCTACTTTGCCGCCAAGTACATGCAGCAGCACGGCTTCCGCATCGTGCCGGTGAATCCGCGCTATGAGGAGGTGCTGGGCGAGCGGTGCTACGCGAGCCTTACCGACATTCCGCACCCGGTGGACCTGGTGGACGTGTTCCGCCGAACGCAAGACGTGCTGCCGATTGCCGAGCAGGCGATCGCCATCGATGCCAAGTGCCTGTGGCAGCAGATCGGCGTGCGGAACCTCGAAGCCGATGCCCTGGCGCGCGCGGCGGGGCTGGATTCCGTGATGGACCGCTGCGTCAAGATCGAGCACGCGCGCCTGTTCGGCGGGCTGCACTGGGCGGGCGTGAACACGCGGGTGATTTCCGCGCGCCGGGGGCGCTGAGGCAATGGCGGATCATCAGTTCCGGCCGGAGACGCTGGCCATCCACGCCGGCCAGGTGCCGGATGCCGAGACCGGCGCCCGTGCGCTGCCCATCTACCAGACCACGAGTTTCGTGTTCGACAGCGCCGAGCACGCCGCCGCGCTGTTCAACCTGCAGACCTTCGGCAACGTCTACTCGCGCCTTTCAAACCCCACCGTGGCGGCGCTGGAGGAACGCGTCGCGGCGCTGGAAGGCGGGCGCGCCGCGGTGGCGTCCGCCAGCGGCATGGCGGCCGAAGCGATGGCGCTGATGACGCTGCTGGAGCAGGGCGACCACGTGGTGGCGGCCGGTGCGCTGTACGGCGGCACGGTGACGATGCTGGCGGTGAACCTCGCCAAGTTCGGCATCGAGACCACCTTCGTGGACGCCACGCAGCCGGAAGCCTTCGCCGCCGCCATGCGGCCGACCACGCGCGCTGTGTTCGCCGAAACGCTCGGCAACCCGAGTCTTGCGGTGCTGGACATCCCGGCCGTGGCGGACATCGCCCACGCGCACGGCGTGCCGCTGGTGGTGGACAACACCGTGCCGACGCCGTTTCTGTGCAACCCGATCGCGCTCGGCGCGGACATCGTGGTGCATTCCGCCACCAAGTACCTCGGCGGGCACGGCACCACGCTGGCCGGGGTGATCGTCGAGAGCGGCGCCTTCCCTTGGGACAACGGCAAGTTCCCGGGCATGACCGAGCCCTCGCCCGGCTACCACGGCGTGAAGTTCTACGAGACCTTTGGCGACTTCGGTTTCACCATGCGGGCGCGCATGGAAACGCTGCGCGTGTACGGCGCGGCGCTGTCGCCGATGAGTGCCTGGCAGATCCTGCAGGGCATCGAGACGCTGCCGGTGCGCATGGAGCGCCACTGCGACAACGCGCTGCGCGTGGCGGAATTCCTGCGCGCCGACCCGCGCGTTGGCTGGGTGAATTACCCGGGCCTGCCGGAGCATCCACAGCATGATTTGGTGACGCGCCAGATGCGCGGCGCGTCCGGGGTGCTGGCGTTCGGCGTGAAGGGCGGGCTCGAAGCCGGCGTGCGGTTCATCGAATCAGCGCGCTTCATGAGCCATCTCGCCAACATCGGCGACACGCGCACGCTGATCATCCACCCCGCATCCACCACGCACCGCCAGCTCGACGCGGACCAGCAGCTCGCCGCCGGCGTGCCGCCGGACATGGTGCGCATGTCGGTGGGCCTGGAGCACGTGGACGACATCCTGTGGGACATCGATCAGGCGCTCGCCGCGGCGGGCGCATAGCCCGAGGCCCTTACCCGTTGCCCGAGTGAGTGCGCAACGGGCGGCGGCATTCCGGGACAATGACCGCCCGAATCACGCTGCGATGCGCCCGCACGAGCGGGCATCTGGGGAGGAGAAAACGCGTATGGCTCGATTCAGCCGGTTGATCTTCTGGGCGGGCGTCGCGACGCTCGGTGCGCTCGCGTTTGCGGGCATTGCGCTCGCGCGCGGGGAGGCCATCAACGCCTGGTGGCTGATCGCCGCCGCGGTGTGCGTGTACGCCATCGGCTTTCGCGTGTACGGCGCCTGGGTGGCGACGCGCGTGCTGCTGGTGGATGGCCGCCCGACGCCGGCCACGCGCATCAACGACGGCCGCGATTTCGTGCCCACCAACCGCTGGGTGGTGTTCGGTCACCACTTCGCGGCCATCGCCGGGCCGGGCCCGCTGGTCGGGCCGACGCTCGCCGCGCAGTTCGGTTACCTGCCGGGCACGCTGTGGATCCTGATCGGCGCCGTGCTCGGCGGCTGCATCCAGGACATGGTGATCCTGTTCGCCTCCACCCGCCGCGACGGCCGCAGCCTGGGGCAGATGGCGCGCGACGAACTCGGCCCCGTCGGCGGCGCCGCGGCGCTGGTCGGCACGCTGATGATTCTGGTGATCCTGATCTCGGTGCTGGGCCTGATCATCGTGAACGCGATGAAGCACAGCCCCTGGGCCACGGCCACGGTGACGGCGACGATACCGATCGCCATTCTGGTCGGCATCTACATGCGCGGCATCCGCCCCGGGCGGGTGCTGGAGGGCAGCGCCATCGGCGTCGCGCTGCTGCTGCTGGCCGTGTGGGGCGGCGGCTGGGTGGACCACCACCCGACGCTGCGGGCGTGGTTCGACCACGCGCCGCTCACCATCGCCTACGCGATCATGATCTACGGCTTCGCCGCCGCGGTGCTGCCGGTGTGGCTGCTGCTCGCGCCGCGCGATTACCTGTCCACCTTCATGAAGCTCGGCACCGTGGCGCTGCTCGCCGTCGCCATCCTGTGGCTGAACCCGGTGCTGCACATGCCGTCGGTGACGCAGTTCGTGGACGGCACGGGGCCGATCTTCGCCGGCAAGGTGTTCCCGTTCGTGTTCATCACCATCGCCTGCGGGGCGATCTCGGGCTTTCACGCGCTGGTCAGTTCCGGCACCACGCCGAAGCTGCTCACCGACGAGCGCGACGTGCACATGATCGGCTACGGCAGCATGATGCTGGAGTCGTTCGTGGCCATGATGGCGCTGATCGCCGCCTGCGTGCTGGAGCCCGGCGTGTTCTTCGCCATCAACACCGCGCCCGGCGTGGTGGGCGAGGGGGCGCAGGCGGTGGCGACCATCTCGTCCTGGGGCTTCCCGGTGGCGCTCGACCAGATGCAGCAGCTGGCGCGCGACATGGGCGAGGCGACGCTGTTCGGCCGCACCGGCGGCGCGCCGTCGCTCGCGGTCGGCATGGCCAGCATCTTCAGCAGCGCTTTCGGCCAGGGGCTGCTGGCGGTCTGGTACCACTTCGCCATCATGTTCGAGGCGATCTTCATTCTCACCACGCTCGACGCCGGCACCCGCGTCGGGCGGTTTCTGTTGCAGGATTTTCTCGGCAACTTCGTACCGGCGCTGGGGCGCACCAGCTGGTATCCGTCGGTGCTGCTGTGCAGCGGCGTGTTCGTGGCGGCGTGGGGGTATTTCCTGTACATCGGCGTGATCGACCCGGCCGGCGGAGTGAACATCCTGTGGCCGCTGTTCGGCATCTCGAACCAGATCCTCGCCGGCATCGCGCTGTGCGTGGCCACCGCCATCCTGGTGAAGTCCGGGCGTGAGCGGTATTTCTGGGTCACCGGGCTGCCGCTGGCGTGGCTGACGGCCGTCACCAGCACCGCGGCGTGGCAGAAGGTGATGAGCGACGACCCGCGGCTAGGGTTTTTCGCGGGCGCGAACGATCTTGCCGCCAAGCTCGCCAGCGGCGCGCTGCCGCCCGAGAAGGCCGCCGTGGCGCCGCAGCTCATCGCCAACATGCGCCTCGACGGTTGGCTCACGGTGCTGTTCGCGGGCCTGCTGTGGCTGATCCTGGCCGACACGGCGCGCGTGTGCCTGCGGCACTGGCGGGCCGGTGCGGGCGTCATGGCGGAGGGCCGGGCGTGAAGGCGCTGCGCGCGTTCTGGGGCTGGCTGCGGGCGGTGTCCGGCGACGATGCCTACGAGCGGTATCTCGTCCATCACGCTACGGCGCATCCTGGCTGCGCACCGCTCGACCGGCGGGCGTTTTTCCGGCAGCGCGAGGCCGCCGCCTGGGCCAAGGTGAAGCGCTGCTGTTGAGGCCGCGCGGCGGCTTACACGCGGGTCGACACCAAACTGCCGGCGGGCGCCAGCAGGGCCAGCGTCAGGAATTCGAGCCGCAGCAGCCAGGCGTCGTCGGTGCTTGAGACCGGCCCGCAGTGCACCACCCGCGCCAGCGCGTCGAACAGCGGCGTCTTGAGCGCGGCGACCACGTCCACGGCGACCGCGTCCGCGGTCGACAGCTGCGCGCCGCGGGGTGAGAAATCCAGCAGCATCGCCGGCCGTGGCGCGGCATCGCCGTGCAGAAAATACTCGGCCGGCATCGCCCGCGTCTGTCGCTCGAACGCGCGCCGCGCGTCGCTCATCTGCTGCGTCGGCGGCGGCGGCGTGAGCGGGCTGGCGCACCCCGCGCAGCGCCGAGGTCGGGCCGGCGCTGCGGGCAGAGGTGCGGCGCAGAAGGGGCACGCATCGCCCCCGACAGCCCTCGCCGCCGGCAACGCGGCCGTGCGTTCTCGCACTGGCGCAGGCGCCGGGCTCACTGCCGGCTCGGCGGTGGCGCGCGGGCGGGGCGAGCCGAGCTGCGCGTCATAGGCGGCGCGCTTTTCCGGGTCCGACAGCACGGCATAGGCCTCGTTGATCAGGCTTGCCGTGGCGCCATCGCCGCCGAGGTCCGGGTGCGCGCGCAGCTTCTGCAGCAGCGTGCGGTAGGCCATGCGGATGACCGCCTCGTGGGCGTCCGGCTGCACGTGCAGGATGCGGTAGTAATTGCGCCGGTTGGGTCGTGACATGTGCCATTGCGCCAGACGCGCCGTTCGGGTGGTAGAAGGATACCCGCGCGCCATGCGCTACACTCTGCCCCCTTCGTCGGTGCGCTTCGGTCCGCGCCGCGTCTGCACGAGCCCATCGCGGGCCGTTTCCAACCCTCTCTCGCCTGGACCGACCGCAGGCTCTCCTGCGCAGGCCCACCTCAGGAATCTAAATGCCTTTTGCCACCCTTGGCCTGCGGGCCGAGCTGTGCCGTGCTGTGTCCGCGCACGGCTACGACACCCCAACCCCCATTCAACAGCAAGCCATCCCGGTCATTCTGGACGGCAAGGACGTGCTCGCCGCCGCGCAAACCGGCACCGGCAAGACGGCCGGTTTCTCGCTGCCCATGCTGCAGCGCCTGGCTGAGAGCGATCAGCCGGCACGGCCGAAGTCCGTTCGAGCGCTGGTGCTCACCCCGACCCGCGAGCTCGCGGCGCAGGTGGGGCAGAGCGTGAAGGACTACGGCGCGGGCCTTCGCCTGCGCAGCGCCGTGATCTTCGGCGGCGTCGGCATCAACCCGCAGATCAGCGCGCTCGCGCGCGGCGTGGACGTGCTGGTGGCGACACCGGGCCGCCTGCTGGACCATTTGCAGCAGGGCACCTGCGCGCTCGACCGGGTGGAAATCCTGGTGCTCGACGAAGCTGACCGCATGCTCGACATGGGCTTCATCCGCGACATCCGCCGCATCCTGGCGCTGCTGCCGAAGCGCCGCCAGACGCTGCTGTTCTCGGCCACGTTTTCGGGCGACATCCGCGCGCTCGCGGCGCAGTTCCTGCACCAGCCGGTGGAGATCGACGTGGCGCCGCGCAACTCGACGGCGGCGCAGATTGACCAGGTGGCATACGCCGTCGACAAGGGGCGCAAGCGCGAGCTGCTGTCCTGGCTGGTCGGCAGCAACAACTGGCAGCAGGTGCTGGTGTTCGCCCGCACCAAGCACGGCGCCAATCGCCTGGCCGAGCAGCTGGAAGCGGATGGCCTCAAGAGCGCCGCCATCCACGGCAACAAGAGCCAGGGCGCGCGCACGCGGGCGCTGGAAGGCTTCAAGAACGGCAGCGTGCGCGTGCTGGTGGCGACCGACATCGCCGCCCGCGGGCTCGACATCGATCAGCTGCCGCTGGTGGTGAATCACGACCTGCCGGAAGTGCCGGCCGACTATGTGCACCGCATCGGCCGCACCGGCCGCGCCGGCCGGACCGGGCACGCCATCTCGCTGGTGTCGCCGGACGAAGTCGACCTGCTGCGCAACATCGAGCGCCTGGTCAAGCAGCGCATCGCCCCGCAGGTGTTGCCGGGGTACGAGCCCTCACCGCACGCCGTGCATGCCCCGCCGGAACCCCGGCCGCCCATGCGCGGCGGGCCGCGCCACGGTGGCGCCCGGCGCCCGGAACGCGGGCCGCGCCGCTGAGGCGATAAGCTCGGCATTTCGTCGCCCGGCCGGTACCCGACATGCGAATTGCCACCTGGAACGTCAATTCGCTGCGCGTGCGCCTGCCGCAGTTGCTGGACTGGCTGGCCCACGCGCAGCCGGACATCGTCGGCCTGCAGGAGACCAAGCTCGTCGATGAGAATTTCCCGCTGGCGGAACTCGCGGCGGCCGGCTACCAGGCGCTGTTCACTGGCCAGCGCACCTACAACGGCGTTGCCATCCTGAGCCGTGCTACGGGGAGCGATGCGCGGCTGGCGCTGCCCGGTGTCCGGCCGGTGGACGAGCACCGGCGCTTCATCGCGACCTGCTTCGGTGACCTGCACGTGGTGAACGCCTACGTGCCGAACGGCAGCGCGGTCGGCTCGGACAAGTACGCGTACAAGCTCGGCTGGCTCGCCGATTTTCGCGACTATCTCAAGGACGCGCTTGCCCGCTGGCCGAAGTTACTGGTGATGGGCGATTTCAACATCGCGCCGGCCGACATCGACGTACACGACCCGGCCGCCTGGGAAGGGCAGGTGTTGGTGAGCCCGGCGGAACGTGCGGCGCTTGCCGGGATCGAGGCGCTGGGCCTCACCGACACGTTTCGTCATCTGAACCCGCACCAGCAGGCCTTCACCTGGTGGGATTACCGGGCGGCGGGCTTTCGGCGCAACAACGGGCTGCGCATTGACCACATCCTGGCGAGTGCGCCGGTGCTGCGGGCCTGCCGCGCGTGTCGGGTAGAGATGGACTTGCGCCGCGCCGAGCGGCCATCGGACCACGCGCCGCTGCTGCTGGATCTAGACGGCCAAGCGCTCGGCTGACCGCTGCCGCTAGGGGTCAATCCTCCGCTTCGGCGTCGGCGTCGGTTTCCGAATCGGCGATGCCGAGTTCCTTGATCTTGCGCGTCAGCGTGTTGCGGCCCCAGCCCAGCAAGAGCGCCGCTTCCTGACGGCGCCCGCCGGTGCGTTCGAGCGCAACGCCGATCATCAGCCGTTCGAAGGCGGGCGTCAGGTCGTTCATCACGCCGCGCTCTCCGCTCGCCAGTCGACCGGCCGCCCAGCGCCTGAGCGAGCTTTGCCAGTCCGCGTCCACGGCGGCCGGCGCACCCAGCACCTCGCTCGGCAGGTCGTCTGCGCGCACCGTCTGCGTCGGCGTCATCACGGTCAGCCAGCGGCACACATTTTCGAGCTGGCGCACGTTGCCCGGCCAGTCGAAGTTGGCAAGGCGCGCGGACACGTCCGGCGCCACCGTCTTGCAGTCGACCTGCAGTTCCTTGGCGGCGCGAGCGAGGAAATGCTGTACCAGGCCCGGGATGTCCTCGCGCCGCTCGCGCAGCGGCGGCACGCGGATGCGCACGACGTTCAGGCGGTGCAGCAGGTCCTCGCGGAACTTGCCGGCCTGCACCTGCGCTTCGAGGTTCTGGTGGGTAGCGGCGATCACGCGCACGTCCACCTGCAGCGGCGCGTGGGCGCCCACGCGGTAGAACTCGCCCTCCTGCAGCACGCGCAGAAGGCGCGTCTGCAGCTCGGCCGGCATGTCGCCGATCTCGTCCAGGAACAGCGTGCCGCCGTGCGCCTGCTCGAAGCGCCCGCGGCGCAGCGCCTGCGCGCCGGTGAAGGCGCCGCGCTCGTGGCCGAACAGCTCGGACTCCAGCAGCTCGCGGTTGATGGCGGCCATGTTGAGCGCGATGAACGGCCCCCCGCTGCGCGGACTGTGGCGGTGCAGGGCGCGCGCGATCAGTTCCTTGCCGGTGCCGGACTCGCCGGTGATGAGCACGTTGATGCTGGAGCGCGACAGCCGGCCGATGGCACGGAACACCTCCTGCATGGCCGGTGCCGAGCCGATCATGTCCGACGGCGCGGCGGGAGTGACCAGTTCGGCCGGTTCGGTCGTTTCGCGTCGCTGGGCGATGGCGCGGCTCACCAGATCGACAGCGTCATCGACATCGAACGGCTTTGGCAGGTGTTCGAACGCGCCGCCCTGGAAGGCCGAAACGGCGCTGTCAAGGTCCGGGTAGGCGGTGGTAATGATCACTGGCACCTGCGGCGCCCGTTCGCGCAGCTCGGCCAGCAGGTCGAAGCCGCTGCGTCCGGGCATGCGCACGTCGGACACGATGGCGTCCGGCTCGTTGTCAGCCAGCGCCGCGCTCGCGCGTTCGGCGTCCTCGAATTCGATCGCTTGAAAGCCGGCGCTCTGCAGTGCCCGGCACAACACCCAGCGTATGGAGCGGTCGTCGTCGACCACCCACACGCGTTCCTGGCGATTCATCGGCGTTCTCCGGCAAGCGGCAGCAGCACGGAAAACACCGTGTTGCCCGGCATGCTGTGAAAGTTAATGCAGCCTTCGTGCCGACTGACCAGGGACTGCGCGATCGACAGGCCAAGCCCGGTGCCCGTCGTGCGACCGGTGACCAGCGGGTGAAAAATCTGCTCGCGCAGGTTCTCCGGCACGCCGGGCCCGTTGTCGACCACGTCCACCTGCGCGAGCAGGCGGTGGTGGCGCCCGGCGATGGTGACGCGACGGCGCACCCGCGTACGCAGCAACACCTGGCCGGGCCGGACATTGCCCTCGTCGACGGCCTGCACGGCGTTGCGGACCAGGTTCAGCAGCGCCTGGATCAGTTGCTCGCGGTCGCCCCACAGGTCCGGCAGGCTGGGGTCGTAGTCGCATTCGATGTCGAGGCCCGGCGGCAGGTCGGTGGCGACCAGCGCGCGTACCCGCTCCAGCACCTCGTGCACGCTGACGCGGGCCATTTCCGGCGCCGGCCCGGGGCTCAGCATGCGGTCGATCAGGTTCTTCAGGCGGTCGGCTTCGCCGATGATGATCTGCGTGTACTCGGTCAGGTCCGGGTCGGCGAGTTCGCGCTCCAGCAACTGCGCCGCGCCGCGCAGGCCGCCGAGCGGATTCTTTATCTCGTGCGCGAGGCCACGCAGCATCAGGCGGTTCGCTTCCTGCTGGGCCAGCAGATGGCCCTCCCGCTGCGCATCCCCGACGCTGCCGGTAGCAGCAATTTCGATGATCAGCCCGCCGCGCTGCGCCCCGTCGAGCGGCGTGAGCCAGCAATCGAAGCGCCGCGGCGGGCTGCCGGGCAGGCCGAAGTCGAGGTCGTGCCGCAGTACCGCCTGTTGACGATCGACCGTTTCGCGGACGATCGCGCCGAGCGCGGCGTCGTGCAGCACGTAGTCGAGGGGCTGGCCGCGCAGCTGGCGCGCGCTGGCGCCGAGCAACTCCTCGGCGGCCTGGTTCAGGTAACTCACCTTGCGGGCGGCGTCGATCACCAGGATCGCCGTGCGCAGTGTGTCGAGGACGGCGCGGGACGGAAAGTCGTCAGGGCCGGGCGGCGCTTTGGGGGCGTTGTTCATCGATGGACGACGCGAGTTGCCGGCGTCGCCGATCAGTCATCACCGGCCCTTCGGCGGCGGGCGGCGGGATGGCAGATTGACCGATTGCCGCTTGAAGTGAAAACGAACGGCCGCGCTCTGTTTCAAGGTCTTGCCGGCGGCGTCACGAATCGCCACGGACAGGCTGTAGGTGTCCGGGTCAAGATCGGTCAGGTTGAAGCCGTTGCCGGCCACGCCATCGCCCTGCGCGACCCCGTTCAGGATCGGTACCAGCAGGTGCCCCTCGGCGAGCGGCGGCGCGATGTCGACACTGACGGCCACCGCGCCTGCGCCAAACCAGTGCACGGAATCCTTGACCGGCGCCGTGATGCGCAGCGTCTTGTAGGCAACCGGTGGAGCGGTGTCGGGCGCCGCCGCGGGCGCGGCACTGGCCGGTGAGACCGCCGGTGCGGGCGGGGGCGTTGACGGCGCGACCTCAACCTCGGTCGCCTGGGGGCTCGGTTGATCCGAATACACCGTGCTGCCGTCGGGCGCGGTCGACTTGTACACGCGCGTTGCCGCGGCCGACCAGGGCAGTGCGATCAGCAGGGCGCAGGCGAGCAGGCGTCGGGTATGGGTCATGGGTGTCCGGTTGCGGACCGGCAACGACCGGAAAACGGGGGCCTTCGCGTGAAGGCCCCCGCGGCCGTCGTCAGCTGCTGTAGTACATGTCGTACTCGACCGGGTGGGTCGTCATGCGAAGGCGCGTGACGTCTTCCATCTTCAGGTCGATGTAGCCGTCGATCATGTCGTCCGTGAACACGCCACCGGCGGTCAGGAAGTCACGATCGGCGTCCAGCGCTTCCAGCGCCATGTCGAGCGAATGACAGACCTGCGGGATGGCCTTGGCCTCCTCGCGCGGCAGGTCGTACAGGTCCTTGTCCATCGCCTCGCCGGGGTGAATCTTGTTCTTGATGCCGTCGAGGCCGGCCATCATCAGCGCCGAGAAGGCCAGGTACGGGTTGGCGGTCGGGTCCGGGAAGCGGACCTCGATGCGCCGGCCCTTGGGGCTGGACACCCACGGAATGCGCACCGAGGCCGAGCGGTTGCGAGCCGAGTAGGCCAGCATCACCGGCGCCTCGAAGCCCGGCACCAGGCGCTTGTAGCTGTTGGTGCCCGGGTTGGTGATGGCGTTCAGCGCGCGGGCGTGCTTGAAGATGCCTCCGATGTAGAACAGCGCCAGTTCCGACAGCCCGCCGTACTTGTCGCCCGCGAACAGGTTCACACCGCCCTTGGACAGCGACTGGTGCACGTGCATGCCGCTGCCGTTGTCGCCGACCAGGGGCTTGGGCATGAAGGTGGCGGTCTTGCCGTAGTTGTGGGCCACGTTCAGCACCACGTACTTGAGCACCTGCACTTCGTCGGCCTTGCGCACCAGCGTGTTGAACTTGACGCCGATCTCGCACTGGCCGGCGGTCGCCACCTCGTGGTGGTGCACCTCGATGTCGAGGCCCATCTCTTCCATGGCCATCACCATGGCGGTGCGCACGTTGTGCAGCGAGTCGACCGGCGGCACCGGGAAGTAACCGCCCTTGACGCGCGGCCGGTGGCCCTTGTTGCCGGCCTCGAAGCTGCCCGCCGAGCGCCAGTGCGCTTCCTCGGAATCGACCTCGACGAAGCAGCCGGACAGCCCGGCGCCCCAGCGCACGTCGTCGAAGATGAAGAACTCGGGTTCCGGCCCGAAGAACGCCGTGTCGGCAATGCCCGTGGACTTCAGGTACGCCTCGGCCCGGCGTGCCACCGAGCGCGGGTCGCGCTCGTAGCCCTGCATGGTGTGCGGCTCCAGCACGTCGCAGGTGAGGTTCATGGTGACTTCATCCGTGAACGGGTCGAGCACGGCGGTGGCCGTGTCCGGCATCAGCACCATGTCGGACTCGTTGATGCCCTTCCAGCCGGCGATGGACGAGCCGTCGAACATCATGCCGCGCTCGAAGAAATCACCGTCCACAGCCTTGGCCGGAATGGTGACGTGCTGCTCCTTGCCGCGCGTGTCGGTGAACCGCAGGTCGACGAACTTGACGTTCTGCTCACCGATTCTCTTGAGCACATCGGACGCTGACATTGAGTAAGGCTCCTTGACGGATGGATGAACGGGGCGATAGGGCAAACGATCGGGTACGGATGGACGTCACCAGCGGCACCGACGCACCGCGGCGAGGAAAGCAGCGGGTGTGCCAAGGCCAATCGCGCGCACTACGGACATTTTGCCTGCGACAGGCGCGCGGGCGTCGGTCAATGCGGTGCGTCCGCTGTGCGGGCCGCCCCATTGTAGTGCAATCAAAACAGCGTGGCCTCGCTCGCCGGATGCGGCGACGCGACGTCCTGGCTGCCGGAGGTGCTGGCGGCGGCGGGCAGCCGATCGGCGCTGAACCATTCAAACTGGCTGTCCGGGGCGCCCGGTTGGGCGAGCAGGCCGGTGTGGCGGTCGATGCACATGGACACGATCCCGTCCGGGACAGCCATCGCCACCACCGGTTGTCGTGGCAGCTCGTCGGCCATGAAGTCCATCCAGATCGGCAACGCCGCGCGCGCGCCCGTCTCTCCCTTGCCGAGTGACCGCGGCTGGTCGAAACCGACCCAGCCGAGCGCCAGCAGAGACGGGTTGAAGCCGACGAACCAGGCGTCGCGCTCGTCGTTGGTGGTGCCCGTCTTGCCGGCGAGGTCCGGCCGCCCGAGGCTCCGGGCGCGCACGGCGGTGCCTGACACGATCACGTCCTGCAGCATGGAGTACAGGACGTAGGCGTCGGTCGCCGGAATGGCGCGCGGCGCGGGCTGCGTGTCGGCCGTCATCACGTTGTCGCAGTCTGCCTCGCACGGCACCACCCGCGGCGACTGCCAGACGACCGCGCCCGGCGCGTCGAGAACCTGCGCGACCCAGTACGGGCTGATGCGGTAACCGCCGTTGGCGATCGGTCCATAGGCGGCGGCCAGCTCCAGTGGCGTGACCGAGGCGGTGCCGAGCGCGAGCGACAGATTCGGCGGCAGCGTGTCCGGTGCGAAGCCGAAACGCAGGCAGTAGCGGCGTGTGAAGCCCACGCCGACCGCGTCGAGCAGGCGCACCGCCACCACGTTGCGGGAGTGCGCGAGCGCTTCGCGCAGGCGCGTCGGGCCATAAAACCGGTCGGTGTAGTTCTCGGGCCGCCAGAAGCCGCCTTCGACGTTGGCCGGATAGGCGACCGGCGCGTCGTTGATGACCGACGCGGCCGTATAACCCTTCGCCAGCGCGGCCGCGTAGAGGAACGGTTTGAAGGTCGAACCGGGTTGCCGCTTGGCCTGCAGGGCGCGGTTGAACTTGCTGCGCTGGAAATCGTAGCCGCCGACGAGCGCGCTGATGGCGCCGCTGGCGGGTTCTAGTGCCACGAATGCGCCCTCGATTTCGGGCGGCTGCGTCGCCTGCCAGCCCTGCTCGGTGGCCGCCAGATACACCACATCCCCGGCGGTCGGCTGAAATTGCCGGCCAAGACGGCTCGCGTCGATTCGGTCGGGCACCACCACCTCGCCGGTCGGCGCCAGCAGGTAGTCGCCGCTGGTGAGGCGGACGGCCGCCTGCAGCGCGCCTGGCCGCGGTAAACGGTTGAGCAGCGCCAGCCGGCGAGCCGGGTCGGCGAGCTCGGCCGGCGTGAGGCGCGCGGCCGGGCCGCGATAGCCGTGCCGACGGTCGTAGGCCAGCAGGCCGGCCCGCAGCGCCCGGGTGGCGCTGATCTGCTGCGCGCTGTCGATGGTCGTAATGATCCGGTAACCGGCCGTGTACGCCGCGTCGCCATAGCGCTGGATGGCCCAGGCGCGCGCCATCTCGGCAACGTCCGGGGCGTCCAGTTCCGGGATGAAGCCGTACCGGCCGGCGGTGTCCGGGTACTGGAGGGCGCGCTGGTAGGCAGCGTCGTCGAGGTAGCCCAGGACGTGCATCCGGCCCAGTACGTAGTCGCGCCGCTCGCGCGCCCGCGCGCGGTTGGCCAGCGGGTTGTCGCGCGAGGGCGCCTTCGGGAGGCCGGCCAGCAGCGCCACCTCGGCCACGTCGAGCTGTTCCAGCGGCCGGCCGAAGTACAGCTGCGCGGCGGCCCCGAAGCCGTAAGCGCGCCCGCCCAGAAAAATCTTGTTGACGTACAGGCCGAGAATCTCGTCCTTGCTGAAGTTCTGCTCGATGCGGACCGCCAGCAGGATCTCGCGCGCCTTGCGCAAGAAGGTCTTCTCGCGGCTCAGGAAAAAGTTCCGCGCCACCTGCATGGTGATGGTGCTGCCGCCCTGCTGCGGCTCGCCGGTGCGCACCAGCTCCCAGGCAGCGCGTGCGAGGCCGCGGCTGTCGAAGCCGGGGTGCTCGAAGAAGCGGCTGTCCTCGGCCGCCAGGATGGCCTGCACCAGCACCGGCGGCAGGTGGCGGTGGTCGATCGGGATGCGCCGCTCGTCGCCGAACTCCGCCAGCCGCTTGCCGTCGCGGGTGTAGACCTGCAGCGGCTGGGCAAGCTGCACCTGCTCCAGCTCGTCCACCGACGGCAGCTTGCGTTCGAGCTTGACGTAGAACCCCACCACGCCGATGGCGAGCAGGGACGTCGCGCCGACCAGCGCCGACAGCAGCGCAGCGAGCAGCCGCCTCATGCGTGCCGGGGTCGCGTGCGGTTGCAGGCGATGCGGCCGCGTGGGGGCGAACGGGACGCCGACTGGCCCGCGGCGATCAGGGCGGCAGGCGACCGGGTGTGACGACAGTGCGCAGGGTGCAGATTCATGCGGCGATTCTATGGCGTCGTGCCGTGCAGGGGGCGCCGCGGGTTTCCAGGGGCGACCGCCGGTTGAATGAGTTTCAGGGGAACGTTACCGCCTGCACATACAGCAGCTCGCAGGCGCCGTCGCCGCTGTCGTCGCGGCGCAGGGAGCTTCGCCAGTGCCAGCCGTCGCTGGCGGCCAGCTCCACCAGATAACCGCGCAGCGTCACACGCCGGCCGGCCTTGGCGCGAGCGAGCGCCTTGGCGACGGCGCGGTTCGCCGGGATCAGGTGCGTGTTGGCGCTGGAGCGGACGATTTCGTCTTCCGGCAGCGGCGGCGCGCCCTGGTAGCGCCAGTAGTACCAGCGCCCGCCCTGGTGGATGTCGAGGCGATCGACGACCGCCGCGTCCGTCATGCGGCCCCAGCCGAGCGCGAAGT
>NZ_JBFWOM010000020.1:5114-45252 GCF_050250495.1 Immundisolibacter sp. | reverse complement strand
GCTGCCACGGGTTGGCGGATTGCTCCATAACTGCGCGGCGGCGCGCGAGTTCGGCTTCGTCCACAGCCAGATGAATCCGCCGCGCCGGGATGTCGATCTCGATGCGGTCGCCGTCCTCGACCAGGCCAATCAAACCGCCCGCCGCTGCTTCCGGCGAGACATGGCCGATGGACAGCCCAGACGTGCCGCCCGAGAAGCGGCCGTCGGTGACCAGCGCGCAGGCTTTGCCCAGGCCCATGGATTTGAGGTAGCTCGTGGGATACAGCATTTCCTGCATGCCGGGGCCGCCGCGCGGGCCTTCGTAGCGGATCAGAACCACGTCGCCACCGGCGATGCGCTTGCCGAGGATGGCGTCCACGGCGGCGTCCTGGCTTTCGAACACGCGCGCCGGGCCGGCGAAGCGCAGGTTCGATTCGTCCACGCCGGCGGTCTTGACGATGCAACCGCGCTCGGCGAGGTTGCCGTACAGCACGGCAAGGCCACCGTCGCGGCTGTAGGCGTGTTCGAGTGAGCGGATGCACCCTTTGGCGCGGTCGGCGTCCACGTCCCAGGTGCGGCCCTGGCTGAAGGCGACCTGCGTCGGCACGCCGCCCGGCGCGGCGCCGAACAGGCGCTGCGCGGCGTCGTTGTTCGAGACGGCGATGTCCCAGCGGGCGAGCGCGTCTTTCAGCGTCGGTGCGTGCACGGTGGGCACGGTGGTGTCCAGTAGGCCGGCGCGATCGAGTTCGCCCAGGATGCCGACCACGCCGCCGGCACGGTGCACGTCTTCCATGTGATAGAC
Source organism: Immundisolibacter sp. (assembly GCF_050250495.1). GTDB lineage: Bacteria > Pseudomonadota > Gammaproteobacteria > Immundisolibacterales > Immundisolibacteraceae > Immundisolibacter. The sequence continues at coordinate 44,471 of NZ_JBFWOM010000020.1, read as the reverse complement.
GGCCGTGGACGGCGCCACCTTGCACAGGTGCGGCACCTTGCGTGAGAGGCGATCGATGTCCGCCATCGTGAAATCGACCTCGCCTTCCTGCGCGGCGGCCAGCAGGTGCAGCACGGTGTTGGTGGAGCCGCCCATGGCGATGTCGAGCGCCATGGCGTTCTCGAACGCCGCGCGCGTGGCGATGCCGCGCGGCAGGGCACTCGCGTCGTCCTGCTCGTACCAGCGGCGGGTGAGGTCCATGACGCGCCGGCCGGCTTCCTCGAACAGCTCGCGCCGATACGCGTGGGTGGCGAGCAGGCTGCCGTTGCCGGGCAGGGAAAGACCCAGCGCCTCCGTGAGGCAGTTCATGGAATTGGCGGTGAACATGCCGGAGCACGAGCCGCAGGTGGGGCACGCGCTGCGCTCCATGGCCAGGCTCTGTTCGTCCGAAACCTTGGGATCGGCGCCGACGACCATGGCGTCTATCAGGTCCACGGCCACGTCCTTGCCTTCCCACACCACCTTGCCCGCCTCCATCGGCCCGCCGGACACGAACACCGCCGGGATGTTGAGCCGCATGGCCGCCATCAGCATGCCGGGGGTGATCTTGTCGCAGTTGGAGATGCACACCAGGGCGTCGGCGCAGTGGGCGTTGGCCATGTACTCGACGGAATCGGCGATCAGCTCGCGCGAGGGCAGCGAATACAGCATGCCGCCGTGGCCCATGGCGATGCCGTCGTCCACGGCGATGGTGTGGAACTCGCGCGCCACGCCGCCGGCGGCGTGAATCTGCCGGGCCACGATGTCGCCGAGATCCTTCAGGTGCACGTGCCCCGGCACGAACTGCGTGTAGGAGTTGGCGATGGCGATGATCGGCTTGCCGAAATCGCCTTCCTGCATGCCGGTGGCGCGCCACAGCGCGCGGGCGCCGGCCATGTTGCGGCCGTGCGTGGAGGTGCGGGAACGGTAGGCGGGCATGGCGTGGCTCCAGGGGCGATCAGGCGGCCATTTTAGCGGCCGGCCGGCAGACCGACCGGCGATAATGCGCAGCCCCGCTGCCTGATCTGCACCGCCGCATGAAAACACTGATCCTGGGTGGCGTGCGCTCCGGCAAGAGCCGCCTTGCCGAGCGGCTCGCCACCGACACGGGCCGGCCGGTCACGTACATCGCCACCGCCACGGCGGGCGACGCCGAGATGGCCGCCCGCATCGCCGCGCATCAAGTCCGGCGCCCGACCGGCTGGGCGCTGGTGGAGGAACCGCTCGCGCTCGCTGCCGCGGTGCAGGCACACGCCCGTGCCGGCGGCTGCGTGCTGATCGAGTGCCTCACGCTGTGGCTGACCAATCTGCTGGTCGATGCCAATGCCGCCGCCCTCGACCGCGAACAGGCGGCGCTACTGGCGGCGCTCGACGACCTGCCCGGCGACGTCATCCTGGTCGGCAACGAAACCGGCATGGGCATCGTGCCGCTCGGCGAGCTCACGCGCCGCTATTGCGACGCCGCCGGCCGCCTGCACCAGGACATCGCCGCCCGCTGCGAGCGGGTGCTGCTGACCGTGGCCGGCCTGCCGCTGGCGCTGAAGGGAGACTTGCCGTGACGCCCGCCTGGCTCGCCCTGCCCTGCGCCGCGCCCGATGCCGCCGCCGGCGGACGCGCCGCGGCCCGGCAGGCGCAGCTCACCAAGCCGCCGGGCTCGCTCGGCCGGCTGGAAGCGCTCGCCGTGCAGCTCGCGGCCTTGCAGGGCACCGATCGCCCGGCCGTCGAGCGCGTGCAGGTGTGCGTGTTCGCCGGCGACCACGGCGTCGCCGCGCAGGGCGTGTCGGCCTTCCCGCAGGCGGTGACGGCGCAGATGCTGGCCAACTTCGTCGCTGGCGGCGCGGCGGTGAGCGTGCTCGCCCGCGCGCAGGGCGCGGCGCTGGAGGTCGTCAACCTCGGCACGGCGGCCGATCCTGGCCCGCTGCTCGGCGTCATCGACGCCCGCGTCGCGCCAATGACGGCCGACTTCACGACCGAGCCCGCAATGACGGAGGCACAGCTCGGGGCCGCGCTCGACGCCGGCCGGGCCGCCGTGCAGCGGGCGGTGCAGGCTGGGGCGGAGCTTTTCATCGGTGGCGAGATGGGCATCGCCAACACCACCGCCGCCGCGGCGCTGGCCTGCGCGCTGCTCCGCGAGAAGCCCGTGGCGCTCTGCGGCCCCGGCACCGGGCTCGACGCTGCCGGCGTGGCCCACAAGGCGACGGTGATCGGGCGCGCGCTCGCGCTGCACGGGCCGCATGTCGATAACCCGCTCGAAGCGCTGCGGCGGCTGGGCGGCTTCGAGATCGTGGCGCTCGCCGGCGCCGCCATCGCCTGTGCCCACGCGGGGCTGCCGCTGCTGGTGGATGGTTTCATCGTGACCGCGGCCGTGCTCGCCGCCTGCCGCATCGAGCCCCGTGTGCACGACTGGCTGCTGTTCGCGCACCGCTCGGCCGAGCCCGGCCACGCCAGGCTGTTGGCGGCGCTCGACGCCGCGCCGCTGCTGGCACTCGACATGCGCCTTGGCGAAGGCAGCGGCGCGCTCGCCGCCCTGCCGCTGCTGCGCCTGGCCTGCGCGGTACACGCCGGCATGGCCACCTTTGCCGAAGCCGGCGTCGCCGGAGGTGCCCTGTGATCCGCAAGCTTTGGAATCCCCTGCGACTGGCGCTGGCGCTGCTGACGACCCTGCCCGTGCCGGCCGGCGGCGCGCCCGAACCGGACGATCTCGGCCGCGCGCCGCTCACCTACCCGCTGGTCGGCCTGCTGCTGGCAGCGCTGCTGATCGCCGCCTGCTGGGCGCTGTTCGACCTGCCGCCGCTGGCGGCAGCGGCCACCGTTCTGGCGCTGTGGGCGGTGCTGACCGGCGCGCTGCACCTGGACGGCCTCGGCGACTGCGCCGACGCGCTGCTGGGTGGCCATGCGGATGCCGAGCAGCGGCGCGCCATCCTGCGCGACCCGCACGTCGGCACGGCGGGGGTGGTGGCCGTCGTGCTGGCGCTGATCGGCAAGTTCGCGGGCCTCGCGGCGGTGCTCGATCACGGCTCGCTGGTGCCGCTGCTGCTGGCGCCGGTGCTGGCGCGCGGGGCGGTGCTGGCGCTGATGTGCGCCCTGCCCTACGCCAGCCCCGGCGGCATGGCCGAAACGGCGATGGAGAACCTGCCGCGCCAGACGGGCTGGCTGGTGGTGGGCGTGATCGCCGCGCTGACGCTGTTGGTCGCTCCCGGCGCGCTGCTGGCGACGGTCGTACTCACGGCGCTGATCGGTCGCGGCGCGCAGCGCCGTCTGCGTGGTGCCAGCGGCGACGTGTACGGTGCCACGATCGAACTTGTCGAAGCCGCGGTGCTGCTGGCGCTGGCCGTGCCGACCGCGGGCTGAGTCCGGCCCGCGCGGGCGGCGTTTACAATCCGCGCCCCGCCCGACTGAACCGCGCCCCGACCACCATGGTCTGATGGGCACAGCCGGCACTTCATCCAGCGACGACATGCACCCCTTACCCCGCCTTCCTGTCCTGCTTGCCGCAACGCTGGCCGTCGCCTGCGGAGCCCTCACCGGCTGCGCGTCCAGCACCGCCGGCAACGTCTACTCGCGCAGCGACGCCCGCCAGGCGCAAGTGGTCAAGTACGGCACGGTGGAGGCCATCCAGCCGGTCAAGATCGAGGGCACGCAGTCCTACATCGGCGCGGCCACTGGCGCCGTACTGGGTGGCATTGCCGGCAGCACCGTCGGCGGTGGCGCCGGCCAGAAGGCGGCGGTCGTAGCCGGCGCAGTCGGCGGCGGGGTCGCCGGCAAGGCTGCCGAGGGTGCACTCACCAAGGCGGACGGACTCGAAATCACCGTGCGGCTCGAAAACGGCAACGTCATGGCCATCGTGCAGGAACAAAGCGAGCAGCAGTTCCAGGTCGGCCAGCGCGTGCGGGTGATTCAACACGACGGCACCTACCGGGTGTCCCCCTGAGGCAACCATGACCGATCAGGACATCGCCAAACGCCGCGCCGCCGAGGCCGCGCTGGAATTCGTGCCCGAGGGCGAGGTGATCGGCGTCGGCACCGGCTCGACCGCGAATCACTTCATCGACTGCCTGGCCGGCATTCGCGAGCGCATCCGCGGCGCCGTGGCGAGTTCCGTCGCCACGGCGACGCGTCTGAAGGCCGCCGGCATCGATCTGTACGAGCTTAACGACGCCGGCACGCTGCCGCTGTACGTGGACGGCGCCGACGAAGCCACCGAGCACCGGCAGCTCATCAAGGGCGGCGGCGGCGCGCTGACGCGCGAGAAGATCATTGCCGCGGCCAGTCGACAGTTCGTATGCATCGCCGACGAGTCGAAGCTGGTGCGGCGCCTCGGCGCCTTCCCGCTGCCGGTGGAGGTGATTCCGATGGCGCGCAGCTACGTGGCGCGCGAAATCATCGCGCTCGGCGGCAAGCCCGCGTATCGCAAGGACTTCATCACCGACAACGGCAACGCCATTGTCGACGTGCACGGCCTCGACATCGTCGAGCCGATCAAGCTCGAACAGGCGCTCAACAACATCGTGGGCGTGGTCACCTGCGGCCTGTTCGCGGCGCGCGGCGCGGATGTGCTGCTGCTGGGCGGCGCGGGCGGCGTGAAACGTATCGGCTGACGCCACCGCTGACGCGCTCCCCAAAGCACGCGCCAGCCGTGTGACAATTGTGCAAAAGGTCACATTCGGAGCACGACACGCGTGGCCGGAGCGATGCATTTCAGCCAGCTTCGGCACTTCCTGCCGCTGTCGACATTCCCCCGGGCGCAGCTGATCGAGCTCGCGGCCGCGGCGCGTATTGAGGAAATCGCCGATCGCAGCACCATCTTCGAGGTGCCGGACGAGCCGCTCAACCACACGCTGTTTCTGCTGGCCGGAGAGGCGACCGCCGTCACCCACACCGGCATTGCCGCCATCATCGAGGCCGGCTCCGCGAGCGCGCAGTACGCGCTGAACGATGGCCGATTTCGGTCGGTGACGGCATTCACCGATGTGGTGCTGGCCTATCTGCCGTTCGACCTGGTCGATCTCGTCGCTACCTGGGATCAACTGGCCGTCATCGAGCGACGGAGCAACGAGCGGGACAACGCCTTCTTCGGTCGCGGCATTCCGCGCCGCTGGCGGTACAGCTTCTTCCCGGCCCTGCGGGGCACGCCTGCGGCCCGCATCGAGGAGCTGATGCAGGCATTTGTGCCGATTACCGTGCAGGAACGGCAGGTCATCGCCCACCAGAACGAAGCCGCCGACGCGTTCTATGTAATCGACAGCGGCGCCACGCTGGTGTCGCGAGAAGCACCCGCGGAAGAGGGTGAATCGATCGAGCTCGGGCAACTCGGTGAAGGGGACTGTTTCGGCGACGAAGCGCTAGGCCAAGCCCCATACAGCGTAGCCACCGCCAGCATGATCAGCGAAGGCGTGCTCATGCGCCTGTACCGGCACGATTTCGAGCGCCTGCAACAGGCATCGCCAACGTCGCCAGTAAGCACGTCAACGGCGATCGACATCATCAGCAACGGCGGCCACTGGCTTGATGTGCGGCAACGCGGCGAGTGGCAGAACGCCCACCTGCCGGGTGCCTACAACCTGCCGCTGCACGAGCTGCGTCTGCACGCCCATCGAATCGATCCCGCCGGCCACTACGTGTGCTACTGCAACAGTGGCCGCCGGGCGGCTGCCGCGGCACACATTCTGACGCAGATGGGCTTCACCGCCAGCGCGCTTCACGGTCACTACCGCCACATCGGCGCCGGATAACTCCGGGTCGGCGCGCGCCGGCAGCTTGCTTTCCCAAACCCTTCAAGCAGCGCGCAAGCGATTTGCGCACAGGGTGAACTGCAGGCGGATTTAGCACTCCAAGCACCCGAGTGCTAAGATTTTCCCGTCCGTCATGAGGGAGACAACATGTCCACCGCCCTGACCCTGCCGCTGCCGGTGCAAGCGGTTGGCAACCTGAATCAGCTGATCCGCGCCGCCCAGCAGGCGCCGTACCTGTCCGCGGATGAAGAACACGCGCTCGCGGTGCGCCTGCAGGACGAGGGCGACATCGACGCCGCCCGCCAGCTGGTGAGCTCGCACCTGCGTTACGTCATCCACGTCGCCCGCGGCTACAACGGCTACGGCCTGCCGCAGGCCGACCTCATCCAGGAAGGCGCCATTGGCCTCATGAAGGCCGTGCGGCGCTTCGACCCGCGCCGCGGCATACGCCTGGTGTCGTTCGCCGTGCACTGGATTCGCGCCGAGATTCACGAGTACGTGCTGCGCAACTGGAGCATCGTCAAGATCGCCACCACCAAGGCGCAGCGCAAGCTGTTCTTCAACCTGCGCCAGCACAAGCAGCGCCTGGGGCACCTGGGCGACGCGCAGGCGGCGGAAATCGCGCGCGAACTCGACGTGCGCCCGCAGGACGTGTTCGACATGGATGCGCGCCTGCGCGAACGGCCAGTGTCGTTCGACGCCGCGACCGACGCCAGCGACGACGACCTGCCGGCGCCGGCGCTGAGCATCGCCGACACGCGCCCGGACCCTGCGCAGGCGCTCGAAGAGGAGCAATGGGCCGGCCATCGGCTCCAGGCGTTGCGCTCGGGGCTCGCCACGCTCGACGCGCGCAGCCGGGACATCCTGGAGCAGCGCTGGCTCGCCGAGGACAAGACCGGCCTCAAGGAACTCGGCGAGAAATACGGCGTGTCGGCGGAGCGCATCCGCCAGCTCGAAAACCAGGCCATCGGCCGGCTGTCGCGACACCTTCAGACCACCGCCGCGGCATGAGCGAGCCACGCGCGCGGTTTGGTTTTCTGGGCGTGCTGCGCGAGATGGCGTGGGCGTTTCTGGGCGTCCGCGACCGCGCCAACTACGAGCGCAGCACCCGCTCGAACCCGGTGCACATCATCCTCGCCGGCATCCTGCTGACCGCGCTGCTGGTACTGGCGCTGGTCGGCGCGGTGAAGTTCGCACTCAGCGACCGGCCGACCGGCGGCGCCTCAGCGAACGCCGGGCAGGTAGTGGTCGACCAGCAGGGCAGCAAATAGCCCCATCAGGTAGATGATCGAGTAGCGGAACGTCGCCGAGGCGACCGCGTTGTCCTGCGTGCGGTACAGCCGCACCGACCACTGGATGAACCGCCCGCCGAGCACCAGCGCCGCCAGCGCGTACGGCCAGCCGGCATAGCGGGTGGCGAACGGCAGCAGGCTCACCGCCAGCAGCAGCGCCGAGTACAGCAGTACGTTCAGACGCGTGTACGGCAGGCCGTGCGTGACCGGCAGCATGGGAATGTTGACCCGCGCGTATTCCTCGTGTCGGCGGATGGCGAGCGCCCAGAAATGCGGCGGCGTCCACACGAAGATGATCAGGAACAGCAGCAGTGCAAACGGGTCCACCGTGCCCGTTACCGCCACCCAGCCGAGCACCGGCGGCGCCGCCCCGGCCGCCCCGCCGATCACGATGTTCTGCGGCGTGGCGCGCTTCAGATACGCCGTGTAGATGACCGCGTAACCGATCAGCGACGCGAACGTCAGCACCGCCGTCAGGGTATTGGTCCAGACCACCAGCAGCGTCATGGACAGCAGCCCGAGCAGTGCCGCGAACACCAGCGCCTGCCCGGCCGTGACGCGCCCGGTCGGCAGTGGGCGGTTTCGCGTGCGGTCCATCTGCGCATCGACGCGGGCGTCGACCACTTGATTGATCACCGCCGCCGACGACGACGCCAGAAAAATGCCGAGGTTGCCGGCAATGAGCGCGTCCAGCGGCACCATGCCGGGCACCGCGAGCAGCATGCCGACCACGGCCGTGAAGCAGATCAGCGCCACCACGCGCGGCTTGCACAGCTCCAGGTACTCGCGCCACAACGGCAGCGGCGGCGCGGACATCGGTACGGATTCAGCCACGTGCGGTTCCGCTGCGGTACAGGGTGTGGGTGAGGGTCAGCAGGGCCAGCAGCAGCGCGGCCGCCACCGCGTTGTGCGCCGCCGCTACCGGCAGCGGCAGGCCTAGCCACACGTTGGCGATGCCTAGCGACACCTGCGCCGCGAGCAGCACCAGCAACGCCACGGCCACCGCCCGCAGCGGCCCGGTGCAGCGGCGCGCCGTGTACAGCCCGACGAAGCCCAGGTAGGCCAGCACCACCAGCGCCCAGGCGCGGTGCGCCATGTGTACCGCCACCCGCGCGGGGCTGTCCAGCACGCCGAACTCGTAGTTCACGCCAAGGCCCCGCCACAGCACGAAGCCGTCTGCCATGTCCATCGGCGGCCACCACTCGCCCATGCACTTGGGGAAGGTGGGGCAAGCCAGGGCCGCGTAATTGGCACTGGTCCAGCCGCCGAGCGCGATCTGCACCACCAGCACGGCGATGCCGACGATTGCCATCCGCCGCAGCACTACGGGCGGCGCGCGCCGGTCGGGAACGTACGAGCGGGCACCGAGGTAGCCCAGCCACAGCAGGCTCAGCACGCCAAAGCCGCCGAGCAGATGCCCCATCACGACCACCGGCTTCAGTTGCAGCGTGACCGTCCACATGCCGAGCGCCGCCTGAAACGCGATCAGCAGCAGCAGGGCCGTCGCCAACAGCCGTCCCGTGCCGCGTCGCCAGGCTGAAATGGTGAGCCCCAGCACGACCAGACCGAGCAGGCCCGCCGCGTAGCGGTGAACCATCTCCTTCCAGGCCTTGGCCGGCTCCACCGGGCGATGGGCGAAGGCCTCGTTGGCGCGGTCGATCGCCTCGGCCGTGCCCGGCACACCGACGTGGCCGTAACAGCCCGGCCAGTCCGGGCAACCCAGGCCGGCGTCCGACAGGCGCGTGTAGGCGCCCAGGATCACGACGATCAGGGCCAGCACCACCGCCAGCAGCCAGGGCAGCGGGTTGGGCGGCGGTTGGCGTGACTTCGACTTCAACTCAGCGCTCCGTCAGTTCGACGCCAGGCGGCGCAGCAGATGCTCGATGTCCTTGCGCGCGGCGCGGGCATCGTAGTCCCTGCGGTAGCGCAGCATGGCGTAGCCGGCCGGATCCACCATCGCAAAAGCTGTCTCCTGCGCCGGCGCGGCACTTTCGATCGCGTCCAGCAGCGCGCCATCGGCGTCCTCGACGGCGTGCACGCCGTCCAGTTCCTGCACGCGCTCGGCGCCCAGCTGCGCACCCGGAGCATGCACATACGCCCGCGCCATGCGGTCCTGGTAGCGCGGCAGCGAGCGCACGATCTGCCTGAGGTCGATCAGCGTCTTCCAGCACGCCGCATCGCACGGCCCGGCCACGACCAGCGTCCAGCGCCGGTCGGGCCAGCCGGCGCGGCCGGCGACCGGCAGTGGCTTTGGCGGCTCGATCAGCACGCCGGCGAGCTTCGGCGCCGGGTACGCCGTGAAACCGAGCTTCTGGTAACCCCAGGAAAACAGCAGCGGCCCCAGGAACAACGCGGCCAGCGCGATCAGCATCCACCGTCCGCGGCGCTGCTGCGCCTTTTCGTCCCGATCCATCACTCCTCCAAATGCGGGGCAGCGCGCCCGCGCCGCACGCCCGCGACTGCGTACACGGCCAGCAGCGCCGCCGCCAGACCGAACCATTGCACCGCGTAGCCGTAGTGCCGCTGCGGCGTCATCGCGACCACCGGCCAATCGCGCCGAAAGCCGTGCGCGGACTGCGGCGCCAGGCGCAGTACGCGTGGCCAGAGCGGCGCGCCGACACTGGCTTCCAGCATTGCGGGATCGATCTCCGAAACCACCCATGCGCCGCCGAAGCGATCGCTGATCTCACCCGACACCAGCGGCACGTCGACCGGCGGGTGCAACGTGCCGAGCAGGGTGACCGTGCCGTCCGGAGTGGACCATTCCGGCACATCCTCTCGCCGCGCACCACGCGCCAGCCAACCGCGGTCGACCAGAATCAGTTCGTCACGACCGCCGATCCGCAGTGGCGTCAGGATGTCGTAGCCGACCTGGCCGTCGCGCACCTGATTGTCGAGCAGCCCCTGGCGATCCGCCAGAAAGACGCCCTGCACGCGCACGACACGGTGGCTCGCGATCGCCTGCGTGGCCGTGGTGGCATCAACGTCCATCGGGACAAGCGCTTGTCCGGTGGCGGCGGCGTCTAGCAAACGCGCCTTCTCAAGGCCGCGGGTCACTTGCCACACGCCAAGCCCGCACAGGATCGGTACCCCCACCAGCACCGCAAGGGTGGCGGACATCGCGGGCCGGAACGCGCCGCGACTGTCCCGGCGGGCGGTCGACATGCGGGGGCGGTCAGCCGGCCGACTGGCTAGAATGACCAATCGACGCTGTTTGAGGAGGCTGGCACATGCTGGTGAAGCTCATCGTTCTGGCCATGCTGGCGGCCATCCTGATCGCACTCGGCTCGGCGGTGTTCGCCATGCTGGGGCCAAGACGCGGCAGCCAGCGGATGGCCCGCGCGCTGACGTGGCGGGTGGGCCTGTCGGTAACCTTGTTTCTGCTGCTGCTGGCGGGTTTTGCAACCGGCGTGATCAAGCCGCACGCCGCGCTGCCACCCGCCCCCCCGGCCCCACAGACCGCGCCTCAGAGCCAGTAGACGAACACGAACAGGCCGAGCCAGACCACGTCCACAAAGTGCCAGTACCAGGCCACCGCCTCGAAACCGAAGTGGTGCTCGGGCGTGAAGTGGCCCTTCATGCAGCGCAGCAGGATGACGATCAGCATGATGGTGCCGAGCGTGACGTGCGCGCCGTGGAAGCCGGTCAGCATGTAGAAGGTCGAGCCGTAGATGCCGGACGCGAGCGTCAGGTTCAGATCATGCATTGCATGCGCGTACTCCTCGACCTGGAAGTACAGGAACAGCACGCCGAGCGCGACGGTCGCCGCCAGGCCCAGAATGAGCTGCGTGCGCTTGTTCTTGAGCAGGCCCCAGTGGGCGATGGTGATGGTCACGCCGCTGCTGAGCAGGATGGCGGTGTTCAACGCCGGCACGCCCCAGGCGGGCACGATGCCCGTGGGAATGTCGAAACCGTCGGCCTTCGGCGGGTTGATGAGCGGCCAGGTGGCCTCGAAGTTGGGCCACAGGAAGCTGTGGGAGATCGCCTTCATGACGTCGCCCTCGCCGCCCAGCCACGGCACCGACAGCTGGCGGGCGAAGAACAGCGCGCCGAAGAACGCGGCGAAGAAGAACACTTCCGACACGATGAACCAGGCCATGCCCCAGCGGTAGGAGCGGTCCATCTGCTCGTTGTTGAGGCCGGCCTGACTCTCGCGAATGACGTTGCCGAACCAGCCGAACACCATCACCAGAAGGATTGCCACGCCGGCCAGCAGCACGACGCGACCGATGGCATTGCCGTGCATCATGTTCACGCCGCCCAGCACCATCGTGGTCAACGCTACCGAACCCACGATGGGCCAACGCGTTTCCGCCGGGACGTAATAACCGCCGTGCGCCTGTGCCATGCCTGTCATCCTTCGCGAAGTGTGATCGAAAGCGCCGGCTCAGCCGCCGCCCGCTGCGTGGCCGGCGTGTTCATCCGCCGGCGCCTTGTGCAAGTCGAAAAACGTGTAACCCAGCGTCAGCGTGTGGACGCTGTCGGCGAGTTCGGGATCGACCCGAAAGCGGACTGTCATGTCCTTTTGCTCGCCCGCCGCCAGCGTCTGCTCGGTAAAGCAGAAGCACTCGATCTTGTGGAAGTGCCTGGCCGCGAGTCCCGGCGCCACGCTCGGGATGGCCTGGCCCGTAACCGCGTGCGCGGCACGATTACGCGCCACATAGACCGCCTCGGCGGTCTCCCCTACGCGCACCTTCATCCGCCCCACAGCCGGCCGAAAATCCCACGGCAGATCCGCATTCGTGCTGCCCACGAACTCGACTGTCACTTCCCGACCTAAGGTGGCTGGTGGGGACCCTTCGGCAGACGTCACGGCAGCTGCGCCGGTGAGCGTTGCCGACTTGCCGTTAAGGCCCATCGCCTCGCACATGACGTTGTAGAGCGGCACCAACGCAAAGCCAAAGCCGAACATCAGTACCGCCGCCAGCGCCAGCCGACGCGTGGTGCGGGCCACCCTACTCTGCCGCTCATCCACCACTGGTCACCTGCATGCGGGCGAGGATCGTCACGACATACACGCTCACCACGAACACGACCAGACCGGCCAGCAGCCAGCGGCTAGGCTTGCGCGCGCCGTGTGAGCTGCGCTCGGCCATGAGCCTCAATGAATCTCCGGCGCCTGGGTGAAGCTGTGGTACGGCGCCGGCGACGGCAGCGTCCACTCCAGCCCATGCGAGCCTTCCCACACACGGTCGGTGGCCTTGGCGCCGCCGCGCACGGTCTTGATCATGATGTACACGAACAGCAGCTGCGACAGGCCGAACGCGAAGCCACCGATGCTGGCAATGCGGTTGAAGTCCGCGAACTGGAGCGCGTAGTCCGGAATGCGCCGCGGCATGCCCTGCAGGCCGACGAAGTGCATCGGGAAGAACAGCACGTTCACGGAAATCGCGGACAGCCAGAAGTGCAGCTTGCCGAGGCGCTCGTCATACATGTGCCCGGTCCACTTCGGGATCCAGTAGTAGGCGCCGGCCATCAGCGCGAACACCGCGCCCGGCACCAGCACGTAGTGGAAATGCGCCACCACGAAGTAGGTGTCGTGGTACTGCATGTCCGCAGGTCCAATGGCCAGCATCAGGCCCGAGAAGCCGCCGATGGTGAACAGGAACACGAACGCCAGCGCGAACAGCATGGGCGTCTCGAAAGTGATCGAGCCGCGCCATAGGGTCGCCACCCAGTTGAACACCTTCACGCCGGTCGGCACCGCGATCAGCATGGTGGCGTACATGAAGTAGATCTCGCCCGCCACCGGCATGCCGGTGGTGAACATGTGGTGCGCCCACACGATGAACGACAGGAAGGCGATGGCCGAGATGGCGTACACCATCGAGGCATAGCCGAAGATCTGCTTGCGGGCGAAGGTCGGAATGATCTCGGAGACCACGCCGAACGCCGGCAGGATCATGATGTAGACCTCCGGGTGCCCGAAGAACCAGAACACGTGCTGGAACAGCACCGGGTCACCGCCGCCGGCGGCGCTGAAGAAGCTGGTGCCGAAGTTGCGGTCGGTCAGCATCATGGTCACCGCGCCAGCCAGCACCGGCATGGCGGCGATCAGCAGGAACGCCGTCACGAGCCAGGTCCAGCAGAACAGCGGCATCTTCATCAGCGTCATGCCCGGCGCGCGCATGTTGAGGATGGTGGCGATAACGTTGATGGCGCCCATGATGGACGACATGCCCATCAGGTGGACCGAGAAAATGAAGATGTCCGTGGTGTCGGGCGCAAACGTGGTCGACAGCGGCGCGTAGAAGGTCCAGCCGAAGGCCGGGGCGCCGCCCTCCAGGAACCAGGTGCTCAGCAGCAGCGTGAAGGCAAACGGCAGCAGCCAGAAGCTCCAGTTGTTCATGCGCGGCAGGGCCATGTCCGGCCCGCCGACCATCATCGGAATCATCCAGTTGGCAAAGCCGGTCCAGGCCGGCATCACCGCGCCGAACACCATGATCAGGCCGTGGTTGGTGGTCAGTCGGTTGAAGGTCTCCGGCTCGACCAGCTGCAGGCCGGGCTGGAACAGCTCGGCGCGGATCAGCAGCGCGAGACTGCCGCCGACCAGGAACATGATCAGCGCCAGCCACAGGTACAGCGAGCCGATGTCCTTGTGGTTGGTGGTGAACAGCCAGCGGCTGATGCCCTTTGCCGGGCCGTGGTGATGATCGACTTCGTGGGCCACAGTAGCCATGCCGTGTTCTCCGGACGGGGTCTCGTTGCGTTGTCTGTCGGGGCAGCGGATCAGCGCGCCGCCTTGATGGCCTTCGGTTGCACCAGATCGCCCATGGTGTTGCCGAAGGCATTGCGCTCGTAGGTAACGACCGCAGCCAGGTCGACGTCGTTCAGCTGCGCCGCGAACGCCTGCATGGCCGTGCCGGCCTTGCCGTGCATGACGATGTCGACGTGGCCCTCGATGGGTCCGGTCGTGATCTTGCTGCCCACCAGGGAAGGGAACGCCGGCGGAATGCCCTGGCCGCTCGCCTGATGGCAGGCCACGCAGTAGGTGCCGTACACGCCCTTGCCGCGCTCCACCAGCTCATCCAGCGTCCAGTCGCGGTCGGCGCCGCTGGCGGCGGCCTCGGTCTCGGCTTTCTTGGCTACCAGCCAGGCGTCGTAGTCCTCGCGCGTCTTGGCCTCGACCACCACCGGCATGAAGCCGTGGTCCTTGCCGCACAGCTCGGCGCACTGACCGCGGTAGACGCCGGGCTCGGGGATGTTGGTCCAGGCGTCGTTGATGAAGCCGGGCACCGCGTCCTGTTTCCAGCCGAGCGCCGGCACCCACCAGGCGTGGATCACGTCGTTCGACGTGATCACGAAGCGAACGCGGGTGTTGACCGGCACCACCAGGGGGTGATCCACATCCAGCAGGTAGTTCTCAACCCCGCTCGGGTCGCCGTTCATGGCATCGCGGCTGCTCGACGCGAGGTTGCTGAAGAAGCTCACGCCCTGGTCGATGTACTCGTACTGCCAGCGCCACTGGTAGCCGGTGACCTTGATCGTCAGCTCGGCGTCCGAGGTGTCTTCGAGCTTGATCAGGCTGAGCGTGGCCGGAATGGCCATGGCGACCAGGATGACGATCGGGATGATGGTCCACACCACCTCGACGGTGGTGTTCTCGTGGAAATTGGCCGCTACCGCGCCACGCGACTTGCGGAACGCGAACAGCGCATAAAACATTGCGCCGAACACCACCACGCCGATCGCCACACAGACCCACAGCGAGATCATGTGCAGATCGAAGGCCGTGTGACTGGTCTCGGTGACGCCGCGGACCAGGTTCATCCCGTAGTCCGCGCGCGCCGGCAGCGCCGCCGCCAGCAGCAGCCCCGCCATCGCCGTGCGCGTGTGTTGTCCGATCTTCAAAGACCCATCTCCCTGTTCAATCCGGCATCAATGGCCATCTCGGGCGCGCTTGCACCCAGCGGCTGGCCCAACAATCTCGACAACTGGCCGGCCAACTGCCGCCGCTCGGCCTCGATCAGGAACGCCCCGATCTCGAAAAACCGTCCGTGCGACCCGAGGCGCAGGCAACTCGCCCGCCCGGTCCGCTCCGGCTCCCACGCCAGCCTGGCCCAGGACCGCGGGAGTTCGTCGCGCGAGTCCACACGGTCGTGGCCACGGAGCACCACAACCCGCCGTTCATCCACCAGGATGACCTCGCGCCGGTAACTGGCGCGCGAACACACGTAAAGACCCGCCACGAGGGCCAGCACTTCCAACCCGCTGAACGGCGCCACCAACCACAGCCCCAGACCGGCAAACCCGCCAGCTATCAGGCCGTTCAAGACGGCGATGGCGATGAGGAACCGCTTGGTCTGCGCCCATGAGCTGGACCGATTCGGCAACAGTTCAAAACGCCACGCGCCGCCCTGTTCCCGCTGCGTGCGCAGCGCCACCGCCACCTCCTGCTGCATCCTCGCCGTCGAGTCGCGCGACCGGCCGCGCGCGGCGGCCCTGCGACAAAAAGCCGCGCGAATACTACCGTCCGGGCCGGTTTCCTGACAAGACAAAACACGCAGCCGGACGGCTGCTTGACGCCCGTCAAGAGGTCCTTGCGTGCGCCGAGCAGGGCAATTGCAGGCTCGCAGCCACCTCGCTAGGGCTTGCCAAGGGTCGATGCGCGAGCACGCCCAAGCGTGGCGCGTCGATGATGTCAGCCAGCGCCGCGAGGTTTTCCGCCGCCCTCGCGAAACCGGGCTCCACGGCGCTCGCCACCCACCCCGCCAGCGACAGGCCACCGCGCCGCAGGTCGGCCACGGTGAGCGCCGCGTGATTCAGGCACCCCAGGCGCAGGCCCACCACCAGCACCACAGGCAGCCCGAGCGCCGCGGCGAGATCGGCAACGTCGCCGTCCGGCCCAAGCGGTACCCGCCAGCCGCCGACGCCCTCCACAACGACACGGTCAGCGTGGTCGTAAAGGCGTTCGAGGGCGTGTTTGAGGGGCGCGAATCGAATCGGCCGCCCGGCCTCGGCAGCCGCAATGTGCGGCGCGATCGGCGGCGCAAAGGCAACGGGATTCACCCACCCGTACGGCAGGTCGAGGCCGCTCGCTGCGAGCAGCGCGAGCGCGTCTTCGTTGCGCAGTCCGTCGGGTGTCGCCACGCAGCCGCTTGCGACGGGCTTCATGCCGGCCACGCGGTGGCCCTGCGCTCGCAGCGCGGCGATCAGGCCCGCCGCGACGCGCGTCTTGCCAACGCCGGTATCGGTGCCGGTGACGAACCAGCCGCGCGTCATGGCCGCCCCGCGCGGCGCGGGTGAAAGCGCAGCGGCTGCGCGCCGTCGGTATCGCGGTGCGGCGGATGCAGTGGCTTCCAGGCGTGGGCGTGCACCACCTCGAACGTCGCCGGCAGGCGATCGTCGCTGCGAAAGCCCTCGTAGGCGGCCGCCATCGCCGACCATCCCGCCCGCCCGCGCAGGCCGCGCGGTCGGCCGGCCGCGGCATTGCCGGCGCCGATGGATTTCAGATCCCGCGCCAGCGCCCGCACGTCGGGGTAAGTGAGGCAGAAGTGCTCGACGTCCAGCACCGGGTTCTCGAAACCGCTGCGCCCGAGCGCGTCGCCCAGATCGTGCATGTCGATGAAGGCGTGCACGTGCGTTGCGCCATCCACCTGCCGCCAGGCGACGCGCAGCTCGCGCAGCGTGTCGGGCCCCAAGCTCGTGAACAGGACAAGGCCGCCCGGGCGCAGCACGCGCCACACCTCGGCGAACACGGCCGCGGGGTCGGCACACCACTGCACGGTGAGGTTGCTGAACACGAGATCCGCGCTGTCCGGCGGCAGCGGCAGCGCCTGCGCGTCCGCGCACACGAAGCGCTGTGCCGAGAACCAGCGCCGGCCGCGCCGCGCCGCGCGCAGCATGGCGGGCGCGACGTCGACACCGATCACCTGCGCGCCGCGGTAGCGCTTGAGCAGCGCCCGTCCCGCGACACCCGGCCCGCAGCCAAGATCGACGATGGTCTGCGGCGCCACGCGGACGAGATCGAGCCGCGCCAGCGCGTGCGACTCCACCGTGCGCTGCAGCACGGCGCCGGTTTCGTAACCGGCCGCCGCGCGCTCGAAGGCCCGGCGCACGCGGCGCGTGTCGAGCCGGAATTCGGCGCCCGGATCGCTCATGCGCGTGGCGGCAGCGCGGCGAGCGAGTTCAGCAGGCGATCGACCTCGGCCTCCTCGTGCGCCGCGGTGAGCACGATGCGCAGACGCGCCGTGCCGTCCGGCACCGTCGGCGGGCGCACCGCGGGCACCACGATGCCATGGCTGTCCAGGTGCGCGCTCCAGGCGAGTGCCCGCTCGGTGCTGCCGGCGACGAGCGGCTGGATGGGCGTGGCGGATTCGAGCAGCGGCAGATCAAGCGCCGCGGCGCCTTCGCGGAAGCGCGCGATCAGCGCCGCGACCCGATCGCGCCGCCAGCCTTCCGACTGCATCAGGCGCAGCGCGACGCACGTCGCCTCCGCCAGCGCCGGCGGCAAGGCGGTGGTGTAGATGTAACTGCGCGCGTGCTGGATCAGCGTCTCTATCAGCGCCTCACTGCCGGCGACGAATGCGCCGAACGTGCCGAGCGCCTTGCCGAGCGTGCCCATCAGCACCGGCACGTCGTCCAAGCCCAGCCCGGCCTGCGCCACGCTGCCCGCGCCGGCCGGCCCCAGCACGCCGAAGCCGTGCGCGTCGTCCACCATCAGCCAGGCGTCGCGGCGCCGGGCCAACCACGCCAGCGCCGGCAGCGGCGCGAGGTCACCGTCCATGCTGAACACGCCGTCGGTGATCACCAGGCGCCGCCCAGCCGACTCCGCCGCGAGCTGGGCGTCGAGATCCGCCACGTCGCCGTGCCCATACACCCTCACCGCCGCGCGACTCAGACGCGCCGCGTCGATCAGCGAGGCGTGGTTCAGGCGGTCCGAGAACACCGCCGCGTCGCGGTCCAGAAGCGCGCCAAGCACCCCGACGTTGGCCATGTAGCCGGTCGAGAACAGCAGCGCGCGCGGCCGGCCGACGGCGGCGGCGAGTTCCTCTTCCAGCGCGTGGTGGGCGGCGGTGTGCCCGGCGAGCAGGTGCGAGGCGCCGGCACCGACGCCCCAGCGGCGCGCGCCGTCCGCCAGCGCCTCGATCAGCGCCGGGTGATTGGCGAGACCGAGATAGTCGTTGCTGCAGAAGGTAAGCCGGCCACCCTCGTCGAAGCGCCGCGCCGGGGCCTGTGGCGTGTGCGCAATGCGCCGCTGCCGGTACAGCCCCGCCGCACGGCGGGCGGCGAGGCCCGCGTCGAGATCGAAGCTCACCCCGCCACGACCGCCTCGGCCGGCGGCGCCGCGCAGCGCACGGCCGGCGCGGCGGCGTGGATGCCGAGGCGCTCGAACAGCGCCCGGTCGCGTTCCGCCGCCGGGTTGCCGGTGGTCAGCAGCTTGTCGCCGTAGAAGATCGAATTGGCACCGGCGAGGAAGCACAGCGCCTGCAGCGCGTCGTCCATGCCCTCGCGGCCCGCCGACAGGCGCACGACGGAAGCCGGCATCAGGATGCGCGCGACAGCAATGGTGCGCACGAATTCCAGCGGATCGAGCGCCGCGGTGCCGGCCAGCGGCGTGCCCGCCACCTGCACCAGGTAGTTGATCGGCACGCTTTGCGGGTGCTGCGGGAGATTGGCCAGCGATTCCATCAGCCCCACGCGGTCCTCGCGCGACTCGCCCATGCCGACGATGCCGCCACAGCACACGTTCACCCCCGCATCGCGCACCTGCGCCAGCGTGTCCAGGCGATCCTCGAAGGTGCGCGTGGTGATGATTTCGCCGTAGTACTCGGGCGAGGTGTCGAGGTTGTGGTTGTAGTAGTCGAGGCCTGCATCTTTGAGGCGCTCGGCCTGGTCGCCCTTCAACATGCCGAGCGTGACGCAGGTCTCCATGCCCAGCGCCTTCACCTCGCGCACCATGTCCAGCACGCGCACGAAATCCTTCTCGCGCGGGCTGCGCCAGGCGGCGCCCATGCAGAAGCGGCTGGCGCCCGCCTCGCGTGCGGCGCGCGCGGCAGCGACCACGGCATCGACGTCCAGCAGCGCCTCGCGGTTCACGTCCGCCGCGTGGTGCGCGCTTTGCGGGCAGTAGCCGCAGTCCTCCGGGCAGGCGCCGGTCTTGATGCTCAGCAGCGTGCTCACCTGTACCGCGTTCGGATCGAAATGGGCGCGGTGCACGGTCTGCGCGCGGTGCAGCAGGTCGGCGAACGGCAGCTCGAACAGGGCGCGGATGTCGGCGCGCGTCCAGTCGTGGCGGATGGCGGTCAAGGGCGGACTCCGGGGCGATTAAGACGGCAACAAGTCACGACGCGCACGGCGCCGCGCTGGCCAGAATAGCCACGAGCCCTGTCCTGTCAACCCAGCCGTGACCCGAAAAGTTGACGAAGCCATCGACGCCCTGCTCGCCTACCTGCTGCCGCCGCAGTGCACGCTGTGCGGGGCGGCCGGGGTAGATCGCCTGCCGCTGTGCGCGGGTTGTCGCGATGAGTTGCCGTGGCTCGCCACCGCCTGCCGGCTGTGTGCGCAGCCGCTGCCGGTGGCCGGCGTGTGCGGGCACTGCCTGCGCCGCCCGCCGCCGCAGGATGGCGCGCACGCCGCGTTCCGATACGCCCCGCCGCTCGACCGGCTGGTGCAGGGGCTCAAGTTCGGCCGCCGGCTGGGCCTTGCGCGGCTCACCGGCGCGCTGCTGGCGCAGGCGGCGACCGCGCAGCACTGGCCGCGTCCGGACCTGCTGATCCCGGTGCCGCTGCACGACACGCGCCTGCGCCAGCGCGGCTACGACCAGGCGCAGGTGCTGGCCCGCGAGGTAGGTCGGCGGCTCGACGTTCCGGTCAACTGGCGGACCTGCCAGCGCGTACGCGCCACGGCGCCGCAGAGCGGCCTCGACCGCGTCGCGCGCCGGCGCAACGTGCGCGGCGCGTTTGCGGTGACGAAACCACCCGGCGTGGATCACGTCGCCGTGCTGGACGACGTGATGACCACCGGCGCCACGGTCGGCGCGCTGGTGACCGCGCTCAAACGCGCCGGCGTGGCACAGGTGGATGTGTGGACGCTGTGCCGGGCGGGGCGCTGAATTCGGGCAGGCTGTGGGGGCGGCGCCCTCGCCGCGAATGTTCGGACCCTTGCATTCGGCCCGAGGGCGGGCCTCCCACAACACCAACCCATGCCGTGGGAGCGGCGCCCCCGCCGCGAATCTTCCATCACCTCAAAAATCGGCCCGGGGGCGGGCCTCCCACAAGACGATCGAGCGCCGCTTGGCTCTACCAGGCCAACGCGCCGGTCAGTTTGCCGACAGTCGCAAACCCCTGCGCCCGCGCATACGCCGCCATGCCGGCATTCAGCGCCGGGCAGATCAGCGGGTCATAGAACAGCGCCGTGCCGACGCCGACGGCGGTCGCGCCCGCCAGCAGGAACTCGACCGCATCGTCAGCCGACGCCACGCCACCCTGACCGATGATCGGCACGCCGTGGGCGTTGGCCACCTCGTACACCTGACGCACCTTGAGCAGGGCGATCGGCTTGATGGCCGGGCCGGACAGCCCGCCCTGGCGGTTGCCGAGCACCGGCCGCCGGGACTTGAGATCAATGGCCATGCCCTGCAGCGTGTTGATCGCGGCGAAGGCGTCCGTGCCGGCCTCGATGCAGCGGCGGGCGTTCTCGGCGATGTCGGTCTGGTTCGGCGAGAGTTTCGTAATCAGCGGCTTTCGCGTCACCGCCCGGCAGGCCGCCACCACGCGCGCCGACATGTCCGGATCGTTGCCGAACTGCACGCCGCCGGCCTTCACGTTGGGGCACGAGATGTTGAGCTCGATGGCCGCCACCGGCGAGTCGTCGAAGATGCGCGTCACCTCGGCGTATTCTTCCACCGTGGCGCCGGACACGTTCGCGGCATACACCGTCTCGGTGAAATCGAGCCGCGGCAGATAGTCCCGCACCACGGCGCGTGCGCCAGGGTTCTGCAGGCCGATCGCGTTCAGCATGCCGGCCGGCGTTTCCGCCAGACGGTGCGGGGCGTTGCCAAGGCGCGGTTCGAGCGTGGTGCCCTTCAGCACCACCATGCCGACGTCGCGGTGGCTGAACCCCGCCACGCGCGTATATTCCTGCCCGAAACCCACACAGCCCGACAGCAGCACCAGCGGCGTCTGCAGCACCAGCCCGCACAGCTCGGTGCGCAGCAGATCGGCATCGTTCAGCGCGTCTTGCCCGTGTTCCACGTCATCCTCTTGTCGCCACAAATCCCGCCAAACACCGGCAACATCATAAGGCTGTGCGCCAACACCGGCGCCGCGCTGCACCTGGTGGAGCCGCTCGGTTTCGAGCCGGACGACGCCCGCCTTCGCCGTGCCGGGCTCGACTATCACGAGTACGCCGCCGTGCGCCGGCACGCGAACCTGCCGGCGTGTCTGGCGGCGCTCGGCGCGCCGCGCCTGTGGGCCTTCAGCACGCGGGGCCGTCGCCTGTTCACAGCGGTCGACTATCAACCCGGCGACGCGCTGCTGTTCGGCTCCGAGACCCGGGGCCTGCCGGCTGAGGTGCTGGATGGCCTGCCCGGCGAGCAGGTGCTGCGGTTGCCGATGCAGCCGCACAGCCGCAGCCTCAATCTTTCCAACGCCGTGGCGGTGGCGGTGTTCGAAGCCTGGCGGCAGCAGGACTACGCCGGCTCCTGGGATGCGCAGCCCGCTGCGGCCAGCGGCGATTGACTTACCATTCGCGCGCTTCCTCCACGGCCTACCGTTTCGATTTGCCCATGCCGCAACGCTGCCCGCATTGCCGCAGCACCGACCTGCGCCCCGCGTCGGTGCAGCGCACCGATACCTGGGTGCAGCGCAAGCTGTCGCAGGCTTATCGCTGCCGCCGCTGTGGGCGCCGCTCGTGGCGCCTCGAACCGGCCGTGGTGACGCTGGCCTTGGCCGGCACACTCGTGGTCGGCGCGCCGCTAGGCTTTCTTGGCGTGCACCTCGTGCGCCAGCCACCCGAGGCCACCCAGCCGGTCGCGGAAGACCCGTTCGCCAACCTCAGCCGCCGGGCCGGGCAGGGCGAGGTGGCGGCACAACTGGAACTCGGCCGCCGTCACGAGGACGGCGACGGCACGCGCGTCAACACCTCCGAAGCCAGCCGCTGGTACGCCCGGGCCGCCGACGCCGGCGACCGCGAAGGCCAGTACCGCTATGGCCTGGCGCTGCTGGAAGGCCGCGGCGTGGTGCAGGACTACCGCTCGGCGCTGGAATGGCTCACCCGGGCGGCGGAGCAGAACCACGCCAAGGCACAGCGTCGGCTGGGGCAGATGTATGCCGACGGGCGCGGCACGCCGGTCGACAAGGTGCAGGCGTACGTGTGGCTGAGTCTCGCCGCCGCCGGCGGCGAGGACGATGCGGCCCGCCAACGCGAACAGGTGCTGCTGCACCTGCCGAGCGACCAGATCGGCACGGCGCAGGAGCAGGCGCGCGCCCTGCACGCTCGCCTGAGTGAGGCCTCCGGCGCGCTGCCGCAGGGCGCGGGCGCGACCGGGGCGCCGCGGCCTGCGGACAAGGCACCGGCATCGACTGAGCCGGTGGCCGCACCTATGGAACCACAGGGGGACCCACAGGTGGCCCCACCGGCAGCGCCCTAGGCGCATCGCACCCGCGGTCAGGCTTTACAACTCCGCCGAGGGCTCCCGCGCCAGCAGTGCCTGCACCGCCGCGTGCGGGTCGCGCCGCTCGTACAGAACCCGGTACACCTCGCCGCAGAGGGGCATGTTCACGGCCAGTCGCTCGGCGAGCTGGCGCACCGCCCGGGCCGTGACCACGCCTTCGGCGACCTGACCCAGTGCCTCGACCGCCTGCTGGGGTGTCTTGCCCTCGGCGAGCGCGAGGCCCACGCGGCGATTGCGCGACTGGTTGTCGGTGCACGTTAGCAGCAGATCGCCAAGCCCGGAGAGGCCAAGAAACGTATCGCGCCGCGCGCCGAGTGCGAGGCCAAGCCGCTGCACCTCGGCAAGGCCGCGCGTGATCAGCGCCGCGCGCGCGTTGGCGCCAAACCCGAGTCCGTCGGCGATGCCGGCACCGATGGCCAGCACGTTCTTGACCGCGCCGCCCACCTGCACGCCGACGATGTCATCGCTGAGATAGGCGCGCAGCGTGTCACCGTGCAGGCGCCGCACCCAGCCTGACGCGGCGTCAGCATCCGGCGACGCCACGGCGAGCGCCGTCGGCAGGCCGAGCGCCACCTCACCGGCGAAGCTCGGCCCGGAAATCGCAACGCAGGCGACCTCGCCCAGCACCTCGCCGGCCACCTGGTGCAACAGCTTGCCGGTGTCTTCCTCGAAGCCCTTGGTGGCCCAGGCGATCGCGCGCACCGGCAGCAGCGGCGCCACGCGCACGAGGACCTCGCGAAAGGCCCGGCTCGGCACCGCCACCAGCACACCGTTTGCGCCGGACAGCGCCGCGGCGAGGTCCGCGGTCGCCACCAGCGGCGGCGGCAGCACGATGTCGGGCAGGAACTGCGCGTTCACGCGCAGCGCGTTCATGCCGTCGGCGTCCGCCGGCAGCAGCGTCCACAGCCGCACTGCGTGGCCACGCCGGGCGAGCGCGATCGCAAGCGCCGTGCCCCAGGAGCCAGCCCCCAGCACCGCCAGCGTGTCGCTCACGCGCGCCGGCTCAGTGCGTCAGCTGGCCGTCCGCCGGCGCCGCCTGCTGGCGCTGCAAATGCTGCTGGTACAGCGCCTCGAAGTTGACCGGCGCCAGCAGCAGCGGCGGGAAACCGCCGGCCGTGGTGGCGTCCGACACCACCTGCCGCGCATACGGGAACAGCACGTTCGGGCAGGTGACGCCCAGCACCCAGCCCATCTGCTCGGCCGACACGCCCTCGATGTGGAACAGGCCGGCCTGCTGCACCTCAACCAGAAACACCGTGTCCTCGCCGCTGCGCACGGTGGCGGTCACGTTCACCACCACCTCGTGCAGGTTCTCGCCCACCTGCGCGGCGCCGGCGCCGAGCTGCAGGTCGATCTGCGGCTGGGCGTTCGACTCGAAAATCTGCGGCGCACGCGGCGACTCGAAGGACAGGTCCTTGAGATAAATGCGACGGATGTTGAACTGCGGCTGCGGCGCCTGGGCGGCGTCGGTCTCATCGGCCATGGATTGAATCCTGGAAGGTTGAAGAAAGTCAGGCGCCAGCCAGCAGCGCGTCGAGTTGCCCGGCTCGCTCCAGTGCAGCGAGATCGTCGTATCCGCCCACGTGCCGCTCGCCGATCCAGATCTGCGGCACCGTGCGCCGACCGCTGCGCTGCTCCATCTCGGCGCGCCGCTTCACATCCATGTCGACCGGAATCTCGTCATAGCGCACGCCCTTGCTGTCGAGCAGGCGCTTGGCCATCGCGCAGTAGCCGCACCAGGCGCTGGTGTAGATGGTCACCATCGTGGCAATCCCTCAGGACAGATTCGCGACACCGTTCAGCGCGCCAGCGGCAACTGGGCATCGGCCCAGCCGCGCATGCCACCCTTGAGCAGGTGCACCGGCTCGAAGCCCTGCGCGCGCAGCAGGCGGGCGGTGGCGAACACCGACTGGCGCGGCGCGGCGACCAGCAGCACGACGCGCTGCTTCCCCTTGCGCGGCTTGCCGGCCCACTCGGCGACGGCAGCAGGCGTCAGGTTGATGGCGCCGCGCACGTGCCCCGCGGCGAACTCGGCCGGCGCGCGCAGGTCGAGCACGCTCGCGCCGGCATTGATCAGGCGCACCGCATCGCCGGGCAGGGTGGGTTGATACCCGAACGCGGATTCCAGCGCGTAGGTGAGCCCGAGCAGCGTCGCCACCACGGCGAAGGCGGCGAACAACTGGATATTGGCGAGAACGAAGGCCATGACGTACGCGGGGGAAATTTGACGATCACCGCCGTGGGGCGGACACGGCCGAAAGTTTACTATGCGCGGCGCTTCACCACCCTGCCCGCCCGGCGCCGTGCCCCAGTCGATCAAGTCCGCTCTTGCCGCCGTCGTGGCGGCGCTGTTGCTCATCGGTGCCCTGCCGTCGGCGGCCGATGAAAGCGGCGACGCCCGGTCACGCCTGGAGCGCCTCGGCAGCGACCTCGGGCGGGCACTCGGCACGCTTCGCGAACGGCTCACGGCGCGCGACAGCCTGCGCCAGCGACTCGCCGAAGCCGACCGCCGCGTCGCCGCCGTCAACGCCGAGATCACCCTGACCGAAACAGCCACCGCAGCGCTGGAAAAGGAACTCGACGGCCTTCGCGCCGAGCAGGCCGCCGCGCGCGAGCGCATCGAATCGCAGCGCGAGCTGCTGGCGCGCAGCCTCGCGCTTGCGGCGCGTAACGGCCAAGCGGATCGGCTGGTACTGCTGCTGCGCCAGGAAGACCCGGCGCGTCTGGCGCGGCTGCTGCGCTACCAGCGGCACGTGGCCGACGCGCAGGCGGCGCGCCTGGGTGAACTGCGCCAGCAGCTCGACGCGTTCCAGCAGCGCGAAGCGCAGATTGCCGACGAGGCGTCTGCGGTGGCCAGGCGCAAGGGTGAACTCGAACAGCAGCGCGCGGAACTCGCCCGCGCACGCGCCGAGCGCCAGGCGCTGCTGGCCAGGGCCGAGCAGGACGTCGACCGCGGCGAGCAGCGCGTGCGCGCCATCGAGCAGGATCAGCGCGAGATCAAGGATGTGCTGGCGCGCATCGCCCGGCGCGAGGCCGAAGCCCGCGAGCAGGAGCAGGCCGAGCGCCGGCGTGAAGCGCAGGCGCGGCAGGAGCAAGACGACCGCGAGCAGGCAAAGCCGCCCGCGGGCCCGCCTTCAGCGCGGCGGCCACCTGACGAGGCAGCGCCGCAAACCAGCGGTCCGGTAGTCACTGCAAGACCCACGCCGAGCGCGCCCGGCGAGCGTTTCGCCGCCCGCAGGAGCCGCCTACCATGGCCCGTCAGCGGCCAGCTCAAGGCGCGCTTTGGCACGCGCCGCGAGAGCGGGCGCACGCGCTGGGATGGCGTGGTCATCGCCGCCCGGCCGGGCAGCAACGTGCGCAGCATCCACGCCGGCAAGGTGGTGTACGCGGACGTGCTCGGCGGCTACGGGCTGCTGGTGATCGTCGATCACGGCGAGGGGTATCTGAGCCTCTACGGCTACAACGACGCCGTGCTCAAGCGCGTCGGCCAGCGCGTGCAGGCCGGCGAGGCGATCGCGAGCGTAGGCGACCGCGGCAAGGCCAGCGGCGCGTACTTCGAAATCCGCCACCGCGGGCAGCCGGTCAATCCGTCGGTGTGGTGCGGGGGATAACAACGAGCATGGGAGCAGCGCCCGCGCCGCGAATGGCCGAGCCAATCATTCGGCCCGGGGGCGGGCCTCCCACAACCAGAACCAGGGCTTGCTGCCTCTTCAGGCCAGCCAGTCGCGCGGCTGAAGATACTTTTCGGTCAGCGCCGCCTCGGGCGTGCCGGGCTCGGGCTGCCAGCGGTAGCGCCAGGCGGCCAGCGCCGGCATCGACACCAGGATCGACTCCGCCCGGCCCCCGCTTTGCACGCCAAAGCGCGTACCGCGGTCGTGCAGCAGGTTGAATTCGACGTAGCGCCCGCGCCGGAACAGCTGAAAATCGCGCTCGCGCTCGCCATAGGCCATGTGCTTGCGGCGCGCCACGAGCGGCTGGTAGGCGGCGATGTAGTGCTCGCCGACCGAGCGCAGGAAGGCGAACGCCTGCGCGAAACCACCCTGGTCGTAATCGTCGAAGAAGATGCCGCCGATGCCGCGCTGCTCACCACGGTGGGTGTTGCAGAAATACTCGTCGCACCAACGCTTCAGGCGCGGGTACAGATCCGCCCCGAATGGCTCGCAGGCGGCCTTGGCCTGCTGGTGCCAGAACACGCAGTCCTCGTCGAAGCCGTAGTAGGGCGTCAGATCGAACCCGCCACCGAACCACCACACCGGCGCGCCGTCCGGCCGGTGCGCCACGAACAGGCGCACGTTGGCGTGCGAGGTCGGCACGTAGGGGTTGTGCGGGTGGATGACCAGCGACACGCCGAGTGCCTCGAAGCGGCAGCCGGCAAGATCGGGGTGGCGCTCGCTCGCCGTGCCCGGCAAGGCTGTGCCCTGCACGTGCGAGAAGTTGACCGCGCCGCGCTCGATGACGCCGCCGGCCTCCATGACGCGCGTGCGCCCGCCGCCGCCGGAGGCGTGCTGCCAGGGGTCTTCCAGAAAGCGCTGGCGGCCATCCTCGGCCTCCAGCATGGCGCAGATGCGGTCCTGAAGGTCGGTCAGATACGCGGCCACTGCCGCGACGTCCACGCTGCTCATCGTTGCCTTTCCTGTCGATTGCGCACCGGCCCTGCGCCGGCCCCCGTGCCAACCATTGGCGGCGCCGAATAAAGCCAGGACGGCATCGTTCAGCCCGCGGCGATCACTGCCCTGCCTGCTCGCGCGCCACCGCCCGGTAGCCGATGTCGCGCCGAAAGTAGGCCTCCGGCCACGCCACCGCCTGCACCAGCGCGTAGGCCGATCGCTGCGCCTGCGCCACCGTATCGCCGAGCGCCGTCGCGCACAGCACCCGCCCGCCGGCGGTCACCACGCGGCCATCCTGCAGGGCCGTGCCGGCGTGGAATACCTTGCCGTCGGTGGGCTCGGTCCCCGGTAGCGCCGGGATCGGCGTGCCGCGGGCGTAGTCGCCGGGATAACCCGCCGCCGCCAGCACCACGCCGAGCGCCGGGCGCGCGTCCCAGTCGGCCTGCACCTGGTCCAGCCGGCCATCGAGCGCCGCCTCGATCAGATCCGTGAGATCCGAGCGCAGACGCATCAGCAGCGGTTGCGTTTCCGGATCACCCAGGCGGCAATTGAACTCGAGCACGCGCGGCGCGCCGTTGACGTCGATCATGAGCCCGGCGTAGAGAAAACCGGTATACGGCGTGCCCTCGGCAGCGAGCGCCGCCACGGTCGGCTCGATGACCTCGCGCATCACGCGCGCCTCGACGGCGGGCGTCACCACCGGCGCCGGCGAGTACGCGCCCATGCCGCCGGTGTTGGGGCCGCGGTCGCCGTCGTCGCGCGCCTTGTGGTCCTGCGAGGTGGCGAAGGGCAGCACGTGCGCGCCGTCCACCATGACGATGAAGCTCGCCTCCTCGCCGTCCAGAAAATCCTCCACCACCACCCGCGCACCGGCGCTGCCGAACTCACCCGCGCCCAGCATGGCGTTGAGCGCGGCAGCGGCCTCCTCGCGCCGGTGGCAGATCACGACGCCCTTGCCGGCGGCGAGGCCATCGGCCTTGATTACCATCGGCAGCGGGCGCGCGGCGACGTGCGCCAGCGCGGCGGCCAGGTCGTCGAAGGTCTCGTAACCGGCGGTCGGGATGCGGTGCCGGCGCAGAAAGTCCTTCGCGAACGCCTTGCTGCCTTCGAGCTGCGCCGCCGCCTGCCGCGGTCCGAAGCAGCGCCGCCCGGCCGCCGCAAAGGCATCGACCGCGCCCAGCACCAGCGGCGCCTCGGGCCCGACGACGGTCAGATCAACGCCCTCGCGCGTGGCAAACGCCAGCAGGCCCGCGACGTCGTCCGCCGCGATGGCCACGTTGCTCACCCCGGGCTCGGTCGCCGTGCCGGCGTTGCCGGGCGCGACGTAAACCTGCGTCACGCGCGGCGACTGCGCGAGCTTCCAGGCCAGCGCGTGCTCGCGCCCGCCGGAGCCGATCACCAGTACCTTCATCGCGTGACCCTCAGTGCCGGAAATGGCGCACCCCGGTGAACACCATGGCCATGCCGTGCTCATCCGCTGCGGCGATCACCTCGGCGTCGCGCATGGAGCCACCGGGCTGGATGACGGCGGCGATGCCCCGTTCGGCAGCGGCGTCGAGGCCGTCGCGGAACGGGAAGAACGCGTCCGACGCCATCACCGCGCCGTTGAGATCGAAGCCCGCCTCGGCCGCCTTGTGCGCGGCGATGCGGGCCGAGTCCACGCGCGACATCTGCCCGGCGCCCACCCCCAGCGTGCGCTGGCCGCTGGCGTAGACGATGGCGTTCGACTTCACGTACTTGGCCACTTCCCAGGCAAACAGCAGGTCGTCGAGCTCGGCCGGCGTCGGCGCACGGCGCGTCACGACCTTGAGGTCGGCCGGCGCCAGCACGTGCGTGTCGGCGGTCTGGATGAGCATCCCCGAACCGATGCGCTTGACGTCGTGCGAGTTGCGTCCGTCGCCCGGTGGGATTTCCAGCACGCGGATGTTCGGCTTGCCGGCGGTGACGGCGAGCGCGTCGGCCGCGACGGACGGGGCGATGATCACTTCCGCGAACTGGCGCCCGATGATGGCCTTGGCCGCCGTGGCATCGAGCGGCCGGTTGAAGGCGATGATGCCGCCGAAGGCGGACGTGGGATCGCACGCGTAGGCGCGCTCGTACGCTTCGGCCGGGTCGGCGCCGAGCGCCACGCCGCACGGGTTGGCGTGCTTCACGATCACGCAGGCCGGCGCCTCGAAGCCGCGCACCGCTTCCCAGGCGGCGTCGGCATCGGCGAGGTTGTTGTAGGACAGCTCCTTGCCCTGGAGCTGTTTGAACGTGGCGAGCGTGCCGGGCGCCGGGTGCAGATCCCGGTAGAAGGCCGCCTGCTGGTGCGGGTTCTCGCCGTAGCGCAGGTCCATCACCTTCACGAAGCGGCCGTTGGCCTGGCCGGGGAATTCACCGCGCGCGCCGTTGGGGCCGATCGCGGACAGGTAATCGCTGATCGCCGCGTCGTAGTTGGCCACGTGGTTGAAGGCGGCCACCGCCAGCGCGAAGCGCTCGGCATCCCCCACCCCGCCGCCCGCCTCGATTTGCGTGAGCGCGGCGTCGTACTGGGCGGGCTCGGTCAGCACGGCCACGTGGCGGAAATTCTTGGCCGCCGCGCGCAGCATGGCCGGGCCGCCGATGTCGATCTGCTCGACCGCCTCCTCCAGCGTGCAGTCCGGCCGCGCCACGGTGGCCTCGAACGGGTACAGGTTCAGCACCAGCAGATCGATCGGCGCGATGCCGTGCGCCGCCATCACCGCATCGTCCTGGCCACGCCGGCCAAGCAGGCCGCCGTGGATCAGCGGGTGCAGGGTCTTGACCCGCCCGTCCATGATTTCCGGAAAGCCGGTCACCTCGGCCACTTCCTGCACGGCGAGGCCGGCTTCGCGCAGGGTACGGCAGGTACCACCGGTGGAAACGAGTTCGACGCCGAGCGCGGCCAGACGGCGGGCGAGATCGACCACGCCTGTCTTGTCCGACACGCTCAGCAGGGCGCGGCGTACGGGTTGCGTCACGAGAAAACCTGCGGGTGGTGCGAAAACGAAAATGCCGGCGTGCCCGGCACGACCGGCGCGGCCGTCACAGGCCGTATTGCTGGAGCTTCTTGCGCAGCGTGTTGCGGTTGATACCGAGCAGCTCGGCGGCCCGGCAGCGGTTGCCGCGCGCCTTCTCCATCACCACGGCCAGCAGCGGCTTCTCCAGTTGCTCCAGCAGCAACTGGTGCAGGTTGGTCGGCGCGTGGTCGCCCAGATCGTCCAGATACCGGCGCACGGTGGCCGCCACGCACTGGGCGAGCGGCTGATCCTTCGCCTGCACGTCCGGCATCCTTACGCTGTCGGGCTCCTCGGCCACCGCAAGCTCAACCGGTTTCATGCATCACTCCCCTGGGCGCCGCGTTGCCAGCCTGAACAACGGGCCGGCGCAACACCCAGCGCGGGCGTCGTTTCGGTTCGTGGAAGGCAGGCTGCCGGTCGGCGAGAGCGACCGGGGCGACATGGTAGCCCACGGCCCACGCGCAGGGAACCCGATTTCTCGCGCAGCGATCAGCGAACAGTGAAGCGAAAGCCGGCGGCTTCCAGGCCCGGGTCGGCGAGCGGCAAACGCACCTGCACCGACGTGCCGGCCGCAAACGCCGACTCACCCTGGCGCTCTGCCGGCAGGTACTCCGCCGCCTCGAACAGCCGCTCGGCGACCGCGCCGTCGTCCACGCCGGTCAAGGCCACGGCAAGCCGCGGCCACGGCTGCGCGAGCGGCGCCGTGTTGTCTAGGGTGACCACCGCCAGCAGCGCGCCGGCATAGTCGGGGTGCGAGGTGACGCGGGCATCCAACACCTCGATCGCGGTGACATCCCGGAACTGCGGCAGGGTGCAGCCGCCGCGCTGGCACACGTTCGCCAGCAACGGCCGCAGCTGCGGCATTTCGGCCAGACGCTCCCGCGCCAGCCAGGCGCCCTGCGCGAGGAGCGCCACGAGCAACAGCAGCGCCAGCGTCAGACGCAGCAGCCCCGCGCCGACGCCCGGCGCCGGCGCAGCATCCCAGCTCGCGTGCGCCGGCCGGGGGCCGTCGAAGGCCCGCCTTGACGCGACAGCCTCGGGCGCCGGCGTGGCCGCGAACACCTCGTCACACACCCCGCACCGCACGCGCCCGTGCGCCGGCAGGCTGGCCGGACCGCGAAACACCGTGCCGCACGCCGGACAGCGCAGCAGCTCCGACTGCATGTTCATTGTCTTGTCCCTGAAAGACGCGCCCAGCCCTGGTCGATGGTGGGCTCGTCGAACCGCACCGCCGGTTCGAACGCGCGGGCCACCTCGGCCACCTGGCTTTGGAGCAGCCCGGATAGTAGCAAAGCACCCCCCGGTCGCAGCGCGGCGAGCAGGCGCGGCGCGAGCGCCACCAGCACCGGCGCCAGGATGTTCGCGATGACCAGGTCCGCGCGCGCCGCGGCGGGCAGTGCGTCCGCTGCCAGCACCTCGATGCCCGCGGCCACGGCATTGCGCGCGGCGTTGTCGCGCGTGGCGGTCAGCGCCTGGGCGTCGATGTCGAGCGCCCACACGTGGCGCGCGCCAAGCCGCGCCGCGGCCACGGCGAGGATGCCGGAGCCGCAGCCCCAGTCGATCACGTCCGCACCCGCCGGCGGGTGCGCGGCCAGCCAGCGCAGGCACAGCGCCGTGGTGGGATGGCCCCCGGTGCCAAAGCCTAGTCCGGCGTCAAGGCGCACCACCACCGCTCCCGGCGCAGGGTCAGGCGCGTCGCGCGGTACCACCCACAGCGCGCCACCGAAATGGCGTGCCGGCACGTCCTGCCCCACGCGCGCCCAGTCCTGATCCGCGACCGGCGCGCAGCGCAGCACCGCCACGCCGGCCGCCGCCAGCAACCCCAACAGAGGGGCCGGGTCGTAGTCGCCCTCGAACAGCGCGCTCACCACCAGCGTCGGCCACAGCGGCGTGCTGCCGGGCGGTGGCTCCAGCACCGGGCGGTCGGCGGCGTCGGCACTCGACACGGCGAGCGCGCCGGCCGCCTCCAGCAGCGCGCAGGTCGCGTCGTGGCGGTCCGCGGTGAGGGCGATCTCCACGCTCAGCCAGCGACTCGTGACCGACTCATCCATCTCAAGCGCTGCCTCGACATGGCAAAGGGGGGCGGATTGTAGTTTTCATCGCGCACGATCGGCCGTCGGGCAGCCGTCAGCCCGGGGACGCCCTCCGCCGCCGACGCGAGCGTGTGGGAGCGGCGCCCCCGCCGCGAATGTTCAATCACACCAGCATTCGGCCCGAGGGCGGGCCTCCCACGCCAAGAGTGACAGGACGGCTCGCCCCACCGGCGGTCCAAAATCCGGCGCTTGCGTTCTGACCGACCGCCCCCATTTTTCAGACCACGGCGACCATCAGCCGCCCACGGCAACACACCATGCACCTGTCCGACAACCGCCTGCGCGTACTCACCTACAACATTCAGGTCGGCATCGACACGCTGCGCTATCGCCAATACCTGACACGCGGCTGGCGGCACGTGCTGCCGTTTGGCAGACGAAGGGAAAACCTCGACCAGATTGCCGCCGTGCTGCGCGACTACGACATTGTGGCGCTGCAGGAAATCGACGCCGGTTCCTACCGCGGCGCCTTCCTTAACCAGGCGCAGTACCTTGCCGACCGGGCCGGCTTTCCGAACTGGCACCTGCAGGTCAACCGCGACTATGGGGCGCTGGCCCGCCACGGCATCGCCATCCTGAGCCGTGTGCCGCCGACCGGCATCCGCGAGTGCCGCCTGCCGGGTTTTCTGCCGGGGCGCGGCGCGCTGCTGATGAGCTTCGGCAGCCGCGAGCGCCCGCTGCACGTGCTGGCGGTGCACCTGTCGCTCGGCAGGCGTTCCCGTGATCGGCAACTGCGGTATCTGGGGCGCCTGGCCATGCACTGCAAGGACCTGATCCTGCTCGGCGACATGAATTGCGCAGCGTGGCCGCTGCAACGCCACTCGGGCCTGATCCACGCCGGATTGCGCGTGGCGGATGTCGAGGGCCATTCCTACCCGTCCTGGCGGCCGCGGCGTAACCTCGACCACGTGCTGGTATCGCCTGCGCTCAAGGTGCACCGGTGCGGTGTGCTGGAGCACCCGATGTCCGACCACCTGCCGGTGGCGGTGGAACTCGACCTGCCGCCGGCACTTGCGCAGAGCCTGGCAGGCGCGCGGCCGGCCGAGCATCGAAAGGAGGATCGCCATGCCAACGCGTGACCTCGAACGCTGGATGTGGGCCGAGGCCTGCTCGCTGCTCGACCAGGCCGAGCGCCTGCAACGGCAGTTCTTCGACCCGCCCGGGCGCGGCGGCCCGGCGCGCGCCTGGCAGCCGCCGGTCGACATCTACTCGCACGGCAACGAGCTGGTGATCACGGCCGCGCTGCCCGGCGTCACCAGCGAGCGGCTCGAAGTGGGCATCGACGGCGCCATGCTGGTCATCGCCGGCGAACGGCGCCTTCCGCAGGCGCTGCGCGATCACCGCGTCGAGCGGCTCGAAATCCCGCGCGGCCGCTTCGAGCGCCGCCTGCGCCTGCCGCCCGGCGTCTATCACATCGACCGTCTGGAGCTCGCCCACGGCTGCCTCACGCTGGCGCTGCACCGCGTCGACTCGCTCACCGGAGAACACCCATGAACGCGACCAACCCCGAAGTTCAGAGCACCGCATCCAGCACCGTCGGCGACGACGTGCTGCTGATCCTGCCGGTGCGCAACCTGGTGCTGTTCCCGGGCGTGGTGATGCCGCTCACGGTCGGCCGCAAGGGCTCGGTTGAAGCCGCGCAGGAGGCCGTGCGCAGCGACCGTCCGATCGGTCTCCTGCTGCAGAAGGACGCGAGCGTGGACGATCCCAGCCCGGACGACCTGTACCGCGTCGGCACCGTCGGCAGCGTGCTGCGCTTCATCTCGGCGCAGGACGGCGCGCACCACCTCGTCTGCCAGGGCGAGGAGCGGTTCCGGGTGATCGATTTCATTCCCGGCCACCCGTACCTGCTGGCGCGCGTCGAGCGCCTGCCGGTGGCGGACGAAGCCGGCGTCGAGAACGAGGCCCGCGTGCTGAACCTGCGCCAGCAGGCGCTCGACGCGCTGGAGCTGCTGCCGCAGACGCCGGCCGAGCTGGTGCAGGCCATCCGCTCGACGCCGACCGGCTCGGCGCTCGCCGATCTCATCGTCAGCTACATGGACCTGAAGCCCGAGGAGAAGCAGGAAATCCTGGAACTCGCCGACTTGTCGGCGCGCCTGACGCGCGTGTCCGAACTGCTGGCGCGGCGCATCGAGGTGCTGAAGATTTCGCGCGACATCTCCCAGCAGACGCGCGAGAAGCTCGACGAGCGCCAGCGCGAGTTCGTGCTGCGCGAGCAACTCAGGACCATCCAGAAGGAGCTCGGCGAAGGCGGCGAGCAGGCGGCGGAGATCGAGGAAATCGCCGAAGCCATCGCCAAGGCCGGCATGCCGGACGAGGTGGAGCAGCACGCGAAGAAGGAACTGAAGCGCCTCGAACGCATGCCGGAGGCGTCCGGCGAGTACCCGATGCTGCGCACGTATCTGGACTGGCTGACCGAGCTGCCGTGGAGCAAGGCAAGCACCGACGCGCTCGACATCCCGGCCGCGCGCCACGTGCTGGACCAGGACCACTGGGGACTGGACAAGATCAAGCGGCGCATCCTGGAGCATCTGGCCGTGCGCAAGCTCGCGCCCACCGGCAAGAGCCCCATCCTGTGCTTCGTGGGTCCGCCCGGCGTCGGCAAGACCTCGCTCGGCCAGAGCATCGCCCGCGCCATGGGCCGGCAGTTCCAGCGCGTGTCCCTGGGCGGCGTGCACGACGAGGCGGAAATCCGCGGCCACCGGCGCACCTACATCGGCGCGCTGCCGGGCAACATCGTGCAGGCCATCCGCAAGGCCGGCACGCGCAATCCGGTGCTGATGCTGGACGAGATGGACAAGCTCGGCCAGGGCTTTCACGGCGATCCATCCGCCGCGCTGCTGGAGGTGCTGGACCCCGAGCAGAACCACACGTTTCGCGACAACTACCTCGCGGTGCCGTTTGATCTGTCGCAGGTCATGTTCATCGCCACCGCCAACGTGCTCGACAGCATCCCGGGCCCGCTGCGCGACCGCATGGAAATCATCGAACTGCCCGGCTACACGCAGGAAGACAAGCTCGAAATCGCCCGTCGGTACCTCATCGACCGCCAGCTCGCCGCCTGCGGGCTCACCAGGGAACAGGTCGAGATCACCGACGACGCACTGCGTACGCTGATCGACGGCTACACGCGCGAGGCCGGCTGCCGCAATCTCGAACGCGAGATCGGCGCCCTGCTGCGGCACGTGGCGGTGCGCGTGGCGGAAGGCGAAACCGGCCCGCAGCGCATCGACGCCGGCGACGTCGAGACCATCCTCGGCGCGCACAGGTTCGACTCGGAGCTCGCCATGCGCACCGCCATGCCGGGCGTGGCGACCGGGCTTGCCTGGACGCCGGTCGGTGGCGACATCCTGTTCATCGAGGCGAGCCGCACGCCCGGCAACGGCAAGCTCATCCTCACCGGCCAGCTCGGTGATGTGATGAAGGAAAGCGTGCAGGCGGCGCTGTCGCTGCTGAAAAGCCGCGCCGGGCGCTTCGGCATCGAGCCCGACTCGTTCGACAAGCACGACGTGCACGTGCACGTGCCGGCCGGCGCCATCCCCAAGGACGGCCCGTCGGCGGGCGTCGCCATGTTCGTGGCGCTCGCCTCATTGCATACCGGCCGCTGCGTGCGCGCCGACACCGCCATGACCGGCGAGATCAGCCTGCGCGGGCTGGTGCTGCCGGTCGGCGGCATCAAGGAAAAGGTAGTCGCCGCGCACCGCGCCGGCATCCGCCGCGTGATGCTGCCGGCCCGCAACAAGAAGGATTACGACGACATCCCCGCCAGCGCGCGCGAGCACCTCGACTTCGTGTGGCTGGAGGACGTCGACCAGGCGCTCGGCGCCGTGTTCGAGTGCCCAGCGATGCCCGAGGCACTGGCGGCCGACGGCGGGTAAGCGACTCCCAGGGCGGCTACAGTTCCAGGCCGCCGCTCAGCCCTGCCAGGAGACCGCCATGCTGCAAGACAAGACCGCCATCGTCACCGGTGCCGGCACCGGCATCGGCCGCGCCATCGCCCGCACGCTGCACGCGCACGGCGCGCGCGTGGTGCTTGCCGGGCGGCGGCGCGACCGGCTGGACGCCACCGCCGCACTGCTCGGCGACCGCACGCGGGTGGTTCCCACCGACGTTACCGTGCCCGATCAGGTGCAGGCGCTGGCCGCCGCGGCGGCGGAGTTCGGGCAGGGCCGCATCGACATCCTGGTCAACAACGCCGGCGTGATGCGCTTCGCGCCCTTCCAGCAGGCCGACGAGGCGCACTGGCAGACGCTCATGGACGTCAACTGTTGGGGACCACGGCGGCTGATGACGGCCGTGCTGCCAGCCATGCGCGGCGGTGGCGGCAGCATCGTCAACATCGCCTCCATCGCCGGCGAGCATGCGTTTCCCGGCGCGGCCGCCTATGGCGCCGCCAAGCGCGCGCTGCGCCACGTCTCGCAGGTACTGGCGATGGAAGAAGCCGCCCACGGCATCCGCGTCAACGTCATCTGCCCGGGCGTGGTGGAGGACACCGACCTGCTCGACGGCGCGGTGCCGGCGGAAAAACAGGCGGGTTTTCTCACCACCTTTGCCGGCCTCCACCCGCTCGGGCGCAACGGCAAGCCGGACGACGTGGCCGACGCGGTGCTGTTCTTCGCCTCGCCGCTGAGCCGCTGGATCACCGGCGCCGTGCTGCCGCTCGACGGCGGCCGGCATCTGGCGACCAACCGGCCGAAGCTGGACTGAGCGGCGCGGCACTTCGACGATAGATCTTGAACTGCCCTACGCCTGCCATCACCCCGACAGCCGTGGCACGCGGACCGTCCGGCGTCACGGCCGACCCTGCGAAGGTGATATATCTCGCGGGCCATCGAATCTGACCTGACTCATCGCGGGAGGAGTTGATATGCGCATTGACGAGTGGATTCAAACCGGCTTGCTCGCCGTTGGCACCTTGTCGTTGGCAATTCTTGCCTGGCAGGCATGGAACCACAACACGCTACTGAGAGCGCAAATCCTGCGCGATCGATTCGACATGTACTGGCGACTCTTCCAGCCCGTTTCAGATGAGCAAATCAAAGACTTTGCGGTCTTTCCCCAAAACTACATGGACCTTGATCGTTATCGAACAGATTACCAGGGGAAGCCCGACTCGATACGCCGCTACATACATATTTCCATGCTTTACGAATACCTCGCCTTTACATTCACACTGCATCACACCTTGAAGGTTCACGACCCCCTCCGCAAGGGAGATTGGGGGGCACGATGGACACGCGACCTCATCGCCGAGAAGGAATTCATGCATGTCAATGATTATTATGGCGCGTATTACCCTGATTTTCGGGACGAGATCAACAACGTGCTACGGCATCCACCCCGACGAGGCCCCTCTTCCTGATGATTTTCCTGCGGCACCGCATCCCATGGCGGGCTGAGTGCCTTCGATGCGCATGTGAATTTTTAACGTTTCCGTCCCAAGCGGGATGTTGTTTTTGGGGGGCGCACCGCGCCGAATCCTGATCCCCCTGATTCGCGGCGAGGGCGCCACTCCCACAAGGAAAGCGCCGCTCCCGCATCACACCAAGGCAGGCAGATTCCTACAGGATTTGCTGTGGGAGGCCCGCCCCGGGCCGAATCCCGATATCCAATGATTCGCGGCTAGGGCGCCGCTCCCACAGGCTGCATCGCAGCGAATCGGCGTGAATCTCGAACGATGCGGTTCGTGCCTCACCGCATCCTACCTCGGGCTCGTACAAGGTTAAAACGGTGGCAGTACACTTGTCGCGCCCAGAGACTCGACGAATTCTTCGTGATACCGCGATGCGCTCTGCACCGCCCAAATGGCGCATCCGGCGCCAAGGCACCGGCCAGGAAACCAGAGCATGCGCCCCGTCGCGCGAGCAGACAATTGATTCTCAGCGAACTTGCCTCGCAGACGGCCTTCAACTTTGCGATGCCTATCGAGTTCATCCTCCCACTCCGGCTTGAAGTGCATTAGCAAGTCACGCAGTTCGAGAAGACTGGCGGCGTCTTGGGAGACAGAGGTACCTCGACTTATCTCCGGCTTGTTGAGAGCCGCCAGCGCTAGCTCGTGCTTCTTGATCGTCTGTGCACGCGATGACTCAACCACTTCCCACAGTTCCGCCAGGAGCCGAACTTCTGCGCGGTTGAGCTTTGGAAATGCCGAGAAGCTCTGGTCTACGGCCCTTAGATACACCTCGTTTACTGCCGCTTCAAGGGCTGCCGCCGCGAGCGTTACGCTCGCTGCTGCATGACCAAGATTCGCGTCATTTTGAGGCTGTGGCCACTCGAGTTGCGATTCGGCATCTTCAATGTGCTGTGACATAGATGCCAGACGCTTCGCCTCACTGAAAAGCAGCCCGGCAAGGCCCGACTTTACGCGTATGGTTATAGATTCAGTGAGGTGCATTTTAAATGACTAATCGGAGTTGGACGAATCAAACCGGCTCCGTGATTTTCGTCGAAGTCGGGTGAAGAACCAGACCACCAATGAGCGCGTAGGGCGGATCGCGATCCGCCTTCCGTGTTGCCTTTATGGGCAACTCTACCCCAGACACGGAAGGCGGAATACGCTGCGCTATTCCGCCCTACGGCTCTACGGCTCGCAAAGTTTGCTAACGGCGGCGGCCATTGTCACCGCCGCCCGCGCCATCCCAGCTACTTCGCCTCGCTCGCCTTCCGCTTCGGATACCCCGTCTTTACCTTCGGCTTGAACGGCTTGTCTGCCGCCGGGCGCGGTTTGAAGGGTTGGTCGCCGGCTGCGCGGGGTTTGAAGGGGCGCGGTGCACCTTCGGTGCGCGGCGCATCGAACGGACGTGATTTCTTGTACGCGCCCTTGGCCGGCGGGGCGCCTTCGCCGGCGCGGGTGATGGCGAGCGGCTGGCCGGCGACGCGGGTGCGTTTCAGGATCGCCAGCAGGTCTTTGGGCAGGCCCTTGGGCAGGTCGACGGTGCTGTGGTCGTCGTAAATCTCGATGCGGCCGATGAATTTGCTG
>NZ_JBFWOM010000020.1:3643-5014 GCF_050250495.1 Immundisolibacter sp. | reverse complement strand
GATGGCGAGCGGCTGGCCGGCGACGCGGGTGCGTTTCAGGATCGCCAGCAGGTCTTTGGGCAGGCCCTTGGGCAGGTCGACGGTGCTGTGGTCGTCGTAAATCTCGATGCGGCCGATGAATTTGCTGTCGAGGCCGGTTTCGTTGGCGATGGCGCCGACCAGGTTGGACGGCTTCACGTTGTGGGCGTGGCCGACTTCGACGCGGTAGGTCTCCAGGTTGTCGTCGCCCATCGGGGCGCGGGGCGGGCGACGGTCGTCGTCGCCAAAGCGCGGCGGGCGGCTGTCGGTCTCGAAGCGCGGGCGGCGTTCACCCTCCCCGAACCGCGGGGCGCGTTCAGTCCGTTCGCCCCGTTCGCTCCGTTCAAACGGCGGGCGGCGTTCCTCGCGCTGGAACGGCGAGCGCTCGGGCTTCTGCTTGTAGGGCTTGGGCTGCGGGCGGTCGGGTGGCAGCAGCAGCGGTTCGCTGCCCTGCAACTGGGCGGCCAGCGCGGCGGCGATGTCGATGACCGAGACGGATTTTTCCTGCGCGTGGGTTTCGATCAGCTCGCGGAACAGCGCCACGGACTCGGTCTGCTCGGGGCTGGCGAGCGCCTCGTCGATGCGGCTCATGAACCGCTGCACGCGCGCCTCGTTGACCTCGTCCACGCTCGGCAGGGCCATGTCCTCGATGCGCTGGCGGGTGGCGCGCTCGATGCTCTGCAGCATGCGCTGCTCGCGCGGCATGGCGAACAGGATGGCCTCGCCGCTGCGCCCGGCGCGGCCGGTGCGGCCGATGCGGTGCACGTAGGCTTCGGTGTCGTAGGGGATGTCGTAGTTGACGACGTGGCTGATGCGCTCCACGTCCAGGCCACGGGCGGCGACGTCGGTCGCGACCACCAGATCAATCTGCCCGGACTTCAGGCGATTGACGGTGTGCTCGCGCAGCTGCTGCGGGATGTC
This sequence comes from Immundisolibacter sp., assembly GCF_050250495.1. GTDB lineage: Bacteria > Pseudomonadota > Gammaproteobacteria > Immundisolibacterales > Immundisolibacteraceae > Immundisolibacter. Next base: position 4,075 of record NZ_JBFWOM010000020.1, on the reverse strand, counting down.
GCCCGACAGCGGCGCGGCGGCGAAGCCCTGGGCATTCAGGTAATCGGTGAGTTCCTGGGTCTCGATCTTGGTGCGCACGAAGATCAGCACGCCCTCGTGCGGCGTGGTTTCCAGGATGCGCGTCAGCGCCTCGCGCTTGCCGATGCCGCCGGTGACGATCCACACCCGCTGGCGGATGGTCTCGGCGGTGGTGGTGCGCACCTTGATGGACACCTCGACCGCGTCCCGCAGGTGTGCTTGCGCGATGCGCTTGATGGGCGCCGGCAGCGTGGCCGAGAACAGCGCGAGCTGCCGCTCGGCCGGCGACTCGGACAGGATCCACTCGACGTCGTCGATGAAGCCCATGCGCAGCATCTCGTCGGCTTCGTCCAGCACCAGCGCGCGCAGGCCGGAAAGGTCGAGCGAGCCGCGGTTCATGTGATCCATCACGCG
>NZ_JBFWOM010000020.1:0-3543 GCF_050250495.1 Immundisolibacter sp. | reverse complement strand
GCGGGAGAGGGTGCGCGTGGTCAGCGGGTCATGCGGGCATGCGGGGTCAATGCTCGCGCGTGGCCAGGAAGCGCAGGTCCGGCCAGCGCTCCTCGGTGAGGTTCAGGTTCACCCGCGTCGGGGCCAGGTAAACCAGCTCGCCGTTGCCGTCGAGCGCCAGGTTGGCCTCGGCGCGGCGCTGGAATTCGTCGAGCTTCTTGGCGTCCTCGCCGTGCACCCAGCGGCAGGTGACGACGTTGACCGGCTCGAAGGTCGCCTCGACGCCGTACTCGTGCTTCAAGCGATACGCCGCCACTTCGAACTGGAGCACGCCGACGGCGCCCAGGATCAGGTCGTTGTTGATCAGCGGCCGGAACAGCTGCGTGGCGCCCTCTTCCGACAGTTGCTCTAGCCCCTTCAGCAGTTGCTTGCTGCGCAGCGGGTCGCGCAGTTGCGCGCGGCGGAACAGCTCCGGCGCAAAGTCCGGGATGCCCGTGTAGCGCAGGCTCTCGCCCTGGGTGAAGGTGTCGCCGATGCGCACCGTGCCGTGGTTGTGGATGCCGATGATGTCGCCGGCCACGGCGCGCTCGGCGCCCTCGCGCTCGCCGGCCATGAAGGTGATGGCGTTCGCAAGCTGCTGGTCGCGGCCGATGCGCACATGCCGCACGCGGATGCCGCGCTCGAACACGCCGGAACACACGCGGAAAAACGCCACGCGATCCCGGTGCGCCGGGTCCATGTTCGCCTGAATCTTGAACACGAAGCCGGTGAAGGCCGGCTCGTCCGGCGCCACGCGGCGCTCCTGCGCGGTGCTCGCGGAAGGCGATGGCGCGTAGCTGACCACGGCGTCCAGCAGTTCCTGCACGCCGAAGTTGTGGATGGCCGAGCCGAAGAACACCGGCGTCTGGCGCCCGGCGCGGTAGGCCTCGATGTCGAACGCCGCGCTCGCGCCCTGCACCAGCTCGATCTCGTCCTTCAGCGCCGCCAGATCCTGCGCGTCCACGTGCTCCAGCAGGCGCGGATCGTCCAGGCCGTCCAGCAGCTCGCCGGCATCCGCACGCTCGCCGTGGCGGGCGCCGAACAGGCGCACCTGGCCCGTCACGAGATCGACGATGCCCTTCAGGCGCTGGCCCATGCCGATCGGCCAGCTCACCGGCGCGCAGGCGATGCCGAGCACGGACTCGATCTCGTCCAGCAGCTCGACCGGCTCGCGGCCCTCGCGGTCCAGCTTGTTGACGAAGGTGATGATCGGCGTGTCGCGCAAACGGCACACCTCCATCAGCTTGATGGTGCGTTCCTCCACGCCGCGCGCGGCGTCGATCACCATCAGGCACGAGTCCACCGCCGTCAGCGTGCGGTAGGTGTCCTCCGAGAAGTCGGCGTGGCCGGGCGTGTCCAGCAGGTTCATCACGCAGTCCCGGTAGGGAAACTGCATCACGGACGACGTGACCGAAATGCCGCGCTCCTTTTCGAGCGCCATCCAGTCGGACGTGGCGTGGCGCGCGGCCTTGCGCGCCTTGACGGTGCCGGCCAGCTGGATGGCGCCGCCGTACAGCAGCAGCTTTTCCGTGAGCGTGGTCTTGCCCGCGTCCGGATGGGAAATGATGGCGAAGGTGCGCCGGCGGGCGACCTCGCGGGTGAGTTCGGTCATGCGGGGATCAGCACCGGCGACAGGACCGCCGGCAAGCGGGATGATTCTGGGGAGATGGGGGCCAGGCGCCGGTCAGGCAATGTCCCGGGCGAGTTGCAGCGCGTCTTCACGCGCCTCGCCGGGCGCCGCCGGGTAATAGGATTTTCGCACGCCGATGCGCCGAAACCCAAGCGACTTGTAAAGCTCGCGGGCGACGGTGTTCGATGGCCGCACTTCGAGATACACCGTGTGCGCCTTATAGCGGTCGGCGAGATCAAGAAAATGCTCGACCAGCTGCCGCCCGAGCCCCCGCCCGCGAAAGGCCGGTGACGCGCAGACATTGAGCAGATGCGCCTCGCCGGCGGCGATCGACAGGATGCCGTAACCGGCCAGCACGGCGTCCACCTCCAGCACGCGGCACAGGTAACCCACGCGCAGGCAGTCGCGAAAGATGCCCTCGGACCACGCCTGCGGCGCCGGATACGACTGCTGCTCGATGGCCGCCACGGCCGGCACGTCCGCCAGCGCCATGGCGCGCAGCGCGATCACGCCGCCGGCCGGATCGGGCAGGCGCGCGGCCATCAGGCGCGTGCCTCGCTGCGCTCGCGATACACGTCCTGCGCCAGGCACAGGTCGTCCCAGGCCTTGCGCTTTTCCAGCGGCGAGCGCAGCAGGTAGGCCGGGTGATAGGTCGCCACCACGGGCAGATCGGTGCCGCGCCAGTGCCATACCCGCCCACGCAGGCGGCCTATCGGCTCCTCGCTGCCAAGCAGGTTATGCGCGGCCACCTTGCCGACGGCGAGGATGAGCTTCGGCTCGATGAGCGCAATCTGCCGTTCGAGATAGCCGGCGCAGGCGGCGGCCTCGTCCGGCGCCGGGTCGCGGTTGTTCGGCGGCCGGCACTTGACGATGTTGGTGATGTACACGCCGCGGCTGCGGTCCAGACCCACCGCGCGCAGCATGGCGTCGAGCAGCTTGCCGGCGCGGCCGACGAAGGGCTCGCCGCGGGCGTCCTCTTCCGCGCCCGGCGCCTCGCCGATGATCAGCCAGTCGGCGTTCCAGTCGCCCACGCCGGGCACGGTGTGCGTGCGGGTGCGGCTGAGCGCGCACGCGGTGCAGGCGGCGATCTGCGCGGTGAGCGTGGACCAGGCGGTCGCGGGGTCGGTTGCTGTAGTTGCGACAGCGGGCGCTGTTGCCGGCGCTACGACCGCTTGCGACACAACCGGCGGCGCCTCCCGAATCTGCATCGGCGGCGGCGTTTTCAGGCCGGGCTCGGCCGCTGCCACATCGACAACCACCGCCTGCTGAACCCGTCGGGGCTCGTAGCGCGTCACGCCCAAAGCGTGCAGATAAGCGGCCTGGCGCGGGGTGACGGGCATTCGACAAAACCGGGGCGATGAAGGCGCCGCCTATAATAGCGCCCGCATGAATACCGCCTCTTCAGCCACCTCCCCGGCCGTCATCCCTGCCCTGCTGAATCCGACCGCACCGGCCAAGCCCGGCGAGCGCCGCGACTGGAGCGGCCTCACCGGCGCAAGCCAGGCGCTGGCGTTGGCGGAAGCCGCGCTCGCCGCACGCGGCCCGCTGCTGGTGGTGGCCGCCGACACGCCGGCCGCCGAACGCCTCGAACGCGAGATTCCGTTCTTCGCCGGCGGCGCGCTGCCGGTGCTGAGCTTCCCGGACTGGGAAACGCTGCCGTACGACGCCTTCTCGCCGCACCAGGATTTGATCTCCGAGCGCCTGGCGGCGCTGCACCGTCTGCCGCGGCTCGATCGCGGCGTGCTGATCGTGCCGATGGCGACGCTGATGCAGCGCCTGCCGCCGCAGACGTACCTGGACGCCTACAGCCTGCACCTGAAGCGTGGCGAGCGCCTGAACCTCACCGACATGCGCGACCGGCTCGCCCGGGCCGGCTACACGGCGGTCAACCAGGT
>NZ_JBFWOM010000019.1:0-50771 GCF_050250495.1 Immundisolibacter sp. | reverse complement strand
ACGATTTCGTCTTCCGGCAGCGGCGGCGCGCCCTGGTAGCGCCAGTAGTACCAGCGCCCGCCCTGGTGGATGTCGAGGCGATCGACGACCGCCGCGTCCGTCATGCGGCCCCAGCCGAGCGCGAAGTCGAGCGGTGCCAGCGACGCCGTGCGGCCGAGGCGATAGCGCTCCGTGGACAGCACCCGCGCGTACGCGGTGTACTCGGCCAGCGCCCGCGCGGCGATGCCGTCGATCACGAAACGCGGCCCGTCCTGGAGATCGCGCTGCACGGGCGCGACGAGGTCGTCGTCCGGGGTGGCCACTGGCGGCGGCGGGCCCTGCACCGCCGGTACCGGCAGCGGCCACCACTGCCAGGCGAGCGCCAGCAGCGCGACGAGCAGCAGCCAGCGTTTCATGCTGGCAGGGCCGCGCAGGCGGCGATGCGCGCGTGCAGTTGCCCGAGGCCGTCGGTCAGCGCCGCCGGGCCCGGCTGCAGGATGTCGCAGGACTTGATCTCGAACACCTGCCCGCGGCGCACGGCCGGCATGGCATCCCAGCCCGGCCGGGCGGCGAGGCTATCCGCCCGAAAGCGCTTGCCGCACCAGGAGCCGATGACGAGGTCTGGTGCGCGCCGAACCACCTCGGCGGGATCGGCGATCACCCGCTCGCGCGCCGCGGCGCGGCCGGCGAGTTCGGGGAAGCACTCCTCGCCGCCGGCGAGCGCGATCAGCTCCGACACCCAGCCGATGCCGCTGATCAGCGGCTCGTCCCATTCCTCGAAGTACACGCGTGGCCGGCGCGGCAGCCGGGCGGCGGCCTGCGCGACGGCCGCCATGCCGGCTTCGAGTTCCGCGACCAGGGCGGCGGCCTTGTCCGGCACGCCAACGAGCGCGCCCACCGTCTCGATCATGGCGAGGATGCCGGCCACCGTGCGCTGGTTGAACACGTGCACGGCAAGCCCCGCGCGGATGAGCGCGGCGGCGATGTCCGCCTGAAGATCGCTGAAGCCGAGCACCAGGTCCGGTTCCAGCGCGAGGATCTTGTCGATCCTGGCGCTGGTGAAGGCGGCCACCTTGGGTTTTTCCCGCCGCGCCCGGGCCGGACGCACGGTAAAGCCGCTGATGCCGACGATACGGTCCTGCTCGCCGAGCCGATACAGCGTCTCGCAGGTCTCCTCGGTGAGGCACACGATGCGCCGGGGCGTGCGGCCGCTCATGGCGCGAGCAGCGCCGCAAGGGCGCCGGGGTTGCTTGGAAAGTAGGCGTGCACGTAGCTCGCGGTGAGACGCCCGATTCGATAGACGGCCTCGCCGGGACGCCCGTCCGGGGTGCTGGCATGCAGCGCCGGCGTGAGCGGCGTGTCGAGGCGCGAGTAGTGAAACGTGTGTCCCCGCAATGTGCCTTCCGGCAGCGCGAGCCGTTGCCCGCCGAGCGCAGCCAGGCGCGCCTGCATCACCGCGCCGCCCGGCAGCAGACCCGCCATGCGGTGCGCCGTGCCGGCGCTGTCGGTGAGCGTGTCGAACAGCACCATCATGCCGCCGCATTCCGCCAGGATGGGTCGCCCGGCGGCGTGGTGGGCGCGCAGGGAGTCGAACAACTGGCGGTTATGCGCGAGCCGTTCGGCGTGCAGTTCGGGATAGCCGCCCGGAAGCCACAGAGCGTCGGCGTCCGGCACCGGCTCGCCGGCGAGCGGCGAGAAAAGCGCAACATCCGCGCCGAGTTCCGCCAGCGTGTCGAGGTTTGCCGGATAGATGAAACCGAACGCCGCGTCGCGCGCCACGGCGATGCGGACGCCGTCGAGCAGGCGGGGCAGGGGCGCAGCGTCTGGAGCGGCGAACGCCACCGCCGGCGGCAGTGTGTCCGCCGCCGCCGGCAGCGCCGCGGCAAGGCGGTCCAGTCGGGCGTCGAGATCGGCGATTTCGGCCGCCTGAATCAAGCCCAGATGCCGCTCCGGCAGGCTGGCTGCGGCTTCCCGCGCGAGCGCGCCGTACCAGGCGATGCCATCCGGCAGGCTGACCCTGAGCAGTTCGGCGTGATGGGCGCTGCCGACGTTGTTCGCGAGCACGCCGGCGAGCCGCAGGCCCGGCCGGTAGCTTGCCAGCCCCAGCGCCAGCGCGCCGAAGGTCTGCGCCATGGCAGCGGCGTCGATCACCGCCAGCACCGGCAGCTTGAACGCGAGCGCCACGTCGGCGCTAGACGGCGTGCCGTCGTGCAGGCCCATCACGCCCTCGACCAGGATCAGGTCGGCATCGTGCGCGGCGGCGGCGAGTCGCCGGGCGCCATCGTCCGCGCCGCACATCCAAAGATCGAGGGTCTCGACCGGCGCGCCGCTGGCGGCTTCGAGGATCTGCGGGTCCAGAAAATCCGGCCCGCACTTGAACACCCGCACCCGCCGGCCGGCGTTGCGGTGGCGGCGGGCGAGTGCGGCGGTGACGGTGGTCTTGCCCTGTCCGGAGGCGATGGCCGCCACCAGCAAAGCGGGACAGGGGCGGTTCACCCGATTATTCGGCCCGGGGGCGGGCCTCCCATCAGGAATCGCGTGCGGGAGCGGCGCCCCTGTTGCGACACCGTGATTGCGGGTCCGCTCGCCGCGTTACGGGCGCGCGGCGATGCTGCCGTGCCGGCCCGGCAGCGCCGCGATCACCGCATACACGATGGCCGCCGCACCGAGGTAGAGCGCCGTCCCTTCGACCGACAGCGGCAGGTACTGCACCAGGCGCGCGCCGAACGTGGCGAGGCTCAGCTCCGCAAAGCGGCCGGAGAACACGTAGAACGCGCCGCTCGACAGCAGCTCGCAGGCCAGCGTGCCGGCGAGGGCTGTGGTTGCGAACGGCACAAGGCTCGACACCGCAGGCCGGTGCCAGCGCGTGTAGAGGCGTCCGGCGGCGAACAGCGCGCCATAGGCCGGAATCAACGCCGCGTACGCCGGGCTGACGCAGAACGCGCTGACGCCGCCAAACGCGATAGCGAGGAAATCCACGGCGGCGGCAAGCCCCAGCAGCGCGGCGAGTGGTCGCCAGCCGGGGAGCAGCGCGCCGGCCAGGAAGAACACCGCCCACGACGCATCCGGCAGGTGCAGCGGGCTCGCGAAATGGTGGCTGCGCGTCGCAAGCATCAGCGCGGCGAGCGCAAGGCCGACCGGCAGCGGGCGGGACACGGGCAGTTTGTTCATGGATGAGCGGCTCTTGGCGTGGACTTGAGGTTGGGCCGTCCGACGGAACGGGCGGCCCATTATGAAGCGCAAGCGGGCGGAAGGCGGCATTCAGCGCGCCGCGGGCGGCGCGTAGCGCACGGTGAGCAGCACGTTGCGGCCGTCCTCGTCGAACAGCCGCGCCGTCTCGTAGTTCTTGTCGAACAGATTGGCGAGCTTGCCCTCGACCGTCCAGGCGCGATCGAGCGCCCAGGCGAGGCGCAGGTCCGCTGTCACGAAACCGCCCATCGGCGCATTGTTGGCGAGATCGTCGTAGCGCTCGCCCTCGCCGTACAGGCTCGCGCCAAGCCGCCAGCGGCCGATGGCGCGGTCGGCGTCGATGCGCCCCATCAGCTTGGCGCGGCGTGGCAACTGGTTGCCGCGGTCGGCGCCGTGGCCGCGGTTTTCGGGGTCGAGCGCGGTCAGGTTGGCGGATAGATCCCAGCCGGCAACCTGCATCCCGGCGACCGCTTCGAGCCCGCGGATGCGCGCCTTGGCGATATTGGCGGGCGCGAAGATCACCGAGTCGAAGGTGATCATCTGGTCGATCTGCGTCTGGTAGGCGTTCAGCGACCAGTCGACGCCCGCGTGCAGGCCGGCAAGGCCAAGTTCGAAGCTGTCCGATTCCTCGGGTTCGAGGTTCGGGTTGCCGAAAAACGGGAAATACAGCTCGTTGAAGGTCGGCGCCTTGAACGCGCTGCCCCAGGACGCCATCACGCGCAGGTCCGGCGCAATGCGGTAGCCCCAGGCGACCGAGCCCGTGGTGTAGCCGCCGTATTGCTGGTTGCTGTCGCGGCGGGCGGCGAGCGTCAGGTCGTGCTCACCGTAGCGACCCTGGTACTGCGCAAAGCCGGCCACGTTGTCGCGCGAGTCCTGTTCGTACGGCGTGGTGGCCGACACGCGGTCGTCGAGCCAGTCGGCGCCGAGCGTCAGGCGCTGGCCGGCGGACAGCGCAATGTCGTTCTGCCAGGTGGCGCTCCAGCGCTCGGAGTCGAAGGTGTCGTTGAACACGCCCTCGAAGTAGTTGTCGCTCAGGTCCCGGTTGCGTCCGCCGGACAGGCTCATGCGCCAGCCTGGCAGCGCCTGCCAGTCGACCCGGGCGCCCACCACGTCCTGCACGAAGTCGGTGCTGTTGCCGGAAAAGATGCTGCCGTCGTATTCGTTGTCGCCGGCGCCACGCAGGTAATGCAGCTCGCCGCTCAGTGCGTCCGTGAGCCGGGACCCGGCGCGCGCGGAGACGCCGGTGTTGCGGTAGGCGTCGTCGTCCGGCTCGTCGACGAAGCAACCGGCAAACAGCGTTGCCGAGCGCGGGTCGCAGGCGTTGAAGCCCTGCGTTTCGGAGTGGCTGGCGCCGAGGTTGTACCAGCCCCGCTCGCCGCCACCGGACAGCCCGGCGCTGTAGTCCTGCGTGGCGTGGCTGCCGCCGCCCACGCTCAGGCGAGGCGTGAGCGGTCCGCCGCCCTTTTTGGTGAAGATCTGGATCACGCCGCCGACGGCATCCGCCCCGTACAGGCTGGAGCGCGGGCCGCGCACGACCTCGATGCGTTCCACAAGATCAATCGGAATGTCCTGGAACGCCGACTGGCCGAGCGTGACCGAGCCGATGCGGATGCCGTCCACCAGCACCAGCACGTGGTCGGCCTCGGTGCCGCGCAGGAAGGCCGACGCCACCTTGCCACGCCCTCCATTGTTGCTGAACGACAGCCCCGGCACGCCGCGCAGCGCGTCCGGTACCGAGCGCGCCTGCCGGCGCTCGATGGCGGCGCGGTCGATCACCGTCACCGACGCCAGCGTGTCGACGTTCGACTGCGGCGCGCGGTTCGCGGTGATGTTGATGGTGAGCGGTGGGTCTTCGGCCGCCGGGACGGCGGCGACGGAAAGAAACGACAGTCCGGCCAAAAGACCGGTCTTGCCTGCGTGCGTCATCGGGATACTCCTGCTCGCGCTCACCCGCGTGAGAGCTGTGGTGAAGTCACCGGCAAGCAGGGAAAACGGCGCGGCACGGCGGGCCGCGGGGCGGCACACCCTCCCGGCGCATCGCCCACCGCAATGCCGACCAAAGTGCTTCGGGCCGGTCTCCGGACTTGCGAGTGGGCGTGAACCCGGCTGCGGCGCCTTCCCGTGCCCGAGGGCACAGTGGCGTGAGGCCGCAGCTTGACTCGCTTACCGTTGCGGGGGCAGTGCCGGAATGGTTCGGGTGAACGCACCGGCTTCCCGTTTCATCCCCTGGGCGAACGCCCTCGGGGACACCAGAAGCGGCGCGGATGGTAGGCGTCGCCGGCCGGCGGCGTCAATTGCGGGAGCGGTCGAGCAGATCCCGGTACAGCGTCGCGTAAGCCTGCGCGCTGCTCGCCCAGGAATGATCCTTCGCCATGCCGGTGCGTTGCAGCTGCCGCCACGGCCGGTCGTCCTGATAGAGCGTATGGGTGCGGACGATGGCGGCCAGCAGCGCCGCGCTCGACGGCGCACTGCACACGATGCCGGTCGCGCTGCCGTCGGCGAGATGGGCGGGGGTGGCGTCGGTCACGGTGTCGAACAGTCCGCCGACGGCGGTCACGATGGGCACCGTGCCGTAGCGCAGCGCGTAGAACTGCGTGAGCCCGCACGGCTCGAAACGTGAGGGCACCAGAAACGCGTCCGCGCCGGCCTGGATGCGGTGCGCAAGCGGTTCGTCGTAGCCGGCGACGAACGCGATTCGCCCGGGCTGCGCACCCGCCGCCGCGCGCAGCGCGGCGACGAAGGCCGCATCGCCGCTGCCGAGCACGGCAAGCTGTACGCCGTCCGGCAGCCGCGGCAGGGCATCGAGCAGCAGGTCGATGCCCTTCTGCTGCACCAGCCGGCTGACCAGGCCGACCAACAGCGCCTGCGGGCGGACCGCCAGCCCGAGTTCCCGTTGCAGGGCGGCCTTGTTGGCGGCCTTGGCGTCGAAGTGCTCGGCGTCGTAGCGGCCGAGCAGGGCAGGGTCGGTCGCCGGGTTCCACTGAGCGGTGTCGATGCCGTTCAGGATGCCGGACAGCACGTCCGCACGGTGCCGCAGCAGGCCGTCGAGGCCGCAGCCGAAGGCGGGAGTCTGGATCTCCTGCGCGTAGCGCGGGCTCACGGTGGTGAGGCGGTCGGCGAACGCGAGCCCGCCCTTGATCAGCGCCAGCTGGCCGAAGAACTCCAGCCCGTCCATCTGCCACCACGCGGCGGGAAGTCCGAGCCCGGCCGCGGCGTCGCCGTCCACCAGTCCCTGATAGGCGAGGTTGTGGATGGTGAACACGGTGCCCGGCCGGCGCGGGTGCAGGCTGAGGAAGGCCGGCAACAGGCCGGCCTGCCAATCGTGCGCGTGCACCACATCGGCGCACCAGTCCGGTGCGAGATGGCCCAGCGCCAGCGCCGCCGCGGCGCGGCAGAACAGCGCGAAGCGAGCCGGGTTGTCCGGCCAGTCCACGTTGTCGGCGTCGTGGTAGGGGTTGCCGGGGCGCTCGAAGGCGTCGGTCGCGATCAGGTATACCGGCAGCCGGCGCCGCCCGCCGGTCGGCAGGTCGCCGCGCAGCAAGGTCATGTCGGCGCCGTACAGCGCCGAGCGGGCCACAGGTTCCGCGTTCGCCAGCGCCGCCCGCGCGGCGGGGTAGGCCGGCAACACCAGGCGCGCATCGACGCCGAGGCCGCGCAGCGCGCCTGGCAGGGCGCCCACCACGTCGCCGAGCCCGCCCGTCTTGACGAGCGGCCAGGCCTCGCTTGCCGCCAGCAGCACCCGCAGTCGCTTCACGGCAGCTCCAGCACCAGCGCGCCGAGCGGCGGCAGGGTGAGCGTGACGGACCACGGCCGACCCATCCAGGGCACCGGTTCGGCCTGCGCGCCGCCGTTGGCGACATCGCTGCCGCCGTAGAACGTGCTGTCCGAGTTGAGCCGCTCGCCGTACCAGCCGGGACGGGGTACGCCGAGCCGGTAGCCGTGCCGAGGCACCGGCGTGAAGTTAAGCACCACCAGCACGCTGCGCCCGCCGCCGTGGCGCAGGTAGCTCACTACCGACTGGCCTGAGTCGTGGCAGTCCACCCACTCGAAACCCTGCGGGTCGAAGTCGTGCGCGTGCAGCGCCGGGTGGTCTCGGTACAGGCGCGCCACGTCGCGCAGCAGGGCGTGCACGCCGCGGTGGGTGTCAAAGTCCAGCAGCGGCCAGTCAATGGCGCGGTCGTGGTTCCACTCGGTCCACTGACCGAACTCGCTGCCCATGAACAGCAGCTTCTTGCCGGGGAAGGTGAACTGGTAGACGTACAGCAGGCGCAGGTTCGCGAACTGCTGCCAGGTGTCGCCGGGCATCTTGGACAGCAGCGCACGCTTGCCGTGGACGACCTCGTCGTGGCTCAGCGGCAGCACGAAGTTTTCCGTATACGCGTACAGCATGCCGAAGGTGAGCCGGTCGTGGTGGTACTGGCGATGCACCGGGTCGTGGCTGACGAAGTCCAGCGTGTCGTGCATCCAGCCCATGTTCCACTTGAGCGCAAAGCCGAGCCCGCCGGTCCACGGCGGGCGCGTCACCTGCGGCCAGGCGGTGGACTCCTCGGCGATCATCAGCGCGCCCGGGTGCTGGCCCTGCACCACGCCGCACGCCTCGCGCAGGAACTCGACCGCCTCCAGGTTCTCGTTGCCGCCGTGGCGGTTGGGCAGCCACTGCCCGGGCTCGCGCGAGTAGTCCAGGTACAGCATGGAGGCAACCGCGTCCACGCGCAGGCCGTCCACATGAAAGGCCTCGACCCAATGCAGCGCCGAGCCGATCAAAAAGCTCTTCACCTCGGCGCGGCCGAAGTTGAACACCAGCGTGCCCCAGTCCGGGTGCTCGCCCAGGCGCGGGTCCTCGTGCTCGTACAGCGCCGTGCCGTCGAAGCGGGCGAGCGCGTGTTCATCGCGCGGAAAGTGCGCCGGCACCCAGTCCAGAATCACGCCGATGCCGGCCTGGTGCAGGCGGTCGATCAGCAGGCGCAGGCCGTCCGGGTCGCCGTGGCGGGCGGTCGGCGCGAAATAGCCGGTGCACTGATAGCCCCAGGAGGCGTCGAACGGGTGCTCCGTTACCGGCAGCAGCTCGACGTGCGTGAAGCCCAGATCCGCCACGTACGGCACCAGCTGGTCGGCGATGTCGGCGTAACTCAGGAAGCCACCATCCGGCGCCCGGCGCCAGGAGCCGATGTGCAGCTCGTAGATGCTGATCGGCTGGCGGTGCCAGTTGCCGGCGGCGCGCCGATCGAGCCAGGCCTGATCGCCCCAGGCGTAATGACTTGCCGCCGCCACGCGGCTTGCGGTGGCCGGGCGCAGCTCGGCCGCGCGGGCGCAGGGATCGGCCTTCAGCAGCAGGCCCTGCGCCGTGCGCAGCTCGAACTTGTACCGCGCCCCGGCCACGACGCCCGGGATGAACAGCTCCCACACGCCGCTGTCGCCCCGATTTCGCATCGGATGCCAGCGCCCGTCCCAGCCGTTCCAGTCACCGACCACCGACACCCCGTCGGCGTTCGGCGCCCACACGGCGAACAGCACGCCTTCCACGCCGTCCACCTGACGCACATGCGCGCCCAGGAAGTTCTGCGGGTGCCAGTGCCGGCCCTGCCCGAACAGCTGCAGGTCAAAGTCCGACAGCAGCGGCGCGAAGCTGTACGGGTCGACGGCGCGGTGTTCCTGGCCCGCGGCGTCCGACCAGCGCAGCGTGTAATGGGCCGGTAGCGGCTGCGTGTCCAAAATGGCCTCGAACACGTCGCTGCCCGGCAGGCGGCGCAGCGGCAGTTCGGGCAGGGATTCGAGGCCAACCGTCGCGGCGCCCGGGCACAGCACGCGCAGGCGCGGCCCGTGGCGGCCCAGCAGGCGAAACGGATCGTGCAGGCGACCTGCCTGCAGGCGCCGCAGATCGTCGGCGGGGACTTCTGGAATGCTTGTTGCGTTCACTCAATCCGACTCGGTTGTCGCGGCCGCTGGAAATGGTATCAATCGCCCACCGCCCGCCCTTGACGCACATTGGAGGATCGATCGCATGAACGGTGCCAGCCGGCCCGAGCGCTTCATCAGCGAGCTCACGCGCGACACGCTGGCCCTGGTGCTGGCCGGCGGGCGCGGCAGCCGGCTGGAGCAACTCACGCTGTGGCGGGCCAAGCCGGCGGTGCCGTTCGGCGGCAAGTTCCGCATCGTCGATTTTCCGCTCTCCAACTGCGTGAACTCCGGCATCCGGCGCATCGGCGTGCTCACGCAGTACAAGGCGCACTCGCTGATCCTGCACATCCAACGCGGCTGGGGGCACCTGAGCGGCCAGTTCGGCGAGTTCGTGGAGCTGCTGCCGGCCCAGCAGCGCCTGGAGACGTCCTGGTACGCCGGCACCGCGGACGCGGTGTGGCAGAACCTCGACATCATCGCCGCGCACAAGCCCGAGTACGTGCTGATCCTGGCCGGCGATCACATCTACAAGATGGATTACGGGCCGATGCTGGCGGCGCACGTCACCCGGCAGGCCGATGTCACCGTCGGCTGCTTCGAGGTGCCGGTGGCCGACGCCCGCGGCTTTGGCGTGATGGCGGTGGACGACGACCTGCGCGTGCGCAGCTTCGTCGAGAAGCCGGCCGAGCCGCCGCCCATGCCCGGCCGCAGCGACGTGGCGCTGTGCTCGATGGGCATTTACGTGTTCAACACGGCGTTCCTGTTCGAGCAGCTGTACAAGGACGCCGACACGCCGGGCTCGCAGCACGACTTCGGCCGCGACGTGATCCCGGGCCTGATCGAGCGCTACCGCGCGTTCGCCTATCCCTTTGTCGACACGCAGACCGGCGGGCAGGCGTACTGGCGCGACGTGGGCACGCTGGATGCCTACTACGCGGCCAACATGGATCTGGTGTCGGTGACGCCGGAGCTGAACCTGTACGACACCGAGTGGCCGATCTGGACCCTCCAGGAGCAGGTGCCACCGGCGAAGTTCGTGTTCGACGACGACGGCCGGCGCGGCATGGCGGTCGACTCGGTGGTGTCCGGCGGCTGCATCGTGTCCGGTGGCTCGGTGCGCCGCTCGCTGCTGTTCACCAACGTGCGCGTCGAGGCCGGCGCCGAGCTCGACGACTGCGTGGTGTTGCCGCAGGTGCAGATCGGCGAGGGCTGCCGAATCCGGCGCGCCATCATCGAGCGCGGCTGCATCATCCCGCCCGGTACCGAGATCGGCTACGACCCCGCCGCCGATGCGCAGCGTTTCAGCGTGACGCCGGGCGGCGTGACGCTGGTCATTCCGGAGATGCTGGGCCAGGCGCTGCACCATGCCCGCTGACCGCCGGGCCGGTCTGCTGCTGCATCCAAGCTCGCTGCCCGGACCGTTCCCACAAGGCGACCTGGGCCACGAGGCCTACCGCTTTGTCGAATTCCTGGCCGCCGCCGGCTGCCGCGAGTGGCAGATGCTGCCGGTCGGCCCGACCGGCGACGGCGGCAGTCCGTACCAGTCGAGTTCCAGCCACGCCGGCAGCCGTGCGCTGATCAGCCTCGACTGGCTGCGCGACCGTGGCTGGCTTGCCAGCATCGACCCGTCGCGCACGCGGGACGAACACCTGCGTGCAGCGGGGGCCGCCTTCGCCGCGCAGCCGGCGGCAGATTTTGGCGAGTTCATGGACCGCGAGGCGCACTGGCTGGCCGACTTTGCGCTCTACAGCGCGCTGAAGGCCGCGCACGGCGCGCGGGCCTGGATCGACTGGCCAGCCGGCGAGCGCCAGCGCGACCGGCGCGCGCTTGCCACCGCCCGGCGCCGCCACGCGGCGGCCATCGCCCAGGCGTGCTTCGAGCAGTACGCGTTCGCGGCGCAGTGGCGCGAGCTGCGGGCCTATGCCCACGCGCACGGCGTGCAGCTGTTCGGCGACCTGCCGCTGTTCGTGGCCCACGACAGCGCCGACGTGTGGGCGGCGCCGCAGGCCTTTGTGCTGGACGAGGCGGGGCAGCCCACCTTCGTGGCCGGCGTGCCGCCGGACTATTTCGCCGCCGACGGCCAGCGCTGGGGCAACCCGCACTACCGCTGGGACTGGCACCAGGCGCAGGACTTCGCCTGGTGGCGGGCGCGCATCGCCACCCAGGCGCAGCGCTTCGACCGGCTGCGCATCGACCATTTCCGCGGGCTCGATGCGGTGTGGATGATCCCGGCCGATCAGTCCACCGCGGTCAGCGGTGCCTGGCAGCCGGTGCCCGGCGCGGCGTTGCTGGGTGCGATCACGCAGGCCTTCCCGGATCTTGCCCTGGTGGCCGAGAACCTCGGCATCATCACGCCCGGGGTCGAGGCACTGCGCCGGCGGTTCGGCCTGCCGGGCATGGTGGTGCTGCAATTCGCCTTCGATGGCGACGCCAGCAACCCCCACTTGCCGCACCACCACGCCCGCGATGACGTGGTTTACACCGGCACCCACGACAACGACACCACGCTCGGCTGGTTCGCGGGCGCGCCGGCGGCGACGCGCGAGCGCCTGCTCGACTACCTCGGCCAGCCCGGCGAGGCGATGCCCCGGCCGCTGGTCCGCGCGGCGCTGGCCTCGGTGGCCACGCTTGCCGTGCTGCCGGTGCAGGATGTGCTCGGTCTTGACGGCGCCGCGCGCATGAACACGCCGGGCACCGTCGAGGGCAACTGGGCCTGGCGCCTCGCGCCCGGGCAACTCACGGCGGACGTCGCGCAGCGCCTGCGCGCGCTGGTGGCTTTGTACGGACGTTCATGATTTGATCCGCAGCGGTGTTTGTCGCTGCGGGGAGTTAGGTCATGTCACGTCCTGTCACCGAAGCCGGTCTCGATCTGGTGCGCACGTTCGAGGGGCTGCGCACCGACGCGTATCGCTGCCCGGCCGGCGTGTGGACCATCGGCTACGGCCACACCGGGGACGTCCAGCCCGGCCAACGCATCAGCCAGAAGCAGGCGGAACAGCTGCTGAAGGACGATCTGGCCGCGTGCGGCGCGGAGGTGGAGCGGTTGATCGGCGTGCCGCTGACGGACTGCCAGTTCGCGGCGCTGGTGAGCTTTGCCTTCAATGCCGGTGGCGATGCGCTGCGCACCAGTACGCTGCGTCGGCGGCTGAACCAGGGCGACTACGAGTGCGTGCCGAGCGAACTTGCGCGCTGGGACAAGGCGACCCATCCCGGCAGCGGGCGCAAGGTTTCGCTGCCGGGCCTGGTGCGCCGCCGCGCCGCCGAGGGCGATCTGTGGCTGCAAGGCAGCGTCGACGACCCGTTCCGCGCCAGTACCGACATGCCGCAGCACGTGCAGACCGATGACACCCGCGTGGCTAGTCGGGTGCTTGCCCGCGACGGCCTGCGTCTGCGCAGTGGGCCCGGGCTGGAGCACGCCGTGCTGCGCGTGCTGCCGTGCGGCACTGCACTGTTCGTGGAGCGGGAAATCAACGGCTGGCTGGCGGTGGATCTGGAGGGCGACGGCGCCATCGACGGGTTCGTGTCAGCGGCGTTTGTTGGCACCTGACGGACAACCGTCCACGCCCGACGATCCGCGATGTCCGCCCCTGCCCAGGGGCTAAGGTTCCGGGGCGCGCCGGTCGTTAATGCGATCAATCTGCCCCCGCCTGTCGAGGGGGCGGGGGGGCATTCATCGGGAGTTTCGGGTGGCGTTTTTCGCGATCGTTGTCGTCGTCCTGGCCGGGCTTGGCGTGCTGTGGTGGCTTGCCGGGCGACGGCGGGCGCCGTCCCACAGCGCCGCCCGTCACGCCGTGCCCGTCCGGGTGGACAGAACGGCGCATCGGGCGAGTGCCGAGTTCAGCCCGCCGCCGACCGGTATTTCCCCAGACGGGCAGCCCGACGCATCGGTTGGGCACAGCGCGGCGCCGCCCCCGGAGGTACAGCTCCTCAACGACGACACGCTGACGCCTCAGGTGGCGCTGGCGCTGACGGCGCTCGCCGATTCCATCCCGCGCCCGCGCAGCGTGATGCTGCAACTGCTGCAGGCGGGCGACGATCCGGTGGAGGTGGCGCGCGTGGTCAGCACCGACCCCGCCACCGCGGCGCTGCTGCTGCGCACGGTCAACTCGGCGCAGTTCGGCCTGGCGCGGGAAATCACCAGCGTGCAGCACGCCATTACCTACCTTGGCGCCAATCTGGTGCGGGACGTGGCCACGCATCACGCCATGGCCATTCCGGTCGACACGCGCAATCTCGCCGCGGAGCGCATCTATCAGGGTCTGTGGCGCGACAGTTATCTCGCGAGCGGCATTGCCCAGGCGCTCGCGCAGCGCTTTGGCTGGCCCTCACCGTCCGTGTTGTCGACACAGGCGCTGCTGTTTCGCCTGGGGGACGTGGCGCTGGTGCTGCACCAGCCCGAGTTGGCCGCGCTGTACAACGCCGATCCGGACCTGTCGGTGCTGGTGGACCAGACGCAGCAGGCGCTGGGTTTCAACGCCGCCATGGCCGGCACGCACCTGGCGCAGGTGTGGGGCCTGCCGCGGGCGATTGGCGAGGTGTTGCGGGGCAGCCTTGCGCCGCTGGTCGGCGGCCCGCTGGACGACGAGCAGCGCCTTGGCGTGACGGTGGGGTATTTCTCGACCCGCCTGGCTCAGGCGCTGTCCCGTCAGGTCGATTTCGACCTGACGGCCGCGCTAGGTGCCTTGATGGAGCGCGCCGAGGCGCACTACCTGCCGCGGTACCTTGCCGCCATCAACTTGCCCGATCCGTTGCTGGCGCTGGCCGAGCCTGCGGTGGAGCGCCGTCTTGCGGGCCTGGTCGCCCGGCGTTGATGCGGGCCTGACCCCACCGAGCGAATCAGAAAAAGCGCCGCTTCAGGCCGAACTGCTGAATGATGGTGGTCGAGATTTCCTCGATCGACTTGTGGGTCGAATCCAGGTGCGGGATGTTCAGGCGCTGGTACAGGCGCAGCGCCTGGCGGGCCTCGAACTGGCACTGCGCGAGCGACGCGTAGCGGCTGCCGGGGCGGCGCTCCTCGCGAATCCGGTGCACGCGTATCGGGTCGATGCTGAGCCCGAACAGCTTGCTGCGGTGCGGCGTGAGCGACTTCGGCAGGGTCTGGTTTTCGAGGTCGTCCTCGGTGAGCGGGAAGTTCGCCGCCCGGATGCCGAATTGCAGGCTGAGGTACAGGCTGGTCGGCGTCTTGCCGGAGCGCGACACGCCGATCAGCACGATGTCGGCATCGGCCAGGTGCTTGCCGTCGACGCCGTCGTCGTGGGCCAGCGTGAAGTTGATGGCCTCGATGCGCTCCTCGTACTCGGTCGACTCGGGCGCGCCCTGCGCCTGGTCGGTGTTGTGCGAGGCGGGCACGCCAAACGCCTGCTCCAGCGGCGCGATGAAGGCCTCCAGCACGTCCAGGCACAGCACGCCGGAGCGGCGGATGATGGCGCGCACGGCGGCGTCGTCGATGCTGCACAGCACCACCGGGGCGAGACCCAGGCGCGTGGCGGTGTCGATGCGGTCGACCACCTGCCTGGCCTTGGCCTCGGTGTCGATGAACGGGATGTCCACGCGGTCGATGCCGGTGTCCGGGAAATGCGCCAGCAGCGCCTCACCCAGCCGCTGCACGGTGAGGCCCGTCTGGTCGGAAATGAAAAAGACCATCCGGTTCATGGGCCGCTCACCCGTCAGCCGCCGCTGCTGCGCACCGTGAGCCGGTCGCCGGGCTGTAGCGGCCGCGTTTTCAGGCCATCGTTCCAGCGCTGCAACTGCTCAAGACTCACGCCGAAGTTCTGTGCAATGCGCCAGGCGGTGTCGCCCTGGCGCACGGTGTAGGTGTCCCGGCGGCTGGCGTCGGCGACGGCGGTGGTCTCGGCGGAGCGGTACACGGACACCGTTTGTCCGGCCGCAATCCGCCCGCCGGCAAGGGCGGGATTGCAGGCCGTGATCCGAGACACGTCCACCTGGTAGCGGCGCGCGATCGCCCACAGCGTCTCGCCGGGCCTCACCCGATGCACCACGCGCTCGCCATCGCAGCCGCGGGCCGGCCCCGGCCGCGTGTCGGCGGCGTACACGACCGGTATCAGCAGATCCTGATCCTTGCGCAGCATGCCGGTGTGCAGGCCGTTGGCCTGTCGCAGCGCGGCAATGCTGACCCGGTACTTGCTGGCGAGGCCGGTCAGGGTCTCGCCCGGCTGCACCTTGTGCCGTCGCCACTGGACGCGCCGCTGCGGCAGGTCGCCGGTCGGCCGGGGCGGCGCCACCGCTACGCGCGGCAGGGTGGCGATCGCCTGGCGTGCCTGCTCGGCTGCGTCGACCGGCACCAGCACGCGATGCGGGCCGCCGGGCGGCGTGTTGCCGCCGTTGTAGCCGCCGTTCAGCGCCCGGATGTCGTCCGGGCTCAGGTTCTCGACCGCGCCGAGCAGATCCAGGCGAATCGGGCCGTGCACGTCGACGGTCGTGAAGTAGGGTTCGTTCGGGATGTCCGGCAGGGTGATGCCGTACCGCTCGGGGTTGTCCACCAGGCGCCTCAGCGCCATCAGCTTGGGCACGTAGCAGCGCGTCTCGTTGCGCAGCGGCAGGTCCAGAAAGCCGGCGCCGCGGCCGGCCGTGCGGTTCGCCTCGCACATGCGCGAGATGTAGCCCGGCCCGCCGTTGTAGGCAGCGAGCGCCAGCGTCCAGTCGCCGTTGAACTGCTGCGCGAGCGTACTGAGATAGTCGAGCGCCGCGCGGGTCGACTCGATCACGTCCCGCCGCTGGTCCACCCAGGCGGTCTGCTGCAGGCCGTAGTCCTTGCCGGTCTCGGACAGGAACTGCCACAACCCGACCGCGTTGCTGCGCGACACGGCGTGGGACTGAAAGCCGCTCTCGACGACCGGCAGCAGGGCCAGTTCGGACGGCAGCTCGCGGCGCTCGATCTCGTTCAGGATATGGAACAGGTACCGGCCGCTGCGCTGCAGGGAGTTCTCCAGAAACAGCGGGTGGTCGAGGTACCAGCGCAGCTCGACGTCGATCTGTGGGTCGGGCGGGGCGTCGATGGCAAAGCCGACGCGCAGCCGATCCCAGATGTCCGTGATCGGCAGCACCTGACCATCAAGCGCCGCCCGGCGCGCCGCCGCGCGGGCGGCGAGGCTGTTCGGGTCGGACATGGGGCGGTGAGCGCTGTCGCGTCGGGCGCTTGCGCCGCCGCCGCCGCTGGCGCAGCCGGCAAGGCCGAGCAGCCACAATGCGATCAGCAGCCCGGCGAGCACGTGCATGCTCCGGCGTGGATAGAACGACGAGGAGGACATGGCGGCAGTTTAACCGCTGCCTGCCGGCACACAGCCAGGCCGAGTAGGCCCGGTGTACGCCCCAGCCCGGGACGGTGTGGTGTCGGCAGCGGGCTCGGCCGTCCGCGAGCTCATGATGCGGCGCAACCCTCCGGCCCCGGGCCCTGCGCTAAGGCTTGGCAAATTGGGCGACCTGCGGTCTTGCCGGACGTTACCCGCTGATTGAGTAGCACGCAGGATTTGGAGTCCAACCCAGACCGAAGGGGGCGGGGCGTGAAGAAGCGGTAAAGCGAAGAGCAGACCATCGGGTTGCTGCAGGAAGCGGACATTGGAGTTTCGGTCAGGGACCTGCGCCGCCGGCACGGGTTCGTGGCGCATCAATCGAGGCTGGCGGCAACGATGCGCCTCCTGCGTCGACACATCCTGAAGTCCTTCAGTTCTCCGGCCTGCCCGGCCTCACGCGTCGTACCCCACATTCGGCGCCAGCCACCTTTCCGCCTGCGCCTGCGTCCAGCCCTTGCGGCGGGCGTAGTCCTCCACCTGGTCGCGGCCGATGTCGCCGACGCCGAAGTAACGCGCCTTGGGGTGCGCGATGTACCAGCCGCTGACGGCGGCGGTGGGCAGCATGGCGAAGTGTTCGGTGAGCCGCATGCCCGCGTTTTTCTCAGCGTCCAGCAGTTGCCACAGCGTGGCTTTTTCGGTGTGGTCGGGGCAGGCGGGGTAGCCGGGGGCGGGGCGGATGCCTTCGTATTGCTCGGCGATGAGGGCGTCGTTGTCGAGTGACTCGCCGGCCGCGTGGCCCCAGATTTCCGTGCGCACGCGCTGGTGTAACCGCTCGGCGAGCGCTTCGGCCAGCCGGTCGGCGAGCGCCTTCAGCATGATGGCGTTGTAGTCGTCGTGCGCGGCTTCGAAGCGGGCGACGTGTTCGTCGATGCCGATGCCGGCGGTGCAGGCAAACGCGCCCAGCCAGTCGGCGACGCCGCTGTCGCGTGGCGCGACGTAGTCGGCGAGGCACAGGTTCGGCACGCCGGCCGGCTTTTCCTGCTGCTGGCGCAGGTGGTGCAGCGTGGTGAGCACCGTGCCGCGCGTGGCGTCGGTGTACAGCTCGGTATCGTCGCCGCGCGCGTTGGCCGGGAACAGGCCGATAACGGCGCGGGCGCGCAGCCAGCGCTCGTCCACGATGCGCTTGAGCATGGCCTGGGCATCGGCGAAGAGCTGGCGCGCCTGCTCGCCGACGATGGCGTCGTCGAGGATCTTCGGGTACCGGCCGGCGAGTTCCCACGCCTGGAAGAACGGCGTCCAGTCGATGTACGGCAGGAGTTCCGCGAGCGGGTAGTCCTCGAACACGGTGATGCCGGGCTGGCGCGGCGTGACCGGCCGGTAGCCGGCCCAGTCCGTCACAAAGGCATTGGCGCGGGCCTTGTCGAGCGACAGCAGCTTGCTGCGCTGCCCGCGCGCGGCGTGGCGCTCGCGCAGCTGCACGTAGTCCTCGCGCGTCTGCTGCACGAAGGCGCTGCGAAGGTCCGGCGAGATGAGGTTCTGCGCCACGCCGACGGCGCGCGAGGCGTCTTTCACGTACACGGTGGCGCCTGCGAACGCCGGCGCGATCTTCACCGCCGTGTGCGTGCGGGACGTGGTGGCGCCGCCGATCAGCAGCGGAATGTCCATCCCTTCGCGCTGCATCTCGCTCGCCACGTGCACCATCTCGTCGAGCGACGGTGTGATCAGGCCAGAGAGTCCAATGATGTCCACCTGCTGCTCGCGCGCGGTGCGCAGGATGGTCTCGCACGGCACCATCACGCCAAGATCAATGACCTCGAAGTTGTTGCACTGCAAGACCACGCCGACGATGTTCTTGCCGATGTCGTGCACGTCGCCCTTGACGGTGGCCATCAGGATGCGCGCCTGGGCGCGGGCGGTGCCGTCCTTTTCGGCCTCGATGTAGGGCAGCAGGTACGCGACGGCCTTTTTCATCACCCGCGCGCTTTTCACCACCTGCGGCAGGAACATCTTGCCGGCGCCGAACAGGTCGCCGACCACGTTCATGCCGTCCATGAGCGGGCCTTCGATGACCTCGATCGGCCGCGCGAAGGCGTGGCGCGCGGCCTCGACGTCCTCGTCCACGTAGTCGGTGATGCCGCGCACCAGCGCGTGTTCGAGACGCTTCGCGACCGGCAGCTCGCGCCAGGCGAGATCCTGCGCCGGGCCGGACGAGGCCGCGCCGCCGCGGTAGCGCTCGGCGATTTCCAGCAGCCGCTCGGTGGCGTCCGGACGGCGGTTCAGCACCACGTCCTCGACCCGCTCGCGCAGATCCGCGTCGATGTCGTCGTACACGCCGAGCTGGCCGGCGTTGACGATGCCCATGTCCATGCCGGCCTTAATGGCGTGGTACAGGAACACCGTGTGGATGGCCTCGCGCACCGGCTCGTTGCCGCGGAACGAGAACGACACGTTGCTGACGCCGCCGCTGATCTTGGCGTGCGGCAGGCGCTGCTTGATCTGCCGCGTCGCCTCGATGAAATCGACCGCGTAGTTGTCGTGCTCGGCGATGCCGGTGGCGATCGCGAAGATGTTGGGGTCGAAGATGATGTCCTCGGGCGGGAAGCCGACTTCCTTGGTCAGCAGCCCGTAGGCGCGCTCGCAGATGGCCACCTTGCGTGCGCAGGTGTCGGCCTGGCCCTGCTCGTCGAAGGCCATTACCACCACCGCCGCGCCGTAGCGGCGCACGCGCCGCGCCTGCTCCAGGAATGCCGCCTCGCCTTCCTTGAGGCTGATGGAGTTGACGATGCCCTTGCCCTGCCCGCATTGCAGGCCGGCCTCGATGACGTCCCACTTGGACGAGTCGATCATCACCGGCACGCGGCTGATGTCGGGCTCGCTCGCGATCAGGTTCAGGAACCGCACCATGGCCGCTCGGGCGTCGAGCATGCCCTCGTCCATGTTGATGTCGATGACCTGAGCGCCGCTTTCCACCTGCTGGCGGGCGACGTCGAGCGCGGTCTCGTAGTCGCCGGCCTTGATGAGGTTCGCGAAGCGCTTCGAGCCCGTGACGTTGGTGCGCTCGCCGATGTTGACGAACAGGCTGTCGTCGCGGATGTCGAGCGGTTCGAGCCCCGCCAGGCGCAGCACGTGGCGCGGCGCCGGCAGCGGGCGCGGGGCGATGCCGGTGACGGCATCGGCAATCGCGCGGATGTGGTCCGGCGTGGTGCCGCAGCAGCCGCCGACGATGTTCAGCATGCCGTCCTGCGCCCATTGCTTGAGGTGCCCGGCCATGAACTCGGCCGTCTCGTCGTAGCCGCCAAACGCATTCGGCAGACCGGCGTTCGGGTGGGCGCTCACGCGGCACTCGGCCACCTGCGCGAGCTCGTGCACGTACGGCCGCAGCAGCTCCACGCCGAGCGCGCAGTTGAGACCCACCGATAGCGGCTGCACGTGCGCCACGGAGGCGTAGAACGCCGCCGCCGTCTGGCCGGACAGGGTGCGCCCGGACGCGTCCGTGATGGTGCCGGAGATCATCACCGGCAACCGCGGGTGGCCGGCCGCGAAGTGGCTCTCGATGGCGTACAGGGCCGCCTTGCAGTTCAGCGTGTCGAAGACGGTCTCGACCAGCAGGATGTCGGCGCCGCCGTCGATCAGGCCGCGCAAAGCCTCGGTGTAGTTCTCCACCAGCTCGGCGAAGGTGACGTTGCGAAAGCCGGGGTCGTTCACGTCCGGCGACACCGACGCCGTGCGGCTGGTTGGCCCGAGCACACCGGCCACGAAGCGCGGGCGTTCGGCGGTGCCGAGTTCGTCCGCCACGCTGCGCGCGAGGCGAGCGCCTTCGCGGTTCAGCTCGTAGACCAGATCCTCCAGCCCGTAGTCGGCCTGCGAGATGGCGGTCGAGTTGAACGTGTTGGTCTCGACGATGTCCGAGCCGGCTTCGAGGTAAGCCCGGTGGATGCCCGCGATCACGTCCGGCCGGGTCAGCGTCAGCAGGTCGTTGTTGCCCTTGAGCTCACGGCCGAAGTCCGCGAAGCGCGCGCCGCGGTAGTCGGTTTCCGTCAGGCCGTGACGCTGGATCATGGTGCCCATGGCGCCGTCCAGCAGCAGGATGCGTTCGGCGAGTTGCCGGTGGAGCAGGGCGGTACGGTCGGTCATGGCGGCAAGGCGGGCGGTCGGCTGGGCGCGGGATTGTAGCGTGCGGGTCCTGGGCTACCCGGACGCCAAGCCCGCGCCCGCCTGCGTCTAGGGGCGATGCTTCCCGGACGGTTTTCCGGCGGTGATGACTTCCCACGGCGCGACGCCGCCGGGTACCACGGCGAACAGCGGGTGC
Source organism: Immundisolibacter sp. (assembly GCF_050250495.1). Classification (GTDB taxonomy): domain Bacteria; phylum Pseudomonadota; class Gammaproteobacteria; order Immundisolibacterales; family Immundisolibacteraceae; genus Immundisolibacter. Next base: position 30,146 of record NZ_JBFWOM010000019.1, on the reverse strand, counting down.
ACTTGGGGTGGCAGGTGCTGATCGATCTGCGCGAGCCAGTCCGGGGCGCGCACGCGCAGCTTGGCGACGAGGTGCTCCCACTCGTAGGCGAGCTGCCCATCGCTCACAACCAGTGCGGGTGCCGTCTCAGGACCGCGGATCTTCGACACGTCGAAGCGATAGCCGCGGCGCGTGGCTTCCGCGTGCACCGGCCACAGGTAAGCGGCGATGGCACCGAGTGGATCGGCGCATTGCTGAAACCGTTGCAGTTGCGGATGATGGCGGTAGCCGCGCGTCTCGCCGTGCAGCACCGCCTGCGCCAGCAGCGTTTCGCGCCACAGCGCCACCAGACCCGTGGCATCGAGGTAACGCGGATGCAGGGACCACACGCGCATGGTCAGTCGCTCCCCGCCGCATGAAGCCGGGCCGACAGCAAGTCCGGCACCTGTTCCAGGTTGGCGAGGATGGTGACGCCGGGTGGCGGGCGCTTCAGGCGCTGCGCGGCCCGACCGCCGCACCACAGCTCGACGTCAGCCGGCAGATCCAGGCGCAGTTGCCGCACACCGATGCGCACCGCCCCCGGGTCGAAGTACTCCGAAAACGACAGCGCGACGATGTCGGTCTCGAAGGCGCGCGCGGCGGCGACGATCTGGCTTTGCGGCGTCTGCGCGCCGAGCAGGACGCAGGCCGCGCCCTCCAGGCGCAGCCGCGCCATGGCCAGCATGAGTCCGAGCGTGTGCGGTTCGCCGGTCAGGGTGGTGAGCAGCACGCGCGGCGTCTGGGCACCGGCCGGCAGTTGCGACACGGTTTCCCGCAGCACGGTGTCGAGCTGCGCCGAGAAGTGGTGTTCCTCGAACACTTCGAGCTCGCCGCGCGCCCAGCCGTCGCCGACGCGTTCCAGCATGGCGGCGGCGGTGTTGCACACGAACTGCCGCAGACCTTCACGCAGCACGCGCGCCCGCAGCTCCTGCCGCAGGCCGGTGTCGTCATGGCGCTTGATGAGCGCTATCAGCGCCCATTCGGCGTCGGCGTGAACCAACTGCCGAGCGGCGGCCTGCTCCAGTTCGTCGCCGCTCAGCGTCAGCACCTGACCCGGACGCATGCCCTGGTCCAGCAGGCGGCGCATCTGCCGCAGTCGCGTCACCTGTTGCGCGGGATAGCGGCGCTCGCCGCGCGGGCTGCGCACCGGCTGCGGGAAGCCGTAACGCCGCTCCCACATCCGCAGCGTGTCCTTGGCGATGCCGGTTTCGAGTGCCAGGGCGGCAATTGACAGATGTGTTTTTTCCATTTGTCCAAGGCAAAAAGTTGACAACCGGAAAATCGGCGCCTAATTTTGGCGCGAATTTCATATTTGTCCAGGACAAAATTTCGGGGTGGCGTGATGGCCGCGCCGGATCCGGTGGTTCAAATCAATGGCTTTGACGACTCACCCTGCTGACGACTCGCATCCCGGCGCCGCTGCGGCGCCGTTTGACGTGCTGATCGTCGGCGCCGGCCTGCATGGCGCGCTGATCGCGCTGGCGCTGCTGGACGCGCAGCCGGGGCTGCGTCTTCGGCTGATCGAGCGCGACCCGCAGCCGGCCGGCAACCACACCTGGTGCTTTCACCGTGGCGATGTGCCGGCGGCCGTCGGCGGCTGGTTCGGGCGACTGCCGATGACAACCTGGCCGGGTTACCGGGTGGCGTTTCCGGGCTTCGAGCGGACCGTGGAGCTGCCGTATTGCGGGCTGGGTTCGGCTGATCTGGCCGTGCATCTGCGGGATGTTTTCAGCGCCAGCGCGGCGGCGCGGCTGCTGACCGGCAGCGAGGTGACGGTGGTCGATCAGAACGCCGTGCGCTTTGCCGACGGTCGTGTGCTGCGCGCCGGGCTGGTGATCGACGCCCGCGGCGGCGGTACCGTGGGCGCGACTGGCTATCAGAAGTTCCTGGGGCTGGAAGTGGAGCTCGCCGGCGACTGCGGGCTCGACCGGCCGCTGCTGATGGACGCCTGCCTGCCGCAGGGACCGCAGTTTCGCTTCATGTACGTGCTGCCGTTCGGGCCGCGGCGGGTGCTGATCGAGGACACCGCCTTCGCGCGCACGCCGCACCTGGATCACTCCGCGCGGCGGGCGGCCATCCACGCCTACGCGGCCGCCCGTGGCTGGACCATCCGGGCTGTTGTGCGAGAGGAATCCGGCGTGCTGCCCATGCCCTGGCAGGCGACCGTGCCGGCGCCAGCGCTGCCGCTGAAGGTGGGATACGCCGGCGGCTGGTTTCATCCCGCGACGGGTTACTCCGCGCCGTGCGCGCTGCGCCTGGCGACGGTTCTTGCACGGCACTGGCGCGATCCGCTGCCGGCGCTCACGGCCGAGTGGCGGCGGCATCGGCGCCAGTTCCGGCTGGGTTTGCTGCTGAACGCGCTGGCGTTTCGCGGCTTTCGGCCGGACCTCATGTGGCAGCCGTTTGCGCGCTTCTACCGCCTGCCGCTTGCCACCATCGCGCGCTTTTATCGCCTGGAAAGCACGCCCCGCGACATCGCCCGGCTGCTGCTCGGCCGCCCGCCGCGCGGCTTCGGCAGTGCCTGGTTCCCTCGGCCCCACACCCAGGAGACGTCCTCATGAAACTGCTGGCGCTGGCTGCGGCGTCGGGTCCGGTGCCGGTTGGTCCGGGCCGCGGCCGTTCGCAGGTCGAGGACCCGCGTGAGCCTGCGGACGCCGCCGGCGTGGACCCGGGCAGTCTCGCGGCGTTTTTCGAGCAGCGCGTGAGTACCTTGCCGCCGGCTGCAGGCGTGTGCGAATCGGTGTGGCGCGACGCGCTCTACGCACCGCTCGCCGAGTACCTCGGGCGGTCCGGCAAGCTGGTGCGGGCGCGGCTCGTGCGGCACGGCTGGCAGCTTGGCGGCGGGCGCGGCGAGCCGCCACAGACACTGTGTCTGCTGCCGGAGATCCTGCACAGCGCTTCGCTGATCGTGGACGACCTGCAGGATGGCGCCGTGACGCGCCGAGGCGGCCCGGCGCTGCACCGGGTGATCGGCCCCGAGCGGGCGCTGAACGCCGCCAACTGGCTGTACTTCTGGCCTTACGGGCTGCTCGATGAGCTGCGCCTGTCCGCGGCGCGGCGCCGCGCGTGCGTGGAGCTGATCACCGCGACGCTGCTCGACTGCCACCGCGGTCAGGCGCTCGATCTTGGCGTGCAGGTGTGGACGCTGGCGCAGGACAGCGTGCCGGAACTCGTCGCCGAGCAGAGCCGCCTCAAGACCGGTTGTCTCACGGCGCTGTGCGTCGCGCTCGGCGCGGTGGCGGGTGGCGCCTCGGCCGCGCGCGTGGACGCGCTGCAACGCTTTGGCGAGCGAGTCGGCGTCGGCCTTCAGATGCTGGATGACCTCACCGCCGTGCTGGTGGCGGACCGCCACGACAAGGCGGGCGAGGACCTGCGCTGCGGCCGGCCCACCTGGGCCTGGGCGCTCGCCGCGCAACGCTGCTCGCAGTGGCAGTACCACGCGCTGGCCCGCGAGGCGCGCGCCGCTGTGGAGCGCGGCGACTGGCAGGCGGTGTGCGCGGAGCTGGCGACGTTGATCGGCGCCGATGCCCTGGCCCCGGCGCGTGCCGTGCTGAAGGAAGCGGGCGACCTGCTCGCGGCGCACGGGTTTGCTGCCGCCGCCGTGAGCGACGTGCGTGGCGATCTCGACCGCCTGGAGCGCGCGTATGGCTGAGGCCGGTATCAAGCAACGCGCAGCGGTGATCGGCAGCGGCTTCGGTGGCCTTGCCGCCGCCATCCGTCTGCAGGCGCGCGGCATCAAGACCACCGTGTTCGAGGCGCGTGCGCTGCCCGGCGGGCGGGCCTATGCGTTTGCCGAGCAGGGGCACGTGTTCGACATGGGCCCGACGCTGGTGACGGCGCCGCAGTGCCTGGAGGAGCTGTTCGCCATCGGCGGCGCGCGACTCGCGGATCGCGTCGAGCTGCTGCCGCTCGATCCGTTCTATCGATTGCAGTGGGAGGACGGCACGCGCTTCGAGGCGTTCGAGGACGCCGAGCGTCTCTCCGCCGAGATCGACCGCATCGCGCCCGGCGACGGCCCGGGCTACGCGCGCTTCGCTCGCTACAGCGAGGCGGTGTACCGCGAGGGGTACGAGAACCTCGCCGGCGCGCCGTTCGTGACGGCCGCCAGCATGCTGCGCGCGCTGCCGAAGCTGGTCACGCTGCGGGCCGAGCGCTCCGTGTACGGCGCCGTCAGCCGCTACGTGCGCTCGGACCACCTGCGCCAGGCGCTCTCATTCCACCCGCTGTTCGTCGGCGGCGACCCGTTCGCGACCTCGTCCATCTACGCGCTGATCAACCACCTCGAACGCACGCACGGCGTGTGGTTCGTGCGCGGCGGCACGCACGCGCTGGTGCGGGCCATGGTGACGCTGTTCGAGGAACTCGGCGGCGAACTGCGCCTGGCGTGCCCGGTGGAGGGCATCCGCCTCGACGGCCGCAGCCACCTCGTGCGCACGGCGGCGGGCGAGCAGCGCTTCGATCTGGTGGTCTCGAACGCGGATGTGATGCACACCTACCGCACGCTGTACGCGGACCACCCGCGGGCGGCGCGCATGGCGCGGCGGCTCGATCGGTCGCGCTGGTCGATGGGTCTGTTCGTGGTCTATTTCGGCACCGACCGGCAGTACCGCGACGACGTGCGCCACCACACCATCCTGTTCGGGCCGCGCTACCGCGAGCTGGTGCGGGAAATTTTCTACGGCCACGCGCTGCCGGACGACTTCAGCCTGTACCTGCACGCGCCGAGCGTGACCGATCCCGCGCTCGCCCCGCCGGGCGGCGACACGTTCTATGCGCTCTCGCCGGTGCCGCACCTGGGCAATGCCGACATCGACTGGGACCGCGTCGGCGCCGAGTACGCCGAGCGCATCCTGGCGTACCTCGAACAGCACGCCATGCCGGGCCTGCGCGCGCACGTCACCGTCAAGCGCTGGATGACGCCGCGCGATTTCCAGCGCGAACTCGGCGCCCACCACGGCAACGGCTTCTCGCTGGCGCCGGTGCTGTGGCAGAGCGCGTACCTGCGCCCGCACAACCGCGACCGGCACATCCCGGGCCTGTACCTGGTCGGCGCCGGCACGCATCCGGGCGCCGGCATGCCGGGCGTGATCAATTCCGCCAAGGCGGCCATGACGCTGATCGACGAGGATTTCCCGCGATGAGCGATGCCGTTGCCGCCGTCATCCATCAGCATTCAAAGAGCTTTTCGCTGGCGTCGCGCCTGCTGCCGGCGGCGGTGCGTGGCGACGTGGTGGCGCTCTACGCCTGGTGTCGGCGTGCTGATGATGCGGTCGATATGTCCGCCGATGGTTCGGTTGGATCGGGGGCGAGCCTCGCGCGTCTTACGGCGGAACTCGACGCCGTGTACCGCGGTGAGGCGAGTGACGACCCGATTCTTCTTGCGTTCGCCGGGCTGGTCGAGCGCTGCGCGTTGCCGCGCCATTACCCGCAGGAGCTGCTGGCCGGCATGGCGATGGATTTGGCGCCCGATCTGTACGCCGACGACGCGGCGCTGGCGCTGTACTGCTACCGCGTGGCGGGCGTGGTGGGGCTAATGATGTGCCACGTGATGGGTCTTGCCGACGATGCCGCGCTGCCGCAAGCGGCGTCTCTCGGCATGGGCATGCAGCTCACCAACATCTGTCGCGACGTGGCCGAGGACTGGCAGCGCGGGCGGCTGTACCTGCCGTACCGGGCGCTCGGCTTTGCGGACGAAGGCGCGGTGCGCAGTGCGCTCGCGCGGCCGCTGGACAATGCCCTCGCCGCGCAACTGCCGCGCGAGGTGCGCCGCACGCTCGCGCTGGCGGACGCGTATTACCGGCGCGGCCTTGGCGGCATCGGCGCGCTCGACTGGCGCTGCGGTCTTGCCGTGCGGGCGGCGGCACGCATCTACCGCGGCATCGGCGCGGCACTGGCGCGGCAGGGTTACCAGCCGCTTGCCGGACGCGCCTACCTGCCGGGCCGCGGCAAGGCGGCGCAGGTGCTGATCGCGCTCGCGCAGCAGCTTCGCGGCGGCTTTGCCCGCGCGCCGAAGGGCACGTCGAAGCGGGCGCCGCTGCGGGTACTCGAATTCGGAGCCGAGCTGTGTCTGCCGGGCGCGTGATGCTCGGCGCAGCGCTGCTGGCGGGGTTGGCCACGGAGGCGCATGCCATGGATGTCGAGGTCATCGCCCGCGGGCTGCGCAACCAGAACGGCAGCGCGCTGTTCGCGGTGTTTCTGGAACCGGCCGGGTTTCCGGGCGAGGGCGAGCGCGCCGCCTATCGTGTTGAGGCGCCAATCACCGGCAGCGAGGTGCGCGTGCGTTTCACCGATCTGCCGGACGATCGGCCGCTGGCGATAGCCGTGCTGCACGACGAGGACGGCGACAAGCGCATGGCGATGGGCTTTTTCGGCATTCCCAAGGAGGGCTTTGGCGTGTCCAACAACCCGCGCATCCTGTTCGGGCCGCCGAGCTTCAGGGATGCGCTGCTGACACCCAAGGCCGGCCAGCCGGTCCTCATCGACATGCGGTACTTCTGAGCATGGAAAAGATCGCCGTTCCGGACGCCTTCGACGCCGTGGCGCCGCGCTACGACCTGATGTGTCGGCTGAATCCGGGCTACGTCGGCATGCTGGCGGACGCCGCCCGAGCGCTCGCGCCGTTGCCGGTGCCGCGGCTGCTCGATCTGTGCTGCGGCAGTGGCCTGTCGACGCAGGCGCTGCGCCGCGCGCACCCCGGCGTGCCGATGGTGGCGCTCGATGGCTCGGCCGGCATGTTGGCGCAGGCGCGGCAAAAGGCGCTCGACCCGATCGAGTACCTGCAAGGCGACGCGCAGACGCCGGGGCGGTACCTCGCCGGCCCCTTCGGCGGGATTCTGATGTCCTATGGCCTGCGCAACGTGCGCGACCCGGACCGGGCACTCGTCGAGATCAAGGACCTGCTCGCGCCGGGCGGGCTGCTGGCGATCCACGACTACAGCCTCGCCGGCCCGGGCGCCGAGCGGCTGTGGCGCTTCATGTGCCGGGCGGTGGTGCGGCCGTTCTGCGCGGCGGTGTCGGGCGCGCCGCAGTTGTTCGAGTACCTGGAGGACAGCGTGCTCGATTTCGACCGCCGCGACGCGCTCGCCGCGCGGGTCGAGCGCGCCGGCTTCGAGCTGCTGCGCGTCATCCCCGGCCGGCTGTGGCAGCGCCAGATCGTGCACACCTTCATCGCCCGGCGGCCGGCATGAGGGCGTTCTCGCAACCGCATTTCGGCCGCGCCCGGCTCGCCGAGCCGCTGCGCGTGGCGGTACTGGGCGGCGGTCTTGCCGGCATCGCGGCGGCGGTGACGCTCGCCGAGCGCGGCGCCGCCGTCACGCTGCTGGAAGCCAACGCCGGGCTCGGCGGGCGGCTCGCCGCCTGGCCGGTCGAGGTGGCCGGCGAGCGCTTCGAGATGGACCGCGGCTTTCACGCCTTCTTCCGCAACTATTACAACTTGCGCGCGCTGCTGCGGCGGGTGGACCCGGCGCTCGACGGCCTTGTGCCACTCACCGATTACCCGATCCTGACGCCGGCCGGGCCGCTGTCGTTCGCCGACCTGCCGGCCAATGCGCTGCTCACGCTGCTGCCGCTGATGCGCCAGGTCGGGATCGGCATCGGCGATCTGCGCCGGGTGCGCATCGGCCACGCGCTCGCCATGCTCGGCTGGCACCCGCAGCGCACGCCGGCGCGCTGGGATGGGCTGAGTGCCGAGGACTGGCTGCGCGGGCTCAACTTTCCGCCGGCCGCGCGCATGCGCCTGCTGGATGTGTTCGCGCATAGCTTCTTCAACCCGACCGACGCGTTCTCGGCGGCGGACTTGTTGATGCTGTTCCACTACTACTTTTTCGGTAACCGCGAAGGGCTGGTGTTCGACGTGGCGCGGCGGCCGTTCGGGGCGTGGTTGTGGCGGCCGTTCGAGGCGCACCTGAGGGCCTTGGGTGTTGATCTGCGGCTCGGCTGCGCCGCGCAGGCCATCGCGCGTCACGATGACCACTGGCAGGTGCACACCGCAGACGGCCCGCTGACGGCCGACGAGCTGGTGCTGGCACTCGACGCCCCCGGCCTGCGGCGTGTTCTCGATGCCAGCGGCACGCTCGCGGCCGCCGTGCGCACGCCGCTGGAGCGCGTGCAGGCCACGCGGCCGTTCGCCGTGTGGCGGCTGTGGCTTGACCGGCCGGTCGACGCTGCGCGTGCGCCGTTCGCCGGCACGGCGGGTTACGACATCCTCGACAACGTGTCCGTGTACAGCGCGTTTCACGACGAGAGCGCCGACTGGGCGCGCCGCCACGGCGGCGCGGTGCTGGAGCTGCACGCTTACGGCCTCAACACCGAAGACGAGGCCGACATCCGCCGCCGCCTGCTCGGCGCGCTGCACGCGGTGTATCCCGAAACCGCCACGGCGCAGGTGCTCGGCGAGCAGTTCCTGCTGCGCGCCGACTGCCCGGCGTTTCCGCCTGGCAGTGCGGCGGATCGGCCGGGCGTCGGCACGGCCGATCCGACACTGGTGCTGGCGGGCGATCACGTGCGCCTGCCGTTTGCCTGCGCGCTGATGGAACGGGCCACGGCGTCCGGCGTGCTTGCCGCCAACACGCTGCTCGCGATGCACAGGGTGGACCCGGCTCCGCTGTGGACGGGTCCGCAGCGCGGGCTGCTCGCGCCGACACTGAGGGCCGCCTGATGCGCCGGGTAAGCGACGTGCACGGCCGGGCGCTGTGGCTGTTCGGGGCGGATCTTGGCGAACTGCCGGCGCCGTCCCGCGCCGACTGGCAGGCGGCTGAGCCCCGCTGGATCGCGGGCGCGCTGGAGCAGGCATTGGAACGCCCGGCCGGCGGCTGGCACGTGGTGGCGGGCTCCGCGGCTCTGCGCGGCAAGCCGATCGCGGCGCGCGTGCTGGGCCGCGATCTGGTGCTCTGGCGCAGCGCGCACGGCGTGCACGCGGCGGACGACCACTGCCCGCACCTTGGCGCACCCTGGTCGCAGGGACGGGTCGCCAATGGCGCCGTTATCTGCCCATGGCACGGCCTCGCGCTCGATGCCCAGGCGCCGTGCGCGGCGCTGCTGCCGGCGCATGACGACGGCGTGCTGGTGTGGGTGCAACTGCCGGGCGAGGAGCCGCTCGCGGCACCGGTGCTGCCAGCGCGGCCCACGGACTCGCTGGTATCCGTCATGACGCTGCCGGCGCGCTGCACGCCGCGCGAGGTGCTGGAAAACCGCCTCGACCCCTGGCACGGCGCGCACTTCCACGGCCATTCCTTCGCCCGCCTGAAGGTGCTGGAGCAGGCCGCGGACAGCATCACCGTGCGCGTGGCGTTTCGCGTGGCAGGACCGCTGGCGGTCGAGGTCGACGCGCGCTTTCACTGCCCGCAGCGGCGCTCGATCGCCATGACCATCGTCGCCGGCGAGGGGGTGGGCTCGGTGGTCGAAACGCACGGCACGACAGTCGACGCCGGCCGCTGTCAGATCACCGAGGCCGTGTTCGCGCACTCGGCACGGCCGGGCTTCGCGCTCGCACGGCGGCTCGGCTGGCTGCTGCGGCCGGTGGTGAGCCACGCCGCGCGGCGCCTGTGGATCGAGGACGCCGCTTACTGCGAGCGCCGTTATGAACTTCGCGCGCAGCCGGTGGCGCTGCGCCCGCTCGCCGTTTCACGTTCAGGTCAGCCTGAGGACAGTTCCGATGAACGACACGCCGCTCGATAGCATCGAATCGCCGGCCGAACTGCGCGCGCTGCCCGCGGACGCGCTGCCCGACGTCGCCCAGGCGCTGCGCGACGAGATCGTGCAGCTCGTGTCGCGCAGCGGCGGGCATCTTGCGTCCAGCCTCGGCGCGGTCGATTTGCTGGTCGCGCTGCATTACGTCTTCGATACGCCGCGCGACCGGCTGGTGCTGGATGTCGGTCATCAGGCCTACGCGCACAAGCTGCTCACCGGCCGGCGCGCGGACTTCGCCCGCATCGGCAAGGAAGGCGGGCCCGCCAAGTTCCTGCGCCGGGCGGAGTCGCCGTACGACGATTTCGGCGCCGGCCACGCCGGCACGTCCATCTCGGCCGCGCTCGGCATGGCGCGCGGCTTGCAGGCTGCCGGCGAGGACGCCTTTGCCGTAGCCATGATCGGCGACGGCGCGCTCACCGCCGGCATGGCGCTGGAGGCACTGAACCACGCCGGACACTTGAAGCAACCCAACCTGCTGGTGGTGCTGAACGACAACGAGATGTCGATCGAGCCGAACGTCGGCGCGCTCGGCGCGTTCCTGTCGCGCAAGCTGTCGGCGCCGTCGGCGCGGCGCCTGCGCCGTCTGGCCAAGGACGTGCTGGCGCCGCTGCCGCAGCCATTGCAGCAGCTCGCGCGCCGGGCGGAGCGCTCGGCCAAGGCGCTGCTGACGCCGGCCACGCTGTTCGAGGCGTTCGGCTTTCGCTATATCGGGCCGGTATCGGGCCACGACCTGCCGTCGCTGCTGGCGACGCTGAAGAACGCCCGCGCGATGATGGCGGGCGGCGAGGGGCCGGTGCTGGTGCACGCCATCACGCGCAAGGGCGCGGGCTACGCGCCGGCCGAGGCCAATCCGCTCAAGTACCACGGCGTGACGGCCTTCGATGCCGCCACCGGCGACATGCCCAAACCCGCCGCGACGGTGCCGTCCTACACGTCCGTGTTCGCGGATGCCGCCGTGCAGCTCGCGCGGGCGGACGAGCGCATCGTCGCCATCACCGCCGCCATGGCGGGCGGCACCGGGCTCGACCGCTTTGCCGCCGCGCTGCCGGAGCGTTTTCACGATGTCGGTATCGCCGAGCAGCACGCCGTCACCTTCGCGGCCGGCCTCGCCACCACGGGCCTGAAGCCGCTGGCGGCGATCTATTCCACCTTCCTGCAGCGCGGCTACGACCAGGTGGTGCACGACGTGTGCCTGCAGAACCTCGACGTCACGTTTGCACTCGACCGCGCCGGCCTGGTCGGCGCGGATGGCGCCACCCACCAGGGCCTGTTTGACTTGGCCTACCTGCGCTGCCTGCCGAACATGGTGCTGATGGCGCCGAAGGACGAGAACGAGCTGCGGCACATGCTGCGCACGGCCATCGAGCACCCCGGCCCGGCGGCGCTGCGCTACCCGCGCGGCAACGGGCTTGGCGTGGCGCTCGATGCCGACATCCGGGGGCTCGAGATCGGCCGCGGCGAGTTGCTGCGCGACGGCGGTGATCTCGCCATCGTCGCGCTCGGCAGCCGCGTGGCGCCGGCGCTCGACGCCGCCGCACGGCTTGCCGAGGCGGGCATCGAGGCGGCGGTGTTCAACGCCCGCTTCGTGAAGCCGCTCGACCTGCCGGCGATTGCCGATCTCGCCCGCCGCTGCGGGGCGCTGGTCACGGTGGAGGAACACGCGCTCGCCGGCGGCTTCGGCAGCGCCGTGCTGGAGGCGCTGGCGGGGCAGGGCATCCACGTGCCGACGCGGCTGCTGGCGGTGCCGGACACGCTGGTCGAGCACGGCGATCCGGCAGTGCAGCTTGCACGGTTTGGGCTCGATGCCGCCGGCATCGCGCGGTCGGCGCTCGGTCTGCTCGACGCGTGCGGCCGCTCGCGCCCGGCGCCGGGTGGCCACTTGCGGGGTGTTGCCTAGTACGGCACCTTAAAGACACGAGCGCGCTGGCACCGTATCGGCGCGCCGTATCGTTCACGGAGGAGCGAGCCATGAAGATCGATGACCTCGGCCACCCGGGCCACCTGGTGGACCCGGACACGGGGCTGGTCAGTCGCCGCGTGTTCACGGACCCCGACATCCACCGCCTGGAGCTGACGCGCATCTTTGCGCGCAGCTGGCTGTTCGTGGGCCACGACAGCGAACTGCCCAAACCCGGCGACTACGTGACGCGCGTGATGGGCGACGACCCGGTGATCCTGGCGCGCGGCCAGGACGGCGCGCTGCGCGTGTTCCTGAACGCCTGCCCGCACCGCGGCGCCCTGCTGTGCCGCGCGGACAGCGGCAACGCCATGGGCTATGTCTGTCCGTACCACGGCTGGAGCTTCGACAACACGGGCCGCCTCGCCGCCATGGCGGACGCGCCCGAGGCCTACAAGGGACGGGTGGATCTGGCCACCTTCGATCTGGTGCAGGCGCGCGTCGCCACGCACGCGGGGCTCATCTTCGCCACCTTTGACCCGCAGGCGCCGAGCCTCGACGACTACCTCGGCGACGCCCGCTGGTATATCGACATGCTGTTCGCGCGCACGCCGGGAGGCGCGCAGGCGCTGGGCGCGCCGGTGCGCTGGGTGGCGCGCAAGAACTGGAAATACGGCGCCGTGAATTTCGCCGCCGACGGCCCGCACGCGCTGAAGACGCACGGTCCGATCACGCGCAAGATCGCCGCCGGCATGCCGCTCGACGTGCTACGCGAGCTCGCCATCGCAGGTCCGGCGGTGCGCGCCGGCAACGGCCACGGCTGCATCTTCGTGGACCTGCCGCCCGGCATGCCGCCGTGGGTGGGCTTCCACCCCGGCATGGTCGAGCTGTACCAGAAGACCCTGAACCCGGGCCAGCTGAAGCTCAAGGCGAACATGTTCAACAAGGTGATGACCGTCTTTCCGAACCTGTCCTGGGTGCACTTTCCGATCAGCTTCGCGCCCGATCAGATGCCGGTGAATTTCTTCAACGTGCGCGTCTGGCAGCCGACCGGTCCCGACCGCACCGAAATCTGGAACTGGTTCTTCGCCGACCGGGAGGCGCCCGACGAGTACAAGCAGGCGAGTCTTGCGGCCGGCATCCGTACGTTCACTGCCGCCGGCACCTTCGACCAGGACGACGCCGAGGCCTGGGCGGCCATCGACGCCGGCAGCCGCGGCACCGTCGGCCGCGACCGCATGAGCAGCTTCCAGATGATCCTGGCCTCGCACGACGAGCGCATCGCGGACTTCCCCGGCCCGGGCGAGGCTTACCGCTCGACGTACTCGGAAATGTCCGAGTTCGGGCTGCTGCTGCGCTGGCGCGAACTGATGGCGGGCTGAGGCGATGGACACGCAACAACAGGTCGACGACGCCACCTACCGGCGCATCCTGAATTTTCTGTACGACGAGGCCGAGCTGTTCGACCAGCACGCCTACGGCCGCTGGCTGGAGCGCGTCACGCCGGACATCCGCTACCGCATGCCGGGGCGGGGTTTTCACGAGGGTCAGGCGCCGACGCCGACGTTCCAGAACGGCTACTACGACGACGACTACGCCACGCTGGCAACGCGCATCGAGCTGTGGTCACGGCCGTCCACCACCACCGCCGAGAGCCCGCCGACCATCACGCGGCACTTCGTGACCAACATCCGCGCCTGGGACGGGACCCAGCCCGGCACGTATCGGGTCACCAGCCACGTGCTGGTGTTCCGCGTGCGGCCGACGCAGAGCACGCCGTATTTCTTCTCCGGCCGGCGTGAGGATGTGCTGCGCGAGGAAGGCGGCGTGCTGCGCCTGGCGGCGCGGGACATCCTGATGGACGAAGTGGTGCTGATGAGCCCGAATCTGAGCTTTCTGGTCTGAGCCGGGCGACCGGTCAGCGCTTGCGTTCGGGGGTGCCCGCCCAGGTGCTCAGATCGCGCAGCAGCGCGTAGTCGTCCTTGGGGTCCGTGAACACGGCGTGCAGGCGCGCGCGTGCGTCCAGCACGTACAGCGTTTCGGAGTGCGTCACCGTATAGGCCGGGGCGCCGTGTCCGTCATGGCCGGCATGCCCGGCGTGTTCGTCGTGCTCCTGCGCCGTGTAGGCGTAGCTCACACCCAGCTCCTTGAGCAGCGGCGCGAGTTCACCGAGTGGCGCCGTGGCGCCGACGAAGTCCTGCCCGAACTGGCCGACGTACTCGGCAAGACGTTCGGGCGTGTCGCGCATCGGATCTACCGACACCAGCATGAAGCGCACCTTGGGACGGATGGCCTCCGGCAGGCGGCGCTGCACGCCGGCCAGGCGCGCGAGCGTGGTCGGGCACACGTCCGGGCAGTGCGTGAAGCCGAAGAACAGCACCGTCCAGCGGCCCGCAAGGCTTTCCGCCGTGACCGGCGCGCCGTGCTGGTCGAGGAGCTTCATGTGCTCGACCGGCCGCGGCGGCTTCAGCACCGTGGCGGCCAGCGCCAGCGGCGCGCACAAGGCCAGCAGCAGGGCTGCGAGCAGCGGGCGATATACTCCGCGTGCGCAAATCTTGCGCTGACCCATCCGCATGACCTTGAAAACCCTCACGTTTCACCGCTCCGGCGACGGCGCGGCGGCGCAGTTTAGCAGCGCGCCGCCGCTGTCCCTGTACGTGCACCTGCCGTGGTGCGTGCGCAAGTGCCCGTACTGCGACTTCAATTCGCACGCCGCCGCGGGCCCGGTCCCCGAGAACGACTACATCGACGCGCTGCTGCGCGATCTCGAAGCCGACCTGCCGCGGGTGTGGGGGCGGCCGGTGGTGAGCGTGTTCATTGGCGGCGGCACGCCGAGCCTGTTCGATCCGACGTCCATCGACCGGATGCTGTCGGAGCTGCGCGCGCGCCTGTCGTTGTTGGGCGGCGCCGAGATCACGATGGAGGCCAACCCCGGCACGCTCGATACCGCGCGTCTGAAGGGCTTCGCCGACGCCGGCGTGAACCGGCTCTCGCTCGGCGTGCAGAGTTTCGACGATGGCGCGCTCAAGGCGCTCGGGCGCATTCACGACGGCGCCGCGGCGCGCCAGGCGGTGGAGGTGGCGCTTAACAGCGGCTTCGAGCGCGTGAACATCGACCTCATGTACGGCCTGCCGGGGCAGGACGTGGCGCGGGCGCTGGCCGATCTCGACGCCGCGCTGGCGCTCGATCCGGGCCACGTGTCCTGGTACCAGCTCACGGTCGAGCCGAACACGGTGTTCTACAGCGCGCGGCCCGGGTTGCCGACGCCGGAAGCGCTGGCGGATATCGAGGCGGCGGGTCTTGAACGTCTCGCCGGCGCGGGTTACCGACGCTACGAGGTGTCCGCTCACGCCCGGCTCGGGCAGGAATGCCGGCATAACGTGAACTACTGGCAGTTCGGCGACTACCTCGGCATCGGCGCCGGCGCGCACGGCAAGCTCACCTCGGCCGAGGGCATCCTGCGTCTGGCCAAGTACCGCCAGCCGCAGGCGTATATGACGCACGCGACGGCCGGTGATGCGGCGGCCGAGCAGCGCTGGGTGGCGCCGTCGGAGCGGGCGTTCGAGTTCCTGCTGAATGCGCTGCGCCTGACCGACGGCTTCACCTGGCGGCAGTTCGCCGAACGCACGGGCCTGTCGCCGATCGCCATCCGCCCGCGGCTTGAAGCCGCCGCGGGGCAGGGCCTGATCGCACTCGACGCCGAGGGCGCGCGCGCCACGACGCGCGGTTTCGAACTGCTGGACAGCGTGCTCGAACCGTTCCTGCCCGACACGGCGCTGGCGTGACGGCCACCGAACTGCTGGGCGCCGACGGGCCGTTGGTTGAAGCCCTGCCGGGTTTCGCGCCGCGCGCGACGCAGCTTGAGATGGCCGAGGCGGTGGAAGCCGCCATCGCCGAGCGGGCCACGCTGCTGGTCGAGGCCGGCACTGGTACCGGCAAGACCTTCGCATACCTGCTGCCGGCGCTGCTCGGCGGGCGCAAGGCGCTGATCGCTACCGGCACACGCGCGCTGCAAGACCAGCTTTTTCACCGCGACCTGCCGACGTTGCAACGGGCGCTGGGTCTTGCCGTCGACACGGCGCTGCTGAAGGGTCGCGCCAATTACCTGTGCCCGCACCGGCTGGAGCGCCTGCTGGCGGGCGATTTCGGTGTCGATCTCACGCTGCACCCGGCGCTCGCCGCGGTGCGCGGGTTTGCCGAGCGCTCGCCGGACGGCGATCTCGACACGCTCGAAGACCTCTCGCCGCAGTCGAGTCTGCGGCCGTTCGTGACCTCCACCGGCGACAACTGCCTGGGGCAGGACTGCCCGCAGATCGGCGAGTGCTTTTTGCTCAAGGCCCGCCGCGCCGCGCAGCAGGCGGATCTGGTGGTCGTTAACCATCACCTGTTCTTCGCCGACCTGTCGCTGAAGGAAACCGGTTTCGGCGAGGTGCTGCCGGACGCCGACGTGTTCGTGTTCGACGAGGCGCACCTGCTGCCGGACGTGGCGACGCTGTTCTTCGGCGTGAGTCTCGGCAGCCTGCAACTGGTGGATCTGGCGCGCGATCTGGTCGCGCTGGCGGGGACGCTTGGCGACGTGCCGGAATTGCCGGCGCAGGCCGAGGCGCTGCGCGCGGCGGCGGCGGAACTGCTGGCCTCGCTCGGCGAGCCGGCGCGGCGCGAGCCCTGGCCGGGGCGGTTGCCGGCGCGCTTTGCGGCGGCTTTGCAGGCGATTCGCGACGCGCTGGCCGTGCTGGCACCGGCGCTCGAAGCACTCGAAGGCCGCAGCACCGATCTCGACAACGCCGCCGCGCGGGTGGCCTTGCTGCAAGGCCGTCTTGCGCCGTTTCTGGCGGAAAGCCAGGCCGATCAGGTGCGCTGGATCGACGTGCGCGCGCGCTCCTGCACGCTGCACGCGAGCCCCGTGGACGTGGCGCCGCTGTTCACGGAGCGCTTCGCGCGCGCCGGCCGGGCCTGCGTGTTCACGTCCGGCACGCTTGCGGTGGCCGGGCAGTTCGGGCACTTCGTGCAGCGCCTGGGACTCGCCGACGCGCGCACGCTGGCGCTGCCGGGCGGCTTCGACTACCGCGAGCGGGCCTTGCTGTACCTGCCGCCGGACCTGCCGGAGCCGTCCGATCCCGGCTACACGGATGCGCTGGTCGATGCCGCATTGCCGGTGCTGCGGGCGAGCCGCGGGCGGGCCTTCATGCTGTTCACCAGCCACAGCGCGCTGCGCCGGGCGGCGACGCGGCTGCGCCATGTCGACGGCTTTACGCTGCTGGTCCAGGGCGAGCGGCCGAACGGCGAACTGCTGGCGCAATTCCGCCGCGCCGCGGCGCCGCTGCTGCTCGGCACCGGCAGCTTCTGGCAGGGCGTGGACGTGCGCGGCGAGGCGCTGTCCTGCGTCATCGTAGACAAGCTGCCGTTCGCCTCGCCGGGCGAGCCGATCGTCGCCGGGCGCATAGCGCACCTGCGCGCGCAGGGTCAGGATCCATTCAACGACTACCAGCTCCCGCACGCCGTGATCACGCTGAAACAAGGTCTCGGACGGTTGATCCGCGACGCCGGCGACCGCGGCGTGCTGATGGTGGGCGACCGGCGCCTCGTCGGGCGCGGCTACGGCAAGGTGTTCCTGCAGAGCCTGCCGGACATGCCGATTACGCGGGACATCGACGACGTGCAGCGCTTTTTTCAGGAGACCCCGGCGTGAACCTGCTGGCGCTCGAAACCGCCACCGACTGCTGCTCCGTGGCGCTGCTGGTGGGCGACGAGGTGATCGAGGACCACCGCCTCGCGCCGCGCCAGCACGCGGCGCTGATCCTGCCGATGATCGACGGCGTGCTCGCCGCGGCCGGCGTGACACGCCATGCGCTCGATGCCATCGCGTTTGGCCGCGGCCCCGGTGCCTTCACCGGCCTTCGCATCGCCGCTGGCGTGGCGCAGGGCCTTGCGCTCGGGCTCGACCGGCCGGTGGTGCCGGTCTCGACGCTCGCCGCACTGGCGCAGGCGAGCGGGGCAGGGCGCGTGCTGGCGGCGCTCGACGCGCGCCTGGGCGAGGTCTATTACGGCTACTACACGCGCGGCGCCGACGGGCTGGTAGTGGCCGATGTCGACGACGCCCTGGCGCCGCCTGACGCGATCGCGCTGCCCGCGACTACGGACTGGCGCGGCGTGGGCGTGGGTCCAGGCTGGGCGGCCTACGGCGAGGTGCTCGCCGCTCGACTGGGTGAGCGCATCGACGCGGTCGCTGGGGACGCGCAGCCGCGGGCGGGTGGTCTAGCCCGGCTGGCGGCGGCGGCGTTTCTGCGCGGCGAGGCGGTGTCCGCCGAGTTGGCGTTGCCGACGTATCTGCGCGACCGGGTCACGCACGGCGGCTAGAGGCCGGCTAGCGCAGGTCCGCCGGCAACCGCCCCCGATCCGGCCGCGCCAGCTCCGGCGGCAGGCGGAAGATGGTCTCCTCGGCAATGCCGGCCTGGCTGCGCGTGGCGGTGAGGCCCCAATCGCGCAGTCGTTCGAGTACGCCGTCCACCAGCCGCTGCGGCGTGGACGCGCCGGCGGTGATGCCAATGCGGTTGTCCGGTGCGAACCAGGCGCGGTCGAGTCCCGAGGCGTCGCTGACGAGGTAAGACGGCAGGCCGGCGCGCTCGCCGACCTCGCGCAGGCGGTTCGAGTTCGAGCTGCTGCGGCTGCCGACCACCAGCAGCACGTCGATGTCGCCGAGCAGCGCCTTGACGGCGTTCTGGCGGTTCTGCGTGGCGTAGCAGATGTCGTTGGTGTCCGGCCCGCGGGCGGCCGGGAAGCGTTTTTTGAGCGCGTCGATCACGTCGCGGGTGTCGTCGAGCGACAGCGTGGTCTGCGTCACATAGGCGACGCGCGCCGGATCCTTCACCACGAGATCCGCCACCTCGTGCGGCTCCCCGACCACGTGGACGCGGCCTTTCACGCTGCCGCGCGTGCCCTCGACTTCCGGGTGCCCGGTGTGGCCGACGATGACCACGTCGTAGTCCTGTGCCGCGTAGCGCTGCGCCTGGCCGTGCACCTTGGTGACCAGCGGGCAGGTGGCGTCGATGCTTTTCAGACCCCGTGCGGCGGCGGCTTCGACCACGCTGTCGGCCACGCCGTGGGCGCTGAAGATGGCGCGCGCGCCGGGCGGAATCTCGTCCACGGTCTCGACGAACACGGCGCCGCGGGCGCGCAGGTCGTCCACCACGTGCCGGTTGTGGACGATCTCGTGCAGCACGTAGACGGGTGGGCCGTAGAGTTCGAGCGCGCGCTCGACGATGTCGATGGCGCGCACCACGCCGGCGCAAAAGCCACGGGGTTCGGCAAGGATCGCGTGCATGGAAGAAGCGGTGAGGGGGCTGACGCGTACCATACCGCAGCCCCGCAGCCGGCGCGCCGCGGAATTCAACGAACAAGGAACTGCGTGGTCAGTCTCGCCCCGGTATTGCAACAGGCGCTGCTGCCGGTCGGCGGCATCATGGCGGTCGGTTACGTGTGGCGGCGCCTGCGCCCGGGCGGCATCGACGCGCCGACGGCGCGGCGCGTGATCGGCGCGCTCGTGATGTACGTCTACTACCCGGCGCTGGCCTTTCACACGGTGGTGCGGGCCGAGGTGAATGCCGAGCTGATACTGGCGCCGCTGCTGACCATGTTCGCCATCGTGCTCGGCATGGCGCTCGCGTTCGGGTTGTTCCGGCAGCGCTTCTTTGCACTCAGCGGCCCGGCGCAGCTCGGCGCGCTCATCATCGGCTGCGGCCTGCCGAACATCATCTCGCTCGGCATCCCAGTCATGCAGACCTTGTTCGGGCAGGGCGGGGCGCGATACGCCATCTATTCCGACATCCTCGGCATCAACCCGCTGTTCTGGTCGCTCGCGCTGTGGGTGGCGGTGCGCTGCGGAAACCACGGTGAGCACTTGCAGACGCCGGCGCAGTTCCTGCGCGTGCTGAGCAAGCTGCCGCCGATCTGGGCATTCGTGATCGGCTTTGCGCTGAACGTGCTCGGCATCCCGATCGCGCCGTGGCTCGACAAGGCGAGCGGCATGCTCGGCTACGCCACCATGCCGGCCATGCTGCTCACGGTCGGCATGTCGCTGGCGTTCGGGCACTTCCGGCTGCACTGGCGGCCGATTGCGGGCGTGGCGCTGATCAAGCTGCTGCTGGTGCCGCTGGCGGTATACGGCCTTGCCCATGCCATTACGGGGCCGGGCGAGCTGACCGTCGCCACGACCTTGCTGATGGGCATGCCGACCATGATGGCGGCGATGATCCTCAGCGAGCGCTTCGGGCTCGACACGGAGCTGCTGGCGGCGGTGATGGTCGGCTCGACACTGCTGTATTTCGTGACGCTGCCGGTTGGCATGGCAATTCTGCTGTGACCCGGTTGCCAGTGGCGGCAAACATTCATTAAGGTGCGTGGCTGCGTTGCGGTGCGGAAAATGCCTGCGCCGGCGCAGTCCTGAATCACCGACGGCGGGGCCAAGACGTGGCGGATCACACGACGATCAAGAAGGTGGCGGTGCTCGGCGCCGGCAACATGGGGGCCGGCATCGCGGGGCAGGTGGCGAACGCCGGCCTGCCGGTGTTGCTGCTGGATGTCACCCGCGAGGCCGCCGAGCGCGGCAAGCAGGACTTGTTCAAGCGCAAGCCGGCGCCGCTGATGAGCGCCGCCGCCGCCGACCTGATCGAGACCGGCGGGTTCGATCAGGACCTCCCGCGCCTGGCCGAAGCCGACTGGATCGTCGAGGTGGTGGTCGAGCGCCTGCCGGTCAAGCAGGCGCTGTTCGAGCGGGTCGAGCGCGTGCGCCGGCCGGGTTCAATCGTCAGTTCCAACACGTCCGGTATTCGCCTTTCGGAAATCACCGCCGGGCTGCCGGCGAGTTTTGCGGCCGATTTCTGCATCACACACTTCTTCAACCCGCCGCGCTACATGGGCCTGCTGGAGCTCATCGCCGGCCCCGCCACGCGGCCGGACGCGGTAGACACGCTGCGCGCGTTCTGCACCGTGCAGCTTGGCAAGGAAGTGGTGGACGCGCGCGACACGCCGTCGTTCATCGGCAACCGCATCGGCATCCTCGCCATGCTGGCCGGCGTGCGGGCGGCGCAGCGCCACGGCCTCACCGTGGAGCAGGCGGATGCCGTGGCCGGCAAGCCCATCGGCTGGCCGGGCACGGGCGTGTTCGGCCTGATCGATCTGGTCGGTCTCGACGTGCTGGCGGATGTCGCGCGCAACATGCAAAGCCAGTTGCCGGCCGGCGACCCGGCGCACCCGCTGCTGGAGCTGCCGCCGCTGCTCAAGACCCTGCTGGAGCGCGGCTGGATCGGCCGCAAGGCCGGCGGCGGCTTCTACCGCATGACGGCTGATAAGCAGCGCGAGGCGCTCGATCTGTCGACCTTGGAATACCGCCCTGCGCAGAAGGTGGATCTCGCCAGCGCCAAGGCGCGCGGCCCGAAGGACGTACTGGCCGGCGACGATGCCGGCGCGCGCTTTGCGGCCGACATGCTGGGCTACACGCTGGCCTATACCGCGACCGTGGCCAGCGAGATTGCCGGGGACGTGCGCGCCATCGACACCGCCATGCGCGAGGGCTATTCCTGGCGCGCCGGGCCGTTCGAGCTGCTGGACGAGATCGGTCTTGCCGGGTTCGTCGAGCGCCTGGCGGCGGCGGGTGAGCCGGTGCCGGCGCTGCTGCAAAAGGCGCAGGCGACAGGCGATGGGCGGTTTTATCGGGAAGAAGCCGACGGCCCCGAATACCTCGGCTTCGACGGCGCGTATCACGCCGCACCAAGCGCGGCCGGCACGCTGGCAGTCGCCGACCTGCGCCGCGCCGGCAAGCCCGTGCTCGGCAACGCGTCCGCCAGCCTGTGGGACATGGGTGACGGCGTGGCGCTGCTCGAATTCCACACCAAGATGAACGCGCTCGACGAGTTCTCGGTCGAGGCGATGGAGCTGACGCTGGACCGCGTCGGGCGGGACTTTCAGGCGCTGGTGATCGGCTCCGACGCGCCGCATTTCTGCGCCGGGGCCAATCTGAAACGCATGCTGGATGCCGCCCGCGCCGGCGACTTCACGTTCCTGGACGGCTTCATCGACGGCCTGCAGCACGCGCTGATGGGCTTCAAGTACGCGCCGTTCCCGGTGGTGGGCGCGCCGCGCGGGCTGGCGCTTGGCGGTGGCTGCGAGGTGCTGCTGCACTGCAACGTCCTGCAGGCGCACGCGGAGCTGAACGCGGGCCTGGTCGAGCTGCGCGTCGGCCTGCTGCCGGCCGGCGGCGGCACCAAGGAAATGACGCTGCGGCACCTCGACGCCGGCGTCGAGCGCGGCTTCGATCTGGTCGTGGGTTCGGTGACGTCAAGTTCGGCCGCCGACGCCCGCGCCATGCGCGTGCTGACCGATTACTGCGCCATCACCATGCACCGCCGGCGCGTGCTGGCGGATGCCAAGGCGCTGGCCCGGCGCATGGTCGGTGCCTACGCGCCGGCGAGACCGGCGGTGGTCAACCTGCCCGGCCCGGCCGGGCGGGCGGCGCTCGAAGCACGCGTCGCGCCGCAGGTCGAGGCCGGTAAAATGACCGCCCACGACGCCGTGGTGGCCAGCCACATCGCCGCCGTGATGAGCGGCGGCGCCGGCGGCGAGGTGACCGAGCACGACCTGTTGCGCCTGGAGCGCGAGCACTTCCTCGAACTGCTGCGCCTGCCGCCGTCGCAGGCGCGCATGGAGCACATGCTGGCCACCGGCAAGCCGCTGCGTAACTGACAACACAGAACACCGGAGAGACCAGCGGCCATGAGCGAACGCGACGTGATCGAGTTCGACGTACTGATCGTCGGCGCTGGCCCGTCGGGCCTGGCGACCGCCATCCGTCTGAAGCAGCTCAGCCCCGACACGAGCGTGTGCCTGATCGACAAGGCCTCGCAGATCGGTGCGCAGATCCTGTCCGGCGCCGTCATCGAGCCGCAGGCGCTGGATGAGCTGCTGCCCGGCTGGCGCGACAACCCGCCGCCGGTGTGCGTGCCGGTACGCCACGACGAGTTCGCGTACCTGACCAAGACCGGCCGCATCACGTCGCCGGTGGTGCCGCCGCAGATGAACAACCACGGCAACTTCATCGTGTCGCTGGGCGCGCTGTGCGCGTGGCTTGCGCCGCAGGCCGAAGCGCTGGGCGTCGAGGTATTCCCGGGCTTCGCCGCCGCCGAGCCGCTGTTCGACGAGGCCGGGCAGCGCGTGATCGGCGTGCGCATCGGCGACATGGGCATCGACAAGGCCGGCGAGCAGAAGGACAGCTACACGCAGGGCATCGACATCCACGCCAAGACCACCGTGCTGGCCGAGGGTTGCCGGGGCAGTCTTGCCAAGCAGCTCATCCGGCATTTCGGGCTCGATGCCGGCGTGGACCCGCAGACCTACGGCATCGGCATGAAGGAGCTGTGGCAGTTGCCGGCCGGTCGCGGTGATCCGGGCCTCGTGCAGCACACGGTCGGCTGGCCATTGAAGTCAGACACTTACGGCGGCAGCTTCATCTATCACCTGACGGATGATCGCGTCGCCGTCGGCTTCGTGGTCGGGCTCGATTACCGCGACCCGAACTTCTCGCCGTTCGAGGCGTTCCAGCAGTTCAAGCACCACCCGAGCGTGAAGCCGCTGCTCGAAGGCGGCACGATCATCTCGACCGGTGCCCGCGCGCTGGTGGAGGGCGGCCTGCAGTCGCTGCCGCGCCTGTCCATGCCGGGTGCGCTGCTGGTGGGCGACGCCGCCGGCAAGATCAACGTGCCCAAGATCAAGGGCACGCACATGGCGCTCAGGAGCGGCATGCTCGCCGCCGAGCACCTGGTGGCGGACGCGCCGGACCGCTTCGACGCCGGCTGGCGCGCCTCGCCCTCGGCGGCGGAATTGAAGCGCGTGCGCAACATCCGCCCGGGCTTTCACCGCGGCCTGTGGTTGGGTCTCGCCAATGCGGCGCTCGAAACCGCCGTCGGCGGGCGCACGCCCTGGACGCTGCGCAACCACGCGGACCACAGCGCGCTGCACCTGCTGTCCGCAGGTGAACCGCCGCCGGATTACGTGGAGCGCACGCTGGAGCCGCGCGACCGCCTGGCGTCGGTGTACTTCGCCGCCACCGAGCACGACGAGGACCAGCCGGTGCACCTGCGGGTGGCCGACACCAGCATCTGTGTGGACCGCTGCCGCACCGAATACGGCAATCCCTGCACGCGCTTCTGTCCCGCCAACGTGTACGAGATGGTGGAGGAGGACGGCCAGCCGCGTTTGCAGATCAACGCCGCCAACTGCGTGCACTGCAAGACCTGCGACATCAAGGATCCGTACCAGATCATCACCTGGGTGCCGCCGGAGGGCGGGTCTGGTCCCAATTACGTCAATCTGTAAGGCCGTCCTGCGGTCGTTTCCCGAGGAGAAAGCATGAAAGTCCTGGTGGGCGTCAAGCGCGTGGTGGACTACAACGTCCGCATCCGCGTCAAACCCGACGGCAGCGGTGTGCTCACCGACGGCGTCAAGATGAGCATGAACCCGTTCGACGAGATCGCCGTCGAGGAGGCCATACGGCTGCGCGAGCGCGGCGTGGCGACGGAGCTGGTTGCCGTCAGCATCGGCCCGCAGGCGGTGCAGGAGCAGCTGCGCACGGCGCTCGCGATGGGCATGGACCGCGCCGTCCACGTCGAGACCACCGACGCGCTGCAGCCGCTCGAAGCCGCGCAGATCTTCAAGGCGCTGGCCGACCAGGAGCAGGCGCAGATCGTGCTCCTCGGCAAGCAGGCCATCGACGACGACGCCAACCAGACCGGCCAGATGCTGGCCGCGCTGTGGGACCGGCCGCAGGCCACCTTCGCCTCGGCCATCGAAATCAACGGCAACACCGCGCGCGTGACGCGCGAGGTGGACGCCGGCCTCGAGGTGATCGACGTCGACCTGCCGGCCGTGTTCACGAGCGATCTGCGTCTGAACGAACCGCGCTACGTGAAGCTGCCGGAGATGATGAAGGCGAAGAAAAAGCCGCTCGACGTCAAATCCGCCGCCGACCTGCTCGGCGCCGGCACAACGCGTCTGCAGACGGGATCGGTGCGCCCGCCGGCCGCGCGCGGCGCCGGCATCAAGGTCAAGAGCGTGGAAGAACTGGTGGCCGAACTGCAGGGCCGGGGGCTGATCTGATGGCAAAGGTACTCGTCATCGCCGAACACGACGGCGCCAAACTGAACGCCGGCACCGCCAAGGTGCTGGCCTGCGCCGGCGCGCTGGGCGCGCAGGCCATCGACGTGCTGGTCTGCGGCACAGACGGTAGCGGTCTCGACACCGTCTGCACGCAGGCGGCGGCGCTCGCCGGCGTGAGCTGCGTGCTCAAGAACGCCCGCGCCGAGAACGCCGCGCCGCTCGCCGCCGTGCTGGCGCCGCAGATCGCGGACATCGCTGCCGGCTACGACCATGTGCTCGGCCCGTCCACCACCTTCGGCAAGGACCTGCTGCCGCGCGTTGCCGGCCTGCTGTGCGCGCCGGCAGTGAGCGACATCATGACCGTGCTCGGCCCGCGGCAGTTCGAGCGGCCCATCTACGCCGGCAACGCCATCCTCACCGTGACCGTACCGGACGGCAGCAAGGTGGTGGGCACCGTGCGCGTGGCGTCCTACAAGGCCGTCGGCGAGCAGGCCCCGGCGCCGGTGGAGGCGGTGAGCGCCAACGCCGCGCTGCCGACACACACGCGCTTTGTCGAACTGCGCGCCGGCGCCAAGGATCGGCCGGATCTGCAGTCGGCCAGCAAGGTCGTGTCCGGCGGGCGGGGTGTCGGCAGCGGCGAGAACTTCCGCCTCATCTTCGAGCTGGCCGACAAGCTCGGCGCCGCGGCCGGTGCGTCGCGCGCGGCGGTGGACGCCGGCTTCGTGCCGAACGACATGCAGGTCGGCCAGACCGGCAAGGTCGTGGCGCCGGAGCTGTACGTCGCGGTCGGCATCTCGGGCGCCATTCAGCATCTGGCCGGCATCAAGGACGCCGGCACCATCGTCGCCGTCAACAAGGACGCCGACGCGCCGATTTTCGAGGTGGCGGACATCGGTCTCGTGGCAGACCTGTTCGAGGCCGTGCCGGCGCTGGTGAAGGCACTGCCCTGAGAGAGTCGCGCGGCCCGCACACAGGCGCCTGACGGGCGCGCGTGGCGGGCTTCGCTGGGCTGGCGCGGGAACGGGCAAAAAAAACCAACCGCGGACGGTTGGTTTTTTTCGTGGATGGTGGAGGCGGCGGGAATCGAACCCGCGTCCGCAAGTCCTCTGCCTTCGGCTCTACATGCTTATCCCAGTCTATTGTTTTAACCGGCCACCACCCGACGGGCAGGGAAGGCTACCGGCGATCCTGAAAGGTTTTAACGGGTTGGCCCCAGGCTGGCCGCGCCGCGAGCCGGTGTGAGTCGACGCCTGAACCCCGAACGCACGGGCACATCCGGTCAGACGGCACCCTACTGGGTTTTAAGCAGCGAGTGCGTAGTTGTCGTCGTTGGCAACTATCTTTTTGCAGCGTGATTTACGAGGTCACTGCACCTCGGCATGCACCTTAGGTTTCGCAACCCACGTCGAAGCCAGGTCGCCCCCAAGTCGAATCGTGAGACAGCATAGCCGGCCCGGGAGTTCCGTGCCAGTACGGCGAGCGGCCTTGGGGCAGGATGCCCCAACGCGGGCATGCGCCAAGCGTCTGCCCGCGGAGCCCGTCGCGGCTGTGCCGCGACGCGGCGAGCTGGAAAACGCCATGGATGGCGTTTTCTAGTGTCGTTTAAGCAGCCGGCTGCGTTCGCGTTGCCAGTCGCGATCGCGCTCGCTGTCGCGCTTGTCGTGCGCCTGCTTGCCCTTGGCAAGGCCAACCTCCACCTTGCACAGGCCGCGCTTCCAGTACAGCGCCAGCGCGAGCAGCGTGTAGCCCTTGCGCTCCACGGCGCCGATCAGCTTGTTGAGTTCCTCGCGGTGCAGCAGCAGGCGGCGGGTGCGGCGCGGCTCGGGCTCGAAGTGGGTCGACACGGTCGGCAGCGGCGTGATCAGGGCGCCGAGCAGGAAGGCCTGGTTGTTCTTGATGATCACGTAGCTGTCGACGAGCTGCACGCGCCCGGCGCGCAGGCTCTTGACCTCCCAGCCCTGCAACTCGATGCCGGCCTCGTAGCGGTCCTCAAGGAAATAGTCGTGGCGCGCCTTCTTGTTGACGACGATGCTGGCGGGGCTGGACATGGTCGGGCGGCCGGCGGACAGGGCCGGGCATTGTAGGGGAACCGGCCCCCGGGGCGGCTTGGTTATCATGCCGGCAGGCAAACGACGGGTTCGGGACGGCAGACGGATGGCGGCAACGCGGGAAATACGCAAGTCGGTGGTGGTGGCGCACAGCGCGCCGGACATGTTCTGCCTGGTCAACGACGTCGAGTCCTATCCGCAGTTTCTGCCCTGGTGTTCGTCGGCGCGCGTGCTCGACCGGGACGACGCGACCATGCTGGCGAGTCTGGACATGGCCATGGCCGGCCTGCACAAGCGCGTCACCACGCGCAACCTGCTGGAGCCGCATCGGCGCGTGGAGCTGCGCCTGGTGGAGGGGCCCTTCAGCCGCTTTCACGCCGTGTGGACCTTCGACGAACTGGCGCAGGCGCAAACCCGCGTCGGGTTCCACCTGTCTTACGCGCTCGCCGGTCGACTGCTCGGCGCGGCCCTGGGCGCGGTCCTTGGCGTGGTGGCAGACGGGCTGGTGGACGCTTTCTGTCGTCGCGCGGACGTGCTCCATGGCCGGCGCTGAAACCGTGCAGGTCGAGATTGCCTGGCCGGACGGCGCCGATTACCGCGTGGTGATGGTGGAATTGGCGGCTGGCGCCACGGTGCGCGGGGCGCTCGTTGCCGGTGGGTTTGGGGAATGGGCAGGCGCTCTTGGCGTGTTTGGCGAGCCGGTGGAAACCGACAGCTCGCTGCGGGACGGCGATCGCCTGGAGCTGTATGCCCCCCTGCGGGTGGACCCCAAAACGGCGCGCCGGCGCCGTGCGGCGGCGGCCGAAAAAAATCGCGCTGGCGGGTGAAACTTTTTCCGGCGGCTGCCGGTCTTAACCAGCGACACCTCTGCGAGGTATCACCCGCTTCCCCTCCCTGAGCGGGTTTTCTTCTAGCCCGGCCCCTTGCGGCCGGGTTTTTTTTGTCCGGCGTCGGCCGGCTTACAGCGAGTGCCAGTCCGCCAGCAGTGTGCGCAGCGCCGCCACGAAGGCGAGCGGCTGGTCCAGGAACAGGTGG
Organism: Immundisolibacter sp.; assembly: GCF_050250495.1. Taxonomy (GTDB): domain Bacteria; phylum Pseudomonadota; class Gammaproteobacteria; order Immundisolibacterales; family Immundisolibacteraceae; genus Immundisolibacter. The sequence continues at coordinate 2,315 of NZ_JBFWOM010000019.1, read as the reverse complement.
TGGTGCGACTGCGGTATCGCCGCCACTGGCCCCCGGCTGTCCACCAACTGGTGCACGTAGGCGCGGACCTCGGGCGGGAACAGCTTGCTCTGTTCGCCGTACAGGATGCCGATGCGGCAGCGCACGGCGCGCAGCTCCTCTGCCTGCTCGCCGACCTTGATGTGGGCGAGCCCCCGGTCGTCGAACTTCCAGGTGAAGAACCCGTCCGGCGTTTCGATGATCGAGCGCCGGCCGATGTAGTCCAGGATGTAGCCGTTCTCGCAGGGCTGTTCCGGGATCAGCCGAAACCGCGCCAGCGCACTGTCAAAGTCCGGGTAGTCGCGCCGCGGCTGGCGCAGCGGGTTTCGCGCCGTGCCGGGGAACTGAAATCCTGGCGGGCGGATGGGCGAGTCGGCCATCACGAGTCCGCCGACCCGCTCCGGGCGGTTGGCTGCCGCCCGCAGGCACACGGCCCCACCGAGACTGTGCCCGACCAGCGTCACGTCCGGCCCGAAGCCGGCGTCCTCGCACACGCCAATCGCCTCGGCGGCGAAGTCGTCCAGCGCGTACTGCTCGCGCCGGCCGCTCTCGCCCATGCCGGACAAGTCCATCGCCGCCACGCGGTGATCGGCCGCCAGCCACGGCGCGATGAAGTCCCACCAGTGGCTGTGCGCGCCGCCGCCGTGCACCAGCAGCAGCGGTGGGCCGGATTCGCCCCAGCGACGGTAGTGGATGCTGCAACCGGCGACCTGCACCCAGTGCGGATCGGCCGGCGTGCCGACCGCCTCGTGAAACCAGTCGGGGGGATCGACGATCATTTCTTCTGGTGCTTGCGGAAGTCGGGCGGGCGCTTTTCGTTGAAGGCGCGCACGCCTTCCTTCGATTCCTCGGTGTCGTAGTACAGCGACAGCGCCTGCAGGCCCATGGCGGCCTGGCCGCGAATCTGCTCGCTGTCGGCGTTGAAGGAACGCTTGGCGATGGCCAGCGCCGTCGGGCTCTTGGCCAGGATCTCGGCGCACCAGGCGGCGACCTCCGCGTCGAGCTGGTCGTGCGGAACGACCTTGTTGACGAGCCCCATGCGCTCGGCCTCCTCGGCGCTGTAGCGGCGGCACAGGTACCAGATCTCGCGCGCCTTCTTCTCGCCGACGATGCGTGCGAGATACGCCGTGCCGAAGCCGGGGTCGATCGATCCGACCTTGGGTCCCACCTGCCCGAACTGCGCCTTGTCAGACGCGATGGTCAGATCGCACAGCACCGCCAGCACGTTGCCGCCACCGATGGCAAAGCCCTGCACGCGGGCGATGACGGGCTTCGGCACGTCGCGGATGACGGTGTGCAGTTCCTCGACCGGCAGGCCGATGGTGCCGCGCCCGCCGTAGCTGCCGGCGTGGGATTTCTGGTCACCGCCGGTCGAGAACGCCTTGTCGCCGGCGCCGGTCAGCACGATGACGCCGATGTCCGGGTTCCAGCCGGCGCGCTGGAAGGCGTGGATCAGCTCCTCGACGGTCTGCGCACGAAACGCGTTGTAGACCTCCGGGCGGTTGATGGTGATGGTGGCGACGCCGTCCTGTTCGGCGTACAGAAGATCCTGATAGTCCACGAGGTTTCCTGTCGTCTGGATGAAGTCAGCGCGCGTCGCGCAGTTTGCGGCCTGTGCCAGCGAGTTGCTTAAGCAGGTCCGGCACTGCAAAACGCGGTCCGACGCGCGCGGCGAGCGCCTCGCAGTCGGCCACGAAGCGGTCCACGCCCACCGTGTCGATGTACGCGAACACGCCGCCGGCCCACGGCGGAAAGCCCCAGCCGAGCAGCGAGGCGACATTGCCGTCGGTGGTATTGCCTACCACGCCCTCGGCGAGGCAGCGCACCGCTTCCACGGCCTGGATGTGCAGCAGGCGCTGCTTGACGGCGGCGACGTCCGGCTGGCGCGCGGCGCGCGGGAAGTGGTCGGCGAGCCCCGGCCACAGGCGCCGACCGGCGTCGGTGTAGTCGTAAAAGCCCTTGCCCGACTTCTTGCCGAGCCGGCCGAGCCGTTCCACGAACAGTTCGATCACCGGCGCCGACGGCGGCGGCGTGTAGGCGCTGCCCAGATCCGCCCGCGTCTGCTTGATCACCTTCTGCAGCAGGTCGAGCGCCACCTCGTCCGCCACCGCGAGCGGACCTAGCGGCATGCCGGTCTGCCGGCCGGCGTTTTCGAGCAGCGCCGACGCCACGCCCTCGGCGAGCATGGCCATGCCTTCCTCGAAGTAGGTGCTGAACACGCGGCTGGTGAAAAAGCCGCGGCTGTCGTTGACCACCACCGGCGTCTTGCCGATGCGCGCCACGAAGTCGAGCGCCTG
>NZ_JBFWOM010000018.1:0-52294 GCF_050250495.1 Immundisolibacter sp. | reverse complement strand
ACCTAGAGGTGGATGCAGCGATAGATGCGCTCGTGCAAGAGCTTGAGGTCGTACGAAAAAAAGCGAAAAAGGAGTTGAAACTTACTCTAGCGCAGCAATTGAAGCGGCCGTGATGTTAGTTAACTAACGAGCGGTACAAGCGAGTGGGCCACTGGCCGGGCTCTCGGCGTACCGCCTAGCTGGGCCGCAGCCGAAGATCAAACGTCAGTAAGGTCTACATAACACCGATGCCGAATCGTAAACGCTATGGTTGGCTCGAGGCAGTGTTTGTCGAGTCTCAAAAAGCCCGATGGTGCACCAGGCCGGCCTGCGGAACGTGCGGAGCCATGGAGTTTAGGCGGAGCGTCTGGGCCGCTGCGGCCCGGCAGAGTGACATCGACGCCAGGGTCGATACCGCTGAGATCCCGCGCGATCTTCTCGCCGGAGTGTCGAGCACGGATCGCGAGGACTTGGTCCGAACCCTCGTTGCCGGTCTTCGAGAATTGCCGCCCTCTTGGACTCCCTCCTATGCTTTCAGTACGATCGTCGGGGATCTGGATCATCTGACTCGATACGACGTGCCATTGGTGCTCGATACCGAGCTGTCTGGTACCCCGGCAGGCGACGCGTTGGCACGGATGCGTGCGGATATCGAGGAGAACAGAGCGCGATATGAACGGCAACGGGAGGAAGCGGCAGAACGAAGGCGTGTCAAGCGGGATAAGAGGGCTGTAGCTCACGCCGACCGTGTGGCCGAGACGCGACGGAGGAACGCCGCCCGTTTGGAGCTGCTTGCTGCCCTTGCCCGCCTTTCGCCCGCCGAGCGGCTATCTCGCGTCGCGAACGATCCGGCGATCAGACTGGACTGCTTATCGGCCGAATTAATTCCCTCGCAAGCGCGAGATCTGATCGACTTGAAGAATGACGATGCGGTCATGCTCCTCATTCGGATCGGAAGACGAAGAGGTCCATGGGGACGGCTGAGGCGTACGCTTGAGCATCAAATAAAGCCGGCGTAGGGCGGAATGGCGCAGCGTATTCCGCCTTCCCTGTTTCGCAAAGGCCGCCAATTCTTTGCGGATTGGCGGGTTACGGCTACGCCTACCCCGCCCTACACCGACTTAACAAGAAACCGCTCGAACGACACACGTTCACGTTTCGCATTCAGTAGTGGTAGCGCAGCTGCGCAATAAGGAGGGAGTCGCCGTCTACCTTGTAGACCATTCGGTGTTCGTCGTTGACGCGACGTGACCAGTATCCGGCCAGCGCGTGTTTCAGTCCTTCGGGTTTGCCGGTGCCGGTAAATGGCGTGCAGGTGGTTTCCAAGATAAGTGCGTTGATGCGTTTGAGCATCTTCCTGTCGGTGTCCTGCCAATGCAGGTAATCCTCCCAGGCCGCCTGTGCAAAGACCAGTTTCACTCGGCGAGTCCGTGCTCCTGACCCTGGCCACTGTGCAGGCTGGCCACGGCTTCGAGAAGCCGTTTGGCGTTCTTGGGGGCGCGGAGCAGGTAAGCGGTTTCTTCGAGTGCCTTGTAGTCCTCCAGCGACATCATGACCACGGACTGCTGCCCGTTGCGGGTAATGATCAGCGGCTCGTGGTCGTCGCAGACCCGGTCCATGGTGTTGGCGAGGTTGGCGCGGGCCGTGGTGTAGGTAATGGCGTCCATTGGGGTGGCCTCCAAATGTGTACGCGTTACTGTACATATTTCGGCGGACTTTGCCTAGCCCGCACAGGGCGGACTAGCGCAGCGTATGCCGCCTTCTGTGTCCCCGGACACGCCGTCCTGCGCTGCTGATCGCTAACCAGCCGCGTCGGTGTTCGGGGGCCGGGCCTTACTTCGGCAGCCCCAGCCAGTTGACGATGTTGTTGCGCTGGATGGCCGACGAACCGCCGAAGATGGGCAGCGCCAGCGAGTCGCGCACGTAGCGTTCCATGGGGAATTCGCTGGCGTAGCCGTAGGCGCCCATGACCTTTTGCGCGGCGAGCGTGATCTCGGTGCAGTACTCGGTGGCCATGAGTTTGGCGATGGCCGTTTCGACGCCGTGGCGGCCTTCGCTGCCGAGCTGGCCCGCCACCTGGTAGACCAGCGTGCGGGCGGTGTAGAGCTTGGCCTGCATGTCGGCCAGCAGGTGGCGGATGGACTGGTAGGTGCCGATGGCCTTGCCGAACTGCTTGCGCTCCTGCGCGTATTGCCAGGCGTCTTCCAGCGCCGCCCAGGCGACGCCGAGCGCAATCGCTGCGACTTCGATCTTCTCGACGTCCAGGCCCGGCCCGGCCAGCATGTCCCAGCCGCGGTTCCAGGCGTCTTCGCCGCCGACCAGGTTGCCGATGGGCACGCGCACGTTGTCGAAGGTGACGTCCGTGGTGTGGATGCCGCGCACGCCCATGCATTCGAACGCCGTGACGGTGACGCCGGGCGCGGTCGGCGGGATCAGCACGAACGAGAGGTTCCGGTAGCGCTGCCCGGCGCGGTCCGAGCAGACCAGCGCGTAGATGTAGTCGGCCTCGTCGGCGCCGGAGCAAAAGCGCTTGGCGCCATTGATGATGAGCGTGTCATCCTCGCGCACCGCGGTGGTCTTGACGCTGCCGAGGTCCGATCCCACGTCGGGCTCGGTGAGGCCGTAGGCGAAGATCAGCTTGCCGTCGGCGATCTTCGGCAGCAGCTCGCGCTTCTGGGCTTCCGAGCCGACCTCGTTGATGTTCATGCCGGCGTAGCAGGTGCACATGATGTACGGCACCGACACCGCGAGCGAGCGGCGCGAGAGTTCCTCGATCACCGCCATGCAGGCCGGGATGTCCACGCCCGCGCCGCCGTATTCCTCCGGCACCGTGAGGCCGCACACGCCGAGCTCGGCCAGCTTGTCGAACACGGCGCGCGGGAACACGTCGTCGCGGTCCCAGCGGGCCGCGGCCTCGCGCGGCATCTCGCGCTCCACGAAGCGCCGCAGTTGGTCGCGCAGCAGGCGGATGTGTTCGGGTTCGGTGAGTTCCAGCATGGCGTTTCTCCTCGGCCGGGATTCGGTTGTTCTCGATGGCGGGCGTGGGAGCGGCGCGCTGCCGCGAACCTCGGGATTCTTGTGGGAGGCCCGCCCTCGGGCCGAATGCGTCAGGCCAGCATTCGCGGCGAGGGCGCCGCTCCCACAGCTTCTATCGGCCGCTCAGCGGTTCTTCCACTGCGGCTTGCGGCGCTCGCGGAACGACGACAGGCCCTCCTGGATGTCCTGCCCGAACACGACCGGGTCCCAGATCTGGCGCTGGAATTCCTCCAGCACCTCGCGGTTGTACTTGACCGACAGGCGCACGGCCTGCGTGTGGGACGCCACCGAGCGCGGCGAGTTGCTGGCGATCTTCTGCGCCAGCTTCATGGCTTCCGCCTGCACCTGGTCGTCCGCCACCACGCGGTTGACGAGGCCACAGGCCTTGGCCTCGGCGGCGCCGAACGGCTCGGCGGTCAGCACCTTTTCCATGAACACGCGCGGGCCCATGAACTTCCACAGGTCCAGATACCCCATGGTCGGCATGCCGACCGAGGTTTCCGGGATACCGAACTTGCACGACTCGCCGGACACGATCAGATCGCAGGCGTTGGCCAGCAGCAGACCGCCCGCCATGCAGTAGCCGTGCACGGCGGCGATCATCGGCTTGGGCGTGGCGCGCACCAGCGCGAAGGCTTCGAGGCCCTGGCGCGGCATCACGTAGAAATTGGACGGCTCGTCGCCGATCAGCTCCAGCGCTTCCTTCAGGTCCCCGCCGGTGCAGAACGCCCGGCCCTCGCCCCGCAGCACGCCCACCCAGGCCTCGTCGTCCTCGGCGTACCGGCGCACGGCGGCGGTGAGGTCCGTCAGCATGGCCACGGACATGGCGTTCATGGCCTCGGGGCGGTTCATGGTGAGGACGGCGACGTGGCCTTCGCGGGCGTAGGTGACCTGCGGCTCGCTCATGGGCGGGTTTCTCCTGGCGGGATTGTGTGTGGGTGGCCGCGGCGCCCAGCGGGTGCCCGAACGGTCAGTCGGCAGGATAAGCGAAGCCCGCGCGGCCGGTACAGCAAGCGCCCGGCCTGACGTGGGTCAAGTTCCGCCGGGGCGTGCGTGGCGTAATCGCCGCCAGCCCGCGCCACGACGGTCGCGGCGCACAGTCACCGGCGGGAGAGCGCAATGGTCAAGGTCACGGAACTCGGTTACATGGGCTTCAACGTCACCGACATGGCGGCGTGGGAGAGCTTTGCCACCGAAATCATCGGCATGGAGCTGCACGACGCCGGCGAGGGGGACCGCAAGTATTTGCGCCTGGACGACTGGCACCACCGCTTCGTGCTGCACAAGAGCACCGAGGACGACATGGCCTACATCGGCTGGCGCGTGCCGGGCCCGGACGAGCTCGAAGAAATGGCCGCCCAGCTCGAAGCCGCCAAGATTCCCTACCGCTGGGCGAGCAGCGCCGAGTGCGACGAGCGCCGCGTGCTGGGCCTGCTGAAGCTGAACGACCCCGGCGGCAACCCGACCGAGGTGTTCTACGGCCCGGAGGTGATGACCTTCCGCCCGTTCCACCCCGGCCGGCCGATGTTCGGCCGCTTCGTCACCGGCGATCAGGGCTTGGGTCACTGCATCCTGCGCCAGAACGACGTGAAGGCCGCCTACGACTTCTACACCAAGGTGTTCGGCATGCGCGGCTCGGTCGAGTACAAGCTGCGCCAGCCGGACGGCTCGATCGTCATGCCGACCTTCATGCACTGCAACGACCGCCAGCACTCGGTGGCCTTCCTGGGCGGCCCGATGCCAAAGCGCATCAACCACCTGATGCTGGAGTACACGGACCTGAACGACCTTGGCGTCGCCTACCACGCGGTGCGCGCGCGCAAGCTGCCGGTCGGCATCGACATCGGCAAGCACTCCAACGACCAGGCGGTCACCTTCTACTGCGGCAACCCGTCCGGCTGGCTGTCCGAGATCGGCTGGGGTGCGCGCAGCGCGCCGAGCCAGCAGGAGTACTACTCGGCCGACATCTGGGGCCACGAGGTGGAGGCGTCCGGCTTCGGCATGGACCTCGACATGGTGGCGGACGAGGTGCCGGCGAAGGCGGGCGCCGCCTGATACGACTGCCGATGGAGGCGCCGCCGACGGACGGGCGGCGCGACGACGACGCGGCACGAGGCCGGACCACACAGGGATTACCCGCTCGGCGCCACGGATGGGCAGGCCGCGCGGTTCGACGACAGCGCCGCCGGGATTGGCCCTGCGGCGGCTTCATCCGGAGGAGCAACCGATGGCTACCGTAGCCCAAGACGTACACACCGCTTACCTCATCGACGTCAAGGCCGACTGGCTGCGACACCTGAAGAACGACGTGCTGGAGCCGGTCGCGGCCGCCGCGCTGGCGCACCCGGTGCTCAAGGACATCGAAGCCGGCCGCCTGCCGAAGGACAAGTTCGCCCGCATGATGGCCAACCTGTGCTGGGTCATCACCGGCTTTCCGGAGTACGTGTCGGCGCTCGCCGCCGGCTGCCCCAAGAACGACCACGTGGTGAAGGCGGCGCTGCTGGAGAACGCCTACATCGAGCGCGACCACCCGTTTCTGCTGGCGCAGGCGGTGAATGCGCTCGGCGGCCCCGGCGACGCCGTGCTGGAGGGCCCGGACTGGGTGTCGTTCGACTTCGACCCGTACATCCACATGCTGCGCATGGTGATCGAGGGCTACGTGTTCCACCGGCCGTGGATCGAGGGCATGGCGGCCACCGCGGTGGGCGTGGAAAGCGTGGTGCCGGCCGTGTTCGGCCGCATCGGCGAGGCGGCCATCAAGCACTACGGTCTTGCCGAGGAAGACGCCGAGTGGTTCCGCATCCACGGCGGTGAAGTCGAGATGGAGCACGGCAACGAGGGCCTGCGGGTGCTCGAAAAATACGTGGCCGCCGACGACATCAACACCCAGAAGGCGTGCATCGCCGGCGCGAGTCTGGTGGCGCACGCCATCGGCACCGGCCTGTTCGACGCCGTGGCGCGCTGGTAGAACCCCCGAGGCAAACCCAATGGCGCGTATCCGCATCAACGGCGGGCCGTGGCGCAAGGTGATGCCGGGCTCGAGCCTGCTCGGCCTCATCAAGGGCCGCGGCGGGCTGCCCATCCATACCTCCTGCGGGCTTGGCAGCTGCGGGTCGGACATCGTGCTGATCGTGTCCGGCATGGAGCACCTGAGTGCGCCGTTCCCGACCGAAACCCGCACGCTCGCGGCCGAGGGCGCGCCGCCGAACGCGCGCCTGTCGTGCGTCACCAAGCTGCTGGACGGGGATGTCGAAGTAGAAGTACCGGACTACAGTCTGGAACAGCCGGCGGCCTGAGCGCCGGCACGCAAGGGGGTAAGCCGGCCGGCTTCCGCGATGGAGGCTGGCCGTTTTTTTTTGCGCGCGGCGCGGCTCGTCGGCCGCTTGTCATCCCCCCTTGTAAGCCAACAGGGCGCGGGCGCACTATCGGCCCGGGCCAGGGAACGCCACTCGCAGGCCCACGCATGGACACGGCGGCGCCGTGGCCAGGGACGGCGCGGCCAATGCCGGGATCGACTGGAAAACTATTTCTGGAGGAGAACCCAATGGCTAGCGTGATCGAGAACGTTCCGACCGACTACCTGATCGCCGTCGGCAGCCCGTGGCTGCAGCGCATGAAAAACGACGTGCTGGAGCCGATCGCGGCGAAGGGGCTGAAGCACCCGGTGCTCGCCGACATCCGCAGCGGTCGCCTGCCGCGTGAGAAGTTCGCCCGCATGATGGCCAACCTGCAGTGGGTCATCACCGGCTTTCCGGAGTACGTGGCGGCGCTCGCCGCGCGCTGCCCGAAGAACGACCACGTGGTGAAGGCCGCGCTGCTCGAGAACGCCTACATCGAGCGCGACCACCCGTTCCTGCTGGCGCAGGTGGTGAACGCACTCGGCGGCCCCGGCGACGCGATTCTCGAAGGCCCGGACTGGGTCTCCTTCGAGCCCGATCCGTACATCCACGCGCTGCGCATCATCATCGAGGGCTACGTCTACCACCGGCCGTGGGTCGAGGGCATGGCAGCCACCGCGGTGGGCGTGGAGACGGTCACGCCGGCGGTGTTCGGCTCGCTCGGCAAGGCGGCCATCGAGCACTACGGCCTGAGTGAGGAAGACGCCGAATGGTTCCGCATCCACGGCGGCGAGGTGGAGATGGAACACGGCAACGACGGCCTGCGCGTGCTGGACAAGTACGTCGGCGCCGACGACATCAACACCCAGAAGGCCTGCACCGCCGGCGCCAGTCTGGTGTCGGATGCGATTGGCGTCGGCATCTTCGACATGGTCGCGCGCTGGTAATGGCGCGCGTGCGCATCAACGGCGGGCCGTGGCGGCGGGTGATGCCGGGCTCGAGCCTGCTCGGCCTCATCCGCGGCCGCGCCGGCATCCCCATTCACAGCTCCTGCGGGCTCGGCAACTGCGGGTCGGACATCGTGCTGATCCTGTCCGGCATGGAGCATCTCAGCGCGCCTTTCCCGACCGAAACGCGCACGCTCGCCGCCGAGGGCGCGCCACCGAACGCGCGCCTGTCCTGCGTCACCAAGCTGCTGGACGGCGACGTCGAGATCGAAGTGCCGGACTACAGCCTGGAGCAGCCGGCGGCCTGAGACATTGACCCGGGCCCGACGCAACGGGCCCGGGTCGGCGCCTCCATCCGTCAGCCCTTGAGCACACCCCGCCCGATCAGCCGCCGCCACTCGCGGTACTGGCCGTAGTAGAGCGTCTCGTCCGTGATGTCCGCGCCGCTCGATTCGGGCTTGATGCCGAGCGCCTGCGCCATGTCGTCGGCGCCCTTCACCAGGTGCGTCATGCCGCGGTCGTAGCCCTGCTGCCAGGCCACGTAGCGGGCCTGAAAGCCGGCCTGGCAGGCCTCGAACTCGGTCAAGTCGTCCGGCGTCGCCATGCCGGTGGCGTTGAAGAAATCCTCGTACTGACGGATGCGCCGCTCGCGCTGACCACCGTTCTCGCCCTTGGGCGCGATGCAGTAGATCTGCACCTGCGTGAGGCCGGGCTCGATCGGCTGCCAGACGCGAATCTGCGACGACGCCTGCTCCATGAAATTCACGTTCGGGTATACGAGCAGGTTGCGCTGGCGGCGCAGCATCCAGTCGGCGTAGACCTCGCCCATGCGCGCCTTGACCTCGTCGGCGCTGCCCCACAGCGGGCGATTTTCCGGCCGCGGGAAGGTGCTCCAGATCAGCGCGTGCCCACGGCCGAGGTCATAACAGCCGGTACGCCCGGCGAGCGCGTTCTTGTCGAAGCCGGACTTCACCTTGTCGTCGCGGCCGCCCGGACCGGCGCCCTCCAGACGGCGCGTGAGCACGCCGACGTAATTGCCGTGCACGGAGGTGAAGTGGTAACCGTCGATGCCGTTCTCGCACTGCATCTTCCAGTTGCCGTGGTAGGTGTAGGTGGAACTGCCGCGCAGCACCTCGATGCCGTCCGGTCCCATGCCGTCCAGCATGTCGATGAACGGGCGCGTGTTGCCGAGGTGCTCTTCAAGCGGCGGCACGTCCGCGCTGAGGCTGCCGAACACGAAGCCCTTGTACACGCCCACGCGCGGCACCGCCGCCAGATCGTGGCTCTGGTTGATGAAGGCCGGTGGGTAGGCGCCCTTGGCCTGGTCCTTGATGTCCACGCAGCGGCCGGCGGTGTCGAACACCCAGCCGTGGTAGGGGCAGGTGATGAACTTCTGGTTGCCGTGGGCGGTGCGGCACAGCGCCGCGCCGCGATGCGGGCAGGCATTCAAAAAGGCGTGGATGCCGCCCGTCGCGTCGCGGGTCACGATGACCGGCTGGCGCCCCATGCGGGTGCGGAAAAAGTCGTTCGGCTTGCCGACCTGGCTTTCGTGGCACAGGAAGATCCACGTGCCTTCGAAGATGTGCCGCATTTCGAGGTCGAACAGCTCCTGGTCCGTGAACAGGCTGCGGCTGACCTCGAACTGCCAGGTATCCGGCCGGTCGACGATCAGCGTGTCGATGTCGTTGGGTTTCATGCGTGAGTTCTCCCGCCTCGGTGAGGACGGGAGAACTCTCGCGCGGCGGTTCCGACCGGCCTTGACGCGCGTCAACGGGGGCGCGCGTCAAGGCAGGCGGGTCACTCCGCCTGCGCGCCGAGCGCGTCCATCGGCTCGGCGATCTCGGGCGGCAGTGTGTTGTTGATGGCCACCGCGTACAGCACCACCAGCAGCGCCACCAGCACGCCGCCGGTGATGGCCACGGCGCGGCTGCGCACGTAGGCGCGCAGCGCGCGGAAGTTGAGCGCGATGTGGGCAACCATCGCCGCCACCATGACCAGACCGAACAGCTTGTGCACCGGGTGCATCTGGATGGTGAACGACGGCCGTTCGATGAAGAACATCAGAAGGCCGGACGTCGACATGGCAATGAACGACACGAACAGCGTGACGGCGACGAGCTTGTAGAACATGCGATTTCCCCTGAACGTTGGACGCAGCGGGCGGCAGTGTATGCGTATGCCCGCGACGCCAGCGCGTCGATCAGCCCCCGGCGGGCAGCGTGTACACTTCCCGGCCGCCGCCGACCCGCGTCGCGCGGCGCTTTTTTTGGGTCAAGGAAACGGGGATTCGTGCCATGGGCATGGAAGATCGGGACGGCGTCATCTGGTTCGACGGGGAGCTTGTCCCGTGGCGCGAGGCCAAGGTGCACGTACTGACCCACTCCCTGCACTACGGCATGGGCGTGTTCGAGGGCATCCGCGCGTACAAGACGCCGCGCGGCACGGCGCTGTTTCGCCTGCAGGAACACATCGACCGGCTGTTCACGTCGGCGCACATCCTGCAGATGCACATCCCGTTCAGCCGCGAGCAGATCATCGAGGCCTGCCGGGCGGCCATCCGCGAGAACGGCCTCGAAGACGGCTACGTGCGCCCGCTGGTGTTCTACGGCTCCGAGGCCATGGGCGTGAGCGCGCCGAACCTGTCCGTGCACGTGACGGTCGCCGCCTGGAAGTGGGGCGCGTACCTGGGTGATGGCGCGCTCGAACGCGGCGTGCGCCTGCGTACCTCGTCGTACGCGCGCCACCACATCAACGTGACCATGTGCCGCACCAAGGCCACCGGCAACTACATCAACTCGATGCTGGCACTGCGCGAGGCGCAGGCCTGCGGCTATGACGAGGCGCTGCTGCTGGACGTGGACGGCTACGTGGCCGAGGGCAGCGGCGAGAACGTGTTCGTCATCCGCAAGGGCGTGATCAACACGCCGGACATCACCTCGGCGCTCGAAGGCATCACCCGCGACACGGTCATCACCCTGGCGCGCGAGGCCGGCTACGAGGTGCGCGAGAAGCGCATCACGCGCGACGAGGTGTACATCGCCGACGAGGCGTTCTTCACCGGCACCGCCGCCGAGGTGACGCCGATCCGCTCGCTCGACGACCGCGTCATCGGCGCCGGCAAGCCCGGTCCGATCACCGCGGCGCTGCAGGAGCGCTTCTTCGCCACCGTGAACGGCGGCAACGAGGCGCATCTGGACTGGCTGACGCCGGTGAAGTGAGGCTGCCATGACGCGCGAAATTCTGGCCAACGCCGAGAACCGCTACGAGGTCACCCGCCACGACCTGCCGCTGTCGTGCCCCATGCCGGGCATGAGCAAGTGGAACTCGCACCCGCGGGTGTTCCTGCCGATCGCCGAGACCGGCGAGGAAAAATGCCCCTACTGCGGGGCGGTGTACGTGCTGGTGCGCGAGGCTGGCGACGCTGTCGCCTGAGCCCAGCGCCCCCGCGGTGCTGGTGGTCGGCCCGTCCTGGGTCGGCGACATGGTGATGATCGAGCCGCTGCTGGCGCTGCTGAAAAGCCGCCAGCCGGCGCCCGCCATCGACGTACTGGCGCCGGCCTGGTCGCGCCCGCTGCTGCAGCGCATGCCGCAGGTACGCGCCGCCATCGACCTGCCGATCGGCCACGGCGCGCTCGCGCTTGGCGAACGGCGGCGCATCGGCCGGGCGCTGCGCGGGCGGTATGCGCAGGCCATTGTGCTGCCGGGGTCGTGGAAATCCGCGCTGATCCCATTTTTCGCCGGCATTCGAAAGCGCACCGGCTTTGTCCGCGAGCTGCGCTTCGGGCTGCTGAATGATCTGCGCCGTCTCGACAAGCGCGCCCTGCCGATGACGGTGCAGCGTTTCTGGGCGCTCGGCGCCGAGCCGGGCGCCGCGGTGCCGGCGCGTCTGGTGCCGCACCTGCGCAGCGACCCGGCCGCCGTGGCCGCCACGCGCGTGGCGCTGGGTCTCACTGCCACGGCGCCGGTGCTGGTGCTGTGCCCCGGCGCCGAGTACGGCCCGGCCAAGCGGTGGCCGCAGGCGCATTTCGCCGTTGTGGCGGGGCACTACATCGCCCAGGGCTGGCAGGTGTGGCTGCTGGGCTCGGCCAAGGACGCGCCGGTAACGGCGTCGATTACGGCGCGGGCGCCGGGCGCGGTCGATTTGGCCGGGCGCACCGATCTTGGCCAAGCCTGCGATCTCATCGCCGCGGCGGATCTTGTGGTCAGCAACGACAGCGGCCTCATGCACGTGGCGGCGGCCTTCGACCGGCCGCTGGTGGCGCTCTATGGCTCGTCCGATCCGGGCTTCACGCCGCCGCTGTCGGACCGCGCGCGGGTGCTCACGCTGGGACTCTCGTGCAGCCCGTGCTTCGAGCGCGAGTGCCCGCTCGGCCACATGAAGTGCCTCACGGACCTCGCGCCGGCGCAGGTGCTCGCGGCCGCCGACGCGCTGCTCGCATGAAATTGCTTCTGATAAAGACCTCGTCGCTCGGCGACGTGCTGCATGCGCTGCCGGCGCTCACCGAGGCCAGGGAGCACATCCCGACGCTTGCCTGCGACTGGGTGGTGGAAGAGGCCTACGCCGACATCCCCGCCTGGCACCCGGCGGTCGGGTCCGTATTGCCGGTGGCGATTCGCCGCTGGCGGCGCGCGCCGTTCGCCGCCTGGCGCAGCGGCGAGGCGGGGCAGTTTCTGTCGCGGCTGCGCGCGCAGCGTTACGACTGCGTGCTGGACGCGCAGGGCCTGCTGAAGACCGCGCCCGTCACGCTGCTGGCGCGCGGGCCGCGGGTCGGATTCGACCGGCGCAGTGCCCGCGAGGGCCTGGCGAGTTTCTGCTATGACCGCACGGTGCCGGTCGACCGGCGCGAGCATGCGGTCGAGCGCCTGCGCACGCTGTTCGCCGCCGCGCTCGGCTACGCGCCGTCGCCCGCGCCGCCCGATTACGGCATCGACCGTAGCCGCTTGCCGGTGCCGAGGGAAACCGGCGACTACCTCGTGTTCCTGCACGGCAGCACCTGGGCGAGCAAGCTGTGGCCGGATGCGCACTGGCGCGCGCTGCTCGCCCGCGCCGGGCAGGCCGGGCTCAAGGTACTGCTGCCGTTCGGCACCCCCGACGAGCAGCGCCGCGCCGAGGCGCTGGCGCAGGGCCAACCCCACGCCCGCGTGCTGCCGCCGCTGCGCCTGCCGCAGCTCGCCGCCACGCTGGCCGGCGCGCGCGCCGTGGTCGGCGTCGACAGCGGGCCGACGCATCTGGCGAGTGCACTCGGCGTGCCGACGGTGTCGATCTACGGCGCCACCGACCCCACGCTCACCGGCACCTGGGGCGCGCGCCAGCACCGGGCGCAGGCCGCGTTTCCGTGCGCGCCGTGTCTGAAGCGCGTCTGCCCGCTGCCGGCCGACAACGGTCTGCATCCGCCCTGCTACGGCCGGCTCGACGCCGACGCCGTGTGGGCGAGCCTGGAAACCCTGCGGCGGGCGGCGTGAAGATCGCGTTTGGCCTGTTCAAGTACTTCCCCTACGGCGGCATGCAGCGCGACGCGCTGTGCATCGCGCGCCTGCTCGTGGCGCGCGGGCACCGGGTGGAGTTCTTCACGCTCGACTGGCAGGGCGAGCGCGAACCGGCGCTGCCGGTACATGTGCTGCCGGCGCGCGGCCTCGCCAACCACGTGCGTTATTCCCGCTATGCCGAGGCGTTTGTCGCAGCAACAGGCGACTTCGACGGCCGCGTCGGCTTCAACCGGATGCCGGGGCTCGACGTCTACTACGCCGCCGACAGTTGCTTTGTGGCGCGCATGGAAAAGCGTCCGTTCTGGCACCGGCTGTCCCGGCGCTACCGCGCCTTCGTGGCGGCGGAAGGGGCAGTGTTCGCGCCCGGTTCGCGCACGCACATCCTCGCCATCTCGGTCGCCGAGGCGCGCCGCTACCAGGCCGCCTGGGGCACGCCCGACGCGCGCTTTCACCACCTGCCGCCCGGCATTACCGAGGACCGCCGCGCCGGGCAGGATGCGGCTGAACTGCGCGCGAGCCTGCGCGCCGAGTTCGGCATCGCGGACGACGAATTCCTGCTGCTGGCGATCGGCTCCGGCTTTCGCATGAAGGGGCTCGACCGCAGCATCAGGGCGCTCGGCGCCCTGCCGGCGGCCGTGCGCGCCCGCACGCGCCTCGTCGCCATCGGCCGCGACAAGCCGGGTGAATATCAGCGTCTGGCGCGCCGGCTGGGCGTGGCGGAGCGCTTCACCATCCTGCCGGGGCGGGACGACATCCCGCGCTTTCTGCAGGGCGCCGATCTGCTGCTGCACCCGGCGCGCTACGAGAACACCGGCGCGGTGCTGATCGAGGCGGTGGTGGCGGGCCTGCCGGTGCTGGTGACGCAGGTGTGCGGCTACGCCGAGCACGTGGCGGCGAGCGGCTGCGGGCGGACGCTCGGCGATCCGTTCTCGCAGGCGGAGCTGAACGCCGCGCTGGCCGCCGCGCTCACCGGCGCCGATTCCGGCAACGGGCGCCCCGCCTGGCGCGCGGCCGGCATCGCCTACGGGCAGGACCACGACCTGTGGCACCTGCACGCGCGGGCGGCGGACGCCATCGAAGCGGTGCTGGCGCGATGACGCTGGAACTGGAGCCCGAGATCGCGAAGGCACTCGGCGCCGATCCGTTCGCCGCGTTGATGCAGATGCCGGGCGAGGTGTACCGCGCCACCGGCGGGCGGCAGACCCTGCGCGTCGAGATCGCCGGGCAGGCGTATTTCCTCAAGCGCCATCACGGCGTCGGCTGGCGGGAGATCGGCAAGAATCTGCTGCAACTGCGCCTGCCGGTGCTGGGCGCTGCGACCGAAGTGCGCGCCATCCGCAAGCTGGAGCAACTGGGCATACCGACCATGCACTGCGCCGGCTGGGGGCAGCACGGCTGGAACCCGGCGCGGCGACAGTCGTTCGCGCTCACGCGCGCGCTCGACGACACGGTGAGCCTGGAGGATTTCTGCGCCGACTGGGGCGGTACGCCGGGCGATGCTGCGCGCCTTCGCCTCAAGCGCGCGCTCGTGCGCCAATTGGCGACGACGGCCCGCACGCTGCACGAGCACGGCGTCAACCACCGCGACTTTTACCTGTGCCACTTCCTGCTGCAGCGTGGCAGCCCGGGGCTTACCGAACCCGGCGGGCGGCTCGACCTGCACCTGATCGACCTGCACCGGGTGCAGCAGCGCCGGCGCACGCCGGCGCGCTGGCGCGTGAAGGACATCGCCGGGCTGTATTTTTCGGCGCTGGACGCGGGCCTCACGCGCACCGATTGCCTGCGCTTCATGCGCCTTTACAGCGGCGAGCCGCTGCGCGCGGCGCTCGATCGCGCCTTCTGGCGCAAGGTCAGCGCGCAGGCGGTGTTCCTGTACCGCAAGGCGCATCATCGTTCACCCCACCTGCCGGCGCCGCCGTGAGTACCACCCCCAGCCTGCCGCTGCGCCTTGACCTGCCGGAGCTCGGCGCCGTGGTCTGCACGCGGGCACTGCGCGTGCTGCCGGGCCGGCGCTGGACGCTCGCGGGGGCGACCGAGCGCGGCGCGCGCGCCGTGGTGGTGAAGCTGTTCCTCGCCGGCCGGCACGCCCGACGCGATTTCCGGCGCGAGCAACGCGGCTTCGCGCTGCTGCACCGGCACGCCATCAGCGCGCCGCAGGTTCTGTACGCCGGCGCGCTCGCCGAACCCGCCGGCTGGGTCGTGGTAACTGCCGCGCTCGACGGCACCCCCGCCGACGCGCTCGGCGAGGCCGCCCTGCCGGCCGTGGTGCGCGCGGTGGCCCTGCAGCACGCGGAGGGCATCGAGCAGCGCGACGCGCATCTTGGCAATTTTCTGATTGCGGACGGCCTAGCCTGGACGCTCGACGGCGCCGGCATCCGCGCCAGCCGGGCTTTGTCGGCACGGCGTGCCCGCCACAACCTCGCGCGCTGGCTTGCGCAGTACCCGCCCGGCATCGACCGGCGCAGCGGCGAGCTGCTGACGCTGTACCGCACCACGCGCTGGGATCGGGGCCGGGTCGGCTCGGGTGATGGATTCCGCAACCACATCGCCCGCGAGCGCCGCGAGCGCGAGCGTCGCCAGGTCGCCAAGTCGCTGCGCACCTGCGGGGCCTACATCGCGAGCCGCACGTGGCGCCGCTTCAGCGTCATCGATCGCGCCGCGGACACGCCGGCGCTGCGCGCCTGGCTTGCGGCGCCGGATGCGCCGTTTGACGACCCGCAGGCGGTGTGGCTCAAGCGCGGTCGCAGCGCGAGCGTGGTGCGCCTCACCCTGGACGGCCGGGACGTGGTCGTCAAACGCTACAATTTGAAGGATTTTCTGCATCGCCTGCGGCGCTTCTGGAGGCCCAGCCGCGCCTGGCAGAGCTGGCGCGCCGCGCAGCGTCTACTGCTCTGGGGGGTGCCGACACCAAAGCCGGTGGCGCTGCTCGAAGAGCGCTTCGGCCCACTGCGCGGGCGGGCGTTTTACGTCAGCGAGTACGCGCGCGGCGAGCCGCTGGCGACAGCCCTGCCCACGGCCGATCCGCCCACCCGCGCGCTGCTGCTGAAAAACCTGTGCGCGCTGCTCGGCACTTTGGCGCGCCTGCGCCTCAGCCACGGCGATCTGAAAGCCACCAACCTGCTGGTCGACAACGACAACACGCTGATGCTGCTGGACCTCGATGCCCTGCGCCGCCACCGGCGGCGCGACGCCTGTTTCCGTGCCCTCGCCCGCGACGTGGCCCGCCTTCGCGCCAACTGGGCCGACCAGCCGGCGCTGCTGGCCGAGCTCGACCGGGCACTCGCCGATGCGGGGCTTGCGCCGTGATCGTGCTGGGCCTGTCGGGCGCCGTGAATCACGACGCCTCCGCCGCGCTGCTCGTCGACGGCGAGATCGTCGCCGCGGCGGAGGAAGAACGCTTCATCCGCGACAAGCACGCCAAGGGCCGCCAGCCGGCCGAGGCGGCGCGATTTTGTCTCGCCCAGGCCGGCATCCGACCGGACCAGGTGGACGCCATCGCGTACCCCTACGCGCCGATCGGGCTGTCATCCCCGGCGCGCTGGCATTACGCCGCCCGCCACTGGTACGCGCCGGACCGTGCCCTGACGGCGCTCTTTGCCGGCAACCGCCGCTACACGCGAAACCGCGGCCGCGCGCTCGCCATGCTGGGCGAGATCGGCTTTGCGAACGCCGGCGCGCGCTTCGTGCCGGTGGAGCACCACCTCGCGCACGCGTCGAGCGCGTACCACCTGTCGGGCTTCGACGGCCGGGTCGCCATCCTCGGCATCGACGGCCGCGGCGAGTACGCGACCACGTTCTTCGGCTACGGCGAGGCCGGGCGCATCCACAGGCTCGCCGAGTTCTACGAGCCCGATTCGCTCGGCGGCCTGTACGGCGCCGTCACCGAGTACCTCGGCTTCGAGATGCTGGACGGTGAGTTCAAGGTCATGGGCATGGCGCCCTATGGCGATGCGCAGCGCTACGACCTGTCGCGCCTGCTGCGCTGCGACGGGCGGCGCCTGCAGGTGAACAATCGGCTCGTCAACGTGGTGGGCCTGCGCCGCTACAAGCGCGCCGGCAAGGGCTATTTCTTCAGTCCGAAGCTGGTCGACTGGCTGGGGCCGCCGCGGCAGGGCGACGCCATCGACGAGCCGTACATCCACTACGCGGCGGCGGTGCAGAAGCTGCTCGAAGACACCGTGCTGCGGCTGGTCGAGACGCACTTGGGCCCCACCCTGGCGCAGGGTGGCCAGCTCGCCTACGCGGGCGGCGTGGCGCTCAACGTGAAGCTGAACCAGCGCCTCATGGCGCGGCCGGACGTGCGGCGGCTGTTCGTGCAACCGGCGTCGGGCGATGCCGGCACGGCGCTCGGTGCGGCCACGTACGTGGCTGCCGGTGCCGGTGACACCGTGCAGCCCATGCGCCACGCGTACCTCGGTCCCGCCTACAGCACCGACGAGTGCCTCGCCGCCTGCGCCACGCACCCGGCGCAGCCCACGTTCCGACGGCTCGACGACACCGTGACCGCGGCGGCCGACATCCTCGCCGCCGGCCACCCGCTCGCCTGGCTGCAGGGGCGCATGGAATTTGGCCCGCGCGCGCTCGGCAACCGCAGCATCGTCGGCAACCCGTCCTTCCCCGGCATCGCCGAGCGCATCAACGCGCAGATCAAGTACCGCGAGCGCTGGCGGCCGTTCTGCCCGTCGGTGTCGGATCGCGTGGCAGCGGACCTGATCGGCACCGACCACCCGGCGCCGTACATGACCTTCACCTTCGACGTGGCACCGCACTGGAAAGAGCGGGTACCGGAAGTGGTGCACGAGGACGGCACCGCCCGCGTGCAGATCGTGACCGCCGACACCAACCCGCGCTATCACGCGCTGCTGGATGCGATGGCCGCGCGCACCGGCAACGCCGTGCTGCTGAACACGTCGCTGAACCGCCGCGGCGAGCCGATGGTGTGCTCGCCCAAGGACGCGCTCGACATGTTCTTTGGCTGCGATCTCGAATACCTGATCATGGAAGATGTGCTGGTGACGAAGCGCGGGGGAGACGTGCGATGACCGGCATCCTGTTCATCGTCGGGTCGAGTCGCAGCGGCAGCACCTTGCTGGAGCGCCTGCTGAACGAGCTGCCGGGCGTGGTGTCGGTCGGCGAGTTGCAGCGCGTATGGAGACGCGGCTTCGTCGAGAACCAGCTGTGCAGCTGCGGGCAGCCGTTTCACGACTGCGCATTCTGGGGCGAGGTGCGCGGGCGTCTTGCCGCCGGCGGCGACCTCGATGCCGTGGCGGCGGATCGTCTGAGTCGTCGGGTCTACAAAGCCGGCCTGCGGCGCACGAAAGCGACGGACGATCAAGCCGCGTTTGGCCGGCACTGGCAGCACCTGTTCACAGCCATTGCCGAGGTCTCCGGCGCCCGCTGGCTGGTCGACTCGTCGAAGACGCCGCAGCACGCGGCGCAACTCGCTGGCCTGCCGGGCTTCGACACCCGCTACCTGCACCTGGTCCGCGACCCGCGCGCGGTGGCGTTCTCGAAGATGCGACGGCGCCTTCGGCCGGAGATCCACTGGATGGAGTCGTACATGGCGACCCGCTCGGCCGGCGCCAGCGCGGCCAGCTGGAACACCACGCAGCGGCTCGCCGAGCGCATGCGCCGGCAGATCGATCGACCCTGGATGCGTCTGCGCTACGAGGATCTCGCCGCCGACCCGCGCCGTGCGCTGGCCACGGTCGTCGAAACCCTGGGCCTGCCGGTGGACGCGGACACGGGGCTCGGGTTTCTGTCCGGCCCGATCGCGCAGGTGCAGGTCGGGCACTCGGTGTCCGGCAATCCGATGCGGTTTCAGCACGGCGATCTGCGCATCGCGGCCGACGACGAGTGGCGCCGCGCCATGCCGGCGCGCAGCCGTTTCGAGGTCGCGCTGCGCTGCTGGCGCGGCCTGCGCCGCTACGGATACACCGGAAACGGCGCGCAACCCACAGGCTAGACTCGACGCCACAACAACCACAGGAGGAGCGGCCATGTCACCAATCGTCGCCACGGTCATCGGCGATCCCTGCGGCGTCGGGCCGGAGGTGGTGCTGAAGTCGCTCGCCGACCCGGCCCTGCCGCGCGACGGACGGCCGCTGCTGATCGGCAGCCTCGCAGCGCTCGACAGGACCCGCGCCGCCTGCGGCATCGACATCGCGCTGCGGGCGGTGGCCCATATCGACGCGGCGCGCTTCGAGCCGGGTATCGTCGACGTGCTGGACGACTATCCGCTCGACCCCGCCGAGATCGTGTTCAGTCGCGCTTCGGCGGCCTGCGGTCAGGCGGTGCTGCACTGGCTCGACACCGCCGAGCGCCTCGGCCGGGCCGGCGCCGTGCAGGCCACCATCATGGCGCCCATCGACAGCACCGCGCTGCGCCTGACCGGCCGACTCAAGGAACTCGACGACCTGCAACCGGCCGGCACCTGGCTGCTGCGCGTCGGCGACGGCCTGCGCGTGGTGCCGATCGCCGAGCACGTGCTGATGCGCGACGTGCCGGCCACGGTGACGCAGGCGAACGTGCTCACGCTGCTGCGCGTGCTGGCCAGCACGCTCGAAAACTTTGGGCTCCGCAAGCCACGCATCGCCGTGGCCGGGCTGAACCCGCACGCCATGGGGCCGGAGGATCGCGAGCAGATTGCGCCGGCCGTGGAGCAAGCGCGCGCGGACGGCATCGACGCCCACGGTCCGGTGTCGCCCGACGCGGTGTTTCGCCAGTGCATCGAGGGCAAGCACGACGCGGTCGTTTCCATGTACCACGACCAGGGGCAGATCGCCGTCAAGACCGCCGTGTTCGAGGGCGCCTGCTCCATCTACATCGGCCTGCCGTACGTGCACCTGTCCATCCCGCACGGCAGCGCCTACGACATCGCCGGCAAGGGCATCGCGCAGCACAAGAGCATGCTCGCGGCCATGCGCACCGCGGCCAACCTGGCGGCAGGGCGTGGTTTTGATCTCAACGGGGCACGCGCATGAGCAAACACGACCAGGACGTCGCCGATCCCGCCCGCCGCGGCTTCGTGCTCGCCACCGGCGGCGGGCTGGTGGCGGCCGGCCTTGGCGCCCTGCCTGTGGCGGCGAGCGGTGCGGATGCCGACTTCTCGCGCGTGGCGGACGTGGTGGTGGTCGGCTCCGGCGCGGCCGGCTTCAGCGCCGCGCTGTTCGCCAGGGAAGCCGGCGCCGACGTACTGGTGCTGGAAAAAGGCCCGGTGGCGGGCGGCACCACGCTGCGCTCGGGCGGCGTGCACTACATCCCGAACAACCGCTTCCTGCGCGCGGCCGGCGTGGCCGATCCGCGCGAGGATTTTCTGCGCCTCGCCGTGCGCATGAGCTACCCGGACCGCTACCGGCCACAGGCGGCGCTGTTTGGTAGCGGCGAGCTCGAATACGCGTTGCTGGAGACGTTTTACGACCATGCCGCGCCGACCGTGGATCGGCTGACCGAGCTTGGCATCGTCGACTACCTGCCGTTCATCGACTACGACCGCAGCCCGTTCCCGGACAACTACGCGGAACTGCCCGAGAACCGCGCCCCGCGCGGCCGCGGCATGGTGTGCAAGCCGAAAGCCCAACGTGAAGGCCGGTTCTATTACCTGAACGGCGGCGGCGTGGGCGTCGACCTGATCGAGCTGTTCCAGGCCGCGGCGGCGGCGCGGTCGATCCCGATCCTGACCCGCCACGCTGTCAGTGACCTCGTGCAGGACAGCACCGGCGGCGTGATCGGCGTGACCTGCGAGCACCGCGGGCAGCGGCTGCGCATCGGCGCCCGGCGCGGCGTGGTGTTCGCGACCGGCGGCTACATTCACAACCCGCAACTGCGCGCCCGCCATCTGCTCGGCCCGGTCTACGGCGGCTGCGGCGCGCCCACCAACCAGGGCGATTTTCTGCGTCTCGGCGCCCACGCCGGGGCCGCGCTCGGCAACCTGCAACACGGCTGGTGGATGGAACTGCTGCTGGAGGAAACACTCGCCAGCTCCGACGCGCCGACCGGCGTGTGGGTGGTCCCGGGCGACAGCAGCCTGGCGGTGAACCTGTCCGGCGCGCGCTACGCGAACGAGAAGAACCACCCCGGCAGCCGGCCACGGGCGCACTTCGCCTGGGATGCCGTCACGGGCGACTACCCGCAGCGCGTGACGCTCATGATCTGGGACGCGCGCACTGTGCAGCATCGCGGTGGCGTGATGGGCATCCAGAAGGCCGACGGCCCGCTGCCGGGGCACGTCATCGCTGGCGACGACTGGCCGTCGCTGACGGCGGCCATCGCGGCGCGGCTCGAAAAACTGCGCCCGCAGATCGGCGAGCTGCGCCTGGCGCCCGACTTTGCCACGCGCATCGCGGCCACCGTGTCGCGCTACAACGACTTCGCCCGCCGCGGCGTGGACGAGGACTTCGCGCGCGGTGCCGCGGCCGCCGACATCGCCTGGAACTACTTCGGCAACCTGCCGGTGATTCCGAGCGAGTACCCAAACCCGACCCTGCACCCGCTGTCGGCACAGGGTCCGTATTTCGCCGCGCTGCTGGTGGCGGGCGCCATCGACAGCAAGGGCGGGCCGGTGATCGACCCGCGCGGGCAGGTATTGCGCGCCGACAACGCGCCCATCGACGGCCTGTACGGCGCCGGCAATTGCATCGCCAGCCCCACCGGCGGCGCCTACTGGGGCGGCGGCGGCACCATCGGCCCGGCCGTGGTGTTCGGGCAACTCGCCGGCAGCGCGGCGGCAACCGCGCAGCCCCGCGCACTGTGATCGGTACTCGCCGGCGGGTGGCCGCGCTGCTGGGCAGTGCGCTGTGGATGAGCGGTGTCACCGCCGGCGAGGTGAGCCTCGCCCGGGACGTGCAACCCATCCTCGACCGCCACTGCGTGGCCTGCCATTTGTACGAATCGCAACAGGGCGGCCTGATGCTGGAGGCCGGCGAGACGCACGCCGCCACCGTGGGCGTACCCAGCACACAGTCCAAATTGCCGCGCATCGCGCCCGGCACCCCGGAACGCAGCTACCTCATCCACAAGCTGCGCGGCACGCACCTGAAGGCCGGAGGCAGCGGCGCGCCGATGCCGTTCAACGCCGACACCGGCGGCAACGGGCTGGCGAAGGACGAGCTCGACCTGATCGAAGCCTGGGTGCGCGCCGGGGCGAGAGATAACTGATTCACAAACGGAAAAACGCCATCACTGGCGTTTTTCCGTTTGTGCAGCGCGGTGCTGGCCCGCGCTGCGCTGGCTCAAGCGGTAATCAGGCGCCGCGCGGCACCGTCTGCGCCTCGGCGAACTCGTAGATGCCCTCGGCGCCGCCCTCGCGGCCGAAGCCGGACTGCTTGATGCCGCCGAACGGCGCCTCCGGCGTCGGCCCGGAGCCGGTGTTCCAGCCGACGTGCTGGAACTGCAAGCCGGCGATGACGCGCTGGGCGCGCGCCTCGTCGCGCGTGAACACGTAGGCGGCGAGGCCGAACTCCGTGTCGTTGGCCTGCTCCAGCACGTCCGATTCGCTGTCGAACTCCGCCGCCGGCACCAGCGGGCCGAAGGTCTCCTCGCGCCAGCAGGCCATGTCGCGCGTCACGCCGCGCACCACGGTCGGGGCGTGAAAGCCGCCCCACTCGGCGTCGAGCGGCTTGCCACCGCCGCCGATCAGCAGCTTCGCTCCCTTGGCCACGGCGTCTTCCACGTGCTGGCGCACCTTCTCGTAACCGGCGCGGTCCACCAGCGGGCCGATGTCGGTGTCGGGGTCCATGCCGTTGCCGAGCTTGAGCTTTTTGACCCGCTCGACCACTTTTTCGAGGTAGGCGTCCGCCACCGAACGCTGCACGTACACGCGGTTGGCGCACACACAGGTCTGGCCGTTGCCGCGGAACTTGCTCAGCATCAGCTGGTCGGCCGCGTGGTCGAGGTCGGCGTCCTCGAACACGATGAACGGCGCGTTGCCGCCGAGCTCCAGCGTGAGGCGCTTGACCTGCGGCGCGCTCTTCTCGATCAGCTCGCGGCCGACTTCGGTCGAGCCGGTAAAGCTCACCACCGCCACGTCGGGGTGGCCGAGCAGCGTGTCGCCGATCATGCCGGCGGAGCCCATCACGAGATTCGCCCGCCCGGCCGGCAGCTTGACGACCTGATCGAGCAGCGTGAACAGCGCCAGCATGGTCAGCGGCGTCTTGGAGGCGGGCTTGACGATGCTGGCGCAATCCGCCGCGATGGCGGCGGACAGCTTCTTGGCGATCATGCCGATCGGGAAATTCCACGGCACGATCAGGCCCACCACGCCGGCCGGGCGGTACTGCACGGTCCAGGTGCAGCCGCGGGGCTTTTCGTTGAGCGTGCGCGGCTTGAGCAAATCCAGATGCTCGGCGCAGTAGGCGAAAAAGCCGGCCGCGTAGTCGGCCTCGCCGGCGCCTTCCTTCCACGTCTTGCCGTGTTCGAGGCACAGGATGCGGCCGATTTCCTCGCGGTGCTCGCGCAGCGCCTGCGCAATGCCGGTAAGCCAGGCGTGGCGCTGCTCGAAGCTCGACGGCGTGCGCAGCGCCTTTTTCGCGGCCTCGATGGCGGCGGTGACTTCGTCCCGCGCCAGCGAGGCGACGTCGGCCAGGTGATCGCCCGTCGCCGGGTTGATGACCTTGAAGGTCTTGCCGGACGTGGGCCGCGTCCAGCGGCCGTCGATGTAGGCGTCAAGGTGCGGCAGCAGCGGCGAGTCGATCATGTGTTGTCCTTGGAGTGACGCGGCGCGGGCGCCGCAGAAGCTCGATGGCATTATAGGCCGGCCGGTCGCACGGGCCGGCGGTCGAGGAGGCAGCGATGGGACAGCACAAGTGGGCCGAGCAGGCCCCGGACGAGGATTTTTTTCGCATTCTGGAACCGGACGGCCGCCTTAGCGGCGAAGCACCGGACCTCGACGATGAAACCCTGCTGCGCCTGTACCGCACACTGGTGCTGACGCGCGCCTACGAGACGCACACCATCCGCATGCAGCGGCGCGGCGAGCTCAGCGTGACCGCGCAGTCGATGTACGAGGAGGCGGTGGGTCTTGGCGCCGCGGCGGCGCTGCGTGAGGGCGACTGGTGCTTTCCGTCCTACCGGCAGTTCGCGGCGCACCTGTACTGGGGCGTGCCCATGGACCGCACGCTCGCCATCCTGCGCGGCGGCGCGCCCGAGACGGTCGCCGAGCATTTGCCGCTCGAAACACCGCCCGGCGTCACCTTCACCCCGTACGGCGTGATCCTCGGCACGAATGTATTGAACGCCGCCGGCTCGGCCATGGCGGACAAATTCAACGGCCGCGACATCGTGACGCTGGCCTTCACCGGCGAGGGCTCCACCAGCGAGGGCGACTTCCACGATGCGCTGAACTTCGCCGCCGTGTTCAAGGCGCCGCTGGTGGTGGTGGTGCACAACAACCAGTGGGCCATCTCGACCCCCGCGCACCGCCAGCACGCGGCGCCCACCTTTGCCCACAAGGCGCTGGCGCACGGCCTGCCCGGCGAGCGGGTGGACGGCAACGACGTGCTCGCCATGTACCAGAAGACCCGCGAGGCGGTGGACCGCGCGCGCAGCGGCGGCGGGCCGACGCTGATCGAGGCCGTCACCTACCGCGTGGTGGACCACAACACGTCCGACAGCGCCGAGGTGTACCGCGACCAGGCGCTCGCCGAACACTGGAAGCAGTTCGACCCGCGCCCGCGCTTCGAGGCGTATCTCGCCGCCCGCGGCCTCTACACGGACGCGCTGCGCGAGCAGTACGAGGCGGAGTGCCTGGCCGAAGTGCAGGCCGCCGCGGCGCGCGCGCTGCCGATTCCGCGCTCGGACCCGATGACCATGTTCGACAGCCAGTTGTTCGGCGACCCCGGCTGGCACCTGCGCTTGCAGCAGCGGGAGCTCGCGGCCGAGATCAACGGCGCCAACCCCTACACCGTGATCGACCCGGAGGCCCTGTCGTGAGCGGCGCAACGACTGATCTCAACCTGGTGCAGGCGGTGAACGCCGCGCTGCAGGGCGAACTCGCCCGCGATCCCGCCGTGCGCGTGATGGGCTACGACATCGGCCCCATCGGCGGCGTGTTCCGCGCCACCGAGGGTCTGTACGACACCTTCGGCGGCGAGCGCGTCATCGACACGCCGCTGTCGGAAAACGGCCTCATCGGCGCCGCCGTCGGCATGGCCATGCGCGGCGAGCGGCCGGTGGTGGAAATCCAGTTCCTCGGGTTCCTGTACAACGCGTTCGGGCAGTTCGTGTGCCTGATGTCGAACGTGCGCGAGCGCTCGGGCGGCCAGTTCTCGGTGCCGATGACCATCCGCACGCCGTTCGGTGGCGGCATCAAGCCCTTGCAGTTCCACTCGGAATCGACCGAGTCGTACCTCATCCACACGCCTGGCGTGCGCGTGGTGTGCCCGAGCACGCCGGCCGAGGCCAAGGGCCTGCTGGCCGCCTCCATCCGCTGCGACGACCCGGTGGTGTTCCTGGAACACAGCCGGCTGTACCGGGCGTTTCGCGAGCCGGTGCCGGACGCGCCCTACGTGCTGCCGCTCGACCAGGCGCGCGTGGTGCGCGCGGGGCGCGAGGTCACGGTGCTGGCCTGGGGCGCCATGGTGCACGTGGCGCAGCAGGCCATCGACGAGATGGAAGTCGACGCCGAGCTGATCGATCTGCGCGTGCTCGCACCGCTCGACGTGACCACCGTTCTCGACTCGGTGCGCCGCACCGGGCGCTGCGTGATCGTGCACGAGGCGCGGCGCACGCTGGGCCTGGGCGCCGAACTGTCGGCGCTGGTCACCGAGCACGTGTTCGATTGCCTGAAGGCGCCGGTGCGGCGGGTGACGGCGTTCGACGTGCAGTTCCCGGAAAACCAGACCGAGGACTTCTACCTGCCCGACGCGCGGCGCGTTCGGCACGGCATCGAGTCGGTGCTGCAATACAAGTTCTGAGGAGAACGCGATGCGATTCGAATTCCGCCTGCCGGACGTCGGCGAAGGCATCACCGAGTCCGAACTGCTGACCTGGCACGTGGCGCCCGGCCAGGAGGTGCGCGAGGACCAGGTGCTGTGCGAGATCGAGACCGACAAGGCGACGGTGGAGATTCCGGCGCCGTGCAGCGGCCGGGTCGAGCAACTGGGGGCGCAGGTCGGGCAGACCATCAGGGTCGGCGAGATTCTCGCCGTGTTCGACGCCGAGCGGCCGCCGGTGCAGCAGTTCTCGGGCGAGAAGCACGCCGCGCCTGCGCCCGCACCGAAACCGGCTGCCCCGCCCGCCGCCCCACAGGTCGCGCCCGAACCACCGCCCGCGCCGACCGGCCCCGTGCGCGCCGCACCCAGCACCCGCCGCTACGCGCGCGAACACGGCGTGGACCTCGGCACCGTCGCCGGCAGCGGCCCCAAGGGCCGCGTGCTGCGGCAGGACATCGACGCCGCCGCGCGCCGCGCCGCGTCGGCGCCCTCCCCCGCCCCGGCCGGCGGCGAGAAACGCTGGCGCCTGACCGGCATTGCCAAGGCCATGTACGACAGCATGAGCCGTGCCGCCCGCGTGCCGCAGGCAACCACCGGCTTTGCGGTGAACGCCGCTGCCTTCGAGGCGGCGCGCAAGCGCCTGTCGGCCCACACCGGCACGCGCGTGTCGTTCGTCGCACTGCTGATCAAGGCGCTGATCCCTGCGCTGAAGGCCATGCCGCAGTTCAACGCCAGCCTCGACGACGACACGCTGGAAGTGATCGAAAAGCACTACTACCACATCGGTTTCGCGGCCTACACGGACGGCGGCCTCGTGGTGCCGGTGATCCGCGATGCCGACCGGCTGAGCGTGGTCGAGCTGTCGAACGCCATCGAGAATCTGGCCGCCCGTGCCCGCGAACGGCGCCTGGGTCCGGACGAACTGCGCGGCGCCACGTTCACGCTCAGCAATTGGGGCAGCCACGGCGGGCAGGACATCTTCGGCACGCCCATCATCAACCCGCCGCAGGTCGCCATCCTGGGCATGGGCCGGGTGCGCAGCGAACCGGTGGTGGTGGACGACAGCCGCATCGAGATCCAGCGCCGCCTGAACCTGGTGCTGTCCTACGACCACCGGCTGATCGACGGCGTGACGGCGCTGCGCTTCATGCAGCCCATCCTGGCGGCGGTGGAAGACCCGCTGCTGCTGCTGGCGGACGCGTGACTCGCGCCTAGTCGCAAAAGGAGGCTCGACCATGCAGCTCTACGGCTACTGGCGCTCCGGCAACACGCGCAAGGTGCGCCTGTGCCTGGCGGAACTCGGCGTCGATTACGACTTCGTGGTGGTCGACCTTGCCGCCGGCGGGCAACGCGCGCCGGACTACCTGCGCATCAACCCGAACGGCGTGGTGCCTACGCTGGTGGACGGCGCGCTCACGCTGTGGGAGTCGTCGGCCATCCTGCTGTATCTGGCCGAGAAATACCCGCAGGGCAACCTGTTGCCGCAGGCGCTCGACGAACGGGCCCGCGTATACAAGTGGCTGCTGTGGCAGCCAGCCACCTTCAACCCGCCGCGCCAGCGGCTGGTGGCGGAACTCGCCAAGCCGGACGCCGCCCGCGATGCGCAGGCCGTCGCTGCGCTGCGCGCCACCATCGCGCGGAATCTCGAAATCCTGGCCGAGGCGCTCGGCGGCAACGACTACCTGCTCGGCCGCTACACGCTGGCGGACCTGGTGATGCTGCCGCACCTGGCGGTGCTGCACGAGGCGGGCTTCGCCCTGCCCGGCACGGTGCACCGCTACCTCGACCGCCTGGCCGCCCGTCCGGCCTGGCAGGCGACGCTGGCGCTGTCAGCCCCACCCGCGTAGCCGGCCGGGCCTCAGACCACCCGCTGCTCGTACCAGGCCCGGCTGCGGTTCACCACGCGCACGACCAGCAGCATCACCGGCACCTCGATCAGCACGCCGACCACGGTGGCGAGCGCGGCGCCGGACTCGAAGCCGAACAGGCTGATGGCGGTGGCGACCGCGAGTTCGAAGAAATTCGACGCCCCGATCAGCGCCGACGGGCACGCCACGGGGTGCTGCTCGCCAAGCCACCGGTTGAGGCCGTACGCCAACGCCGAGTTGAAGAACACCTGGATCAGGATCGGCACCGCCAGCAGCGCAATCACCAGCGGCTGGCGCAGGATGGCCTCACCCTGAAACGCGAACAGCAGCACCAGCGTCGCGAGCAACGCCGCCGTGGACCACGGCCCGATGCGCTGCATGGCGGCATCGAAGGCGCCCTGCCCGCGCCGCAGCAGCGTGCGGCGCCACCACTGCGCCAGGATCACCGGGATCACGATGTACAGCACCACCGACGTGAGCAACGTGTCCCAGGGCACCTGGATGGCCGAGATGCCGAGCAGCAGGCCGACCAATGGCGCGAAGGCGAACACCATGATGGTGTCGTTGAGCGCCACCTGCGACAGCGTGAACAGCGGATCGCCGTTCGTGAGCCGACTCCACACGAACACCATGGCCGTGCACGGCGCCGCCGCCAGCAGGATGAGGCCCGCGATGTAGCTGTCGATCTGGCCGGCCGGCAGATACGGCGCGAACAACTGCCGGATGAACAGCCACGCCAGCAGCGCCATCGAGAACGGCTTGACCAGCCAGTTCACGAACAAGGTCACGCCGATGCCGCGCACATGCCGGCGCACCTGCCCCAGCGCGCCGAAATCCACCTTCACCAGCATCGGGATGATCATCACCCAGATCAGCAGCCCGACCGGCAGGTTGACGCGGGCGACTTCGAGCCGGCCGATCCACCGCACCGGCCCCGGCAGCACCTGCCCGAGCGCGATGCCGGCCACGATGCAGGCGAACACCCACAGCGTGAGATAGCGCTCGAAGGCGGACATGGCAGGCGCCGGGCGCGCGGCAAGGGCGGGCGTGGACATGGGGACCGGTGTAGTAACTATGAACAGTGCGAGGGAGCGAGCCTGCGGGGAGTGACGCTGCGCTCGCCGTCATTCTTCCACAGGCAGTCAACGACCACTCGGTGACGGTTTGGTGACACGAGGGCCATCGCCGGCGCGCCCCAAGGACCCCGCGGCCGGCTTGGGTATACTGCCGCCCCGGCGCGTGTCTGACGCCCGCAGCGAAAGTGGCGGAACTGGTAGACGCACTGGTTTTAGGTACCAGCGGGGCAACCCGTGAGAGTTCGAGTCTCTCCTTTCGCACCATTCCCTTCCCGATTCATCCAAGCCCGACACCCGATGACCACCTCCCTCGAAAGCACCGGCGCCTTGCAGCGCCGGCTGATGTTGTCCCTCCCCGTCACCGACATCGAACAGCAAGTCGCCACGCGCCTGAATCAACTGGTGCGACAGGTGCGCGTGAATGGTTTTCGGCCCGGCAAGGCGCCGCTGTCGGTGGTACGCCGCCAGCACGGGGCGCGCGTGCGCGACGAGGTGCTCGGCGAAGTGCTGCAAAGCAAGTTCATCGAGGGGCTGGGCGAGCACCAACTGCGCCCGACCGGCAACCCGGACATCCGCCCGGAACCGGCCGAAGGCGCCGACACGCTGCGCTTCTCGGCGAGCTTCGAGGTGTTTCCGGACATCGTGCTGGCGGACCTCGCCGGCCTGACGCTGAACGCGCCGACGGCGGCCGTGACCGATGCGGACGTGGAGGCCATGCTGGAGCGCATGCGTCGCCAGCGCGCCGAGTGGCCGGACGTGGCGCGCCCCGCCGCGCGTGATGACCGCGTGATGATCGACTTTGTCGGCAGCATCGATGGCGCCGAGTTCGAGGGCGGCAGCGCGCAGGACGTGCCGATCGTGCTCGGCAGCGGCACGCTGATCGGTGACTTCGAGGACCAGCTGGTCGGCGCGAGTGCCGGCGACGCACGCACCGTCAAGGTCACGTTCCCGGCCGACTACCCGCGCGACACGCTGGCCGGCAAGGCCGCCGACTTCGCCGTGACCGTGAAGGCGGTGCAGGAAAGCGTGCTGCCGGCGCTGGATGAGGCGTTCGCGCAGAGCATGGGCATCGAGGACGGCAACCTCGACACCCTGCGCGCGCGCCTTCGCGAGCGCCTCGAACAGGAACTGACCTCAGCGCTGCGGCGCCGGCGCAAGGCAGCCGTCATGGAGCTGCTGATCGATCAGCACCAGTTCGACCTGCCCCACGGGCTGGTGCACCGGGAGGCCCACAACCTCGCCCACCAGGCCCACGAGCGCAACCCGAACATCGACCCACACGCCGACATGGCCCCTTACGAGGCCGAGGCCACGCGTCGGGTAAAGCTTGGCCTGCTGCTGGCCGAAATCACCCAGCGGGAGGGCATCAGGGTCGATCCGCAGCGCGTGCGCGCCGAGATCGAGCGCATGGCGGCCGGTTTCGGCGACACGGAGATGTTCGTCAACTGGTACTACAGCCAGCCCGAGCGTCTGCAGGAAGTCGAAAACATGGCGCTCGAAGAACAACTCGTCGACTGGGTGCTGTCCAAGGTGCAGGTCACAGACGAGACCTTGTCTTTCGATGCCGCCGTCGCCACCTGACCCTTACCGCCAGCCCCGCTACGGAGTGCCACCGTTCATGAGCGATTTCCCGTCCAGCATGCCGTCCCCGCTCGCCCAGGGCCTGGTGCCGATGGTGGTCGAGCAGACCGCCCGCGGCGAGCGCGCCTACGACATCTTCTCGCGCCTGCTCAAGGAGCGCGTGGTGTTCCTGGTCGGCCCGGTCGAGGACCACATCGCGAACCTCGTGGTCGCGCAGCTGCTGTTCCTGGAATCCGAGAACCCGGACAAGGACATTCATTTCTACATCAACTCGCCAGGCGGCTCGGTGACGGCAGGCCTCGCCATCTACGACACGATGCAGTTCGTCAAACCGGCTGTGTCGACGCTGTGCATCGGCCAGGCGGCCAGCATGGGCGCCGTGCTGCTCGCGGCCGGCGCCGCTGGCAAGCGGTTTGCTTTGCCGAACTCGCGGGTGATGATCCATCAGCCGCTCGGCGGCTTTCGCGGCCAGGCGTCGGACATCGAAATCCACGCCCGCGAGATGCTCAAGATTCGTGACCTGCTGAACGATATTTTGTGCAGACACACCGGGCGCACGGTGGAGCAGCTGCGGCAGGACACCGATCGCGACAACTTCCTGTCTTCGACCGAGGCGCTGGAATACAACCTGATCGACAAGGTCATCGACAAGCGCAGCTGAGGAAGGCCAGCCGCCCGGGACCGCTTCCGCGGACCGGGTTGGCGGTATACATTCGCCAGCCCGGGACAGACCCCCGGGCGCGCCGTGGCCAGCGGCGTTTGCAGCGAACTGAACAGTGGTTTGCAGGGTGAGGATATGAACGACGATCGACGCAGCAGCGACGGCGAAAAGCTTCTGTACTGCTCGTTCTGCGGCAAGAGCCAGCACGAGGTGCGCAAGCTCATCGCCGGCCCGTCCGTGTTCGTCTGTGACGAATGCGTCGAGCTCTGCAACGACATCATCCGCGACGAGGTCGGCGAGAAGGCCGCCGACGAGCGGCGCAAGCGCCTGCCGACGCCGCGCGAGCTGTGCCGGCACCTCGACGACTACGTGATCGGCCAGGATCAGGCCAAGAAGATCCTGTCAGTGGCGGTCTACAACCACTACAAGCGCCTGGAGTCCGGGCAGCAGAAGGACGACGTCGAACTCAGCAAGAGCAACATCCTGCTGGTCGGCCCGACCGGCTCCGGCAAGACGCTGCTCGCGGAAACGCTGGCGCGCATCCTGAACGTGCCGTTCACCATCGCCGACGCCACCACGCTGACCGAAGCCGGCTACGTCGGCGAGGACGTCGAGAACATCATCCAGAAGCTGCTGCAGAAGTGCGACTACGACGCCGAGCGCGCGCAGACCGGCATCGTCTACATCGACGAAATCGACAAGATTTCGCGCAAGTCCGACAACCCGTCCATCACCCGCGACGTGTCCGGCGAGGGCGTGCAGCAGGCGCTGCTGAAGCTGATCGAGGGCACCATCGCCTCGGTGCCGCCGCAGGGCGGGCGCAAGCATCCGCAGCAGGAATTCCTGCAGGTGGACACGCGCAACATCCTGTTCATCTGCGGCGGCGCCTTCAACGGTCTTGAAAAGATCGTCCAGCAGCGCATGGAGAAAGGCGGCATCGGTTTCTCGGCCGACATCAAGAGCGACGCCGAGGAGAAGGACACCAGCCGCCTGCTGGCCAAGGTGGAGCCGCACGACCTGATCCGCTTCGGCCTGATTCCGGAGTTCGTCGGCCGTCTGCCGGTGGTGGCGACGCTCAGCGAGCTGAACCGGGAGTCGCTGATCCGCATCCTCACCGAGCCCCGAAACGCCCTGATCAAGCAGTACCAGAAGCTGTTCAAGATGGAGGGTGTCGACCTCGAATTGCGGCCCGAGGCGCTCGACGCGATCGCCGATCGCGCCATGGAGCGCAAGACCGGCGCGCGCGGCCTGCGTTCCATCCTGGAACACGCGCTGCTGGACATCATGTTCGAGCTGCCGTCGATGCGTAACCTCAAGAAAGTTGTCTACGACGACAACCTGCTGCGCGCGGAAGCCCAGCCGCTGCTGATCTACGAAGACGCGCCCCTGCAACAGGGCGGCGCCCGCGATTGACTGCCCACCCCGGCCGGCCTTGCCGGTCGGGGGCTTGAGTTCGGCCGGCACCGCCCGCATATGGTGCGGGCGGTCCGTGCCGCACCGCCCCTACCCACCGCCGAGGCCTACCCCGGGTGACCGACCGTAAGCACAAGCGCCCCGCCAGCGGCGCCACCACCGATTCCCCGATGCTGCCCGTCCTGCCGCTGCGCGACGTGGTGGTGTTCCCTCACATGGTGATCCCGCTGTTCGTGGGGCGGGAGAAATCGATTGCCGCGCTGGACCTCAGCGAGGCCCACGACAAGCAGATTTTTCTCGCCGCGCAGAAGGACGCCAGCGTCGACGACCCGAAGCCGGAAGACATCTACACCGCCGGCACCGTGGCGCACGTGCTGCAAATGCTGAAGCTGCCCGACGGCACCGTGAAGGTGCTGGTCGAGGGCGTCAGCCGCGCCAGCGTCGTGGAGTGGTCGCGGCAGGATGGCGGGCTCATGGCGCGTCTCGCGCTCACGCAGGCCGCCGAGGTTGACCCGAAGGAAGACATCGTCCTGCAGCGCGGCGTGCTCGAACAGTTCGAGCAATACGTCCGCGGCAGCAAGAAGATTCCGCCGGAAGCCCTGACGGCGCTCGCCGAGATCAACGACTCCTCGCGGCTTGCCGACACGATCTCCGCGCACCTGCCGGTGCGGCTGTCAAAGAAACAGGAACTGCTCGAAATCGTCGACGTCGGGGCGCGCCTCGAACACTTGCTGCACTTGCTCGAATCCGAAATCGACCTGCTGCAGGTCGAAAAGCGCATGCGCGGACGCGTCAAGCGCCAGATGGAAAAGAGCCAGCGCGAGTACTACCTCAACGAGCAGATGCGCGCGATCCAGAAGGAACTCGGCGAGCTCGAAGACGGCGGCAATGATCTTGACGAACTTGAACGGCGCATCGAGGCCGCGGGGCCGCCCAAGGCTGTGCTGGCCAAGGCGCGCAGCGAGCTTGCCAAGCTGCGCATGATGTCGCCGATGGCGGCGGAAGCGACGGTGGTGCGCAATTACCTCGACTGGATCGTGCAGCTGCCCTGGCGCACCCGCAGCCGCGTGCAGCGCGACCTCGACCAGGCGCAGCAGGTGCTTGATCAGGACCACTACGGGCTTGAAAAGGTCAAGGAGCGGATTCTTGAGTACCTCGCCGTGCAGCAGCGCGTACGCAAGCTGAAGGGGCCCATCCTGTGCCTGGTCGGCCCGCCCGGTGTCGGCAAGACCTCGCTCGGGCGCTCGATCGCCAGGGCCACCGGGCGCAAGTTCGCGCGCATGTCGCTGGGTGGCGTGCGCGACGAGGCCGAGATTCGCGGCCACCGGCGCACCTACATCGGCTCGCTGCCCGGCAAGGTGCTGCAAAGCCTCGCCAAGGTCGGCACGCGTAATCCCGTGTTCATGCTCGACGAAGTCGACAAGATGGCGATGGACTTTCGCGGTGACCCCGCGTCTGCGCTACTCGAAGTGCTCGATCCCGAGCAGAACCACGCCTTCAACGACCACTACCTTGAGGTCGACTACGACCTGTCCGACGTGCTGTTCGTGGCCACCGCCAACACGCTCAACATCCCGGCGCCCCTGCTCGACCGCATGGAAGTGATTCGCCTTGCCGGCTACACGGAAGACGAGAAGCTCAACATCGCGACGCGCTACCTGGTGCCCAAGGCGCTGACCGACAACGGGCTCAAGGCCGGCGAACTCGAATTCGCGCCCGACGCCCTGCGCTCGATCATCGAGCGCTACACCCGCGAGGCAGGCGTGCGCAGCCTGGAGCGCGAGATCAACAAGGTGTGCCGCAAGGCGGTGCGCCAGGCGGTGCAGAAAACCCGCGCCGGCGCCCTCGAAGTCACCGCCGACAATCTGGCGGATTACCTCGGCGTGCCGCGCTACCGGCCGGGGCTCGCCGACACCGAAAACCGCGTGGGTCAGGTCACCGGACTTGCCTGGACCGAAGTCGGCGGCGAATTGCTGACGGTCGAGGCCGCGGTCGTGCCCGGCAAGGGCGGCCTCACGCTGACCGGGCAGCTCGGCGAGGTGATGCAGGAGTCGGTCAAGGCTGCCCTCACCGTGGTGCGCAGCCGTGCGGCGCAGCTCGGCATCGCCGCGGAAAGTTTCCAGCAGAACGATTTCCACCTGCACGTGCCGGAAGGCGCCATCCCTAAGGATGGGCCAAGCGCGGGCGTTGCCATGGTGACCGCGCTGACCTCCGCACTCAGCGGCACACCGGTGCAGGCGCACGTGGCAATGACCGGCGAGATCACGCTGCGCGGCGAGGTGCTGGCGATTGGCGGCCTCAAGGAAAAGCTGCTCGCCGCGCTGCGCGGCGGAATAACCAAGGTCCTGATTCCCAAAGACAATGAGAAGGATCTTGCGGATGTCCCCGAGGACGTGAAGCAGCGTCTCGACATCCAGCCCGTGCGCTGGATCGATGAGGTGTTCGAGAACGCCCTCACGGCCCTGCCGACGCCGCTGCCCCGGCCGATCGCTCCAGCCGAATCCGTCCCTGGGTCGGCCGAGGCCTACATCGCCCACTGATGGCCGCAAAGTGGCTTGTTGACACGCGTTTTTTGCGGGCGGTATAACTCGGCGGCCCACGCGGAATGCGGCTTTTCCGCGCGTTTCCAAGGCCGAGCAGGCTCAGGGCAAACTCAACCATCGACCCCGGGGGGACTCACGTGAATAAATCTGACCTGATTGATGCCATTGCCGACGGTGCGGAAATTTCCAAGGCGGCCGCAGGGCGCGCGCTGGATTCCGCCGTCGACGCCATCACCGGTGCCCTGAAGAAAGGCGACACCGTGACGGTGGTTGGCTTTGGCACGTTCTCGGTGGGCAAGCGCGGCGCCCGTACTGGCCGCAACCCGCGCACCGGCCAGCCCATCAAGATCAAGGCCAGCAAGACGGCCAAATTCAAGGCTGGTAAAGGCCTCAAAGACGGCATAAAATAGCGCGCTCTGCAGGGGTGCTTAGCTCAGCTGGTAGAGCGTCGCCTTTACACGGCGGATGTCGGGAGTTCGATCCTCTCAGCACCCACCGAATGACCTAAGGAGCGGTAGTTCAGCTGGTTAGAATACCGGCCTGTCACGCCGGGGGTCGCGGGTTCAAGTCCCGTCCGCTCCGCCATTTTGGCAATCGTCATGTACCAGCCTTGAAGGGCGGAGTCGGCTGAAACCGGCTCCGCCCTTTTCGTTTAATACCACCTCGATAAATCCAACCATGCTCGAACAAATCCGCGAGAAGGCGCCGCGCTGGCTGGTGAGCCTGATCCTGCTGCTGCTGGTGGTTCCGTTCGCGCTGTGGGGCGTCAACTCCTACGTGCAGCCGGGCGGCAGCGCGGACGCCGCGCATGTCGGCGATGCCGCAATCAGCGTCGACGCGCTGCAGCAGGCGCTGCGCCAGGAGGGACAGCGCCTGCGCCAGTCGCTCGGCGACGCCTACTCGCCTACCCTCATGGACGATCCGGCCACCCGGCGCACCGTGCTGGACGGCCTCGTCAACCGCGAGCTGCTGGCGCAGGACGCCCACGCGCGGCGCCTTCAGGTGTCCGACGCCGCGGTGCTGGCGGTCATCCAGGCTGCGGACGCGTTCGCTGGGGAGAACGGTTTCGATCGGGCCCGCTACGAGTCGGTGCTGCGCCGGCAGGGCCTGACGCCGGCCGCCTTCGAGGCCGATCTCAAGCGCTCGCTCGCGCTGCAACAGATTCAAGGCGGCCTCGCCAATTCGGCCTTCATGTCTGACGCCGAGCTCGACGCGCTAGCGGCGCTGTGGTTCGAGCGGCGGGATCTGCGTCTCGCGACGCTCGATTGGCAGCAGTTCACGCCCGCGGGGCCACCCGACGAGGCGGCCATCAAGGCCTATTTCGACGCCCACAAGGCCGAGTTCATGACGGACGAGCAGGTCCGCGTCGCGTATCTTGAACTCAGCCTCGACGCCATGGCCGCCGGCATCACCGTCGACGACGCGATGCTCGCCAAGCGCTACGAGGAACTGAAGCCCGAACTCGGCGGCGCGGAACAGCGCCAGGCGCGGCACATCCTGATCAGGATCCCTGCCGATGCGACACCGGAAGCGGTGGAGCAGGCCCGCCAGAAAGCCGTGGCGCTGCGCGCGCAGTTGAGCGCGGGTGGCGATTTCGCGGCCCTGGCCAAAACGGAATCGGCCGATACCGGCTCCGCCGAGCAGGGTGGCGACCTTGGCTATTTCGAGCGCGGCAGCATGACGCCCGCATTCGAGGAAGCGGCCTTCGCGCTGCCCGTCAACACCGTAAGCGAACCCGTGCGCACGCCGTTCGGCTTTCATCTCATCGAGGTGACGGGCATCAAGCCCTCCGCCGCGCCATCGCTCGCGGAAATCCGCGACACGCTGCGCCAGCGCGTGCAGCGCGAGCTGGCGCAGGAGCAGTTCTTCGCCGCCGCCGAAACACTGCGCGCGCAGTCGTTCGAGCACCCGGACACGCTCGCGCCAGTCGCCGAGGCGCTGGAGCTCACGGTGCAGGAGACCGGACCGATCACGCGCCGGGGCGGCGCGGGCGTGGCCGCCAATCCCGAGTTCCTGCGCCACGCCTTCAGCGCCGAGGCCATCGGCGGCGACAACAGCGAGGTGTTCGAGCTGGGCGACGGGCGCTACGCGGTGCTGCGCGTGGTCGACCACACGCCGGCCATGCAGCGCCCGATGGACGAGGTCAAAGCCGACATCACGGCGCGGTTGAAGCAACAGACGGGCGCCGCGGCGGCGCGCGACGCCGGCGAGGCGCTGATCGCGAAACTGCGCGCGGGCGAAGCCATCGACACCGAGCTGGGCAAGCACAGCACGTCTTTCGTCGACATGACCGACGTCGGACGCGAGGGCAAGGAAGGCCTCGCCGACGCCGTGCTCAAGAAGGCCTTCACGCTGGCCGTGGGCGACAACAAGCCCGGCCAGGGCGGCGTTGAACTCGACAACGGCAACTACGTGATCGTCATGGTCACCGCGCGCCGCCCGGGCGCTGCGGCCAGCAACACCGAAGCGCGGGATGCGCTGCGCCGGCAGTTGCTGACCATCCGCGCCGATCAGGCGCTCACGGCGCAGCTCGCGGCCCTGCGCGAGCGGTATCCGGTACGCGTCCTGCAGGCCGCCGAGCAGTAGGTCACGCGGCGCCACAAACCCCGTGCCGGTTTACACCGGCCCGGGGTGCGAGCGAGCCTCAGTCCTGCATGCCGCCCATGCCGACCACGTTGTAGCCGGCGTCGACGTAGGTGATCTCGCCGGTCACGCCGGCGGCAAGATCCGAGCACAGAAAGGCCGCCACGTTGCCCACGTCCTCGATGGTGACGTTGCGCCGCAGCGGCGCGTTGGCGGCGTGGTAGTCAAGCATGCCGCGCAGGCCGGAGATGCCGGACGCCGCGAGCGTGCGGATGGGTCCGGCCGAGATGCCGTTCACGCGCACGCCATCCGGGCCCATCGAGGCGGCCAGATACCGGATGCAGGCCTCAAGACTCGCCTTGGCGAGCCCCATCACGTTGTAGTTCGGCAGCACCCGCACGGCGCCCAGATACGTCAGCGCCAGCAGCGCCGCGCCCGGCCGCAGCATGGGCTTGGCGGCCTTGGCCAGCGCCGCAAGACTGTAGGCGCTGATGTCGTGCGAGATGCGGAAACCGTCGCGCGTCACCGCGTCCACGAAGGCGCCCTGCAGCTCCTCGCGCGGCGCGAAGGCCACCGAATGCACCACGATGTCGAACCCGTCCCAGCGCTGGCCGAGCGCCGCGAACGCGGCATCGATCTGCGCGTCCTCGGCCACGTCCATCGGCAGCACGATATCGCTGCCGCACTCGCCAGCGAATTCCTCGACCCGTCGGCGCAGCTTGTCGTTCTGGTAGGTGAAGGCGAGCTCGGCGCCCTCGCGGTGCATGGCCTCGGCGATGCCGGTGGCGATGGAGCGGTCGCTGGCCACGCCAACCACGAGCGCCCGTTTGCCGGTCAAGAATCCCATCGCACACCCCCTGCACTGGCCCAAAAATGCGGCGCGCATTATAGCCGCCGCCCCCGGCGCCAAGGCCCGCAGGGCGCTGTGGCAGAATCCGGCCCGATGCGCCGCCCGACCCCGCTCCGCCTGCTGTTGCCGCTGCTGCTGATCGCGCTTGCCGCGTGCGGCAGGGTGCCGCCGAACAGCCCCTACCCGGCCAGCGAGCGCGACGCCAACACGCTCTACGCGGCATTCGCCGAGCGTCCCAAGCACCTCGACCCGGCTCTCTCGTACAGCTCGAACGAGTACGTGTTCATCCAGCAGGTGTACGAGCCCCCGCTCCAGTACCACTACCTGCGCCGGCCGTACACGCTGGAGCCACTCGCCGCCGCCGAACTGCCGCGCGTGACGCTGCTCGATGGCGGCGGCCGCCCCTTGCCGACGGGCGCCGATCCCGCGCTGGCCAAGGGCAGCGTGTACGAACTGCGCATCCGCCCCGGCATCCGCTATGCCCCACATCCGGCGCTGGCGCGGGGCGACGACGGCGAGCTGCTCTATCACCGGCTGGACGCGGCGGCGCTCGGCGACATCGACACGCTGGCCGATTTTGCGAAGCGCGGCAGCCGCGAACTCACCGCCGACGACTACGCCTACCAGATCAAGCGCCTAGCGAGCCCGCGCGTGCAATCGCCCATCCGCGGCCTGCTGCACGAGCACATTGCGGGCTTTCGGGAACTGGCCGACGCTCTCGCAAAGGCCAACGCCGGCGCGTGGCTCGACCTGCGCGACTTCCCGCTCGCCGGCATCGACGTGGTCGACCGCTACACCCTGCGCATCCGTCTGAACGACGTCTACCCGCAGTTCCAGTACTGGCTGGCGATGCCGTTCTTCGCGCCCATGCCGTGGGAGGCGGACCGCTTCCACAGCCAGCCCGGACTTGCCGCCAAGAACATCACGCTCGACTGGTATCCCGTCGGCACCGGGCCCTACATGCTGACCGTGAACGACCCGAACCGGCGCATGGTGCTGGAGCGCAATCCGCTGTTCCGCGGCGAGCCCTACCCGAGCGACGGCGAGCCCGGCGACGCCGCGGCCGGCCTGCTCAAGGATGCCGGCCGGCCGATGCCCTTCATCGACCGCGCCGTGTTCAGCCTGGAGCGCGAGAGCATTCCAGTGTGGACGAAGTTCCTGCAGGGCTACTACGACCGCTCGGCGGTAGGCCAGGACAGCTTCGACCAGGTGGTGAACCTTGGCGCCGGCGGGGAGCTCGCGCTCACCGACACCATGCGGGCGCGCGGCATGCTTCTGTCGTCGCCGGTGATGGCGTCGGTGTTCTACACCGGCTTCAACATGCTGGACGACGTGGTCGGCGGCTACGACGCTAAGCGCCTCGCGCTGCGGCAGGCCATCGCCATCGCCATCGACCAGGAAGAATCGATCGCCATCTTCCAGAACGGCCTTGGCGTCGCCATGCAGGGGCCATTGCCGCCGGGGATTTTTGGCTACCGCGACGGCGCCGCCGGCATCAATCGCCACGCGTACACGTGGGACCAGGGCCGCCCGCGGCGCCTCGGCATCGACCGGGCGCGCGCCCTCCTCAAGAAGGCCGGCTATCCCGGCGGGCGCAAGCCGGACGGCGCCCCGCTGGTGCTGTACTTCGACTCCATGGCCAGCGGCCCGGACGCCAAGAGCTACCTCGACTGGCTGCGCAAGCAGTTCGCGAAGCTCGGCGTGCAGCTGGTCGTGCGCAGCACCGATTACAACCGCTTTCAGGACAAGATGCGCCGCGGCCAGGCGCAGATTTATCAGTGGGGCTGGAACGCCGACTACCCCGACCCCGAGAACTTCCTGTTCCTGTTCTACGGCCCGCACGGCAAGGTCGAGCACGGCGGCGAGAACGCCAGCAACTATGCGAACCCGCAGTTCGACCGCCTGTTCGAGCGCATGCGCGTGCTGCCGAATGGCCCCGAGCGCCAGCGCCTGATCGACCGCATGGTGGAACTGCTGCGGCGCGACGCGCCCTGGGTGGCCGGCTTTCACCCGCAGCAGGTGGTGCTGAACCACGCCTGGACCGGCAACCTCAAGCCGAACGACATGGCCACCAACACGCTGAAGTACCAGCGCCTCGATCCTGCGCTGCGGGCGCGTCTGCGCGAGGAATGGAACCGCCCGCACTGGGCACCGCCGGCCATCGCGGGCGGCCTTGCCCTGCTGACGGTGTTGCCGGCGCTGCGTGTGTGGCGGCGGCGCCTCGCCGCCACGGCGCAGTCCGGACCTGGCCCGCGCGCATGACGGCCTACCTGCTGCGCCGGCTGCTGTACGCGGTGCCGATCCTGATCGGCGTGAACCTGCTCACGTTCGTGCTGTTTTTCGTGGTCAACAGTCCGGACGACATGGCGCGGCTGCACCTGGGCAACAAGCACGTCACCACCGACGCCATCGACGCCTGGAAGCGCGCCCACGGCTACGACCGCCCGCTGCTGTACGCGCCGGATGCGCCGGGCGCGCAGCGCTTCACGCGCACGGTGTTCTTCGAGAAATCGGTGCGGC
This sequence comes from Immundisolibacter sp., assembly GCF_050250495.1. GTDB lineage: Bacteria > Pseudomonadota > Gammaproteobacteria > Immundisolibacterales > Immundisolibacteraceae > Immundisolibacter. The sequence goes on along the minus strand of NZ_JBFWOM010000018.1, from coordinate 11,483 downwards.
TGCTCGTGTTCGACTTCGGCCGCGCCGACGACGGCCGCGACATCGGCCGCGACATCCGCCAGCGCATGGGGCCGAGTCTGGCCATCGCGCTGCCGGGGCTGGTGCTGGGCCTGCTCACCAACATCACGCTCGCGCTCGGCGTGGTGTTCGTGCGCGGCAGCGCGCTGGAACGGGCGGCGGTGTTCCTCGCCGTGCTCGGCATGTCGGTGTCGACGCTGTTCTACATCATCGGCGCGCAGTACGTGGTGGCCAAGCTGCTGAACCTAGCGCCCGTGTCCGGCTGGCAGGACGGCGCGGGCGCGCTCAAGTTCCTCATCCTGCCGCTGCTGGTGGGCGTCGTGTCCGGCATCGGCGGCGGGCTGCGCTGGTACCGGCTCCTGTTCCTGGAGGAAGCCGGCAAGGACTACGTGCGCACCGCCCGCGCCAAGGGCCTGTCGGAGGGCGCGGTGCTCGGCCGGCACGTGCTGCGTAACGCGGCGATTCCCATCCTCACCGGCGTGGTGGCCGTGATCCCGCTGCTGTTCATGGGCGGGCTGCTCACCGAGTCGTTCTTCGCCATCCCCGGCCTTGGCAGCTACACCATCGACGCCATCCAGAGCCAGGATTTCTCCATCGTGCGCGCCATGGTGTACCTCGGCGCCGTGCTGTACCTGCTGGGTCTGCTGCTGACCGATGTGTCGTACACGCTGGCCGACCCGCGGGTGCGGCTCGCGTGATGAACCTGCCCTTCCAGCCGGTGCTGCTGACCACCGACGCGCTGCTGTGGGCCATCGTCGCGGCGGCCGCGCTGCTGCTGTGGCGGGCACGGCGCACACCGCGCCTCGCGGCGGCCTCCCGCGCGCTGGCACGGCGGCCGGTGGCGGTGGGCTCGCTCGCGTTCCTCGCGCCATACGTGATGGTGGCTCTGCTCGATTCGCTGCACTTTCGCGCGCCACTGCCGGACACGCCGGGCACCTACGGCAACACGGTCGAGTCGGTGCTCGACCGAATGCTGGCACCGCTGCGCGAGCGCACCGAGAAGACCTACTCGGCGCCGCTCGCGCTCTACAGCTACGCGCGCGAGACAGTGACCGACGCCGACGGGCGGGTTGCGCGTGTGTTCGTGCGGCTCGAACACGGCGGCGCGCATCTGGCCGATGCCGACGCGCGCGCGGCCGACCTGCGCCAGCGGCTGTGGCCGGCCGTCGCAGTCGGTCTTGCGATCTCCGTGCTGCTGGCGGCATTGCTGTGCGCGGCCCTCGCGCGACAGCACGGCTGGCGGTTTGCCGAGGCCGCGCGGCGCCTGCTGCGCGGACAGACGGACGTCGCCTGGCGCAGCGCGCTGCTGTGCGCGGCGGTGCTGATAGTCGGCACCGCCGCCGTGCTGGCGCTGGCCGGCGGTTATCACGTGCTCGGCACGGACAAGGTCGGCCAGGACGTGCTGTACCTCAGCCTGAAAAGCATCCGCACGGGCGTGGTCATCGGCAGCGGCAGCCTGCTGCTGGCGCTGCCGCTCGCGCTGTTGCTCGGCACGGCGGCCGGCTACTTCGGCCGGCGCATCGATGATCTCGTGCAGTACCTGTACGCGACGCTGAACGCCATCCCGGGCGTACTGCTGATCGCGGCCGCCGTGCTGACGCTCGACCTCTACATGGACCAGAACCTCGCCGCCTTTGCCGACGCCCAGCAGCGGGCAGACCTGCGCCTGACGGCGCTGTGCCTGATTTTGGGCGCCACCGGCTGGATCGGCCTGTGCCGACTGCTGCGCGGCGAGGCGCTCAAGTTGCGCGAGCTCGAATACGTGCAATCGGCACAGGCACTCGGGCTCGCGCAGTGGCGAATCGTCACCCGCCACCTGTGGCCGAACCTGATGCACCTGGTGCTGCTGACCGCGGTGATCGACTTCAGCGGCCTGGTGCTCGCCGAGGCGGTGCTGTCGTACGTGGGCGTCGGCGTCGATCCCGGCACCACGTCGTTCGGCAACATGATCAACACCGCGCGGCTCGAACTCGCCCGCGAACCCGCCGTGTGGTGGTCGCTCGCGGCGGCCTTCGTGTTCATGCTGGGCCTCGTGCTGCCGGCCAACCTGCTGGCCGACGCGCTGCGCGACGCGCTCGACCCCCGCGAGGCCAATCACCGCCCATGACCCAGCCGCTGCTCGAACTGCGCGACCTGCGCACCGAATTTCGCACCGCCGTCGGCCCGCGCACAGTAGTGGACGGCGTGAGCCTCGCCGTGCCGGCCGGGCAAACGCTGGTGCTGCTCGGCGAATCCGGCAGCGGCAAGTCGCTGACGGCGCTGTCCATCCTGCGCCTGCTGCCGCCCGGCGCACGCCAGAGCGGCGGCGAGGTGTGGCTCGATGGCGTGAACCTGAGCGCGCTGCTGGAGGCGGCCATGCGCGGCGTGCGCGGGCGGCGCATCGGCATGATCTTTCAGGAGCCGATGACGAGCCTGAACCCGGTGATGCGCATCGGCGCGCAGATCGCCGAGGTCATTCGCCGGCACCTGGGCGGGCGCGAGCGCGCCATCCGCGCCCGTGGCGTGGAGCTGCTGGCTGCCACCGGCATGGCCGACCCGGCCCGCCGCTACGACGACTACCCGCACCAGCTTTCCGGCGGCATGAAGCAGCGCGCCATGATCGCGATCGCGCTGGCCTGCGACCCGGAGCTGCTGATCGCCGACGAGCCGACCACGGCGCTCGACGTCACCACCCAGGCGCAGATTCTCGACCTGCTGCAAAACCTGCAACGCGCGCGCGGCATGGGCCTGCTGCTGGTCACGCACGACCTTGGCGTCGCCGCGCGCATGGCCGACCACGTCGCCGTGATGCAGGCCGGGCGGGTGGTGGAACAGGCGCCGCGCGAGCGCTTCTTCACCGCCCCGCAGCACCCCTACTCGCGGGCGCTGTTCGCGGCGCTGCCGGACTTCTCGCGCCGTGGGCAGGCGCTGACAGGCAACGCCGCTGGACACGATGCCGGGGCACTCGCGGCAAGCGACAACGCCTCCGAAACGGTACTCGACGTGCGCGACGTGCAGGTCCACTTCCCCATCCGCCGCGGCCTGCTGCAACGCGCCGTCGGCGCGGTGCGCGCGGTGGACGGCGTGTCGCTCACGCTGCACCGCGGCCGCACGCTGGCGGTGGTGGGCGAATCCGGCTGCGGCAAGACCACGCTCGCGCGCGCCATCCTGCGCCTGCTGGAGCCGACCGGCGGCAGCGTGCACTTCGAGGGCACGGATTTGGCCAGCCTGCCGGCGCGGCGTCTGCGCCCGCTGCGCCGGCATTTCCAGATCGTGTTCCAGGACCCGTACGGGTCGCTCAACCCGCGCCTTCGCGTGGCGGACATCGTGCGCGAGGGGCTCGACGCACTTGGCATCGGCGTGCGTGGCGCGCGGGACGAGCGCGTCGCGCAGTTGCTGCAACGCGTGGGATTACCGGCCGACGCCGGCGAACGCTACCCGCACGAGTTCTCCGGCGGCCAGCGCCAGCGCATCAGCATCGCCCGTGCGCTCGCCGTCGGCCCGCGGCTGCTGGTGCTGGACGAACCCACCAGCGCGCTCGATCTGTCCATCCAGGCCGCCGTGCTCGACCTGCTGCGGGAGCTCCAGGCCGAGATGGGCCTCGCCTACGTGCTGATCACGCACAACCTCGGCGTGGTCGAGTACCTCGCCGACGACGTGGCGGTGATGTACTTGGGCCGCATCGTCGAACACGGCCCGGCCGAACAGGTACTGAAACACCCGCGCCATCCGTACACGAAGGCCCTGCTGGCTGCCGTGCCGCGGGTGGCGCTGGATGCGACACCGGCGCCCATTGCCGCTGGAGACCCGCCCTCCCCGGCCGCGCCGCCGGCCGGCTGCCACTACCACCCGCGCTGCGCGCTGGCCGACACGCGCTGCCGCGAAAGCTACCCGACCGCGACGCCGCTCGACGGCGGCCAGCGCGTGGCCTGCCACCACCCCCTCTGACACCGGCAGCCGCAGGCCTCCGGGCCTGCCAAATCCGCCCGCATTGACAGCCGTCAACCCGCGCCCCGCGCCGCCCGGCATAGTCCGCCCGCGATACTCCCCACAGACGCGAGGTTTCCGTGAGCGACACGATGTACGACTGGCTCGGCGGCGAGGCGACGGTCCGCAAGCTGGTCAACCGCTTCTACGACCTGATGGACACCGACCCCGCCGTGGCGCCCATCCGTGCCATGCACAAGGACGACCTCAGCCCGATGCGCGAGTCGCTGTTCGAGTACCTGTCCGGCTGGCTCGGCGGGCCGCCGCTGTTCATCCAGAAACGCGGCAGCCCGTGCATCGCCAAGGCGCACAAGCCGTTCAAGATCGACGATGCCGCCGCCGAGCAGTGGATGAAGTGCATGCGCCAGGCGATGCTGGACGTCGGCATCGACGAGAAGTACCGGCAGATGCTGGAGCCGGCCTTCGCGCGCGTGTCGGAAGCACTCAAGAACAGCTAGGCGGCTGGATGGATGCGGAAAAATTCCGTCCCAGGAATTTTTCCGCTCGCTGCCGTGCGGCACACGCCCGCGCGGCGCTTCCTGACTGAAGGGCTGAAGCGCTGAGCAAATCAGCGTTCCCTGGGCGCACACTCAATGCCGGTCTCGGGTGGCAATATGGCGGCCGCCACACGGCAGCCATAACAACCACGAGGAGACCCCGACCATGACGGACGCCGAACTCGAACGCGCGCTCGCGGCAGTCAGCCTGCCGCGCCCTTCCTACTGGGACGCGCAATACCTCAAGAACGTCGAGCAGCTCTCCAAGCCGCAGTACCGCATGGTCGTGGAGCGCGACGTGGCGGTACCCATGCGCGACGGCGTGGTCCTGCGCGCGGACGTGTTCCGCCCGGACGCGCCCGGCCAGTTCCCGGGTCTGCTGGCGCTGTCCGCCTACGGCAAGGACAGCCAGAGCGTGCCGATTCCGGCGCAGCCGATTCATTCCTGGGTGTTCGACCACAACGTCGAGGCCGGCGACATCGAGTTCTTCGTGTCGCGCGGCTACGTGTACGTGATCCCGGACGAGCGCGGCCTTGGCAAATCCGAAGGCGTGTGGAACGGCCCGTTCAGCGTGCAGGAGCAGGAGGACGGGCACGACATCGTCGAGTGGATCGCCGCCCAGGCGTGGTGCTCGGGCAAGGTCGGCATGATGGGCATCTCCTGGTTCGGCATGATCCAGCGCTTCATCGCCGCCCAGGCGCCGCCGCACCTGGCGGCGATCTTCCCCTACGAAGCCGCGAATGATCTGTACGGCGTGGCCTACGAAGGCGGCGTGATCCAGCCGTTCTGGTGGGAGCTCGAACGCGAGATCCCGGCCCACACCACGCAGTCGGAATCGGCAAAGCTGTACTCGCCGGAGGAACTCGAAGCGCGCTTCAACGCCATCGGCGCCAACCGCGACATCGCGCTCAACAGCAACTACGTGCGCCTGCTGGCGCGGCGCAAGACGGCCTTCTTCGATCAGCTGCTGCACCCCGAGAACGACGACTTCTGGGCGCGCCGCCGCTCGCGCGACAAGGTGCACAAGATCAAGGTGCCGGTGTACACGGCCAGCTGCTGGATCCCGTTCTTCAAGCCCTTCATGCAGGCCGTGTGGGACGACCTGAACGACCCCACTCTGAACGTGCCGAAGAAGGCCGCCATCTTCGGCCACCACATCCACACCGCCCTGCCCGGCCCGCCGGAGCTGAAGTACGAGGCGCTGCGCTGGTACGACCACTGGATGAAGGGCGTCGACACCGGAATCATGGACGAGCCGCCCATCCGCCTGTACGTGATGGGCATCAACCAGTACCGCTACGAGCACGAGTGGCCGCTGGCCCGCACGCAGTGGACCAAGCTGTACCTGCGCCCGTTCGGGGCGCTGGCGCCGCTGCCGGAACCGACCGACGCCGAGCCCGATCCGCTGGTGCACCGCCCGCCGATCATCTCAACCGAGCGCAGCCAGGTGCGCTACGCGACGCCGCCCATGAGCGCGCCCCTGGAAGTCACCGGCCCCGTGGTGCTGAACCTGCACGCCGCGCTCGACCAGCCGGATGCGACCTTCATCGCCAAGCTGTGGGCGGTCGGCCCGGGTGGCGAGCGCTTCCCGCTGTGCCGCGGCGTGCTGAAGGCCTCGCACCGCGCGCTCGACGAGGAAAAATCGACGCCCTGGAACCCCGTCCACCCGCACGTGAACCCGCAGCCGGTGGTGCCGGGCGAGGTGAACCACTACGCGATTGGTTTCCCGACCATCTCGTACGTGTTCCGGCCGGGCGAGCGCCTGGAGCTCGAAATCTCCACCTGCGACCCGATCGACATCCCCTGGCACCATCGCCTGAACGTGATGGGCCCGCTGCCGTCGATGACCCTCACCTACTACAAGCTGTACCGCGACAAGGACCACGCCTCGCACCTGCTGGTGCCGGTGATTCCGGGCGGCGGGCACTGAGGTAGGCGCCGATCCGCGCTGCGCGGGGCACGCCCGCGCAGCGCGAACGGCATCAACAGGGCATCAAACCCGGGCGGGCCAGGTGTCGCGCCGCGAAAGGTTGGCCGCCAGGCGCGCATGCCAGCGCAGCGGCGACGCATCCCACGGCGTGAAGCGCGGAATCTGGAACGGGTCATCCCCGCGCCGCGCCGCGCCCCAGGCGGTGCACACCGCGGCGTCGAAGCCGAGCCCGCGCGCCATGGCCACGTGGCGGGCGTCGTAGTCGTCGCCGGGCTTGCCGTTCGGATACGCGAACAGGCGCGGCGTGACGCCGGTGATCTCCCCGAGTCTGGCGCGGCCGTCAGCCAGTTCGCGCCGGGCGGTCGCGTCGTCCTGGCGGGTCAGGATGGGGTGCGAGCAGGTGTGTGCGCCGATCTCGAAACCCTGCCCATGCAGGGCTTGCAGTTCCGGTGACGTCAACATCAACTGCGGCGGCGCATCCATCCGGCAGCGCTCACTGATCCGCGCGACCACGTCCGCGCGCCGGGCGGGCTCCAGGTGCTTTACCGCCGGCAGCAGCGTGTTCAGACAGGCCCGGCGTGAGGCCACATCGGTGATCTCGCAGCGCGGCAAATCGAGATCGGCAAGATCGAGCGTCCCGTCGGGCGCGCCGGCCACGGCGCCGATCAGGCTGTCGTTCCACATCGTGCCGCCGTCGAGGTAATCGGTCGCCACGAAAAACGTCGCCGGTACGCCGTGCCGCCGCAGCACCGGCGCGGCCAGCGTGAGGTTGTCGCGGTAGCCGTCGTCGAAGGTCACGCAGGCCGCGCGCGCCGGCAGCGTGCCGGCGGCCAGCCGAGCCACCGCGTCCGCCAGCGGCAACACAGTGAACTCCCGCGCCAGCAGCGCCATCTGCCAGTCGAACTCGGCCACCGTCGGGTCGCCGCGCCGGTATGGGTCCGGCCGATCCAGCACGCGGTGGTAGATCAGCACCGACAGCCGCGCGCGCCGACCGGCGGGTGATAGGGCGCCGGCCAGCAGGCGCAGCGGAAGGTTCATTGCGGACATCGTTAGCGATAGGTCCAGCGGCTGTGCGCCAGAAAGGTCAGCGGCGGCAGGCTGACCACGACCAGCGCAATACCGACCAGATAGTGCAGACCGAGCCGCTCGGCGCCGCCGGAAATCGCCATCGACAGCCCCGCACCGGCCGCCGCGACCGCGATGAACCGCCACAGCGTGCGACGGGACATGGCCTGCCGAAAGGTGAGACGCGAATTGATCGAGTACGACGCCACGGTGGCCACGCAAAACGCCGCGCCGTTGGCAAGCCCGGCCGGCCAGCCGGCGACCGAAATGAGCGCGCTCGCCACCGCCACGTGGACGGCCGTCGCAAACACACCCACCGCACCAAACGAGATAAAGCGAAGCACGGTGTCAATTCGTCACGAAGTAAGGCAATGCCCTGGAATGCCTACGCTCGACGTCGACGCACGCCCAGCGTGACGCCCATTCGGCCGGCGCGGATGGTACCAGCGCCACGCAGACGGTCCCGAACGGTCCGCGAACCTTCCCGACCAACAGAACCACAGCGGCATAATGCCCGGCCAGTGACACCCCGCAGGGAGCCGATGGATGAAAGCACGCGCCGCCGTCGCCTGGGCCGCCGGCCAGCCGCTCGAAATCGACGAGGTCGAGGTCGCCGCGCCGCGCGCCGGCGAGGTGCTGGTGCGGCTGGTGGCAACGGGCGTGTGCCACACGGACGCCTACACCCTGTCCGGCCGCGATCCGGAGGGCGTGTTCCCGGCCATCCTGGGTCACGAGGGCGGCGGCGTCGTGGAGGACGTCGGCCCCGGCGTCAGCACGCTCAAGCCCTGCGATCACGTGATTCCGCTGTACACGCCCGAGTGCGGCCAGTGCAGCTTCTGCACGTCCGGCAAGACGAACCTCTGCCAGGCCATCCGCAGCACTCAGGGCAAGGGCCTGATGCCGGACGGCACGTCCCGCTTCACCGCCCGCGGCCGCACCGTGTACCACTACATGGGTACGTCCACCTTCAGCGAGTACACGGTGCTGCCCGAGATCGCGGTGGCCAAGATCAACCCCGCCGCGCCGCTCGACAAGGTGTGCCTGCTCGGCTGCGGCATCACCACCGGCGTCGGTGCGGTGCTCAACACCGCCAAGGTGCAGCCAGGCTCGACCGTCGCGGTGTTCGGCCTCGGCGCGATTGGCCTGTCGGTGGTGCAGGGCGCAGTCATGGCCGGTGCCGCGCGCATCATCGGCGTTGATCTCAACCCCGCCAAGTTCGAACTGGCGCGCCAGCTTGGCGCGACGGATTTCGTGAACCCCGCCGACCACGCGGCGCCGATCCAGGACGTGATCGTCGAGCTGACGCAGGGCGGCGTGGATCATTCCTTCGAGTGCATCGGCAACGTGGACGTGATGCGCGCGGCGCTGGAGTGCTGCCACAAGGGTTGGGGCGAGTCGACCATCATCGGCGTGGCCGGCGGTGCCGACGAGATCCGCACGCGGCCGTTTCAGCTCGTCACCGGTCGCGTGTGGCGCGGCAGCGCGTTCGGCGGCGTCAAGGGCCGCTCGCAGTTGCCGGGTTACGTGGAGCGTTACCTCAACGGCGAGATCAAGGTCGACGAGTTCGTCACCCATACGCTGCCGCTCGACCGCATCAACGAGGCCTTCGATTTGATGCACGCCGGGCGCAGCATCCGTAGCGTGATCCGCTTCTGAGCGCCGCCCGGTGAGTGCCGAGTTCACCGCCACGCTGGCGTGGCTGGCGCTGGCGCTGCAGGTCGCGCTCGGCCTGCTGTGCGCCTGGCACGCCCTGATCAGCAAGCGCGATCCGCGCTCGGCACTCGCCTGGATCGGCATCAGCCTGCTGCTGCCGCTGGGCGGCCCGCTGCTGTACTTCCTGTTCGGCGTGAACCGCATCCGCACCCGCGGGCGGCGCCTGGGCACGCGCTTTCCGCTGCCGATGGCGTTCGACTACGAGCAGCCGGACGATGCCGACCTTGCCGAGCCCGCCGCGCCTGGCCCACTGGACGGCCTGCCGGCCGGCCCCATCGCGCGGGCGTCGGCGCGCATCAGCCGCCGCCAGTGCCTGCCCGGCAACCGCATCGAACACCTGCACAACGGCGAGCAGGCCTACCCGGCGATGGTCGAGGCCATCCGCTCGGCCGAGCGCTACGTGTACCTGTCCACCTACATCTTCGGCGTGCACGGCGCGGCGCGGGACATCGTGGAGGCGCTGTGCGCCGCCCGCCGGCGCGGCGTCACCGTGTGCGTGCTGATCGATGGTCTCGGCCACTGGTACACGCTGGCGCGCGCGGCCCCGGCGCTGCGCCGGGGCGACGTGCGCGTGGCGCTGTTCCTGCCGCTGCGCCTGTGGCCGCCGAGCCTGCACGTGAACCTGCGCAACCACCGCAAGATTCTGGTGGTGGACGGCGAGATCGCCTTCACCGGCGGCATGAACATCGCCGACTACCACGTGCTCGGCGACGGCAAGGGGTTTCGCGTGGCCGACCTGCACCTGCGCCTCACCGGGCCCGTGGTGAGCCAGATCGAGAGCGTGTTCGCCGAGGACTGGCAGTTCGCCACCGGGCAGACGCTGCCGGACCCAAAACCCGCCCGGCCCAACGCGCACGGTGCGGCATGCCGCGTCATCACCGACGGCCCAAACGAGGATCTCGATCGCCTGGCGCTGGTGCTGCTCGCGGCGGTGTCGGCCGCGCAGCGGCGCATCGCCATCGTGACGCCTTACTTCCTGCCGAGCCGCGAGCTGGTCGGTGCGCTCCAGGCCGCTGCGCTGCGCGGCGTGGCGGTATCCATCCTGTTGCCCGGCCGCAACAACCTGCCCTACGTGCACTGGGCCACGCGCAACATGCTGTGGGAACTGCTGCAGCACGGCGTCGAAGTCCGCTACCAGCCGCCGCCGTTCGTGCACACCAAGGTCCTGCTGGTGGACGACGACTACGCCCAGGTCGGCTCCGCCAACCTCGACCCGCGCAGCCTGCGCCTGAACTTCGAGCTCAACGTCGAAGTGTTCGACGCCGACTTCAACGCCGCGCTCGGCGAGAACTTCGCCACCGCCTGGGCCGCCGCCCGCCCGGTGACGCTCGACGAAATCAGCGGCCGCGGCCTTGCCGAGCGCACGCGCGACGCCGCCTGCTGGCTGTTCTCGCCGTATTTGTAGGGGGGGCCTGTTGGGCATGCCAACCCATATTTGCCCTTGGAGTGCGCAACCCAGGCGATCGCTTTGACGGAAGAAGGTGAATGCCGAGATAGACGCGGTTCGTGCCGCGCTGCATCCTGCCGTTCGCTGGCCCGCGTCACCCGCTTCAGCGCCGAAGCCCAACGCATTACCGATACCAGGAAAACCGCCGCCGGCTGAGCCGCCGGTTTACCGACGGGATATGGGAGCAGCGCCCCCGCCGCGAACCACAGGGGATACGGCGATCGATGCGCATCCTGCGGGCGGATTATTGCCAGAGCGTATAACGATCGGCCTTCCGCGTATTCATGTTCAACGAAATCCCATGAAACGCGGGACGGCGGGTTAGGCACGTCTAACCCGGTCTAGCGGGGCTTTCCTCACCTTGCGGCTCGCTACGTCCCTGCTCGGACGGGTATTGGCCGACTGCGACAGGCCCGAAAGTTTGCGCAGGCCCAATAATCGCTGCGACCCTGCTGGCCCGGCTTGCGGACCATCTTGACCTCGCACTTAGGGCAACTGGGCGTGCTGTAGTCGCCGCGAGTCACGTGCTGCAACAGGGCCGTGCACTCGATCGGCGGCAACGTCAGTAGCTGCGCCAACAGTTCTTCTCCAGACACCAGTTTCAGGTGCTTGCCATCGGCGAAGGTGCGCGCGTCGGGTGAGAATCCGGCTACCGAATAGAAAATCGCAAGCTGCGCACCGAAGTGATCCCTGGCACCCCACAGCGCCCTCACCGGCTCAACGCCAACAGGCTTCGACCACGCCTTGCATTGCGCCACGGCGAACACCTTCGCGGGATCCCGATGGTCGGCGATGATCACGTCGACACCGCCATCGGAGCCAGGACCGGTACCGCGCGCCGGGTAGC
>NZ_JBFWOM010000017.1:0-54026 GCF_050250495.1 Immundisolibacter sp. | reverse complement strand
ACCGCCTGCACGCCGCCCTCGGTGCGGATGCCGAGCAGGCGGTGGCGCGTGGTCTGTGGCTTGGGCGAGGTGATGGCGAGCTTTTGCCCGACCAGGCGATTGAGCAGCGTCGACTTGCCGACGTTCGGCCGGCCGACGATGGCGACGGTGCCGGCGCGTTCGACAGGCGCGGCGGGTGATGCGGGTTCAGTCATGGTCTTGCAGCTGTTCCAGCGCGATGGCGGCGGCGGCCTGCTCGGCGCCGCGGCGGGTGCCGCCGGTGCCGCGGCAGGGTTCCAGCAGCGCGGCGACGCGGCATTCAACCTCGAACTGCCACACGCCGGCGCGTTCCTGTTCGCCGACCAGATGATAGTGCGGGCGCTCCAGGGCGCGGCTTTGCAGCCATTCCTGCAGGCGCGTCTTGGGATCCTTGAGCGCCTCGCCGGGTTGCAGCTGATCGAGTGCCGGCCCCAGAAGATGCAGCACGCGCTCGCGGCAGGCGTCGATGCCGGCATCCAGATAAATGGCGCAGACGAGCGCCTCGAAGGCGTCCGCCAGTATGGACGCCCGGCGCTGCCCGCCGCTCTTGCGCTCGCCGTGGCCAAGCTCCATGAACTCGCCAAGGCGCAGTTCGCTCGCCGCCGCGGCCAGTGCTTCGCCGCTCACGAGGCGCGCCCGAAGGCGCGTGAGTTCGCCCTCGCTCGCGTCCGGGAAGCGCCGCGTCAGTGCCTCGGCGACCACGAACCCCAGCAGCGCATCGCCCAGAAACTCCAGCCGCTCGTTGTGCTGGCGGCGCGCGCTGCGGTGGGTGAGCGCCCGGCGCAGCAAATCCGCATCGGCGAAGCGATGCCCCAGGCGCAGCTGCAGCAGGTCGAGCGGCGGCGTCAAAGCTCCCCGGGCACGGTGCCCTCGACCTGCAACTCGTGCCGGAAATGCATCATCACACTGATGTTGGCGAACACCGGCTTGCTGTAGTCGTACTCGACCACGATGCTTTTCTTGCCGGTCTTCTTGTCGTAGCCGAGCTTCAGGCTTTCCTTGGTCGGCGTGGGCGTATACAGGCCGCTCATGTCGAAGCGCTTTTCGAGCAGCGCCCAGACCGCCGGCTTGCCCATGAGGCCGATGGTGGAGTCCTCGCCCAGCGAGTTGACCGCCTTGCGCACGGCGAAGGCCTCGTAATAACCGGGGTACATGGCGAGGCCGATCATGAAGAACACCACCGCGACGGCCAAAGCGATAGTCGCTGAGAAAATCGACCAGCCACCCTGACGGGCAGCAGCACGACACGGCATGAGTGAATCCTCCCTGTGGTCGGCCGACATGGCGCGGCCGGCGCCATTATCAACCGGCCGCCGGCGGGATGCCGTCATCACGGAATGCTGTTCCCGATGCGCCGCCAGTCGATCGAAAACCGCCCGCCGTCCCAGCTCATCCAGATGAAGAACGCCTTGCCGACCAGGTTTTCATCCGGCACGAAGCCCCAGTAGCGGCTGTCCTTGCTGTTGTCGCGGTTGTCGCCGAGCACGAAATACTGCCCCTCGGGCACCACGACCTCGCCCTGCGGGCTCGGCCGCTGCGCCATCCACTGCACCGTGTACTGGTGCGTGCCGAGCCGCTCGGGCAGGCGCAGGTACTCGACGCCCGCGTCCTGCGCCGGCGTCGCGGCGTCGCGCTGCGTCACCGGCTCGCCGTTCACGTACAGCACCTTGTCGTAGTAACCGATGCGGTCGCCCGGCACGCCGATGACGCGCTTGATGTAGTCGGTGGACGGCTCCGGCGGGTAGCGGAACACCACCACGTCGCCGCGCTGCGGGCTGCCGAGTTCGATGACCTTCTTGTCGATCACCGGCAGGCGAATGCCGTAGGTGAACTTGTTGACCAGAATGAAATCGCCCACGTGCAGCGTCGGCAGCATGGAGCCCGACGGGATGCGAAACGGCTCCACCAGAAACGAGCGCAGCAGGAACACAGCGAGGATGACCGGAAAGAACGACCGCCCGTACTCCACCCACCACGGCATCTTCTCGGGCGGCGTGCCGGCGGCGGTGCGGTGGCGTACCAGCCAGATTTCGTCCACCGCCCAGATGAGCCCGCTCACCACCAGCAGCACGAACAGCAGCAGCGCGAAGTCCACGCTCACTTCTCCTTGCCGGTGTGCAGCACGGCCATGAAGGCCTCCTGCGGAATCTGCACGTTGCCGACCTGCTTCATGCGCTTCTTGCCCTCTTTCTGTTTCTCCAGCAGCTTGCGCTTGCGCGTGATGTCGCCGCCGTAGCACTTGGCGGTGACGTTCTTGCGCATGGCGCGCACCGTCTCGCGGGCGACGATCTTGGCGCCGATGGCGGCCTGGATCGGCACCTCGAACATCTGTTTCGGGATCAGCTCGACCATCTTCGACACGAGCTCCCGACCGCGCTGGGCGGCGGTCTGGCGGTGCACGATCACCGACAGCGAGTCGACCTTGTCCTTGTTGACCAGCACGTCGAGCTTGCACAGATCGGCCGGCTCGAAGCGCGTGAACTCGTAGTCGAACGAGGCGAAGCCGCGGCTCACTGACTTCAGGCGATCGAAGAAATCGGCCACCACCTCGGCGGCCGGAATGTCGTACTGCAGCGACACCTGCCCGCCGAGGTGATTCATGCGCACCTGCCGGCCGCGCTTTTCCTCGCACAGTGCGAGCACGGCGCCGAGGTACGCCGGCGGCACCAGAATGCTGACGGCGAGGATCGGCTCGCGGATCTCGGCCAGCTCCGACGGGTCCGGCAGTTTGGCCGGGTTGTCCACCAGCAGCACCTCGCCGGCGCGCGTCTGCACCTCGTACAGCACGGTCGGTGCGGTGGTGATGAGTTCAAGGTTGTACTCGCGCTCCAGCCGCTCCTGCACGATCTCCATGTGCAGCATGCCGAGAAACCCGCAGCGAAAGCCGAAGCCGAGCGCCTGCGAGGTTTCGGGCTCGAAGCTCAGCGCCGCGTCGTTGAGGCGCAGCTTGCGCAGCGCCTCGCGCAAGCTCTCGTAGTCGGACGAGTCGACCGGGAACAGGCCGGCGAACACGCGCGGCTTGACGCGCTGGAAGCCCGGCAGCGGCGCCGGCGCCGGGCGTGCGTCCTCGGTGATGGTGTCGCCGACCGGCAGCGCATCGATGTCCTTGATGCCGGCGATCACGATGCCGGCCTCGCCGGGGCCAAGCTCCTGCACGTCGCGGCGCTTGGGGGTGTGGATGGCGAGCCGGTCGATGCCGTACGCGCGCCCGGTCGACAGGATGCGGATGCGCTGGCCGACGCGCAGCGCACCGTTCACCACCCGCACCAGGCCCACCACGCCGAGGTAGTTGTCGAACCAGGAGTCGATCACCAGCGCCTGCAGCGGCGCGTCGAGCGCGCCCTTGGGCGGCGGGATGCGCGCGATCAGCGCTTCCAGCACGTCGTCCACGCCCTGGCCGGTCTTGGCGCTGCACGGCACGGCGTCCTCGGCGTCGATGCCGACGATTTCCTCGATCTCGCGCTTCACCCGCTCGGGCTCGGCGGTGGGCAGGTCAATCTTGTTCAGCACCGGCAGCACTTCGAGCCCCTGCTCGATGGCCGTGTAGCAGTTGGCGACGGTCTGCGCCTCGACGCCCTGCGCGGCGTCCACCACCAGCAGCGCACCCTCGCAGGCGGCGAGCGAGCGCGACACCTCGTACGAGAAATCGACATGCCCGGGCGTGTCGATGAAGTTCAGCAGGTACTCCTTGCCGTCGCGCGCGGTGTAGCGCAGCGACACGCTTTGCGCCTTGATGGTGATGCCGCGCTCGCGTTCCAGGTCCATCGAGTCCAGCACCTGCGCCGACATCTCGCGCTCGCTGAGGCCCTGGCAGCGCTGGATGAAGCGGTCGGCCAGGGTCGACTTGCCGTGGTCGATGTGGGCGATGATGGAAAAATTGCGAATGCGGTCGAGCGGGGTCATCGGCGGACCGGATGGAGACGGAAGAGCAAAGCGTGCGTCGATGGGCTGTGTCGGCCGGCCGCGCGGACCGGGCGTAATCGCCGCTGCGGCCGCTCCATAACGACGGAAGGGGCGCCGCGGCGCCCCTTCGAGAGTGGCGCGCAGTGTAACACGCGCCTTTTTGGCCCCGGGCAGCTATTTCGGTACGCGCAGCGCCAGCCACAGCGGGTTCTCACCGCGCTGCACCAGCAGCCGCGCCACCTTGCCGGCCGGCAGGCCCTCGACGACCCGCGTGAAACCGGCGGCGTCCTTCACCGCCTGGCTGTTCACGGACAGGATCACGTCACCGCGCTGCACACCCGCGTCCTGCGCCGGGCCATCTTCGACGCCCTCCACCCGCACGCCGCCGTCCCCGAACTTGCCGTCCTTGCGCTGCTGGGCGGTCATATCGACCACGCGCAGACCGAGGCGATCCGCGCTGGCCCTGGCCGGTTGCGGCGTTTCGACCTTGCTGTCGGCCTGCGCCGGCAAAGCCTCGACGGCGAGCTTGACCGTGCGCGGCTTGCCGGCGCGCAGGATGTCCACCTCCACCGTGCGCCCGACCGCGGTGCGGCCGACCCGCGGCGGCAGGTCGCTCGAATAGACGATGTCCTCGCCGTTGAAGCGCAGGATCACGTCGCCGGCTTCGAGCCCCGCCTTGGCGGCCGGGCCGTCCGGCATCACCCGCGCCACCAGCGCGCCGCGCGGCTGCGCCATGCCGAACGATTCGGCGAGCTCGCGCGTCACGTCCTGAATCAGCACCCCAAGCCAGCCGCGCGTGACCTTGCCGCTCTTCTTGAGTTGCTCCACCACGTCCATGGCGACGTCGATCGGCACCGCGAACGACAGCCCCATGAAGCCGCCGGTGCGGCTGTAAATCTGCGAGTTGATGCCGACCACCTCGCCCGCCATGTTGAACAGCGGCCCGCCGGAGTTGCCGGGGTTGATGGCGACGTCGGTCTGGATGAACGGCACGTAGGTGTCCTGCGGCAAGGCGCGGCCCTTGGCGCTGACGATACCGGCGGTGACCGAGTGGTCGAAGCCGAACGGCGAACCGATGGCGAGTACCCACTCGCCGACCTTCAGGCGCGCCGGGTCGCCGATCTTCACCGTCGGCAGCGCGCCGTTCTTTGGCGTGACCTTCAGCAGCGCGATGTCGCTGCGCTCGTCCGAGCCGACCAGCGTGGCCGGCAGCTCGTTGCGGTCGCCCAGGCGCACGATGATCTCGTCGGCGTTCCTGACCACGTGGTGGTTGGTGAGCACGTAGCCGTCGGCGGAAATGATGAAACCCGAGCCGAGTGACTCGCTCGGCAACTGCGGCATCTCGCCCTGCTCGCCAAAGAACCGCCGCATGAATTCTTCGAGCGGCATCCCGTCCGGCAGCTCCATGCCCTCCGGCAGCTCGAACGGCAGCTTCGGCCGCGCGGCCTGCGCGGTGGCTGGCTTCTGCTCGCTGCTGATGTTGACCACGGCCGGGCCGCTGGCCGTCACCAGGCTGCTGAAATCCGGCAAGTCGGCGGCGCGTACCGGAGCCACTGCCAGCAGCGCGAACAGGGCAGCGGCGCCGGACAGCGTGGCCAGCGTCGGGAAACGGGGGAGGGTGTTCATCACGGTGTACTGGCGGGGTGTGACAGGTTATCGGTCTGCGCCGGTACCGGCGTTGGAGGCGGTGCGCTCAGCGCGTTGGCGATCTCGCGCAAGGCCGCGTGGGGCGCGGCGCCGAGCACGGTGACCTGCCGTCCGTCGACCGAGGCGCCATAGGCGGGCATGGCCGCGACGCGCCTGGCGCCGACCGCGCCGGGATCGGCGCCCGCCTGCGCGTCGATGAAGGCCGACACGGTGGCAAGACCATCCGAAAAAGTGATCTGATCGATCTCGTGCTCGCCGCCAGGCATGCGTTTTCGCCCGTATCCGCTCACCTGGAAGCCCGCCGGGAGCGGGCCGATCGGCCAGGGCAGCTCAACCGACACCGGTTCCGCGGTCAGGCGGCGTTCGGTCCACGTCAGCTCGGCCGGCGCGTCCGCAACGGCTTGCTGCCATTCCGCATCCGGGACCATCGGCAGCACTTGCAGGTCGACAAAAAAGACCTGCCGCAGGATATGGCCGCGGCGATCGACCAGCCCGGCCTTCAGCAGCAGCCCGGTCGCAGCGTCGGTGACCAGCAGGTAGGCAAAGCGAAACGTGTCGCGCGGCTCGGCGAGCGTGAAGTCGGCGGTGCGTTCGGCAAAGCGCCCAGCGCCGAGCGGCTGGAACGTATACAAGTCCGCGAGCCGCATCAGCCGCTGCGGGACCAGGCTCGGAAAGGCGGCCGCGACCAGCGCTTCGTCCGGCGCCGGGCGGGTGTCGGTCATGGCGACCTTGCACTGCGCACCGACCCGGCGCAGCTCCCAATAGGCGCCCTGAATGCTGTGCACGCGGTCTTCGCCGGCCTGCGCGCCGGCGCGGTGCAGCAGCTTCAGCGTCTGCGGCTGGGTGCCCTCGATCTGCACCACGTGGCCGCGGTAATTGAGCGTGCTGGCGGCGTCCAGCATGCGTTGGAGCAGCGGCGGGGCGTCCGCGGCGGCCGGCAGGCCGCTCCACAAAAAAGCCAGCAGCGCCAGGGCGCGCTTCATCGCCGGCTGTCGATGCTGACGTTGTGCACCAGAGGCGACAGGGATTCCGGCCCGGCCAAAAGCGTGCTGTCGGCATGCACTGCCCAGTAGCTGTCCAGTCGATTTTTGCGCGGCGCCTGGCGGTTGACTTCACCGCCGTTCGTAACCCGCGCAAGTTCCACCGCGGGCGTGGCTGCGTCGCTCGCCACTTGAGCCGGGGCAGGTGTCGATTGCCACGGCCGGATGCCGATTACCGTGGCCAAGGCAACCGACGCGGCAAGCGCACCGCCCACGGCATAGCGCGGCCAGCGCCGCGGCTGCGCCGGCCTGTCAAGGGTGGGCAGCAGGAATGCGGGCTCGCTGGCGATGGCGTCTCGCACGGCGCTGGCGACGTCAAACGGCGCATCCGCTTCGGCGCGCAGCAGGCCGCGCAGCTGGTGCATGCGGTGCCATTCGGCGGCGAGCGCGGGATCCTGGAGCAAGGCGTCAATGGCGGCTTCCGCACTGGCTTCATCCAGCACCCCGTCCAGCAGATCGGACAGCGCTTGGTGTTGTGGCTCCGCCATTCAGGTCTCCCGCGGGTTAGAGAAACGGTTTGAGCTTCACGTCGAGCGCACGGCGCGCGCGAAAGATACGCGAACGCACCGTGCCGATGGGGCAATCGAGCACCTGGGCGATTTCGTCGTAGCTAAGACCTTCCATTTCACACAAAGTTAACGCGGTGCGCAGGTCTTCCGGCAACTCGGCCAGCGCCTGCGCCAGCGCCGCCTGGAGCTGGTCGCGCGCCGCGTACGACTCCGGCGTGGCGACATCCGCCATCAGCACGCCGGCTTCCTCCACGTCGCCGTCGGTGATGTCGACGTCGGCGGTCGGCGGGCGGCGCGATCTTGCCACCAAATGATTCTTGGCCGCGTTGACCGCGATGCGGTACAGCCAGGTATAGAACGCGCTGTCGCCGCGAAAATTGGGCAGCGCCCGGTAGGCCTTGATGAAGGCTTCCTGCACCACGTCCTGGGCCTCGGCGCGGTCCGACACCAGGCGCCCGACGAGCTTCGCCAGGCGCAGCTGGTACTTGCTGACCAGCAGGTCGAAGGCGCGCTTGTCGCCGCGCTGCACGCGCCGCACCAGTGCCAGATCGACGGCGCTGTCGTCGGCGGGCTTCTCGTAGTCGTTGTCGTTCATCTGCGGCGGGCAGGCGTCCCGGCCACCGGTCGCCTTCGCGGGTGGTCAAGCAGGCGGGTGTGGAACGCGGCGCACGCAAGGGACGCGCGCCGAGGGTGGCGAGCCAAACGAGCCTCCCTTGAACGGTTCGGACCGGGCGCGGGGTTGCGCTTTTGTTACAGTGCCGGCGATTTTAGCAGCTACCCCCACCGTCCCTTCCCGACGCCGCCTCATGGACAGCAACGCGCAGGTTCTCGTCATCGGCGGCGGCGCGGCCGGCCTCAGCCTGGCGCTGCGCCTGGCCGATCACGTGCCGGTGTGCGTGCTCGCCAAGGGGCCGCTCACCGAAGGCTCCAGCCTGTATGCGCAGGGCGGCGTCGCCGCCGTGCTGGGCGATCAGGATTCCATCGAGTCCCACGTGGCGGACACGCTGGTGGCGGGCGCCGGCCTGTGCGACGAGGCGGCGGTGCGCTTCACCGTGGCGCACAGCCGGGGCGCCATCGCCTGGCTGATCGAGCAGGGCGTCGCCTTCACGCGCCTGACCGAGCCCGGCGGCAACGGGCCGTTCGACGACTATCATTTGACGCGCGAGGGCGGCCATGCGCAGCGGCGCATCATCCACGCGGCCGACTCCACCGGCCGCGCCATCACCACTACGCTGGAAGACAAGGTCCGCGCGCACCCCAACATCACGCTGCACGAGCACCACATCGCCATCGATCTGATCACGCGTGCGCGCCTGGGCATCGCGGGCGAGAACCGCTGCCTTGGCGCCTACGTGCTCGACCAGCGCGCCGGCCGGGTCAAGGTATTCCGCGGCCGCGCGGTGGCGCTGGCCACGGGCGGTGTGGGCAAGGTTTACCTGTACACCAGCAACCCGGACGTGGCGACCGGCGACGGTATCGCCATGGCCTGGCGGGCGGGTTGCCGGGTCGGCAACATGGAGTTCATCCAGTTCCACCCCACCTGTCTGTACCACCCGCAGGCCAAGACCTTCCTGATTTCGGAAGCGCTGCGTGGCGAGGGCGCGCGCCTGTGCCTGCCGGGCGGCGAGCGCTTCATGCACCGCTACGACGAGCGCCTGGAACTCGCCCCGCGCGACGTGGTGGCGCGCGCCATCGACAGCGAGATGAAGCGGCTCGGTCTCGACTGCGTGTACCTCGACATCAGCCACCAGCCGGCCGAGTTCATCCGCGAGCACTTCCCGACCATCGCCGCGCGCTGCCTGGAGCTTGGCATCGACATCTCGCGCGAGCCGATCCCGGTGGTGCCGGCGGCGCATTACCTGTGCGGCGGCGTGGTCACGGACCTCAACGGCCGCACCGACGTGCCCGGCCTGTACACGGTCGGCGAGTCCGCCTGCACCGGCCTGCACGGTGCCAATCGCCTGGCCAGCAACTCGCTGCTGGAGTGCCTGGTGTTCGCCGAATCCGCCGCCGCCGACATCCTGGCGAGCCCGGCCGATATGAGGCACGACGTCGCGATTCCGCCCTGGGACGAGAGCCAGGTCACCGATTCCGACGAGGAAGTCGTGGTCACCCACAACTGGCAGGAACTGCGCCGCGCCATGTGGGACTACGTCGGCATCGTGCGCACCGACAAGCGTCTTGCCCGGGCGCTGAACCGCGTGCAGCTGCTCGCGCGGGAGGCGCAGGAGTACTACGCCAATTTCCGCGTCACGCCGGACCTCATCGAACTGCGCAACCTGGTGCAGGTGGCGGGGCTGATCGTGCGCTCGGCGCAGCAGCGGCGCGAGAGCCGCGGCCTGCACTACAGCCTCGACTGCCCGCAGCCGGACGACGCGCTGGCGCGGCAGCCAACCGTGCTCAGCCCGCGCGCAGGCTGACGCGCAGGCGGCGCAACGCGTCGGTGTTCACCGCATCGGCGGCGAGCGGCAGGTATAGGCGGCGCCGCTCACCGCGCAGCGCCAGGATCACCAGCCACGGGTGACAGAACGAGCGTGCGGCGTCGACCTGCCAGCCGTGCTCGCGCCGGCCGTCGCGGCGCGTCAGCGTCCAGTCGCCGTCGAGCTGGCCCTGTGCGCGCGTCACGTCGTTCGGCGTGGCGCGCAGCGCGCGCCAGTACGCGACCCCGATCAGCACGACGGCGACCGGCCAGGTCGCGACCGGCAGCGCGCAGAGCGCGCCGATCAGGCCGCCCAGATGCAGCACCGATGCGAGCACCCGCAGCCCGACCGAGCGGCCGGGCGCGAGGTCATGCACCGGGCTTCATCAGCGCCAGCACGGCGGCGGTGTCGGCGTCCGCCGGCGCCGCGCGGCCGAGCGCAAGATCGAGCAGGTCGTCGTCCTCCAGTGCCAGCAGGCATTCGAGTGCGGCGCGCTGCGCGGCACCGAGCGACGCCAGGTGGCGCTCCAGAAACCGCCCGAGCAGCACGTCGAGCTCCTTCTTGCCGCGGCGGCAGCGCCAGCGCACCGTAGAATCCGACAGCATTTTTTGCGTTCCGTGTAATGCCCCAGCGGCTGCGCGACGCCGCTGCCGATGGAGCCCGATCATGACCTGGACGCCCGTTCTACCCGAAGCCGAGTTGTCCGCGCCAGCGCCAGCGCTGCTCATGCCCTTGACGCACCTGGCGGTCATCGAGGCGAGCGGCGCCGACGCGACGGCGTTCCTGCACGCGCAGCTCAGCAACGACGTGCAGGGCCTGCCACCCGGCCGCAGCCTGCTGGCCGGCTACTGCAACGCCAAGGGGCGCCTCTACGCCCTGCCGCGCCTGTGGCGCAGCGGCGATGATTGGCGACTGTGTTTGCCTGCCGACATCGCCGACGCGGTGCTGAAGCGCCTGCGGATGTTCGTGCTGCGCAGCAAGGTCACGCTCAACCGGCGTGACGACCTCACCCTGCTCGGCGTGGCCGGCGACGGCGCGGCGCAGTGCCTGCGTGGGGCGGGTTTGCCGGCGCCGGACGCCATCGACGGGGTGGAATCGACTGGCGACACGAGCGTGCTGCGCTTGCCCGGCGCGACGCCGCGGTTTCAGATTTGCGTGCCCGACGCTGCGGCGCCAGCGTGCTGGACGGCACTCAGCACCGGCGCCCAGCCGGCACCGACGTCAGTTTGGCGGCTGCTCGACATCGACGCCGGCCAGCCGGCCATTTACGCGCCGACGCTGGAAGCCTTCGTGCCGCAGATGGTGAATCTCGAACTGATCGGCGGCGTCAGCTTCAAAAAGGGCTGCTACCCCGGGCAGGAAATCGTCGCCCGCATGCATTACCTCGGCAAGCCGTCGCGGCGCATGTACCGCTGGCAGGCCGCCGCCGCCCCCGCCCCCGGGACGCCGGTGCTGGACGAGGCCGATCGCGAAGTCGGCACTGTAGTGGACGCCCAGGCGGCAGCGGACGGCGCGCACCTGCTCGCCGTCCTGCAGCGCGGCAAGGACAGCGCCGCGCTGCACCTGCCAGGCGGGGAGCGGCTCGCAGGTCTTGATCTGCCCTACGCGGTGGACGAGGCGGTATCCACCGACTGACGCGCGCCGGCCGCCGCGCGGCGCGCGAGCGTCTTCCACAACCGTCTATCGCGGCGCGACAGCCGCCGTCCGGCGTCGAGGTACCAGCCAAGAAACCGGCGCCGGTCGGTTCGCGACCAGCCCACGCTGCGCCGGTTCAGGGAATCGAGATCGCGCAGCGTGCAGGTCTGCCGCCGCCAGCGCCACTTGCATTTTTCAAGATCGATCAACGCGACCACCGCGGCAGTCTCGTCCCCAGCCAGCCAGGCGGTGCTGATCATGAGGTGCTTGGGGTACAGGCAGTTGTGCTCCAGGTGGGCTGCGTGCAGCGCCCGCACCTGGATCGCGATGGCCTGCAACAGGCGCCGGCGCTGCCCGCGCGGCGGTGGCCCTGTGCGTTGCCAGTCCAGAACAAGCTCGTCGAGCGCCCGGTAACCGGCCAGCTCGCGGGTCACCAGCACGCCCTGCACGTGCCCGCCCGCCCGGCGCTGCGCGTACAGCACGGGCTGCGCGGTGTGGATGCCGAGCGCCCGGCACTGGCGCATGACGCGCATCTCGCGCTCGCCGGTCAGGCGCCCGCGCCACGGGTGGCGCCAGGACCGGTACACGTGATCCTGCTGGCGCTTCACGTACACGCCGAACGGGGAGCCGCCCGACCCGCCCAGCGTGTGCCGCACAACAGCGCTCCAGCCGCCGCGGCGCTCGTTGCCGGGCTCGACGGTCGGCATGTTCAGCCGCCACCAGGCGTCGAAATCCCCAAGGCCGGCGCCGTCGAGCAGCGCGGCAAAGCCCGGTTCGGGATCGAAAATCGTGTCGGGTGGCACAGGAGAACCTGGGTAGGGACCGCGCGCCCGGGCGCAGGCTTGAGGCCCCACATGATGAAGCGGTCACGGCATGTGGCGCCAGCAACGACGGCCCGACTACGCTCGCGACGATTTCGGGCAGGGCTTCAGCCGATCGCCGCCTCCTGAAAATACGGCAGCACCTCGCGGGCGATCGCTTCCATGTTCGCCCGCGTCATGTCGGCCGGCAGCGTGCCGAACTGCGTTTTCACCAAGGCGGTGTTGAAGCCGGCGAGCTCCTGATACTCGGCCAGGCGCTCGCGCACCGTGCTCGGGCTGCCGATGATGATGACGCCGGCGTCGTTCAGCGAGCGCACGGTCTGCGGCTTGCCGATCATGTCCGGCTGGATGTGCCTGAACGATTCGAGCGAGGTGTAGCCCGGCGGCAGCAGCATTTCGAGCGGCATGCGCAGGAATTCGTTCTGGATCGCCTCGGCGTGCGGGCCGGCCTCGCGCAGCGCCTGCTCGTCGGTTTCGGCCACGTAAATCGTCGTCGACCAGGCGCACTGGTCCCAGGTCGCGGCGTAACCGGCCTTGTCCGCCTCCTCGCGGTACTTGTTGAAAAAGCCGGCCACGGTCTTGATGGCGCCGAGCGTCTGACAGTACGTGTAGCGGTGGCGGGCCGCCCAGGCGATGGTCTCGGCCGAGCCCTGCGAAGGCACCCACACCGGCGGGTGCGGCGCCTGGTACGGCCGCGGCCACAGGTTCACGTAGCGGTAGTGGTAGTACTCGCCGTCGAACTCGAACGGCCCGGGCTCGGACCAGGCGCGGATGATGAGGTCGTGCGCCTCCTGAAAGCGCGCGAGCGACTCGGCCGGGTTGACGCCGGTCGAGTGGTACTCGGCGCCGATGCCGCGCACGAAGCCGGCGATGAAGCGGCCGTGGCAGAGGTTGTCCAGCATGGCGAATTCTTCGGCGATGCTGAGCGGGTTGTTCACCAGCGGCAGCGCACGGCCGAGCACGGCGATCCTGGCGCGCTTTACCGACCGCGCCAGCGCGCCCGCCATCACGCCCGGCACCGGCATCAGGCCGTAGGCGGTCTGGTGGTGCTCGTTGACGCACACGCCGTCGAAGCCGAGCCGGTCGGCGTATTCCAGCTCGTCGAGGTAGCGGTTGTAGAGCGCGGCGCCGACCTTGGGGTCGTAATGGCGGTTCGGGAAGGTGACCCAGGCGCTGCCGTGCTCGCGGATCAGCGACACGTCCATGTCCGCGTAGGGCATGAGGTGGAAATTGAAGAATTTCATGCCCGGCCCTCCACGCTCGCGAGGAATTGCAAAACCGCCGCCGCACACGGCTCGGGCTGCTCCATCGGCGGCAGGTGGCCGCAGCCCGGCAGCACGCTGAGCCGCGCGCCGGGGATGAAGCGCTGGTACTCCTCGCCGATGCGCAGCGGAAACAGGCGATCGTGCTCGCCCCACACCACGTGCGCCGGCACGCGGATGCGGTGCAGCCACGGCGGCAAATACGGGTCGTACGAGCGCGGCTGCCACACCAGCCGCGCCGTCGTGAAGCGGTTCTTGAGCTGACGGTCGCGCTCCTCGGGCGGCACATCCAGCGCCAGCAGCTGGTCGGCGATGCGCTGGTCGTGGATCAGCCCGCGCAGCGTCTGCTCGGGGTTGCCCATGAAGTTGTCGAGCCGCTGCACGCCGTGCACGTGCACGCCGGCGGCGGCGATCAGGGTCAGCGAAGCCAGACGCGAGCAGTCCTTGATGGCGAGCGCGGCGGCCGTCCAGCCACCCAGGCTGTGGCCGACCAGGTGCACGCCGGTGAGGTCCAACTCCGCCAGCACATCGAGGTAGTAGTAGGCGAGGTCCTCGACGCGTTTGAGCCACGGCGGCGTGTCGGAATCGCCAAAGCCCGGGTGCTCCGGCACCCACAGGTCATGGCGCTGCGCGAGCCGGTCCATGAACGGCAGCCACGCGCTCGCACCGCCCGCGCCGTGCAGGAACAGCAGCGGCGCGCCACCACCCGGCGGCGCGGCGCCGCGCATCAGCTTGATGCGCACGCCACCCAGCGTGCGCGTGGTCACGGCATGGCTCATCGCTCCTCCTGCCCGCGCGTCGCGGCGGGTCTGGCGTTTTTTGTCGTCACGCTTCGGCGCGCATCCTCGCATCCTGAACGAGCGTTTGACCAGCCCGCAAGCCGCCCCTACGCTAACGTCCGCCACGTAGCAAGGGAGGGCGGCACATGGACGTGAACGGCTTGATCGACACCGGTGAGGGCTGGGTCGACCGGCGGATTTTCTGGGACGAGGCCATCTACCAGCAGGAGCTCGACCGCGTGTTCGCGCGCGCCTGGCTGTTCGTGGCGCACGAGAGCGAGCTGCCCAAGTCGGGCGATTTCCTGACCACCTACATGGGCCAGGACAGCGTGATCGTGGCCCGCCACACCGACGGGCGCATCCGCGTCTTTACCAACTCCTGCACGCACCGCGGCAACCGCATCTGCTTTGCCGACGCCGGCCACGCGCGCCAGTTCACCTGCAACTACCACGGCTGGTCGTTCGGTACCGACGGCGCGCTGCTCGGCATGCACGAGGAAGCCCACTACGCCGGCTGGCTCAACAAGCCGCACTGGGGCCTGCAGAACGCACGCGTGGAGACCTACAAGGGCCTGGTGTTCGCCTGCTTCGACGCCGAGGCGCCGTCGCTGGAGGAGTACCTCGGCGACTACCGCTGGTACCTCGACATCGTGCTCGACCAGACCGACGAGGGCACCGAGTTCATCGGCGGCTGCGTGCGCAACGACTTTCAGGCCAACTGGAAGTTCGGCGCCGAAAACTTCATCGGCGACTCGCTGCACGCCTCCTGGACGCACGACTCCGGCGCCAAGGCCAACACCTTCGGCAAGCCGGTGCCGGACTTCATGCCGGTGGCGCCGGACTCGTTCCACGCCAACGCCAACGGCCACGGCTGGGAGGGCGGCACCGACGGCATCGGCACGCTCGGTCTGCTCGGCCTGCGCCGGCCGGCGATCATGGCCTACTACCAGCAAAAGCGCGCCGACATGGCGCGGCGCCTCGGCGAGCTGCGCGCCACGCGCCTGTTCGGGTCGGTGGTGTCGGCGTCGGTGTTCCCGAATTTTTCCTACCTGCCCGGCATCGGCACCATGCGCGTGTGGCTGCCCAAGGGGCCGCGGCGCATCGAGCTGCGCGCCTGGACGCTGATCAACCGCGACATGCCGGATGAGGTGCGCGACGCCGTGCGCGATGCGTGCATGGAAACCTTCTCGCCAAGCGGCGTGTTCGAGATGGACGACGGCGAGAACTGGGAGAACGCCACCCGCGCCAACGAGGGCGTGGTCACCCGCCGCCAGCGCCTGCACTACGGGCTGCGCGTGGGCACCAGCCGGCGCGACGACCCGGACCTGCCGGGCAACATCGCCCGGCCGATGTACAGCGACGTGAACCAGCTCGCGTTCTACCAGCGCTGGCTGGACTTCATGACCGCGCCGTCCTGGCGCGACATCCCGCGCGTGCGCTGAGGGGCCGGCCATGCTCATCGACAGCTCGAACGACGCCGCGCTGTGGTTCGCCGTGCAGCGCCTGTACGCCGCCGAGGCGCGCTACCTCGACGAGGAGGACTACGAGCGCTGGTTCGCCCTGCTCACGGAAGACCTCGAGTACTGGATGCCGACCCGCGAGACGCGCTTTCGGCGCGACGAGGCGCCGCCCGACCCGCAGCGCATGAACTTCTACCGCGAAACGCTGGAGTCGCTGCGCATGCGCGCGTCACGCCTTGCCACCGGCACCGCCTGGTCGGAGAACCCGCGCACGCGCTACCGGCACCTGATCACCAACGTGGAGGTGTTTCCGGCCGGCGGCGAGCTGCGCGCGCTGTCCAACTTCATCGTCTACCGGCACCGCCTGGAGCGCGAGGAAGCCTGGCTGGTCGGTCGCCGCGAGGACGCGCTGCGCACGGTGCAGGGCGAGCTGCGCATCGCCCGGCGCACGGTGCTGCTCGACCAGACCGTGCTGCAATCGAAGAACCTCAACGTGTACCTGTGACGGGCGCGTAGGATTCCGCAAACGGCCGATTCCGCCGACGGAGGCACGCCATGAACACACCCACTGCGACACCCTGGCGTCTCGCCGGCGACGAGGTCAACGGCTGCAATTGCGACTGGGGCTGCCCGTGCCAGTTCAATGCGCTGCCGACGCACGGCTACTGCCAGGCGCTACTCGGCTTTGCCGTGCGCGAGGGCCACTACGGCAGCACGCGACTCGATGGCGTGCGCTTCGCGGTCGCGGCGTCCTGGCCGGGCGCCATCCACCACGGCGGCGGCACCCTGCAGTTCGCCTTCGACGAAAGCACCACCCCGGCGCAGCGCGAGGCGCTCGCCGCCATTGGCTCCGGGCGGGCCGGCGGCGGCGGGCCGTTCCCGATCTTCGCCAGCGTGTGCGCCGAATTGCGCGAGCCGCGCATCGCGAAAATCGACATCGACTGCGACCGCGAGGCGCGCACGGCGCGCCTCCACGTGCAGGGCTTCGCGCAAAGCCGCGTGGAACCGATCCGAAACCCCATCACCGGCTCCGAGCACCGGGCGCGCATCGTGCTGCCGCACGGCTTCGAGTACCAGGAAGCCGAGATGGCCGACACGGTGTCGATCGAGCTGTTCGGCGAGCTGCCGCTCGACTTTCACCACGAGCATTCCTACGGCCAGCTGAACGCGTTTGACTGGCGCGGCTAGCGAAACTCCACCGCGGCGACGCCCGTCAGCCACGCGGGCACCGGCGCATAGACCAGCAGCTCGGCGCGAGTGCCGGGCACGGCACCCATCACGGTGACCCAGTTGCGGACTTCCTGGGCGCCGTTGCCGCCGCGCCGCCGCAGCGTTTCGGCATCCAGGTCGGCGAAACGCGCATAGTCGCCAGCCTGCATCCACGCGAGCAGTTCGCGGTCGAACGTTTCGTCGATACGCCCGCGACGCTCCCGCCCCCAGCGGTCGACTTCGGCGCCGATGCGTTCCAGCGTCTTCGCATCCGCGCCGCTGCGGCCGGCCGTCATGAAGCGCAGCCAGTGTTCACCTTCGGCGTCCTGCGGCAGCCGGCGCCAGTCCGGCAGCGGTACCTCGTGCGACAGGCCACCGGTGCCGAGCAGCGCCACGCGCAGGCCGGGCTCGATTTGCGCGAGCACCTCCGCGATGGCCGCACCCAGTGCCAGATAGCGGGCCAGCGGCGGCAGCGGCGGTGCCACACAGTTCTGAAACAGCGGCACGATCGGCAGCCCGGCGCCGCCAAAGAGGTTGTGCATCGGGCCGATGAACGCGTGGTCGAGAGGCAGGTTGTGGGCAAAGGCGAGGTCGAATTGCCGCGCCAGCAGCCCTTCCAGCAGGCCGTCCGCCAATTGGCTCGCGACCGGCAGCGCATGGGGCGGAAAGCCGCCGTCGCCGCAGCCGATGCTGGTGTCGCCAATGCCCAGGCAGAAGGCCGGCATCTGGTCGAGGAAAAAGCTGCGGTAGTGGTCGTTACCGACGATCAGCAACGCATCTGCCCGCGCCGCGCGCAGGCGGCGCGCGATTTCGTCAAAGGCACCCCGCACGGCGGCCTGGTCGGCCGCGGTGGCCTGCTCCCAGTGCCGCACCATGACCGCGGCGTGGCTCAGGGCGAAGGCGCCGACGATCTCGGCCATGGCTCACCTCGTGGTGGCGGCGTCGGCCGCGGCCTCAGCGATCGAAAAAGAACCGGCTCGCCACGGCGTTGTAGCGCTCGGGCTCGTCGTTCTGGCACACGTGCCCGGAGTCCTCGAACCACTCGAAGGTGGCGTTCGGCAGCAGCTGCATCAGCGCATCGGCCATCTCCGGCGTGGCGAACACGTCGTGCCGGCCCCAGATGAAGTGCATCGGAATGTCGAGCCGCGGCAGGCGCTGGCGCAGGTCGAACCACTGCGCCACCTGCGGTTCGTTGACGCGCCGGTTGCGAAAGAAATTCAGGAACGACGCCTGCACCTCGGGCACGCCCGGCAGCTGCGCGTACTGCCAGCGCTTTTCGAGCCGCGCCTCGCTCACGCGTTCGGGGTGGTGCTGGATGCCGCTGATGAAGTTGCGCAGGCCCTGCTTGGTGCCGTCGTAGGCCACCAGTTTCTTCATGCCAGCCGTCATGCCCATCTCGATGCCCATGCCGGTTGCCACCGTGCCGCTGCTGACCAGCAGCAGCTTCTTCACGCGACCGGGGTGGTCCAGCGCGTAGCGCGCCGCGACGTAGGCGCCAAGCGAGTTGCCGGTGAGGTAGAGCTCGTCCAGGCACAGCGCGTCGATGAAGGCGGCGAGCTGATCGACCATGAACAGGTGCGAGAACTCGCGGTCGAGCGGCTTGTCGCTGAGGCCAAAACCGATCTGATCGACGGCGATGGCTCGCCCATGGCGGCCGAGCGGGCCGACGTTGTGGCCCCAGCCGAACTCGCCGGCCGCACCCGGCCCGCCGCCGTGCACCATGACCAGGGGGTAACCGTCGCCGGCC
This sequence comes from Immundisolibacter sp., assembly GCF_050250495.1. Classification (GTDB taxonomy): domain Bacteria; phylum Pseudomonadota; class Gammaproteobacteria; order Immundisolibacterales; family Immundisolibacteraceae; genus Immundisolibacter. The sequence goes on along the minus strand of NZ_JBFWOM010000017.1, from coordinate 35,576 downwards.
TCGATGTAGTGCATCTTGTAGGCGCCGGCCCGCACGAAGCGGGATACGAAGTCCTCGGCCATGGGCTGCTCCGGGTTCAGTAGTTGATCGTGATGTGTGGCGCCGGGTCACCGTACTGGTGCGGCTCAAGACCCGCCGCCACCGCCTCGGTGCTGGCACCGGCGTACTCGCCTGGCGCCCAGCAGAAATACCCGGCTCGGGCGCCCCCGTCGAGCATCAGATCCTGCCCGGTCATGAACGAGGACTCGTCCGAGGCCAGGAACACCGCGGCGTTGGCAATGTCGCGCGCGTTGCAGAAACGCCCGAGCGGAATGCCCTTCAGGAAATCGTCCGCGGACATCGTGTTCGGGCCGTGGATGCGCGGATTCAGCATCTTGGCCGGGTACTGCCACAGCAGGTGGTCCATGAAGGTCGGACTGATGGTGTTGACGCGGATGCGGCTGCGCGCCAGCTCCATGGCCGCGCCGCGACAGAAATTGAGCAGGCCGGCCTTGGCGGCGTTGTAGGCGCTGTTGCCGGCCTCGCCTTGGTGGCCGGCGTCCGACACGATGTGGATGATCGAGCCGGCGACGCCGAGCGTCGTCATGGCACGCGCCGTGTACTTGGTGGTCAGCATGCCGCCCGTGAGGTAGCCGTGCAGGCTGCGGTTCCAGTCGTGCAGGTTCATGTCGAGCACCGTGTGCCGGTACTGATTGCCTACCTGGTTGAACATGATGTCGATGCGCCCGTAGTGCGCCACCGCCTCGGCGACCAGACGCTCGGCGTCGGCTTCGTCCGTCGGGTCGCCCACCAGCGGCCGGGCATCGAAACCCTTGCCGCGCAGGAACGCCACGCAGGCCTCGGCCGCTTCGGCCTTGCAGTCGGCTACCGCCACGCGGGCGCCTTCCTTTGCAAACCAGTGCGCGGTGGTGCCGGCAATGTGCGGGCTGGCGCCGAACACCAGCGCCACGCGATCCTGCAAACGTCCCATGGCGGTGTCCTCAGCGGGGCTCGAATACCGTGGTCACGAAATTGTCGTTGCACACCCAGGTGGGCTGAAAATCGGCGTGTCGCGGCGCGCCCGCGCCGAGCTCGGCCATGGCCCCGGCGAGCACGGTCGCGATCAGCAGCTCCCACTGGGCGTGCGCCTCGAACTCGTCGAAGCTCAGCACGTCCGGCCAGGCGGTGTACTCGCCGGCCTGCCACTGCGCGAAGCGCGCGCGGTCGGCGTCGATGTCCGGGTGGATGCGGCCCTGCGTCTTGGGCGCGTCGTTGGCGTGCGACCAGTCACCCGCAGCAACGACGGCCACCCGCCATGGCGACGGCCGCAGCGCGCGCGCGAGCTCCACGCCAAGATCGAACGCCTGCCGCGGCGTCAGCGGCGCGTCGATACGCGACGGGTCGAGCGGGCTCAGGCCCTCCTCGTCCCGCGCGCGTCCAAACCGAAACGGGTCGATGCCAAGCGGCAGGATGGGCGTGCCGAACGCACGCCGCTCGAAATCGAGGTGCACGGCGCCGGCGATGGCGTTGTGCCCAAGCCCGGCCGGATGAGGCGACGTCGACACCAGACGCGGCGCGATGCCGACCGTTTCCAGATGCCGCGCAATGGCCGCCGCGGCCTGCGGGTGGCCGTGAAAGGTCTGCGCGCGGTCGGGGTCTTCCTCGAACCAGTTGTCCCGAAAAAAGGTCCACAGGTTGTAAGGCCGCACCGTGATCGCGTCGTGCGTATGCAGCCACCACTGCGGACGCTCGGCACCGGCAAAGGTCTCGTGCACGTCGCGATACAGCACCAGCAACAGATCCGGCCGAAAGTCGTCCAGCGCCCCGCGCAGCGTTCGGAACTGCTCGTGCTGGCGCAGCTGGTGCGCCGCGCCGGCGGCAAAGCCCTGATCGGTGCCCCATTCGGCGCGCATCGGCGCCGGCCAGTTGGCGGGGTCGCGCAGGTCCGGGCGCTGCCGCCAACCCCAGGCGAGGTTGCCCCACAGCACCCACGGCATGTTGGCGGGCTTCATCCGCAGGAACGGAAAATCCGAAACCGTCAGGCCCAGAATCTCGGCCATCGAGCATCTCCTCCTGGTCGTGTTGGCGCGGCACTCGGGGTGCTGCGCGCAGCGGGATGGTAACAATCTGACTAAGCCGTACGGCAGCGGTCGTCGCGCTTGTGGGCGCCGAGTGGCGTTGCTAGGCTGCGAACCGACCGAACGACGGCACCACCAAGCGCCGCAGCATGCGAGGAGAACGCCATGCAGGTGATCGATGCCCGCGCCGACACGGCCCGCATCAACCAGCTTTTCTACCGGCACATTCCGGAATCCGGCCTGCGCAACTACTGGCACCCGGTGGCGATGTCGCGCGACATCACCGAACAACCCACGGCGATGACGCTGATGGGCGACCCGGTCGTGCTGCTGCGCCGGCAAGGTCGCGCCTATGCAGTGCGCAACGAGTGCCCGCATCGCGGCACCCGGCTGTCCAAGGGTAGCTGCGAGTTTCCGGGCTCACGCACCATCACCTGCCGCTACCACGGCTGGACCTTCGACGTCGCCGACGGTCGTCTGGTGGCGGCGCTCACCGACGGCCCGGACAGCCCCATCGTCGGCAAGGCGCGCGTGCGTACCTACCCGGTTGAGGAGCGGAAGGGCATCGTGTGGATCTGGCTGGCGGACTCGGCGCCCGTGCCAGTGGAGCAGGACATCCCGAACGGGTTGCTGCAAGCCGACGAAGTGCACACGGTGCGCCGCATCGCCCCAGGCAACTGGCGCTGGCACGTCGAGAACCCGGGCCTTGGCCACGCCACGTTCCTGCACCGCGATTCCGCCTACATGCGCATCGTGGACATGTTCGGCTACGCGCAGGGGCCCCACGCCGTGCTTGGCCAGGAAGGCGAAGACGGCGAGTGGCTGATGGAGAAATTCGAGGCCATGGGCAGCAATCGCGATTACCCGGGGCTCGGGCAGTGGCCACGTCATCGCTTCGGCGAGTTCATTCCGCTCGGCGATTTCGTGGGTGGCCCGATGGGCGTGCGCACCATCGTGTCGGTGCGCCTGCCGGGCATCGTTCGGGTGGCGCGTTTCCCGATCGAGGGCGCGCTCTATTACGAATGGTTCGTGCAGACCGACGCCGACCACTACCTCTACTTTCAGGTTGCCTGCGGCTACCCGAAAACCTGGCTGCAACGCGCAAGCTGGCTCACGCGGTTTTTCGCCTGGGGTCGCTGGGCCGGCATGGTGCGCTTCAACGCGCAGGACCTCGACATGACCGAGGACTCGCACGCCTACGCCAAGACCCACGGCAGCAACGATCCCGCGCCGCTGTACCGGCCGGACGGGTTTCAGTTGGCCTGGCGACGGTACGCGGTCGATCACCTGCGCGGCGGCCACGGGACGAGCCTGCACAGCGATCGAGCGGTGCCGCAAACCGCCACGTCCTGACCGGACTCCGGGCGGCTAAGCCGTTGCGCGCAGCCCCAGCCGCCGCAGGCTGCGGTCGATCCACTGCGCGGATAGCTTCTCCTGCACCCCGTTCTGGCGCAGGCGCTGGCCGAGACAGGCGAAGTCCACCTCGTCGAGCGGCTGGTCCTGGTTGAAGCAGGTGAATACCGGCGCCAGCGGCCGGCCGGTGGCTGGATCGCGCCGGCCCTGCAGGCACTGGGCGCAGATCTCCTTGAGCATGCACTGCATCGGCGAGTTGATGGAGCCGATGGCGACGTGGGTCTTGAGATACGGCTTGAGCGCGCCGTGGCGGGCGGCGGCCACGGCGGCCATCATGCGGTCCGAACCGATGGCGATGATGCGGTCGACCGTGTCGAGGGCGATGTCGTTCGCGCCGAGTTCGCCCGCGGCATACGCCTGCATGGCGGCGACGATGTTGCCGGTAAACGCGCGGTCCTGCGGGCGGCCCGGCACGAAGCCGGGCGCCTCGTCGCAGGCCCAAACCACTACGTCGGCGGCGGCTTCGATGTCCGCCACGCGGTAGCGGTCGGCGGCGTGTTTGTAGCCGGCGAAGTAGACGACGCGCGAGCCCGCCGCCCGTAGCGCCTTGCCGATGGACAGCAGCACCGCGTTGCCGAGCCCGCCGCCGGCCAGCAGCACGGTTTCGTTGGCCGGGATTTCCGTCGGCGCGCCGGTCGGGCCCATCAGCACCACCGGCTCGCCGTGTTCGAGGTGTGCGCACACGTCCGATGAGCCGCCCATTTCCAGCACGATCAGCGCCACCAGACCCCGCTCGCGGTCCACCCAGGCGCCGGTGAGCGCGAGGCCCTCCATGGCGAGCGTGGTGTCGGCGTCGCGCCGGGCCAGCGTCTCGAAGTTCTGCAGGCGGTAGAACTGGCCGGGCTCGAAGCGCTGCGCCGCCAGCGGCGCGTGCAGCACCACCTCGACGATGGTCGGCGTGAGGCGCTCGACGCGCTCGACGCGGGCGCGCAGCAGGCCGTGCAGCCGGGCGTGGAAGTCGGCCGCGGTTTCGGCGCTGGCCGGCGCCCGCGTCGCCAGCAGGCGGCTGATCACGGGGTAGCCGCGCTTGGCGCTCGCCATGGCCTTGACCACGTTGCCGGCGAAGCTCGGATGCAGGTCGCCGAAAAAGCTCACCGCGCGGCCGTCGGCGCGGCGCTCGGTGAGCATCGGCACCTCGCCGGACTTCGCAAGACGCGGCGCCGGCTGAACTTCGCCGTGCTCATCCAGGCTGCGGAAATAGGCGCCGTCGAGCGACAACTGATCCGGCGCCTCGCGCGCCAGCACCGTGTTCGGCACCGTGCCGGCGGCGACCAGAATCGCCCGCGCCGGCAACACTTGCCGTTGGCCGCTCGGCGCGAGGCGGCCGTCCTCGCCGGCTGTTTGCAGCTCGACTTCCAGGCCCATCGCGTGGCCATGCGCGTCCGCCTGCACGCCGACCGGCACCAGGCACTCGGCGAACTCGATGCCTTCTTCGAGCGCCTTGTGCACTTCCTCGTGGTTCAGCGTGTAGCAGGGCGCATCCACCAGGCGCCGGCGGTACACCAGCGTGGCGCCGCCCCAGGAGCGGAGCAGCTCCAGCACGCGCGGCGCGCGATTCTCGGCGGCGGCCGCGGCACGCTCGGCACGCAGCGCGCGGGCGTGGGCGATGAACTCGTCGGCGATGGTCTGCTCCTCGCCATCCCAGCGCGCGCGCACGCCCGCCTCGCCGCGTTCCGCGCACAGCGTCTCGTAGCGGGTGAGGAACTTCTCCACCTGCAGCGGGTAGTAGGCGAGCGCCTCGGTGGCGGTGTCGATGGCGGTCAGGCCGCCGCCGATCACCAGCACCGGCAGGCGCAGTTGCAGGTTGGCGATGGAATCGCGCCGCGCCGCGCCGGTGAGTTGCAGGCCCATCAGGAAGTCCGACGCCTGGCGCACGCCGCGCGCAAGGCCGTTCGGCACGTCCACAAAGCGTGGCCGGCCGGCGCCCATGGCCAGCGCCACGTGGTCGAAGCCAAGATCGAACGCGTCCTCCAGCGTCAGCGTGCCGCCCATACGCACGCCGCCGTGCAGCGCAAAGCCGGCGCGCCGCTCCAGCAGCAGGCGGATCAGCTTCAGGTAGTTCTTGTTCCAGCGCACGGTGATGCCGTACTCGGCCACGCCGCCGAAGCCGGCCATGACGCGCGCGTCGAGCGGCTCGTACAGCTCGCTCACGTCGCGGATGAGGCGCGGCGGCTGGCGCGTGCCGTCGTGCGCGACGCCGGTGAGGTCCGCCGGCAGCGGCTCGATCTTGAGGCCGTCGACGCCCACCACCGTGTGGCCGTCGTTCAGCAGGTGATGCGCCAGCGTGTAGCCGGCGGGGCCCATGCCGGCCACCAGCACCTTGCGGCCGGTGGCCGGGCGCGGCAGGGGACGGGCGAGATTGAGCGGATTCCAGCGCGTCAGCAAGCTGTAGATCTCGAAACCCCAGGGCAGCTCCAGCACGTCCTGCAGGGTGCGCGTTTCCACCTGCGGGATGTCGACCGGCTCCTGCTTTTGATAAATGCAGGCCTTCGAGCAGTCGTTGCAGATGCGGTGGCCGGTGCCGGCCAGCATGGGGTTGTCGACTGCCGCTACCGCGAGCGCGCCGACACCGTGGCCGTTCGCGCGCAGGTAGTTCATCTCCGAGATGCGCTCGTCGAGCGGGCAGCCCTGCAGCGGCACGCCGAGCGCGCTCGATTTGAAGGCGCCCGATTTTTCGCGCAGGCCATGCGAGCAGGAATCGCGCTCCTGGCTGTGACACCAGATGCAGTAATGCGCCTGATCCTGCACGTACTCGGCGCTGCCGCCGGCGTCCGTGAGCGCAAAGCCCTCGCGCTGTCGCGGCGGGCCATCCAGGCGATGGCGGGTGATGACCTGCTCGCGCACGGTGGCAAGCGGCACCAGGTGCTGCGGGTCCAGTTTATGCGGCTCGCGGAACAGCACGCCGGCCGCGTGGGCCGCCTGCCCGGCCGGCGTGTGCAGCGCCCAGGCGGCGTAGCGCAGCGCGAGATCAAGGTCGTCCGCGTGCTGCTCCGGCGCGTCGGACCAGGCATTCACCTGCCGCGCGAAGGCGAGCTCCGAGAACGGTTCGCCGAATGATTGTTCAAGCTCCGTGGCGAGCGCCGGGCCATCTTCGAGCGCCGCCTGCTCGGCAGTCAGCTTGCGCGCCGCCTGGCGCTGCACGAACTGCCGCTTGCAGATCGACAGGGGCGCCAGCCCGTTGAGCCGGCCGGCGAGCGCCCGCAGCTCGGGCGCGATGCCGAACAGCGTGCCGATGAAGTCCTCGACGTGGGGAGCCAGTTCGACCAACAGCTCGCTGTGCGCCTTGTCATCGAACGTTTCGACGCCCTCGCGCGCCGCCAGCAGGCGCGTCGCAAGCCCCGCGTCGCCGGCGCCAAGGTGATCCAGGAAGGCCCTGTCGACCCGCGCCAGGCCGGCGTCGTCGTAGAGGATGTCTGCGGGCAGGTCAAACGCGAGATGCAGCACGGGGCGGGACATGGCGGGCGGGCGTGACGAAGGGGCACCCGTATTGTAGGCGACCGGTTCCAACCGCCCTCTGAATGCAGCCGCCCCGGCGGGCACTGGCGCCCGCCATGACCACTCGTTTGCCTACATCCCAGGCGGGCGCATACCAGCCGGCATGCCCGGCATTCCCCGCATCCCCGGCGGCATGCCCGTCGGGCCGGCTGGCCCCGCTTCCGGTGGCGGCGCCAGCGGCTCCATCAGCGTGTCGAGCGTGGGCGTGAAGGTCGCCGCCGTGTGCGGCGGCACCACGAATACCCAGTCGCCGACCTGGCGGTTGATGCGCTCCACTTCCGCCGCGGCGCGGGCCGGGTCAGCGGCGTCGGCCGCCACGGCGGCCGCAAGACGCAGATGCGGCACGCTGTTCAGTGGCAGCACGGTGGCCGTGACGCTGACACCGTCGAACGTGTCGAACACGACCGCGGTCGCCTGCGCCCAGTCGTCGGCCACTTCGTCCGGCTTGAACACGTTCTGCAGCGGCAGCCGCTGCAGGCCATAGGCCACGGCACCGACGGTGGATGCCTGCGGCGAGCGGCCTTCGGGCAGCTTGGCCCGCAGGGCAAAGGCCTCGTCCGGCGTGTTGCGGGCGATCAGCAACGGCAGTTGTCCGGGGTGCTGCACGCTTACCTGCCGCACGCTGGCCTGCGGCAGATCAAAGGCCTCGGCCGGCAGCCACAGCGGCGGGGTGCGCTGCACATCGACCGCGCCCTCGGCGAGCCAGGTCTGCTTTTCGCCCGGCCGGCGCACGTAGGTCTGGCGCGGGCCTTGGCCGGCCGCGGCGCGCGGTTTGCCGATCAGCACCGCCGCGAGTTCCTTGTCGCCCTCGCCCAGCACGCGCACCAGCACGGCTTTGCCGCCGGCCGCGTCGGGTGCGTCGAGGTTCAGCGCCGCGTGGCGGGCCGGATCGGCGGTGCGCGGCTCGATCAGCGTGAGGCCCGCCAGCCCCTCCAGCAGCGCCCGCACCTTGGCCGGATCGGCCGGGTAGTCATGCTTGTCGGCGATGGCCCAGGCGGCACCTTCTCCGTGCAGGGTGACCTGCTGACCGGCCGAGCGCACCTCGATGCGCCGCGCTGCGGCGGCCTGCGCCGGCAGGTCCGGAAACAGCTTTTCGGCGCGCGCGACGTAACCGGTGCGGGTGCCGAAGTCGCGCACCGCCCACAGCGTGATCAGCACCAGCGCCAGCGTGGCGCCAGCGAGTATCCACTTAGCCCGCGACATGACGCTCCCCCGTGCTGCGCCGTCCACGGCCGCGCGTGAGCACCACCAGCGCGGCGGCAAACGCGATCACCAGCGGCACCAGACCAATGTTGACGAATTTCAGGCGCGTCTCCAGGCGGTCGATGTCCTGCCGCAGGTTGTGCTGCACCTCGCGCAGCTCGCGCCGCAGGCGCACGCGCTCGGCCTGGAAGCGGGTGATCTCCTGCTGCTGCTCGGCGCTCATCAGCGGGCCGGCCTGCTCGCCACGGCTCTGCTGCAACTGCGCGAGCTTCTGCTCGGTCTGTTCGAGCTCGGCTTGAAGGCGCTGCTCGGCGGCGCGGAACTGCTCCTGCGCGGTGCGGTTCATGGCCTGCACCACGGTGAACGGCCGCGCGTAGGTGCCCTGCGAGCGCACGTTGATGAGGTCGCCGCTGCCGCTGAGGTTGTCCACGGCGTTGATGAAGAACGCGCCGTTGTCGGCGAACGGCTGCACCATGCGGCTGCCGCGCATGTCGGCCACCTGCGCCCAGAAGCGGTCGTAGATGAAATCGGCGTCGGCGATCAGGATGAGGTTGGCCGGCGCGGCCGATTCCTTCAGCACCTGCGCCGGCACCTCCGCGCCTTCTGGCGGGCCGTCCGGGAACGCCGTCCTGAGCGGGCCCTGCACACGCGCGGCGAAGGTGTAGCTCTGATCGGACGGCTTGAACTCACGCAGCAGCGCCTCGGGGTCCGGCTTGTCGAGCCCGTCGGTGCCGATCAGCGTGGACTGGCGGCTGGAGGTCATCAGCGGCGTGAACTCGGTGCTGGCGCCATCCTTCTTGACCAGCGCACCGACGGTGTTCATGTACATCTGCGTCAGACGCGCCGTGACCACGTCCTTGCGGTCGAAGCGTGGCGCCTGCAGGTCCAGCCAGACCAGATATTCCTGCGGCGGCGCGTCCTCGCGGAAGCTGACCATGCGCGCCGCCTCGCGGTCGCCGATGACCTTGTCGGGCGCCATGTCCACGCCCCAGGCGCCGAGCAACGGACCCAGATCGGACGGCATCTTGGGCAGCGTCATGGTCGGCATGATCGGGTCGCGCGGCGGCGCTTCCACGTCGCTGTACGGGTCCAGCAGCGCCAGCACGCGGCCCTTGCGCAATGCGAACTGGTCGATGGCGAACTGCGTGGCCGGTGACAGGCCCTTCGGGTGTATCAGGATCAGCAGCTCGACGTCGTCCGGAATCTTCTTCTCGAACGTGGCCAGCACGCGCACCTCGAACAGCTCGCGCAGTTGCTCGATCACCGCCCAGGCCGGCGCCTGCTGCTGGGTCATCGGCGCCACCGAGCCGTTGACCGGCAGCGAGCTCATCACCGCCACCACCGGCCGCTTGGCCTGGCCGAGCTTGTAGATGAGGCGCGTGAGGTCGTACTCCAGCGTGTCCTCGCTGGCCGGCGACAGGAAGGGAATGACCTCCTCGCCGTCGGTGCTGTTGGTGGCGGCAAGACCAAAGTAGGCGCTCTCGCCGCCCGCCCCGCCCACCGGCAGACCGCGCAGGCCGAACTGCACGGCGCGGTCCTCGGCGTCCGAGAACGGCTCGGGGTCGATCACCTTCAGTTGCAGCTTGCCGCCGGACTGCGCCACGTACTCGCCGAGCAGCGCCCGCACGCGGGCCGCGTAGGCCTGAATCTGCGGCACGTCGCGCAGCGCCTTTTGCGAGAAGAACAGGTTCAGCGTGATTGGCTCCTCCAGCTTGCCGACCACGGCGCGCGAACCGTCGCTGAGCGTGTACAGGCGGTTTTGCGTCAGATCGAGCCGCCAGCCGCCGAACACCGTGGCGGCCAGGATATTGGCCGCCAGCAGCACCACCACCGCCAGCAGCAGGCTGCCGGTCGAAAGAACTCCGCGTCGCATGGCTATGTCCCCTTAACCCGCCGCTTTCTTGGCTTCCACCAGCACCGTGTTGGCGTACAGCCACACGCCGATCATGCTGGCGAAGTACACGATGTCCGGGAGCTCGATGACGCCCGTCTGGATGGCCTCGAAGTGCCGCATGAAGCTCAGCGACGCCACCGCCTGCGTGAGCCACGCCGGCGCCCAGGCGCCGAAGAAATCGAGCACGATCGGCAGGCCGCTGACGATGAACAGAAAGCTCACCACCACCGACAGCACGAACGCGATCACCTGGCTCTTGGTGAGCACCGAGATGCAGGCGCCGATGGCCAGATACGCGCCCGCCATCAGCAGGCTGCCCAGATACCCCGCCACGATGGCGCCGTGGTCCGGGTTGCCGAGGTAGCTCACGGTGATCCAGATCGGGAAAGTCAGCGCCAGCGCCACCGCCGTGAACAGCCACGCGGCGAGGAACTTGCCGAGCACGGCCTGGCCGGTGGTGATCGGCAGCGTCATCAGCAGTTCCAGCGTGCCGGTCTTGCGCTCCTCCGCCCACAGGCGCATCGCCACCGGCGGAATCAGCACCAGGTACAGGTACGGGTGGAACTGGAAGAACGGCAGCAGATCCGCCTGCCCGCGGGTGAAGAACTGGCCGAGGTAGAACGTGAAGATGCCGTTCAGGAACAGAAAGATCACGATGAACACATACGCGAGCGGCGTGTAGAAATACGCCGCGAGCTCGCGCCGCAGCACGGTCAGCATGGCATTCATGAGCGCGTCTCCCGGCCGGCGACTTCGAGCGTGAGTTGACGGAACACGTCGTCGAGACGCCCCTGTTCCACGTACAGCTCGTCCGCCTGCCAGCCGGCGCTGCGCAGTTTGTCGGTGACGGTCTCCAGCAGGCCGCGGCCGTGCTGCGCCAGCAGGCGCAGGCGCCGCGTGTCGCCCGCCTCGTCCAGCACTTCCACCCGCGCCACGCCGGGCACGGCGGCGAGCTGTTCCGGCAGATCGGCCGGGCCGCCGCGCAGCACCAGCACCACGGCGTTGTGGAACTGCGAGCGGCTCGCCAACTCGGCCGGACGGCCGTCGGCCAGCAGCCGGCCACCGGCGATGATGACGGCGCGGCTGCAGATGGCCTCGACCTCTTCCAGGATGTGCGTCGAGACGATGATCACCTTGTCGGCGGCGATGTCGCGGATCAGCTCGCGCACCTCGTGCTTCTGGTTCGGATCGAGCCCGTCGGTCGGCTCGTCCAGGATCAGCACCGGCGGGTCGTGCAGGATGGCCTGCGCCAGGCCCACGCGGCGCTTGAAGCCCTTCGACAGCGTCTCGATGGACTGATCGAGCACGCCGCGCAGCGCCATGCGGTCCACCACGGCGTTGATGCGCCGGCCGCGCACATCGGGGTCCATGCCGCGCACGCTCGCCACGAAATCCAGAAACCGCCGCGGCGTCATGTCGCCGTACAGCGGCGCGCCCTCCGGCAGGTAGCCGATCGCCGCCTTCACGGCCAGCGGCTCGCGCGCGAGATCAAGGCCACACACATCGATCTCGCCCGCCGTGGGCGACAGATACCCGGTGATCATCTTCATGGTGGTGGACTTGCCGGCGCCGTTTGGCCCGAGAAACCCCACCACCTCGCCGCTGCCGACGCTGAACGACAAATCGTCCACCGCCCGCAGGGCGCCGAAATCCTTGGTCAGATGCCTGACCGCGACCGCTGGCTGCATAGTCCCCCTCAACAGCAATTGCCCGCGCCGCCATGGCAAAAGGCCGGGCATTCTAGCCACAAGCCTGCACGGACGCGCCGCGCGCTGACCGATCGTTAACATCGCGGCCTTCGACCGTGCATCCCGGGAGCAAGTTCATGGCCCAGACCTTCACCGCCGCCGTGGTGCAGATGGTGTCCGGCGCAGACGTGGCCACAAACCTCGCGAGCGCCGACAGGCTCATTGCGCAAGCGGCACAGGCCGGCGCAAAGCTGGTAGCGCTGCCGGAGAACTTCGCGCTACTCGGCCGGCGCGAGCAGGACAAGCTCGCCGTGGCGGAAGACGACGGCGCGGGACCGATCCAGGACTTTCTGGCCGATGCCGCCGCCCGGCACGGCATTCATCTCGTCGGCGGCACCATCCCGCTGCGTGGCGCCGACCCCGCCCGCGTGCGCGCCGCCTGCCTGTTGCACGGCCCGGACGGACGACGTCTTGCCCGCTACGACAAGATGCACCTGTTCGACGTGAACGTCGGCGCCGACGGCGCCGAGCGCTACCGCGAATCGGCCAGCATCGAGCCCGGTGCGGACATCGTCGCGGTCGACACGGAACTTGGCCGCATCGGCCTAGCCGTGTGCTACGACCTGCGCTTCCCGGAGCTGTTCCGCGCGCTGCTGGCGCGTGGCGCGGAAATCCTGGTGCTGCCGTCGGCGTTTACCGAAACCACCGGCGCCGCGCACTGGCATCTGCTGTGCCGGGCGCGGGCGGTCGAGAACCTCGGTTACGTGCTTGCCCCGGGCCAGGGCGGCCTGCACGACAACGGCCGGCGCACCTATGGCCACAGCCTGATCGCCGGCCCGTGGGGCGAGGTGCTGGCCGAATGCACCGAAAGCGGCGCGGGCGTTGCCTGCGCCAGCGTCGATCTCGCGGCTTTGCACGAGACCCGGACGCGGTTTCCGGCGGTACAACACCGGCGCCTGTGAGGGTGGGTGCCGAACACTGGCCGACCGGTCGGCTCGTGACGAACGCGGGCCGCCTGTCAAGCGCGATCGACAAAAAAAACTTAATTTTTCTGCGGCGCTTAATTGCCACGCCGATTTTTTGTGCGTAAGGTACCGCCCGCGCCGAACCTTGACGCATGTTCGGGTCGGGCTATGGACCAGCCTTGTAGCACCAGGAGGAGTGGGAATGCAGACGCGTGCCGCCGTCATTCGGACGCCCAAAGGGCAGTTCACGGTCGAGGCCGTCAACCTTGCGGACCCAGCGGACGACCAGATTCTGGTACGCATCGTCGCAGCCGGCATGTGCCACACGGACCTGTCCATCCGCGACCAGCTCTACCCGGCCCCGCTGCCCATGGTGTTGGGGCACGAAGGCGCCGGCGTGGTCGAGAAGGTCGGCCGCAACGTGCGCAAGGTCGCTCCCGGCGACCATGTCGTGCTGACGTTCTACAGCTGCGGCCTGTGCGAGAACTGCCTTGCCGGTCAGTCGCTGTCCTGTCTTAACGCGTTCGGCATGAACTTCGGCGGACGCACGCCGGACGGCCGCTGCACCATCCATAAGGACGACGAGGAAATCGGCTGCAGCTTCTTCGGCCAGTCCTCGTTCGCGGGCTACGCGTTGTCCTACGAGCGCAACACCGTCAAGGTGTCCAAGGACGTGCCGCTGGAGATCCTCGGCCCGCTGGGTTGCGGCATCCAGACCGGCGCGGGTTCGGTGCTGAATGCGCTCAATCCGCCGGCCGGCAGCGCCATCGCCATCTTCGGCGCCGGCGCGGTGGGCCTGAGCGCGGTCATGGGCGCCAAGGTCGCCAACTGCACCACCATCATCTGCGTCGACATCAAGGACAACCGTCTGGCGCTGGCCAAGGAACTCGGCGCCACGCACGTCATCAACGGCATGCAGTGCAACCCGGTGGAAGAAATCCAGAAAATCACCGGCGGCCTTGGCGTGCCCTACATGCTGGAGACCACCGGCAACCCCAAGGTGCTGGAAGGCGCCGTGTTCAGCCTGGGCATGGGCGGCGTCGGTGGCATCGTCGGCGCGCCGGCCATGGGCACCACGGTCAGCATCGACGTCAACTTCATGCTGTTCAACCGCACCCTGCGCGGCATCATCGAGGGCGACAGCAACTCCGACGTGTTCATCCCGCGCCTGATCGAGCTGTACAAGCAGGGCCGGTTCCCGTTCGACAAACTGATCAAGTTCTACAGCCTGGATGAGATCAATCAGGCCGCTGCCGATTCCGAGGCCGGCGGCACGCTCAAGCCCGTGCTGCGCATGGCGTAAGCGGGCAAGGTTCGGTGCGCCGTGCCCAGGCGCATTGGAGGGCTCCGCCTTGGCGGGGTAGAGGGGGGCGGGGTCGGCGCGGGACGCGGCGACCGTAACTCGACTTTGGGAGGGGTATACCCAACATGCAAATGCAATCAGTGAAGTGGGTCCGCGCGACCCTGCCGGCTGGCGTGGTGGCCCTGCTGGGCTCCGCCGTATTGGCGCCGGGCATGGCCCGGGCGGTGGAGTTCGAATACTCCGGCTACGTGCGCGAGCACTTGTCGGTCAATTTGCAGGACAACGATCAGTTCGAGCCGAAGGGCTTTCCGGGCGGCAATCCGACGACCCTGATGGGCGACGAATTCGGCGGCCAGGGCGAGTTCTCGATGATCCGTCACAGCGGCAAGCTGGAAGCCTCGGCCGACTTCGGGCCGTTTCAGATTGCCGGCGTAGGGCGCATCGCGCGCGAGACGCGCACGAGCTACGAGCGCGGACTGCAAGACGCGTCAAAGATCACCCCGGCTTACGTCTATACGGGTGCCTTTGGGTTTGGCGCCCTCACTGCTCCGCCGGCGTTCGGCGGATTTGGGGTAACCACGGATGCTACGGGCGCTCCATTGGTGGCTCCAGGTCAAGCTGTGTACGCCAATGCCGGTCTGTTCGGCTACGGCGGCGGCACCACCGACGACCTGCTGCTGGACGATTACGACTCCACGGAGCTGCGCGAGTTCTACGTCACCTTCGACGTGACCGATCGCGTGCACGTCAAGCTCGGCAAGCAGCAGGTGGTGTGGGGCGAGACGGACTTCTTCCGCGCCATGGACATCATCCACGGTTACGACCTGCGCTGGCGCTCGTTCCTGGAGCTGGAAAACGAGGAACTGCGCAAGCCGCTGAACCTCGCCAACGTCACCATCGACGTGCCGGAACTGGCGGGCTCGCTGCAGTTGATCTACCGGCCCGGCTGGGACGGCGCGGACGACGTGGGCGACGACGGCCCCATCAACGGCGGCCGCTGGGCGCCGGCGCCGTGGACCGGGGCGGGCGTGACCAGCTCCCTGATCGGCCCGATCAACCGCCACCACGAGTACGGCGACGAGGACGACGCCAACTACGGCTTCCGCTGGTCCGGCACGTTCAAGCAGGTGGGTTACTCGTTCGCCTACTACCGCGGCATCAGCAGCGAGGGCGTGACGACCTACAACCCGATCCTGAGCCCGGGTGGCAGCAACTGGCGCTGGGATCCGAAGGACAGCGGCATCGGCATCAATCAAAGGTTGGTGGAACTACTGTCGCCGATGGTGGAGACCTACGGTTTCACGTTCAATGCGTATTCCGGGGCGCTGGATTCGGTGCTGCGTGGTGAGCTGGCGTTTACGCCGAACAAGCCCTACAACACCGGCACCAACACGATGATCGATCTGTTGGGCGCGTTCCAGGCGCTGGGCGTACTGCCTCCGGCAGGCACGCCGACGCCCGGTGGGCCGATGCCGCCGCTGTTCGGCATTCTGAACGACCCGGCCAACCCGTTGTCCGGGTACACGCCGGGTGACGCCCTCACCTCGGGGGGTATCCCGGTCGGCCTGGCCATGGACGTTCCCGGCCTGGGGCCGGTGATTGAAAAAGACACGCTGAAAATCATGCTCGGCGTGGACAAGAACCTGAACTGGACCATGAGCAAGCTCGGCACCTCGCGGCCGGCGTTCTGGACCATGCAGTTGTTCGACACCTGGGTCATGAATTTCGATCGGGATGACGACATTGTCGAAAACTTCGGTTTCGGCGCGTCGCGGCGTGAGCACCAGACCTTCCTGACCAATGCCTTCAGCTTCCCGTACAAGTACGACACGGTGACGCCGGGCATCGCGCTGGGTGTGGATCTGGGCAGCTTCGACTCGTTCCTGATCCCGTCGCTCGACTTGCAGTTTGGCGACCACTGGCGGGTGCGCTTCGAGGCCGACCTGTTCTTCCCGACCCACGTCGAGAAGACCAACCTCGGCCGGGTCGACACCAAGACGCGCACGCTCGGCACGCTGCATAACCGCGACCAGTTCGTGGCGCGCATCACTTACCAGTTCTGAGAAAACTGGCGGCGAGTCTGCAAGAGGAATCTTCCGGCGCCGGTCGCTGGCCGGCCGCCGGGAGAAGCTGACACCTAACGGAGTGAGGACTACAGGATGTTCAAGAACGATCTAACCCGCCTGTTGGCGGCCAGCGGCATGGCAGTCGGCCTGGCGATGGCCCTGCCGGCGCAGGCCGAGGAAGTGGCCGAAGGCACGTTGCTCAGCGCCGCGACCATCGACGGCCTGCTCGACAAGACGCTCGACGGCAAGCCGATCCGCGATGTGCTGGTCGGCCAGCAGGAGAAGATGATTCGCGAGTACGGCTGGCAGATGAAGCTGACCAAGGCTACGCCGGTCAACGTGACGTCCGGCGTGCTGGAAGTGACGGAAAAGCACAAGGGCGAGGCGAGCCTGGACGCGGGCAAGCACCTGGTGAACTACACCACGGGTGTGCCGTTCCCCGATCTGGACCCGGCCGATCCGGACGCCGGCTACAAGCTGACCTACAACATTCTGCGGTTCGGTTGGCTTGGCGACACGATGAATCTGCAACCGTTGAACTTCCTGATCATCAGCGGCAAGACGGGTCTTGAGAAGGAGCAGGGCTGGGTCTACCGCCGCTTCCTGATGTCGGGCCGCCTCGGCGAACCGCATGTGCTGGATAACAGCATTTCCAAGTACGAGGCGCTGGTCAACGTGTACCCCAACGACACGCGCGGCCTGGGTCTGCTCACGGTGAACTATGCCGACGGCCGCTTGCCGGACGTGTACGCCTACGTGAAGAGCCTGCGGCGCGTGCGGCGGCTGTCGAGCGGCGCCTGGGCTGATCCGGTGCAGGGTACCGACCTGCTGTTCGACGACACGTTCGGCCTGAACCTCGACCCGACCTGGTACGAGAACTGGAAGCTGATCGCCAAGCGGCAGGGCCTGGGCGTCGACAAGTCCATCCTGCCGCCCCTCGACGAAAAGGCCAGCGGCAAGGCCAAGTACCCGTTCATGCGCCTGGATGAAGCTCCCTACTGGAACTTCCAGCCGGATAATTACGAGATCAAGGACGTCTACGAATTGGAAGGCACGCCCAAGAACAACCACCTGGTAAGCCGTCGGCACATGTTCGTGGGTGCCACGCTGGGCGCGCCGAAGTTCTACTGGCAGGACCATTACGACCGCAAGGGCGAGCATTGGCATACCGAGTACGTGGGCTACAAGGACTGGAAGTGGGATGACGGCCGCACCGGGCCGACGGTGACCGGAGTGGTGCTGGTCGACGTGCAGCGCATGCACGCCACCGCGTTCGGCTACTCGCCGGCTTTCCATCACAACCCGCCCGATGCGAAGGCGGCGGACTACACGCCGGAAGCGCTGCCGCGCATGTTGCAGTAATCTCTGGCCCCCGCTCGGTAACGCATGACCGGGCGGGGGTTGGTTTGCAAAGGCCGCCGCGGTGACACCGGCGGTTTTTTTTTGGCGGCACCCTATGAACAGTTTCGGGGTGCCGAACTAGTGGATTTACGGACGAGGCCTTTGGAAATGGCGCAGCAGTCGATGACCGCAAGGATGTGGGCGATCTTGTCGCCGGTGCTGGTGGTGGTGGCGTTGACGGCGCTGTCGCGGGTCCGGCTGGAGGTGCCGCGGGTGATCATCGAACCCCCGGTCATCGAAACGCGCGATCGTTTCCTCGCCGTCACCGCGGTGGGCGACGTGCTGTGGGCGGTCGGCAAGGACGGCAAGATCATCCGCAGTGAGGACGGCGGCAAGACCTGGGCCCGCCAGGTGACCGGCGTGCACAACAATTTCCAGTCCATCGCCGCCTGGGACGCGAACCGAGCGGTGGTGGTCGCCAACGGCGGCAAGGGACTGATCACGACCGACGGCGGCAAAGCCTGGGAGCCCGTCGCGCTGCCGGTGTCCGACATGGGCAGTGGCAAGGTGCTGCGCGTGCGCATCGACCCGCAGGGCCGCGCCTGGGCGGTGTCCGAAATCAACGTGATCCTGCGCTCGGCGGATTTCGGCAAGACCTGGGAGCGGGTGACGTCGGTCGACGATGACGTGGCCTGGAACGACATCGCCTTCAACGGCGCCGGCACCGTCTGCGTGGTGGGCGAGTTCGGGCGCCTGGCGTGCAGCGCGGACGACGGCGTGACCTGGGAGGCGCGGGAAACCAACGTGGCGCCGAGCCTGATGTCGGTGGTGTTCCGGGACGCGCAGAACGGCTTGGCCGTGGGCTTGAGCGGTACCGTGCTCGCCACGGGCGATGGCGGCCTCAGCTGGCGCCAGGCGACAATCGAAGGCCTTGAACGGCACCTGTTCGACGTGATCTGGACCGACGCGCGCTGGGTTGCCGTGGGCGACAAGGGCGTGCTGCTGACCGGCGACGCGGACGCCGCGCACTGGGAAATCGGCCGCGTCAACCCGGCTGACTTTGCGTGGCGCATCGCGCTGGCGCGCCACGGCAACGGGTTCGTGACCGTCGGCCTCAACGTCGGCCGCTGGGAAGCCGGGCAGTGGGAGCTGTTCGGCCCGCGCTTCCATTGATGCCGTCCGTCAGCGGCAGCATCGTTTCAATCGCAGTATTCGATCAGGGATCAGGTCATGCAGCAGGTTAGTCGGGTCGAGCGGTTCGCGGCGTTCTGTATCGAACGGCGCAAGTTTGTCACCACGCTCATTCTTGCCCTCACGGTGGTATTCGCCTGGTTCGCGGCGCACGTGGAGATCAAGACGATCTTCCACGATCTGCTGCCCAAGGGGCACCCGTTCATCGAGATCAACGACAAGTACAACGAGCGCTTCGGCGGGCCGAACATCGTCTCGATCATGGTCGAGGCCGAGAACGGCGACATCTTCCAGCCGCAGGTGCTGGAGCGCATCAAGCAGGTCACCGACGACCTGTACCTGGTGCCGGCCATCAACCAGTTCCAGGTGATCTCGCTCGCCTCCCGCAAGATTCGGTCGATCAACTCGTCGACCGAGGGCATCGAAACCAAGCCCATGATGTGGCCCGACCTGCCCAAGGATCAGGCCGAGATCGACCTGCTGCGCGAGCAGGTGCTGGCCAATCCGCTGGTGTACGGCCGCTACGTGTCGCCGGACCTGAAGTCCGCCCTGGTGACGGCGGACTTCATCGACCGCCTGATCGACTACGGGAAGCTCTACGACGCCGTCACGGCGATCGCCGCCAAGTACGACGGCAACGGCGTGAACGTGCGCGTTGTCGGCGAGCCGCTGCTCACCGGCTGGGTGGTGCACTACCTGCCGGAGACGTTCAAGCTGTTCCTGATCACCATCGTGATCATGACCGCGCTGCTGTTTGTGACCGTGCGCACCTGGCGTGGCGTGCTGCTGCCGATGCTGGCGGGTCTGGTGAGCGCGCTGTGGGCGCTGGGCATCGCCAGCCTGTTCAAGGTCAACTTCGACCCGCTGATCATCGTGGTGGCGTTCCTGGTGACTGCCCGCGCCATCTCGCACGCGGTGCAGATGCTGGCCGCGTTCGACGATGAGCTGGAGCGCGGTCACGCCCCCCGAGACGCCGCCGCCAAGGCGCTGGTGGCACTGTTCCGGCCGGGCATGCTGGGCGTGGTGGTGGACGCGGTGGCGGTCGCCATCGTCGCGGCCATGCCGATGCCGCTGCTGCAGAAGACGGCCTTCGTCGGCGCGGTGTGGCTGGGCACGATTGCGGTGTCGGCCATGGTGCTGGTGCCGACGCTGCTGTCCTGGGTGACCAAGCCGCATGCGGTGGCGTTTCCGGTCGACACGAATCGCTGGCTGCTGCGGCCGTTGTTGAACCTGTGCGGCACGCTGGTGCTTGGTCGACGCTCAATCATCGTCGTTCTGCTCGGGCTTGCGGTGCTGCTGCTGTCAGGCTTCTACGCCACCAAGGTGACGGTTGGTGACGCGCTGCCAGGCACGCCGCTGCTGTGGCCGGACCATCCGTACAACGTGGATGCCAAGGCCATCAACGACACCTTCCAGGGCAGCGATCAGATGTTCGTCGTGGTCGACGGCGAGGGCCCGAACGCGCTCAAGGAGCCCGAGCTGCTGACCAACATCGACAACTTCCAGCGTTACCTCGAAACCCAGCCGCAAATCGGCGGCACCGTGTCGGTGGTGGACCTGATCGGCCCGGTGAACGCCAACCTGCACGAGGGCAACCGGCGTTTCGAGGAGCTGGGCCCGGTGGCGGACATCAACGGTGAGCTGCTGTTCATGTACATGCAGGGCGCCGATCCGGGTGACATGGACCGCTTCGTCGACACCGACTTCAAGGACGGCGCGGTGACCATGTTCTTCCGCGACCACAAGGGCGACACCATCCGCACCGCGGTGTCGCGCATCGAGGAGTACATCGAAAACAACCCGTTGCCCGGCGAGTCGACCTACAAGCTGGCCGGCGGTCTGGTCGGCGTGCTGGCCGCCGTCAACGAGGAAGTGTTCGCGCGTCAGGTGGAGAGCATCGCGCTCGCGTTGCTGACGCTGTTCATCCTGTCGGCGATTGCCTATCGCTCCACCGTGGCCGGGCTGTTCTACATGCCGCTGGTGATCATGTCGAACACGATCACGTTCGCCTTCATGGCGTGGAAGGGCATCGGCATGAACATCAACACCCTGCCGGTGGCTGCCTTGGGCATCGGTCTGGGCGTAGACTACGCGTTCTACATCGTCGACGGCGTGAAGGAACGCTTCGAGGAAACCGGCGACGTCATGCAGTCCCTGCAAGGCTCGCTGCGCACCGCCGGCCGCGGCGTGCTGATCACCGGCGGCACCATGATCGCCGCCGTGCTGGTCTGGTATGCCTCGTCGCTGAAGTTCCAGGCCGAGATGGGACTGCTGATGGCGCTGTGGCTGACGGTGTCGGCGATCACCTCGCTGCTGCTGATCCCGGCGATGATTTACGTGTTCCGGCCGGCCTTCGTGTTTGGTGACGGCAAGCCGCACGCGGCCGCCAAGCCGGTGACCGCCTGACAGGGCCAGTGAGTATGCGGCGGGCATCGTCGGCCCGCCGCCGTTGATGTTACGGGGATGACATGTCTGATCTGATCAAGCTGTGCAAGACGCAGGACGTGGCGCCAGGCCAGTCGCTGCAAGTGGATGCCGAGGGTCTGCCGGCAATGGCCGTCTATAACCTCGATGGCGAGTACTTCGTGTCCAACAACATGTGCACGCACGGCATGGCGTGGATGACCGACGGCTACGTCGAGGGCGACGAGGTCGAGTGCCCGTTCCACGGCGGCCGCTTCAACATCCGTACCGGCGAGCCGACTGCGTTCCCGTGCGTGGTTCCGTTGCAGACCTACACCGTCAAGGTGGTGGGCGACGAGGTGTGCATCGAACGGCCGGCGGCCTGACCGACACGGGTGCAGGCCCTTCGATGATTGATCTTTCGAAACTTTCCGCGCTGGAACTGCATTACGCGGCCAGCAAGCTGCTGAGCGACTACGTCGAGACCATCGACGAGGACCGGCTGGAACAATGGCCGGACCTGTTCGTGACGGACTGCGTGTACCAGGTCATCGCGCGCGAGAACGCCGACCGCGGCCTGCCGACGTCTGCCATCTACTGCGACAGCCGCGGCATGCTGGTCGACCGCATCGTCGCGCTGCGCCACGCCAACATCTACGCCAAACACTACTACCGGCACGTGCTGAGCAACGTCAACGTGAAGGGCGTCGAAGGCGACGAGCTGGTCGTGCAGAGCAACTACGTGGTGCTGCAGACGCTGGTCGAAGGCGACACGCACGTGTTCAACGCCGGCAAATACCTCGACCGCATGGTGGCGACGCCCGACGGGTTACGATTCAAGCGCAAGGTGGTGGTGTTCGACACGTATCGGATCCCGAACCTGCTCGTCACCCCGCTGTAAGGCGGCGCCGGCCGGCGCTCCCCGTCGTCACCCGGAGACTCCCCCATGAATGCCATCCGCGAACCCGCATTGAGTCAGCTCGCCTGGCCGGTTGCCGGCGGCAGCCGCGTTCCCTACGGCGTGTTCACCGACCCCGCCGTGTACGAGGCCGAGCAGCGGCGCCTGTTCCGCGGCGACAACTGGTCGTTCGTCGCGCTCGAAGCCGAGATCCCGAACAGCGGTGACTACAAGTCCACCTTCGTTGGCGACACGCCGGTGGTGGTCAGCCGCGCCGAGGATGGCACCGTCCACGCCTACGTGAACCGCTGCGCGCACCGCGGCGCCGCCATCTGCCGCGAGCTGCGCGGCAACGTGCAAAACCACCTGTGCGTCTATCACCAGTGGGCGTACGACCTCAAGGGCAACCTGATCGGCGTGCCGTTCCGGCGCGGCCTGAACGGCCAGGGCGGCATGCCGGCCGACTTCGACATGAAAAAGCACGGCCTGCAGAAGCTGCGGGTCGACAGCTACGGCGGGCTCGTGTTCGCCACCTTCTCGGAATCCGTTGAGCCGCTGGCGGACTATCTCGGCCCGATGCCGTGCAAGGCCATCGACCGGATCATGCGCCGCCCGATCAAGGTGCTGGGCGACCAGCGCCAGTACGTGGCCGGCAACTGGAAGCTGTACGCCGAGAACACGCGCGATCCTTACCACGCGAGCCTGCTGCACCTGTTCCATTGCACGTTCGGCCTGTACCGGTCGAGCCAGAAGGGCGTCAGCGTGATGGACGCGAAGCACCGTCACTCGATGCTGACGGCGCAGCGCGGCACCGACGAGGGCCAGACCGACGAGTACAAGGACACGCGCACCTTCAACGCCGACTTCACGCTCGCCGACCCGTCGGTCCTGGCCGGGCGACCCGAGTTCGACGACGGCGTGACGCTGGTAATCCTCGCCGTGTTCCCGAACCTCGTGGTGCAGCAGATCGCCAACACGCTCGCGGTGCGCCAGATCATCCCGCGCGGCGTCGACAAGTTCGAGCTGGTCTGGACGCAGTTCGGCTACGCCGACGACGACACCGAAATGGACGCCATCCGCCACAAGCAGGGCAACCTGATCGGACCGGCCGGTCTCATTTCCATGGAAGACGGCGAGGCGGTCGAGATCGTGCACCGCTCCATCGTGCGCGACCAGGATCAGACCTCCTACATCGCCATGGGCGGCGCCGAGGCCAAGGACGCCGAGCACCTGGTCACCGAGGGCAGCATCATCGGGTTCTGGGAGTACTACCGGGACCAGATGGGCTGGGCGTAACAATCAACGAGGAGCGAGTCGGCAATGGCAAAGGCACTGGATTTCTACATCGATTTCACGAGCCCGTTCACGTATCTGTGCAACCTCAAGTTGCCGGACCTGGTCGCCAAGTACGGCTATCAGTTGAACTACCACGTGATCGACATCCCGACCGCCAAGCTCGCCGCCGGCAACTACGGCCCGTCGAACCGCCAGGTGCCGGCCAAGATCAAGGCGCTGATGCAGGACCTGAACCGCTGGGCCCAGCACTACGGCGTGCCGTTCAAGTTCCCGAAGGGCCTCGTCGCCTGGCGCATGAACATCGGCACCTTCTTTGCCATTGAAAAGGGCAGGGCGCGCCAATACGTAGACGAGGGCTTTCGGCTGGTCTGGGGCGAGGGTGTCGATCCCAACGACGACGCCGTGCTGCGCGGGCTGGCTGCCAAGGCGGGACTGGACGTGGACGCCTTCATGGCCTACGTCGCGTCACGCGAGGGCGAGAAGGCCTACGAGGCATCGCGGGTCGCGGCACACGCCCGGGGCGTGTACGGCGTGCCGATCATGATCGCGGACGACCAGATCTGGTGGGGCAACGACCGGCTGATGTTTGTCGAGGAATACCTCAAGGCCCACGCCGCCTGAGGGAAGGCAAAGAGGTTTCGGGTTTCATGCCGATCTACGAGTATGTCTGTCGCGCCTGCGGCGTCGAGCGCGACGTGATGCAGAAAATCAGCGATGCACCGCTGACCACCTGCCCGCAGTGCCAAGCCGAGGCTTTCGAGAAAAAGGTGTCGGCGGCCGGCTTCCAGCTCAAGGGCGGCGGCTGGTACGTGACCGATTTTCGCGGTGATTCCAAGAAGGGCGGCGGCGCGGAGTCCGGCGCCGGTACCGAGAAGTCGACGACGGATACGGCATCGAGCACGCCTTCTTCCAGCAGCGACAGCACGCCCGCCGCGCCGGCTGCGGCGGGTTGACGCGATATTCTTTGGCGCCAGGCCGGCGGGAATGCACCCCGCCACCTGGCGCTTTTTGCGTTTATCAGCGGGCCGTGTGAGGTCCGCCCACGTACCGGAGCACCATCGTGCGTAGCGTTTATTGCGGGCTGGTCGACGAGTCGGCCCTGGGGCAGGCGGTGACGCTGTGCGGCTGGGTGCATCGTCGGCGCGACCACGGCGGCGTGATCTTCATCGACCTGCGCGACCGCGAGGGCCTGGTGCAGGTGGTGATCGACCCCGACACCGAGGCCGCATTTCGCACCGCAGAGCAGGTGCGCTCCGAGTACGTGCTGAAGATCGTCGGCGCCGTGCGCCGCCGCCCGGCCGGCACCGAGAATGCCGCCATGCGCAGCGGCCAGGTGGAAGTGCTGGCGGGCGCCATCGAGGTGCTGAACGCCGCCCAGACGCCGCCGTTCCAGCTCGACGAGGACGACGTCGGCGAGGACAAGCGCCTGCGTTACCGCTACCTCGACATCCGCCGCCCGGTGATGCAGGAGCGCCTTCGCCTGCGGTCGAAGGTGACCGGCTGGCTGCGACGCTTCATGGAAGCCGAGGGCTTCGTCGAGGTCGAGACGCCCATCCTCACCCGCGCCACGCCCGAAGGCGCGCGCGATTACCTGGTGCCGTCGCGCGTGCACCAGGGCAGTTTCTTCGCCCTGCCGCAGTCGCCGCAGCTGTTCAAGCAGCTTCTGATGATGGGCGGGCTCGATCGCTACTTCCAGGTCGCCCGCTGCTTTCGCGACGAGGACCTGCGCGCTGACCGCCAGCCGGAGTTCACGCAGCTCGACATCGAGGTGTCGTTCCTCGACGAGGACGCCTTCATGACCATCATGGAGACGATGATCCGCGGCCTGTTCGCGGACGTGCTGGGCGTGGAGCTGCCAAACCCGCTGCCGCGCATGAGCTACGCCGAGGCCATGTCGCGCTTTGGCATCGACCGGCCGGATTTGCGCAATCCGCTGGAGCTGGTCGAGGTGTCGGACCTGCTGCGCGACACCGACTTCAAGGTGTTCTCCGGCCCGGCCAACGATCCCGAAGGCCGCGTCGCCGCGCTGTGCGTGCCGGGCGGCGGCGCCACGCTGAGCCGGCGCGAGCTCGACAACTACGTCGAGTTCGTCAAGCAGTTCGGCGCCAAGGGTCTGGCCTACATTCGCCTCGCCGAAGGTGCTGACGGCGGTGTCGAGTGGCAGTCTCCGATCGTGAAGTTCCTGCAGGGCGAGACGGTCAGCGCGATCCTTGAGCGCGTCGGCGCCAAGGTGGGCGACGTGGTGTTCTTCGGCGCCGACAATGCGAGCACCGTCAACGGCTACATGAGCCACCTGCGCGGCAAGCTGGCGGACGATCTTGGCCTGCTCGACGGCGGCTGGAAGCCGCTGTGGGTGGTCGATTTCCCCATGTTCGAGCGCGATGCCGACAACGGCCGCTGGCAGGCGCTGCACCATCCGTTCACCGCCCCGCAGGTGCCGGACACGGACGCCATGCTGGCCGATCCCGGCCGCTGCCTGTCGCGCGCCTACGACATGGTGCTGAACGGCTCCGAAATCGGCGGCGGCTCCATCCGCATCCACCGGCCGGACATGCAGCAGGCGGTGTTCGGCCTGCTCGGCATCGGCGCCGAGGAAGCCGAGGCCAAGTTCGGCTTCCTGCTGGAGGCGCTCGGTTACGGCGCGCCGCCGCACGGCGGCATGGCGTTCGGCATCGACCGCCTGGTGATGCTGATGGCGGGCGCGGGCTCCATCCGCGACGTGATCGCCTTCCCCAAGACGCAGCGCGCGCACTGCCCGCTTACCGACGCGCCGTCCACCGTGGACGACGCGCAGCTGCGGGAACTCGCCATCCGCACCGCCGTCAAGAAGCCTGCAACCACCTGAATCTGCGAAGCAATCGTCATGGCCGGCCATTCCAAGTGGGCTAACATCCAGCACCGCAAGTCCGCCCAGGACGCCAAGCGCGGCAAGCTGTTCACCAAGCTGATTCGCGAGCTCACCACCGCCGCGCGCATGGGCGGCGCGGATCCGAACTCCAACCCGCGCCTGCGCACGGCCATCGACAAGGCGCTGGTCGCCAACATGACCCGCGACACCATCGACCGCGCCGTCAAGCGCGGCGGCGGCGCGGCCGACGGCGACAACTACGAGGCCGTGCGCTACGAGGGCTACGGCCCGGGCGGCGTGGCGGTGATGGTCGACTGCCTCACCGATAACCGGAACCGCACCGTGGGCGAGGTGCGGCATTTGTTCTCCAAGCGCGGCGGCAACCTCGGCACCGACGGTTCGGTGGCGTACCTGTTCGAGGCGCGCGGCAGCATCGTGCTGCCGGCGACGGTGAACGAGGAACGCGCCTACGAGCTGGCGCTCGAAGCCGGCGCCGACGATGTGGCGGTGCAGGACGGCGGCATCGAACTGCTGACCGCGCCCGATCGCCTGCACGAGGTGCGCGAGGCGCTGCTGGCGCTCGGCGTGACGCCGCAGTCGGC
The DNA here is from genome assembly GCF_050250495.1 of Immundisolibacter sp. Taxonomy (GTDB): domain Bacteria; phylum Pseudomonadota; class Gammaproteobacteria; order Immundisolibacterales; family Immundisolibacteraceae; genus Immundisolibacter. The sequence continues at coordinate 8,913 of NZ_JBFWOM010000017.1, read as the reverse complement.
CGAGCTTGCCGAGCGGCCGAGCACCACCGTGCAGCTCGACGTCGAGCAGACGCTCGCCGTGATCAAGCTGCTCGACGGACTCGAAGATCTCGACGACGTGCAGCAGGTGCACTCGAACGCCGAGTTCTCCGACGAGGCGCTGGCGGCGCTGTCCTGACCGGCCGGCGTGGCGCGCATACTCGGCATCGACCCCGGCTCGCGCTTCACCGGCTTCGGGCTGATCGACACCCGCCGCGGCGGCGCGCAGTACGTCGAAAGCGGCATCATCCGCGTCGACCCGGGCCCGTTAGCCGCGCGCCTGGGCTGCATCTTCTCCGGCGTGAGTGAACTCATCGCCGAATTCGCGCCGACCACGGTATCCATCGAAAACGTGTTCATGCACCGCAACGCCGCATCGGCGCTCAAGCTCGGCCAGGCGCGCGGCGCCGCCATCGTGGCGGCGGCGGTGGCCGGCGTGCCGGTGGCCGAGTACACGCCGGCCGAGATCAAGCTCAGCATCGTCGGCCACGGCCGCGCCAGCAAGGCGCAGATCGAGTTCATGGTCGGTCGCCTGCTGGGCCTGGCCACGCTGCCGCGCGCCGACGCGGCGGACGCGCTGGCGGGGGCGCTGTGCCACGCCCAGCACATGACCATGACCGCCCCTGCCATCGGGCGGCCCGGCGCATGATCGGCCGCATCGCCGGCACGCTGCTGGTGAAGGCGCCGCCCGCGCTGCTGGTGGACGTGGGCGGTGTCGGCTACGAACTCGAAGCGCCGATGAGCACCTTCTACAACCTGCCGGCGGTGGGTGCGCCGGTGGTGCTGCACGCGCACCTGGTGGTGCGCGAGGACGCGCAGCTGCTGTACGGCTTCGGCACCGAGGCCGAGCGGGCGCTGTTTCGCCAGTTGCTCAAGGTGAGTGGCGTCGGCGCCAAGCTGGCGCTGGTCATCCTGTCCGGCGTGGCGGCCGAGGAGCTGGTCGCCATCGTCGCCGATGGCGACCCGGCGCGTCTGGTGCGCATCCCCGGCATCGGCCGCAAGACCGCCGAGCGCTTGATCCTCGAACTGCGCGAGCCGTTCGCCAAGCTCGCCAGCGCACCCGACAGCGCCATCGCGCCGCGCGCGGACGCGCCCGGTGACGCCGCTGCCGCGCTCGAAGCGCTGGGCTACAAGCCGACCGAAGTGCGCGCCGCGCTGCGGGATCTTCCGGCCTGCGACAGCAGCGAAGACCTGATCCGCGCGGCGCTCAAGCGCCTGATGCGGGCCTAGAGCGGGGAGCCGGCGTCATGGCGATTGAACGCGACGGCATCCTGAAGCCGCAGCCGACGGCGCCGGACGAGGTGCACGTCGAGCGCGGCATCCGCCCCGGGCGCCTCGCGGACTACGTCGGCCAGCGCGCCATCCGCGAGCAGCTCGACATCTTCATCGGCGCCGCGCGCGAGCGCCGCGAGGCCATGGACCACGTGCTGCTGTACGGGCCGCCGGGTCTTGGCAAGACCACGCTCGCGCACATCATTGCCCACGAGCTGGGCGTGGGCCTGCGCACCACCTCGGGGCCGGTGCTGGAGCGGCCGGGCGATCTTGCCGCCATCCTCACCAACCTCGCGCCGCACGACGTGCTGTTCGTGGATGAGATTCACCGGCTCAGCGCCACGGTGGAGGAAGTGCTCTACCCCGCGCTCGAAGACTTTCAGCTCGACATCGTCATCGGCGAGGGGCCGGCGGCGCGCTCGATAAAGCTCGACCTACCGCCGTTCACGCTGGTCGGCGCCACCACGCGCGCGGGCCAACTCACGTCGCCGCTGCGCGACCGCTTCGGCATCGTGGCGCGGCTTGAGTTCTACAGCGAGGACGAGCTCACGCTCATCGTGCAGCGCGCGGCGCGCCTGCTCGGGTTCGAGCTCGACGAGGGTGGTGCGCAGGAACTCGCCCGCCGCTCGCGCGGCACGCCGCGCATCGCCAACCGCCTGCTGCGCCGCGCGCGCGACTACGCGCAGATGCGCGCCGACGGCGCGGTCACGCGCGCGGTGGCGGACGCCGCGCTCGCCATGCTGGACGTGGACCGCCAGGGCCTCGACGGCAACGACCGGCGGATGCTGTCGGCGGTGCTGCAAAAATTCGGCGGCGGCCCGGTAGGCGTCGACAGCCTCGCCGCCGCCATCGGCGAGACGCGCGACACCATCGAGGACGTGATCGAGCCTTACCTGATCCAGCAGGGTTTGCTGATGCGCACCCCGCGCGGGCGCGTGGCGACCGAGGCGGCCAGCCTGTATCTGGGCCTGCCGGTCGCCCCGGCGCGCGACGCGGGGCCGGGCGAGCTGTTCAGTTGAGCAATTTTGTTGACTAAGCGGGCGCCGTGCGGCTGTTAAAATTTCGCGCCGCGGCAATGGTCTGAGTCACTGGTCGCCCGCCCGCATCTCTCCATTTCTTCTCGCACACCCGCGGAGCCCTGCTTGGCCAACGAGTTATCCATCGCCCACCTGGTCATGGGGGCGGGTCCGGTCGTCAAGACCGTCATGATCATCCTGCTCGGTGCGTCGGTCCTGTCGTGGGCCATCATGCTGCGCAAGCGGCGCGCGTTCGCCGCGGTGGCGGCGGCGCTGGAGGCCTTCGAGCGGCGTTTCTGGTCCGGCCAGGACATGGAAGAGCTGTTCCGCCAGGTGGCCGGCAGCGTGTACCCGGCCGGCAGCGTGGAGGGCGTGTTCATCGGCGGCTACCGCGAGTTCCGCCACCTGTACGAGCAAAAACACCTGCCGATCGCGGCCGCGCTCGACTCCGCCCAGCGCGGCATGCGCGCGGGTCTTGCGCGCGAAATGGAGGCGCTCGACGACCAGTTGCCGTATCTCGCCACCATCGGCTCCATCAGTCCGTACATCGGCCTGTTCGGCACCGTGTGGGGAATCATGAGCGCGTTCCAGTCACTCGGCACGACGGGCCAGCCGACGCTGGCGCTGGTGGCGCCGGCCATCTCGGAGGCACTGGTCGCCACCGCCATGGGGCTGTTCGCGGCCATTCCGGCAGTCATCGCCTATAACCGCTTCGCGGCGGTGGTCGACCACCGCGCCGGCCAGTACGAGGCCTTCATCGAGGACTTCATGAGCCTGTTGCAGCGGCAGGCGCACGCGTTTCGCGCCGGCCAGGGCGGCTGATCCATGGCGCAGGTGTCCGGACGGCGCCGGCGCGGCCGGGTGGTGGCCGAGATCAACGTCGTGCCCTACATCGACGTGATGCTGGTGCTGCTGATCATCTTCATGATCACCACGCCGCTGCTGGAGCAGGGCGTCGAGGTCGACCTGCCGCAGGCCAAGGGGCAGGCGGTCGAGCAGGACAAGCAGACGCCGATCACCGTGACCGTGGACCGCGACGGCAAGCTGTACTTCGACGCCAAGAACTACCGCAGCGAGAAGGACAAGCCCGAGGATGCGAAGCACATTGTGGCTCTGGCCAAGGAGGCGATGAAGCGCGCGCCGCAAGCACCGGTGTTGGTGCGTGGCCACGAGGAAGTGCCCTATCAGGCGGTTATCCAGGCGATGAGTTTGTTGAAGGAAGCGGGCGCCCCAAAAGTTGGGTTGGTGACTGAGATTGCGGACTGAGCGTTCGAGCACACGCCGGACGAAAGGCCCCGGCCTGTCGCGCCCGCTGGCGTGGGCCGTGGCCCTGCACGTGGTGCTGATCCTCGTGCTGACGGTCGGTTTCGACTGGTGGAAGGACGATCCGACGCCGCCGTCCGGCCAGGCCATCGAGGCCGAGGTCATCGACCCCGCGGCGCTCGACGCCGCACGCGAGCAGATGGAGGCGGCCGAACAGGCGCGCGAGCAAGCCGAGCGCGAGCGTGCGGAAAAAGCCGAGGCCGAGCAGCGGCGCATCGCCGATTTGCAGCGTCAGCGCGAACAGGAACAGCAGCGCGCCGAGCAGGCCGCCCAGCAGCGCCGGCAGGCCGAACAGGCCGCCGCCGAGGCGGCCGAGAAAGCGGCGCGCGAACGCGAAGCCGCGCAGCAGGCGGCGCAGGCCAGACAAAAGGCGGAAGCCGCCGAGCGCGCCGCTGCCGAAAAGGCCGCCGCACAGCAGGCTGCCGCCGACAAGGCGGCTGCGCAGAAGGCCGCCGAGCAGAAGCGGCAACAGGAAGTCGCCGCCAAGGCGGCGGCTGACAAGGCAGCTGTGCAGAAGGCCGCCGCAGAAAAAGCGGCAGCGGATAAAGCCGCCGCCAAGGCCGCGGCGGACAAGGCGGCTGCTGCCAAGGCCGCAGCCGACAAGGTGGCCGCGGATAAAGCGGCAGCAGACAAGGCGGCCGCCGATCAAGCTGCGGCTGCGGCTGCGACGCAGCGAGCGGACGAACTCGGCGCCTATGTCGCAGCCATCCAGCGGCAGGTGCGCGCGCGTTGGCGCAAGCCGCTCAACTGGCCGCAAGACTTAAAGTGCAATGTCCGAGTAAAGCTGCTTCCTAGTGGAGACGCGATCGATATACGAGTCGAAAGTTGTGGTGGCGACCCGGTTTTCTTCGAATCGGTGCAAGACGCTATTAACGCCGCCTCCCCCTTGAGCGTTCCGAAAGACATTAGGCTGTTCAATGAAGAGTTCAGAAACTTGCCGTTCACGTTCAAAGCCGATGCGCCCTGAGCGCTGGCTGATCGGTCTGCTGCTTCTGGCCGTCGGCTGCGCCGCGCGCGCGGAACTGCGCATCGAGATCACGCAGGGCGCCGCGCAGGTGATCCCGATCGCCGTGGTGCCCTACGGCAACGATGGCGGGGCGGACGCCATCCACGCCGTGATCGGCGCCGATCTCACGCGCTCGGGACAGTTCCGCGTGGTGCCGGACGAGCAGATACTGTCGCGGCCGACCGAGGCGGCGCAGGTCAATTTCCGCGACTTCCAGCTGGTGATGGCGCAGTACCTCGCCATCGGCCGGCTGCTGCCGCAGCCCGACGGGCGCTTCACGGCCGAGTTCGAGCTGTTCAACGTCGCCACCGGCCAGCGCATGACGGGCGCGCGTTTCCCGGGCGTGTCGCCGGCCAGCAAGCGGCGCCTGGCGCACCATATCGCCGATCTCATCTACGAGGCCATCACCGGCGTGCGCGGCGTGTTCGGCACGCGCATTACCTACGTGACGCAGGTCGGCAACAACTATGAATTGCAGGTGGCCGACGCCGACGGCCACAACCCGGTCACGGTGCTGCGCTCGCAGGAGCCGATCCTGTCGCCCACCTGGTCGGCGGACGGCCGCTTCGTGGCCTACGCCACGTACGCCAACCGCCGCGCGGCGGTGTTCCGGCAGGACGTCGGCAGCGGCGTGCGCCAGCTCGTGTCGTCCTTCCCGGGCCTGAACGGCGCGCCGGCTTTCTCGCCCGACGGCAACCGCATGGCGCTGGTGCTGTCCAAGGACGGCAACCCCGACGTGTACGTGATGGATCTGGCCGGCGGCCCGCCGCGGCGCCTGTCGCAGCACTACGCCATCGATACCGAGCCCACCTGGTCGCCGGACGGCCGCTACGTGTACTTCACGTCCGACCGCAGTGGCGGCCCGCAGATTTATCGCGTGCCGGCGAGTGGCGGCGCGGAGGAGCGCGTCACCTTCGAGGGCAACTACAACGCCCGCCCGGCCCTGTCGCCGGACGGCCGCAAGCTCGCCGTGGTGCACGGCGCCGCCGGGCGCGGCTACCGCATCGCGGTGCTCGACATCCCCAGCCGGCGCCTTGAGGTACTGACCGATGGCCCCCTTGACGAGTCGCCCGGTTTCGCGCCCAACGGACAGGTCATCATCTATACTTCGAAGGCCGGCAGCGCCGAGGCGCTCGCCACGGTTTCCATTGACGGCGCGGTCCGTCAGCGCCTGGGAGTGTCCCAGGCCAAGGTTCGCGAACCCGGCTGGTCGCCCTTCGGCGGCACCCCCTGATTTCCCCCCAACGCTCGTGAGGAGCTTCGGCCCATGAAGAAGTTTTTGTATGTGTGCGTCATCGCGCTGACGGCCGTGGCGGCGACCGGTTGCGGCAAGAAGTCCACCACCCGGTCGGGCGGCGACGCGGCGTCCACCGCCGGCACGGCGGGAGCCGGTACCGGCACCAACGGCGCCTACGGGGCGGGCTCCGGCAGCGGTTTTGCCGCCGGCTCGCTGGACGACCCCAGCAGCCCGCTGTCGCAGCGCAAGATTTATTTCGGCCTCGATCGCTACGACGTGAGCGACGAGTACCGGGCGCTGGTCGAGGCGCACGCCGGCTACCTGCGCAGCAGCCCCAGCGCCGCCGTGACGCTGGAAGGCCACACCGACGAGCGCGGCTCGCGCGAGTACAACATCGCGCTCGGCGAGCGCCGTTCGAACGCCGTGCGTGACCTGCTGGTGGCGCTGGGTGCGTCGGCCACGCAGATCACCACCGTCAGCTACGGCGAAGAGAAGCCGGCGTCCGATTGCCATGACGAGAGCTGCTGGTCGCAGAACCGGCGCGTGGAAATCGTCTACACGGCGCGGTAAACCTCGATGCTGCAACGCTGCGCCCGTGCGGGCGGCACCCTGCTCGTATCGCTGGCCATGGCCGGCGCAGCGTCGGCTGCACCCAACCCCAGGGACTTCGACCAGCGCCTGACGGCGCTCGAACAGGCCATGAGCGCGGCGGGTGCGGGCTCCGGCCAGAGCCAGGCGCAACTGGTCATCCAGTTGCAGCAGATGCAGGCGGAGATTCGCCAGCTGCGCGGCATGGTGGAGGAGTCCGCCAACCAGGTGGAGCAGCTACAGAAGCGCCAGCGCGAGTTCTATCTTGATCTCGATAGCCGCCTGAGTGCGCTGGAGCCCGGCGGCGCCACGCCGCGCGAGCCGGGCGCGCCCACGGCGGACGACGCGGCGGCACAGTCGCCAGCGCCAGCTGCACCGCCCGCCGAGATGAGCGCTGCGCCGCCGCCGCCGGCGGGCAATGATCCCGGACCGGTGGAGCGTCCGGTGGCGCCGGTTGCACCAGTTATCCCGGGCGAGCCCCAGCCGCCGGCCGCAGAACAGGTTCCGCCCGTGGCCGCAGTGGCGCCGGCGGCCCATGTCGATACCAGCGGCGAGCAGGCGGCCTACCGTGCAGCCTCCGACCTGTTGCGCACGGGTCGTTACGAGGACGCCATCGCCGGTTTTCAGACACAGCTCCAGACCTACCCCGGCGGCGCGCTCGCCGACAACGCCCAGTACTGGATCGGCGAGGCGTACTACGTCACCCGGCAGTTCGACCGCGCGCTGAGTGAGTTCCAGCGTGTCGCGTCCGAGTACCCGCAGTCGCCGAAGGCGGCCGATGCGCTGCTCAAGGTCGGCTATATCCAGTACGAGCGGCGCGAGTTCAGCGCCGCCCGCCAGACGCTGAACAACCTCAAGACCACGTGGCCCAACAGCCCGGCCGCGCGCCTGGCCGACAACCGCCTGAGCCGCATGAAGGAAGAGGGCGTCTGAGCCTGATAACGACAGACGGCGGCCTGGCCGCCGTGCGGCCGTGACGATGACAGTGTCTGCAAGCCCGACCGCCGCCCCCGTGGCCGCGCAGATCAAGATCACCGAGATCTTTCTTTCCATCCAGGGCGAGGGCCTGACGGCCGGCGTGCCGACCGTGTTCGTGCGCCTCACCGGCTGCCCGCTGCGCTGCACCTACTGCGACACGGCGTACGCCTTCAGCGGTGGTGAGTACCAGACCGTGCCGCAGATCCTCGACCGTGTGCGCGCCTTTCAGACACGGCACGTGTGCGTGACCGGCGGAGAGCCGCTGGCGCAGGCGGGCGCGCTCAATCTGATGCGAGCGCTGTGTGATGCCGGCCTCGCGGTGTCGCTCGAAACCAGCGGCGCGCTCGATGTCGCCGCGGTCGACCCGCGCGTGGTGCGGGTGCTCGATCTGAAGACCCCGTCGTCCGGCGAGTGCGCGCGGAACCTTTACGCCAACCTGGAACACCTGCGGCCGGGTGACCAGGTGAAGTTCGTGCTGGTCGACCGTGCCGATTACGACTGGGCGGTGGCCACGGCCGCGCAGTACGACATCGCGAGCCGGGCGTGCGTGCTGTTCTCGCCCGCCTGGGGCCAGCTCGACGCCGCTGCGCTGGCCGAGTGGATGCTGGCGGATCACCTGCCGTACCGGCTGCAATTGCAGCTACACAAAATCCTGTGGGGCGAGGCGCCGGGGCGATGAACGCGGCAGCGTCGAAACCGGCGGTGGTGCTGCTGTCGGGCGGGCTCGACTCGGCCACTGTGCTCGCCATGGCGCGCGCGGCGGGTTACGCCTGCCATGCCCTCAGCATCGATTACGGCCAACGCCACGGCGCGGAGCTCGCCGCCGCCGCGCGTGTGGCGGCGGCCGGTGGCGCGGCCAGCCATCGCACCGTGTCGGTAAATCTCGACGCCATCGGCGGTTCCGCGCTCACCGACAGCTTGATCGCCGTGCCTTCGGCGCCGAGCGCCGGCATTCCGGTGACCTACGTCCCGGCCCGCAACACGGTGTTTCTCGCCATCGCGCTCGGCTACGCCGAGGTTCTGGACGCGGCGGCGATCTTCGTCGGCGTCAACGCGGTCGATTACTCGGGCTACCCCGACTGTCGCCCGGCCTTCGTCGATGCGTTTCAGGCGCTCGCGCGGGTGGCGACCAAGGCCGGCGTGGAGGGCCACGCGCCGCGGATCGAAGCGCCGTTGTTGCACTTATCCAAGGCCGACATCGTGCACCGCGGTGTGGCCCTGGGCGTCGATTTTGGCCTGACGGTGTCTTGTTATAATGCCGACCCGCTCGGTCGCGCCTGCGGCCACTGCGACGCCTGCCGCCTGCGGGCGGATGGTTTCGCCGCCGCCGGCGTGGCGGATCCCACGCCTTACGTCCCCGCCTGACGGGACACGCCGGTTCCCCCGCCTCGCCCTGCAAGGGCCGTTAGCTCAGTCGGTAGAGCAGCGGACTTTTAATCCGCGTGTCCTGGGTTCGATTCCCAGACGGCCCACCA
>NZ_JBFWOM010000016.1:0-58199 GCF_050250495.1 Immundisolibacter sp. | reverse complement strand
TGCTGATGGGCAACGCGCTGATCATCAAGCCGTCCGAGCACACGAGTCTGTCGACGCTGCGCATCGGCGAGATTCTCGCCCCGCACATCCCGCCGGGGCTGATCCAGGTGCTCACCGGCGGCCGGCCGGTCGGCGAGGCCATCGTCGGCCACCGGGACATCAAGCGCATCACGCTGACCGGCGGCAAGAACGCCGCGCTGGCTTTCTACCGCATCGCGGCCGAGTCCGGGCACATCAAGGACTTCACTTTCGAGCTTGGCGGCAAGAACCCGATGGTGATCTACCCCGATGCGGACGCCGAGAAGGCCTTCACGTCCGCCGTGCACGGCATGAACTTCTACCAGACCGCCGGCCAGAGCTGCGGGTCTACCAGCCGCATCTTCATCCATCGGTCGCTGTACGAGGAGGCCAAGGCCGCCATCAAGACTGCCTGCGAGGCGATCCGCATCGGTGAGCCACAGGATCCGGACACGCTGATGGCGGGCCTGTCGACGCCGCAGCAGTTCGAAAAGACCATGCACTACATCGAGGTTTCGAAGCGCGAGGGCCTGCCGCTGCTGACCGGTGGCGCGCGCCTGACCACGCCGCCATTCGACAAGGGTTTCTACGTGCCGCCGACGGTGTTCTGCGATGTCACGCGCGAGCACACGCTGTTCCGCGAGGAGGTGTTCGGGCCAGTGCTGGCGCTGATCCCGTGGGATGACGAGGCGCAGATGCTCGCCGACATCAACGCCGTCAAGTACGGCCTCACCGCGAGCGTGTGGACGGCCAGCCTCGACACGGCGATGGAATTCGCGCGCCGGGTCGACTCCGGTACGGTGTGGATCAACGGCTCGTCGAAGCACTTCCCGGGCTTCGGCTTCGCCGGCCAGAAGGACTCAGGGCTCGGACAGGAAGAAACGCTGGAGGAGCTGGTGTCATTCACGCAGCTGAAGGCCGTGCATTACTTCGGCGCCGAGGGGCGCAAAAACGTGGAGATTCGCCTGATATGAAAGCCAAGGCTCTGGTGTGCGCCGCCTACAAGGAACCGCTCGAAGTCCGCGAGTTCGACGTGCCGGAGCCGGAGCCCGGCGCTATCGTGGTCAAGATCGACCGCGCCACCATCTGCGGCACCGATCACCACGTGCACATGGGCCTGCTGCAGCCGGTGTCGAAGACGCCGGCCATCCTGGGCCACGAGATGGTCGGCATCATCGAAAAGCTCGGCGCCGGGCGCACGGTCGACGTGGCCGGCGCGCCGCTCGCCACCGGCGACCGGGTGATCTGGGCCTACGCCTACTGCGGCAAGTGCTATTACTGCGTGGTGGCGCACCAGCCGACGCTGTGCACCAACTTCACGCCCTACGGCTACGCCGATTGCGGCAAGGCGCCGCACCTGCTGGGCGGCTTTGCGCAGTACGCCTACATCCTGCCGGACTGCCACGTGGTGCGCGTGCCGGACGAGGTGCCGAGCCACTGGGCGTCGTCGGCGAGCTGCGCGCTGCGCACCATCATGCACGCCACGGCGCGCGCCGGCGGCATCCGCCCGGCGGAAACCGTGCTGGTGCAGGGCAGCGGGCCGGTGGGCCTGTACGGCGTGGCGGCGGCGCGCGCCTTCGGTGCCCGGCGGGTGATCTGCTTCGGCGCGCCGGACGGGCGCCTCGAAGTCGCCACCGCCTTCGGGGCGGACGCCGTGTGCAACATCGACAAGACCGATGCCAAACAGCGCGCGGAACTGGTGCGCAGCCTCACCGACGGCCGCGGCGCGGATCTGGTGTTCGAGTGCTCGGGCTCGCACCATGCACTCGAAGAGGCCATCGGCATCACGCGCATGGGCGGGCGCATCGTCGTGATCGGTGCGGGTGACCCGCAGCCGGCGCAGATCCCCGGCATGGCGTTTGTGATGAAGCAGATCAGCGTCCACGGCATCCGCTCGGCGGGCATCGAGTACTACCGCGAGGCGCTGGCGTTTCTGGCCGCGCAGAAGGACAGGTTCCCGTTCGAGCGGCTGTTCGGCGACACCTACAGCCTGGCGGAAATTCCGACCGCCATGGAGCGCATGCACCGGCTGGAGGAAATCAAGCCGGTGGTGGATCCGTTCAAGCAATAAGAAGGAGGGGGAGGGGAAGCATGCGGCCGCTATCCCCGTGCGGGCCCCGCACGGGGATAGCGGCCTTTTTTATTTCTTGAGGCTGCTCAGTTCCTGCGCCACCAACTGGTCGAGCGCCTCGAACATGCCCGCCTCACTGCCGGCGATGGTCCCGTCGATGCGGTACTTGCCGTTCACGATGAAGGCCGGCACACCCTCCAGGCCGTAGGCGGACGTCATCTGGTTGGCGCGTCGGACCTTGCCGTCGACGTCGAAGTCGTTGAACGCGGCGCGGAACGTTTCTGCCGGCACGCCAAGCGTTGCAAAAAACTCGGCGAGGCTGGCCTCGTCGTTCAGGTTCTTGCGGTCGCGGTGGATGGCGTCGAACAGCGCCCGGTGCTCCTTGTCGCCGAGTTTCAGGTGCTGCATGGCGTAATAGGCGCGCCCCAGCACCGCCCAGCGCGGATTGAAGATGGCGGGCATGCGCACAAACTCGACCTCGGCCGGCTGCTTCTTGAGCCAGCTGGCCACGCGCGGCTCGGCGTCGTAGCAGTGCGGGCAGCCGTACCAGAAAAACTCGATCACCTCGACCCGGGCCGGGTTACGCGTGGGCTGGGCTTGCGGCAGCGCCACCCAAGGCTCCGCAGTGGCGCCGCCGACCGCGAGCACGCCCAGCAGCAACGCAAACAAGCTCTTCAGGAGCGGTACGCGCATCGTCGATCCCCGACAGACGTCTATATCAGTGCAGCCCGGACACGTACTGGGACACGGCGTCGATTTCCGCCTTGCTCAGGCGCGCCGCGATGTCCCGCATGATGTTGTTCAGGTCCGTGCTGCGCTCGCCGCTCGCGTACAGGTTGAGCTGCTTGGCGATGTACTCCGGATGCTGACCGCCGAGCGCCGGCCAGCCGGCAGGCGCATTGCCCTTGCCGTCCGGGCCGTGGCAGGCCATGCAGGCCGGCACGGCGGTGTTGCTGTTGCCGGCGCGATACAGCTGTGCGCCGGCGGCGACCTTGTCGTCCGGCACGCTGCCGAGTTTCACCTTCTGTCCGGCATAAAACGCGGCCAGATCCTCGATGTCCTGATCACTCAGGTTGGCCGCCATCGGCGACATCACGGGATCCTTGCGCGTGCCGTCGCGCAGTGCCTTCAGCTGCGTCACCGTGTAGCTCGCATGCTGGCCGGCGATATTCGGGTACATGCCGACCGCGCTGTTGCCGTCAGTGCTGTGGCATGCCTGGCAGGGGGCCGACTTCTGCTGTCCGGCGGCGGCATCCCCCGCCGCCTGCGCGCCGCCCGCTACCGTCAGGGCGAACGCCACCACAATCCACTTGCCGCCTCGCATCCGCAGACTCCCGATATGCATACTGGTTGAAATTGGGTATCGATGTGCCGCGCCCGTCGTCGGGGGCGGCGCAAACGGGGCGGTATTCTAGCAGCACACTCACCGGCCATTCCCTGCCCGCGATGCGCGGCAGCGTGGCCGTTTGACCGGATTTTTCTGCCGCAGAGCGCCGATGACCGACTCCCTATCCAACCCGCTGAACGGGGCCCGCTTCTGGCGCTCGGCGACAACGCTCGATCACCTGCCGCCGGACGAGGGCGCCGAGGTCGCCTTCGCGGGACGATCCAATGCCGGCAAGTCCAGCGCGCTGAACACGCTCACCGGCCAGCGTTCGCTCGCGCGCGTCAGCAAGACGCCGGGGCGCACGCAGGAGTTGCTGTTCTTTCGCATCGACGACGCGCGCCGCCTGGTCGACCTGCCGGGCTACGGGTATGCCGCCACCTCCGCCGCCCGGCGCCGCGATTGGGGCGAGGTGATCCCGGACTATTTCGCCACCCGCCGAAGCCTGCGCGGGCTGCTGCTGTTCATGGACATACGCCACCCGTTGCAGGCGGGCGATCGTCAGCTCATCCAGGCGGCGGCGGAACTTGATTTGCCGGTGCAGCCGGTGCTGACCAAGGCCGACAAGCTGGCCCGCGGCGCGCTGCACAAGGCACTGCGCGAGGTGGCGAAGGAACTCGCAGGGCTATACTCGGTGCTGCCGCCGCTGCCGCTGTCGAACCTCAACGGCGATGGCGCGCAGGCCATTCGTGAACTCGTGCGGGCGTGGCTGGACGGCAGCGCAGCGGAAACCGCGGGCGCCGTCACAGCGCCCTGAGCGCCCCGAGCACGGCCCGGGCGTGGTCCTTGACCTTCACCTTGCGCCAGGCCGCGCGCAGCACGCCTGTGGCATCGATGAGAAACGTACTGCGCTCGATGCCGAGCACGGTCCGGCCGTACATGTTCTTCTCGCGAATCACGTCGTAGGCGCGGCAGGCGGTCTCGTCGGCATCCGACAGCAGGTCGAACGTGAAGCCCTGTTTGGCGCGGAACCTGTCGTGGCTCGTCACCGAGTCGCGACTCACGCCGAGGATCACCGCGCCCGGCGCCGTGAATTCACTCGTCAGCGCCTGAAAGTCCAGGCCCTCCTGGGTACAGCCGGGCGTGCTGTCCTTGGGGTAGAAGTACAGCACCACCGGATGCCCGCGCAGGTCGCCCAGGCTGACGGTGCGCCCGCCGCTCGCCGGCAGACTGAATGCGGGCGCGGGGGCGCCGATGGCGGGCTCGGTCATGAGGTTTTCCGCAGGTTCAATGGGGGTCGGGCGTCGGGCTGAGGTTGTCAGCCGGCGCGGCCGGTCAGTACCATACCCGACTTTTCCAGCCGGACTTTTGCATGATCCACGGCAGCGTTGTCGCCCTGGTCACCCCCATGACTGCGTCCGGGGCGATCGATCACGCGGCCCTGGCACGGCTGGTCGAGTTCCACATCGCGGCCGGCACGCACGGCATCGTGGCGGTCGGCACCACCGGCGAGTCGCCCACGCTGGACCACGACGAGCACATCGGCGTGATCGCCGAGGTGGTGCGTCTGGTCGAGGGACGCATCCCGGTCATCGGCGGCACCGGCGCCAATTCCACCAGCGAAGCGATCGAGCTCACGCGCGCGGCGGCCGACGCGGGCGTCGACGCGTGTCTGCTGGTGACGCCGTACTACAACAAGCCGCCGCAGGAAGGCCTGTACCGGCACTTTCGGGCCGTGGCCGAGGCGGTGGCGATTCCGCAGATTCTTTACAACGTGCCGGGGCGCACGGCGTGTGACCTCCAGACCGACACCGTCCTTCGCCTGGCCGAGATTCCGAACATCGTGGGCCTGAAGGATGCCACCGGCAGCCTGGAGCGTGGCGCGGAGTTGCTGCAACGGGTTCCGGCCGATTTCTGGCTGTTCAGCGGCGAGGACGCAATCGCTTGCGAACTCATGCTGCGCGGTTATCGCGGCGTGATTTCCGTGACCGCCAACGTGGCGCCCAAGGCCATGGCGGCGATGTGCGAAGCGGCGCTGGCCGGCAACCGCGAGCTCGCGCTGCGGCTCGACGCGCCGCTGCAGGCGCTGCACCGGGACCTGTTCGTCGAGGCCAACCCGATTCCGGTGAAGTGGGCGCTGACGGCGCTCGAACTGATCGAGCCCGGCATCCGCCTGCCGCTGACGCCGTTGTCAGTCGCCTATCACGACACGCTCCGCGCCGCCTTGCGCGCGGCTTCCCTTCTGTGAGTTCGCGAGGCTTCATGCAGTTTTCCGGTCGCTCGTCCCGTGCCCTGATCGCAACGCTTCTGGTGCCCCTGTTGGGTGGCTGTGGGGCGTTCTCGGGCCTGCTCAGTCACGACCCGCAGGAGCAGCAGTACGGGCAGGCCGAGGCGCTGCCGCCACTCGAAATGCCGCCGGATCTCACCGGCGCGGGTGGCTCGTCGGCGCTGGTCGTGCCGGGTGTCGACGACGGTGCCGCCGGCGCGCGGGCGGCCGACGGGGAGGGCGCGGGCGCAGCGCCGCCACCCGAGCAGCTGGCAGGTGACGCGGGCGTTCAACAGCCGGCGGTCGCCCGCATCGAAAAAGGCACCGAGGGCGCGCCGCGCCTGGTGGTGCCGGAAGACTTCTCGCGCGCGTGGCGCACCGTCGGCAAGGCCATCGAGGCGGCCGAGATGAAGGTGGACGACCGCGACCGGTCGCGCGGCCTGTACTTCGTCGACTACAAGCACAGCAAGCCGCGTGGGCGCGTGGCGCGCACGCTGATGTTCTGGAGCAGCGACGAGACGAGCGCCAGGGACCGCTTCCTGGTGCTGCTGCAATCCGAAGGCGAGCAGACCAACGTGCTGGTGTTCGACGAGAAGGAAAAGCTGGTCACGGCGCCGATCGCCGAGGACATCCTGCGCAAGATTCAGCAGAACCTCGACTAGCACTTCATGCGCTTTGCCTCGCTCGGCAGCGGCAGTCGGGGCAATGCCACCGTCGTGCAGGCGGGTGCGACCACGCTGCTGATCGACTGCGGGTTCGGGCTCGCGGAAACGCGCCGGCGCCTGGGGCGCGTCGATCTGGACCTGTCCGATGTGACGGCCATCCTGCTGACGCACGAGCACGGCGACCACGTGGCCGGCGTCGGCCCGGTTGCGCGGGCCGGTCGTCTGCCGGTGTGGGCTACGCCCGGCACGCTCGCGGCGCTTGCGCCGCAGGTGGGCGAATTGCCGCAGGTGCACAGCATCAACTGCCACGCGCCGTGGTCGATCGGCGACCTGCACATCACGCCGTTTCCGGTGCCGCATGACGGGCGCGAGAGCTGCCAGTACCTGCTGTCGGACGGTGCGCGGCGGTTTGCGGCGGTGACCGATCTCGGCCACACCACCGCGCACATGCAAAGCGTGCTCGCGGACTGCGATGGCCTGCTGTTCGAGTGCAATCACGACCGCGAGCTGTTGCTCGGTGGCCCGTACCCGCCGGCGCTCAAGCGGCGCGTGGACGGCGATTTCGGGCATCTGTCCAACGACGCGGCGGCGGCCTTCGTTGGGCGCCTGGGCAACCGGCGCCTGCAGCACTTCGTGGCGGCGCATCTGAGCGAGCAGAATAACCGCCCGGCTCTGGCCCGCGCCGCCATCGCCGATGCGCTCGGTTGCAGCGCGGCCTGGATCGGCGTCGCCGATCAGGATCTCGGCCTCGACTGGCGCGCGCTCGCCTGACGTTTTTCTCTCTCACACGGAATCCGCCCATGAGCTACCCGCACGGCGCCGAGCTGTACCGAGGCAAGGCCAAGACCGTCTACGCCACCGCCGACGTGGACCTGCTGCTCATGCACTATCGCGACGACACCTCCGCCTTCGACGGCGAGAAGAAGGCCGCGCTCGCCCGCAAGGGCCTGGTCAACAACCACATCAACGCCTTCATCATGGGCAAGCTGGCGGCGGCCGGCGTGCCGACGCATCTGGTGCGCGTGGTGGGGGCCGACGAGAGCCTGGTGCGCCGGCTCGACATGGTGCCGGTGGAGTGCGTGGTGCGTAACGTGGCCGCCGGCAGTCTCGTACGGCGGCTTGGCGTGACCGAAGGCCTCGCGCTCGACCCGCCGCTGTACGAGCTATTCCTGAAGAACGACGCGCTGCACGACCCCATGATCAGCGAGGACCACGCGCTCGCCTTCGGCTGGGCGAGCGCGCAGGACCTCGCGCGCATGCGCGAGCTGAGCCTCAAGGTGAACGCGGTGCTGAAGCCGCTGTTCGCCGCCTCCGGCATCACGCTGGTGGACTACAAGCTCGAATTCGGCCGCTGCGGCGGCGAGCTGCTGCTGGGCGACGAGTTCACGCCCGACGGCTGCCGGCTGTGGGATGCCGCCAGCGGCGAGCGGCTCGACAAGGACCGCTTCCGGCGTGATCTCGGCGGCGTGGTGGAAGCCTACGAGGAAGTCGCCCGGCGGCTCGGCGTGGACCTGCCGGCGGGGGGGTGAGCGTGACACAGCCTGCGTTCCTGACCGGCGCGCCGGCGCTCGGCGAATTTCGTCTCGCGCGCCTGCAGGACGCGCTCCGGGCGTGCCTGCCGGCGCTGACCGGCGTGCAGGCGGACGCCGTGTATCTGGCCGACCTGGGGGCCGACCTTGCCGGCGGCGTCGATCTCGACCGCCTGGCCGCGTTGCTGCCGGCCACGCCCGCGCCGCTGGTGCTGGCGCCGGGCGAGCTGCTGGTACTGCCGCGTCCGGGCACGCAGACGCCCTGGTCCAGCAAGGCGACTGACATCGCCGCCGTGTGCGGTCTCGCCGGCGTGCGGCGCGTGGAGCACGGCGTGCGCTATCGCCTGACGTTTGCCGACAGCGTGCCCGACGCCGCGCAGCTTGCCGCCGCGGCGCCGCTGCTGCACGACCGTATGACCGAGGTCGTGATCGCCGACGCCGCGCAGGCCGCGCGTCTGTTCGAGGCGCCGGCACCGGCGCCACCGGTGGAGGTTGATCTGGCCGGCGGCGGGCGGGCGGCGCTCGAAGGCGCCAACCGTGACTGGGGCCTCGCGCTGTCGGCCGACGAGCTCGATTACCTCGAACGCTGGTTCGCGCGCCTGGGTCGCAACCCGAGCGACGTCGAACTCATGATGTTCGCGCAGGTCAACTCCGAGCACTGCCGGCACAAGATTTTCAACGCCGAGTGGCTCATCGACGGCGTGGCGCAGGAACTGTCGCTGTTCGAGATGATCCGCCACACGCATCGCCGCAGCCCGCAGGGCACGCTGGTGGCCTACAAGGACAACGCCGCGGTGCTGGAAGGCTCGCCGGCGCGGCTGCTGGTGGTCGATCCCGACACGCGCGAATACCGGCCGCTCGAAACGTACGCGCACATCCTGGCCAAGGTGGAGACGCACAACCACCCGACGGCGATCGCGCCGTTCCCGGGTGCCGCCACCGGTGCGGGTGGCGAGATTCGCGACGAGGCCGCCACCGGGCGCGGCGCCTTCACGAAGGCGGGCCTGGCGGGTTTCATGGTGTCGAACCTTGAACTGCCGGAGCTGCCGCAACCCTGGGAGCAGCCCTACGGCCGCCCGGAGCGCATCGTGAGCGCGCTCGACATCATGATCGAGGGCCCGATCGGCGCTGCTGCGTTCAACAACGAATTCGGCCGCCCGAACCTCGCCGGGTTTTTCCGCACTTACCAGCAGACTGTCGGTGGGCGCGTTCGCGGCTACCACAAGCCGATCATGCTGGCCGGCGGCATGGGCAACATCGTGCCGCAGCAGGTGCACAAGGAGCTGCCGCCGGTGGGCGGGCTCGTGGTGCAGCTCGGCGGGCCCGGCATGCGCATCGGCATCGGCGGCGGCGCGGCGTCGTCCTTGGGCGTTGGCGACAACACGGCGGAACTCGACTTCAACTCCGTGCAGCGCGGCAATCCCGAAATGCAGCGCCGCGCGCAGGAAGTGATCGACCGCTGCTGGCAGCTTGGCGCGGGCAATCCCATCCTCGCCATCCACGACGTCGGCGCCGGCGGGCTCTCGAACGCCGTGCCGGAAATCGTCGATGCCGACGGCCGCGGCGGCGTGTTCGACCTCGCCGCCGTGCCGAGTGCGGACCCCAGCCTGTCGCCGCTGGAACGCTGGTGCAACGAGGCGCAGGAGCGCTACGTGCTGGTGATCGGCGCCGACCGGCGCGAGCAGTTCGCCGCCATCTGCGCGCGCGAGCGCTGCCCGTTCGCGGTGCTGGGCACGGTGGCGAGCGACGGCGGCCTGCGCCTGTACGACCATCGTGACGGCCGCACGCTGGTGGACGTCGAGCTGCATTCGCTGCTCGGTCAGGGCGCCGCGGCGCCATCCACACCGACGCAGACCGGCCACGACCGCCTGCCGCGCCTGCGCCGCGACGTGCGCACGCTGCCGCCGACGCCGGTGCCGTTCGACCTCGACGCCGTGGACATCGCCGACGCCGCCCGGCGCGTGCTGCAACTACCGGCGGTGGCCGACAAGCGCTTCCTCATCACCATTGGCGATCGCACCGTCGGCGGGCGCACGGCGCGCGACCAGTTGGTCGGCCCCTGGCAGGTGGCGGTGGCGGACGTGGCGGTGACGGTGTCCGACCACTGCGGCCACACCGGCGAGGCGATGGCGATCGGCGAGCGCACGCCGGTGGCGCTGCTCGACCCGGCGGCCGGGGCGCGCCTGGCCGTCGCCGAGGCGATCACCAACATCGCCGCCGCCGACGTGGCCGATCTGCCCGCCATCAAGCTGTCCGCCAACTGGATGGCCGCAGCCGGCGAGCCCGGCGAGGACGCGGCGCTGTACGCCGCCGTGCGCGCGGTGGGCATGGAGCTGTGCCCGGCACTCGGCATCGCCATCCCGGTCGGCAAGGACTCGCTGTCCATGAAGACCACCTGGCGCGATGCCGACGGCACGGACAAGGCCGTGGTGTCGCCTGTGTCGCTGGTAGTGACCGCGTTCGCGCCGGTCGGTGACGCGCGCGCCACGCTCACGCCGCAGTTGCGTCTCGACGCCGGCGACAGCCGCCTGCTGCTGATCGACCTTGGCGCCGGGCGCGGGCGCCTGGGCGGCAGCGCGCTCGCGCAGGTGCTGGGCGCCACCGGCTCCACGCCGCCGGACCTCGACCACCCGGCACTGTTGGCCGGCCTGTTCCGCTTTGTGCGCCAGGCGGCCGGCCGCGGCTGGCTGCTGGCCTACCACGACCGCTCCGACGGCGGCCTGTGGGCGACGCTGTGCGAGATGGCGTTTGCCGGCCACTGCGGGCTCGACATCGATCTTGACCACGCCGGCGGCCACGCGCTGCGCGCGCTGTTCAACGAGGAAGTGGGCGCCGTGGTGCAGGTGCGCGCGGCGGATCTGGCCCGCGTGCAGGATCTGGCCGGCGCGTGCGGCATCCGCGACCTGCTGGTCGATGTCGGTGCGCCGCGTGCCGGCGGCGACATCACCGTGCGCCACGGCGGGCGGGTGCTCATCGACGCCCCGCGGGTCGAACTGCACCGGCTGTGGTCCGCCACCTCGCACGCCATCGCCCGCCGCCGCGACGATCCCGACTGCGCCGACGCGGAATACGACGCGCTGCTCGACGCGGACGATCCTGGCCTCACCGTGCACCTGCCGTTCGCCGTCCGCAGCGCGCGGCCAACCGGCGCGCGGCCGCGCGTTGCCATCCTGCGCGAGCAGGGCGTGAACGGCCAGCTCGAAATGGCAGCCGCGTTCGAGCGCGCCGGCTTCACGCCGGTCGACGTGCACATGAGCGACATCCTGGAGGGCCGGCGCACGCTCGACGAGTTCCGCGTGCTGGCGGCCTGTGGCGGCTTTTCCTACGGCGACGTGCTCGGCGCCGGGCGCGGCTGGGCGCAGGCGATTCTCGGTAACGCGCGGGCGCGCGCGCAGTTCGCGGCGTTCTTTGCGCGGCCGGACACGCTCACGCTCGGCGTGTGCAACGGCTGCCAGATGCTGTCGCAGCTCACGGAGCTGATTCCCGGCAGCGACGGCTGGCCGCGCTTCGTGCGCAACCGCTCGCAGCAGTTCGAGGCGCGTCTCGCGCTGGTCGAGGTGGTGGCGGGCCCGAGCGTGTGGCTGCGCGGCATGACCGGCGCACGGTTGCCCATCGTGGTGGCGCACGGCGAGGGCAGGGCGCAGTTCACCGGCGCGCCCACGCCGGCCGCGCTGCGCTACGTGGACGGCCACGGCGCGATCGCCGAGCGCTATCCCGCCAATCCCAATGGCTCCGTGGGCGGCGTGACCGGCTTCAGCTCGGCCGACGGCCGGGTGCTGATCGCCATGCCGCATCCGGAGCGATTGTTCCGCACCGTGCAGCACTCGTGGCACCCGGACGGTTGGGGCGAGGACGGGCCGTGGCTGCGGCTCTTCGACAACGCCTACGACTGGGTGGCGGCCGGCTGATCGCCTGAACCAATAGCCGGACCGAGTGTTTTCGCGCACAAAAAAAACCGGACCCGCCGCGAGGCGGGCCCGGTTTTCGTGCGTCGTCGGGTGAGGGGCGATCAGCCCATCAGGCCCTCGGCCTTCATCGTTTCCTGCACGGACGCACGACCCATGACGCGGCCGGCGAAGGCGCCGATGTTCGGATAGCCCGAGATGTCGAACTTCACGAACTGGCACCAGCCGAGGATGGTGGCGAGGTAGGCGTCCGCCACGGTGAAGGTGTCGCCCAGCAGGTACTGCTTGCCGGCCAGCTGGTCGTTCAGGTACGCCAGGCGCTTCTTGATGTTGGCGCTGGCGGCTTCCTTGGCCTCGGCGCTGGCGGCGGGGTTGAACAGCGGCGTGAAGTTCTTGTGCAGCTCGCTGGTGATGAAGTTCAGCATCTCCATCAGTCGGTAGCGTTCCATTGTGCCGGCCGCGGGCGCCAGGCCGCTGCCCGGCTTCTGGTCGGCGATGTACTGCATCACCACGCCGACCTCGGTCAGCACCTGCCCGTTGTCGAGCTTCAGCGCCGGCACGTAGCCCTTGGGGTTGATGCTGGCATAGTCGGCGCCGGACTCGGTCTTGCCGCCGCCCATGAGATCGACCTTTTCGAGGTCGAAGTTCAGTCCCGCTTCGCGCAGCGCAATGTGCGCGGCCATCGAACAGGCACCGGGGAAGTAATACAGCTTCATGGAACGCTCCTCATGATCGTCGATTCGAGGCCGCCGCGCGGCACGCGCGGCGGCAGACTGGAAAGGCAGGGCCGGCGCGTGGCGCGGTCCCCAGCTCCTCCAACCGAAAGGGTAACCCAGGCGTATGACGGGCGTGCTGCGTTGTCGGGCGGGTTTGCGCTTGGCTGATTCAGCGGCGGTGCTGATCGCCGGCTGCGGCGATCTTGGCCAGCGCGTGGGGCGTTTGCTGGTGGCGTCGGGCCGTCGCGTGATCGGCCTGCGCCGCCGCGCGGGTGGCTTGCCCATCGGGATCGAGCCGCTGAGCGTCGACCTGGCCGCCGCGGCGCCGTCCGTGCCGGCGGTCGACCAGGTGGTGTTCTGCGCGGCGCCGGATGCCGGCGACGCGGCGGCCTATCGGCGCGTGTACGAGACCGGCTGGGGCAATCTGCTGTCGGCGC
This sequence comes from Immundisolibacter sp., assembly GCF_050250495.1. Taxonomy (GTDB): domain Bacteria; phylum Pseudomonadota; class Gammaproteobacteria; order Immundisolibacterales; family Immundisolibacteraceae; genus Immundisolibacter. The sequence continues at coordinate 45,268 of NZ_JBFWOM010000016.1, read as the reverse complement.
TCGCCACGGCGCGCGAGCCACCGCGACGGGTGCTGCTGGTGACCAGCACGCGCCCCTACGCGCAGCGGGACGGGCAGTGGGTGGACGAAGATTCGCCAGTCACCCCGCACGACGCCCAGTCCGAAGCCCTGCTGCAAGCCGAAACCCGACTGCGCGACAGCGGCCTGCCGGGACTGGTTCTGCGCCCGGCGGGGCTGTACGGCGCGGGTGAGGGGCCACTGCTGCGTAGCCTGCGCGAAGGCCGGGCGACGATCCCGCCGGGGCCGTCGCGGTGGAGCAACCGCATGCATCGGGACGATGCGGCGCGCGCCATCGTGCACCTGCTGGCGCTCGCCGAGCCCGCACCGCTGTACCTCGGCGTCGATGGCGAGCCGACCGACCACGCCGCGCTGCTGCGCGAACTGGCGCAGTGGATCGGCGCGCCAGCGCCGGTCAGCACGGGTGCGCCGGCGGCAGGTGCGAACCGTCGTTGCAGCAACGCCCGCCTGCTGGCGAGCGGTTTTCGCTTTCTGTACCCGACCTGGCGGGAGGGCTACCGGGCGGTGCTTGGCTGATCGGGGCGTGGCGGCACGGCGTCAGTCGCTTGCAACCGGCGTGCTGGGCCACGGCAGCAGTTCCACCGTTACCACGGCACCAGCCGGCAAGTCGCCGCTGTCCGCCGGCAGTACCAGCAGGCAATTCGCCGCGGCGAGGCTGCTCATCACGTGCGAGCCCTGGGCACCGGCGCTGCGCACGCCAGGACGCCCCTCGGGCCCCAGTCCAACGATGCCGCGCTGAAAATCGAGCCGGCCGGGCGCCTTGTGCAGCGGTTCGAGCAGCGGCAGGTCGAACCGAAGTGGAGGCGGTGGCGTTTCGCCCTCCAGCAGCCGCAGCGCCGGGCGCACGAACTCGTGAAACGTGACCGCCGTCGACACCGGGTTGCCGGGCAGGCCGAAGAACCAGGTGTCGCCCAGGCGCCCGAAGGCCAGCGGCCGGCCAGGCTTCATGGCGATGCGCCAGAAGTGGATGTCGCCGAATTCGGCGAACACGTCGCGCACGTAGTCGGCGTCGCCCACCGACACGCCGCCGGAGCTGATCACCACGTCGGCCCGGTCGCGCGCGGCGGCAAACGCGGCCCTCACGGCGGCCGGGTCGTCCGCCACGATGCCCAGGTCCACCACCGTGGCGCCCAGCTCCTGCAGCATGGCGCGCAGCAGATAGCGGTTGCTGTCGTAAATGCCGCCCAGCCCAAGCGGCTGCCCGAGCGGCGTGAGCTCGTCGCCACTGGTGAACAGCGCCACGCGCGGGCGCCGGTGCACCGTGACCGTGGCCTGCCCGAGCGCCGCGGCGAGCGCAATCTGCGCCGGGCCGAGGCGACTGCCGGCCGGCAGCACGGCTTGCCCGCCGCGCACGTCCTCGCCGGGCGCGCGCACGTTGGCGCCGACGGGCACCGCGCGCTGCACGCGCACGCGGCCGTCAACCACCGTCGCCTGCTCCTGCATCACCACCGTGTCGGCGCCGTCCGGCAGGATGGCGCCGGTGAGAATGCGCACGCATTGGCCGTGGCCGAGCCGGCCGGCGAACGGATGCCCGGCGAGCGAGGTGCCGGCCAGCACAAGGCCGGCGCCAATGGCCGCCTCGGTATCGGCAACGGCGTAGGCGTAGCCGTCCATGGCGGAGTTCGGCCACGGCTGCAAGTCCATGCCGGCGATCAGCGGCAGCGCCAGCACGCGGCCAAGCGCGTCTTCCAGCGTCACCGTCTCACTGCCGGGTAGCGGCGTCACCGTGCCCAGCACCTGCGCGAGCGCGGCCTCGAAACCAAGGCTCTCGGGCGTGCAGTCGGGCGGGGCAGGGCGGTCCATGGCGATTGATCCTGGCTTGTTAAGATGCCGGACCGCCATTTTAGTGAGCCCGCGCCGTGTCCCACGCCGGCAACCGCATCGATCTCGACCGCTACTTCGCCCGCATCGGCTACGCCGGCGGCACCGAACCCTCGCCGCAGACGCTCGCGGACCTGCATCTCGCGCACGTGCGCCACATTCCGTTCGAGAACGTCGACGTGCTGCTCGGGCGGCCCATCCGCCTCGATTCGGATAGCCTGTTCGCAAAGCTCGTCACCGCCGGCCGCGGCGGATATTGCTTCGAGCAGAACCACCTCTTCGCCGCCGTGCTGGAGCAGCTCGGCTTTGCCGTGCAGCGTCTCGCCGCGCGCGTGGTGTGGCGCACGCAGCGTGTGCTGCCGCGCACGCACATGCTGCTGCGCGTCGAGGCCGGCGGGCGGGCCTGGCTGGCGGACGTCGGCTTTGGCGGGATGGGGCCTCTGCTGCCGCTGGCGTTCGAGCCAGACCTGGCGCAGCCGCAGTTCGGTTGGCGGTATCGGCTGGCCGGGTTGGACGACACGTGGCAATTGCAGGCCGGCGCCGATACCTGGGAGAGCCTGTACGAATTCACCCTGCAGGCGCAGGCGCCCGCCGACTACGAGATGGCCAACCACTACGTCTCGACGCACCCAGACTCGCGCTTTGTGCAGGGCCTGATCGCGCACCGGCTCGCGCCCGAGCGGCGGCTGATCCTGATCGGCAACGAGCTCACCGAGGACCGCGGTGCGGCGGCGACCACACGGCGCGTGACGGATCGTGTGGAACTCGCCGCGGTGCTGGTGGACGGTATCGGCCTGCCGGCGCCTGATGTGGCCGCGCTGGTCGACACGCTGGCCACGCGGGGACAGGCATGAGCGCCGTCACCGCCCTGCGCTGGCACAGCGGTGCGCTCGACCTTCTGGACCAGCGCCGCTTGCCAGCCGAGCAGACCTGGCTGCGCTGCGCCAGTGCCGGCGCGGTGGCGGACGCCATCCGCGACATGGTGGTGCGCGGCGCGCCGGCCATCGGCATCGCGGCGGCCTACGGCGTGGCGCTGGCGGCGCGCGACGCGTACGCGGCAGCGGGTGACGGCTGGCGCGGGGCGATCGCGGCGGACATGGCGTATCTGCGTGCCGCCCGGCCGACGGCCGTCAACCTCGCCTGGGCGCTCGACCGCATGGCGCGACAGTTCGCCGATATCGCCGGCGACCCGGAACGCGCGCTGCTCGCCGAGGCGCGCGCCATCCATGACGAGGACGTCGCTGCCAACCACGCCATGGCGGCGCACGGCGCGGCGCTGATCGACCCCGGCAGCCGCGTGCTCACGCACTGCAACACGGGCGCGCTGGCCACGGGCGGGCACGGCACGGCGCTTGGCGTGATCCGTACCGCCCACGCGCAGGGCCGCATCGCCGAGGTATTCGTGGACGAAACCCGGCCCTGGCTGCAGGGCGCGCGCCTCACCGCCTGGGAACTGCAACAGGAGGGCATCCCGGCGCGGCTGGTGGTGGACGGCGCCGCGGCGTGGCTGTTCGCGCGCCTGCGTCCGGCCTGGCTCATCGTCGGCGCCGACCGCATCGCCGCCAACGGCGACACCGCCAACAAGATCGGCACCTACACCGCGGCGCTCGCCGCCCGCGCCCATGGCGCGAAGGTGATGGTGGTGGCGCCGTTGTCCACCTTCGACCCGGTGACGCCGGACGGCGCCGCCATCGAGGTCGAGGAACGCCCGGCGCAGGAACTCACGCAGCTCGCCGGCCAGCCGGTGGCGCCGGCCGGTTTCGCGGCCTGGAACCCGGTGTTCGACGTGACGCCGGCCGGGCTCATCGACGTCATCGTCTGCGAGCACGGCGTCATCGAGCGGCCGGACGCGGCGCGCATGGCGGCGTTTCTGCGCACGGCGGGGCGGTGAGCCCGACGGCCGGCGGCGTCAGGCCGCGCCTGCTGGTGCTCACGTCCACCTTCCCGCGCTGGGCGGGGGACCGCGAGCCGCCGTTCGTGTACGAGCTGTCGCGTCGTCTCACCGAGCAGTTCGAGGTGCACGTGCTGACACCGCACGCGCCCGGCGCGCGGCGCGAGGAAACGCTGGACGGCGTGCACGTGCACCGGTTCCGGTACGCGCCGGAGCGGTTGCAGCAACTCGCCTACGACGGCGGCATCCTGGCCCGCCTGCGCGAACGGCCGTGGCGGTTGTTGTTGGTGCCGTGCCTGTTGGCAGCCCAAGCCTGGGCGCTGCGCCGGCTGCTGGCGCGCCAGCGGTTCGACGTGCTGCATGCGCACTGGATCATCCCGCAGGGTCTGGCCGCCCTGCTGGCCGGCGCGCCGCGGCGCGTGCCGATGCTGTGCACCAGCCACGGTGGCGATCTGTTCGGGTTGCGTGGGCCGCTGGCGACGCACCTGAAGCGCCGGGTGCTCGCCCAAAGTGCAGCCGTTACGGTGGTCAGTGAGGCCATGCGCGAGGCGGTGCTGGCCCTGCGCCCTGGGCGGGTGGTCGACGTGGTGCCGATGGGCACCGATCTAGGCGGCTGTTTCACGCCGCCCGAACAGCCCGCGCGGGCGCCCGACACACTGCTGTTCGCCGGTCGGCTGGTGGAAAAAAAAGGCGTGGTTCACCTTCTCGATGCAGTAGCCAGGTTGCGCGCGACGGGGAGGGCGGTGACGCTCATCATTGCGGGTGATGGCCCACTGCGCGGCGCCCTGCAAACCCATGCCGCGCAACTCGGTATCGGGGCGCACGTCACGTTCATGGGCGCGGTGGAGCACACGCGCTTGGCAGGATTGTTCCAGCAGGCCGCCGTGGCCGTCGTGCCGTCGGTGGTGGCCGTAGATGGAGACCAGGAAGGCTTCGGGCTGGTCATCGTCGAGGCCATGGGCTGTGCTTGCCCGGTCGTCGCCTCGCGCCTGCCGGCCATCAACGACATAGCGCTTGACGGCGAAACCGCGTTGTTGGTGCCGCCGGCCGACGCCGACGCGCTGGCGTCGGCCATCGCTCGCGTGCTCGACGACACCGACGGCGCCGCTCAGCGCGCCGCCGCAGCCCGGGTCCGCGTGCTTGAGCGTTTCGGGTGGGAATCGGTCAGTCGTCGCTATGCCGACTTGCTCGATCGATTGGCGCGTAGCGGCGAGCGGGTGAGCGAAACGAAGGTGTAATGCCACGCGGCGCTCGATCTGACCGGTCGCAACGCCAAGGCGCGCAAGATCGAGGCGTTACTGGGCTTGGCTGCGGCCGCTCACCCTGTGCGCCTGCTGGAAGTCGGTACCGGTTCCGGCGGCATAGCCCACCACTTCGGCACGCACCCCGGCCGGCGTTTCGAGGTCGATGCCGTCGACGTCAACGACAGCCGGCAGATCCACGACGGGTATCGATTCACCCAAGTCAGCGACATTCAACTGCCGTTCCCGGACGGCCAGTTCGACGTGGTGATCAGCAATCACGTCATCGAGCACGTCGGCGATCGCGCCGCGCAGCGCGGGCATCTGGCCGAGCTACGGCGCGTTCTGAAACCGGATGGCTTGGGCTACCTCGCCGTGCCGAACCGCTGGCAACCGGTGGAGCCGCACTACGGCCTGGCCTTCCTGAGCTGGCTGCCGGTAGCCTGGCGCACGCCTTACCTGCGTTGGCGGCGGCGCGGCGATGACTACGACTGTCGCCCCCTCAGCGTGCGCGAACTGGAGCCGCTGCTGGCCGAGGCGGGGTTCGATTTCGTCCAGCAGCACGGTCGAGCCCTGCGGACGACGTTCGAGCTGGAGCGTCCGGGCGCCTAGCTGTATCGCACCGTCCTGAAGCGTGTGCCGGATGCGGTCTACGCGCGATTCCGGCGCGTGTTCCCGACGCTGATCTACGTCCTGAACCCGAGTCGCGCCACCCACCCGAAAACGGGCTGAGCTGACACCGGGGAGTCATGAGGCGCGCGGGCGATCTTGCGATCGCCAGAGGGCGGAGGCAGGAGAGCATCCTCCTGCGCCGTCGAGTTAAATGGTGGGCCGCGTAGGGCTCGAACCTACGACCCGCTGATTAAGAGTCACACGAGAAGCCGTTTTTCGCCGTTCCACCCCGTTTTTTGAATCGGCCGCAACGCGCTGAAATAGCGCAGATATTCCGGTTTCACTGTCTCGCCTTGTCTCAACCCGTTTCGCCCATTACCCTGTCGAAAGGTCACCGCAGCGGTCACCGCAGCGCAATACGCTGATATTCGCGCGGTTATGGACAAACTGACAGGGCAGGCATCCATGAAGCTCACCGCCGCCGCCGTCGCGCGGCTCAAGATCGCCCCAGGCGAGCGCCAGCAGGACATCAAGGACGACGGCACGCCCGGCCTTTACCTGCGCCTGTTCGCCAGCGGCAAGCGTTCCTTCATCTACCGCTTCAAGCTCGCCGGCAAGGTGCGGGTGCTGACGCTTGGCGATGCCGCCACCGTGGGGCTGGCCGAGGCCCGCCGCCTTGCGCATGAGGCCGCCGGCAAGGCCCGCGCCGGCACCGACCCGGCCGCCGCCGAGCAGCAGGCCAAGGCCGAGCGCCGCCGCATGCCGACCGTCGCCGAGTTCGCCGTCGAGTACATCGAGCGCCACGCCAAGCCGCACAAGCGCACGTGGGCCGAAGATCAGCGCCTGCTGAACCGCGAAGTGCTGCCGGTCATCGGCGCGCTCAAGCTCGACGCCGTGCACCGGCGCGACATCGTGGCCTTGCTTGACGGCCTGCGCGACCGCGGCGTGCCGGTGCTGGCGAACCGCGTGCTCGCCGTGGTGCGCAAGATGTTCGCGTTTGCGGTCGAGCGCAGCGTCACCGAGCAATCCCCCGTGACACACATCCGCCAGGCGCGCGAAACCCCGCGCGAGCGCGTGCTGACCGACGCCGAAATCGTCGCCCTGTGGCAGGCCGACCGCGGGCGCATGAACCCCGCCACCCTGCGCGCCCTGCACCTGCTGCTGCTGACCGGCGCCCGCTCGGGCGAGGTGGTCGGCATCGCCCGTGCGGAAATCGACCTTGCCGCCCGGCGCTGGCTGCTGCCGGCCGCGCGCAGCAAGAACCGCATGGCCCACACCGTGCCGCTTACCGACCCCGCGGTCGAGCTGGTCACCGCGCAGCTTGCCGAAAGCTGGTCGGGCACGTGGCTGTTCCCCGCCGCCCGCGGCAGCGGCGCCATGACCACCTTCGGCTTGCAGCAGGCCATGCGCCGCCTGTTCGGGCCGGAGCATCCGAATGTGCATGACATCCGCCGAACCGTCGGCACCCGCCTGTCGGCGCTCGGCTTCAACCGCCTCATCATCGACAAGGTGCTCAACCACAAGGACCAGACCGTCGGCGGCATTTACGATCGCCACAGCTACGACGCCGAGAAGCGCCAGGCGCTGGACGCGTGGGCGGCCGAGATCGACCGGCTTGTGACGGGCCACCAGCGCAGCAACGTCGTTGCGCTGCGCCGCAGAGGCGCCCCGATCATTCCCGCTTAGTCCCGGCCTGTCGCATGGCGTGCTACATTGCCCGCCATGATCCGCAGCTTCCGGCACAAAGGCTTGGCCGCACTGTTTGAGCACGACGACGCCAGCGGCGTGCGGGCGGACCTCGTGGAGCGTTGCCGGGCGCGCTTGGGCGCCTTGCAGCACGCGCAAAGCCTCACGGACCTTGACCTTCCCGGCTGGCGCCTGCACGGCCTGCACGGGCGCCCCAAGCGGCACGCCATCGCCGTGAACGGCCCGTGGCGCATTACCTTCGAGTGGCGCGACGGCGACGCATGGCGCGTGGACCTGGAGCAGTACCACTAGCCCGCGCCTGCGCCCGACCACACCAGAGGACAATCCCATGAACGCCCCGGAATATCCCGCCACCCCGACGCCCCGCATGCGGCCCGTTCACCCCGGCCAAATCCTGCGCGACGACGTGCGCCCCGCGCTCGGTCTCAGCGTCACCGACATGGCGCGGCGCCTGCGCGTGTCGCGCGCCACGCTGCACCGCCTGCTGGCGAGCGAAATCGGCGTGTCGCCGGAAATGGCGCTGCGCCTTGGCCGGCTGTGCGGCAACGGCGCCGGCCTGTGGCTGCGCATGCAGGCCGACTTCGACCTGTGGCGGGCAGAACGCACCCTGCGCGACGAGCTGGCGCTGATCGAGCCGGCGCCCCACGATCAAGCCGCCTGACCCGCAGCGGCCCCGCGCGTGTCCAAGCTCCCCGCCGACGCCGTCGCTGCTGCCGTCAATCTCCACCTCGCCGGCCGCCTGCCCGCGCCGGACCGGCCCGCCGCTACCCCGCCCGCGTCGCCGCCTGCCCGCCCGCGCGCTAGGGCACCAGCGCGCGCCGTAGCCGCCACGCCGCGCCCGCCCGCGTCGCCGCGTGTCGCCGCCCGCCCGGCATGGATCGATCCCTACACCGTCCGCACAGCCAGCGACGGCCTCGATGAGGTACTCGACTACGTAAACTGGGTGCTGCACATCACCGAAACCGCCCTGTGCGCCGAACCGGACCCGGCCGGCCCCGATGCGTGGTTGTTTGCTGGCGCCGTCTGGGAACGATTGGGCCACCTGCGCGAAACACCGTGCTGGCTCGCCGTGCACCGGGCCGCCAATCTCGGCGACACCGCCACCGCCGCGGCCCTCGAAAGCGCCATCCGCCAGCACAACGCGGGCGGCCTGTTGCTACCGGACCACCTGCGCACCTACGCCGCTCAGAGCGTGGAAACCGGCACCGACTACACCCGGCGCAAACGGGGCGGCGACCCGTGGCGCCACGCCGAGCGCGACCGCGCCCTTGCACGTGAAGCCTACGATTGGCGCTTGATTCATCACGACTGGCGCCGGGCGCACCCCGACCTTGCCGCGCCGTCCGCCTGCCTTGCCTGGACGGCCAACCACCTGACGGACACCTTGGACCGCATCGCCAAGCGCTACGGCGAGTGGCCGACCGACCCGCCGAAAGAGCAGCAGTTCTTCCCCAGCGATGAACTGTGCGCCGCCCACGGCCGGCGCGTCGGCGACGATCAGGATGCGCTGCGGCATCGGCCAGGCCGCCGCCTGAAGCGGCCCCGGAACGAGCTGCACGCCGACAACGATCAGGACGCACTGCTTCACAACATCTACCCGCGGCATTTCCGCGGCCTGCTGATTGGCCACGTGGCCGCGCTGTGCCTGGAGGAATGGGCGCGGCGCATCACCGACGGTCCCGCGCCGATCTAGCCGCCCGCGCCGCCCTCAAGCCCGCCACCCGACCCGGGTGGCGCCTCTATCACACCCGCGCCCGAAAGTCCAAAATCGAATCCGCCGAATCGGCGTTCGCAAACGCGCCGCGCGCTGTATTGAATCCATGGCCCCCGTTTCATGCGATGGAGGCCGTTCCAATGCAATTCCTAACCGACCGCCAACTCGCCACCCGCTTCGCCGTGGGGCGCACGACCATTTGGCGATGGACTCAAGAAGGCCGCTTGCCGCCGGCCGTGCGCCTGTCGCCGGGCGTGACGCGCTGGCGGCTCTGCGACATCGAGATGTTCGAGGCGCGGCACGCCGCGGCCGAAGCCGCCGAAACCGCCGCTACCCCGGCCCCGCGCTGAGGCCGGCATGGGCGAAAAAAAACCCCGCACCGGCGGCAACCGGGGCGGGGTCATCGATCAAATCACACGCCGCTCATTCAACCCCACCCGCACCGGCCGCGCAAGCGCCGGCCCGGTTGACTTGGACGCTGCCCGCGACGCGCTGGCCTGCATTCCGCCCGACTTGTCGCGCGACGATTGGGTCCGCGTGCTGGCGGCTGCGAAAGCCGCCGGCTGTTCGGAAGCCGAGGCGCGCGCGTGGTCGGCCGGCGGGGCCACCTACGACGCGCGCGCGTTCAGCGACACGTGGCGCAGCCTGAACACCGACGGCGGCATCGGCCCCGGCACGCTGTTCTTCATCGCCAAGGAGCACGGCTACCGGCCCGACCCGTCGTCGGCGCGCCCGCCGCCACCGACGGCCGCCGAGCTGGCCCGCCAGCAGGCCGAGCGCGACGCCCGTGCCGCCGCCGACGCCGCCGAGCGCCAACGCCGGGCCGAGGCCGCCGCCATCGATGCCAGCCAACGGATTGCCGCCGCCGATCCGGCCAATCCGCAGCATCCGTATCTGGCGCGCAAGGGCCTGACCCCGACCGCCAACATGCGCCAGGAAGGCGGCGCGCTACTGATGCCGCTTGTCGACAACGACGGCGTCACTCGTGGGCTAGAACTCGTCCTCGCAACCGGCGACAAACGCTCGTCGTACGGCATTGCCAAAAGCGGCCTGCGCTGGTGGGCGCGCGAACCGGATGTCGAGCGCGGCTTCGTCGTCTACCTCGCCGAGGGTGTAGCGACTGCCCTGACGCTCGCCGAGGCGATACCTGATGCGGCCATCGCTTCTACTGCCGGCGCTGGCAATGTTCCAGCCGTGGCAGCCGCTGTGCGCCAGCGCTGGCCGGACGCGGTAATTGTCGTCGCGGCCGACGCCGACAAGGCCGGCCGCGAAGCCGCGGACAAGGCCGCCAGAGCGGACCCGCGCATCATCGTCCGCCACCCGCGTATCGCGGCGGGCGCGCTGGTCGGCGGCAAGACGGCCAAGGATTTTGACGACCTTCGCCAACTCGCCGGCCTCGACGAGGTGCGCCGCCAACTGCTGGCCGAGCCGCCCGCCGACACCCCGCCGCTTGCCGATCCACCCGCCGCCGCGCCGCTGCCGGACCTGCTTGACACCTTCCCCCACGCTGGCGGCGCATTCGCGGTGCGCGATTCCGGAGTCTATTTCCAGCCGCCCGCAGACGCTAAAGACAACAAAGAGTTGCGGCTGTCTGGTTGCCTCGTGGTGCGCGCGATTGTCCGCAACAGCGAGAGCACGGAATGGGGCTTTTTGGTGGAATGGCTCGACCGGGACGGCGTCCGGCATAGCTGGGTGATTCCGGCCGAGCTGCTGGACGGCGACGGCGCCGAGGTGCGGCGCGAGCTGGCCCGGCGCGGCCTCGCTATGGCCTCCGGCCGCGCAGCGCGTGAACTGCTGCTGGCCTACCTCGCGGCCCACCCGACCACAGCCCGCGCCTGGTGCGTGAGCACCACGGGCTGGCACCACGGCTGCTACGTAACCCAAAACCGCGTCTACGGCACGCCCGCCGACGGCGTGCCCGTGGTTCTGCAAGCCGCCGGCACGCCCAGCACCGCGCCCAGCGTGGCCGGTACGCTCGCCGACTGGCAACAGCATGTAGCCGCGCCGGCGGCCGGCAACACTCGGCTGGTGCTGGTGATCAGTGCCGCTTTCGCCGGCGCGCTGCTCGACGTGCTCGGCCTGGAGGGCGGCGGCCTGCACCTTCGCGGCGCCAGCAGCACCGGCAAGTCAACGGCTCTGGTCGCTGGTGCGTCGATCTTCGGCGACCCGGCCGTCGTGGTGCGCTCGTGGGATACGTCGCCGGCCGGCTTCGAGGCCATCGCCGCGCAACACAACGATTCCGCGCTATTCGCCGACGAGTCCGGGCAGTCCGACCCGCGAAACTTCGGAAAGACAGCCTACAAAATCACCAACGGAATCAGCGCCACGCGGGCCACCGGCAACGGAGGGGCGCGCCAGATCAAAACGTGGCGGCTGTTGCTGATATCCACCGGCGAAATTTCGATGGCGGCGCACATGGCCACCGCCGGCCTTCGCCCGGCTGCCGGCCAGGAGCTTCGTATCGCTGACATCGAGGCCGACGCCGGGGCCGGGCACGGCATCTTCGAGCACCTGCACGGCCACCCGCACGCCCGCGCGCTGGCCGACGCCCTGCGCGACGCCGTGGCGCTGTACCACGGCACCGCCGGCCCGGCTTGGCTCACGTGGTTGGCCGAGCACCGCTCGGCGATCACCGCCGACGCCCGCGCGTCGTTCGATCAATTCGTCGCCGCGGCGCTGACCAACACCGACGCCACCACCGCACAGGCCGGGCGCATGGCGCGCCGGTTCGGCGCCGTGGCCGTGGCTGGCGAGATGGCCACGCGCGCCGGCATCACCGGCTGGTCGCCCGGCGAGGCCATGCACGCGGCGCACGTGTGCTTTGCGGCTTGGCTTGACGGATTTGGCCGCGTGCCGGCCGAAGAGCGGGCGCTATTGGACGGCGTGCGCGAGTTTCTGGAACGGTTCGGCAGCTCGCGGTTTCGGGACTTCGCGCACGCCGGGCACGTGGTGCAGCAGCTTGCCGGGTACGCTCGAACCGAGGATGACGAACGTGTCTATTTGTTCACGCGCACCGGCCTTGAGGAAGCCTGCCGGGGCGCCGACTTCAAGCGAGCAGTGGCCTTGCTGGTGGCGCGTGGCTGGATAAAGCCCGGCCCCGATGGCAAGCCCTCGCAATCCAAGCGCCCGGCCGGTCTGCCGAAGACGACTCGGCTCTATGAGATGACCGACGCATGGGCTGCCCATGAGTGACAAACGCGAGCATGCCGTTTTTCGCGGTGACAACGGTGACACGGTGACACCGTTGTTTCAAAAAGTATTTTTTTGTCACCGACTGTCACCGTGTCACCGCGCTGTTTCATCCCGTCGCACGCTCCCGGAACCCTTCCAACCGCCGCCAAACGCAGCACCGGCGCCATTTTTTCCAAGAGACCAGCATGAAACCTGAGCAAATCATCAGCACGCTGACCGCCCACGGCGTCCACCTGACCCGCGGCGCCGCGGGCGCCCTGCGCGCCGGTCCCGCCGCTGCCATCACGCCCGAGCTGGCCTTGCTGATCCGCGCACACCGCGCCGACCTGCTGGCGACATTGGCACCGCCGCCCGATCCGTTGGCCGTGCGCGAGTTCTTCGACGAGCGCGCCGCCGTGTTCGAGTTCGAGGCCGGCGTGACGCGCGAGGAAGCCGAGGCCGGCGCCCTGCGCCGCACCCTCGAACACTTCCGCCTGCCCGACCCCGGCGCGGGCGGCATCGAGGCCGTACTCGCCGCCCTGGTGGCGCAGCAACCTGACCCTTCAACCCCGTGAGAGGCACCGCGATGGCAACCGATCGAACCAATTCCGCGGAGCGCCAGGACCCGCGCATCAAGCGGGCGCGTGAGCTGGCCGCCTACGCCCGGAATCTTGAGGCCGTGCGCAAGGCCAAGGCCCTGCGCATGCGACAGGAAGGGATGGCGAGCTGCGGCCGCTGCATCTTCTGGCAAGCCGCCTCGCGCGACTGGTTGCGCCGCAACGGCCGCGCGGATTCAATCCTGAACTTTTACGGCCTCACGGGCTGGTGCACCGGCGACCCGCGTCACGCCCCGCGCCAAGTGAAGGGGCACCCGACCGAACGGCAGGACTACGACCTGCCGTGCGGGCGCTTCCTGCCCTACCTTGACGCCGATTTCGACCCCGCCGCGTAACGTGGTTCACCACCAGAGGAAAGCCATGAACAATGTCACCCAGCACCCCGCCTGCCGGCCCGTGCCCGCCCTCGAATGTGTTGATTGCCTCGACCGGGCCGTCGAGAACATTTGCGCCGCCGCATCCATGCTGCACACCATCGCCAAGCGCACCCGGCAGCCGGTTACACCCGAATGGCTGTGCCTCGTGGCCCGCGTTACGCACAGCATGGCCGAAGACATCGACTACACCGCCGACCTGTGGCACGGCCTGCCCGCCGATTCGCTGCTAGCGGCCGATCACAAGCGCATCGCGGAGCACGTCGCCAACCTTCGCCAGCAGGCCGACGGGCTGGAAGCCGTCATTGACCTGATCGATATTTGCGCCCCGAGCCGCGAAGGCATCGCCGACCTCACGGCCCGCCTGCTGGAAACCGCACAAGCGCTGCACCAGACAACGAAAGCCGCGTGGGCCGCCTGCCGGACGCAACCCGAACCGGCCGCCTGACCGGCCGCCGCCCGAAAAATCAAAATTCGGCCTGTGGGGGTGGAACTCCCCGCGCGCTCGGCCGTGGGCGGGGGTGGGGGTGGGCGCGCCCGCCTGCCCGCCGCGCGCCCACGCAGCGCGCCACGCGCACCGCGCAGCCCGCGCCACGCGCACCACGCCAAGACAACCGCCGCCATCCCCGCGCCCTGCGCGGCAGTAGACTGCGCCCGCACAGGCGCCACGGATCGGGGGAGGCTCGATACCTGCCGGGGCACCGCCGCCGATCCTCCCGGCGCCCTGCGCCTGTGCCTCTGCGTCCGCGGCTAGAACGCCAGGTAGATCGAGCGGCCGGCCGCGTCCGAGCACAGCCCGGACCCGGACCAAGACTCAAGCGCTACCTGACACGTCAGCGCCCCGCCGCGGTCACCGACCAGCAGGGCAAAGGCCGTTACCTGATCCGCCAGCCGCGCCGCTTGCGCGTTGCCGGTCGAGACCGTCGCCGTCGGCCCCGTGCCCGGCAGCTTGCCCGTGAAGGCTTCCCCGCTCGCCGGATCGGTCACCGTCAGCACCGCGTCGCGGAACAGTGGCCGCTCGATCTTCGCCGTCCACGGTCGCCGGCCGGACACGTCCGTTACGGTCGGCGTGCTCACCGTGGCGCAGCCGCCCGCCAGCATCGCCAGTGCCAACCCGGCACCACATCGCCTTGGCCGCCTCATTCGCCCACTCCCTGATCGTCGCCGGGCCGCCGCGCGCCCGCCGGCACCCCATACCGAAAACCCCACCGCAGCACCGCCCGCAAACCCGCATAACTGCGTGGTCTCGGAAGGCCGTTTCAGGTCATACCGAAAACAGTCGTTTTTGGTACAATGCCGGCACCTTCACCACCAGCGAGGAAACCGGCCATGACCGCCAAGCGCTGCGCCTTGTACCTGCGCGTTTCCACCGACGGCCAGACTACCCTGAACCAGCGCCGCGAGCTGGAAGCCGTCGCCGAGCGGGCCGGGTGGCAGATCGTCGAAGTCTACGAGGACGCGGGCGTCAGCGGCGCCAAGGGCCGCGAGCAGCGCCCGGCTTTCGACCGGCTGCTGAAAGACGCCGCCCGGCGCCGTTTCGACCTGATCGCCGCCTGGTCGGTCGATCGGCTGGGCCGATCCTTGCAGCACCTGGTCGGCTTCCTCGACGAAGTGCACCAGCTCGGCGTTGACCTCTACCTGCACCAGCAGGGCATCGACACCACCACGGCGGCCGGCAAGGCGCTGTTCCAGATGATGGGCGTCTTTGCCGAGTTCGAGCGGGCCATGATCCGCGAGCGCGTGCATGCCGGCCTGAACCGCGCCCGCTCGCAAGGCAAGCGCCTAGGCCGGCCGACCATCGACGCCGACAAGGCCGCCGCCATCACCGCCGCCCTGCGCGCCGGTGGCGCTGGCCTGCACAAGATCGCCAAGGCGCATGGCGTCGGCGTGTCCACCGTGCAGCGCCTCAAGGCCGAACTTGCCGCCGCCTGACCCGCGGCGCCCCGTCATTGCCCTGGTGAAGCCGCGCCGCGCCCGCGGCCGGCACCGACACGCGCCCGCTGCCCGCCAGAACACCAGCCAAGCATCACCAGAAAGGGAAGGGGTGGTTTGAGCCGCGACGTTTGAGGCGCGCGCAGCGCCTGAATCGGGCGTTTTCTTTGATTTCGCCGAATAGGGCGCATCACTGTATGCGTGTGCACCACGGCACGCCGTGGGAAGGCAAGCGCCCCCGGCGGGGGGCGCGCGCCAGCGGGGGGAATCAAGAAAGGAGTAGACCAAAAAATCGGTCTGACTTGCTCAGGACGGAATCTATATATCTAAGGAGAGAGGAAAAGACAGTAGAACCATGCGGCGCGGTGGCCGCTGATCGAACTGCGGTTCAGGCTTGCGCGCACCGGCGCCAGCTCAAGACCTTGTTGTAAGGTCACCGCAGCGGTAACCGCAGGCCGTTTTCGTGGCTGGAACCCCGGCTTGAATCGACGCTAAGTGCTTGAGTTAAATGGTGGGCCGCGTAGGGCTCGAACCTACGACCCGCTGATTAAGAGTCAGCTGCTCTACCAACTGAGCTAGCGGCCCATTAACTCGCACGTCAAACTGGGGTGAGCGATGGGGATCGAACCCACGACCACCGGAATCACAATCCGGGGCTCTACCGACTGAGCTACGCTCACCATAAACCTGTGCCGGCAACCTGGCGCGCCCGGCAGGATTCGAACCTGCGACCGACGGCTTAGAAGGCCGTTGCTCTGTCCTGGCTGAGCTACGGGCGCGGTGAACCCGAAACCTGCCCCAATCCTGCCGCGACGAACTGGTCGGGGTAGAGAGATTCGAACTCCCGACATCCAGCACCCAAAGCTGGCGCGCTACCAGACTGCGCCATACCCCGAGATTTCGTCCGGCCCACGCCGCTGCGCGGGGCGCGAACTATACAAGTACTCGCCGCGCAGGGTCAACGTATCGGGGCGGCTGGCTGGCAAGCTGCTAGAATTCGCCGCCTTTCCGCACCCCTGTCCATCTCAACTCGAACTCATCATGGCCATCGAACGCACACTGTCCATTGTCAAGCCCGACGCCGTCGCCAAGAACGTCATCGGCGCCATCTACAGCCGCTTCGAGCAAGCGGGCCTCAGGATCATCGCCGCCCGCATGGAGCATCTGTCGCGCGAGCGCGCCGAAGGCTTCTACGCCGTGCACCGCGAGCGGCCGTTCTTCAAGGATCTGGTCGCCTTCATGACCAGCGGCCCGGTGATGATTCAGGTGCTGGAGGGCGAGAACGCCGTTGCGCACCACCGCGAGATCATGGGCGCGACCGATCCGGCCAAGGCGGCGCCGGGCACCATCCGCGCCGACTTCGCGAGCAACATCGAAGAGAACGCCGTGCACGGGTCCGACAGCCAGGAGAACGCGGCGATCGAGATCGCCTATTTCTTCGGCCCCGACCAGATCTGCCCGCGTACGCGCTGAGCGCACGCTGCGCCTTGGACAGCACCGTCATCAAGCCGAACCTGCTGGACCTGGATCGACCGGGTCTGGCGGGCCTGCTGACGCAACTCGGCGAGAAGCCGTTTCGCGCCGATCAGCTGTTGCAGTGGCTGCACGCACGTGGCTGTGATGATTTCGGCGCCATGACGAATCTCAGTAAGGCGCTGCGCGAGCGCCTCGCGGCGCAGACGGAAATCCGCACGCCCGAGGTGCTGGCCGACCAGCAGGCGCCGGACGGCACGCGCAAGTGGCTGCTGCGCCTTGCGGGCGGCAGCGCCATCGAGACCGTGTACATCCCAGAGACGCGCCGCGGCACGCTGTGCGTGTCCTCGCAGGTCGGCTGCCAGCTCAATTGCAGCTTCTGCCAGACCGCCCAGCAGGGCTTCAACCGCAACCTCACCACGGGAGAAATCCTCGGCCAGATGTGGACGGCGAGCCGCCTGCTGCCGCCGCACCCGGTGCGCGAGAAACCGATCACCAACGTCGTGTTCATGGGCATGGGTGAGCCGCTGCTGAACTTCGACAACGTGGTCGCCGCCATCCGTGTGCTGCTGGATGACCTGGCCTACGGCCTGTCCAAGCGGCGCGTCACGGTCAGCACGTCGGGCGTGGTGCCGATGATCGACCGCCTGCGCGAGGAGTGCCCGGTGGCGCTCGCCGTGTCGCTGCACGCGCCGGATAACGCGCTGCGCGACGAGCTGGTGCCGCTGAACCGCCGCTACCCGATTGCCGAGCTGCTGGACGCCTGTCGCCGCTACGTGGCGGGCGATGACCGGCGGCGGGTGACCTTCGAGTACACGCTGCTGGCCGGCGTCAACGACCATCCGGCGCAGGCGAAGGCGCTTGCCAAGCTGCTCGCGCGCGTGCCATCCAAGGTGAACCTCATTCCCTATAACCCTGTCGCGGGCTTGCCCTACGAAACCTCACCGCCCGCCGCGGTGGCTGCCTTCCGCGACGAGGTGCTGCGCCATGGACTGGTTGCCACGGTTCGCAAGACGCGCGGTGACGGCATTGATGGCGCCTGCGGGCAGCTTGCGGGCCAGGTGCTGGCGCGCCAGCGGCGAGCCATACCGACATCTACAGCGGCCTGAAGTCATGATCCGACTGTTGACACTCGGCGTGGTGCTGACACTGCTTGGCGGCTGCGCGAGCCACGGTGCGGACCCTGCGGTCCGCGACGCCGCCGGCGGCGAGCTCGCCATCGACCAGAACATCTGCACCCGCGTGGCACAGGAACCCGACCGAAAGCAGAGCAAGAACGAGAAGCTCGCCGATCTGCGCGCGGCGCTCGGCGCCGGCTACCTGCAGGAGGGCGCGCTCGATATTGCGCTGCGCGAGCTCGATGAGAGCCTCAAGCTCAACCCGCGCAGCGCCACCGCACACGCCACCATGGCGCTGCTGCAACTGCGCCTGTCGAAGCCCGAACTCGCCGGCGAGCACTACCGGCGGGCACTGGCGCTGTCGCCGAGCGACCCCGAGATCCGCAACAACTACGGCGTTTACCTGTGTGGCCTTGACCGTGCGAAGGAGGCCGACGCCCAGTTCCGCTGCGCCATCGCCAATCCGCTGTACCGCACGCCGGCGCTGGCCTACACCAACGCCGCCGAATGCGCGCTGCGCAACGGAAACACCACGCGGGCCGAAACCGACCTTTTGACTGCGGTCCAGCTCGACCCCACCTTCGTCACGCCGAGCCTCATGCTGGCGGACATGAAGTTCCAGGCCGGCGACGCGCGTGCAGCGCGCGAGCACCTGGCGCGCTACGTGCGCCGGGCCGGTCAGACCCCGGCCGGGCTGGCGCTTGGCATTCGCGTCGAGACCGCGCTCGGTGATCTCGACCGCGCGGCCAGTTACCGGCTGTTGCTCAAGGACCGCTTCCCCGACTCGCGTGAAGCGCGAGAGCTGAATTGAACCCGAGCGCGCCCGTCACCGAGCCGCCGCCCAGCACGCCCACCAGCGGCGAGCGGTTGCAGGCCGCCCGTGCGGCGCGCGGCTGGTCGGTGCAGCACGTGGCCACGCGACTGCGCATCCGGCCGGCGCTGGTCGAGGCGCTCGAGCGCGGCAACTCGGAGCCATTCGGTGCGGCCGCCTATGCCCGCGGGCAACTGCGCAACTATGCGCGGCTGCTGGGTCTTGATGAGCACGCTCTGTTGGCCGGCTTCGACGCGCCGACGGTCGCCAGCAAGAGCAGGCTCATGCGCCGGGCACCGGAGCTGCACCCGCGGCGGCCGTGGCTGGTGCGTCTGGGTGGACTCGCGATCGTCGGCGTGCTGGTCGTGCTTGGCGCCTTGTGGGCCGGAGCCGATCGCTCGCCGCAGGCGCCACCCCCCGAGAACACGGCTGAACCTGCCGGGCAGCCTGCAGCGCAGGCACCAGTCGAGCCAGTGCCGTCGCCCCCGGAATCGGCGCCACCGACAACCGCGGCGGCACCCTCTGTCGATGTGGCGCCCGTCGTCGGCGCGCCGGCGGCGTCTTCGCCGGCCGAGGCGGTGCCCTTGTCCGCGCCTGGCGCCGAGCCCGTCACAACGTCTGCGTCCGAGCCGGCGGCAACCTCGTCGCCGCCCGCGCCTGCGACGGCCGGCGCGGAACTGCGCTTGCGCAGCCGCGCCGTGAGCTGGGTGGAGGTCACCGACCATCGCGGCCAGCGCCTCATCTACGAGCTGGTCGGCCCGGAGCGGGAGCGAGTCGTGAGCGGCGAGCCGCCGCTGCGCGTGCTGCTCGGCAACGCCCCGGCGGTGGACGTGGTATTCGCCGGCCAGGCGGTAACGCTGCCGCCGGGTCAGCACGTCGTGCGCATGACACTCGGCACCGCCCAGCCGCCTGCCGATGCCCCAGCCGGTGCGCCGGCCGCGATGCCGACCCCGTAGCTCCCGTTTCAGACTAGGCCCGACGCACCCGACCATGGCTGCCAAGCTCCAGGCCGTCCGCGGCATGAATGACCTGTTGCCCGGCGCCAGCGCCCGCTGGCGCGGTGCCGAACAGCGCCTGCACGGCGTGCTGGCCCGCCACGGCTACGACGAGATCCGCCTGCCGCTGGTGGAGCCGACGGCGCTGTTCGCGCGCACCATCGGCGAGGTGACCGACATCGTCGAGAAGGAGATGTACACCTTCCTCGACCGCAACGGCGACAGCCTCACCCTGCGCCCGGAAGGCACCGCCGGCGTGGTGCGCGCCGGCATCGAGCACGGTCTTTTCCAGGGCCAGTTGCTGCGCCTGTGGTACCAGGGGCCGATGTTCCGCCACGAGCGCCCGCAGCGTGGCCGTTACCGGCAGTTTCATCAGGTCGGCGCCGAGTGCTTCGGCAGCGCCGAGCCCGAGCTCGACGCCGAGCTGATCGCGATGACGGCGCAGTTCTGGCGCGAGCTCGGCCTGCCCGGGCTGCGACTCGAAATCAATTCGCTCGGTTCGCGCGAGGCCCGCGCCGCCTACCGCGGGCATTTACAGGACTATTTCCGGGGCCATTGCGCGGCGCTCGACGCCGACAGCCAGCGCCGGCTGGAGACCAACCCGCTGCGCATTCTGGACAGCAAGAACCCGGACCTGGCGGCGCTGATCGCCGCCGCGCCGAGCCTGCCGGAGCACCTCGACGCCGAATCGCGCGCCCACTTCGAGCGCCTGTGTGCGCTGCTGGACGGCCTCGGCGTCGCCTACAGCGTGAACCCGCGTCTGGTGCGCGGCCTCGACTACTACGGGCGCACCGTGTTCGAGTGGGTCACCGACGCGCTCGGTGCGCAGGGCACGGTGTGCGCCGGCGGGCGCTACGACACCCTGGTCGAGCAGCTTGGCGGGCGGCCGACGCCGGCCATCGGCTTCGCGCTCGGTCTCGAACGCCTGCTGGACCTGCTGGCCGTGCACGAGGTCGACCTGTCGCCGCAGCCGGCCATCTGGTACATGGTGTCAACCCCCGGCGCCTGCCGCGCGCGCGCCCTGCAACTGGCCGCCGAGCTGCGCGCGGGGCCGGGTGCCCCGGTGGTGCTGATGGACCACGCGAGCGGCAACTTCGGCAAGCAGATGCAGCGCGCCGACAAGGCCGGTGCCGCGGTGGCGCTGATCCTCGGCGAGGACGAGCTCGCCGCCGGCACCGTCACCGTGCGCCTGCTGCGCGCTGCCCAGACCACGCAGGAAACCGTGCCGCAGCAGGCCATACACGCCACCGTAGCGCACCTCATCGCCAAGGACTCCCTATGAGCAATGTCGACGACGATCAGATAGAACAACTGCGCCGCCTGTGGGACCGCTACGGGCGCCTGCTGGTGACCGTCGCGGTGCTGGCGCTGCTCGGCGTGAGCGGCCGCTACTTCTACGAGGGGCGCCAGCAAAGCCAGGCCGCCGGCGCATCCGCGCTGTATGCCGCCTGGCAGCAGCCGCCGGCCGGCGAGAGCGCCGAGACCCTCGCCGGGCGGCTTCGCGCCGAGTACCCCCGCTCCAGCTACGCCACCTTTGCCGCGTTCGCGCAGGCCAGGCAGGCGGTCGAGGCCGGCAAGCTGGCGGATGCCGAGCAGCACCTGCGCTGGGTGGTCGAGCATGCGCCGAACACGGACGACCGCGCACTGGCCAGCCTGCGTCTTGGCCGCGTGCTGCTCGACCACGGCAAGCCACAGGCGGCGCTCGATGCGCTCGGCAAGGACGTGCCGGCCGGCTCACCGACGCTGGCCGAACTCAAGGGCGACATCGCGCAGGCGCAAAACAAGCCCGATGACGCGCGCAAGGCCTATCAGGAAGCGATTGCTGGCCTGCCGCCGGAATCCGGCCAGACGGCGCTGATCAAACTCAAACTCGACGCCCTGGGCCAGCCATGATCCCGACCCGCTCATCCCTCACGCTGCGCCTGACCGTGGCCGGCCTGCTGGTCACCACGCTCGGCGCGTGCAGCGCCGTGTCCGATGTGGGCCGCGGCGCCGTGCGCGGCGTGACCCGCGCCAGCGAATCGGTCGCCGGGCGCATCACTCAGACCGATACGCCCGACATCAAGGCCGAGTTGCCGGCGCTCGACCATGAAATCGCGGTCGAGGTGGTCGCCAGCCCGAAGGTCACCGACGGCACGCCAGACGGCTATCCCAAGCCCGTGCCGGCCTTCGACGGCGAGCGGGTCTACACCCTCGGCGAGTCGCGCCGGCACGTGTTTGCCCACACGCTGACCGACGGCAAGCGGCAGTGGAAGGCGACCCTGAAGGACACGATAACCGGCGCGGTCGGCGTCGGTGATGGCCTGGTTCTGGTCGGCACCAACAACGGCGACGTTGTGGCGCTGTCCGCCGAGGACGGCGAGGAGCGCTGGCGAGCCCCGCTCGAAAGCGAGGTGCTGGCGCCGCCCGCGGCGCGCGAGGGCGTGGTCGTGGTCGCCACCGGCGACGGCCACCTGTACGGCCTTGCCGCCGCCGACGGGGCGCGCAAATGGAGCGTCGAGCGCGACGTGCCGACGCTGTCGCTGCGCGGCGGCAGCGCACCGCTCACCACCGCGACGCTTGCCGTGCACGGCTTTGCCGATGGCCACCTGGCGGCAGTTGCTCTACAAACCGGCCGCGAGGCCTGGGATACCCCCATCGTGCAGCCGCGCGGGCGCACCGAACTCGAACGCATGATCGACGCCGACTGCCAGCCCGTCATCGACGGCGGCACCGTGTACGCCGCGGCCTACCAGGGCCGCATCAGCGCCGTTGATCTTGGCACCGGCACCGCCAGTTGGGCGCGCGAGCTGTCCTGCGACAGCGCGCTCACGGTCGACACCTTCAACGTCTACGCCACCGACACCGACGACAAGATCAGCGCGTTTGATCTGAGCGGCGGCGTCGTGCGCTGGGAGCAGGAAGCCCTCAAGGGCCGTCACCTCACCGCCCCGGTGGCGGTGGGCGCCTACGTGGCGGTGGCGGACGTTGAAGGCTACGTGCACTGGCTGCGCGGCGAGGACGGCACACTCGCCGGCCGCACCCGGCCGACCAGGGACGCCTTCCTGCTGGCGCCGACCGTGCGCGACGGCGTCGCCTACTTCCTGTCCGAAGGCGGGCGCCTGTACGCGCTGCGGCCGGGCAACTGACGCACCGCATGACTCCCATCATCGCGCTGCTCGGCCGACCCAACGTCGGCAAGTCGACACTCTTCAATCGCCTGACGCGCAGTCGCGACGCGCTGGTGGCGGACTTTCCCGGCGTCACGCGTGACCGGCTGCTCGGCGAAGGCCGGCTCGGCGAGCGGCCGTTCTGGGTCATCGACACCGGCGGCCTGCTGGGCGAAGACCCGGAGCTGTCGGGCAAGGTCAGCGCGCAGGCGCTGGCGGCGGCCGAGGAGGCCGACGCCGTGATCCTGGTAGTCGACGGCCGCGCCGGCGTGACTGCCGACGACCACGCCATCGCCGGCACGCTGCGCGAGCTCGGCCGGCGCGTGTGGCTGGTGGTCAACAAGGCCGAGCACATGAATCCCGAACTCGTGCGCGCCGACTTCTTCGAGCTCGGCCTTGGCGAGCCCGAGCCGATTTCGGCAAGCCACGGCCACGGCGTCGCCGACCTGCTGGAAGCCGTGCTGGCCGAGTTTCCAGCCGACGATGAGGCACCTGCCCCGGACGAGGCCGACACGCGGCCGGTGTTCGCCGTGGTCGGCCGGCCGAACGCCGGCAAGTCCACGCTCATCAACCGCCTGGCCGGCGAGCAGCGCCTCATCGAAAGCCCGCTGCCCGGCACCACGCGCGACTGCGTGCGGGTGCCGGTGCTGGTGGACGGCCGCGACTGCGTGCTGCTGGACACGGCCGGCCTGCGCCGCCGGGCGCAGGTGCACGCGCCGATCGAGAAATTCAGCGTCATCAAGACGCTGCAGGCCATCGACCAGGCGCAGGTGGTCATTCTGGTGCTGGACGGCACGCAGGGCGTCACCGACCAGGACGCGCACATCGCCGGGCAGGTGCTGCAACGGGGACGCGGCCTTGTGCTCGCCGTGAACAAGTCCGACACGCTGGATGACAGCGCCCGCGCGGCGCTCAAGCGCGAGATCGCGCGGCGCCTGCCGTTCGTCGACTTCGCGCCGGTCGAGTTCATCAGCGCCAAGACCGGCCGCGGCGTGAAGGCGCTGATGCGCGCCGCGTTCGCGGTGCAGCACAGCGCCATCGCGCGCGTCGCCACGCCGGAACTCACGCGGCTCATGGAAACCATCGTCGCCGCCAATCCGCCGCCCATGGTGGCCGGCCGGCGCGCCAAGCTGCGCTACGCCCACCAGGGCGGGCACGTGCCGCCCACCATCGTCATCCACGGCACGCAGGTCAACGGCCTGCCGGCGAATTACCTGCGCTACCTCGAAAACAGCTTCCGCGAGGCGCTGGATCTCGCCGGCACGCCGGTGCGCATCGTCACCAAGCAGGGCGCAAACCCCTACGCCGGGCGCACCAACACCCTCACGCCCAGCCAGCTCGAACACAAACACCGCGCCCGCCGCCGCGGGCGCAAGCTGTTCAAGGATTGACGTCCTCCGCATACAAGGCCGCCGCCTCGCGCAGGCGGGCCGCCACCTCGGCGCGCAGCGCCGGTGGCTCCAGCACCTCCACATCCGGCCCGTAGCGCAGGATGTCCAGCACCAGCTCGCGCGCGTCGCCAAACGGCACCGACAGCTCGTAGCGCCCATCCTCCAGCCAGCGGCCGAACTGCGCCGGGTGCCAGCGCTCGCTCGCAATCCAGCGCGCCCGGCCGGGCGCGAACCGGAGCACCGCGCGCTGCGTGGCGGGGCCGGAAAAAATCCCGTAGGCCGCGCCGAGGTGCTCGTCGAGATCCTGCTCCGGCAACACCCGGGCGGGCTGCTCGGACTCGATCCGCGCCGACTCGATGGCGTCGACCGCAAAGCTGCGCAGGCCGCCCCGCAGGTGGCACCAGGCGTCGAGGTACCAGTTGTCGCGGTAGCGCACCAGGCGCTGCGGGCTCACGGTGCGCTCGGTCGCCTCGCCCGTGCCGCGTGACAGGTACCGGATGGCGAGCCGGCGCGCGCCGAGCGTCGCCGTCACCGCCAGCCGGAATACCAGCGCGTCGCAGGCCCGTCCGGCGGCCGGTAGCACGCGCAGCACCTGGCTGGCGCGCTGCGGCAGCACGCCACCGCGCGCCAGCAGGCTCGCGATGCGCCCGCGCAGCGCCTCGATCTGCTGCGGGATCAGACCCTCGCCGAGGTCGGACAGCAGGCTTTGCGCCACCAGCAGCGCCTGCAGCTCGTCCGCCGAGAACCACAGCCCCGGCAGCTCGGACCGCGCCGCCGCGCCCTCGATGCGGTAGCCGCGGGCGGCGGCATCCCACACCAGCGGCACGCCCAGCAGGTCGCGCAGCTCGGCGATGGCGCGCATCAGCGTGGCGCGCGAGCAGCCGAGTTCTGCCTGCAGTTCGGTCGCTGAACGCGCCTGCCGCCCGCCGGCGAACAGGGCATACAGCCGGTAGATGCGGTCGAAGCGGTCCATGCTGTCAAATGCTACAACACCGCCCGCGGCGCGCTTGCGCAGCGCGTCGGCGCCGTGCCACGCTTCGCCGCGCCCGTTTCAACCCACCCGAGGAGAACCACCCATGCTCACGCTTTACGGCCAGTACATGTCGCGCGGTCAACGCTGCCTGTGGACGCTGGAGGAACTTGGCGTGCCCTACGAGCACGTCAAGACCAACCAGGGCGCCGGAGAGTCGCGCACGCCGGATTTTCTGCAGATCAACCCCAACGGCCACGTGCCGGTGCTCAAGGACGGCGACTACATCCTGTGGGAGTCGATGGCGATCGCCATGTACGTGGCCAAGAAATTCGGCCAGGGCAGCCTGTGGCCGGCCAGCGTGGAGGACGAGGGTCTGGTCATGCAGTGGGCGCTGTGGGCGTCGCTGGAGGTCGAGATCTTCGTCGTCAACTACCTGCGCCACGCCGTGATGTACCCGCCCGAAAAGCGCCGTCCGGAACTCGCCGAAGAGGCGCTGCGCGTGCTGCCGGCGCCGCTGAAGGTGCTGGACGACGCCCTGGCCGGCAAGGACTACCTGGTCGGTAATCGCTTCTCCGTGGCCGACATCAACGTCAGCACCGTGCTGCTGCTGGCCGACATCTACAAGCAGCTTGGCGTCGACAAATACGGCAACGTCATGGCCTGGCTGAACCGCGTCGCCGCGCGGCCGGCCTGGCAGAAACTGCCGTCGCTCAAGTAAGGCTCGCGCGTCGTGCCATTCCCGGTGCTGCCCCGCGGCGGCACCGGGCAGCCCAGCAAATCGAAGGTTCAGCCATGAAAACAGCCCGCGCGTTCATGATCGGCATCGGCATCTTCTACGCCGTGTTCAACTTCTTGGGCACGCTGCCGTTCGCCACCGCGGGCTACCTCGGCACCATGTACCCCGGCGTCGACCTGCACACGGGGGAGCCGATCTTCCAGCTGCTGCAGGACGCCTGGATCATCGTCGGCATCCAGTTGGGGGCGATTGGACTCGTGGCGCTGTGGGGCGCGCGGGACCCGCTGCGCTACGCCGCCGTCATCCCGGTGGTCATCGTCACCGAGGTCGTGGACGGCATCTGGGATTTCTACAGCATCACCTGGAGTTACGAGGTGACGTGGATGGGCATCCTCACCATCGCCATCCACGCCGTGTGGATCGCCTGGGCGGTGGTCGCCTGGCGGGCGCTGTTCCCCGCCCACGGCGTATCGCGCTGACCCGCCCGGCGGCAGGGCAGGGCGCCGCGACTACTTCCAGCAGTCCGCGTTGGCGTAACTGCCGGTCTTGTTGGGGCCGCTCTGGCTCACCGCGAAGGTACCGCAGCGGTCGCCGGCCTGCCGGCCGCCGCTGATCGGCGCCGCCGTCATGTTGTACGCGGTGGCGCTGGCCGCCGTCACGGCGAGCCGGTAATGGCCGTCCGTGGACGTGGTCACCCAGTTCAGGAAGTTCGGCGGCGGGCCCAGCGTGAGCGTGTACGCCACGTTGCTCGCCCGCCACTTCTCCTGCTGCAGTTGCAGCGCGATCAGCGCCTGCTTGGCGTCCGCCCGGCGTGCCTTGCGGGCGTATTCCTGATACGCCGGCACCGCGATGGCGGCCAGGATGCCGATCAGCGCCACCACGATCATCAGCTCGATCAGCGTGAAGCCCCGGCTGCGTTTGGGTCCGTACATGGTCGATTTGTCCTGTTTTCCGACGAACGGCGTCTGTGGCCCGACGAACGGTTCAAGACCGTCGCCCGGGGCGTCGATACACAACCCTAGAATTCGGTTGCAACCGAAGGGAGTTTAGGCGGTGCGGCAAAAAAATCTCGGCTTCACGCTCATCGAGGCACTGGTGGTGGTCACCATCATCGGCATTCTGGCTGCGCTCACCGTGCCGGCGTTTACCAAGATGCTGGAGCGCAACCGCCTCAAGGGTGCGGCGGAAGCCGTGTTCAACGACCTGCAACTGGCGCGCACCGAGGCCATCAAGCGCAATCAGGATGTCACGGTCAGCTTCTCCGCTGCCGGCCCCACGACCACATGGCAATACGGCATGCGCACCGGCACTACATGCGATCCCGCCTTGCCCGTCACGGATGCCAACGCATGCAAGCTCGCAGCCGACGACGTGTTGCGGGTCACCCGCAGCGCCGATTACCCCGACGTTTCTTTACGGGTCACATTCAATACTGCGGTTTCGCCGGCGGTCACGAAGCCGCGTGCCGAGTTCGAGCCGCGCCAGGGCTTGGCGGATGTAGCGGGAACTGCATGCCTAGTTTTGAAGAACGACAAATTGGAGGTGCGTGTCAGCCCGCTCGGGCGGATTCTTCTTTGCACCACCACTGGTATGCCGGGATATCAATCATGTCCACCCCTATCTCCGGCTCCCTGCCCATGATCAGGAACCAGAGGCATCCGATGCTCCCTCACCGTCCTCAGTATCAACGCTCGCGCGGCTTCACCCTCATCGAGTTGATGGTCGCCCTGGTGCTGGGGCTGGTGGTGGTCGGCGGCGTGATGGCCGTGTTCATGAACACCTATCAGGCCAACGCGCAGAACATCAAGGCCGTCCGTCTGAATGAAGAACTGCGCGCCGTGATGTCCCTCATCACACGCGACCTGCGTCGCGCCGGCGCGCGCGACCTTGCCTGGCAGCCGTCGCTGCTGGGCACGGCCAACGCGTTCGCCAACAACACCAACTGGGTACTCACGCGCTACGACGCCACCGTGCCGACCAATTCCTGCGCCCTGTTCGCCTACGACACCGACGGCAACGACGCGGTCGACAACGTGGACCGCCGGGGCTTCCGGCTGCGCCGGGATGGCACTCAGCAATCTGTAGAGATGCGCCGCACCGGCACCGCCTGCAACGGCGGCGGCTGGCAAAAGATCACCGACGAGAACACGATGAACGTGCTCGACCTCAACTTCACCACCACGCTGGAGCCCGGCATGTCCGGCGTGGCGGTGCGCAGCGTCATCGTCACCCTGCGCGGCGCCACCCACACGCGCAGCGGCGACCCCGCCACGCTTACTGCGGCCGACTGCACCAACATCGACGTGGTGTGCCGGCAACTGGTGGAAAAAATCCGCCTGCGCAACGACGCCGTCCTGTAACCCGCCGGAGCCCCGCCCATGCACACCCACATCCCCGCGGCCGGTCACCGTCAACGCGGCGTGTCCACGTTGGTGGTGGCCATCGTGCTGCTGATCGCGGCCACCTTCCTCACCTTCTTCGCGGCCAAGATCGGCATGCAGGAACAGCGCATGTCCGGCAACGACTACCGGCACAAGGAGGCGTTCTCGACCGCGGAGGCGGGTCTTGACCGGGCCAAGGCGTTTCTTGCCGCCAACCGTATGGATTTTGCTACCTGGGGCTGGACGGCCTGCGCCGGCACCGAGACCACGCCGCCCTGTGGCGACGGCACGGCCAACCTGTTCAACACCAACTGGTCTTGGATAAACGTCTATCGCAGAAGCAGCGGTGCAGCACTGGCGGGGCTCAACTGGCCTCAGTCCACCGCCGACGGGCCTTTTATCCTGACGCGCACCACCGGTGACAGCTTCCAGCCGGTCGTTTTGGCAGCCCAGGCGCGATCGCTGGACGGCACCGGCCGCGCCGTGGTGCGCCAGAGCATGTCGCGTTACCTGATCGCCCAACCGGGGCCGGTGCCGCCGATCATGGCGCCCACGGTGCCTCTCGGCGGCAACTTTACGGTGGTGGGCAACCCCAACCACGACCTTGACCTCACGGAAGTGACCCTGGCCAATTGCGACAGCCTCACGGGTAGCGGACAGATGCTGTCCATCTGGTCGGAGGGAGCAGTACCGACAAGTGGGACTTGGAAGACTTGTAGCGCGGGATCGTTCCGTGAGGGGACGTCGTCGACAGCAAATCGCTGCATTGGCGTTGGAATTCCCGACCCGGCCACCGGCGACGGCCCGTCAACCGACGCGGAGTGGCATAGCTGCAATTGTCAGGACAATGCCGCCGAGAAAAGCCCCTACAGTGGCGGGAGCACAGGCTCGGGCGTGGGTATCAACGAAGACGTCGTCGACAGCGATCCGGACTTCCCCGGCGACATATTCCTGTACGTATTTGGCCGCCCCAAGAGCGCGGTCAAGGCCAGCGCCGCTGCCGCAGGGCACATCCTGCCCGATTGCAGCAGCCTCAATGCCAGTTCGACCGGCCTTTACTGGGTCACCGGCAATTGCGATATGCCGGCTAACAGCACCGTCGGCAGTCGCGCCGCGCCCGCCATTGTGGTGTTCGAGGGGAACGCGAGTTTCCGAAGCAACTCCCATTTCTGGGGCATGGTGGTCGGGGCTGATATGCAGCGGTCCTGCCCCGGCGCTACCCCGACGGACCCTTATTCCGTGGACACCGCCTGCACCAGTACCGATGGCACGCCGAACGAGGTGGATGTGAACGGCACCTTCACCGTCCACGGGGCGATGATTGTCGAGGGTGAAGTGGATGGTGTTGGCGACTACAAGGCCGTTTACGACCCCTGCGTTTTCGCCGCCATGGGCGCCGGTACGTCGTTCGACCAGTACGGACCCGTCGCCGGTAGCTGGAACGACGCCCTCTAAACCCAAGGTAACGCGCCATGTACGTGAACACGCAGCGCCTGCAACGCGGGCTGTCCCTGGTCGAGGTTTTCGTCGCCCTGCTGGTGCTCAGCGTCGGCCTGATCGCGCTCGCCAAGCTGCAAGTGGACCTGGTGCGCGGCAGCAGCGATGCCCGCACCCGTACCGTCGCGCTGGCACTGGCCGAGGAAAAGGTCGAGGACCTGCGTACCTTTGCAGTGACGACCGGCGGCGGCAGCTGGAGCACCACGGCGAGTCCAATGGCCTGGTCGTACGTCAGCGGTCCCGCTTTGGCGACGCCCGCCGACACCGGTTGCAGCCCCGCCTGCACCGGCGGTCGCCTCCCGCCGCAAGCGACCTACAGCAGCGCGCTCGAAGTGGCCGGCGTGCGCTTCAAGCGCACCTGGGAGGTTGCCAACCGCAACTTCACCGGCACCGGGGCGATCACGTCGCGTACCAAGGACGCGCGCGTTACCGTCGCCTGGCTGAATGAACTGGGCGTCGAGCAGCAGGTGAGCGTGTTTGCCAATCTGGTCGACATCCCGCCCGGCAACGTGGCGCTGGCGTCCCGGCCCGTCGCAGAGCGGCCCGAAGGGCCGCAGATTGCCTATACGCCGGGTCTGGCGCCCGAGGTTATTGGCGTACCCATAGACACCGGTACCGGCAAGCGCGAGACCACCAAGCCGATACCCACCGTCAAGAAGACGGCCGAGTCGACAACAGTCACGTTTGATGTGGTCAATTACAACGCCGATACGAACACCGTGTCCCGGCGAGAGGAGTTCGTGACGATCAACTGCAAATGCACATTCAGCGGTACTGGCCGTGGGCGGACGCCGGCCAAGGTGGCGCTGGTAGGTAACCAACTTAGAGACGTCCCGGGGCAGGTGTTTACCGACAAGGTGGTTGGGGTTTCCGCCGACAGCCTGCAGCCGAAGCTATGCGACGTTTGCTGTCGCGACCATCATGATTACAGCGCGGACGGCGTCGACTATTTTTACAAGCCAGCGGATAGTGTTGCGCATCAGCATTACCGGATAACGGATCTTTCCACGCCGGTGACGTCTGGCAATTATGACGAGGCCTGCCGACTGAAGCGGGTCAATGGTGTTTTTCAGGTTTTTGAAGACTGGCAGCTGCGCACGTTGACCGTTTTGCCCAAAACTGACCTACTTGAGGGAGCCCCAAAACAGGCTGAATATATCAATGCTGTCAAGGCTTATGTTTTGGCTTACGGCGATGCGGTAGCCGATGGAACAACTCCACCCGCAGCATTGACTTTCACACCTAGTACGGTGAATGTCGGCACTAGCCAGTTGCTGTCGCGTGCCATCTACATTGACGACATGCCGGCGTCCCTCGTCTCGAAAGTCGGAACACTTCTTAACGATGCCGACTCGACAAATGACGCTCTGGCCTTATCGCTCATTCCGTTTTACGAGCTCCATTTAACCAAGCTGGCCGAATGGATTTCGGGTGATTCGACTCGGGTGCAGGTAAGCAGTGCGTATGTCGTCGACGCTGACGATGGTGTCGCGGGTGGCGGCGTGTACAGTCGTGGGTTTGTTCAGGCCAAGGCGGGAGCGGCATCTGGCACACCGACCATTATTTCTACCGCAAAGCGTTACAACACCGGCCTTACCGCGACGTCTCCTATCAATCCAACCGAAGACAGTTTGCATCCCATTACCTCTACGGTCATCGTCGGATCCGGCCCAAGTGCCACGCCTTATTACTATACAAGCACACCGCCTGAGGTATCGCCGGCCCCGACCGAGCATAGAGACGGCTCCACGCCCGTTACAATCGTCGGGGATATCACAATCAGCGGTACATTTATCAAGGCAGCCGTTGGCGCTACGCTCAACATCAACAAAATCAACCCGGCAACGCGTACGGCTGGGACCTGCACGGAGGTTGCCGTGAGCTCAGGTGTGGAGGGTTACTCGTGCACTGTTCCGTCTGGATGGACCGGGACCATTACGTTCTCTTCGTCCAATCCAAAAGACTATTCTTTCTGCCTCAGTGACACACCCGCCTGTAGCACTACAACCAAGCTACCTGGCACCAGCTCTAGCGGAAATTGGGTAATAACGTCGCCCGTTACAACGAGTATTGTGCAACCGATCTATGTTTACGACCCGTAAGCGAGCGGTAGGGTGGGCAAAGGCTGTCAAGCCGTGCCCACCGTCTTTCCCCATCGACGCGAATTGATGAGTCGCGGGATTTCGCCCTGACTCCGCGCGGGCACGCTGCGCTTTGCCCGCCCTACGACGCCACTGTCACCCTTGTGGGAGCGGCGCCCCCGCCGCGAAGGCCTGAACTGGCGCAGATTCGGCCCTAGGGCGGGCCTCCCACTTGGGAAGTCACGGCCCCGCCGTTCATCGGCCCCAGTTATCGGCCGTGGTTCAAGAACTCCAGCGCCAGCCGATTGAACAGGTCAGGATTTTCGACGGACGGGCCGTGACCGAGTTCGGGCAGCAGATCCAGGCGCGCATTGGTCGCCTGCGTAGCCAGCGCCTCGCCCATCTGCACAAAATCCGGCAGGTCGCGGGTGCCCACCAGCACCAGGGTGGGCGCGAGCAGCCCGTGCAGGCGCTCCGCTAGCGGGGGTTCCAGGCCGGTTTCCGGGTCGCGGTGCTGCCAGTGCCAACCGCTGTAGTCGGCCATGACGGGCGGCAGCAGGGCTGCGCCGCCGGGTGTTGCCAGCGAGGGCGCGAACAGCTCCGCGCCCAGCCACGCCGCGCGGGCGGCGTCGAGGCCATCGCGCGCAGCGATCTGCCAGACGCTTTTGAGTAACGCCATCAGCGCGCCGAGCCCGGTGTAACCGCGCAGCAGCGGCGCCGACAGCACCAGCCGGCCGGCGCGCTGCGGGTGCGCAACCGCAAAGCTCGCCGCGATGCCGCCGCCGAGCGAGTGGCCGATGAGGTGCGTACGCTCGACGCCGAGCGCGTCCAGCAGCGCATGCAGATCCTCGTGGTGCGCGTAGGGCGCGGCGCCCGGCAGGCTGGAGCGGCCGAAGCCGCGCAGGTCCACGCTGATGACGTCGAAAGCGGCGGCCAGCGCCGGCCACTGCGGCGCCCACACGCGGTGATCGAGCCCGAAGCCGTGCACCAGCAGCAGCGGTTCGCCACGGCCCTCGCGGCGGTAGAACAGGCGGCCGCCGCCCCCAAGTTCGACAAAGCCGTCGACGTAGCCTTCAGCGGGCGCGGTGTTCATCGATCCAGGTCTCGATGGCAGGGCGGCAGCGGGCCAGGATTTCCCGCAGCCACGGGGTGAAGGTGTCCGGCGCGGCGGCGATTTCGGTCATCAACTCGGGCCAGGCGATGCGCCGCCAGGCGCTCACTTCCTGCGGGTCCGGTTGCGGGTCGGTCTCGCACTCTCCGCACAGCAGGTGGTCGAATTCGTGCTCGGTCAGATCGCCGATCACCGGCAGGCGGTAGTGCAGGCTGCCGACGGGCTCCAGCGGGCAGTCGAAACCCATTTCCTCGCGCATCCGGCGCTTGGCGGCATCGATCAGCCCCTCGTCCGGCCGCGGGTGGCCACAGCAGGTGTTGGTCCAGAGGCCCCCCGAGTGGTACTTGCCATCCGCGCGGCGTTGCAGCAGCAACCGGCCGGCGGCGTCGAACACGAACACGGAAAACGCCCGGTGCAGCAGGGCGCGGCGGTGGGCGTCGAGCTTTTCGGCGCGGCCGGTGGGACGATCCTGCGCGTCCACCAGTTGCACCCATTCGGTGGCGGGGGAGGGGGTGTTCATCGCGGCAGGATGCCAGAGCCGAAGTGGCCGGCCAAGACGCCGTTATGATCCGGCGATGGAACTCACGCTGTACGTGACGCGCGGCTGCCACCTGTGCGAGGACGCACTCGCCGTGCTGGCGGAGGCCGGTCTTGGCGACGCGGTGCAGGCGGTGGAGATCGGCTACGACGAGGCGCTCGCCGAACGCTACGGCGTGCGCATCCCGGTGCTGCGCGTGCCGGCCAGCGGCCGCGAGCTGGACTGGCCGTTCACGGTGGCTGACGTGTTGGCCGCGATCAAGAATTGATCTTGTGGTAGCTGATCAGCGGCGTTTGCCGTCGAGGGCAGGATGCCCGAGCGTGAATCGGGGGCGAAGCCCCGGATTCACGGAGCGCAGGGCGGGCGTGTGCCGCGCTGAAGCGAGCCGCAAAATTCCAGGGACGGAATTTTTCGGCAAATCCAATCAGGAGGAGAGAACGACATGGACTACACCCGCAGCGAGGCCAAGGCCTGGGCCGGCAAGACCTTTCACGGCTTTTTCGAGGCGCCGTTCACGCCCATCGGCGCCGATGGTGAGATCGACGCCAAACAGCTTCAGGAGAACATCGACCGCTATATCGAGTTGGGCGTGGATGGCCTCGTGGTCGGCGGCTTCATCGCCGAGCTGTGGACCATGACCTACCAGGACTGGCTGCGCTACCACCAGCTGTGCGCGCAGGCGGTGCGCGGGCGGGTACCGCTGTTCACCATCATTCTGGAGTCGTCCGCCAAGCAGGCCATCGAGAAGCTGGCCTACGTGCAGCGGCTCGGCTACGACGGCGCGGAGATCATGAACCCGTCCGTGCAGCTGCGCTCGGACAACGAAATCTTCGACTACATGAAGTACGTGGCCGACCACTCGCCGCTGGCGCTGGTGCTGTACCGCACGCCGATGCCGGGCACGCTGATGTCGCTCGACCTCATCCAGCGCCTGGCCGAGATCGACACCGTGGTCGGCGTGAAGCAGGGCAGCTTCAGCCGCTCGGACACGCTGACGCTGCGCCGCCGGGTGCGGCCGAACTTCATCGTGAGCGAGCCTATGGAGAGCTTTTTCCTGGACGACCTGCGCGCCGGCGGGCAGGTGCTGTGGGCGGCGTTCTGGTATCTCGCCTACGGCAAGCTGCGCCCGCTGATGCGCGAGTACTACACGCTCGGCCGCGCCGGCCGCTGGGAAGAGGCGCGCAAGCCCTGGGAGGCGCTGCAACCGGCGCGCGTGTTCTTCGAGGATCTCGCCACCGACATGGCGCGCACCGGCACCTACGCCAGCCACATCGCCATGATGAAGCCGTGGATGGACGCGATCGGCTTTCCGGTTGGCCCGGTGCTGCCGCCGGTGCGCAGCCTGCCGGCCGAGCGGCGCGAGTGGCTGATCGATCAGCTCAGGACGCTCGGCATTGCCTGAGGTTTGATCGACCGGAAACGAAAAACCCCGCCGAGGCGGGGTTTTTCATGCGCCGGACTTGCCGGGCTCAATCGTCGCCGCTGGCGAAGCCGAGCAGTTGCAGCAGGCTAAGGAACAGGTTGTAGAGGCTCACGTACAGGCCGACCGTGGCCAGCAGGTAGTTGGTCTCGCCGCCGTGCACCATTGCGCTCGTCTGGTACAGGATGGACGCGCTCATCAGCAGCACGAACATGGCCGACACCGCCAGCGACAGCGCCGGCATTTGCAGGAACACCGCCGCCAGCCCGGCCAGGAAAGCGACCATCACGCCGGCGAACAGGAAGCCGCCCATGAAGCTGAAATCCCGCCGCGAGGTGAGGGCGTAGGCCGAGAGTCCCAGAAAGATCGCCCCGCTGCCGCCGAGCGCCGTCATCACGAGCTGGTGGCCGTTGCCGAAGGCGTTGAGGTACAGATTGATGATCGGCCCGAGCGTGAAGCCCATGAAGCCCGTCAGCGCGAACACGGCCAGGATGCCCCAGGCGCTGCTCCGCAGTTTGTGCACCGCGAACAGCAGCCCGAAGTAGCCGACCAGCGTCAGCAGCAGGCCGGGGCCACGCAGGTCGAGCGCCATGGCGAACGCGGCCGTGGCGGCGCTGAACAGCAGCGTCATCGACAGCAGCAGGTAGGTGTTGCGGATCAGGGCGCTGGCGGAGGCCGCGCCGGTGCGAGTCGTGACGTCGTAGGCTTGGTTGGGCATGCCAAACACCGCGGTTGATGGGGGAAAGCCCGATTCTACCCAAACACCCGCCGCCGGCCAGCCCCCGCACTGGTCACGCCGGGGAGCCGTCCGCTATGCTTCGCGCCCCGCGGAGAGGTGGCTGAGCGGTTTAAAGCGGCGGTCTTGAAAACCGTTGACCCGCAAGGGTCCGGGGGTTCGAATCCCTCCCTCTCCGCCACGTTCAACACCCCGTCTGCCCGTCAGGGGCCACGCAGCGCAGGTCGCAACGGCTGTTGTCGGTCCGCTCGTCTGGGCATTGGCCGATGGCGCATCCGGAACCGGGCCACCGCCGGGGCGCAGACAGCGCCCGTGAGGGGTGGGAGCCGGCGACCGTTATAATCGACGGGCTCAGATCTCGTCATAAAGCAAAGCAGTCAATACGTGATCAATCGTCTCATTACGGCCATCAAGGCCTTGTTTTCCGCCGCGCCCGTTCCGCCGCCTCCTGCGCCTGTCGTACAACCACCGCCGGCCGAACCCGTGCGCCGGCCCCGCCGCGGCAAAGGGCAGGGCGCCAAGGCCGCCCCAAAGGCGCCTGTCACCGCAAAGCCGCGGCCGGCTCGCGAGGCCCCCAAGGCGCCGATCCACAACACCGGGCTCCCGTTTGACGCCCTGCCGCTGGATGCGCGCCTGAAGGCCAGCGTCGCCGCGGCCGGCTTCACGCACTGCACCGACATCCAGGAAAAGGCGCTGCCGGTCGCACTGGCCGGCAGGGACGTGGCCGGCCAGGCACAGACCGGCACCGGCAAGACGGCCACCTTCCTGTTGGCGCTGTTCAATCGCCTGTTGACCACGCCGCCGCCGGCCGGCCGTGTGCCGACGCAGGTGCGTGCGCTGGTGATGGCGCCGACGCGCGAGCTCGTAATCCAGATTCACCGCGACGCACAGGCGTTGGGGGAGGGGCTCGACATCTCGCTCGGGCTCGCTTATGGCGGGGTCGATTACGACAAGCAGCGCGACCAGATCGCCGCCGGCGTGGACGTGCTGATCGGCACCCCAGGCCGGTTGATCGATTTCCTGAAGCAGGGCGTGTATGACCTCGACGCCACGCAGGTGATCGTGCTCGACGAGGCCGACCGCATGTTCGATCTTGGCTTCATCAAGGACGTGCGCTACGTGATGCGCCGCATGCCGCCGCCCGGCGAGCGCCTGTCGATGATGTTCTCGGCCACGCTCGCCCAGCGCGTGCTGGAGCTGGCCTACGAGCACATGCACGAGCCGGAACTGATCCGCATCGAGCCCGAAAAGGTGACGGTCGATCGCATTCAGCAGCGCATTTACCACACCGCCACGGACGAGAAGATTCCGCTGCTGATCGGCCTGCTGCAGTCCATGCCGGACGCCCGCAGCATGGTGTTCGTCAACACCAAGGCCGAGGCCGAGCGCGTGTGGGGTTACCTGCAGACCAACGACATTCCGGCTGGCCTCATGACCGGCGACGTGCAGCAGCGCAAGCGTGAGCGCCTGCTGGAGCAGTTCCGCAAGGGCGAGCTCGCGGCGCTGGTGGCGACTGACGTCGCTGCCCGTGGCCTGCATATTGACGGCGTGACGCACGTCTTCAACTACGACCTGCCGCAGGACATGGAGGACTACGTGCACCGCATCGGCCGCACCGCGCGCGCTGGCGCTACGGGTGACGCCATCAGCTTCGGCTGCGAGCGCTACGTGTACTCGCTGCCGGAGATCGAGAAGTTCATCGGCAAGAAGCTGCCCGTGGAGCCGGTGCCCGCCGACAAGCTGGTGAAGCCGAAGCCGCGCATTCGACTTGCGAGCGAGGATCGCGTGGCACCGGCACCTGGTGGTGGTGGCGGTCGCTCGCGCGGCCCACGCCGTGGTCCGCCGCGTAGTGGGTCGAGCCGGGGTCGCTGAGACGTCGAATCGGCGGCCGCGAACGTGGCCGCCGAACGGGGGTGTGTGGAAGGCGTCGTGGTGCCGTCTGAATACGTTATTTAACATAATATACATTATGCGCATTTGAGGCCGCCGATCCGGCCCCGCAGCCGCGCCCGGTGCGCTGGTGGCTGGATCGCCTGGAGCGCTGGCAGGCGCACGAGCCGGACTTCATGACACTGCGCCAGGTCGTCGGCGGGACGTGCGAAGACCTGCCAGTGCGTTTGCGTTTCGTGCCACGCGCTCACGCCAGTTGCACGATCTGGTTGAGTATGAGGAGCACCGCGGCGAAGCGCTCATCCGGAATGCGTTTTATCGGATGCGGAGCACCGCCACGGTGACGCCAGTCGAACGATTTCGGCTGGTGACAGAGAACGTAACTGGTTTCCCCGGCTTTGCGGCTCCCGGCGCTACCAACCGCCACCGCAAAAGGATTGTCGGCGTTGTAGCTGGCAGTGGTCATCGGCAGGCCGATGACCAGCGACGAGCGTTCGTTGAAGGTCTTGGGCGAGAGCACCAGGAAGGGATGCACGTCGCGCATTTCCCGACCGCGCTGCGGGTTGCAATCGATCCAGATGACACCCTGTCGGTCGGGAGCCCAAGCCTTGGCTGGTTTCACCACCGCTCGGCGCCGAGTGGGCTGTCGGTGGCCATGGCTTCGCCGCCGTGGCGCTCGGGATCAAAGCCGGTCAGGCGCTGCTCCAGGCTGAGCGCCTGGTCCTGGATCGGCGTAATGATGACCCGCTCACCCTCGACCGTCACACGGACGCGCTGGTCGGCATGCAGATGAGCGGCACTGGCGATGGCGGCGGGCAGACGCACGCCAAGGTTGTTGCCCCAATGTTTGATATTGAGCACGGTTGAGGTCATCAGTCTGCCTCCTATCGATGTTTATACGAAGTATAAACGAGTCGCTGTTGAGTCCACGATGCTCGCACAGCAGCCGATCTTGGTTGACGGGCGCTGCCACACGCCCCCGGCCGCTCGCGCTCACGTCGCAGCCGCTGCGCGTGGCCTCGGCTCATCGGTTAACGCGCTATCCTAAAAGCCCGGACCGACGCGCGGCGTCGGCGTTCTCGCCACCAACAACATCCACGGGCAGGAGAAAACATGTACGAGGGTTACACGCGCCTGAAATTCCGCCGCGACGGCGCCATTCTCACCATCGAGATGTCGAACCCGGCCGCGCGCAACGCCGTCGACGGCGCCATGCACGCGGAGCTCGCCCGCGTGTTCACCGAGGTAGCCAAGGACACCGCCACGCGCGTGGTGGTGCTGACCGGCGACCCGGACGGCAAGGCGTTTTGCGCCGGCGGTGACCTCAAGTGGATCGAGAGCATCGAGGGCAAGGGCGAACGTTACGCGCTGGTGCTGAAGGAAGGGCTCGACATCGTCAAGACCATGGCCGACCTGCCGCAGCCGGTGGTGTCGATGATCAACGGCCACGCCATGGGGCTCGGCGCCACGGTGGGCCTGTTCGCGGACGTGAGTTTCATGGACGAGGCAGCCAAGATTGCCGACCCGCACGTGTCGATCGGCGTGGTGGCCGGCGACGGCGGCGCCATCATCTGGCCGCTGCTGATCGGCCCGAACCGTGCCAAGGAATTCCTGATGACCGGCGACGCCATGTCTGGCACCGAGGCCGCGCGCATTGGCCTCGTCAACCACGCGGTGCCGGCGGCGGAGTTGCAGGAACGCGCGTACGCCTTCGCGCGCAAGCTGGCGTCCGGGCCGCAGCTCGCCATCCAGCTCACCAAGCGCTCGGTGAATCTGTTCGTGGGCCAGGTCATCGAGCAGGTGCTGACCGCGTCACTCGCCATGGAAGGGCTGACCTTTGCCAGCGCCGACCACCGCGAGGCGCTGCGCGCGTTCTTCGCCAAGGAAAAGCCGAAGTTCCAGTAAGCCCCCTGCCCGCCCGAGAGCACCATGGAAACGATCACCTACGCCCTTGACGGCGCCGTCGCCACGATCACGCTGAACCGCCCGCAGGTCAGAAACGCCATGAACGGGCGGATGATCGAGGAGCTGCGCCAGACGCTGGAGCAGGTGAACCTCGACCCCGCCGTGCGGGTGGTGGTGCTGCGCGGCGCGGGGCCGGTGTTCTGCGCTGGCGGCGACCTGCGCGATCTGTTCACGGACACGCACCCGGTGGCCATCCGCAACCTGATCGCGCTGCGCATCCGGCCGCTGTCGCGGGCGCTGATCACGCTCGACAAGCCGCTGGTGTGCGCGCTGCAGGGCGCGGTGGCCGGGGCGGGTCTCGCGCTCGCGCTTGCGTCGGACTTCGTTGTCGCCACGGAAGAAGCGAGCTTCGTCACTGCGTTCGGCAAGATCGGCGCCATTCCGGATGCCGGCGTGATGTGGCTGCTGGCACAGCACGTCGGTCTCATGCGCGCCAAGGACATCGTGATGCGCTCGCGCACGCTCACCGCGGCGCAGGCGCTGGAGCTTGGCATCTACACGCAGGTGGTGCCGAAGGCCGGTTTCGACGACGCCGTGAACGGCCTGGTGGCGGAGCTCGCCGACAGCGCCACGCTCGCCATCACGTTCGCCAAGCACGCGCTGCGCGACGCGGTGCGGATGC
Organism: Immundisolibacter sp.; assembly: GCF_050250495.1. GTDB lineage: Bacteria > Pseudomonadota > Gammaproteobacteria > Immundisolibacterales > Immundisolibacteraceae > Immundisolibacter. Next base: position 5,263 of record NZ_JBFWOM010000016.1, on the reverse strand, counting down.
CGTTCGACGCTTTCATGGACTTGGAGTCCGCCGGTCAGGGCCTGATGCACGCCTCGCACGATCACGCCGAGGGCGTGCAGGCGTTCCTCGAAAAGCGCGCGCCGCGCTTCACCGGCCGCTGAGAGTCAGCCATGACCGTTCAATGGTGGGAAGACTACGCCGCCGACTGGTCGCTCAAGACCGGCCGGCGCACGGTGACGGAGTTCGACATCCTGAGCTTCGTGACGCTGATCGGCATGAACGAGGCGTTGTTCATGGACGCCGAGTACATCGCGAGCGACACGCCGTTTGGGCGCCGCGTCGCGCCCGGTGCGCTGGTGTTCAGCTACGCCGAGGGGCTGGTGATCCAGACCGGCCACCTGCACACGGCGGCGATCGCGTTTCTGGGTGCCGAGATGAAGATGCAGGCACCCGTGTATTTGGGCGACACCATCGACGTGACGGTCACGCTTGCCGAGCGGCGCGAGACGTCCAAACCCGACCGCGGCCTTGTCACCACCCGCAACACGGTGCGCAACCAGTCCGGCGCCGCCGTGCTAGAGTACCTTGCTACGCGCATGCTGCGCCGTCGCCCCGCCTGAGCCCCCTCCCCCACGTCCGGACCTGTTTATGAGCCACGCCTTCACCCGCTCGGACATCGCGCAACTTGAACACCACGCCGGCGAGTCGCTGTACGGCGACGGCGCGCTCGTGGTCCTGAAAGGCTTGCTCGAAGCGGGCATCAGCTATTTCGGCGGTTACCCGGGCGCGCCGACGGCGAACCTGATCGACGCCGCCGCCGACGCCTACGACCCGGTGCTGAAGAAGTACGGCGTGTACGTCGAATCGTCGGCCAACGAGATGTCCGCTGCCGCCATGTGCACGGCGTCCGTGTTCGCGCCTGTGCGCGGCGCGGTGACCTGGAAGGTGCTCGGCAACGGCGTGTCGACCGACGTCATCGACCACGTGTCGCAGATCGGCCCGGTCGGCGGCTGCGTGCTGGTGGTCGGCGAGGACTACGGCGTATCGAGCACCACGGTCGCCCAGCGCACGCTGCCGTGGGCCATGAAGTCCGGCATCCTCGTCGTCGACCCGCGCGCCGATCAGCAACTGCTGCTGCGCCTGACGCGCGAGAGCTTTGATCTTTCGGAAGCGTCCACCTGCGTTGTCGCGCTGCTGCTGCGTCCGCAGTTGTCGCATGCCAACGCGCAGGTCACGGTCGGCGACAACCGCGTCGGCCAGTACAACGTCATCAGCAAGCTGAAGGAAGGCATCAAGGACCCGCTGCGCTACCCGCTGCCGCCGAACACGCAGCGCCAGGAGCTCGAACGCTACCGCGACCGCCTGCCGAAGGCGCGCGAGTACATCATGCAGCACGGCCTGAACGAGGTGTTCGGCGCGGCCGACGCGCCGATCGGCCTCATCACCCACGGCACGGTGTTCAACACCGTGATGCGCTCGCTTGCGAACCTTGGCCTCGCCGACGAGGACGGCGTGACCGACCCGGCCATCAGCGTGCTGCAACTGAACGTGGTCTACCCGCTGTGCGATGACCAGATCGTGGACTTCATCCAGGGCAAGCGCGAGGTGCTGCTGGTCGAGGAAGGCCAGCCGGACCTCATGGAACAGCAGATCCGCGCCATGCTCCACCAGCGCGGCGTCGGGACGCCGTTTCACGGCCATGATCTCGTGCCCGGTGTGGGTGAGCTCGTGCCCGGCCGAGTGCTGCCGGCACTGGCGGACTTCCTGGCGCGGCTGCTGCCGGAACGGGCTGACGCCATCCGGGGCACGGCGAGCGGCTTCATGGATCGCCAGAAGCTCGCCGCCTCGTTGTTCCCGAAGCCCGTCACGCCGCGGCCGCCCACGTTCTGCACCGGCTGCCCGGAGCGGCCGGTGTTCAGCATGATGAAGATCAACGAGATGCTGACCGGCCAGAAGGACTGGCACGCCACGGACGTGGGCTGCTATGGCATGGCCGGTCTCGCGCCCTTCCACATGGCCGATTCCAACATGGGCATGGGCGGCGGGCTGGCCGCGGCGACGGCGCTGTCGGCCATGTCCGAGCAGAAGAACGTCTCGGTGGTCGGCGACGGCACGCTGTGGCACTCGGCGCTCAACACCTGCGTGGTGAACGGCCTCTACAACAAGCAGGACGCGACGTATCTGGTGCTCGACAACAAGTGGACGGCCATGACCGGCGCCCACGAGAACCCGAACTCGGGTCCGCAGTTGACCGGCGAGCAGAGCGGCGGCGACTTCAACATCGAGCGCACCTTCCGCGGGCTTGGCGTCAAGCACGTGGAGAAGGCCAATCCGTACAACTTCCGCGACTTCCAGAAAAAGCTCAAGAAGATTCAGGCCGATCCCGAGCCGCAACTGCGGGTGCTGATCTCGGAAGCCGAATGCCAGCTGCAACGCCAGCGCACGGTGAAGCCCATGCGCGCCAAGGCGATCGCCGAGGGCAAGCGCGTGGAGGTGGAGCGCCTGGGCGTGGACGAGGAAGTCTGCGTCGGCGATCACTCCTGCATGCGCGTCAACGGCTGCCCGTCGCTGACGCTGGAGGAATCGCCCAACACGCTCAAGACCGCGCCCGTGGCCGCCATCGACACCACCTGCGTCGGCTGCGGCGTGTGCGGCGAGATCGCCCACGCCGCCCAGTTGTGCCCGTCGTTTCACAAGGTGACCGTGGTGCGCAACGCCAGCCGCTTCGAGCGCTTCATGCAGCGCGTGAGCGCGCGCCTGCTGCCGGCGCTGCGGGCCGCCTGATTCCGGAGTTTTTCAATGCCTCGGCACGATCGCGCCACGCGCATCCTCATCGGTACCGTCGGCGGCCAGGGCGGCGGCGTGCTCAGCGACTGGCTGGTCAAGGGCCTGCTGAACGCCGGCTGGCAGGCGCAAAGCATCGGCCTGCTCGGCCTGTCGCAACGCGCCGGATCGGTCATCTACTACGTTGAAGCGCGGCCCCACGGCGACAAGCCGCCTGTCCTGTCCGCCTACGCCGCGCCCGGCGACGTCGACCTGCTGCTGGCGCAGGAATTCCTGGAACTCGGCCGGCTGTTGCAGGGCGGCTTCGCGCATCCGGACTGCACAGTCATTGCCAACACCTACCGCTACTACGGCACGCTGGAGAAGACGCCCGCGGAGGGCGGCATCTATCCGTCCGGCGTGATCCGCAAGGCGGCCGAGACGCTGTCCAGCGACAGTTATCTGTTCCACGCGCAGGAGCTGGTCGCTCAAGCGGGCCTGTCGCTGCTGTCGAGCAACGCCATCCTGCTCGGCGCCGTGGCGGGGAGCCAGGTGTTCGACCTGCCGGCCGAGCCGTTCCGGCGCGCCATCGAGGAAGCCGAGGTCAACGTCGCGGACAACCTGAAGGCCTTCGATCTGGGTTATTCGATGATGCGGGGCGGCACCCTGCCGCGCGCGCTGTTCAAGGAAAGCGAGGTGCTCGACTGGGAACAGCTCGCCCAGCAGCGCGAGGCCGCCCTGCCCGCTCGCCGCCGCGCCGAGTACCGCCAGTTGCTGGAGCAGGCCCGCAGCGCGGCGCCCGCGCTGTCGCGTGTGTTCGCAGAGGCCTGCTACCGCGTGCTGGATTTTCAGGACGGCGCCTACGTTCGGGATTATCTTGGCCGTCTGCAGGCGATACAGGCCGCGGAGACGGCCAAATGCGGCGCAGATGCTAGCGTCATAACAGCGAGTTACGCACAGCATCTCGCCAACTGGATGACCTACGAGGATGCGCAGCGCGTCGCCCAGCTCAAGCTGCGCCCGGAGCGCTTCGCGAAGATGCGCCAGGACCACAACGTGCGCGGCGAGGACCCATTCTGGGTCGACGATTTCCTCGCCCCGGACCCGCCGCAGATCTATGGCATGTTGCCGGTGGCGCTCGGCCGCTGGGTACGCGAGCGTGGCCGACGATGGCGGCCGGACTTCGACCGCATCGCCATGCCCATGCGCGTGCGCAGCAACCGGCCGTGGGGATATTTCACGCTGTCGCTGGTGTCGGCCATGCGCCATCTGCGCCGGCGCTCGCTGCGCCACCACGAGGAACTCGCGCTCCTCAAGCGCTGGCACGACGCCGTGCTGCACTGGCTAGGGCGCGACCCGACGCTCGGCCGCCTCGCCGCGGACGCCGGCCGGGTGGTCAAGGGTTACGGGCGCGTGCGCGACAAGGCGCTCGACGATCTATGGGCCTTCATCGATCAGGGCCTGCCGCTGCTCGAACAGCTCGCGGCAGCCGGCGGCAACGCCGGCGCCACGGGCGATGAAGCACTCAAACTGCTCGCCAGCGAGGCCGGCAAGGGCGCTGCGGCGCTGTATCTACTGCGCGACCGGCTGGCCGCCGTGCTGCCGGCATCGACGGCTGCCGCCTGACCATGGCCGACTCGGTCCCTGTCACGCTGCGCCACGCCGGACAGGCCGAAATGACCTTTTCCTGCCCCACTGATGAAACCGTGCTGGTGGCCGCGCGCCGCGCGGGTGTCATCCTGCACGTGGCCTGCGAACAGGGTGGCTGCGGTGCCTGCCGGGCGCGCATCGTCGAGGGCGCGGTGCACTACCCGTTGCCTGCTTCGCTGCGCTGGCTGGATGAGGGCGCCGGCAGCGATTGCTATGCGCTGCTATGCCGGGCGGTACCGCAGTCCGCGCTGGCGGTAGAAACGGCGCACCCGTGGAAACAGCGGGCCAAGGCGCCCCTATCACGCCTGATCGGCGGATAATCGAACCCATTCAATGGGCCGCAGAGCCCGACCCCATACCCCCACAGAGGAGCCGGCGATGGCCATCAGTCGATTCTCGTACGCGAGCATGAACGTCATGGACGTGGACGCCGCCGTGCGGCACTACGTGCACGTGGTGGGGCTTCGAGAAACCGATCGCGATGAACAAGGTCGCGTGTACCTGCAGGCGGCGGACGTGCAGGACCATCACTGCCTGATCCTGAACCCGGCCAAATCCGCCGGCGTGGAGCACATCGGGTTCAAGGTCAACGACCCGGCGGACCTCGACGAAGCGGCGGCCGCCGTGGCGGCGTATGGCCAGCCCGTGACGCGCATCGCCGCCGGGGCGGTCAAGGGCCAGGGCGAAGGTATCCGTTTTCCGCTGCCGTCCGGCCAGCACATGCTGCTGTACTTCCACGCCGACAAGATCGGCTACGCCACCGGCATGGAAAACCCGAGCCCGGTGCCGCCGCACGGCACCCCCGGCGGGCGGGTGACACATCTAGACCACACCCTGTTGTCGGCGCAGAACCCGCAGGATGATGTGAATTTCCTGATGCAGGTGCTTG
>NZ_JBFWOM010000015.1:46014-61436 GCF_050250495.1 Immundisolibacter sp. | reverse complement strand
GGCGCGTGGCGATGGCGTCTTCCAGCACCGCGATGTGTTCGCGATCTTCCCCCGTCAGCTGCGGCATCCGGGCGACGTCCGCCAACAGCGCCGCCGCACCGTCGAGGTCGTTCTGCAGCATCAGGAAATTGGCCTCCATCAGCCGATAGACGGGCAAGCCGGAGTGCCGATACGCCGACTGCACCCACACCAGGCCCTGCGGGTAGCGCTCGGTTTCCAGACACACCTGCCCGTAACTCATCCGCACCTGCTGGCGCGGCCTGGCGGCCAGGCGCGGGTTGGCCTGCGCCGCGTCCAGCCAGTAGAGCAGCGCCGACAGCATGTCCCGGCACGCGGCATCGTCCGTGCGGGCGCAGTCGGCGAGGTTTTGCAGCGCGATCAGCGTGGTCGGCGGCACCGGCCGCTCGCGCAGCGTCCGTGCGATGGCCTGCACGTCGACCTCGGTCGGACCTAGCTCGCCAGCCGCGCGGCGCGCCCAGATGGCGCGGATTGCGTAGCCGGCCTCCCAAGGCGCGAGCTTGGCCGCGCGCTGGTAATGCTCCGCCGCCCGCGCCGGCTGGCCGTACCGCTTGAACAGCAACTCGCCCATCATCTGCTGCGCCGAGGGCGAGCGCGGGTGGTGGCGGTGCAGCGCCTCGATGATGGCCTCGTCGCTCGCCCAGGCCGCCGCCTGACCGAAGGTGCAGAAGCCGAGCGCCGCGGCACCGGCAAGACCCAGCGCAGCGTACACACGCTGATTGCCCATGCGCCGCGCCAGCGCCGCCACGCCATACACGGCGGCGAAAACCAGACCCAGGCTCGGCAGGTAGTTGCGGTGCTCGTGGGCGATTTCGAGCGGCACCACCGTGGACTCCAGCGCGTGCCCGGCCAGGAACCACAGCACGCCGAAGGTGAACGCCGGCGCCCGGCGCCGCAGCAGAAAGGCCGCACCCAGCGCCAGCGCCCAGCCGTCGAGCGCCAGCAGCGTGGTCCACGGGTCGAGCAGCCAGGTCGAGATCGCGATGTCGTCGTGGTAGAGCCCCAGCCGCGCCGGCGTCGGCAAGGCGATGAGGCCGACGTAGAACCACAGCACGCGCGCCTCGGTCAGCAGCCGCTCGCCGAGCGTGAACGGCCGGCTGGCGTAGCCGTCCAGCAGCAGGCCGGGCTTGACCGCCAATACCGCAAGGCCCACCAGCATCGGCGCCAGCAGCGTGAGTGCAAAAAAGCGGTTGGCCATGCGCCGGCCTGGGTCATCCACCGCGCTCGGCCGCCACAGGCACCACTCGATCACCGCCAGATACAGCGGCAGCAGGATGGCGTTTTCCTTGGTGAACACGCCGAGCACGAACAACCCGCCGCAGGCCAGCAGCCAGCCGGTGGCCGGGCGTTGCCCCCATCGCCCGCGCGCCTCGATCCAGCACAGCACCGCCGCCAGCGTGAAGGTGCCCGCCAGGCTCGTCATGCGCTGCACCACGTACAGCACCGAGGTCAGTTGCAGCGGGTGCAGCCCCCACAGCAGCGCGCAGAACACGCCCACCGCCACCGCGCCCTCGCTGGCCCCCAGGCGCCGCGCCAGACGCACGGCGATGGCGTACACCAGCAGCACGTTCAGCAGGTGGATGGCGAGGTTGGTCAGCTTGAAGGCCAGCGGGTAAAACCCGCCCGCCCGGTAGTGGTCGAGCCCGAACGACAGCGCCGCCACCGGCCGGCCGAGCGGCCCGCTGTGGTTGGACAGCGCCGCCGTGCGCAGCGCCTGCGGCGTCAGCTCCGTCAGCGCAACCGCCGGGTTGTTCAGGATGTTCGGAAAGTCGTCGAACACGAACGGCCCGCGCAGGCCGGGCAGGTAAGCGAGCGCGACGAGCACCAGGGCACCGGCGAGACACGCCCAACGGACTGGCCGGGTTTTCATGGGGCCGCAGCGGGCTTGTGTTCGGCGCTCTCGGCAGTCCGCCCCGTCGCGATGGCGGCGTCCAGCTGCGCGATCTGCCGGTCGAGACGCTGGTAGGCGCGTTCGTTGGCGGCACGGATGCTGTCCAGCACCTGCGTGGCGGCATCCCATTGGCGCAGCGCCAGCAGGATGTTGGCCTGCTCGAACAGCGGGTGCAGGTAGCGGGGGTCGAGATCATGGGCGCGCTGGAACGCGTTCAGCGCGTCCTGAATACGACCCTGCTCCCGGTAGGCACGGCCCAACAGGAAGTACACATAGGAGCGATCGAAGGTCGGCTGGTCAGACGCCAAGTAGGCTTCCAGCCAACGTGTAACGTCCGCCGCCATGTATGCACAACCCTTAGGTAGGCACTCGCTGTAGCGTTGCAGGGTGTTGCTGGCGAAGGCGCTCAGCGGCTGGCTGCGGATGCGCTTCAGGATCTCCGCGTTGAGAGCCGGCGGAGGGTCTATATGTTCCACCCGGTAAGCGCCGACCAGGTTCATCGGATAGCCAGCCTCCCACGGCGCTATGTCCATGGCCGCCAGCAGATGTTGGCGAGCTTCGGGGTACTGGCCGCGCCAGACGAGGTCTGCCGCCAGGTTGTTGCGGGCCTGCGCCGAGCCCGGGTGGTGGCGCACCTCGTAGCGACTCATGCCGAGTTCGTCTCCCCACTGATCGGCGCGCAGCGCCGTGGTGGCGGCAAGAACGGCGCTCACCGTCGCGGCGACCGCGGCCAGACGGCGCCGCGGCCAGCGGACCGCCAGCAAACCGCCCGCCGCGGCCAGCAACAACCCCAGCAGGGGCAGGTAGTTGCGATGCTCATGGGCGATTTCGAGCGGCACCACGGTTGATTCCAGCGCGTGCCCGGCCAGAAACCAGGCAATGCCGAGGCCAATCAGCGGCCGGCGATCCGTGCAGCGCCATGCCAGCAGACCGACCGCGGCGAGACCCAGCAGCGCCGGCAGCGTGGTCCACGGCGTGAGCAGACCGGTAGACAGCGCGATGTCGTCGTGATGCAGACCGAAGGCGTCGATACGCGGCAGCGCCGCGAGACTGGCGTAGAACCACAGTACGCGTGCCTGCGTCAGCACCCGTTCGGCCAGCGTAAAGGGCCGACCGGCGTAGCCGGGGGCGTAATGCCATGCCGCGAGCCCGAATACCAGCACCAGCCCCGACGTTAACAGTGCTAGGCGCGCGCCGGCCGGGATGCGCTGCCAGCGCTGCCACCACGGCGCCTCCGGGAATAGCACCCGGTCCAGTAACAGCGCGTACAGCGGCAACACCACAGCGGTCTCTTTAGTGAACAGTCCAAGCGTCCAGAACAGTCCGCCGGCCAGCAGCCAGCCGACCATCGCGAGCGGCGCCAGTTCTATGGCCGGCGTCGCGAAACGCCGCGCCACTCCGTCCCGCGCTCGCAGCCAGCACAGTAGCGCCGCCAACGTGAAGGTGGCCGAAAGGCTCGTCATGCGCTGTACCACGTACAGCACGCTGGAAATCTGTATGGGGTGCACCGCCCACAGGGCGGTGATCGCCAGCGCGGCGGGCGCCGTCAGACGTGCCGGCAGGGCCTGACGCGCGGCCAGGCGCCCGAGTACCGTGCCCAGCAGAGCCGCAACCAGCAGCGCATTCAGACCATGGATGAGCACGTTGGCCAGCTTGTAGGGATACGGCGTAGCGTCGCCGTGCAGGTAGTGATCGAGCGCGAAGCTCATATAGGCGATGGGCCTGCCGAGCGGTCCCGCGCTCATCGAGCTCGCCGCCCCCCGCAAGGACTGCCAATCCAGCGTCCCTACGCGCAGAAAAGCGTTCTCGCGGACATTTGAATAGTCGTCGAACAGCCAGGGGCCGGACAGGCCGGGACAGTAGGCGAAGGCCAAAACTGCCAATATTCCGACAGCCAACGGGCCTCGATATATCGGTCTCGTTTTTTTCATGGCCAATATAAAAAAGGGGCAGCCGAAGCCGCCCCTTTTTTGCATTGCACTAAGACTGTTTTAGGTCTTTGGCCGATATTTTGACGGAACAGTGGACGCACTGCTTACCGACCACTGGAGCGCTGCACCATTCGATGCCGGGGTGTAAGTAACGGTTTGGCCTGCCGCAGTTCCCAAGCCAAGCGCGCTTTGGGATTTGAGCTGGACATCAATGCGTCCCCGTCCACCAGCGACGACCGTGACGGCAGAAACATATTTCGCGCTATACGACCTGGCCGTGGACAGTCCCAAACTGGCGTGAGTCGTTGGCACTGCCGCAAGACTGCCAGTCTCGCTGAAAGCAACATCGATAGCTGTCCGACCCGCAGAAGCCAGTGAAGCGGCCTCCGACACCTTCGAACGAATCGTGTAGTCCTGATACGCCGGCACGGCCAGCGCGGCCAGGATGCCGATGATGGCCACCACGATCATCAGTTCGATGAGCGTGAAGCCCTGTTGCAGTTTCTGCATGAGGTATCTCCTGATTGTGGATAAAGGCCCGTCTGCGTCGGCGTCGGGTCCGTCCGCACCACCGAAGCACATCGCTATCGGCCCGGCGCGGGCGGGCTTGAGGCCGGCTCGCGGGAGCCATACAGCAATGCGTGTGCCACTCTGTGCGCACGCCGCGCGCGAACACGATAACCGCGGGCTTTGGCGGAACCGTTCAGCCTGCTGAACGGCCCGCGAAAGGCCATTCAACCATTTGATGGTCCGTACAAAACGTCCGCGTGGACGCAGGTGGCGAGTCCTGCGCGTCGCGGGTGCGGGCGGCTGAAAAGCATGGGCTTTTGCGGCGCCGCTGCACTGACGATCCGGCGGCTGGCCATCGGCCGGCGCGCCGGGGATTGTCAACTTGTGACAAAAATTGTCCGCGCCGGCCGGTTACCAGCGCGCCTTCACGCCACGCGTGTCGAGGTGCACGAAGGCGCCGTGGTACGCGTTCGGCGGGTAGGCGGACAGGCCGCCGGTGAAGCGCTGCCAGTCGGCGTCGGCCTGCGCCGCGTCGACGATGCCGAACAGCAGCCGTGCGTCGCCCACGTCGTGCCGGCCGTCGGCGTTGAGGTCATCCATCACGCCGTCGCCGTTCTCGTCGACGAACACGTCCGCCGCGTCGCCGAACTGGTGGCGGCTAAAGCGAGTGTCACCGAGCTGGCGGTTGTAGTGCGGCGTGCGGTAGCCGCTTATCACGGTAAGGCCACTCGCCGCAATGCCGGCGCGGGCGAAGCGGTCGAGTGCGGCTTCGAGTGCCAGCGGCAGGCGCTCGCGCAGCGCAACGTAGCGCGCGCCGCGGGCGTCCTGCTTGCAGACGAACTGGCCGAGCTTCAAGCGCGGTGTGAGCGGCAGTTCGGCGGTGCGGGTGTTGACCTCGATGAAGCCGTCCGGCTGGCGGTAGATGGCCTGCCCGGCCGGGTGCTGCGGGTAGTTGCCGATGAGGTAGCCGTTCAGCATGCCGCCGCGCATGGCCTGCCGCGGCGTGGTGACCAGCGCGGTGAAGCGCATGCGCGCGCCGTCGCCGCGGGCGACTTCCAGCGTGTAGGCTCCGGGCCGGCCGGGCGCGGTCCAGCGCCAGTGGGCGGGGCCGAGGCGCTGCACGGTGCCGGCGCCGGCATCGAGCGCAAAGCGATCGCCGGTGCGGCTGTCCGCCTTCAACACCAGGCGCTCACCCGGCGCGGCTATCAGCGGGTTGATTGCCAGTGCCGAGTGCTCAGCGCCCCAGCGCACGCTGAAACCGGCGCTGTCGGACGGGCCGGCGCGTGGCGTTAGCATGGCGAGTTGCAGCGGCGCCGCGGTGGCGGCGGCACCCGCCACACTGAGCACGCTTGCACCCAGCAGGCGCACCAGCCAGCGGCCGGAAAAACGTCGGCCCATGATTCACTCTCCCTGCAGTGGCGCCGCGAGCGCTGCCGCCAGCGGCGCGTCGCGGTCGTAGATGTCGCGTCGAAACTGCACCGCGCCGTCGCCGCCGACCCAGGCGGTCCAGTACAGCAGGTAGACCGGCACCGGTCGGCGCAAGTTCACGGTGCGCGTCTGGCTGCTGTCGATGGTGGCGCGCAGCGCATCGGGCGGCCAACGCGGGTCGTCCTCAAGCAGCCAGTCGGCCAGCGCCAGTGGTTGCTGCACGCGGATGCAGCCGGAGCTGAAGCTGCGCTCCGCCTGCGCGAACAGCCCGCGCGAGGGCGTGTCGTGCAGGTATACGTCATGGCTGTTCGGGAACATGAACTTGATTCGCCCGAGCGCGTTGCCCGGGCCCGGATCCTGGCGCAGTCGAAACGGCAGCGGCGTCTTCACATGCTGCCAGTCGATGCTGGCCGGATCGAGCTCGCGCGCCTGCTCGCCCCAGCCGCGCAGCACGCGCAGGTGCTCGCGGGCAAGGTAGGCCGGGTCGCGGCGGATCAGCGGCAGCTTGTCCTGCGCGGCGAGTTTCGGCGGCACTTCCCAGTCCGGATTCAGCACAAGGTAGCGGATGCGGTCGGCAAACTCCGGCGATGCCCGGTACGGGCGCCCGACGATGACGCGCATACGCAGCGCCACGTCCGGCCCGTCGATGGCCTCCAGCGTGAAGGCGGCCACGTTGACGCGCACCTGCCGCTGTCCGGGCGCCTCGCCCAACCAGCGTCGGCGCTCCAGGTTGGCAACGATCTGCGCCACGCGCGCCGCAGCCGGCGTGTCGAGCGCGGCCCGGGTGCGGCGGCCGACGGCGCCGTCCACGTCCAGCCCATGGCGGGCCTGAAAGCGCCGCACCGCGGCCTCCAGCGTGGCGTCGAAGAGATCTCCGTCACCACCGACCGGCCCGTCCACCGCCTCGCGCGCCAGGCGCGCGCGCAGCGCGGCGATGGCCGGGTCGCGGTCGCCCGGGCGCAGCGTCGGGCCGGGCGGCAGGCTTGGCCAGCCGCCGCCGTCGGCGAGCGCCTGGTATTGACGCAAGGCGTCCTGAAGGCGCGCGTAGCCAGCCAGCGGCGAAACCAGGCTGTCCAGAAACGCCGCGGCGGAGGGCGCTGCCCCCAGCCGCGCCGGCAGGTCGGCATCGACAATCAGCAGATGGGGACGGGGCGTGACGGAGCCGGGCTCGATGCGCCCGCTGCGCACGTGCGAGCCGAGCAACAGCAGGCCGTCGCTGATCAGCAGATCAACCGCGGCCTGGCCGGCCGAAGTCACATCCGCGCTGCCGGCCGCGATGGCGGCGCGGTGGTAGTTGGCGGTGCTGAAACCGTGCGCTGCGGCGGACGCGAGCGCCGCCTGCGCCTCGCCGGCGCGGGCGCCCGTCCATAGCGGCGCGAAGTCGCGCCCGGCGTACAGGGCGCGCAGCAACTCGGGGGCGTAGAGCGTGTCGTTCGATGGGGTCGCGAGCTTTGCGCGCAGCGCGTCGGCCACGGGCTCGGCCGCCGCCGGGGCGGATAACGCGACGAACACGCACAGAAGCCCGCACAGCCGCGCCAGCGGCCGGCGCGAGGCAGGGCCGCGCGGCAGCGCGGCCGGCACGGCGTCGCTCAGTGGTGGTGACCGCCCGGCCCGTGCACGTGGCCGTGCGCCAGCTCCTCGGCGGTGGCGGCGCGCACGCCGAGCACCTCGACCGCGAAGTGCAGCGTCTGGCCGGCCAGCGGGTGGTTGGCGTCGATGACCACGCCGTCCTCGTTGACCTCGGTGACGCGCACCGGCATGCGCCCGCCGTGCTCGTCGCCGGCGTGGAACTGCATGCCGGGCTCGATGTCGATGCCTTCCGGGAAACGGTCGCGCGGCACCGTCTGCACGCGCGCCGGGCTGTGCTCGCCGTAGGCTTCCGCGGGCTCGATGCTGATGTCGAGCTTGTCACCGACGGCGCGGCCGGCGAGCTGCTTTTCGAGCCCGGCGATCACCGACCGGCGTCCCTGCACGTAGGCAAACGGCTCGGCCGCGGTGGCGCTGTCGAGCACCTCGCCGGCGGAATCGCGCAGGGTGTAGGCAAGGGTCACGACACAGTCGTCGGCAATGTTCACGGCGGGCTCCGGGGCATGGGATAAGGATTCGAAAGAGTCTAGCAGCGGCGCCAGGTCGGGCCGGCGCCGCACGGGCGCGCGTCAGCCGCGCCCGAACTGTTCCTTGGCAAACGCCACGCGCTCGTCGACGCTGGCGCCATCGCGGCCGAGCGCGTCCACGGTGGCCAGGCGCGGCAGCAGGCCGGTCTGGTTGGCGATCTGGATGTTCAGGCCCGGGCGGGCGTTCATCTCCAGCATCATCGGGCCGAAGTCGCGGTCGAGCACGAAATCGACGCCCAGATACCCGAGACCACTGATGTCGTAACAGCGCGCCGCGAGCGCCAGCAGCGTGTCCCACTGCGGCACCTGCACGCCGCTGATGGGATTGCCGGTGTCGATGTGCTCGTCGACGACCTCGTTGCGCCACACGCCGCGGCCGGTGACGCCGCTCGCGATGTCGATGCCGGCGCCGATGGCGCCCTGGTGCAGGTTGGCCTTGCCGTCCGACAGCGCCGTCGGCAGGCGCACCATGGCCAACACCGGGTAGCCGCGGTACACCACCGTGCGCAGGTCCGGCACGCCCTGGTGCGAGATCGGCTCGAACACCGAGTCGATCTTGACGCGGTACTCGATCATCGCCGCGTCCGGCTGGCCGCCCAGGCTGTACAGGCCAGACAGCGTGTTCGAGACGTGGTGTTCGAGTTCGTCCTCGGTGAGCAGCGCGCCGCTTGCCTTGCGGTAGCGGCCCTTGCGCTTGCCGACGATGACCAGCACGCCGTTGCCGCCGCTGCCGTTGACCGGCTTGACCACGAAATCCTCGCGGCCACCCAGCAACTGCGGCAGCTGCACCACCTCGTGCTGGATGCGGACCACGCCGTACAGCTCCGGCACCTGGATGCCGGCGGCCGCGGCCAGCGTCTTGGTGCGCACCTTGTCGTCCACCAGCGGGTACAGGCGGCGCGGATTCACGCGGGCGATGAAATCGCCGTTGCGCTGGTTCATGCCGAGCACGCCGGCGCGGCGCAGCGCCCGCGCGCGCTGCCAGGGGAACACCATCATCCCGCCAGCGCCCGGAAGCGCTTGAGCTCGGTGATCCGGTAACCGGTGTAGCGGCCGAGCGCCAGCGTGATGGCGAGCACGATCAGCAGCAGTTCCGGGAACATGAACACCAGGTGCTGCACCTGCCGCTCGGTCATCACGAGGTACGCGAGCGACGCCGCCAGCAGGCTGCCGCCGGCCTGCTGCAGGGCCTCGCGCGGGCCGGCCTCTTCCCAGCCGATCGACATGCGCTCGATGGTCATGGTGAGGATCACCATCGGGAACAGCGCCACCGACAGCCCGGCGCCGATGCCGAGCTGGTAGGTGATGACGCTCAGGCCCGCCATCATCAGCACCACAACCGTCAGCACCGAGGCCAGGCGCGGCACCAGCAGCAGCTTGAGCCGCTCCATGTAGAACCGCGCCAGCAGCCCGAGCGCGACGATGCCTGTGAACAGCAGGATGCCGTTCAGCAGCCGGGTCTCGCGAAACGCGAGTGCGATCAGGATCGGCGCAAAGGTGCCGAACGCCTTGATGCCGACCACGTTCCTCAGCAGCACGATGATGAGCGCGCCGAGCGGCATGGTCAGCACCACCCGGTACACCATCTGCATCTGCACCGGCAGGCTCAGCAGCGAGAACTGGAGCGCCAGCGAGCCGCGCTCGGCAGCGCGCTGGCGGGCCGCGGCGAGCGCCTCGTAAGTGTTCTCCGCCGCCGAGAATTCGAGCCGCAGGTGACGCACGCCGTCGCCGTCGCGCAGCGGCGGCTTGCCGCGCGACCACACCAGGAAGCCCTGCGGGCGACCCTGCGCGCCGGTCTGCGGGTCGAACCACAGCCAGCGCTCGCCGTTGTGCACTTCGAGCGCCGTCAGCAGCAGCAGGCGGCGCCCTTCCTTGTTCAGCAGAAAGCCGTACACCGGCCGGGCGGCAATGCCGGCGCTGGCGAGAACCTGCGACGCCACCAGCGCCCGGCGCTCGGGCGAGCTGTCCCCGGCCAGCAGCAGCGCGATGTCCGAGTTGTCACGGGCGCGCAGGCGTGCCAGCGTCTCGCCGGCAAAGGTGGCGATATCGGCGGAGTGCGCGCGCACCTGCTCCACGAGACTGGCCGCCACCGCCGCCTCGGCGTCGCCGAACTTCGGCGGCTGCACGCGCGGCGCGCTGCTGGTAGTCGGCTCCCGCTCCTCGGGGTAGACCACGGCCTGGTAGTACAGCTCCTGCTCGCCGCGCGCGCGGCGGATGGCCCACAGCGCCTCGCGATCGCCGTCCTTCACTTCCGTGGACAGGCCGTAGCCGCTCGACACGAAGGTCTCGTCGAGCAGCGCGAAGCCCGGCGGGCGCAGCGGCACCGCCAGGCGCACCTTGACCGGCTTGCCGGACTGCGCCGTGAAGCGCACGCGCGCCTCGACCGTCCAGGCGCCGATGGCGTTCTCGGCGCGGATCGGCACGCCCAGGTCCAGCCACTTGTACAGGAACAGACTGCCGCCGACGGCGACCAGCAGCAGGCACAGGATCAGCAGGTGACGGTTTCGCACGGGATCAGTTGTCCGGGGTGGGCGCGTCGTCGCAGCGTGGCGGGCGCACGAAGGTCCGCGCCGGGTCCACCACGGCCAGCCCGGCGAGCGCCTTGCGCCCCAGCAGCAACGGGTAGATGAAGCGGCCGCGGTCGGTCAGGTTGACCTCCACCATGCGCAGTTCGTCGCCCAGGCACAGCGGCAGGCGAATCACCGGCCGGCGATCGTAGGGACCGCTGTGGCGCTTGATGCGCACGTAGCGCGCGACCGGCTGCTCGACGAGCGGCGCCTCGTCGAGGCCGGACCGGCTCGGCCGAAACCGCACCCAGCGCTCACCGTCTCGCTCGAACGGCGCGATGTCGGTGGCGTCGAGCGAGGAGCTCTTGGCGCCGGTGTCGAGCTTGGCCTTCACGCGCAGCGGCTCGCCGTCGAGGTGCAGCTCCACAAACTCGACCCAGCCGTGGCTGCCGCGCGCCGCCGCCGGTGGCGACCCCGCAAGCAGCAGGCACAGCGACACGACGAGCGCGATGGACAAATGGCGCATGAAAACGAAACGGGTGACTGGCGTGGTGGGCGACCGGCGGCCGCGGCGGGCGGCATTCTATACGACCGCCCGACGGCACCCGCTCAACGAAACGGGTTGCTCGCCTGCAGCGCCAGCAGGCGCTGGTGCAGGCCGGGATGCTCGGACAGCACGCGGTATTCGAGCAGGCGCAGCACGGTGCACAGCTCGCGCCAGTCCTCGATCAGCGGCTGCGGGCCGGTCAGCAGGTCGCGTGCCTCGTGCAGGGCGGCTCGCAGGTAGTCGCCGGCCGGGCGCTGGTCGAGCTCGTGTTCGAGGGCAACGACGATGCGCTCGAACTCGCGCGCATCCAGCCACACCCCGAAACAGGCGTCACAGTAGTCGACCGTCACGCCGGTGTGGCCGTACTCCAGCGCGTGCAGCGCGCCGTCGCCGGTGGGGCAGCGGCCGCTGCGCGGCGCGTGGCGGAACTGCTCCGGGTCCGACCACAGCTCGACACCGAGCGCGGCCAGGTCGGCATCGGCCGCGTCGCGCGCGGCGGCCAGTGCGTGGGCCTCGAACCACAGGCCGCGGCACTGCGTACAGCGCGCTACCGGCACGCCCTGCAGTTCGGCATCCGTGAGGGCAACAGCGCAGCGCGGACACTCGACTGACATGCAGGGCTCTCCTTGACGCATCACTCGGCAAGCACGGGGTAGCCGCGCCCGGCGTAATCGAACCCGTCGAGTTCGAAATCCCGCCGCGCGTAGGGCGCGTGGGGGTTCAGGTAATAGGCGCGGATTTCGGCGATGCGCCCGTCGCGCAACCGGTACCACTCGGCGCCGCGCATCAGCTCCGGCGCGCCGCCGGGCGGCGTCCAGCGCAGCGTCCACTCGATGACCGCCTCGTCGCCCTGCACGATGCCGTGATCCACCGTCCAGTGGCCGGCGATGCGCGGCTGCATGCGCGCCCAGTGCTCGGCCAGCGCCGCCGCGCCGCGCACCGGCCCGTGGTGGGTGAAGTAATGCACCACGTCCGCGCAGAACGTGGCCTGCATGGCGGCCCGGTCGGCGGCGTTGCAGCCGGCGTAGTAGCGACGGATCAGGTCCAGCGCGGACTCGGCGTTCATCCGCGCGGCCCGGCGATCAGCCAGATCAGCAGCCCCAGCACCGGCAGCAGCAGGATGAGGACGATCCACGCCACCTTGGCGCCGGTGCCGGCGGCGCTCTGGGCCACGTTGACGATGGCCCACACGTCGGCGATCAGCACGATCAGAACAAGCACGCCCCCGACTTCGATGCCCATGCGCTTCCTCCACGCCGTTGTCCGGCCGTCGTATCTCATCCCGCGCGCGGCGCGCCAGCAGGCGGTTTCGGCCCGCCGCTAGGGTACCCTGTCGCGCCGTTGAAGCCGCAGGATCATCCCGGTGGAGCCTGCCTCCCAAGCCAGCGAAGCTCAGCGCGAAGCTCGTGACCGGGCCGTCGTGCGCGCCTGCACGGTGCTGCCGGCTGCGCTGCTGCTGGTAACCGCCGCCTACGCTGCCACCCGCTACGTGGTGTTCGGGCCGTGGTCGATCGGACACATTCCGCTTTACGTGCTCAACAAGGCCTTCGCCTGGACCGGCATCGTGCTGCTGGCGCTGGCGCTCGGTCTCGGTCCGGCGGCGCGCCTGTGGCCGGCGCTCGGCGTCCACCTGTGGCGGCGGCGCTGGTGGGGGCTGGCCGGGTTTGCGTTGGCAACCATCCACATCGTCGTGTCGCTCGCCATCCTCAATTACGGCTATTACCGGCTGATGTTTCGCCAGGCGTTCGAGTTCACGGCGCTGGCGGAGTGCGCCATGCTGGCTGGGGTGCTGGCCTGGCTGGCACTGCTGGCGCCGGTCGCGGCCTCGCTGCCGGGCGTGCAGGCCGCCATGTCGGTGCGTTACTGGCAGGCGCTGCAACGCGTGGGTTTGTTGGCGCTGGCGTTGGCCGGACTGCACCTCGCCTACGGCGTGCCGGGCTGGTTAGCACCGGCGCTGTGGCATGGCGGGATGCCGCCGATCACGCTGTGGTCGGCCGGCGCCGTGTTGATCGCGCTCGGCCTGCGGCTGCTGACAGTCCTCACAACCAACCGGAGACGGCCATGAGCGACACCCCCGGGCGGGCAGCCGTGAGCGCGCTGGTGCTGATCGCCGGCACGGCCAGTGCCGAGCAGGCACCGGTATGGCAGGTGGCCATCGCGCATGATTTTCTGCTGCCGGACGACGGCCCGCCGGTGCACCAGTACCCGGCGCAAACGCTGGACTTCGATGCCAAGGGTCTGCTGCGCGGCTTTGCCGACGACCGCGGGCCGGTCACCTGGGGCCTGCCGGTCGGCCACGCAGGCAACGACGGCCTTGTCGCCTGGGGCCGCTGGGGCACCGGCCGCACGGCAGGGCAAGGTCGCCACGCCAACGTGGACATCACCGGCGGCGAGGGCGCGCGCAACGCCATCTACTACGTGGCGGGTGTTCCAACCCAGAAAGCACTGCAGGGCGCGGCGCGCTTTTCGGTGCTGGGCGGGCAGGTCTCGCCCACCGCCGGCGAAGGCGGCATGGCGGCCACGACCTTCCTCGAAAACGGCGCGCTGGAGGCGGATTTTTCGACCGGGCGGGCCAGGATCACGCTCGCCATTACGGTGCCGAGCGGCCGCTACGAGCTGAGCGCCGAGGATCTCCACATCGTCGATGGCCGCATCCAGACCGCGCCCGACAGCCGGCTCGCGGTATCCGGCGCGTTGTGTTTCGCCGGCTGCAAGGCGTATCTGACCGGCTTCCTCGCCGGACCCGGCGGTGAACGGGCCGGGCTGGCCTATCACGTCGACATCGAGGCGCTGACCGAGGACGTCAACGGCGTCATCGCCTGGCGACGTGACTGAGCCGCGCTCGGCCGTCACCGGACTCGCCTGGCCGGCGCTGCCGGACAGCGTCGGCGCCAGCCTGCTCGCCGTGCACTACCAGCTCGCGCAAAGCGAGTGGTGGCCGGCGCCGCGCCTGGAGGATGCGAGCTTCAGGCAGCTCGCCGTGCTGCTGCGGCATGCCCGGGACACCGTGCCGGCCTACGCGCAGCGCCTGGCCAACGCCCCGGTCGACGACCCACAAGCGCTCGCCGCCCACTGGCCTTCGATACCGCTGCTGCGCCGCACGGACGTGCAGACGCTCGGCGAGGCGCTGCACAGCCGCGCCGTGCCGGCCGACCACGGGCAGGTCATCGCGTACCACACCTCGGGCTCCACCGGCCGGCCGCTGCGCGGCCTTGAAACCGAGCTCAGTCACTTTTTCTTCGGTGCACTGAACCTGCGCGAGCACCTGTGGCAGCGGCGCGATTTCGGCGGCACCTTCGCGGCCATCCGGACCCAAGTGCAGGACGCGCGCCAGCCGGGCTGGGGCCGCGCCATCGAGGCGGTGTTCGACACCGGTCCCGCGCTCACGCTGCCCATCCACACGCCCGTCGAGCGCCAACTCGACTGGCTGCTGGCGAACGATCCCGACTACCTGCTGACGCATCCATCCAACCTGCGCGGCCTGCTGCTGGCCGCCCGCGCGCGTGGCGTGACGCCCGCCCGCCTGCGCGGGCTTGGCAACTTCGGCGAGCAGTTGCCGGTGGACTTGCGTGCGCTGTGCGACGCGGTGTGGGGTCTGCCGCTGGCCGACATCTACAGCTGCGAGGAAGCGGGCTACCTCGCCCTGCAATGCCCGGAGGTGCCGGAGCACTACCACGTGCAGGCCGAAAACGTGTTCATCGAGGTACTCGACGCGCATGGCGCGCCCTGCCCGCCCGGCGCCAGCGGCGAGGTGGTGCTAACCACGCTGCACAACTTCGCCATGCCGCTGATCCGCTACGCGATTGGCGACCTGGCCGAGGTCGGTGCGTCCTGCCCGTGCGGGCGGGGGCTGCCGGTGCTGCGGCGCATCCACGGCCGGGCGCGCAATCTCGTGCGCCTGCCGGACGGCAGCCGGCACTGGCCGTCGTTCCCGGCCGAGGAGTGGCTTGCGATCGCGCCGGTGCGGCAGTTTCGCCTGCGCCAGACCGGCCCCGAGCGGATCGAGGTGGACCTGGTCGCTGCCCGACCGCTAGCCGCGGCCGAGCAGCGCGCCGTGCAGGCCATGCTGCAACGGCGCCTGGGCCACGCGTTCGACATTGCGCTGCGCCCGGTGGCCGCGATCGACCGCGGCGCGGGCGGCAAGTTCGAGGATTTCGTCAGCGAGTTGGACGATTGATGCGCACCGCGGGCCGTGCGGCCAGCGCGGTGGCGGAACGCTCACGACGTGAGCGTTGGTGCCGATGGTCGGACTCGAACCGACACGACTTGCGTCACCACCCCCTCAAGATGGCGTGTCTACCAATTCCACCACATCGGCGTGGGACTACTTGCCGGGCATTTGCGGCGAGGCCGGAGCCTCGCTCGCCGGTGCCGGAGCCTCGCTCGCCGGTGCCGGCGGGGGCAGAAGTTTATCAGTAACGCTGGCGGGACCACTGGCGTGCGCGCCCAGATATGCCAACACCAGACTGGTCAGAA
>NZ_JBFWOM010000015.1:0-45914 GCF_050250495.1 Immundisolibacter sp. | reverse complement strand
GCCGGAGCCTCGCTCGCCGGTGCCGGAGCCTCGCTCGCCGGTGCCGGCGGGGGCAGAAGTTTATCAGTAACGCTGGCGGGACCACTGGCGTGCGCGCCCAGATATGCCAACACCAGACTGGTCAGAAACAGCGCCGTGGCCAGGCCGGCGGTCATCCGGGTCAGGAACGAACCCGCCCCGCGCGCGCCAAATACGGTGCCCGAGGAACCGCTGCCGAAGGCCGCGCCGGCATCGGCGCCCTGCCCCTGCTGGATGAGCACCAGCCCCACCAGCGCCAGGCAAATGAGCACATGAAGAATCAGCAAGACCATCATCATCGGGGAAGCGCCGCGTCGCAGATTGAAAGGAATTGATCCGCCACCAGACTCGCGCCACCGATCAGGCCGCCATCCACGTCCGGCTGCGCGAACAGACCGGCGGCATTATCCGGCTTCACGCTGCCACCATACAAAATCGTCGGCGTGCTGCCGGCAGCGCTGACCCGCTGGCGGATGAAACGGTGCACGGCCTGCGCCTGCTCGGGCGTCGCCACCTTGCCGGTGCCGATGGCCCAGACGGGCTCATACGCAATCACGGCACCGGCGAGCGCCTGCTCGCCACACAGCTCCAGCACCGCATCGAGCTGCGCGGCGATGACGCGCTCGGTGTCGCCCGCCTCGCGCTCGGCGAGCTGCTCGCCCACGCACAGGATGGGCGTCAGATCGGCAGCGAGCGCCGCGCGGAACTTGCGCGCGACCAGCGCGCTGTCTTCCCCGAACAGGCTGCGCCGCTCGGAGTGGCCGACGATGACGTAGTGGCAACCGACATCGCGCAGCATGGCGCCCGACACCTCGCCGGTGTAGGCGCCGGATGCTTCGACGGCGAGGTTCTGCGCGCCAAGACGCAGCGCGCTGCCCTGCAACACGGCCGCCGCCTGGGACAGGTACGGAAACGGCGGGCAAACCGCAATGGCCACGCCCGCCCGCGCCGCAGCGGCCTCGGCCACGGCCCCAACCAGCCCGGCGACCATCTGCCGGTCGCCGAACATCTTCCAGTTTCCGACTACCAGCGGACGCGACATGAGCACTTGATGGAGCTGACAAAAAGGCCGCGCATGGTAATGGCGCAGGCGCCCGCAATCAAACGCAACGGGGCCGTCACGCCCGTCCCATGGCAGCCTGCACGGCACCCGCGATCTGCTGGCACAGGTGATCCACCTCTCCCGCGTCGGCGCCCTCCACCATCACCCGCACCAGCGGCTCGGTGCCGGACTTGCGCAGCAGAACCCGCCCGCGCCCGGCGAGCTGCGCCTGCACGGTGTCGACCGCCTCGCGCACGACGGCACTGCCGTCCGGGTCAAAGCCCGGCGTCATGCGCACGTTGACCAGCCGCTGCGGGTACTTGTGCATGAAGGTTTTCAACTCGGCGAGCGTACGGCCCCGCTCGCGCAGCACCGACACCACCTGCAGCGCCGTGACCAGGCCGTCCCCGGTGGTGGTGCGGTCAAGACACAGCACGTGCCCCGAGGTCTCGCCGCCCAGCAGCCAGCCGCGCGCGCGCAGTTGCTCCATCACGTAGCGGTCGCCCACCTTGGCGCGCTCGAAGGCGATGCCGACACGGCCGAACGCCTGCTCAAGGCCGAAATTGCTCATCTGTGTGCCGACCACACCGCCGCCGAGCGTGCCGGCCGCGTGCCGGGCCAGCGCCAGGATGCCGAGGATCTCGTCGCCGTCCACCAGCTCGCCCGCGGCGTCCACCAGTACCAGCCGGTCGGCGTCACCGTCGAGCGCAACCCCTAGATCCGCGCCCTGGCGCAGCACTTCCTGTTGCAGGGCCGCCGGCGCCGTGGAGCCGCAGTCGAGGTTGATGTTGAAGCCATCCGGCGCCACGCCGATGGCCGTGACCGTGGCGCCGAGTTCGCGGAACACCGCCGGCGCCACCTGGTAGGCGGCCCCGTTGGCGGCGTCCACCACGATCTTCAGGCCCCGCAGGTCGAGCCCATCGGCCAGCGCCCGCTTGCAGAATTCGATGTACCGTCCGCCGGCGTCGACGGCACGGCGCGCCTTGCCGATCTCGGTCGGCGCCACCATGGTCAGCGGCTCCCCGAGACAACGCTCGATCTCAGCCTCGACCGCGTCCGGCAGCTTCTCGCCGCTGGCCGAGAACAGCTTGATGCCGTTGTCCGGGTAGGCGTTGTGGGACGCGCTGATGACGATGCCGGCGCGCGCGTGGAAGGTGCGCGTCAGGTACGCCACGGCCGGCGTCGGCATCGGCCCCAGCAGCAGGCAGTCCATGCCGGCGGCCGACAAACCGGCCTCCAACGCCGACTCCAGCATGTAGCCCGACACGCGGGTGTCCTTGCCCACCACCACCGTGCCGCGGCCCTCCCGGCGCAGCACCGTGCCGGCGGCCCAGCCGAGCCGCAGCACGAAATCCGGCGTGAAAAAGCCCTCGCCCACCGTGCCGCGCACGCCGTCGGTGCCGAAATAACGTCGCTCAGCCATTCGATTCCCCTTGTACAGCGTCCAGCATGGCGAGCGCCTGCACGGTCTCGGCAACGTCATGGACACGCAGCAGCCGCGCACCGCGCTGCGCCGCCAGCAACCCGAGCGCAATACTGCCACCGAGCCGCTGCGTCACAGGCGCGCCGGTGACGGCGCCGATCAGCGACTTGCGCGACAGCCCGGCCACGACCGGCAGGCCCTGCCGGCACAGCACCGGCAGGGCCCGCAGCAGCGCGAGGTTGTGCGCCGCCGTCTTGCCGAAGCCGAAGCCGGGGTCGATCAGGATGCGCTCCCGCGCGATACCCGCCGCGACACACGCCGCCACGCGCTGCGCCAGAAACCCGGCGACTTCGCCGACCACGTCGTCGTATTGCGGCGCCTGCTGCATGGTGCCGGGCTCGCCCTGCATGTGCATGACGATGACCGGCACGCCAAGCCCCGCCGCGGCGGCCAGCGCCCCCGGCTCGCGCAGCGCGGCGATGTCGTTGATGAGCCCGGCACCGGCGCCGACCGCCGCGCGCATCACCGCCGCGTGGCGGGTGTCGATGGAGATCGGCACCGTCAGACGCGGCGCCAGGCGCTCGATGAAGGGCAATACGCGGGCGAGTTCGTCGTCCACCGACACCCGTGCCGCGCCGGGGCGGGTCGATTCGCCGCCGATGTCGATCACCGCCGCGCCGGCGGCCACGAGCGCCAGCGCGCGCTCGCAGGCGGCCTCGACGTCGTCCGCCAGGCCATCACCCGAGAACGAGTCCGGCGTCAGGTTCAGTACGCCCATGACGGCCGGCCGCGACACATCGAGCGGCTTGCCGGCGCAGTTCAGCAGCATGGATGCGGAATTGGCCGCGGGCGCCGCCAGCCGGCGGCGCCCGGCGTCGTCAGGGCAGGCTCGGCGCGCCGTCGGCGCCGGCATCCGTCGCTGGCGCGGGCGGCGGCGCGCGCCGGTCGGTCGGCGCCGGCGTCACTGCGCGCACCGGCCGGCCGGCCATGATGTCGTCGATCTGATCCTTGTCGATGGTCTCGAAGCGCATCAGCGCGTCGGCCATGGCGTGCAGGGTGTCGAGACGCGCGGTGACGATTTCCTTGGCGCGCGCGTAGTTGCGCTCCAGGATGGCGCGGATTTCCTCGTCGATGGTCGCCGCGGTGTCGTCGGACACGTTCTTGTGCTGCGTCACGCTGCGACCCAGGAACACCTCGCCCTCGTCTTCCTCGAACGTCATCGGCCCCAGACGCGCCGACATGCCCCAGCGCGTGACCATGTTGCGGGCGATCTCGGTGGTGCGCTTGATGTCGTTCGAGGCGCCCGTGGTCACAGCCTGCGCGCCGAACACGAGTTCTTCCGCGATGCGCCCGCCGTAGAGGCTGCTGATCTGGCTTTCGAGCCGCTCGCGGCTCAGGCTGTAGCGGTCTTCCTCCGGCAGGAACATGGTCACGCCGAGCGCCCGCCCGCGCGGGATGATGCTGACCTTGTACACCGGGTCGTGCGAGGGCACCGACAGGCCCACGATGGCGTGGCCGGCCTCGTGGTAGGCGGTGAGGCGTTTTTCGTCCTCGCTCATCACCATCGAGCGCCGCTCGACGCCCATCATGATCTTGTCCTTGGCGCGGTCGAAATCCTCCTGATCGACCACGCGCTTGTTCTGGCGCGCCGCGAACAGCGCCGCCTCGTTGACCAGGTTGGCGAGATCCGCGCCCGAGAAACCCGGCGTGCCGCGGGCGATCACCTCGGCCTGCACGTCGGCGTCGAGCGGCACTTTCTTCATGTGCACTTTCAGGATCTGCGCGCGGCCGACGATGTCCGGCAGCGGCACCACCACCTGGCGGTCGAAGCGGCCAGGGCGCAGCAGCGCCGGGTCGAGCACGTCCGGGCGGTTGGTGGCGGCGATGACGATGACGCCCTCGTTGCCCTCGAAGCCGTCCATCTCCACCAGCAACTGATTCAGCGTCTGCTCGCGCTCGTCGTGCCCGCCGCCGAGGCCCGCCCCGCGGTGCCGGCCGACGGCGTCGATCTCGTCGATGAAGATGATGCACGGCGCGTGCTTCTTGGCCTGCTCGAACATGTCGCGCACGCGCGACGCGCCGACGCCGACGAACAGCTCGACGAAGTCTGAACCCGAGATGGTGAAGAACGGCACCTTGGCCTCACCGGCGATGGCGCGCGCCAGCAGCGTCTTGCCGGTGCCGGGCGAGCCCACCATCAGCACGCCGCGCGGGATGCGGCCACCGAGGCGCTGGAACTTCGACGGGTCGCGCAGGAAGTCCACCAGCTCGTGCACTTCTTCCTTGGCCTCGTCCACGCCGGCCACGTCTGCGAAGGTCACGCGCACCTGATCTTCGGTGAGCATCCGCGCGCGGCTCTTGCCGAACGGCATCACGCCGCCCTTGCCCGGGCCGCCCTGCATCTGGCGCATGAAGAACACCCACACGCCGATCAGCAGCAGCATAGGGAACCAGGAGATGAACACCTGCATCAGCAGCGACTGCCGATCCGGCGCGGCGACCTCGATGCCGACCTTGTTGGCCAGCAGGTCGTCGATCATGTGCGGGTCGTTTGGCGTGTAGACGACGAACTTCTCGCCGCTGCTGGTTACGCCGCGCACGCTGCCTTCCTCGACCACGACGCGGTCGACCTGGCCTTCCTTCACCTGCGCGATGAACTGCGAGTAGTCGACCGTGCGCTCGCTGGCCCGGCGCGGACCGAAGCTGTTGAACACCGCCATCAGCACCAGGGCCACCACGACCCAGAGGATGACGTTGCGGGACATGGAATTCACGATTCTTCGCTCCGGTCGGCGGAATGACTGGGGGTTATCGGCAGCATAGCGCGGCCGATCAAGTAGTGCTCGCGGCTGCGGTCGCGCGACGCGTCGGGCTTGCGCACCAGCACCTGCCCGAAGCGGCGCCCGAACAGCGCCCGCAGCTCCTGACTGCCGGCGCCCTCGAAGCATTTGACCAGCAGGGCGCCGCGCGGGTTCAGCACGCGAACCGCGAAATCGAGCGCGAGTTCAACGAGGTACAGCGCCGCCGGCTGGTCGACATCGCGCACTCCCGTCAGATTGGGGGCCATGTCGGACATCACAAGGTCGGCGCCGTCCGGCAGCAGGGCGAGCATCGCGTCGAGCACCGCCTGCTCGGAAAAGTCGCCCTGGATGAACTCGACCCCCGGCAGCGGCCCCATGTCGAGCAGGTCCACCGCCACCACCCGCCCGCGCGGGCCGATGCGCTCGGCCGCCACCTGCGACCAGCCGCCCGGCGCGGCGCCGAGGTCCACCACCGTCGCGCCCGGCGTGAGCAGCCGGTCGCTCTGGTCGATTTCGAGCAGCTTGAAGCTGGCCCGAGACCGGTAGCCCTGCGCCTGCGCCTGACGCACGTAGGGATCGGAGACGTGCCGCTGCAGCCAGCGGCGCGTGTTGCCGCGCCGGCTCACCGCAGGATCACGGGCTCAGCAGTACTCGACGCCGAGGATTTCATAGTTCTGTTCGCCGCCCGGGGCCGGCACCGTCACTTCGTCGCCGACCGCCCGGCCGATCAGCGCGCGCGCCAGCGGCGCCCGGAACGACACGCGGCCCTGCTTGATGTCGGCCTCGTCGACGCCGACGATCTGATACGTCACTTCCTCGTCGCTGTCGACATTCACCAGCTGCACGGTGGCGCCGAACACCACCTTGCCGCCGGCGGCGAGCTTGGCGGGATCGATCACCTCGGCGCGACCGAGACGATCCTCGATCTCGCTGATGCGGCCCTCGATGAAGCCCTGCTGCTCCTTGGCGGCGTGGTACTCGGCGTTTTCCTTCAGATCGCCGTGCGCGCGCGCCTCGGCGATGGCCGCGATCACGCGCGGCCGCTGCACGGATTTCAGGTCTTCGAGTTCGCGGCGCAACTGCTCGGCGCCGCGGGCGGTGAGGGGTTCGCGGGTCATCAGGTCAACTCGGTATGCAGGGAATGCAGGCTCTCGACGCGAATATCCGTGCCCGCCTGCAGCGCAAGGCACGTGGCGCGCGCACCGGCCAGCGTGGTGGTATGCGGCACCTTGTAGCGCAGCGCCGCGGCGCGGATGGCGAACGAATCGGCGATCGCCTGCTTGCCCTCGGTGGTGTTCAGCACGAAGGCGATCTCGCCATTGGTGAGCAGGTCAACCACGTGCGGGCGGCCTTCCTTGACCTTGTTCACCACCGCGCACGGGATACCGGCCTCGGTCAGCACCTGGGCGGTGCCGTGGGTGGCGACCAGCTCGAAGCCGATCTGCCGCAGATCCGCCGCCACCTGTACCAGCAGCGCCGTCTTGTCGGCCTGGCGCACGGAGATGAAGGCGCGCCCGCCGCGCGGCAGCGGGTTGCTCGCGGCGAGCTGCGCCTTGCCGTAGGCCTCGCCGAAGCTGCGCCCGACGCCCATCACCTCGCCGGTGGATTTCATCTCGGGCCCGAGGATGATGTCGACGCCCGGGAACTTGGCGAACGGGAACACGGCTTCCTTGACCGCGTAGTACGGCGGCGTCACTTCGCCCGCGACGCCTTGCGTTTTGAGATCGATACCGGCCATGCAGCGCGCCGCCACCTTGGCGAGCGGCACCGCCGTCGCCTTGGACACGAACGGAACTGTGCGTGACGCGCGCGGGTTCACTTCCAGCAGGTAAACGTCGCCGTTCTTGACCGCGAACTGGATGTTCATAAGCCCGACCACGCCGAGCTCGTGCGCGAGCTGCACCGTCTGGCGGCGCATTTCGGTCACGACCTCGGGCGCGAGGCTATACGGCGGCAGACAGCAGGCGGAGTCGCCGGAATGCACGCCGGCCTGCTCGATGTGTTCCATCACGCCGCCGATGACGACATCCTTGCCGTCGCAGACGGCATCGACGTCCACCTCCAGCGCGTCGTCGAGAAAGCGATCCAGCAGCACCGGCGAGGCCGCCGACACGTGGGCGGCGTTCTGCATATAGGCGCGCAGGCCCGCCTCGTCGTAGACGATTTCCATGGCGCGGCCGCCCAGCACGTACGACGGGCGCATCACCAGCGGGTAGCCGATCTGCCCGGCGGCAGTCAGCGCCTGCTCCAGGCTTGCCGCCATGCGGTTGGCCGGTTGCAGCAGGCCGAGCTTGTCCACCACCTGCTGGAAGCGCTCGCGGTCCTCGGCGCGGTCGATGGCGTCCGGCGTGGTGCCGATGATGGGCGCACCCGCCGCCAGCAGCGCGCGGGCGAGCTTCAGCGGCGTCTGGCCGCCGAACTGCACGATCACGCCCCACGGCTGCTCGACGCGGACGATTTCGAGCACGTCCTCCAGCGTCAGCGGCTCGAAGTAGAGGCGATCGGCAGTGTCGTAGTCCGTCGACACCGTCTCCGGGTTGCAGTTGACCATGATGGTCTCGAACCCGGCCTCGCGCAGCGCCAGCGCCGCGTGCACGCAGCAGTAGTCGAACTCGATGCCCTGGCCGATGCGGTTCGGCCCGCCGCCGAGGATCATCACCTTGCGGCGGTCGGTCGGCTGCGCCTCGCACTCGTCCTCGTAGGTCGAATACATATAGGCGGTGGCGGCCGGGAACTCGGCGGCGCAGGAATCGACGCGCTTGTACACCGGCACCACGCCGAGCGCGCGGCGACGCTGGCGCACGGCGTCCTCGCTGGCGCCGAGCAGCGTGCCAAGGCGGCTGTCGGAGAAACCCAGGCGCTTCCAGGCGCGCAGCCGGGCGGCATCGGTGGCGGCGAGGCTCGCGCTGGCGATCTCATCCTCCACCTCGATGATCTCGGCCACCTGATCCAGGAACCACGGATCGATGCCCGTCAGCGTCTGCACCTCACCCAGCGAAACACCGCAGCGGAACGCATCGCCGATGTAGCGCAGGCGGTCATCGGACGGGGTGCGCAGGCGCTGGCGCAGCGTGTCGAGCGCCGCCTCGTCGCGGCCGACGAGCGCCGGTACAAATCCATCGATGCCGGTTTCGAGCCCGCGCATGGCCTTCTGCAGCGACTCCTGGAACGTGCGGCCGATGGCCATGACCTCGCCGACCGACTTCATCTGCGTGGTCAGCGTGCCGTCGGCCTGCGGGAACTTCTCGAAGTTGAACCGCGGCACCTTGGTGACCACGTAGTCGATGCTGGGCTCGAACGAGGCCGGCGTCACGCCGCCGGTGATCTCGTTCTTGAGCTCGTCGAGCGTGTAGCCGACGGCGAGCTTGGCGGCGACCTTCGCGATCGGAAAGCCGGTCGCCTTCGAGGCCAGCGCCGACGAGCGCGACACGCGCGGGTTCATCTCGATCACCACCAGGCGCCCGTCGGCCGGGTTCACGGCGAACTGCACGTTCGAGCCGCCGGTCTCGACGCCGATCTCGCGCAGTACCGCGAGCGAGGCGTTGCGCATGATCTGGTATTCGCGGTCGGTGAGCGTCTGCGCCGGCGCCACGGTGATGGAGTCACCCGTGTGCACGCCCATGGCGTCGAAGTTCTCGATCGAGCAGATGATGATGCAGTTGTCGTTGCGGTCCCGCACGACCTCCATCTCGAACTCTTTCCAGCCGATGATGGATTCTTCGATCAGCAGCTCGTGCGTGGGCGACAGATCGAGGCCCCGCTCGCAGATGGCGACGAATTCCTCGCGGTTCCAGGCCACGCCGCCGCCGCTGCCGCCCATGGTGAACGACGGCCGGATGATGGTCGGGAAGCCGATCTGCGCCTGCACCTGCAGGGCTTCCTCCATGCTGTGGGCGAGCGCCGAGCGCGGCGTGGCAAGCCCGATGCGGCGCATCGCCTCGCGAAAGCGCTCGCGGTCCTCGGCCTTGTCGATGGCGTCGCGCGTGGCGCCGATCATCTGCACGCCGAATCGTTCCAGCACGCCCTCGCGGGCGAGGTCGAGCGCGCAGTTCAGCGCCGTCTGCCCGCCCATGGTCGGCAGCAGCGCGTCCGGGCGCTCGCGCTCGATGATCTTCGCCACCACCGGCCAGGTGATCGGCTCGATGTAGATGGCGTCCGCCATGTCCGGGTCGGTCATGATGGTGGCCGGATTCGAGTTCACCAGGATGACCCGGTAACCCTCCTCGCGCAGCGCCTTGCAGGCCTGGGCGCCCGAGTAGTCGAACTCGCAGGCCTGGCCGATCACGATCGGGCCAGCGCCGACGATGAGGATGCTCTTGATGTCGGTACGTTTGGGCACGGTGGTCCTCAGGCGCCGCGGTGGGCCGCCATCAGGTCGGTGAAGTGCTGGAACAGGTGCGCCGCGTCGTGCGGGCCGGGGCTCGCTTCCGGGTGGCCCTGAAAGCTGAATGCCGGTTTTTCGGTGTGCACAACGCCCTGCAGCGAGCCGTCGAACAGCGACCGGTGCGTCGGCTTCAGGTGCGCCGGCAGGCTCGCCTCGTCCACCGCGAAGCCGTGATTCTGGCTCGTGATCAGCACCCGCCCGGTGGCGGTCTCGAACACCGGGTGGTTGGCGCCGTGGTGACCGAATTTCATCTTCACGGTGCGCGCGCCGGCGGCGAGGCCCAGCAACTGATGGCCAAGGCAGATGCCGAACAGCGGGACGCTGCGGTCCAGAAACTCGTGAATCGCGTCGATCGCGTAGTCGCAAGGCTCGGGGTCACCCGGGCCGTTCGACAGGAACACGCCGTCGGGCTTGCGCGCCAGCACGTCGGCGGCGGACGTCCTGGCCGGCACCACCGTCACCTCGCAGCCGACCGCGGTGAGACAGCGCAGGATGTTGCGCTTGATGCCGAAGTCGTACGCCACCACCCGAAAGCGCGGCGCGGGCGGCGGCTCGAAGCCGTCCAGAGTCCAGGTACTGCCCTGCCAGGGATAAGCCGCCTCGCAGCTCACCACCTGCGCGAGGTCCATGCCCGTGAGACCCGCAAAGGCGCGCGCCTGAGCCACAGCGAACTCGGCGTCGATGTCAGGCCCGGCCACGATGCAGCCAGCCTGCGCACCGCCCCGCCGCAGGCGTCCGGTGAGCGCGCGCGTGTCGAGGCCGGCAATCGCCACCACGCCACGCTCGCGAAGGTAGTCGTCCAGCGACACCTCCGCCCGCCAGTTCGACCGCAAGCGCGGCGCGTCGCGGATCACCAGCCCCGCCGCGTGTACCTGCCCCGCCTCCTCGTCCTCGGCGTTGCAGCCGACGTTGCCGATGTGCGGGTAGGTCAGCGTCACGATCTGCCGGCAGTACGACGGGTCGGTCAGGATTTCCTGATACCCCGTCAGGGCGGTGTTGAACACCACCTCGCCCACGGCGTGGCCGCGGGCGCCGACCGACACGCCCTGCATCAGCGTGCCGTCGGCGAGGGCGAGAAGTGCTGGCTCGGGCACTGCGGGCTCCGGTGGTTGCGTCGGGCGCAGCAAAAGCGGCGGGAGGCGTTGCCGCCGCCCGTCGCCACAGGTGCTGGTAAGGCCGGCATTCTACCGGCAGGCGCACCCGGCGGCCAAGCTCGAAGGCCGATTACTCCCGCACCCAATTACCTTAGCGGATGTTTGTTTACACGCCGCCGGGCGGTGCACTACAGTCGCGCCGCACCCCGCCCGCACACGGAGGAGAACGGCATGGGCAAGATCGACCAGGGACTGTCGATGGGGGCCGACGAACCGGGGCTCGCCGTCACCCGGCGCGGCTTCCTCAAGGGCAGCGGCGGCACCGCGCTGGCGCTGACCCTCACGCAGCTCGGCGGCGCCGTGTCGTCCGCCTTCGTGCGCGACGTGTTCGCCGCCGAAAAGACCCTCGACTACCGCGGCGTGCCGGACCTGTACCGGCAGATCTGGAACTGGGACAAGGTCACCTGGGGCTCGCACACCAACGTGTGTCTGCCGGGCTCGTGCTCGTTCCACGTGTACGTGAAGGACGGCATGGTCTGGCGCGAGGAACAATCGGCCAAGAACCACGCCAGCAACCCCAACTACCCCGACTACAACCCCCTCGGCTGCCAGAAGGGCTGCTCCTTCCACAGCAACCTGTACGGCGACGAGCGCATCAAGTACCCGTTGCGGCGTATCGGCGAGCGCGGCTCCGGCAAGTGGGAGCGCATTTCCTGGGACGAGGCGGTCGGCGACATCGCCAGCGCCATCGTCGACGGCCTGGAGGAGTTCGGCCCGGACAGCTTCGTGCTCGACCCGCCGCACGCGCATCTGGGCAGCGTCGGCTGGGCCGGCAGCCACCGCATGAACGCCGCCATCGGCGGCGTGAATCCGGACCTCAACGTGCTGATCGGCGACTTCTACAAGGGCATCTCCGACACCATCGGCAAGATGCACATCGGCTACAGCGCCGACAACCTGTTCGACGCCGAGCTGGTATTCACCACCTGCACCAACTGGTCGTACACCATGCCGGCGGTGTACCACTTCCTGACCGAGGCCCGCTACAACGGCACGGAGCTGGTGTCGATCGCGCCCGACTACAGCCCGAGCACCATCCACGCCGACTACCACGTGCCGGTGAAAACCGGCACCGACGCGGGTTTCTGGATGGCCATCTGTGAGGTGCTGGTCAGCGAGAACCTGATCGACCGCCCCTTCATCAAGGAACAGACCGACCTGCCGCTGCTGGTGCGCACGGACAGCAGCAAGTTCCTGCGCGAGACGGACGTCACCGGCGCCGGCCGCGAGGACCAGCTCTACGTGTACGACAGCAAGGCCGGCGCCATCGCCAAGGCGCCGCGCGGCACGCTCAAGTTTTCCGGCGACCCGGCGCTCGAAGGCCGCTTCGAGGTGAAGCTGCACGATGGCACCACCGTCACCGTCATACCGGTGTTCGAGAGCCTCAAGAAGGTGCTCGCCGAACACACGCCCGAGAAAGCCCAGGCCATGACCGGCGTGCACCCGTCGCTGGTGCGCACGCTCGCCAAGAAGGTGGCCACCAAGCGCACGGCAGCCTATATCGGCTTCTCGTCGGCCAAGATCTATCACGGCGATCTTGCCGAGCGGTCGCTCATGCTGGCCATGGCGCTCACCGGCAACTGGGGCAAGCCCGGCACCGGCTGGAACTCCTGGGCCATGCCGGCCGACCACGTCGAGATGATGATGCTGCTGGAGAAGCCCGTGCACCTGGGCGGGCTCGCGCAGATCAAGGAACTCGAAGACGCGCTCGCCGCCAAGGCGCGCGCCGCGGATCCGGAAATCAGCCAGGAGCTGATCGGCGTCGAGCTCGTCAAGCAGATGACGGCCATCGTCGGCACCGTGCCGCCGGTGTTCTTCCTCTACCACCACGCCGGCTACAAGGAGCTGTACGACAACGCCGCCTGGCACGACCCGGCGCTGAAGAAGTCCTTCACCGGCTACATGGACGAGGCGATCGAGAAGGGCTGGTGGAACAAGACCCACCTGCGCCCGGCGCCGGACAAGCAGCCGCGGGTGCTGATGATCACCGCCAGCAACCCCATCCGGCGCGTGCGCAGCGCCGCGCTGCAGTACCCCAAGCACCTGTTCCCGAAGCTGAAGATGATGTTCGCGGTGGAGCCGCGCATGTCGTCCACGGCCATGTTCTGCGACATCGTCCTGCCGGCGGCCTGGTATTACGAAAAGCCGGACATGACCATCTCGATCACCACCAACCCGCGCATGTGCATGATCGAGCAGGCCGTGCAGCCGCCCGGCGAGTGCAAGCCGGAGTGGGACATCTACTCCGCCATCCTGCAGAAGGTGGTCGCCATCGCCGCCGAGCGCGGCCTCACCGGCTACCAGGACGTGTTCGGCCAGGAGCGCCGCTACGCGGACCTGTGGAACCGCTACAGCATGAACGGCTACCTCAAGACGCAGGAGGACGCGCTCAAGGAAATGGTGGCGATCGCCGAGGCCACCGGCACCTTCCCCAAGGGCACCACCTACGAGTCCTTCCGCAAGGCCGGCATGATCGAGCAGGCGAGTTTCGGCATGGGCTTCATGAAGGACGTGGTCGCCAACGAGTACGACCCGCGCAAGCCCTTCTTCAGCCTGCGCTGGCACGTGGACGAGAAAAAGACCTACCCCACCTACACGCGCCGGGCGCAGTTCTACCTCGACCACGACTGGTACCTCGAAGCGAATGAGGCGCTGCCGCGCTGGAAGGCGCAGCCGAAGATCGGCGGCGATCACCCGTTCGCCATCACCGGCGGCCACCCGCGCCACAGCGTGCACTCGGTGCACCTCGCGCAGCCCTCGCTGATGCGCCTGCACCGCGCCCAGCCGGTGATGCACGTCAACGACAAGATTGCCAAGCAACGTGGCGTCGCCGACGGCGAGATGGTCGAGGTGTTCAACGACTTCTCGAACTTCGAGATCATGCTGCGCACCACGCCCACCGTGGCGCCGGACCAGGTGGTCGTCTACTTCTGGGAGGCCTACCAGTTCCCGGAATGGAAGGTCTACGACCGCCTGCTGATCGGCCAGCCGAAGCCGCTGCATCTGGCCGGCGGCTACGAGCAGTTGCGCTACTACCTCTACAACGGCAGCCCCGGCCCCAGCACCGACCGCGGCGTGCGGGTGGACTTTCGCAAGATCAAGAAGGCCTGAGCGGCGTCAGCCGTCTTTCAAGCCGCCTTTCAAGGAGGAATCACCATGGCATTCGCACCCCGCGGCGCGCCCAAGGAAGAACTGCTGCGCCACGACCGGCAGGTCGGCAACATCATCGATCTGAACAAATGCATGGGCTGCCAGACCTGCACCCAGGCCTGCAAGAGCCTGTGGACCACGCGCGAAGGCACCGAGCACATGCGCTGGATGAACGTGACCACGTTCCCAGGCGCCGGCTACCCGCGCGAGTACGAAAAGATGGGCGGCGGCTACGCCAAGGACGGCACGCCGACCCCCGGCAAGCTGACCACGCTCGCCGACGTCGGCGACAACTTCACCTTCAACCACGCCGACGTGTTCTTCGCCGGCAAGGGCCAGTCGGTGCACCTGAAGCCGACCTCCGCCGTCACCGGCGAGGACCCCAAGTGGGGCTACAACTGGGACGAGGACGAGGGCGACGGCGACTGGCCGAACGGCTATTACTTCTACCTGCCGCGCAAGTGCTACCACTGCGCCGACGCGCCGTGCCTGAAGGCCTGCACGCACAATGCGCTGTACAAGCGCGCCGAGGACGGCATCGTGGTGCTGGACCAGGAGCGCTGCAACGGCGACCGGCTGTGCGTCGAGGCCTGCCCGTACAAGGCCATCTACTACAACCCGGTGTCGCAGAAGTCCGAGAAGTGCGTGATGTGCTACCCGCGCGTCGAGCAGGGCATCGCGCCGGCCTGCGACCGTCAGTGCCCGGGCCGCACGCGCATGTTCGGCTACCTCGACGACAAGGAAAGCGATCTGTACAAACTGATCCACGTGCACAAGGTGGCGCTGCCGCTGCACCCGGAGTACGGCACGGAACCGAACGTGTTCTACATCCCGCCGTTCGACACCACGCGTGCCTTTGCCGAGGATGGCTCCATCACCGACGAGGGCCGCGTCGAGGCCGAGGTGCTGATCACGCTGTTCGGGCCGGACGTGGTGCCGGTCATCGCCAGGCTCAAGGCCGAGCGCGCTAGGCGCCAGAAGGGCGAGCCGTCGGAGATCATGGACTTGCTGATCGGCCGCAACTTCTGGGATCGCTTCAAGGACTTCAGCAACGATCCGCTGCAGGAGGCCGTGTAATGGAAATCAAGCGCGTCACGGCCGACGCCGCCACCCTGCTCGACCCTGCCAACGCCATCTGGCAGCAAGCCGCCGGGCAGGATTTCCCCATGGTGCCGACGCCGCTGAAGGGCAACCCGGCCATCGAGGCCATCTCGCCCTTCATCGCCCAGAGCACCGATCATGGCGTGATCCACGGCCTCAGCGTCGCCGGCCTGCACAACGGCAAGGTGCTGGCGCTGCGCCTGTCATGGGCCAGCGACCGGCACGACAGGATTGCGGATCTCGATCAGTTCGTGGACGGCGTGGCGGTGATGTTCCCGCTCACCGCCAAGGCCAGCGCCGCGACCATGGGCAGCCCCGGCGAGCCGGTGAACGCCTGGTACTGGAAGGCGGACAAGGCCGAGCAGCCCTTCGACGTGGTGGCCGAGGGCTACGGCACCTCCACCCGCCGGCCGGGCAAGGACGCGCAGCTCAGCTCGAAGGCCATCCACAAGGACGGCCGCTGGCACGTGGTGCTGGAGCGCCCGCTCAAGGTGGGCAACCAGTACGCGCAGTTCGAGCCCGGCACGCCGACCAAGCTGGCGTTTGGCGTGTGGAGCGGCGGCAACCGGGAGCGCGCCGGGCGCAAGTCGTTCTCGGGCGACTTCACGCTGGTGCCGGTCGCGGCATGAGCGAAGCGGCACTCGACACCGCGGAGTTGGCCATCGAGGCGCCGTCCGACGCCGCCACGCGCAGCCGTCTGTATGGCCTGTTCGCCACCGCGCTGCAGTTCCCGCAGGGCGACATCGGCGCGGCGCTGGCCGACGGCGAGCTGTACGCGGCGTTCGCCGACACCGCCCGCGCCCTGCCCTACCGCTACACCTTCGTCACGCCGCCGCTGCGCGACGCGCGTGCGCTCGGGCAGACGCACACCGCGCTGTTCGACGCCATCGGGAGCCGCCCGCGGGTCGCGCTGCTCGAAGCCCGCCACGACGGCGCGCCACCCGAGCAGCAACTGTGGGAAGAGCTGCTGCGCTTTTATCGCTACTTCGGGCTCGACTTCTCCGCCGGCGGCGCGCGCGAGCGGCCGGATCACCTGCTGACGGAAATCGAGTTCATGCACTATCTCGCCTTCCTCGAAGCCGGCGCGCCACCCGACAACACCGACAACCTGCGCCGCGCGCAGGCCGATTTTCTGGACCGGCACCTGGCGCGCTGGGTGCCGGCGCTCGCCGCCGCGCTCGCGGAGCTGGGCGACGAGGCCGCGCCCTACGGCGAGCTCATCGACGCGCTGGCCCGGTTCGTCGGCGCCGACTGCGCATATCTGGACGTGCCCATGGCGGGGCCGCAGCCGCTGGATTGAAGGTAGGCTTGAAGCCGGCCTGACCTCGGCCGGACCGCGCCAGCGGCCAATAATCACGGGAGACTGGCCGATGGCCGACGCGGCGACCTCGCTCCAGGCCCAGCTCGACGCGCGGCCGATGTCCGCGCTGCAATGGCGCGTGGTGGCGCTGTGCTGGCTGGTCAACATGCTGGACGGCTTCGACCTGCTGGCGATTTCCTTCGCCGCGCCGGCCATCGCCAAGGCCTGGCAGCTCGACCCGAAAACGCTCGGCATCGTGTTCAGCAGCGGCCTGGTCGGCATGACGATCGGCTCGTTCGTGCTCGGGCCGGCGGCGGACCGCATCGGCCGCCGGCGCATGATCCTCATCGCCACCACGGTGCTTGGCCTCAGCACACTGCTGACCGCCGCCGCCGGCACGGTGGCGCAGCTCATGACGCTGCGGGTATTCACCGGCCTTGCCATCGGCGCGCTGCTGCCGAGCCTCAACACGCTGGTCGCCGAATACACACCGGACGCGCGGCGCAACCTCGCCATCGCCTTCATGCATCTGGGCTACCCGGTGGGCGGCATCGCGGGGGGATTTCTCGCCGGCCAGCTCATTCCGACCTTCGGCTGGCCGGCGGTATTCGTGGCCGGCGGCGTGTTCACGCTCGCCACGCTGCCGCTGCTGCTGTTCGGGCTGCCGGAATCGCTGCACTACCTCGGCCGCAGCGTGAGCCCGCGCGCACGGCGCCGTGCCGAGCAGATCGCCGCCACGCTGGGCATTCGGCTCGGCGCCGCGCCCGACACCGCAACCAACACCGCGCCGGTGCGCGTGGCGGACCTGCTGCGCGGGCACTGGCTCGCGCCGAGTCTTGCGCTGTGGGCGTGCTTTTTCCTCGGCAACCTCACGCTGTACTTCCTGCTCAACTGGACGCCGACGGTGCTGGTCGAGGCCGGCGTGCCTAGCGAGCGCGCCATCGGCGCCGGCATGCTGCTGAACCTCGGCGGCGGCATCGGCATGCTGGCGCTCGGCCACCTGTCCGCCCGCTGGCCCATGCACCCGATGATGTGTGGGTTCTTCGTGCTGGGCGGCCTGCTCATCATGGCCATCGGCCAGGCCAGCGGCGCCGTGAACGTGCTGTTCGCGCTCACCGTGCTGGCCGGCTTCTTCGCGCTCGGCGGGCTGATTGGTCTTTATTCGCTTGCGGCGCGGCTGTATCCGGATTCGGCGCGCGCCACGGGCGTCGGCCTTGCGCTCGGCGCCGGGCGCTTCGGCGCCATCCTCGGGCCCTACACGGGCGGCGTGCTGATCAGCCTCGGCTGGCCGATGGGGCGCTACTTTCTGCTGCTCGCCCTGCCGCTGGTGGCGGCGGGGTTGATCGTGTGGCGGGTCCGGCAGCCAGCCTGAACGCGCCTCAAAGGATGTAGCGGCTCAAATCCTGATCGCCCGCGAGGTCCGCCAGGCGCTGGTCCACGTAGGCGGCGTCCACCATCACCTGCTCACCGCCGCGGTCGGCAGCGGTGAATGACAAGTCTTCGAGCAGCCGCTCCATCACCGTGTGCAGACGCCGCGCGCCGATGTTCTCGGTACGCTCGTTCACCTCGAAGGCGATCTGCGCCAGGCGCCGCACGCCATCCGGCGCAAAGACGAGCGTCACGCCCTCGGTCGCCAGCAGCGCGCTCGCCTGCTCGGTGAGCGCGGCGTCGGTATCGGTGAGGATGCGCACGAAGTCCTCGACGCGCAGCGAGTCGAGTTCCACGCGGATCGGCAGCCGGCCCTGCAGCTCCGGGATCAGGTCCGACGGCTTGCTCAGGTGAAACGCGCCGGACGCGATGAACAGAATGTGGTCCGTGCGCACCTGGCCGTGCTTGGTGGTGACGGTGCTGCCCTCGATCAGCGGCAGCAGGTCGCGCTGCACGCCCTCGCGCGACACCTCGCCCCCGCTGCCACCACTGCCGCCGCGGTCGCCGCCGCGCTGGGTGATCTTGTCGATCTCGTCGATGAACACGATGCCGTTCTGCTCGGCGTTGTGCACGGCGGCGCGCTTGATGTCGTCGTCGTTGACGAACTTCGCCGCCTCCTCGTCGGTCAGCAGGCGCAGCGCCTCGGCGACGCGCACCTGGCGGCGGCGCGTGCGCCGGCCGCCCATGTTCTGGAACATGCCCTGCAACTGCTGGGTGAGTTCCTCCATGCCGGGCGGGGCCATGATCTCGACACCGACCTGGGGCAGCGAGACCTCGATCTCCACCTGCTTGTCGTCGAGCTGGCCCTCGCGCAGGCGCTTGCGGAACTTCTGGCGCGTGTCGGCGCTGCCCTCGGCCGCCGACCAGCCCTCGCTGTCCCGCGAACCCGGCAGCAGCAGATCGAGCACGCGCTCCTCGGCGGCGTCCTCGGCGCGGTGGCGCACCTTGGCGAGTTCCTGCTCGCGGGTCTGCTTGACGGCGACGTCCATCAGGTCACGCACGATGGACTCGACGTCGCGCCCGACGTAGCCCACCTCCGTGAACTTGGTCGCTTCGATCTTCAAAAACGGCGCACCCGCAAGCCGCGCCAGACGCCGCGCGATCTCGGTCTTGCCGACGCCGGTCGGGCCGATCATGAGGATGTTCTTCGGCGTGATCTCGGCGCGCAGCGGATCGGCCACCTGCTGGCGGCGCCAGCGGTTACGCAGGGCGATCGCCACCGCGCGCTTGGCGGCATCCTGCCCGACGATGTGCTTGTCGAGCTCCTGAACGATTTCGCGCGGGGTCATGGACATGGCGGTGCGCCTCAGGCGCCGAGCTCCTCGATGGTGAGCGAGTGGTTGGTGTAGATGCAGATGTCGGCGGCGATGCCGAGCGCGGCTTCCACGATCTGCCGCGCGTCGAGCGGCGAGTGGTCCAGCAGCGCGCGCGCCGCGGACTGCGCGTAGGCGCCGCCGGAGCCGATGGCCATCAGGCCGTCCTCCGGCTCCAGCACGTCGCCGTTGCCGGACACGATCAGCGAGGTCTCGGCATCGGCCACCGCCAGCATGGCTTCGAGCCGCCGCAGCAGGCGGTCGGTGCGCCAGTCCTTGGCGAGTTCCACGGCCGCGCGGGCGAGCTGGCCGGAGTGTTTTTCGAGCTTGGCGTCGAACAGCTCGAACAGCGTGAAGGCGTCCGCCGTGGCGCCGGCAAAACCGGCCAGCACCCGGCCGTGGTGCAGCCGGCGCACCTTGCGCGCGCCGCGCTTCATGACCATGTTGCCGAGCGTGACCTGGCCGTCGCCGCCCAGCACCACCCGGCCGTTGCGCCGGACGGACAGGATGGTGGTGCCGTGGAAGGCTTCCATGCGGATTCCGTGTCGTGAAAGGGGGCTCGCGATTTTACCCGCGGCCCGCGGTGGGCTATTTCGGTACGACTGCCAGCGCCGCGTCGAGTTGCTCGACAGGCGTACAGAAATGCGGCGAGAAGCGCACCCCGGCGCCGCGCGCCGCGCACACCACGCCGGCTTCGGTGAGACGACGATGCAAGGCGGCGTTGTCGATGCCGCGGTGACGAAAGGTGACGATGCCGGAGCGGCGGTGCGGGCTCGGATCGCTCAGGAGTTCGAGTTCCGGCCGCGCGGCGATGCGTTCGACGAGATGCCCGCCGCGCGCCAGCACCGCCTCCGCCACACACTCAATGCCGACCTCCTCCAGCAGCGACAGGCTGGCGTCGAGCCCGTGCGCGCCGAGCAGGTTCGGGCTGCCGCACTCGAAGCGGCGCGCGTCGTCCGCCGGCTGCCACGCGGTGGCGTCGAAATTGCCGGCCTCCCGCGTCATGTGCCAGCCGTACTGGAACAGCGCAAGGCGCTCGCGCCACTCGGGCCGCACCCACAGCAGGGCTAGGCCCTCCGGCCCCAGCATCCACTTGTGGCCGTCCGCCATCACAAAGTCCGCCTGCACAGCGTTCACGTCGAACGGCAACGCACCCAGGCTCTGGATGGCATCCACGCACAGCGCCACGCCGCGCGCCCGGCAGGCGGCACCGAGGCGTTCCAGATCCATGCGCAGCCCGCGGCCGTACTGCACCGACGACACCGCCAGCACGCGCGTGCGGTGGTCGATCAGGTCCAGCAGCACCTGTTCGGGATCGGCGGCGCCGGTGAGTTGCGCCACCCGGCACTCGACGCCCAGCCGCGACAACGCCTGCCAGGCGATGCGGTTCGACGGGAACTCCTCGGCCGCCAGCACCACGTTGTCGCCGGCCTGCCAGGGAAAGCCGAAGGCGACCACCGAGATCGCCTCCGACGTGTTCTTGAGCAGGGCCACGTCGTGCGCCGCGGCGCCGATCAGCCGCGCCAACCGCTCGCGCAACCGCCGCTCGACGGTGAGCCAGCGCGGGTAGTGCCGCGCCCCGTCGCGGGCGTTCTCGGCCGCGAAGCGCGCCACCGCGTCCGCCGTGCGCCGCGGCCACGGCGCCACCGCGGCGTGGTTGAGGTAAACGATGCCCGGATCGAGATCGAACTCAGGGTGTTGCATGACGCGCACCTCCGCGCAGGCTGTCCACGGCCCACCGCCCCGCCACCGGCAACAGGCTGGCGACGCCAATCAGACCCC
The DNA here is from genome assembly GCF_050250495.1 of Immundisolibacter sp. GTDB lineage: Bacteria > Pseudomonadota > Gammaproteobacteria > Immundisolibacterales > Immundisolibacteraceae > Immundisolibacter. The sequence goes on along the minus strand of NZ_JBFWOM010000015.1, from coordinate 25,018 downwards.
ACTGCGCTGCATCCGGTGGCGCAAGATGCAGCACCACGGCCAGCGGCGGCCAGTACACGGCCGCACCCAGCAGGGCGACGCACAGCCCAAGCGCCGCCCACACGTACCGGTTGCGCGTGACGGCATTGCCGAGCAGCGGGCTGCCGGCCGGGCGCATGTTGCCCACATGCCACAACTGCGCGAGCGCCAACGTGAGAAAGGCCACCACCACGGCCTGCGGCGGCGTGGCCGCGAACGGCCCGAGCGCGATGCCGAACGCCAGCAGCGTGGCGACCGTGATGGCCATGCCGTAACCGACCACCTGCCGCCAGTGCCGGGTGGTGAGGATGGGCTCACCGGGCGGGCGCGGCGGCTGGCGCATCTCGCTGCCGTCGGCCTCGCCGGCGCCGAGCGCCAGCGCCGGGAACACGTCCGTCACCAGATTCAGAAACAGAATCTGCAGCGGCAGCAGCGGCAGCGGGCCGCCGGCCAGCGTGGCGAGGCCGACCACCAGCACCTCGCTCAGGTTGCACGACAGCAGGTACACCGCAAAGCGGCGGATGTTGCCGAAGATCACCCGTCCCTGCGCCACCGCCGCGGCGATGCTGGCAAACGCGTCGTCGCGCAGCACCATGGCGGCCGCCTCGCGCGCCACCTGCGTGCCGCGCCGGCCCATGGCGACGCCGATGTCGGCCTGCTTCAGCGCCGGCGCGTCGTTGACGCCATCGCCGGTCATCGCCACCACCTCGCCGCGGGCCTGAAGGTGCGTCACCAGCGCCATCTTCTGCGCCGGACTCACGCGCGCGAACACGCGCGCGGCCAGCACCGCCGCCTCGCCGCCGTAGTCCTGCGGCCGCTCCAGTGCCTCGCCGGGCAAGGCCGCACCGTCGCCGTCTGTCAGGCCCAGCGTCTGCGCCACGTGGCGGGCGGTCGCGAGCTGATCGCCGGTAACCATCACCACGCGGATGCCGGCGGCGCGGCAGTCGGCGATGGCGGATGCCACGTCCGCGCGCGGCGGGTCCATCAGGCCGACCAGCCCGAGCAAGGTGAGATCGGCGCAGGGATCGTCGGGCAGCGTGTCGCACTGACGACGCGCGAGCGCCAGCACACGCAGGCCGCGGGCGGCGAGCGCCTCGTTGGCGGCAAGCCAACGCTGGCGCTGCGCGGTGTCGATCGGCTGCGTGCCATCGCCGTCGGCCACCGCCACGCAGCGCGCCAGCACCGCCTCCGGCGCGCCCTTGACGGCGATGTGGTAATTGCCGGGCGTGCCGTGCACGGTGGCCATGAGCCGGCGCACCGGGTCGAAGGGCTCTTCGGCAACGCGCTCCACATCGATGGCCGGCAGGTCGAGCGCCGCCAGCAGCAGGGCGACTTCGAGCGGGTCGCCGATGCCCTGCTCGCCGTGCAGCACGGCGTTGTTGCACCGCCGGCCGGCGTCCAGCAGGTGCGCGCGAGCCGTCGCCAGCGCGGGCGGCACGGCATCGGCCGGCAGCTCGCGCGGACCGGCATCCGGCAGCACCAGGTGCGTGACGGTGAGGCGGTTCTCGGTCAGCGTGCCGGTCTTGTCGGTACAGATGACGGTGGTGGCGCCGAGCGTCTCCACCGCCGCCAGGCGGTTGATGAGCGCGTTTCGCCGCGCCATTCGGTGCATGCCGCGCGCCAGCGACAGCGTGGCGACCACCGGCAGGCCCTCCGGCAACGCGGCCACCGCGAGCGCGATGCCGGTCATCACCATCAGCATCGGCGCGTGATGCCTGGCGAGTCCGACGGCGACCACCACCGCCGCAATCGCCAGCGCCAGCACCGCGAGCCGCTGCCCGAGCCGGTCGAGGCGGCGTTCGAGCGGTGTTGTTTGTGGTTTCGCCGCGCCCACCAGGCGGGTGATGGCGCCAAGTTCCGTCGCCATGCCAGTGGCCGTCACGACGCCGAGCACCGTGCCGGCGCTGACGGCGGTGCCGCGGTACAGCATGCAGGCGCGCTCGGCGAGCGGCGTGTCGGCGGGCAGCGGCTCGGCGTGCTTCGCGACCGGCAGCGACTCGCCGGTGAGCGCGGATTCGTCCACCTGCACGCGCGCCGCCTCCAGCACGCGAAGGTCGGCCGGCACCACGTCGCCGCCTTCCAGCAGCACGATGTCGCCGGCCACCAGCGCGTCGGCCGAAAGCTCCTGCAGGCGCCCGCCGCGGCGCACGCGGCAGGTGGTGACGCCGAGCCTGCGCAGTGCCTCCATGGAGCGCACGGCGCGCAGTTCGCTGAAAAAGCCGATGGCGGTGTTGAGCGCGATCACGGCGAGGATGGCGATGGCCTCGACGCGGTCGCCGGACAGAAAGCCGATGCCGGCAGCGACCGCCAGCAGGCCCACCAGCAGGCTGCGCAACTGCGCCCACAGGATGGCGGCGAGACTGCGCGGGCGGACGGCGGCGAGGCGGTTCGGCCCGTCGCGGCGCAGGCGCTGCGCGGCTTCGGCGTCGGCAAGACCCCGCGCCGGGTCGACGCCGAGATCGCTCGCAACCTCACGCGCGTCGCGTGTCCAGGGGGTGTTCATGCCGCGGCGCCGGGCGCCATCACGCCGGACGCGCCGGGGTCACGGCAGCGGTGTGAACTGCGGCACCCGGATGCCGCCGGCGCGCTCTTCCCAGCACAGGGCAAGGCGCTGGCCGATGCGCACCTGCTGCCAGTCGCAGCCGACGATGTTGTTCATCATCTGCGGCCCTTCGGCCAGGCGCACCGTGGCCAGCACGTAGGGCACGTCGTCGGCGTAACCGGGCAACGGCGCGTAGTGGACCACCGAGTAGGTGAACAGCTCGGCCTGCCCGCTGAGTTGCTGCCAGGCGAGATTCTGGCCGTAACAGGCCCGGCACCAGGGCTGCGGGTGCCACACGTAGGCGCCGCAGTCGGCGCAGCGCTGCATCACGAGCCGCCCGTCGCGCGCGGCGTCCCAGAACGGGCGCGTGAGGTCGTCGATGTCGGGCAACAGCTTGCTCACGGGGCATCTCCCAGCAGCAGCACGGCGTGCTCGCTCATCATGCCGCCGTAGCAATGCACGAGTGCGACCGGCGCCGGCAGTTGCCGCTCGCCGGCACGGCCCATGACCTGCAGCGCAGCCTCCGCGATCACCGACAGACCCGATGCGTCTCCGGTATGGCCGAACGACAACAGGCCGCCGTTGCTGTTGACCGGCAGATCGCCGCCCGGCGCGCCGCGGCCGTCCAGAAAGAACCGCCCGCCCTGCCCCGCCGGCACGAGACCCATGTGCTCGACGCCGAGGATCGGGTTGTAGCTGAACGAGTCGTAGAGCTGCGCGACGCGCACGTCGGCGGGAGTGAGGTCCGACATGGCGAACGCCGCCCGCGCCGCCGCCTGCCCGCCAACGTCATCCAGCGAGCGCAGCTGGCTCACGTTGGCGCGGCGGTGCATCTCGCCGTAGCCGCGCAGCCAGGCGGGCTTGGGATTCAGGCGCCGCGCCAGGCGCTCGCTCGCCACCAGATACGCGCCGCCGCCATCACACGGCACCGAGCAGTCGAGCAGGTGAAACGGCGAGGCGATGGGCCGCGAGGCAAGCACGACATCGGCCGTGAGCGGCCCCTTGCGCGCCATCAGCGCCTGCGGGTGACGCAGCGCCCAGGCGCGCTGGCCGACCGCCACCGCCGCCATCGCATCGCGACCGATGCCGTACTCGTGCATGTGGCGCGTCGCCACCTGCGCGTAGATGGGCGGGATGTATGGCCCGTACAGGCTGTCGAAATCGGGGTGGGCGAAGATGCGTGTGTTGCGCTCGGCGCCGCCGCCGCCCACGTTCGGAAAACGGCCCGCCGACACGCACAGCACGCCGTCGGCCAGGCCCGCACGAATGGCGAGCGCGGCGCGGATGGCCATCACCGCGTGCGTCGAGCCGCCGACGTTGATGGTCTCCGCGAACGTCGCGTCGAGGCCGAGTTCCTCGACCAGGCGCTCGTGCACGAAGATGTTCTCGGACACGCCGTCGGCCATGCCGGCCGGCGCCACCAGCAGGCCCTGGATGTCACCCGGCTTGATCGGCCACTCGGCGAGGAGCCTGGCGACGGCGGCCTGGTACAGGCTGTGCGTGGATTGGTCGGGAAAACGGCCGGGCGCCAACTCCGACACGGCGGCGATTGCGACGGGGGCGGACATGCGCGCTCCGAAAGGCCACAAGAAAACCTGCCCGCGGCGGCCATGGGCGCCGCAGGCAGCGGCGCGTCAGTCGGCGGGCAGCACCTTGATGTAGGGCTGGATCCAGTACTGCTTGAACACCCCTTCGGCGTAGTAGGGGTCTTCCTTCAGCCACTGCTCGGCCTCATCGGCGGAGTCGAACTCGGCCACGATGAGACCACCGGCAAAGCCGCCCTTCGTCAGCTCGACGCCCGGCACCTTCGGAAACGGCCCGGCCATCTTGACCTTGCCCTCGGCCACGAAACCGCGCAGGCGGTTCAGGTGCGCCTCGCGCACGCGCAGCCGGCGCTCCAGGCTGTCCGGCACGTCCTCGATCCAGATTGCGTACAGCATGGCGAGCCTCCGGTTACTTCTTCTTGCCCTTGGCGGGCGCCTTGCCGGCCTTCGCCGGTGCAGCCTTGGCCGCCTTGGCCGGCGCGGCCTTCGTAGCCTTGGCACCCTTGGCCGTCATCGGCGCACCAGCCAGCGGGTCCGCGAAGTCGGTCGGGAAACCGAGCTTGCGCATGCCGACCAGCGAGCATTCGATGTCGAGATCAAGCGGCCCGCCGCTGGTGCCGACGCCGCCGATGACGTCGCCCGCCTCATCACGGATCGGGAAGCCGCCACCGACGATGCAGAAGCGCTCGTCGGTGAACTGCAGGCCGTGCCCGAACTTGTCGGTGGTGATCATGATGTCGCGCACCTGCGTGGTGCTGCGGTGCAGCGCGGCTGCCGTCCAGGCCTTCTTGATGGCGATGTCCGGATTGGCGATGCGGCCTTTCTCGGGGCGCAGCACGCCGCGCACGTTGCCGCCCATGTCGACCACCGCGACGGTGGACGGAAAGCCCTTAGAGCGTGCCAGCGCGACGCCTTCGGTGAGGATGGTTTGTACTTCTTCAAGCGTCAGTTCGCGCACGGCAGGCTCCTCGGTTGCGGGTTCGGTATCGATGTCACGGGCTGTGCTGGCACGGCCGGCCGGTAGCTTGGCACAGCGACGCCGGCGGGGTAAACGGCTCAGCGCAGCGCCATGCGCGGTGTCGGGGTGCGAGCAGGCGCCGCGGCCGTTTGCCCCGCCGGCACGAAGAAGAAATCGCCCGCCTCGTGGCCGGCCGTGCCGATGGGCGCGTACTCCGGCACTTGTTCGACCCGATACCGCTCCGCGGCCAGCGCCACGCGGGCCGACACCTCGCGGTACAACCGCTGCGCCTCCAGCACGTCCTGGTTGGTCCGCAGCACGTCGAGCAGGGCCGCCGCGAACACCGAGTGCCCGCCGCTGCCGGTATCCAGCACCGGCGCCAGCCCGCCGGAGGTCAAGGCCGTGCGCGAGCGCTTGCGGGCCATCAGCTTCAGCCAGTTGTCGCGCTCGGCTGCGGACTGCCCCGGCATGCGGGCCACGGCGGAGCGCGTCAACGCCCCCGAGTAGCAGGAATCGGCAATGACCAGAATTTGCTTCGCCCGCAGCACGCCGAGCTGGTCGGTGATCTCGACGCTCGAAATCCAGTTGGCCGGGCTGCCCGGTTCGGCATCGGCCGGTTGCCAGTAGCCACGCGTTACGGGCCCGCCTTCCTGCAGCGTGCCGTGGCCGGCGTAATAGAGCAGGAAGTTGTCCTCTTCGCCGAGCGTCTCGAAATACCCGGCGAGCGCGGAGAGGATCTCGTAGCGTGTGGGGTTTCGCAGCACCGTGACGTTGAACCCGTAGCGCTTGCCGAGCACGTCGGCCACGGCGCCGGCGTCGCTGACGGCGGTCTTCAGCGCGCGCATCTGCGGGTGCCGGTACGCATCCACGCCGATGACGAGCGCATGGAAACGCCCGAAATCGACCGGCGGTCGTACCGGCTGCGCGGGCTGCACGGGCGCCGCCTGGCGCGGCACCAGCACCACGTCGAGCTGCACGCGCTCGCCCTGGCGGTCCACGGCCACCAGCGTCACCGCCTGACGCTCGCGGCCGACCGGCACCTTGACGCGAAACAGGCCCTTGGCGTCGGTGTCCTGCGGGCGGCCGTCGACGTTGAAGGAAAGCAGCCCGGCTGGCGCCGTGACGCGACCGACGAGATCCCGCGCCGTATCGGGCGCCACGGGCAGTTCCGGCGCGCCGCGCGTGCGCAGCAGCGGGGGTTCGATCAGCGTGACCGTCGGGCCGGCAACCGGCGCCGCGGGTGCCGCCGGCTCGGGCGGCCGGGTCTGCGCGGCCGCGAGCCGGGCATTCAAGTCCCGCGTCTGCGCCTGCAGGCGCGCCGTCTCCTGCTGCTGGCGAGCAAGCTCGGCTTCGCGCGCCGCGAGCTGCGCGCTCGCGGTGCTGCCGCTCTCGGCCACCCGCCGGCTGCGGTCACGTTCCGCCTCCAAGGCAGCGGTGGCGCCTTGCAACTGCTCGCGCGCGGCGGCAAGTTGCTGCTCGGTTTGCGCGAGCTGCTCGCGCAGGGCCGCGGCCTCGGGGTCCGCCGACGGGGTCGCGGCGACCGGCTCCAGTGCCACGTTGGCCTTGCCACCAGCAGCGGCCGCGTACCAGCGCAGCGCGGCCTGCGGGTCACGGTCCACGCCGAGCCCGGCCTCGTACAGGTGACCCAGGTTGACCTGCGCGCGGGCGTCGCCCTGATCCGCCGCCTTGCGGTACCACACCGCCGCCAGCGCGTAGTCCGGCGGCACGCCAAGACCCTTCTCGTAGATCTCGCCGACGTAGGTCTGCGCGCGTGCATCGCCCTGCGTGGCCTGCTCCTCCCACACTCGCAGCGCGCTGCGGTAGTCGGCCCGGTCGTAAGCCACGTATTCGCCGCCGCGAATCTCGCACTCGCGCGCCGGCAGGCGCGCCGGGCGTCGGGCGGACAGGTACGTCACGCGCGTGCCAAGACGCCGTACCTGGCCCGGCAGCAGGCAGTCCACGACCTGCAATGCCGCCACGTCGGACACCGCCGGCGCGGCGCCGACCGCCTGCCCGACGGCGGACAAGGCGATCGCCAGCATCAAACCGGGCAGCACCGCGCGCAGGCGCATGGGCGGCGCCTCAGAACTCCGAGCGCACGCCGAGCACCACCTGATAACGGTCCACGTCGCGCTGACCGAGCCGCGCCTGCGCCTCGAAGAACGGCATCAGCCCGCCCGGCAGGATGAACTGCGTGCCAAGGGCCAGGTTGAACCAGTCCTGGTCGGGGTCGTCACGGGCCGGGGAGAACGTCAATCCCGGAACATCGATGAATGCCGACGTGACGCTGGACGGATCGTCCTCGAACTCGTGCTCGTACTCCACCCGCACGGCCGGCACCAGCACGCCCCAGTCGAAGCTGACGGCGCGGCTCGCGCGCACACCGAGCGTGGTGGTGAGCGATGTACGTTTGGCGTCACCGACCAGCAAGGCGAAACCGCTGGCGTTGAGATCCTTCTCGCGATAGCCGTCGATTTCAGAACGCGCCCAAGTGACGCGGCCATACAGTCCATAGCTGGCTGCGCCTTTGGCGACGTCGTAACCACCGCCGACACTGGCCCAATAATCCTGACCGTCGCTGTCGCCCCGAGTGCGAACTGGAATCGTGAACGTGTTGTTGGAGTCTTGCGCCACGGCATTGCGGCGAAACTCGTAATCGCCCAGGCCGTAGCCGGCCGCTGCCTCCAGGTAGGCTGCGTCGCTCAGACTGTAGGCACCAAAAATCACCAGACTTCCGCTGTTGACATCGGTTCCACCTGCGTTCGGGGGCGATACAAACGAAGTGGCCACATCGGCATCGAAGTTGACGTTGGTGTGCGCGTAAGTGACGAACCCGCCAACCAGCGCGCGATCGGACAGCCGGCGATCGAGCCCCAGCTCGATGCCGTAGCTGTCACCATCGTAGCCACGCTCGCCGCCACTCGCATCGCGGTCGAACCACTCGCCGGAGCCAGAGACCAGCAAACTGAACGGGCCCACCTGTGCCACCTTTTCTGCGGCAACCGGGCCGGCACCCTCATCCGTGTCCGCGTGCAGGGCTGCCGCTTTTTCCCTGGCGCGCGCCAGGGGCTGATCAGTCGCTGCCAGCGGCTGGCTCGGATTGAGAGAACTTTCACTGTCGCCCGATATGTTCGTGCCCGCGGCAAGGCAGACGTTTTCGAGGTTGCTTCCGCCAGGGGCGGCAGGACACGTGGCAGAAAAGAACGCCTGGAAGGCGGGGTCAGCCGCCCTCGCGGGCATCGTGGCCACCACCAGCAACAGCGCGACCGCCATCCGACCGTCGTTCGATGCGTTCATGATGATCTCCCGGTTGTGATGCAAGACCAGCTTCCGAGCGCGGGGCGCCTCACCCCGACCGCTGCACGTAAAACGCCCCCATGGCCAGCGAGGCCAGGCCCTGCAGGGCCGCGAGCCACGGCTGCGAGGCGCGCAGCCACTCGGCAAGGCCCTGCGGGTGGTAAGGGTGGGTCGCAAACAGCACGCCGATGGTGGCGAGGTAGAACGCCGAAAGCCCCAGCGTCAGGCGGTACGTGAAGGCGTCCACCTGGCGCTCGTCGGCCTTGCCGGCGCGGCTGTCGGCCACCCACACGCCGACGATCAGCGACAGGTTCGGCATCACCGTCGGCAGGAACCACGCCCAGGTGCGTGCGCCCTGCTCGGGCGAGGTGAGACTCAGCACCAGCACGAACGCAAACAGCGGCAGCACGCCCAGGAACCACACCAGCGCGAGGCGTTTCTTGGCGCTGCGGGCGGGCATCCACATGCCCGTCACTCCAGCGCCGCCAGCAGTCTGGCCTGACGCAGGTGCGCGTCACCGGTCAGGCGGCTTTGCGCCTTGAAGGCGGCCTCGTGGCCGCGCCCGCGGGACTCGAACTCGTACACCAGGGCGGCCGTGTAGGCCTCGTCGGAATACGCCTGCTTGCGCAGGGCGGACGGCAGCGTCGGCGCGCCCCGCCCGGGCCAGGCAAGCGCCTGCGCGGCGCGCGGCGCGTCGGGCGTGGTGTCGAGCGGCGCGTCGGTGACCACGAACACGATCACGCGAAACCGCCCCTGCTCCACATCGAACAGCGCCCGCACGTACGCGCCAAGATCAAAGCCCGTGAGCGCCGCCTGCCCCCACTCCCAGCGGGCCGGCTCGGCGTAGGCGCGCCCGTCGGGGTGGATGCGCTCAAGGCGCGTGGCAAGCGCAAAACCGCCCGGTATGGGGTAGTACCCGTACTCGACGTAGCCCGCGCTTTCGAGCGCCGCCTGCAGGCGATCCGCCACGCTGCCCAGGGTGGGTATCGCCACGTCACCGATTGCCAGCGGCCGCGACAGCACGCGCCGCGTGGAAGGACGCGGCGGCGGCCAGGGAAATCCGCCGTCGTCATCGGGCGCCGCCGCAGCGGGTGGGCGCGGACTGGCCACAGGCTCGCCATCGTCGCGCGCCGCCGGGAACGCCTCGCAGCCCGTATCGGCCGGCTGGAGGTCGGCACCGCGATAGCGCACGGTGGCGAACAGCGGCGCGTCCGGGCCGACGGCAAATCCGATGCGTCCCTTTCCGACCAGGCAGACCGGCGGACCACCCGGCGCGTCGGGAATGCCGACCAGCCGATAGCAGCCGGCACCTGCGGCACCCCGCCACGGCCCCGCTCCCGCCTGCCACTCGGCACCGGCACCCTGACCGAAGCGGCCGTGAAAACTCGCGACGACCTCCCCACCCGGCTCGCGCAACAGGCGGAGACCGGCCGGCGGCGCGTCGTGAAACCGCACGTCGAGTTCCAGCGTCTGCCCGGCGGCGACGCACAGCACCGGCCCGGTGCCGCCCGCGGCCGGACCAGCTGCCCTTGCAACACCGCCCCATGCCACACACAGGGCGATGAATGCCGCCATGCCAAGGAGCCTTGCCGTGCGCGCCCTGACCATTCGCACCTCGCGGCGCAGCCGGGCTGCGCGTTGCGTTCGCGCGCCGCGGGCAACGGGCCGGCGACGCACCGATCAGCCGGAATAGTCAGCCGTTGCGGTCGATCTGGCAAGCACGCTGAGCACAAGTGCCCAGTACCGGAATCCGCTACCCAAGCGCAGGTTCCGACACGGGATCGGGCGTCCTTCGCCCGGCACCCTCAGCGTGCCCCCTGAAACCGCCCCCGTCCCCGAGCAAGGTCGCTGTCCCGGCCACGCGGCACCGACAGTGACATGAGGCCACGCGCAGTCCTGCGCTAGCATCGCCGCCAGTCCCGCCGCCTCGGCCCTGCCATGACCATCCGCAACCTCGATTACCTGTTCAAGCCGAAATCGGTCGCCCTGATCGGTGCCAGCACCCGGCCGGGTTCGGTCGGCGCGGTGATCGCGCGCAACCTGTTCGGCAGCGGCTTCAACGGGCCGGTGATGCCGGTAAACCCCAAGTACGTGGCGGTCGAGGGCGTGCTGGCCTACAAGGACGTGGCGAGCCTGCCGCTGGCGCCGGACCTGGCCGTCATCGCCACGCCCGCGCACACCGTGCCGCGGCTCATTGCCGAACTCGGCGCCCGCGGCACCCGCGCGGCGGTGATCATCTCGGCCGGTTTCAAGGAAAACGGCGACCCGCGCGGCGCGGTGCTGCAACAGTCGGTCCTGGACGCGGCCCAGCCGCACCTGCTGCGCATCGTGGGACCTAACTGCGTCGGCATCATGGTGCCGGGGCATGGGCTGAATGCGAGCTTCGCGCACCTGTCGCCGCGCCGCGGGCGGCTCGCCTTCGTGGCGCAGTCGGGGGCGGTCATCACGTCCGTCATCGACTGGGCGCAGCCGCGCGGGGTGGGCTTCTCGCACCTGGTGTCGCTGGGCGACGTGGCGGACGTCGACTTCGGCGACATGCTCGATTACCTGGCGGGCGACCCGGACACCGACGCCATCCTGCTGTACATGGAAGCGGTGGTGAACGCGCGCAAGTTCATGTCGGCGGCGCGCGCCGCGGCGCGCGTGAAGCCGGTGGTGGTGGTCAAGGCCGGGCGCAGCCAGGCGGCGGCGCGGGCGGCGGCCTCGCACACCGGCGCACTCGCCGGCAACGACGCCGTCTACGACGCCGTGTTCCGCCGCGCCGGCATGCTGCGCGTGCACACGCTGGACGAGCTGTTCACGGCGGCGGAGATTCTGGCCACCACGCGCCTGCCGGCGGGCGATCGACTCGCCATCGTCAGCAACGGCGGCGGCATCGGCATCATGGCCACCGACGCGCTCGGCTATATGGGTGGCCACCTGGCGCAGCTGGCGCCCGAAACCATCGCCGCGCTCGACAAGGTGCTGCCCGCCAACTGGTCGCACGGCAACCCGGTCGACATCATCGGCGACGCCCCGCCCGAACGGTACGAAGCAGCGCTCGCGCCGCTGCTGCAGGACCCGAACGTGGACGCGGTGCTGGCGCTGCACGCGCCGGTGGCCGTGGCGGACGGCGTGGAAGCGGCGCGGGCGGTGATCCGCGCCGTCAAGGCGCAGCCCGGCAAGACGCTGGTGACGAGCTGGGTGGGTGACCAGGCGGCGCGCGCCGGGCGGCTGGTGTTTTCCGAGAACCGCATCGGCACCTGCCGCACGCCGGAAGAAGCCGTGCGGGCCTTCATGTACCTGGAGCGCTACCGCAGCGGGCGCCTCGCGCTGATGCAGACGCCGCCGTCGGTGCCGGAGCAGTTCGAGCCGGACGCCGCGCGCGCCCGCTACGTGTGCCAGCAGGCGCTGGCGGATCACCGTGAGTGGCTGTCGGCGGACGAGGTGGCGGAGCTGTTCGCCGCGTACCACCTTCCGCTGGTGCCGCCGCGGCACGCGGATTCGCCGGCCGCGGCGGCGCAGGCGGCGGCGCAGATCGGCCAGCCGGTGGCGCTCAAGATCCGCTCGCCGGACATCCTGCACAAGACCGACGTCGGCGGCGTGGCGCTCGATTTGCCGAACGCCGACGCGGTGCTGCGCGCCGCCGAGCAGATGCTCGAACGCGTCGCCAGCAAGCGGCCGGACGCGCGCATCGAGGGCTTTCAGGTCGAGCCCATGCTCGACCGCAGCCGCAGCCACGAGCTGATCGTCGGCGTGGCGGTCGACCCGCAGTTCGGGCCGTTCGTCCTGTTCGGGGCGGGCGGCACGGCGGTCGAGGTGCTGAACGACACCGCGCTCGGCCTGCCGCCGCTGAACATGCGCCTCGCGCACGAGCTGATCGGGCACACGCGCGTGTACGAGTTGCTCAAGGGCCACCGCGGCCTGCCCGGCGCCAACCTCGACGCCATCGCGCTCACGCTGATCAAGGTGGCGCAGATGGCGGCCGACGTGAACGAGTTGATCGAGCTCGACATCAACCCGCTGCTGGCGAGCCCGGACGGCGTGCTGGCAGTGGACGTGCGCGTGCGCGTGGCAGCGGTGGCCGAGCCGGCGGTACCGCGCCTGGCCATCCGCCCGTACCCGAAGGCGCTCGAAACGGCAGTCGTGGTCGGCGACGGGCGCGAGCTGCTGCTGCGCCCGATCCTGCCGGAGGACGAGCCGATGCTGCAGAAGAGCTTCGAGCAGCTCACGCCCGAGCAGGTGCGGCTGCGCTTTTTCGTGCCGATGAAGGAGCTTGGGCACAGCCTAGCGGCGCGCCTGACGCAGATCGACTACAACCGCGAGATGGCGCTCATCCTCACCGAGCACGGCATTCCCGGCACCACGGAAATCTTCGGCGTGGTGCGCATCGCCGCCGATCCGGACAACGAGCGCGCCGAGTACGCCGTGGTGGTGCCGGAGCACATGACCGGCCAGGGCCTGGGCGCGCTGCTAATGCGCCAGATCATCGACTACGCGCGCACGCGCGGCATCCGCGAGGTGTGGGGCGACGTGCTGCGCGAGAACGCTGCCATGCTGGGCCTGGTGCGCAAGCTCGGCTTCAGGGTCAAGGACGATCCGGACGATCCCTCCGTGGTGCGTGTCACGCTCGACCTCACCACGCCGCCGCCACGCTGAGCCATGCACACCGCCTTCATCACCCACCCCGACTGCCGCGAACACGACGCCGGCCCCTGGCACCCGGAGGCGCCGGGGCGCCTTGCAGCCATCGAGGACCACCTGATCGCGACCGGCATCGACGCCCTGCTGCGCCACTACCAGGCGCCGGAAGTCACCCGCGAGCAACTGCTGCGCGTGCACGACGCCGAGTACCTCGACGCGCTCGACGCGCGCAGCCCGGACCATGGGCTCACGCACATCGACCCCGACACCGCCATGAACCCGTACACCCTCGCCGCCGCCCGGCGCGCGGCCGGCGCGCTGGTGCAGGCAACAGAGCTGGTGCTCGCCGGCACGGTGAGCAACGCGTTCTGCTGCGTGCGCCCGCCGGGCCACCACGCCGAGCGGCGCCGCGCGATGGGCTTCTGCTTCTACAACAACGTTGCCGTCGGCGCCGCGCACGCGCTGGCGGGCGGCCAGGTGCAGCGCGTGGCCATCGTCGATTTCGACGTGCATCACGGCAACGGCACCGAGGAAATCTTTCATCACCACCCGAACGTGCTGCTGTGCAGCAGCTTCCAGCACCCGTTTTACCCGTACACGGACATGAACTTCCGCGCCCCGAACGTGGTCCATGCACCCATCGCCGCCGGCCTCGGCAGCGCTGCATTTCGTGCGGCGGTCGACGACGAATGGTTGCCGGCGCTCGACGCCTTCGCGCCGGAAATGATCTACGTGTCGGCCGGCTTCGACGGCCATCGCGACGACGAACTCGCGCAGTTGTGCCTCACCGAGGACGACTACGCCTGGGTGACGCGCGTGATCTGCGACGTGGCCGCGCGACACGCGCGTGGGCGCATCGTGTCGGCACTGGAAGGCGGTTACGATTTGCCCGCGCTGGCGCGCAGCGTGCGCGCCCACCTCGACGTGCTGCTGACCTGATCGCGGCCGCGGGGGAGCCACCCAATGCGGAGGATTGACCGATGAGTTACGACCTCGACCCTGTGCCGGGCAACTGGTATCAGCACATCGACAAGGGCCTCGACTTCGAGGTGATCGCCGTCGACGAGGACAACGCCTTGATCGAGCTGCAGTACGTCGACGGCACGCTCGACGAGATCAGCCTCGACGAGTGGTACGAGATGGACCTCGACCCGGCCGAGCCGCCGGACGACTGGTCGGGCCCCATCGATGACGAGGACGCCGACGACACCGACCAGCCAGCCGCCGATGCCGAGAGCGAGGATGACTGGGACGAGTCACCGCGCGGGCGTGGGCGAAAGAGCGCGGGCGACCTCGACGACGACGAGGTGGACGAACTCGGCGGCGACTGGGACGAGTAAACCGCCCCCTCCCAACCGGTCGCAGCGAGGGAGCGCGCGGCCCGGTTTCTGACCGACCAGCCGGTTATCGGGCCTGTCCCGTGTGCGGCGATCCCAAACACGGAACACCATGCCGAGCTACGTGCTGCTCACCCTCGCCGCCGCCTGGCTGCACGCGCTCTCGTTCACGCTGGCCAAGCGTCTGTGGGTCTACAGCCGCGACCCGTTCCAGATTTCCATCCTGAGCCAGCTCGCCTGCGGCCTGCTGGCGGCGCTGGCACTGCCGTGGGCGGGCTTCGACGCCGTCGCCCAGATGCCCGGCACACTGGCGGCGATCGGCCTCACCGTCGTCGCCGGGCAGGTGTTCTTCATCCTCGCGCTGCGGCACGGCGACGCCTCGTTCGTGGTGCCGATGCTGGGCCTCAAGCTGTTCGCGGTGGCCGGCTTTTCCGCGCTGTGGCTGGCCGAGGTGTACGAGCCGCTCGTGTACCTCGGCGCCGCCGGCGCGTTTGCCAGCCTGTTCCTGCTGTCGGACGGCAAACTGCGCGGCAGCCTGCGCTCGGCGCTGTTCGTCACCGCCGCGGCCATCCTGTACGGCATCACTGACGTGCTGCTGGTGCGCGCCATCCGCGCCGGCATCAGCCCGCTCGAAATCGGCGTGTACTCGCTCATCGTGCCGCCGCTGCTCACGCTGCCGATCTCGCTTGCGCTGCTGCCGAGGCGCTGGCGCGTGAGTGCGCCGTTCGGCCGGGCACTCGCCATCTATGCCGCGGCGCAGATCGCCGGCATGGTGTTCCTGATGATCGCCTTTGGTCTGGCCGGCAAGGCCACCATCGTCAACATCGTGCAGACCTCGCGCGGCCTGTGGGTGCTGGTGGTGGTGTACGTTATGGGCCGCATGGGCCTGGCCGGCGTCGAGCGCCTCACCGGCGCCCAGTACCGCACGCGCGCGCTCGGTGCAGCGCTGCTGACGGGCTCGCTCGCGCTGGCCATCCTGGCGCACCGCTGAGCGAAGGCCCGCCAGCCCGCGCCGTCACTATTGCCCCGCGCCGGTAGGAGCGCAGCTTCGCGGCGCGATTCCAGCCGCGCACCGATGACGCCGTCGCGCGGGGTTGGCTGCCAGCCGTTTCCAGGGCGGCTGCGTCAAAAAATTTTTTGTTGAATGTTGCTCACCGTCTCAGGATTCAAGAC
Organism: Immundisolibacter sp.; assembly: GCF_050250495.1. GTDB lineage: Bacteria > Pseudomonadota > Gammaproteobacteria > Immundisolibacterales > Immundisolibacteraceae > Immundisolibacter. Next base: position 9,526 of record NZ_JBFWOM010000015.1, on the reverse strand, counting down.
AGTGGCGCCGCACCATGGGCACCCGACACGGGCAAAAGCCCAAGGGAGTCCCAAATGATTGGCACCGTGACCAGCGGCAGCCGAGAACAAGCGGCGGCTCATTCAACATCCGGATCGTCCGGAACGCGCATCCACGCGTTGGAGGAGCACCTCGCTGAAGTCGCCCGCCATGCGGCGAACCACGCGAGTGTGTTCGGCGGGCAGGAGTGGGCGCGGCTCGCGGGCTTGTGGCACGACCTCGGCAAGTACCGGCCGGGCTTTCAGCGTTACCTGCACGCGGCGACCGGGGCTGAGGCCGAGAGCGCACACATCGAGGGCGGCGCCGGGCGGGTTTCCCATTCCACCGCCGGGGCGCTGCTGGCCTGTGAGCGCTTCGGCACCACGGGCAGGGTGCTGGCCTATCTGATCGCCAGTCATCATGCTCGGTTGTATGACTGGAATTCCAACACGCTAGTGACCGCGGACCGCAAGATCGACGACTACGGCCCGGCGGGGCATGTCGGGGTTGCCGTGGCGAAATCTGATGATGAGAAAGTCATGAAGAGAAAATATGATATCCAACTCGAAATCGCAGGACCGACGGCGATGTGGACGCGTCCGGACACCGGCGATTCGCCTGGCACCTATCCGGTGCCGACGCGCTCCGCTGCCAAAGGTATCTTCGAAGCTATCCTCTGGAATCCGGCAGTCGAGATCGTTCCAGTCCGGGTCGAAATCTGCGCGCCGCTCGTTTATCACCATTACGCTACCAACTACGGCGGCCCGCTGCGCAAAAGTGGGCAGATCAAGGACGGCAATAATTACCAGTTGTTCGCCACCGTGCTAATCAACGTGCACTACCGACTATTCGCAGAACTGTATCCGGCTTCGCACACAGATTTTCCGCCCAAAATCAGGCAGTGGCTGGAACGAACGCGTTCGCCTTGCCACGCGTTCAAGGACATTTTCGAGCGTCGCCTCAGGCGGGGTCAGTGCCATTACGTGCCAAGCCTAGGCTGGCGGGAATTCGTGCCCAGTTATGTCGGCGAAGCGCGGGATACGCCAACGCAGACCGACATCAACCTAAACCTGCCATCGATTCCGGATCGGATTTTCAATAAGTCCGCCTATGGCGAACATGCGCTCACTTACTCGCAAGGGCTCGTGATCGAGGCTGGTGTCTTACGCTATGGGGCGCATCATGCTGAATGAACTCCTGCAGGCGGCAAACGCGATTCCGAACCTGCCAGACACGCTGCACAAATCACTCAAAACCCTGCCGACATACCCGAGCTACAAGGTGTTGCTCGACGCGAGTGGCGCGATTACCGAAGTGCTGCCTTGGGATAATGACTTGTCCGCGCTGCGCAAATGGCAGCCGGGCGGCAATGGCTTCAGCACACCGGTTTTCAGCAGCCTGCCGCTGTACCGACTGGACCTTGACAAATCGTTTGTGGAAGTGGCGCGCAACGCTGACGTCAACCGATGGGCAGACGCATTCGGCCAGATCCGCGGGCGCTGCGCCGGCCTCAAGGGCTCCTGGACCGACGCCAAGCGAGGGAACGTGAACGAGAAATCCAGCAGGTCACTTGCCGACGTGCCAGCGCAATTGTCGGCCATTCTGCCTTTTGGCGACCCGGATTACGCCGTGCTGCGTAGCCTGCTGGAACGCTTGCAGCGCCTGACGCCAGGACGCTTCTTTCCGGAACTCGTCCGCCAGCTCGAATCGCAACTGGCCACCGCCTATGACGAAAAATTGTTCAAACTCTATTGCGCCACAAGCGAGGCCGAGGCTGCCAAGAGCTGCAATCTGCTGCTTGATTTGCCGGACTGGGACGAAATCGGCGATTACCCGATCACTTCGGCACGCACGGCCGAGCTGCTAAACGCCTTGCTCGTACGTACCGGATCGACGGACGAGACCAGCGACGCCCCATCGATGCCGGATGCCTACGGTCGTCTCGCGACCGACGCAGGCGAAAAATTCGCGGATGTGATTGTCCCCGGTTTGGGCAAAGTCATCCTGCGCGCGATGACCAGGGACGCCTCCTGCCAGTACCGCTACGGCAAAGCCGACGCCGATTCCTTCCGGGTGGGCAAGGATTCCCGCAAGCGGGCCAAGAGCGCACTGGAATACCTGACCCAGAACGAACGGCGCGGCAAAACCTGGCAGTACCGGGGCGGCAACCTGTTCCTGTTTTACCCGGAGGCCGAGTTGCCCATGCTGGCCAACGCAGAGGTCGCCGATATTTGCAGCTTGCCGGATGACGTGGACGACGAATTCACCGAGCAGGCCACGGCGGCGGCAAGCTTCGAGGCACGCACCGAGCGTATCGCCATAGCCTTGGAAGGCATGCCGCGCGAGTCGGAAACCCTCGTTCACCTCATCGTCTTGCGCAAGCCCGACGGCCACCGAACCAAGGTCGTGTCGCACCACACTTTCACCATGCGGCACTTTCTCGTTTCTGCCAAAGCGTGGGTTACCGGTGTCAGAACCAGCCCGCCCGTTGCCTTCGCGCGCTGGGGCAAGGCCAAGGGCGAGCGCAACGACATCACACCCGTCCAGCCCTTTCCGTATCAGGTCGCATCCTGGCTCAACACCTTCTGGGTTCGCGGCGACGAAAACCAAGGCAGATTCAATACGTTTTCCCCGGAAGACGCCTTAACGCTGCTGCTGGCCACCGACGACACCGAGCGTCAGATGGCGCAGCGCGCCCTGCGCCACGCACTCGCGGGTTGGGCGGGATTCCTCGTGGCAGCCGGCGCGCGCGAACACGCGTCGATCATGCTGAAGGCAAGCGACAAACGCGCCGCCGCACTCGCTGCCCTGCCGGCGATTCTGGCCCTGCTGCTTTTCAAGTCCGAACCCAACACATCTCAGGAGCGCATCATGGCGTCATCCGCTTTTCTCGTCGGTCGCCTGCTGGCCTTGGCCGACAGTCTCCATCTTCAATACTGTGAAGGCGTGCGCAACGGCAGCGTGCCGGGCCAATTGCTCGGCAACGCACTGATGCAAACCGCGCTGGAAACGCCGGAAGCGGCGCTGGCGCTGTACGCGCAGCGCATCCTGCCCTATCAGGCGTGGGCGCGAACCCGCCAGCCGCAAGGCAACGGGCCGGAGAAACTCGCCCGACATTTTCTCAATCAACTTGGCGACACCTGTTCGGAAATCAGCCTGCTCGACATACCCGAACGCGCCAGCGACGCCGACAAGGCGCAACTCATCCTCGGCTACCTCGCCAAATCGCCCGGCAAAACCGAACCCAACCCGACCGAGCCCACACAGGAGGATTAAACGTGAACCCCATGCTCACCTACACCAAGGATGTCGGCGGCTTCAAACGCGGCACTGGCCTGCTCGTCATCGAAGTGCGCAACTCCAACCCCAACGGCGACCCTGACCGCGACAGCGATCCGCGTCAGCGACCGGATCGTCGGGGCGAAATTTCGCCCGTGTCCTATAAGCGCAAACTCCGCGATCTCGTCGAGTGGAAGGGCGAGGTTTGGGAGGCGCTGTCGAACGATTTGGGCCTTGACCCCGCGCATTTTGGCATCCTCGAATCGCGCGGCAGGGATCGTGCCGCCATTGCCAAGCAACTGACCGGCGACGGCCAAGCGTTCAAGGACGCCTACTGGGACGGCCGCGTGTTCGGGAACACCTTTCTCGAAAGCATGAAAGATGACGAAGCCAAGAAGCACGGCTTCAAGGAACAGGAGATCAAGGAGTTCAAGGCGAACGCCATCCGTACCGGCTGCGTGCACTTTGGCCTTGGCCTCTCTATCGCACCCATCGACATAGAGCGGCACACCAACACCAACAAGGCCGGCGTGCAGGACGACAAGGATCGCGGCATGGCGCCGATGGGCTACCGCTTCGTGCCGCACGGCCTGTATCTGATGCCATTTTTCGTCAACCCGAGTGCCGCCGCGCGCACCGGCTGCACGGGGACGGACATCGCGCTGTTGCTCGAATTGGTCCGCTATGCGTATCCGCACACTCGCTCGCACGCGCGACCGGCAGTCGATCTGGCCCGCGCGTGGTATGTCGAACATTCCGACAAGCTGGGTTCGTGCTCGGACTTCGCCATTCTCGACGCGCTTTCCCCGACCAAGCTGGCCGACCCCGATCAGCCGTCGAAGAGCAGCGCCGAATATCGATTTCCCGACGCGCTGCCCGAGACACTCGCCAGCAAGACAGACCGGCAAGGCAACGCGGCGCTAACGCTGATCGATTTGCTTTGAGGCCGACCATGGACTGGCTCGCGCATAGTGCGAAGGGCGGCTACCCGACGCAAACGTATGGAGACCATTTGCACCGCGCGGTCGAGACAGCGCGAGGCCTTGCCGCCGATGCCGGTCATGGGCTGCCGCAAGCTGCGGCCTTCGTCGAAACCGTCGGGCTGGGAACCGAGTTTCACGATCTGGGTAAGCTCGACGAAGACAATCAGGCCGTGCTGGCCTCTCCAACGGGCAAGCCGCTGCCCCGCGAACACGTCGATGCCGGGACCAAGCACCTGTTCGGGTTGGGCACGCCAACCGCTCGCTACGCCGCGATGCTCGCCTATTCACATCATCGCGGCTTGCCCGACGTTCCCGGCCAAAAAGCACGCGGAGCAATGGCTTGGCGCGGCGACGAAGTGGGAGAGCGGTTTCCCGCAGCCGATGTCGTCGCGCGCACCAACGCCAAGCTTTCCGACTATCTGCATCGTCACCACGAAGCGCTCGCCGTGAACCCAACGAAGCCCGTCGCGTTGCCATTCAAGCCGGAGGCGCTCGATCTGCGTATGGCGCTCGCCTGCCTCGTCGAAGCTGACCACGGCGATACGGCCCGCCATTACGGCGCGCCGCTCATTGATGCGCCCCTGTTGTGCCCAGAAGCGCGGCTCAGGCGGCTTGACGACTACGTCAGCAGCTTGAAGCGTGGCGATACTTGCCGCGAAATCGAGCGCGCCGCCCTTCGTCGTGCACATTACAAGGCGTGCCGCGCCGCCGACCCCACGCCCGCGATTGTTGAATGCGACAGTCCGGTCGGCAGCGGCAAAACCACAGCAGTGATGGCCCATCTGCTGCGGGCGGCGCATGCAAAGGGTTTACGGCGGGTGTTCGTCGTCCAACCTTTCACCAACATCATCGATCAGTCGGTCAATGTCTACCGCAATGCATTGATTCTGGATAACGAAGTCGCCGATCACGCCGTCGCCGCCCACCACCACAAAACTGATTTCTCCGACCCGATGACGCGCGGTTTGGCGACACGCTGGCACGCGCCCGTCATCGTCACCACCGCCGTGCAGTTTTTCGAGACGTTGGCGAGCAACCATCCCGCGAGCCTACGCAAACTGCATCAAGTGGCGCGCTCGGCAATCTTCATCGACGAAGCGCACGCCGCCTTGCCTGCGCACCTCTGGCCGTTGGCCTGGCAATGGCTGCGCCAGCTTGCGCAGCGCTGGGGCTGTCATGTCGTGCTCGCCTCCGGCTCGCTCGCACGCTTCTGGACGCTGGATGATTTCTACCGCAAATCCGGCAACCCCGGCTCGGCGAATCCAGCGATAGCGATGCAGTTACCACGACTGGTAGGCAACACGCTGAGGGCAAAGCTCGACGACGGAGAAACGCGCCGCATCCGCTATCGCCAGCATCCAGACAACCTCGATCTGATGACATTGCTCGATTTTCTGGCGGGCTTGCCAGGCCCGCGCATCGCGGTTTTCAACACCGTACAGACTGCCGCCGTCGTCGCCTTGACGCTTGCAGAACAAAAGGGCCGGGCTAAGGTGGAGCATCTTTCCACCGCGCTCAACCCATTGGACAGAGAGCGCACACTTGCGCGTGTCAAAGATCGGCTTGCCGACAAACAGGATATCGACTGGATGCTGATTGCCACCTCGCTGGTTGAGGCCGGCGTAGATATTTCGTTCCGTTCAGGCGTGCGCGAAGCATCCGGTCTCCCCAGCCTGCTGCAGCTTGGTGGCCGTGTGAATCGGCACAACGAATACGCGGACGCGGAGGTCTGGTCGGTAAGTTTGAGGCCCGGCGGCGGACTCCGCGAGCATCGCGCCATGCGGATCCCGGCAGCAGTATTGGCAAAATTGTTCAGAAAAAACCAGGTGACGCCGGATGCCTGCACGGCGGCGCTTAATCAGGAAGTCAGAGAGGCCGGCAATCCGATTGTGGTAGACGAGCTTTTCAAGTGGGAAGCGGGCAAACAGTTCCCGGCTATCGTGGAAGCCTTCAAGGTCATCGCGTCGGATACCGTCACCGTTCTGACGCCCGGCCCCTTTCTTGACGCCCTCAAGAGCGGTGGACGCCCGGACTGGAAAGCGCTGCAAAGCCACAGCGTGCAAATCTGGGCGACCAGGAAAATTGATTTCGGCCTTGCGCTTCTCGACGCCTATCCCGGTCTCTTCGCCTGGTCGCTGGCTTACGACGACTTCATCGGCTACATGGCGGGCGCGCTCAATGCGCAGGCAGTGAAGTCCGGTGCCACGTTGATTGTGTGAAGGCGCCACCGTGCAAACCGCGGCTGAAAATGATCCTATCTCCCTTAGCTCCTCAACATTCATACCGAACGAGGGAACGGCGAGCATGGCCGAGTGGATCGAATTTCCTACCAAACCACGCTGTCAGACGGTGCGGGTGGGATATGTGCCGGCATGGGTTATCAGGCTCGCCGCGCAGTTTTTCGGATTACCGCGTTGTCGTGCGCCGCGACCGTCTACCCAATGGCGTTGAGTTGATCGAGCCATGCCATTGATGGAGTGCGCACTATCGCCGGTCGGCCCAATAGCCCGGCCGGCGGCTCTGATGCGCCAAGGCTACGATGATGATGGTCTCTGGCGTCAAGCGATAAACAAGATTGAAGGGGTAGCCGTGCAGAGCGTAACGGCGGAGTTTTTGGTGGAGGCGCACCCCGATTTCCGGGTGTTCGAGCAATTGCCTTGCCGTGTGCTGCACTTCATTCCTGAAGTCATGGGCGACGTGGTCGCCAGCATTGGCTCGATAGTATTGAACCGCGTCCCTGAGTTCGATTTTTGCGTGGTCCTGCCAGACGATTCTCACTTCCCCGCTTGCCTCAGCAAGTCGTCGATCTCCGCAAAAACCTCTTCTTCCGGAATCAACACTGCGGTCCCAGCGTCGATTTCCGCCACCCGCCGGGCGATTTCCTCGTCCCAAGCCTTGGCGATTTCCTCGGGTGTTCCTTCGGGTTCGCCATCGAGGCTGATGATCAGCCGATGGGCCAATTCACCGCGCTCCTTGGTGGACAAAGCCAAGGCCAGGGCCTCGATCTGTTCAAAATGGGTCGCCATCGCGCACCTCCGACATTGCCTGCGTTCCAGACGCATCTTAGCAGCGTGAAGATGACTGACACAGACCTCATCCCACTCTCAGCCCTCAACCATTACGCCTATTGTCCCCGGCGCTGTGGGTTGATTCATATGGAAGGCGAGTTCACGGACAACATCCATACGGCGCGTGGCAACGCCGAGCATGGCCGGGTGGATCGGATCGCCTACCAAACCAAACAGTCCGGCGCACGGGTGGAGTATGCACTGCCGGTCTGGTCCGACCAGAGGGGGTTGATCGGCAAGTGCGATGTGGTCGAGTTCTGGCCGGATGGCACCGTCTATCCGGTGGAATACAAGCACGGCGCGCGCAAGAAGTGGCTGAACGACGATCTGCAACTCGCCGCCCAGGCGCTGTGTCTGGAAGAGATGCTCGGCCGGCCGGTGACACAGGGCGCCATCTATCACGCCTCCAGCCGCCGCCGGCGCGAGGTGGAGATCAGCCCGGCGCTGCGCGCGCTGGTGGTGGAGACGGCCGAGGCGATCCGCGCCATGCTGGCGAGTGGCCGCCTGCCGCCGCCGGTGAACGACGCGCGCTGCCGCGAGTGCTCGCTGATCGAGATCTGCCAGCCGGCATTGGCCGCGCGCACTGTGCAAACCGAACTGCGCGCCGAACTGTTCAGCGCCACCGATCAGGGATAGCCGCGCATGTACACGCTGCAAAACACGCTCTACGTGATGACGCCCAACGCCTACGCGCACCTGGAAAACAGCACCCTGCGCATCGACGTGGAGCGCGAAAAGCGCCTGCAGGTGCCGCTGCATCACCTCGGCAGCCTGGTCTGTTTCGGCAATGTGCTGGTCTCGCCCGCGCTGCTGCACCGCATGGCCGACGAGGGCAAATCCGTGGTGCTGCTGGACGGCAGCGGCCGCTTCAAGGCGCGGCTCGAAGGGCCGGTGTCCGGCAACATCCTGCTGCGCCAGGCACACCACCGCAGCGCGGCGGATGGCGCCTTTGCGCTGGAATTCGCCCGCGCCCTCATCGCCGGCAAGCTCAAAAACAGCCGCGGCCTGCTGCTGCGCGCGGCACGCGAGGCCGCCGATGCCGCAGAGCAGGCGCAGCTCACCCGCGCCGCGGACAACCTGGCCGCCTCACTGCGCGCCCTGGCGCAAACACGCGATCTCGATACCCTGCGCGGCGTGGAGGGCGAGGCCGCGCGCGGCTACTTCGCGGCGCTCAATCTCGTCGTCAAACCGCAGGCGCGCGAGCACTTCGCCCTCAACGGCCGCACCCGCCGCCCGCCGCTCGATCGCTTCAACGCCCTGCTGTCGTTCCTCTACTCCATGCTGATGAACGACTGCCGCTCGGCGCTGGAGACCGTGGGACTCGATCCACAACTCGGCTATTTGCATGCCGTGCGCCCCGGCCGCGCCGCGCTGGCGCTGGATCTTCAGGAGGAATTTCGCGCCGTACTGGCCGACCGACTGGCGCTCACCTTGATCAACCGCGGTCAGCTCGATCCCAGGGATTTCGATGAACGCGAAGGCGGCGCGGCGATGCTGAACGACAGCGGCCGACGCGCCGTCGTCACCGCCTGGCAGGAGCGCAAGCAGGAGGAAATCACCCACCCGCTGCTCGGCATCAAGGTGCCGATCGGCATCGTGCCCTTCGTGCAGGCGCGTCTGATGGCCCGCACCGTGCGCGGCGAGATGGACGGCTACCTGCCGTACCTGCCCAAATAGCGCCGCCATGCTGGTCGTCGTCACCTACGATGTCTCCACCGAAACCGCCGCTGGCCGTCGGCGCCTGCGGCGCGTGGCCAAGGTCTGCGAGAGCACAGGCCAGCGGGTGCAGAAATCGGTGTTCGAGTGTCAAGTCAACGAGATGCAGATGGAACAGCTCGAACGCGCGCTGCTCGCCGAGATCGACGAGGCTGAGGACAACCTGCGCTTCTACCGCATCACCGAATCGGCCCACCTTCGGGTGAAGCAGTACGGCGTGTTCCGGGCGGTGGACTTCGAGGGGCCGTTGGTTCTGTGAGATATGTCCGCGAACCCGAAGCGACGGGTGCTTTTCCGGCAGGTTCGCGCGGAACCTTGTTCTTTGAAAATAAGGTAAGAAGTTGGGCGCCACGCGCACCTCAGGTGAACGCCTCCGGTTCACCGCAGCAGGTTCGCGCGGTGCTAACAAACTTTGCCCCAGAAACAACCCGTTTCCGAGGCAGAGCATCACCCGGTCGAAAGACCGGGTGCGGATTGAAACA
>NZ_JBFWOM010000014.1:0-63429 GCF_050250495.1 Immundisolibacter sp. | reverse complement strand
TTCACCGGCTTTGTTGTGGTCGCGCTCAACGGTGTGGCTACAGGTTGGCGCCATGCTGGCTAACCCTTCGCTGCACCTGACGTGCGCCAGCCTGCGGCTGTCGCCCGCAGGTGAGCTCAACCGTTAGACGGCAGAGAGCGGCACCGCGTGCTTGGGGAAAGCCTTTAGAAGCTTCGCGTCCATCGTCACGAGCTTCACGCCGAGAGTCATTGCCAGCGCAACGAACTCGCAGTCGTACGCGGAACAATCGCTGTCGCGCACGAGTTCCAGCACCTGGCGAGAGTCCACTTCATGTTCAGCGCCGGCCAGCAGGCTTTCTGCCTCCAGTTGCAGGTCGCGCGCCGCCTCAAAGGTGAGCGTCTTGCGTCGCATGTAGCCCGCCAGAATGTTGCGAAACTCGCTGCGCCAGAGCAGCGGCGCAGTCCAGTCAGCATCATTCTCGAGCAAGGCCTCCGCCTTCTCCGTGTAGTCGCCCGGCAGGTACAGGTACGCAACAACGTTGCTGTCCACAACAATCATTGCCTGCCCTCGCGCTTGTAGGCGTCAATGTCCTTCGCTCGAAACTTTCCCTTCGGCAGTGCCGCACGAAGCGCACGAGCTTTGGCCAATCGCTCGCTGACCGTTACGCGCCCTGGAATCAACACCGATTCCAAGCACACGATCGCCTCGCTGTTCAGGCTTCGTCGGTGGCGCTCAGCGGAGGCCTTGAGCCGTTGGTACACCTCGTCAGGAATGTTCTTCAAGGTCAGGGTCGTAGGCATTGCGGCACCTCGTAAGTGGTTGCATTATGGTTGCATAATGGTGCCAATTCAAACTGCCGGCTAACCCTTCGCTGGAGTGGACTGCCACCGGGAAGGCGCTTGGCCCCTCTGCTCAAACGTTAGGCAGCAGCGGGAAATATCGACGTTACGCCATAACCGCACGCAGCCATGGGCCGCGAAGACACGGCTTCGAGCCCCGCTCGCTACCCAGTGGTTCTGAAACCGCGGGTTCGACTCGGTACAGCGATCCGCATCGAGCGCGAGTGCTGCGTCGGAGGGATAGCTGCCCGCATACAGGAAATGGCACCCGGCCAGCTACCCGAACTATGACCTCGCCGCCCGGCAGGTAGACGGCCAGTGGCGCATTACCCGCCGGGGCAGCTCCGCGTACTGAGCCCGCGCCAGGGAACCGCAGGCCCCCTCACCGCACCTGCGCGCTGCCTTGGCGGCGCGGGTCGCTCGCGGCCTGCATCCGAGTCGGCGGCGTTACCATGACACGAGCCAGCCGGGATCGATCTTGCCACCGACGATCTTCCGGGTGTCCGGACAGCTGCGGCGCCCGCGGTTGCACCGGCAGGACAATTTATCCTTGCAATTCTGGATTTTCATTCCACAATTGCAAGGATGATCGCCCGCAGGCTCGCCACCGAACTGCACTCCGCTCTGGCCGAATCCCCGGCCGTGGCGCTGCTTGGTCCGCGTCAGGTCGGCAAGACCACGCTGGCGCTGGAGGTGGCGCAGACGCGACCGGCGGTGTATCTCGACCTGGAATCCGAGGCGGACCGGGCGAAGCTCGCCGAACCCGAGCTGTATCTCGCCGAGCGCGCGGACAAGCTGGTGATCCTCGACGAAATTCAGCGCACGCCCCAGTTGTTCCAGAGTCTGCGCGGGCTGATCGACGCCGGCCGGCGTCAGGGTCTGGGCAAGGGCCGTTTTCTCGTCTTGGGTTCGGCGTCGATGGATCTGCTCCGGCAGTCGAGCGAGTCCCTCGCCGGGCGCATCCGCTATCTGGAGCTCGCCCCGCTCGACGCCGCCGAGGTCGGCCACAAGCAACTGGACGCGCTGTGGCTGCGCGGCGGGTTTCCGCAGAGCCTGCTGGCCGCGTCCGATGCGGCAAGCCTGCGCTGGCGCGTGGATTTCATCCGCACCTATCTCGAACGCGACATTCCGCAGCTCGGCCCGCGTATCCCGGCGGAGACCCTGCGGCGCCTGTGGACCATGCTGGCCCACCAGCAGGGGGGCCTGCTCAATGCCGCCGCCCTTGCGCGCGCCCTGGCCGTGGACGGCAAGACCGTCGCGTCCTACCTCGATTTGCTGGTGGACCTGCTGCTGGTGCGGCGGCTGCCGCCGTGGCACGGCAACGTGCGCAAGCGGCTGGTCAAGGCGCCGAAGGTGTACGTGCGCGACAGCGGCCTGGTGCACGCCCTGCTCGGCATCACCGATCGCGAAGCGCTGCTGGCGCACCCGGTGGCCGGCGGAAGCTGGGAGGGCACGGCGATCGAATCGCTGATCGCCGCCGCGCCGCGGGGCACCGAAGCGTATTTCTTCCGCACGTCGGCCGGCGCCGAGATCGATCTGCTGCTGCAACTGCCCGGCCGGGCCGCGCCGTGGGCCGTCGAGTTCAAGCGCTCAATCGCCCCGAAAATCGAGCGCGGCTTCCACGCCGCCTGCGAAACCGTGGCGCCGGAGCGCCGCTGGGTGGTGTACGGCGGGACGGAGCGCTTTTCCATCGCCGCCGGGGTGGAAGCCATCGCGCTCGATGATCTGTGTGCGGAACTTGCCGCGCCGTGAGCCCGCACAGTCCCGCGCGGCGCGACGGCCCACGCGGCCGATTGATTCCCGCAAGGCGGATCGCGATCTGCCCTGCGACTTGGGTATCGCGAGCGCCGTCAGCGCACCTGCGCGCTGCCCTTACGGCGCGGGTCGCTGGCCGCTTTCATCTCGCCGTTCGCCGGCTGCCAGGCGATGGCCTGCATGTTGCCGTAGCGGCGGTCGACGGGTTTCAGCGTGTGACCCAGGCGTTCCAGGCCGGCGCGGTCGGTGTCGTTTAACCCCTCGGGCTCGTACTCGATCACGTCCGGCCAGAACTGGTGGTGATAGCGGCCGGTGCTGACCCAGGCGGCGGGGTCGTCGTTGCCGGCGGCGAATTCGAGCGCGCCCAGCAGCACCATGCTGATGATGCGGCTGCCGCCCGGCGTGCCGAGCACGGCCATGGTGTCTCCGCGGCGCAGGATGGTCGGCGTCATGCTGGACAGCGGGCGCTTGCCGGGCGCGATGGCGTTGGCGTGGGCGCCAATCAGACCGTAGGTGTTGGGGCTGCCCTCCTTGGCCGAGAAATCGTCCATCTCGTCGTTCAGCAGGATGCCGGTGCCGGGCGGCACGAAGCCCGAGCCGAACGGGATGTTCACGCTGAGCGTGGCCGACACCACGTTGCCGTGTGTATCCACCACCGAGAAATGCGTGGTGTCCGTTCCCTCCGGGCCGGCCGGCGCACCCGGCAGGCTGGCGCTCGGCGTGGCGCGGTCGGGGCGGATGCCGGCGCGCAGGCCGGCGGCGTAGTTCTTGTCGATCAACTGCGCGATCGGCATGGCGACGAAGTCCGGGTCGCCCAGGTACTCGGCCCGATCCCGATACGCCCGGCGCATGGCCTCGACGATGAGGTGCTTGCCGGTGACGCTGTCGCGCAGGTCGAGCGCGAAGCCTTCCAGGATGTTGAGCGCCGCCAGCAGCGCCACGCCGCCCGATGACGGCGGCGGCGCGGTCAGCACGTCCATGTCCCGATACCGGCCGCGCAGCGGCGCACGCTCGACGACCTTGTAGTGCTTCAGATCGTCGGCCGTCCAGGCGCCGCCGGCGGCGTTGACGCCGTCAACGATCAGCCGCGCGGTTTCGCCCTCGTAAAAACCCGCCTTGCCGGCGCGCGCCAGGCGCTGCAAGACGGCGGCGAGATCCTTCTGCACGAGGCGGAAGCCGGCCTTGGGCGCCTCGCCATTGTCGAGAAAAATCGCCGCCGCGGCCGGCGAGGCGGCCAGCGCCGCCTTGCGCATGCCGGCCATCAGCAAGTGAAACGCGTCCGGCTCGAAGCCCTCGCTCGCCAGGCGAATGGCGGGCGCGAGGGTGCGCTTCAGATCGAGCCTGCCGCAGCGCTTGACCACGTGCGCCAGCGCCGCCGGCTCGCCCGGAATGCCGGCGGCGAGCGGGCCGTCCAGCGAACGGCGGCGGTCGTGCTCGCCGTCCGCGCCGAGGTACATGTCACGCGTGGCGCTGGCCGGCGCCGTCTCGCGCGCGTCGACGAACAGCGCCTGCCCGCCGCGGCGCTCGATGAGATAGAACGCCCCGCCACCGATCCCGGAGCTGACCGGCTCCACCACCGCCAGCGCGGCGCTGACCGCCACGGCGGCATCGCACGCATTGCCGCCGGCCGCCAGCACCTCGAAGCCGGCCTCCGTGGCGAGCGGATGGGCGCTCGCGATGGCGCCCAGGCGCGGCTTGGCGCTGGCCGGCAGCGCAACCAGCAGGCAGACGAGGACGAGGGTCAGTTTGCGCATGGCGGCTTGGGTCACGTGGCGTACTCCTTTACATGCCCGTAAAGCAGGCGCCGCCGTCGACGGAGATCATCTGCCCGGACACGAAGTCCGACAGCGCCGAGCACAGGTACACGGCCGTGCCGACCAGGTCGTCCGCGTACTGCTCACGGCCCAGCGAGCAGATGGCGCGCATGGCGTCCGTGATGCCCTCGGCGTGGTTCTCGCGCATGATGTCCTTGCTCGCCTGGCTCTGGATGAAGCCCGGCACCAGCGTGTTGACGCGGATGCCGGCCGGCCCGAGTTCGCGCGCCAGGCACCGCGTCATGGTGGCCACGGCGCCCTTGCTGACCACGTAGTGCAGCAGGTGCGGGTTGCCGAGCTGGATGGTGTTCGACGAGATGTTCACCACCTTGCCGTAGCCCTGCTTGCGCATGGCCGGCGCCACCGCCTTGCAGGCGTGCCAGGTGCCGGTCACGTTGATGTTCAGCATGCGCTGCCAGGCGTCCTCGGTGATCTCGTCGAACGGCAGCATGCGCGCGCCCTCGGTGTGGGCGCTCGGGCCGAACATGGCGGCGTTGTTGATGATGCCGTCGATGCGGCCGTAGGCCTTGAGTGTGGCCTCCGCCATCGCCGTGCAGCTGCCCATGTCGGTGACGTCGAGCGGCACACCGGTGCCGCGCCCGCCGAGCAGGCCGACCGTGTCGCTGCAATCGAGAATGTCCGCCGCCACCACGGTGGCGCCGGCGTCGGCGAGTCCCTTGGCGTAGGCCTGGCCGATGCCGCGGGCAGCGCCGGTGACGATGATGACGCGGCCGTCCAGCAGTGCGCTCATGGTTTCTCCTCCTCGGGATTCGGCGCAGAAAACGCCGGCCGAAGTCTAACCGCCGCGCCGGACGCATTGGCGCCACCGGACCCCCGGCGGTACGCTTGCCGGCCGATCTCGTCATTCCCCCGCGGAGCCCCTGCATGAGCCTGCTGCCGGTCAGCCTCGACGACAAATACGCGCAGCCCCACGGACGGGTGCTGGTGTCCGCCACGCAGGCACTCACTCGCCTGCTGATGGAGCAGCGCGTGCGCGACCAGGCAGCCGGCCTCAACACCGCCGGCTACGTGTCCGGCTACCGCGGCTCGCCGCTCGGCACGCTCGACAAGGCGCTGTGGGACGCGGGCCAGCACCTGAAGACCCACCACGTGGTGTTCCGGCCGGGCGTGAACGAGGACCTCGCCGCCACCGCCATCTGGGGCACCCAGCAGCTCGACGTGTTCGAGGGCGCGCGCTACGACGGCGTGTACGCGATGTGGTACGGCAAGGGGCCAGGCGTGGAGCGCAGCGGCGACGCCCTGCACCACGCCAACCTCGCCGGCACCGCGCCGCACGGCGGCGTGCTGATGGCGGTCGGCGACGATCCGGTGTGCCATTCCTCCACCGTGCCTCAACAGAGCGAGTTCGCGCTGATGGCGGCCGGCATTCCGGTGCTGGCCGCCGGCACCGTGCAGGAGGTCTACGACTACGGGCTCGCCGGCCTCGCGCTGTCGCGCTTCGCCGGCGTGTGGGTGGCGCTGAAGCTGGTCACGGACATCGCGGAATCGACCGCCGTGATCGACATCGACTCGCCCGGCAGCCGGGTGGTGATCCCGGCCGATTTCGTGATGCCGCCGGACGGCGTGCACCTGCGCATCCCGGACTGGCCGACCTTCCAGGAAGAACGCCTGATGCGCTACCGCCTGCCGGCGCTGCTGGCGGCGGTACGGGCAAGCGGGCTCGATCGGGTCACGCTGGCGAGCCCGCGGCCGCGGCTAGGCATCGTCGCCTTCGGCAAGGCGCACGAGGATCTGCGCCAGGCGCTGCTGGATCTGGGTCTCGACGACCGCCAGGCGGCGGAGCTTGGCATCACTATCTACAAGCCGGCGCTGATCTGGCCGCTGGAACCCGAGAGCCTGCGCGCGTTTGCCGAGGGCCTCGAAGAACTGCTGGTGGTCGAGGAAGGCCGCCCGATGCTGGAAGGCCAGATCAAGGACCAGTTGTTCGCGCTGCCGGACGCACGCCGCCCGCGCGTGCAGGGCAAGCGCGACCTTGAAGGCCGCGTGCTGTTCCCGGAACACGGCGAGCTCACGCCGCGCGCCATCGCCCGCGTGCTCGGCGCGCGTGTCGCGCAGCTCGCGCCGCAGGCCGGCATGGACAGTCGGCTTGCCCTGCTCGAAGGCCAGCGCGAGCGCTCGCGCGGCTATCAGGCCAAGTTCCAGCGCACGCCGTATTTCTGCTCCGGCTGCCCGCACAACACCGGCACACGCATTCCGGACGGCTCCGTGGCGCTGGCCGGCATCGGTTGCCACTTCCTCGCCCAGCGCATGGAGCGCAACACCAAGACCTGGACCCACATGGGCGCCGAGGGCGTGAGCTGGGTCGGCATGTCGCCGTTCACGGACTTGAAGCACGTGTTCGTGAACCTGGGCGACGGCACCTACTACCACTCGGGCCTGCTGGCCATCCGCCAGGCGGTCGCGGCCGGCGTGAACGTCACCTACAAGATTCTTTACAACGACGCCGTGGCCATGACCGGCGGCCAGCCGGTGGACGGCCCGATCAGCGTCGTGCAGATCACCCACCAGCTTCACGGCGAGGGCGTGCAGCGCATCGCCGTGGTGTCGGATGGGCCCGAGAAGTTCCACCGCCGCGAGTTTGCGGAAGGCACCACGCTGGACCACCGCGACCAGCTCGACGCCGTGCAGCGCGAGCTGCGCGAGATCCCCGGCGTGTCGGTGCTGATCTACGAGCAGACCTGCGGCACCGAAAAGCGCCGCCGGCGCAAGCGCGGCAAGCTCGCCGAGCCCGACAAGCGCGTGTTCATCAACGACCGCGTGTGCGAAGGCTGCGGCGACTGTTCGGTCAAATCGAACTGCCTGTCCGTGCTGCCGCTGGAGACCGAGTTCGGCCGCAAGCGCGCCATCGACCAGTCCGCCTGCAACAAGGACTACTCCTGCGTGAAGGGCTTCTGCCCGAGCTTCGTCACCGTGCACGGCGGCAGCCTCGCCCGTCGGCGCGGCAGCGCGGTGCCGGAGACGCTGTTCGCGAGCCTGCCGGAGCCAGCCGTGGCGCGCCGTGAGGGCGCCTTCGGCATGCTGATCGCCGGCATCGGCGGCATGGGCGTGGTCACGGTGAGCCAGTTGCTCGCCACCGCCGCGCACATGGAAGGCCGTCACGCGCTGACGCTGGACGACACGGGCCTGTCGCAGAAATTCGGCTCCGTGTTCAGCAACGTGCAGATCGCCGAGCGGGCCGACGCCCTGCACGCGGCGCGCGTCGGCGACGGCAACGCCGACCTGCTGCTCGGCCCGGATTTGGTCACCTGCGCCAGCGAAAAGGTGATGGCCAAGGTGCGCGCCGGCCACACCGCGGCCGTCGTCAACACCTACGAACAGATGACCGGCGACTTCACCCGCCGGCCGGATCTGGAACTGCCGGGCGGTGATCTGAAGCACGCCGTGAGCGACTTCTGCGGCGACGGCAACGCGCACTTCGTGGATGCGACGCGCCTGTCGCGCCAGCTGATCGGGGACGCCATCGGCGCCAACATGTTCCTGCTCGGCTACGCCTGCCAGCGCGGCCTGCTGCCGATGTCGCACGCCGCCATCGAGCGCGCCATTGCGCTCAACGGCGTGTCCGTGGACGGCAACACCAGCATCTTCCGCTGGGGCCGCGTGTATGCCGAGCAGCCGCGGCAGGTGGAGGACATCGCCGCCGCCGGCCATCAGGTGGGCCGCGGCGAGCAGTTCTCGCACGATCTGCCGAGTCTCGTCGCCCGCCGCGTTGACGATCTCACCGCCTACCAGAACGCCGCTTACGCCGCCCGCTACCGCTCGCTGGTGGAGCGCGTGGAGCAGGCCGAGAAAGCGCGCGCGCGCGGCATGACGGGTCTCGCCGACGCCGTGGCGCGCAACTTCTACAAGCTCATGGCCTACAAGGACGAGTACGAGGTGGCGCGCCTGTACACGGACGGCGAATTCCTGGCCAAGCTGCGCGAGACCTTTGCCGGCGACACGCGGCTGCGCTTGAACCTCGCCCCGCCGCTGCTGGCGCGGCGCGATCCCGCGACCGGAGAGCTGCAAAAGCGCGAGTACGGGGAGTGGATGCTGACCGCGATGCGGGGTCTCGCCAGGCTCAAATTCCTGCGCGGCAGCCTGCTCGACCCGTTCGGCCACACCGCCGAGCGGCGCATGGAGCGGCGTCTCATCGACGACTACGAGCGCACGATCGACACGCTGCTCGCCAGCCTCGACCACGATAACCACGCGCTGGCGGTCGAGATGGCCGGCCTGCCGCAGCAGATGCGCGGCTTCGGCCACATCAAGGAAGCCAACGTGGCCAAGACGAAGGCCCTCGAAGCGCAGCTCATGGATCGCTTCCGCACGCCGCGTCAGGAGCGCAGCGCAGCCTGACGCGGATTGCCCGAACGTCCGTTATGACGTAGATTCCGGCGCCTGCCGCGCATGAGCCCACCGGCCGCGCGGCGCCCCGTTACGGAGGAGAAAATGGCAACCAGTGCCACCGGCCACGGCCGGTTAGTCATGGGGATGGCGGCGGCGGTGCTCTCGATGCCCGCCGCCGTCCTTGCCAAATCGGGTCAAGTGGTGGACGCGGCCGGTAAGCCTGTCGCGCACGCCATGGTCACGCTGGCACCAGCCGAGATGACCCTCGGCGCCTCCACGTTCACCGTATTCACCGACGCCGACGGCCGCTACACGCTGCCGGCCAAGGCGACCGGCGCGCAGCTGGCCGTGCGCAAGATCGGCTACACGCCAGTGACCGTCGATGCCGCACAGGCCACCAAGGTCACGCTCGCCGCCGCGCAGAACGTGGCCGATGCGGTGCCGCCGTCCGCCTGGCTGCCGCGCACCGGTGCGGATGATCTTGGTCGCGCCAACACCATCCTGCAGTGCAGCAGCTGCCACCAGTTCCCGTCGGAGAAGGTGCGCAATTACTCGAAGATGCTGGATGGCAAGTCCGAGGCGGAAAAGCAGGCCGCCTGGAAGGCCATGATCAATTACATGCGCGTGAAATTCGTGCAGATCGGCCCGGACCAGAGCCTGTACGACCCGGCGAAGATGGACTTCAAGAACATCCTCGACCCGACGCTGGGCTCATTCGACGCGCACGACGAGGAGCAGATTTCGAGCTTCCTCGCCAAACATCTGCCGACGCGCTTCGACGAGCTGAAGTCCTTCGACTACGGCGCGCCGCTCGGCGTGACCGAGAAGACCGTCATGCGGGAAATCCAGCTGCCGCAGGATTCCTTCGTGCGCGAGATCGGCCTCACGCCCGAGTCGCCGTACCTGTGGGGCGCCGATCTTCAGCACAACCGCCTGCTGCGCGTGGACCCCGACACCGGCGAGCAGAAGCCCTACCCCATCCCGTACGCCGGCCCCACGGGTCCGCACACCATCGTCGACACGCCGGACGGCAAGTTCTGGGTGACCATGCTGGAGCAGGGCGTGGTCGGGCGCTTCGACCCGAAAACCGAGCAGTGGCAGCTGTTCGACAAGTTCGGCAAGTACGAGATGGCGCACGACATCGCGCCCGATTACCGCTTCCAGGCCGCGCCAGACCCGAAGGGCCGCTACTGGTTCACGCTGATCGGCACCAACCGCATGGCGAGCCTCGACCCGGCCACGGGCGAGATCACCACCGTGGATACGCCCAAGGACGAGGGCGAGTCGGCCATGCACAGCTCGCTGTACGGCGCGGTGATCACGCGCGACGGCAAGCGGGTGTGGTTCTCGCAGCTGTCGGGCGGCATCGGCGCCGTGAACACCGAGACCGGCAAGCTCGACGTGTACCTGCCGATGCCACAGGGCGCCGGGCCGCGTCGCATGGCCATCGACGATGAGGACGTGCTCTACGTGCCCATGTTCGGCACCGGCGAGCTGCTGGTCTACGACAGCAAGACCGACAAGGAACTCGCCCGCGTGATGATGCCCGACCCGAGCAACGCGTCGTACAGCGCGGTGTGGGACCCGTGGCGAAAAGTGGTGTGGCTCGGCACCAGCAACGCCGACGTGATCTACAAATTCAAGCCGGCCGATCGCAGCTTCGAGGTGTTCCCGCTGCCGAGCGACATGGGCTACCTGCGCATGATCACGTTCGACCGCCGCAACGGGAACCTCTGGACGGCCTACTCCAACATCCCCACCGGCGCCGGACCCAGCCGGTTCGTGATGGTGGATCCGGGTGACGGCCTTACCGTCGGCGCCGCCGCTCCGTAAGCGGGCCGCTGCGGCCCTCACTCGCCCGCGCCGGGCGCATGGGGACTGTCGTGACGACAGCCCCCAGCCGCGTCCCGGCCCACACGCAAAGACCCGCATGAAACGCCGCCTGCTGCCGATCGCCCTGTTTGCCGCCGTCGCGCTCGGCGGCCCGCAACCCACCCTCGCCAACACGCTGCCCGGAAAATCGTCCGCGGTCGGCATCGTCCCGCACGCCGCGCTCAGGACGGAACTGGTCGAATACCGTGACGGGGACCAGCTGCTGGAAGGCTACTTCGCCTGGGATGAGGCGAAATCCGGCCGCCGCCCGGGCGTGCTGGTCGTGCACGAGTGGACCGGCATCAACGACCACACGCGCGCGGTGACCGAGCGGCTGGCCAAGCTCGGCTACGCCGCCTTGGCGGTGGACGTGTACGGCAAGGGCGTGCGCCCGGCGCCACCCAAGGCGGCCGGCGCAGAAGCCGGCAAGTACAAGCAGGACCGCGCCCTGTTCCGCCAGCGCCTGCTGGCCGGCCAACGCGCGCTGCTGGAGCAGCGGCAGGTGGACCCCGAGCGCACGGCGGCGATCGGCTACTGCTTCGGCGGCACCGGGGTGCTGGAACTCGCCCGCGCCGGCGCGGACGTGGACGGCGTGGTCAGCTTTCACGGTGGTCTCGACAGCCCGACCCCGGCCGATGGCGCGAACATCAAGGCGAAGGTGCTGATCCTGCACGGCGCCGAGGATCCGTACGTGCCGCAAAAGGACATCGACGCGTTCTTGACCGAGCTCCGGTCGGCCAGGGTCGACTGGCAGATGATCAGCTACAGCGGCGCCGTGCACGCCTTCACCAACCCGGCCTCCGGCAACGACCCCGCCACCGGCGCCGCCTACGACGCCGCGGCCGATCGCCGCTCGTGGCTCGCCATGCAGCAGTTTCTGGCCGAGATATTTCAGTAGAACTGGGTTTTCCAGGGAGAGAAGACAACATGAAAGCAAGAACCCGCATCGCCGGGCTGGCGGCAACGCTGGCGGCCGGCGCCGCACAGGCCGGCGGCCTGTCGTACACCGCCCCGGGCGGCCAGAGCGTGATGCTCACCGGCTACGTGCGCGAGCACATCGCGGTCAACCTGGAGGACCACCCGGAGGCCCAGGCCGACGGGGTGCGCCGCATGGACGGCCAGGGCGAGATCTCCATGCTGCGCAGCACGCTGCGCCTGGAGGGCCGCGCGGACCTCAAATGGGCGCAGTTCGGCGCGGTGTATCGGCTCGACCGCGAGCACGAAACCGGCTACCTGGATGACCTGAACGACGCACTCGGTCCAGGCCACAACTGGATGGACGACATCGAAGGCGACCAGATGCGCGAGTGGTATGTCGCCTTCGACGTCGGCAACCGCGTGCGCGCCACGCTCGGCAAGCAGCAGGTGGTGTGGGGCGAGACAGACTTCTTCCGCGCCATGGACATCATCCACGGCTACGACCTGCGCTGGCGCTCGTTCCTCGAAACCGAGAACGAGGAACTGCGCAAGGGGTTGATCCTCGCCAACGTCGAGATCGAGATCCCGGAACTGAACGGCACCCTGCAACTGATCTATCGGCCTGGCTGGGACAAGGCCAAGGAACTCGGCAACTCCATCGACATCCGCGGCGGGCGCTGGGCGGGCCAACCGACCAAGGGCATCGACTTCATCCCGCTGCTGCCCTACAACGACGACCACGACCGCGCCGACACCGACGAGCCGAACTACGGCTTTCGGTGGTCGAGCGAGGCCTGGGGCTGGGGCTACACGCTCAACTACTGGCGCGGCTTGAACGTGGACCCGGTCGCCAATTCGTGGTTCGTGCCGAACTATGGAGAGGCGCCTGCCTTCCCGCTGGGCGACCTGATTTTCCCCAAGGTGGAAACCTACGGCGTCACCGCCAGCAACTATGTCGAGGCGATCGACTCGGTGGTCCGCCTGGAGATGGCCTTCACGCCGGACAAGCCCTACAACGTCGGGACTGACTTCGCTTTATTCCCTGGCTTCTTCGTGCCCGGTCTCGGCGGCATCGTCGAGAAGAACACCCTGGTATCGATGATCGGCATCGACAAGCAGCTCAAGGGCTTGAGCGACGTGCTCGGCACCAATCAGTTCCCGCTGCTGTCGGTGCAGGTGTTCGACACCTGGCTCACCAACTTCAAGCAAAGCGACGACATCGTGGAGGTGCTGGGCTACGGCGCGCCGCGGCGCGAGCACACCACGTATCTGACCGCCCTGTTCGCGCTCGAGTACAAGAACAGCACCGTCAAGCCGAGCCTGGCGGGCGTGGTCGATACCGGCAACGGCGACTTCGTGCTGATTCCCGCGCTCGATCTCGTGTTCGGCAACCACTGGCGCATCCATACCGACATGGACTTGTTTTTCACCCACCATCAGAAAAACGTGAAGCGATTCAGCCCCGGCGGCTTCCTCGCGCCTGAAGACGCCGGCAGCGTGTCGGCCGAGGACAACACCCACCTGCTCGGCACGTTTGCCAACAACAGCCAGTTCAACCTGCGCGTGACGTATCAGTTCTGAGCACGCCCATAACAACCCGCCGAATCGAAGGAGACCAGGAAATGAGAGCTTTGGACAAAGGGCGGCGGCTGCTGGCCGGCCTGACCGCCATGGCGCTGGCGATGCCATGCGCCCTGCGTGCAGCCGACCTGCCCGAAGGCACCGAAATCAACGCCGGCAACTGGGAGCAGATGCGCGGGGCGACCTACGAGGGCAAGTCCATCGAGAGTATGGTGCCGGAGTCGATCCAGAAAGCCGTGCGCGAGTACGGCCTCAAGATCACGCTGCGCCACTCGGAACCCGCCACGCTGGCCAACCACATCACGGAAGCCACCGCCAAGTACGCGCCGCAGGTGCAGTACGACCCGGCCACACGCATGGTCAACGGCTGGGTGGCGGGCATCCCCTTCCCGGACGGCAACACCATCACTAGCGCCCCGCCGGCACAGGGCGGCGACATGGTGCTGTACAACGTCGCCCTGTTCGGCGCCATCGTGGCCGACAACACCAACTGCTACGGCCCCTACGCCACGCTGCAGATCGACCCCCGCAAGGGTGTCGAGCGCACGCAGGGCGGTTTCGCCATGTATTTCCGAACCAAGGGCCGCACCACCGGCGGGCCGGTTCAGGTCGGTGACGATCCCAACCTGCGCAAGGTGCAGGTCATCGTGTTCGACAGCCCGTACGACATTGCCGGTCTGGGCATCTACCGGCGCATCTACGACGACGGGCGCGTGGACGACATCTTCGCCTACGTGAAAAGCGTGCGCCGCATCCGCCGCCTGTCGGGCGGTTCCTGGATGGACACGCTGGCCGGCACGGACATCCTGAACGACGACACTTACTCGTTCGAGGGCCACCCCACCTGGTACCCGCGCAACGAGCTCAAGGGCAAGCGCTG
This sequence comes from Immundisolibacter sp., assembly GCF_050250495.1. Classification (GTDB taxonomy): domain Bacteria; phylum Pseudomonadota; class Gammaproteobacteria; order Immundisolibacterales; family Immundisolibacteraceae; genus Immundisolibacter. Next base: position 49,462 of record NZ_JBFWOM010000014.1, on the reverse strand, counting down.
GATCCTGTGGCCGATGCATAGCCCGCCGATCGGCAAGCACGACCTCGACCAGGTGGTCGACTACAAGAACGCGCCCTATTGGAACCCTGTCAACAAGTGGTGGGAGCCGCGCGAGGTGTACGAGGTCGAGGTATCCACCCCGAACGGCCACCCGTACGGCAAGAAAGTCATCTACGTCGACACGCAAGTGCCGGCGGCCTTGTTCACGGAGGCCTACACGCGTTCGGGCGAGCTGTGGCGGATCATCTACTCCATGCTGGGTCCGGAGCCGGCGAAGGCCGGCGAGGGCGGTCCGGCGGCCTATCAGCTCTACAACTTCGGCGCCTGGGATTTCCGCAAGAACCACGGCAATTACATGGATTGCGGCCGCTGGGACACCAACGCCCCGCTGCGCTACGAGGACGTCAGCACGCGCCTGTTGTCCGAATCGGCATCCGGCAAACGGATGGGGCAGACGCCCGAGTTTGGCAAGGGGCCGTAACCGCGGCGGCTGAATCAGCGCCCCGCTCGACGAACGCCGGCACAAGCCGGCGTTCGTTTTTCTGAAGGACCGAGCCGTGCCCCCCCACAATCAACCGATGATCAACATCGATCCCAGCGCGTTTTCCACCCTGCCGGGAACTTTCCACGCCCGCCAGGCGCCGACGCCACTGCCAGCGCCGTACCTTGTGGCCTACAACGTCGAGCTGGCGGCGCAGTTCGATCTGCCTAACGAGCCGGCCGAGCCGCTGATCGAGCTACTCGGCGGCAATCGCCCGCCAGCCGGCGCGCAGCCGCTGGCGGCGGTCTATGCCGGCCACCAGTTCGGCGTGTACGTACCGCAGCTTGGCGACGGCCGCGCGCTGTTGCTCGGGGACGTTACCGATCGCCACGGCCAACGCCACGAGCTGCAACTCAAGGGCGCCGGGCGCACGCCGTTCTCGCGCGGCGCCGACGGGCGCGCGGTGCTGCGCTCGACCATCCGCGAGTACCTGGCGAGCGAGGCCATGCACGGCCTCGGCATCCCGACCACGCGGGCGCTCGCCATCGTCGGCAGCGATCAGCCGGTGTATCGCGAGCAGATCGAAACGGCCGCCGTGCTGACGCGGCTCGCGCCAAGTCACGTGCGGTTCGGATCGTTCGAGTACTTCCACTACCGCGGCATGACCGATCACGTTCGGCGGCTGGCCGACTTCGTCATCAACGCGCATTTCCCGACCGCTGCTACCGGCGATGAGCGCTACGCGGAGTTCCTGCGCGAGGTCGTGGAGCGCACCGCCCGGCTGATCGCCGCCTGGCAGGCGCAGGGCTTCGTGCACGGCGTGATGAACACCGACAACATGTCGATCCTCGGGCTGACGCTCGACTACGGGCCGTACGGGTTCCTCGACCACTTCGAGGCCGGGCGCGTGTTCAACCACACCGACCACCGCGGCCGTTACGCCTACGCCAACCAGGCCGGCATCGCTTTCTGGAACCTGCAGGCGCTGGCCGAGGCGCTGTCGACGCTGATCGACGGCGACGCGCGCGAGGCGGCGCTCCAGCGTTTCGAGCCCGTGTTCGTGAAGGCCTACGGCGAGCTGATGTGCCGCAAGCTTGGGCTTGAGCGCGCCGACGCGGCCGACGCGGACCTGATCGACCGCCTGCTGCACGCGCTGCACGACGGGCGCGTGGACTACCCCGCGTTCATGCGGCGTCTGGGCGCGTTCAGGCCGCACGATCCGGCCACGCGCGAGCCGCTGCTGGCGCTGTCGCGCGCGCCCGAAGCACTGCGCGACTGGCTCGACACCTACGCAGCGCGTCTGGCCACCGAACCGGTGCCGGACGCCGAGCGCCACGCCCGCATGGATGCGGCGAATCCTCTGTATGTGCTGCGTACGCACCTGGCCGAGCGGGCGATTCGTCTGGCGAGCGACGCGCGCGATTACGGCGAAATCGAGCGCCTGCGCCGGTTGCTGGCGCGGCCGTTCACGCCGCAGCCGGGGGCGGAGTTCTACGCCGAGCCGCCGCCGGACGGCGCGGGCGACTTCGCCCTGTCCTGTTCATCGTGACGCTGCGGGCAGCGCGAGCCACCCGCAGCCTGCGCAGACTCAGTGCCAGTTGATGCCGGCGTCCGGCGGCACCACTTTCAGCGCCTTCATCAGCGGCATGAAGTTGACCTCGTCCCATTCCTCGGCGTTCAGGCCGTCCTTGATGCGCATGATGTGGATGAAGCTGACCTCGATGATCTGATTGGTCGGCGCCGCGCCGTTGAATTCGCCGACGTGCTGGAAGCTCAGGCGCCCGCGGCTGACCACCTTGTCGCCCTCGGCGATCTGGTCCTCGAACACGCGCTTGACGATCGGCAGCGACTTCTGGATGTGCTTGTTCACTTCCATGTGTGTCTTCACGTTCAGCGGCTCGCGCGCCATCGGCAGGTGGAACAGGTGCTCCGGGTGCAGCAGCGCCTCCATCTCGTCGAATTTCTTGGCGTCCATGGTGGCGAAGAACTTGCGCACGAACTGCTTGTTCTTTTCGAGCTGGTCCGCGTCGGACATGGCGTTTCTCCTGTCGTTTGGGCTTGTTGACCACCGGCCGCGCCGGCTCGCCCGATCATAGCGCGGCCGTCCGCGCGGACGCGGCAAGGCGCATTATTGGGCGCAGCCGACTGCCGCCACCGCGCGACCGCCGGCCGACAACACGACAAGACAGAGGGGAAGCGATGGCACAGCAGACGGTCGGCGTGATCGGCCTGGGCAGTCTTGGCGGCGCCATGGCGCGCCGACTGGCGAGCCTCGGCTGGACCGTGCACGGTTATGACGTGGACACCGAGCGTCTCGCTGCCACTGCGGCAGCAAGCGTCGTCGCCGCATCGTCACCGGCAGCACTGGCAGCGGCTTGCGATGTGGTGCTGCTGTCGCTGCCGGATTCGGACGCCGTGCATCGCGCGTGTCTGGGCGATGACGGTGTGCTGCACGGCGCCCGCGCCGGGCTGCTGGTCGTCGACACCACCAGCGGCTACCCGCCGCAGACGCGCGACATCGCCGCCCAGCTCCACGCGCGCGGCATCCGCATGATCGACGCCGCCATCACCGCGCCGGCCGGTGGTGCCAGTGCGGCGGGCGAGGGACGGCTCACCTTCATCGTCGGCGGCGCCGAGGCCGACGTCGCCGCTGCACAGCCGCTGCTGCGCGCGCTCGGCGAGCACATCTTCCCGGTCGGGCCGCTTGGCGCCGGGCAGATCGTGAAGCTGGTCAACAACACCTGCGCCGCCATCGCCGCCATCGCCACGCTGGAAGGTCTGCTGGTGGCGCAGAAGCACGGCCTTGATCTGTGGCAAAACCTCGCCGTGATGCGCGTCGGCACCGGCCACACGGCGTTCGCCCGCCACCCCGCCATGCTGCAGGCGCGCGGCCGGGCGGGCGCGCACATCGGCCTCATGACCAAGGACCTCGCCTACATGTCGCGCCTGGCGCGCGACACGCGGGTGCCGATGGCGGTTGGCGACGCGGCCGGGCATGTGTTCCAGATGGCCGAGCGGGAAGTCGGCGCCGATGCCGGCATCATGCAGATTGCCGACGTCATGGAGCGCTGGGCCGACGCGCGCCTCACCCTGCAGCCGGTGGACGAGGCTGACGCCCGGCGCAGCGACCTTGGCGCGAGCGACTGCGTGGTCGGCCTGATCGGCCTTGGCAACATCGGCGCCGCGGTGGCGGACATCCTGCTCGCGGACGGCCTCACCGTGTGGGGCTACGACGTGGACGCCGCGGCGCTTTCCGCCGCCGCGACCAAGGGCCTGCGGGCGGCGGGTTCGCCGCGTGAGGTGGCCGCGCACGCGCAGATTCTGATCCTCGCCCTGCCGCAGTCGAAGGTGGTGGGCGAGGTGCTGTTCGGCAAGGATGGTGTCGCCGAGGCCGACCGGCCGGGCCTGCTGGTAGTCGACACCACGAGCGGCTACCCCGACGACACGCGCGGCTTCGGCGCCCGGCTCGCGGCGCGCGGCATGCGCCTGATCGACGCCGCCATCACCGGCGAGCGCGGCGGCTCCTACGCCATCCCGGAACGCAACCTCACCTTCATCGTCGGCGGCGCGGCGGCGGACGTGACCGAGGCGCGCCGCGCGCTCGACCACTTCAGCAGCCACCTGTTTCACCTGGGGCCGCTCGGCGCGGGCCAGGTCGCCAAGATGGTCAACAACATGGTGTGCTCGGTGGTCGGCGTCGGCCTCATCGAGGGCCTGCTGGTCGCCGCCAAGCTCGGCGTGGATTACCAGAAAGCCGCCGAGGCCCTCGACCACGGCACCGGCGCGAGCTTCTGGACCCATAACCGGGCGCTGCTGAGCCCGGAGCCGATGAAGGGCGGCTTCTACGTCGGGCTCATGACCAAGGACCTGCGCCAGATGGCGCGCTTCGCGCACGACAGCGGCGTGCCGAACCCGCTCGGCGACCTCACCTATCACCTGTATCAGCTGTTCTGCCGAGATCTTGGCTACTTCGGCGGCATCGCGCAGAAGATCGAAGTCCTGCAGCGCTGGGCCGGCATCACGCTCGACGGGCGCTCGCTGGAGCTGGAACCGCTAGAGTAGCGCCACACCGTTGTCGGCGGGGTGGGGCGACACGTCCGCCGGTGGCCGGCGAGTCCAGACAACCCGGGCAGGTGGCGCGATTGGTGACGACGCCGCAACAACCGGCGACATGTGCGTGTCGGGATTCGCGGTCCTGGACCGGGGGCGGCCGACGGTTGCCGCCCGTTCGCTGCCAATGTGGACAATTCGCGACCGATAGCCAAGAATCCGCCCTGCCTTCACGCACCCGGCGCCCGCATGGCCAAGATCCTGTTACTGCACGGCCCGAACCTGAACCTGCTCGGGCGCCGCGAGCCGTCCATCTACGGCCACGACACGCTCGCGGACATCGACGCCCGCGCCACGGCGCAGGTCACCGCCGCCGGGCATGAACTGGTCTGCCGGCAAAACAACGCCGAGCATCAGCTGATCGACTGGGTGCAGGCGGCGCCGGCGGACGGCGTCGGCTTCATCGTCATCAACCCCGGCGGCTACACGCACACCAGCGTCGCGCTGCGCGACGCGCTGGCCAGCGTGGCGCTGCCGTTCATCGAAGTGCATCTGTCGAATGTCGCCGCGCGGGAGCCGTTCCGCCGGCATTCGTATTTTTCCGATCTGGCGGTCGGCACCATCACCGGCCTTGGCGCGCTCGGCTACGAGCTCGCGCTGACCGCGGCGCTGCGCCGGATCGGCAACTGACGCCAGGCGCTGGCCGGTACCGGCGCGTCGTCAAACTCCAAGACAACTCACATCAGACCATCCAGGGACACGCATGGACATCCGCAAGATCAAGAAGCTCATGGAGCTGGTGGAGCAATCCGGCATCAATGAGCTCGAAGTGCGCGAGGGTGAAGAGTCGATTCGCCTGAGCAAGGCACCGGCCGGCGTGGTGATGGCCTCGGTGGCGGCCCCGGCCGCGGCACCTGCGGCGGCTGCGCCAGTCACCGCCGCGGTGCCGGTCGCGGCCCAGCCGGCCGGCCACACGCTGAACGCGCCGATGGTCGGCACCTTCTACCGCGCGCCCTCGCCGGACAGCGCGCCTTTCATCGAGGTCGGCAAGACGGTCTCCGCCGGCGACGTGGTCTGCATCATCGAAGCCATGAAGCTGATGAACCAGATCGAGGCCGACAAGTCCGGCGTGGTGACCGCGATCCTGGTCGAGGACGGCCAGCCGGTCGAGTTCGGCCAGCCGCTCGTCGTGATCGCCTGACGGGGCGCCGGCATGTTCTCCAAAGTGGTGATCGCCAACCGCGGCGAGATCGCGCTGCGCGTGCTGCGCGCCTGCCGGGAGCTGGGCATCGGCACGGTGGCGGTGCACTCGACGGCCGATCGTGACCTGATCCACGTGCGCCTGGCGGACGAGTCCGTCTGCATCGGCCCGCCGGAGCCCGGCAAGAGCTACCTCAACATCCCGGCCATCATCGCCGCGGCCGAGGTGACCGACGCCGAGGCCATCCACCCGGGCTACGGCTTTCTGTCCGAGAACGCCCAGTTCGCCGAGCGTGTGGAACAGAGCGGCTTCATCTTCATCGGCCCGCGCGCGGACACCATCCGCCGCATGGGCGACAAGCTCGAAGCGATTGCCCTGATGAAGGAACTCGGCGTGCCAACCGTGCCGGGCTCCGGCGGACCGCTGGGCGACGACGACGCCGAGAACCTGCGCATCGCCGCCGGCATCGGCTACCCGGTGCTGATCAAGGCGGCCGGTGGCGGCGGCGGGCGCGGCATGCGCGTGGTGCACACCGAAGCAGCGCTGAACAGCTCGATTGCCACCACGCGCCGCGAAGCCGGCGCCGCGTTCGGCAACGACATCGTCTACATGGAGAAATACCTCGCCCAGCCGCGGCACATCGAATTCCAGGTGCTCGGCGACGGCGAGGGGCAGGCGATTCATCTTGGCGAGCGCGACTGCTCCATCCAGCGCCGCCACCAGAAGGTGATCGAGGAAGCGCCGGCGCCCGGCATCACGCCCGAGCAGCGCGCGCGCATGGGCGAGCTGTGCGCGGACGTGTGCCGCAAGATTCGCTACCGCGGCGCCGGGACGTTCGAGTTCCTGTACGAGAACGGCGAGTTCTATTTCATCGAGATGAACACGCGCATCCAGGTGGAACACCCGGTCACGGAGGCGGTGACCGGGGTCGATCTCGTGCGCGAGCAGCTGCGCATCGCCGCCGGGCTGGGCCTGAGCTACACCCAGGACGACATCACCTGGCGCGGGCACGCCATCGAGTGCCGCATCAACGCGGAAGATCCTGCGACCTTCGCGCCCTCACCGGGCCGTGTGACGCAGTTCCACGCACCGGGCGGGCCGGGCATCCGCTTCGACTCGCACCTGTACGCCGGCTACGCCGTGCCGCCGAATTACGACTCGATGGTCGGCAAGCTGATCGCCCACGGTGCCGACCGCGACATCGCGCTCTCGCGCGTGCGCACGGCGCTGATGGAGCTGATCGTGGACGGCATCAAGACCAACACGGCGCTGCACCTGCGCCTGGTGGACGAGGGCGACTTCCGCCGCGGCGGCGTCAGCATCCACTATCTGGAGAAGCTGCTGGCGAACAGCTGAGCTGGGGGCTTCAACCCGGAGCCAGTTGCTCCAGTACCTCGCCGGGTTCAACACGCCGCCCGGCGAGGAACTCCCGCGCGGTGAGCATGCGCCCGCCTTCGGCTTGCAGCGCCGTCAGCAGCAGGCTGCCGCCACCGCACGCGATTTCTATTCCTGACGCGCCGGCAGCGAGCACCTGCCCCGGCGCGCCGTTCCCCTCCAGCACGCGCGCGCCGCCGACGCGCAGCCGCTGGCCGCGCCACAGTGTCCAGGCGAGCGGCGCGGGGGCGAACGCCCGCACGGCGCGTTCAAGCACCGCCGCCGGCTGCGCCCAGTCGAGTTGCGCCTCACGCTTGTCGATCTTGGCCGCGTAGCAGGCGCCTTCGGCCGGTTGCGGCGTCGCGACCGCGGCGCCGCCCTCGATGCCGGCCACCACCTCGCACAGGGCGCGTGCACCGAGCGAGGCCAGCCGCTCGCGCAGGCTGCCCGCGGTGTCGTCCGGCCGGATCGGCTCGCGGCGGGCCACAAACACGGGTCCAGTGTCGAGCCCGGCATCCATCTGCATGATGCAGACGCCCGTTTCGGCATCGCCCGCCAGCAGCGCGCGCTCGACCGGCGCCGCGCCGCGCCAGCGCGGCAGCAGCGAGCCGTGCACGTTGAGCGCGCCAAGGCGCGGCACGGCGAGGATGGCCGGCGGCAGGATCAGGCCATACGCCACCACCACCAGCAGATCGGGCGCGAGTGCGGCGAGTTCCGGCGCGGCGTCCGGCGTGCGCAGCGTCGGTGGCTGGCGAACCTCGATGCCGGCGCCCAGCGCCGCCTGCTTGACCGCCGAGGCGGCGAGCCTGCGGCCGCGGCCGGCGGGGCGATCGGGCTGCGTGTACACCGCCGCCACGCGGTGGCCGGCGGCAAGCAGCGCTTCGAGACTCGGCACGGCGAACGGCGCCGTGCCGGCGAACACGATGTTCACGGACGCGTTTCGTCGCGCTGGCGCTTGCCGGCCTTCTTGCGCAAACGGTCCTGCTTCAGACGCGACAGGTAGTCCACGAACAGCTTGCCGTCGAGGTGGTCGATCTCGTGCTGTACGCACACGGCGAGCAGACCATCGGCGTCGAGCTGCTGCGCCTGGCCGTCGCGGTCGAGGTAGTTCACGGCGATGCGCTCGGCGCGCTCCACCTCCTCGAACACCTCCGGCACCGACAGGCAACCCTCCTCACATACCTGCACGCCGTCGCGGGCGGTGATGGTCGGGTTGATCAGCACCTGCAGCTGGTCGTGCTCGGGGCTGAGATCCATCACGACCACGCGCCGGGCGACGCCGACCTGCGTGGCCGCGAGGCCGATGCCCTTAGCGGCATACATCGTCTGCGCCATGTCGTCGATCAGCGCCCGGATTGCGGCGTCAACAACTTCAACCGGACGCGCTTTTTCGCGCAGTCGCGGGTCGGGATAGGTCAGGATCGGAATCAACGCCATGGCGATCGGGAAGGCTATTTATCTGGGCTACACTGCGTCCGCCTTTGCAGGCGTTGCCTCAAGGCCGTCGCGGCCGAACCGATATCGGGTCAGACGCGACCGCTCGTCGATTGGCACACCAACAATGTTACTGGCCGGATGTTGCCCATGACCAGACTTTGCCGCTCCCTGATTGCCCTGTTGGTCGCCTGGCCGCTGCTGGCGGCTGCGGATGAACTGACGCTGCGTCCGGATCACCCGGACGTGTACGTGGTGGTTCGCGGCGACACGCTGTGGGATATCTCCGGCCGCTTTCTGGACAAGCCGTGGCATTGGCCGGAACTGTGGGGCGTGAATCCGCAAATCGCGAACCCGCACCTCATCTATCCAGGCGACCGTCTGCGCTTGGTGATGACCGCCGACGGCCCACGCCTGGTGCGCGACGGCGCGACCGGGGGACCTGGCAGCCTCGGGCCGAAGGTTCGCGCGACGCCGCTCGACACCGCCATACCGGCGATTCCGCTGAGGCACATCCGCGCTTTCCTCGAAGAGGCCGTGGTGCTGCACAGCAACCGCTCAGCCGATTTCGCGTACGTGGCCTCGGCCGCCGACGAACATCTGGCGGTCGGTGGCGGTGACCGGGTCTATGGCCGCAACACGGCCGCCCAGGAAGGCGAGCAACTCGACATCTTCCGGATCGGCGACGCGTACAAGGATCCCGAAACCGGCGAACAGCTCGGTTACAACGGCCTCTACATCGGCCAGGCCAAGGTGCACAAGACCGGCGATCCGACCACGCTCGGGGTGACCCGGTCCCGGCGCGAAGTGCTTGCCGGCGACGTCCTGATTCCGGCCGACGATGCTCTGCTGCAAGCGTCCTACGTGCCGCGCGCGCCGGCCGCGCCGGTACGCGGCCACATCATCGGCGTGATCGACGGCGTGTCGCAGATCGGGCAGCACAGCGTGGTCGTGCTCAGCCGCGGCAAACGCGATGGCCTGGAGCTTGGCAACGTGCTGCAAGTCGGTCAGGTGCCGCCGCCTATCCACGACCCGATCGCGCGTCAGCAGGTGCAGCCGCCGAGCGACCCGGCCGGCACGGTCCTGGTGTTTCGCCTGTTCGATCGCGTGAGCTATGCGCTGGTGATGACGGCGACGCGTCCGATGCACGTGCTGGACGAGGTGTCATCGCCCTGAGCCCGAACGGCGCCGGCCTCGCCCTGGCACGCGTGCCGGGGTTGGGGGTGGCCACGTGGCGCCGCCTGCTGGCGGCGTTCGGCGCTCCCGGCGATGTTCTTGCCGCCAGTCGCCAGGCCCTGCTGGCTGCCCTAGGCGCCAAGGCGGTGCTCGCGGACCGCATCCTCGCCGCGCGCGGTGAGGCGCCGCAGGCCGATCTTGACTGGCTGGCCGCCGCCGACGATCGGCAGGTGCTGTTTCTGGATCAGCCGGACTATCCGTTCCGGCTGGCGCAGATCGCCGACCCGCCGCTCGCGCTTCTCGTGCAGGGCAATCCCGCCCCGCTGCACGCGCCGCAACTGGCCATCGTTGGCAGCCGCAACGCCTCCCCGGCCGGCCGCGAGACGGCTTTCGAGATGGCATCGGCGCTCGCCGAGCGCGGCCTGGTCGTGACCAGCGGCCTTGCCGAGGGTGTCGACGGGGCTGCCCATCGAGGCGCCATCGCCGCCCACGGCCAGACGATCGCAGTCCTCGGCACCGGGCCCGACAGGGTCTATCCGCGCCAGCACCTCGGCCTTGCCGGTGACATCCGCTCGCACGGCGCCCTGGTCAGCGAACAACCCGTCGGCACCCCGCCGCGCGGCTTCAACTTCCCGCGCCGCAACCGCATCATCAGCGGCCTGTCGCTCGGCGTGCTGGTGGTCGAGGCCGGCGCGCGCAGCGGCTCGCTGATCACCGCCCGCCTCGCCGCCGAGCAGGGCCGCGAGGTGTTCGCGATACCGGGCGGTATTCACAATCCGCTCGCCCGCGGCTGCCACGGCCTGATCCGCAGCGGCGCGAAGCTGGTCGAGTCCATTGCCGACATCCTCGACGAGCTGCCGCCGCTTGAAACGCCCGCCGCCGTCCGGCGCCGGGCCGATACCGCCAACGCGGCGGCGCCGGAGCCTGCCAACCCGGTGCTCGCCGGAATGGGTGACGACCCGGTCAGCCTGGACCTGCTGGTGGCCCGCACCGGATTGACGGTCACGGAAGTTTCCACCATGCTGTTGACGCTGCAATTGGATGGCCTGGTGACGGCTCTGCCTGGCGGGCTGTTCGGCCGCCAGCGCCCGCACCCGCCGCGCTGAGGTATCGATGAAGGAATCCGTTCTCGACGCGTTGATGTTCCTGCTGGACAACTACAGCGAGGACGACGCGATGGACAACGACGACCGGGACGAGTTGGCGGGACAACTGGCGAACATGGGTTTCGAGGAAGGCGAAATCGACCACGCCTTCGACTGGCTGGAGAGCCTCGCGCAGGACGACGACGACACCGCCCACACCGATTGCACGCCCTGGAGCGAACGTGCGCAGCGGCACTTCAGCGCCCAGGAGCTGTATCGTCTGACAGTGGAGGCGCGCGGTTTCCTGATCGTGCTCGGCCAGAACCCGATGATCGACCGCCCGTCGCTCGACCGGATCATCGACCGCGCCATGGCGCTTGATCTGGACGAAATCGACCTCGAAGCGATCAAGTGGATCACGCAGATGGTGATCTACAACCGCCCGGACACGGCCCACCTGTACGCCTACATGGAAGAGCTGGCCCAGCCGGAGTCGCAGCGGCGCCTGCACTAGTGCACAGATAAGCGGCGGCGCATCCTCGCGTCGTCTACCGTGCGCCCCAAACCCGTCTGCGCCATCGCCGCGCGAGCCATGACCCCAGAAAAAACCGTCGTCGTCGTCGAGTCCCCGGCCAAGGCCAAGACCATCAAGAAGTACCTCGGCCCCGGCTACGAGGTGCTGGCGTCGTACGGCCACGTGCGCGACCTGGTCGCCAAGGAAGGCGCCGTGCAGCCCGAGCAGCAGTTCGCCATGCGCTACGAGGGCATCGAGCGCAACGCCCGCCACGTGGACGCCATCGCCAAGGCGCTGCGCGGCGCCGATCGCCTGCTGCTGGCCACCGACCCGGACCGCGAGGGCGAGGCCATCGCCTGGCACCTGGCGGAGCTGCTTCGCGATCGCAAGGTGCTGGCCGACAAGCCGGTGCGGCGGGTGGTGTTCCACGAGATCACGCAGCGCGCCATTCAGGAGGCCGTCGAGCATCCCGGCGACATCGCCATGGATCTCGTGAACGCCCAGCAGGCACGCCGGGCGCTCGACTACCTGGTCGGCTTCAACATCTCGCCGCTGCTGTGGAAGAAGATCCGCCGCGGCCTGTCCGCCGGGCGCGTGCAGAGCCCGGCGCTGCGGCTGATCGTCGAGCGCGAGGAGGAAATCGAGGCCTTCCAGCCGCGCGAGTACTGGACGCTTGATGCCAGCGCCGGCAAAGGCAAGGCCACGTTCCCGGCCCGCCTGACGCAGTTCGAGGGCGACAAGATCGAGCAGTTCAGCGTCGTCGATGCCGAGCGCGCCGGTCATGTGCGCGACACCATCGCCCGCCAAGCGGGCGGCAAGCTCAAGGTCGCCGCCATCACGCGGCGCTCGCGCAAGCGCAATCCGGGGCCGCCGTTCATCACCTCCACGCTGCAGCAGGAGGCGTCCAAACGCTTCGGCTTTACCGCCCAGCGCACCATGCGCATCGCCCAGCAGCTGTACGAGGGCATCGACATCGGCGGCGGGCCGGTGGGTCTGATCACCTACATGCGGACCGACTCGACGAGTCTGGCGCAGGAGGCGGTCGCCGAAATCCGGCAGGTGATCGACGAGCGCTTTGGCGCGGATTCGCTGCCGAAGTCGCCGAACGTGTTCAAGACCAAGAGCAAGAACGCCCAGGAGGCGCACGAGGCGATCCGCCCGAGCGCCGCCGCGCGCACGCCGGAGTCGCTGCGCGGGCACCTCGCCGCCGAGCAGCTCAAGCTGTACACGCTGATCTGGAACCGCACCGTCGCCTGCCAGATGAACCCGGCGCAGATCGACACCGTGGCGGTGGACCTGTGCCCGCCCGAGAACCCGATGACGCTGCTGCGCGCCAGCGGCTCCACCGTGCGCGAGCCGGGTTTCCTCGCCGTGTACGACAACCGCGAGGAAGGTGAGGAGGCCGAGTCGAACCTGCCGGCGCTGGAGCAGGACGAGCTGGTCGAGCTGCGGTCGCTGGAAGCCAACCAGCATTTCACCGAACCGCCGCCGCGCTTCAATGAGGCAAGCCTGATCAAGGCGCTGGAGGAATTCGGCATCGGCCGGCCGTCCACCTACGCCAGCATCATCACCACGCTGCAGCAGCGCGAGTACGTGCTGCTGGACGGCAAGCGCTTTCGGCCGAGCGACGTCGGGCGCGTGGTGAGCCGTTTCCTGACCGAGTTCTTCACCCAGTACGTCGATTACGACTTCACGGCCAAGCTTGAAGACGAGCTCGACGCCGTGTCGCGCGGCGAGTCCGACTGGGTGCCGGTGCTGGAGCGGTTCTGGAAGCCGTTTAACGAGCGGGTCGAGCAGACCGCGTCGGTCGCCCGCCGCGATGTGACCACCCAGCAGCTCGACGAAGCCTGCCCGGAGTGCGGCAAGCCGCTCGCCATTCGCCTTGGCAAGCGCGGCAACTTCATCGGCTGCACGGGCTACCCCGAGTGCAAGTACACGCGGGACGTGAAGACCGACAGCAGCGAGCCCGAGCCGGCGCCGGAGCTGCTGGATCGCAAGTGCCCGGAGTGCGGCGGCGATCTCGCCTACAAGCGCGGGCGCTACGGGCGTTTCATCGGCTGTGTGAACTACCCGACCTGCAAGCACGTCGAGCCGCTCAACAAGCCGAAGGACACCGGTGTCGGTTGCCCGGACTGCAAGCAGGGCACGCTCATGGAGCGCAAGTCCCGTTACGGCAAGCTGTTCTATTCCTGCAACCGCTACCCGGACTGCAAGTACGCGGTGTGGGACCCGCCGCTGCCCGAGCCGTGCCCGAAGTGCGGGCACGCCATCATGACCATCAAGACCACCAAGCGGCGCGGTGTCGAGAAGCTGTGCCCGGACAAGACCTGCGGTTACCGCGAAGCGGCGCCGGAGCTGGCCGATAACGCCGCCTGAGGCGGCGGCGCGTCAGCAACTCGCGCCGGCGCGCGATCCCTCGCGCCGGCGCGCGATCCCGATCACACGTCGAGGTTGGCCACCGCCAGCGCGTTGGTCTCGATGAACTCGCGCCGCTGCGTGACTTCGTCGCCCATCAGGGTGGTGAACATCTGATCCGCCGCCACCACGTCCTCCACGCGCACGCGCAGCAGGCGCCGGGTGCCGAAGTCCATGGTGGTTTCCCACAGCTGCTCGGGGTTCATCTCGCCAAGACCCTTGTAGCGCTGCACGCTGACGCCGCGCTGACCCTCGCCGAGCAGTGCGTCCAGCACGTCGCCGAAGCGTTTCACGTCGCGCCGGTGCTCGCCCATCTGCAGCCAGGCGCCGGGGCCGATGAGTCCCGCGAGGCGCTCGGCCATGGCGCTGATGCCGCGGTACTCCGGCGAATGCCAGAACACCGTCCCAATCGTGAAGGCGGTGCGCACGCCGTGTTCGACGCGCTCCACGTGCAGCGCGCCGTCGGCGCCATCCGTGGCGGGCTGCCAGCGCACCGTGAAGCGGCTCATGCCGCCCGATAGCGCTGCCTCCAGCGACTGCGCAAGCGCCGTCATCGCGGCGGCGTCCTGCGCGCGCTCGTCGGTCACGCGCGGCAGGCCGAGCAATGCGTCCAGGATGCGGCGGTCGTAGCGGCGGCTCGCGCGGTCGATCAGCGCCAGCACCGCCGTGTAGTCCTTGGCCAGCGCCTCGAAGGCGTCGCCATCCATCGCGGGCGCCGCCTCGGCCGGGTGGAAGGCCACGTTCTGCAGGGCAAGCTCCAGCAGGTACAGGTTCAGCGAGCGGTCGTCCTTGAGGTAACGCTCCTGCTTGCCCTTCTTGACCCGGTACAGCGGCGGCTGGGCTATGTACAAATGTCCACGCTCGATCAGCTCCGGCATCTGCCGGTAGAAGAAGGTCAGCAGCAGCGTGCAGATGTGCGCGCCGTCCACGTCGGCGTCGGTCATGATGATGATGCGGTGGTAGCGCAGCTTGTCGGGGTTGTATTCCTCCCGGCCGATGCCGCATCCCAAAGCAGTGATCAGGGTGCCGACCTCCGCCGAAGCCAGCATCTTGTCGAAGCGGGCCTTCTCCACGTTCAGGATCTTGCCTTTCAGCGGCAGGATGGCCTGCGAGCGGCGGTCCCGCGCCTGCTTGGCGGAGCCGCCGGCGGAATCACCCTCCACCAGGTACAGCTCGCACAGGCTGGGGTCCTTTTCCTGGCAGTCGGCGAGCTTGCCGGGCAGGCCGGCGATATCGAGTACGCCCTTGCGGCGCGTCATTTCCCGCGCGCGGCGGGCGGCCTCGCGGGCGCGCGCCGCGTCGATGATCTTCGACACAATGCCGCGCGCTTCGGCCGGGCTCTCCAGCAGGAAATCCGTGAACTTGTCGGCTATGGCCGCCTCGACCACGCCCTTGACCTCGGACGACACGAGCTTGTCCTTGGTCTGCGACGAGAATTTCGGGTCCGGCACCTTCACCGACAGGACGCAGGTCATGCCCTCACGGATGTCCTCACCCGAGGTCTCGACCTTGGCCTTCTTGGCGAGGCCCTCCTTCTCGATGTACTGGTTCAGCGTTCGGGTAAGTCCCGCGCGGAATCCCGCCAGGTGCGTGCCGCCGTCGCGCTGGGGGATGTTGTTCGTGAAGCAGAACATGGTCTCCTGGTAGGAGTCGTTCCACTGGATGGCGACCTCGACACCAATATCGCCACGCTGCTCGGCGAAGTGGAACACCGTCTGGTGCAGCGGCGTCTTGTTGCGGTTCAGATGCTCGACGAAGGAGCTGATGCCGCCCAGGTACTCGAACACCTCCTGCCGGTCGTCGCGCTCGTCGCGCAGCTCGATGCGCACACCCGAGTTCAGGAACGACAGCTCGCGCAGGCGCTTCGCCAGCACGTCGTAGTGAAACTCGACATCGCTGAACACCAGCGGGCTGGGGCGGAAATAGACGCTGGTGCCGGTGTTGGTCGCGTCGCCGACCACCGCCAACGGCGCCTGCGGCTCGCCATCGCGGTAAATCTGCTCGTGCAGCTTGCCGTCACGACGGATAGTGAGCTTCAGGTACTCGGAAAGTGCGTTCACCACCGACACGCCAACGCCGTGCAAGCCGCCAGAAATCTTGTACGAGTTGTCGTCGAACTTCCCGCCCGCGTGCAGGGTGGTCATGATGACCTCGGCCGCCGAGCAGCCTTCCTCCGCATGAATATCAACCGGGATGCCGCGGCCGTCATCGTCGACGCTTACGCCGCCATCGCCGTGGATCATCACCTTCACGTTGCGACAGTAGCCAGCCAGCGCCTCGTCGATGGCGTTGTCGACCACCTCGAAAACCATGTGATGCAGACCGCTGCCGTCATCGGTATCGCCGATGTACATGCCCGGGCGCTTGCGGACGGCATCCAGGCCCTTCAGTACCTTGATGCTGGAAGAGTCATACACGTTTTCGTCAGTCATGGACATCTCGGGTGGCGGCCGCGGTCAATGCGCCGTGTTCCACGTGGAACACGGTCGCGCAATCGTTACCCAGGTCACGGGTACCAGACGGCGAGGTCACGAACCGCTGCAACTGATGATCACCCAGTACGCGCAGCACGGCGTCGAGGTGGCGGCCGTCGAGCTCGGCGGCCAGGTCGTCGAAAAAAATGATCGGCTCACTTGCTGGCACGACAGACAACAAGTCATCGAGCTGCGCCAGACGCAGGACGAGGTAGAGCAGTTTCACCTGCCCGGACGACAGGTTTTCCAGGCCCAGTTTCTGGTCGACCCGCAGTACCAGGTCGGCTCTGTGGGGACCGGCGCTAGTGTATCCAAGGGCGCGATCCTTGTCCTCGCTGGCCCGCCATAGCGCGCGCAGATCGAGCCCATCCCGCCAGCCCTTTTGGAGCGCGATGGCGATGGTGAAGTCCAGCTCCAGGCGCGACGAAAAGTCGCCTATCTTGATCTGCAAGCGCTCCAGGTACCCCGCGCGACTGGCGGTTATCGTCTCACCGGCTTCAGCGAGCGGACTCAGCCACGGTTCGTCAGGTTGCCCTCGCCGGAGCGCGGCATTGCGCTGCTGCAAGGCGGCGCTGAAGCGAGACCACTGGGCATGGAAACCCTGTTCCACGTGAAACAAACCCCAGTCGAGCACCGCTCTGCGCTCGCCGCGGCTGCTCCTGAATCGGGCCACACCGTCCTGCGACAAGGCCAGCACCGGCAGGCTGCGCGCGAGTTCAGACGCCGCGCGCAACTCTCTCTCGTCGCTGAGAATCCGGGCGCCGCCACTATCCCGGTGCAAACGAATGTGCTGGGTGCGGCCATCGGCATGAGCAAACCAGGCGCCGATCGCGAGCTCATTGCAACCACGTCGAATGGCCTGACTGGAATCGCGAGTACGAAACGAACGCCCCACCGCGGCCAGATGGATCGCTTCGAGCAGCGAGGTCTTGCCACCGCCATTCGGCCCGACGAGGATGTTCAAGCCCTCCGCCGGCCGCCAGTCGATGGCTTCGAGATTTCGCACATCGCGAACGATGAGCCGCGTCAGCCGCATCGGCCGCGTCTAGAGCCGCATCGGCATGATCACATAGCGTCCTACACCGCCCGCAGGCTCCGTGATGAGACAACTACTGCCGGAGTCCGACAGGTGCAGGCGTACCGAGGCGCTGCGCAGCGCATTCAGCACGTCGATGAGATAGCTCACGTTGAAGCCGATTTCGAGCTCCGCTCCCGCGTAGTCGACCTCAAGCTCGTCCTCGGCTTCTTCGTTCTCCGTGTTGTTCGCCGACAGGCGCAGCAGGCCGGACTGCAACTGCAAACGGACCGAACGGTATTTCTCGTTCGCAAAGATGGCCACCCGCCCCATCGCGTCACGCAAGGCAAGACGATCTACATCGAGCACCTTGTCCTGATTGCGCGGTATGACGCGTTCGTAATCCGGAAAGCTGCCATCGATGACTTTCGACTTGAACACCACGTCCGCCGCGGACAGGGTGAGGTGATCGTTGCCAATACCGAGTTTGGCCGGGCTGCTGTCATCGGCCAGCAACCGCAGGGCCTCGATGACGGTCTTGCGCGGCACGATGATGCGCCGGTTCGTTCCTTCCGGCGGTGATACCGGCAACTCCGTCACGGCCATGCGGTGCCCGTCAGTCGCCACCAGGCGCGCCCGCCCGTCCTGAATCTCCAGCAGCATGCCGTTCAGGTAGTACCGCACGTCCTGCTGCGCCATGGCGAAGTGCGTGCTTTCGATGGCGCGACGCAGCTCGTTTTGCGGCAATTCGAGTTCGAGCACGTCACCGTTGACGTCGATGGCAGGGAACTCGGCCGCCGGCAAAGTACTGAGGCTGAACCGCGATCGCCCGGCCCGGACCGTAGCTCGGTCACCCGCGGTTTCAATGGTCAGGCGCGTGCCATCCGGCAGGGCCCGGCACAGGTCGAGCAGCTTGCGGGCCGGCAGGGTAGTGGCCCCGGGCCCGGAGCAGGCCTCCAGGGAACCCGGCACAGACAGTTCGACCTCCAGATCCGTAGCCGACAGTCGAAACCCGTGCTCGGTCGCCGTGATCAGTACGTTGGCCAGGATCGGTAGCGTCTGACGACGCTCTACCACCGCGTGCGCCACCTGCAGCGGGGTGAGGAGCTGGTTGCGTTCCATGCTGATCTTCATCGGCGACCTCGCTGACTTTCGGATTCTTTCTGTTTGAAAAACATTAATTAGATTAAGCGCTGTGCAGAACTGGATATCGTTAGATTATCTATATAAATCATTGTCTTGATATTAATTCTCGATGGCATAACCGACGCGTAAACTGACCTGTCCGTCGCGCACGCTGCAGACTGACGTCAGATCCTCGGCGGTCGCGCACAGCTTTTCCACAGCCTTTCAGCCCATCAGGATGCGGCGCAGGTTGCCGTAATCGGCGGCGATCGATTCCTCGTTCCGCCGCAGTTCGACCACCCGCTCGCAGGCGTACAGCACCGTCGTGTGGTCGCGCCCGCCGAACGCGGCGCCGATCTCCGGCAGGCTGCACGAGGTCAGTTCCTTGGCGAGCGCCATTCCCACCTGGCGCGGCCGCACCAGGCTGCGCTTGCGGCTGCGCGAGGTGAGATCGGCGCCGCGCAGGCGGTAGTACTCCGCCACTGCCTTGAGGATGGCGTCGAGCGTGACCTGCCGGTCCTGCGCCTTCACGATGTCCTTGAGCGCCTCGCGGGCGAGCTCCAGCGTGATCGGTGCGTGCGTGAGCGTGGCGTAGGCGATGACCGTGCGCAACGCCCCTTCGAGTTCGCGCACGTTCGAATGCACACGCTTGGCGATGAAGAACGCCACGTCCTGCGGCACGGTCTGGTGGGCGAGCTCGGCCTTGCTGAGCAGGATCGCCACCCGTGTTTCCATGTCCGGCGGCTCGACGGCCACCGACAGCCCCCAGCCGAAACGTGACTTCAGCCGGTCTTCCAGGCCCTTGATGTCGCGCGGGAAGCGGTCGCTGCTCATCACGAGCTGGCTCTTGCTCTCCAGCATGGCGTTGAAGACGTGGAAGAACTCCTCCTGCGAGCGCTCCTTGCCGGCCAGGAACTGGACGTCGTCCACCAGCAGCAGGTCGAGGTTCCGGTATTGCGCCCGGAAGGCGTCGAAGCGGTTCTGCTGAAGTGCCGTCACCATATCCGTGACAAAGCGCTCGCCGGACACGTACACCACCCGTGCATCCGGTCGTTGCGCAAGCAGGGCGTTGCCGACCGCGTGCAGCAAATGGGTTTTGCCCAGACCGACGCCGCCGTACAGCAGCAGCGGGTTGTACAGACCGCTGCCGTTTTCACTCACCAGCAGCGACGAGGCCCGAGCCAGGCGGTTCGACTTGCCTTCGATGAACGTATCGAAACGCTGTGCGGGGTCGACGGCCGGGGTGGCGCGTCGCCGGGGCTTCGCGGCTGGCGGCGCCGGTACGCCGTTGACAGGTGGCGGCGCATCGGCGCCGGCGTCACCCGCGCTGCTGCCGATTTCGAGCGCCAGTTTCAGCCCCCACTGCGCCACAAGCTCCCGGATACGATCCTGAAACTGCCCGCCGACCTGCTCCAGCACGAACTGGTTCGGCGCGAGCAAGCGCAGCGTGCCGCCGGCGAGGTGCGCCTGCAACGGGCGAATCCAGGTATTGAAAAGCTGCGGCGACAACTCGGCTTCGAGCTGGGCAAGGCAGCCCTGCCAGGCGTTTTTCAAGGAGTCCTCTGCGGGTCACCGGCCCGGGTACCGGGCGGCGACCAAGTGTACCCCTGCCGTCCGACGGTCGGGCGGGCGCCGAGACTTTCCCCTCGGGACGCGCTGATTTATTCAGCGGTTCCCAAGGGGCAGGATGCCCCCGGCCTGAATAGAGGGCGTAAGCCCTTGATTCAGGGAGCGCCGTGTGGGCCTGTACCGCGCGGCAGCGAGCTGAAAAAGTCCAGGGACGGAATTTTTCAGCGCTTCCCTCGGTTGACCCGGCCGATGCGACGCCGGTAAGCTTCCGCGCCTTTTTGCCGGCCCTTCTCGGACAACGCGCTCATGAAACGCACCTATCAACCCAGCAATCTGCATCGCGCCCGCACACACGGCTTTCGTGCCCGCATGCGCACGGTCGGCGGGCGCAAGGTTTTGAACGCCCGCCGCGCCAAGGGTCGTCACCGCATCAGCTGCGTCTGACGCTGGCCGAGGTCGGGCCGCAGCCAGCGGCTGCGGCGTATCGGTTCACCCGTCAGCAACGGCTGCTGACACCGCAACAATTCCAGCTCGTGTTCCGGCGTGGTCGCCGCCGACGCATCGGGGTCATCGAAGTGATCACGCTGCCGAACACCGCGGGCCTCGCCCGGCTCGGACTGGTGATCTCGAAGCGCGCCCTGCGCCGGGCGGTCGATCGCAACCGCGTGCGGCGCTGGGCGCGGGACGCGTTTCGTCTGCGCCAGCAGGCCCTGCCCGCTGCCGATATCGTGCTTCGGCTCCACGGCGCGGTGCTGGCCCGCGCGGACGTCGACGCGGCTTTCGACCACATCAATCAGGTCCACCGGCCATGAGACGGCTGCTGCTCGGCCTGTTGCACGCCTATAAAATTGCGCTCAGCCCATTCCTTGGGCGGCATTGCCGGTTTCATCCCAGCTGCTCCGCCTACGCGGTGCTTGCGGTGCGCCGGTTCGGTGCGCGGCGCGGCGGCTGGTTGGCCGCGCAGCGCCTGCTGCGCTGCCACCCCTGGCACCCTGGCGGCGTCGATCCCGTGCCCGAGCACTGGCCCGCGCGCCCCGCTCCCCGCTGAATCCACCGGAATCACCATGGAAACCGTCCGGCTCGTGCTGGTGTCCCTGCTGCTGGTCATCACGTTTTTCATCTACCAGGCCTGGCAGGCGCAGCGGCCGCAGCCGGTGCCACCCCCGCCGCTGGCGCAGGGCACCGTGCCCACGCCAACCGCGAGTCCCGCCGCGCCGGCACCTGCTGCACCGTCGGCCAATG
This sequence comes from Immundisolibacter sp., assembly GCF_050250495.1. Classification (GTDB taxonomy): domain Bacteria; phylum Pseudomonadota; class Gammaproteobacteria; order Immundisolibacterales; family Immundisolibacteraceae; genus Immundisolibacter. The sequence continues at coordinate 28,307 of NZ_JBFWOM010000014.1, read as the reverse complement.
CGCCCGCGGCCGTTTCGACCGCCGCCCGGCCGGCCGGCACGCCGGTCACGGTCAGCACCGATGTGATGAGCGTGCAGATCAACACCGCCGGTGGCGACATTGCGCGGCTTGAACTCACCGACTACCGCGCTTCGGCCGGCCGTGGCGCTCCCGCCTACCGCATCCTCGACGCCGCACCACCGCGGTTTTACGAATCCCAGACCGGCCTGCTGGCGGCCGACGGGCGGCCGGCGCCGGATCATCAGGCGCTGTTCAGCGCGACCTCAAACAACTACTCGCTCGCACCCGGCAGCGACACGCTCGACGTGCCGCTCGGCTGGACCGATGCCGGCAGCGGCGTCGAGGTCCGCAAGGTCTACACCTTCCGCCGCGGCCGCTACGACATCGGCCTGCGCTACGAAGTGCGAAACAGCGGTACTCAGTCCTGGCAGGCGCAGCCCTACGCGCAGCTGATGCGCAAGAAAGGCGCGGACGCCACCGGCAGCATCTTCATGCCGGCGTCGTTCCAGGGTGCCGTGTACTACAGCGCGGCCGACAAGTACCGCAAGATCGGCTACGACGACATGGTGAAGGCGCCGCTCGCCACCACCCTCAGTGACGGCTGGGTGGGTCTGAGCGAGCACTACTTCGTGACCGCCTTCCTGCTCGAAAAGGGCCAGCCGCACAACTGCTACACCAAGGCACTGGCCGAGGACCGCTTCCTCGCCGGCTGCATCGCGGGCCCGCTCGCCGTCGCGCCGGGGCAGTCCGCGACCTGGCAGACGCGTCTTTACGCCGGCCCCAAGGCGCAGGACAGCCTGGAGGGCGTGGCCGAGGGCCTCGCCCTCACCGTCGACTACGGCAAGCTCACCATCATCGCGCAGCCCGTTTTCTGGCTGCTGAGCGCCATCCACGGCGCCATCGGCAACTGGGGCTGGGCCATCATCCTGGTTACGCTGCTGATCAAGCTGGCGTTTTATCAACTGTCCGCGGCGAGCTACCGCTCCATGGCGCACATGCGCAAGGTGCAGCCGAAGATCATGGCCATGCGCGAGCGCTACAAGGACGACCGCCAGCAGCTCAACGAGAAGATGATGGAGCTGTACCGCACCGAGAAGATCAACCCGCTCGGCGGCTGCCTGCCGATCGTGGTGCAGATTCCGGTGTTCATCGCGCTGTACTGGGTGCTGCTGGAGAGCGTGGAACTGCGCCACGCGCCGTTCATGCTGTGGGTCCAGGATCTTTCCGGCGCCGATCCGTACTACGTGCTGCCGGTGCTGATGGGCGTGTCCATGTTCCTGCAGCAGCGCATGACGCCCATGATCGGCATGGAACCCATGCAGCGGCGCATCATGCTGGCCATGCCGCTGGTGTTCACGGTGTTCTTCGCGCTGTTCCCGGCGGGCCTGGTGCTGTACTGGTTCGTCAACAACGTGCTGTCGATCGCCCAGCAGTGGTTCATCAATCGCCAGCTGGAGCGCAAGGCCACGGCCTGAGCGCGCCCACGGACACCATCGCCGCCATCGCCACCCCGCCCGGGCGTGGCGGGGTCGGCATGGTGCGCGTGTCCGGCCCGGCGGTGCCGGCCATCGGCGCGGCGCTGATCGGCGCCCTGCCGCCGCCGCGCATGGCGCGCGTGGCGAATTTCACCGACGCCGCCGGCGAGCCCATCGACCGCGGCCTGTGCCTGTACTTTCCGGCGCCGCATTCCTTTACCGGCGAGCACGTGCTCGAACTGCACGGCCACGGCGGGCCGGTGGTGATGGACCTGCTGCTGGCGCGCGTGATCGAACTCGGCGCGCGGCAGGCCAACCCGGGCGAGTTCAGCCAGCGCGCCTACCTCAACGACAAGCTCGATCTCGCGCAAGCCGAGGCGGTGGCGGACCTCATCGATGCCGCCAGCGCCGCCGCCGCGCGCGCCGCGCTGCGCAGTCTCGATGGCGCCTTCTCGCAGCAGGTGCACGCGCTGGTCGAGCGCCTGACGCTGCTGCGGGTGCAGATCGAGGCCGGGCTCGACTTCCCGGACGAGGAGCTCGACCTGTTCGCCGACGGCCGCCTGGCCGCCGAGGCAAGCGCGCTGGCCGATGATCTGAGCGCCCTGCTGCGCCGCGCGGGCGAGGGCCGTTTGCTGCGCGAGGGCCTCACCGTCGTGCTGGCGGGTGCACCGAACGTCGGCAAATCGAGCCTGCTGAACGCGCTCGCCGAGCGTGAGGCCGCCATCGTCACCGCCATCCCCGGCACCACGCGCGACGTGCTGCGGGAGCATCTCGGCATCGACGGCCTGCCGCTGCATCTGGTCGACACAGCCGGCCTGCGCGACAGCGACGATCCGGTCGAGCGCGAGGGCATCCGCCGCGCGCGGGCCGAGATCGAGCGCGCCGATCACCTGCTGTTCGTCACCGAGGCCGGCGATCCGCAAACCCCGCCGGCCGAGCTGCTGGGCGAGGCCCGCGCCGTCACCCGCGTGATCAACAAGATCGACCTCGCCGGCGAGCCACCGCGCAGCGAGCCGCAGGCCGCGTGGACCGACGTTTACCTGTCCGCGCGCAGTGGCGCGGGGCTGGACCTGCTGCGCGAGCGCATCAAGACCGCCGTCGGCTTCCACACCGGCGAGGGCCTGTTCAGCGCCCGCCGCCGGCACGTGCAGGCGCTGCGCCACGCCACAGACTGCGTCAGCCGCGGCGCGGAACTCCTGACCCGCGGCGTCGGCGCGGAACTCGCCGCCGAGGAACTGCGACTCGCCCAGCAGGCGCTCGGCGAGATCACCGGCGCGGTGACCAGCGACGACCTGCTGGGGCGCATCTTCTCCACGTTCTGCATCGGGAAGTAGCTTTCTTCTCGCCCCGCTGCACGCGGCCCCGGTGTAAGGTTCGGCGCACGTCGGTTTGACCGACCGGTCACCACAACGCGTACGAGGAGACAGCGATGAACGACCCACGCGCCGTGCCGCAGGCCGCGGCCGATTTCGATGCCGTCATCGTCGGCGCCGGCTTTGCCGGCCTGTACATGCTGCACCGCCTGCGCGAGGCCGGTTTCACGGCGCGCGTGTTCGAGGCCGGCGACGGCGTCGGCGGCACCTGGTACTGGAACCGCTACCCCGGCGCGCGCTGCGACATCGAGAGCGTGGACTACTCGTACTCGTTCTCGCCGGAGCTGGAGCAAGAGTGGCAGTGGACCGAGCGCTACCCGCGCCAGCCGGAGATCCTGGCGTATCTGAATCACGTCGCGGACCGCTTCGATCTGCGCCGTGACATCCGGCTCGAAACGCGCGTCACCGTGGCGCACTTCGACGATGCGGCGGGCGTGTGGCGCATCGAGACCGACCGCGGCGACCGCTGCACGGCGCGCTACTGCGTGATGGCGACCGGGTGTCTTTCCGCTCCCAAGGTGCCGGACCTGCCGGGCGTGGAACGCTTTGCCGGCGCCACGTATCTGACCGGCGCCTGGCCGCACCACGAGGTCGACTTCACGGGCCTGCGCGTCGGCGTGATCGGCACCGGCTCGACGGCCATCCAGGTCATCCCGCAGGTGGCGCGGCAGGCGAAGCACCTGACGGTGTTCCAGCGCACGGCCAACTTCAGCGTGCCGGCGCGAAACGGCCCGCTGCCGGTGGCCGAGCAGCAGCGCGTGAAGGCCGGCTACCGCGAGCGGCGCGAGGTCAGCCGCCGGTCGCTGTTCGGCATTCCGGTCGCGATGCCGGATGCACCGCGCCGCACGCGCGACATTCCGCCGGCGGAACTCTCCGCCTCGCTGGAGGCGCTGTGGGCACAGGGCGGCGCCATGAGCCTGCTGGCCGCCGCGCCGGACATCCTGATGGACCCGGAGGCCAACGCCCGCGTGGCGGACTTCGTGCGGGACAAGATCCGCGCCACGGTGAAGAACCCCGCCGTTGCCGACCTGCTGTGCCCCACCACGCACCCGCTCGGCACCAAGCGCCTGTGCCTCGACACCGAGTACTACGAGACCTACAACCGCGACAACGTGACGCTGGTGGACCTGCGCGCGACGCCTATCGACACCCTCACCGAGCACGGCCTGCGCACGACGGTGCAGGACTACCCGCTCGACGCGCTGATCTTCGCGACCGGCTTCGACGCCATGACGGGCGCGCTGGCTGCCATCGACATCCGCGGCCGCGCCGGCCACCGCCTGCGCGACGACTGGGCCGACGGCCCGCACACGTATCTGGGGCTCGCCAGCGCCGGCTTCCCGAATCTGTTCCTGATCACCGGTCCGCAGAGCCCGTCGGTGTTCACCAACATGGTGGCGTCCATCGAGCAGCACGTGGAGTGGATCGCCGACTGCCTCGATTACCTGCGCGCGCACCGCATCGCCCGCATCGAGGCGAGCGAGAACGCCCAGGCCGACTGGGTGGCGCACACGGCGGCTATCGCCAACTCGACGCTGATGCCGCAGGCCGATTCCTGGTACGTGGGGGCCAACGTGCCCGGCAAGCCGCGCGTGTTCACGCCGTATCTGGGCGGTCTTGGCCCGTACCGGCAGCGCTGCGATCAGGTGGCCGCCCAAGGCTACGCGGGCTTCGAACTCACACCAGCGCCGATTACCGCCTGACCACCCCAAGGAGTTTTCGATGGACCTGCAACTCACCGGCAAGCGCGCGCTCGTCACCGGCAGCACCGCCGGTATCGGCTACGCGATCGCCGTGAGCCTGGCGCGCGAGGGCGCGGACGTGATCCTGAACGGCCGCACACAGGACGGCGTGGACGAGGCGCTCGGCAGCCTGCTCGGCGACACCGGCGTGCTGGCAACGGGCTTTGCCGGCGACCTTGGCACCGCCGAGGCCTGCACGGCGCTGGCGGCCGCGCACCCGGACGTCGACATCCTCATCAACAACCTCGGCATCTTCGACACCAAGCCGTTCGAGGCCATTCCGGACGCCGACTGGCAGCGCTTTTTCGACGTCAACGTCATGGCCGGCGTGCGCCTGTCGCGCGCCTACCTGCCCGGCATGAAACAGCGCGACTGGGGTCGCATCGTGTTCATTTCGAGCGAGAGCGCCATCAACATCCCGGCCGAGATGGTGCACTACGGCATGACCAAGACCGCGCAGCTGGCGGTGGCGCGCGGGCTTGCCGAATCACTCGCCGGCACCGGCATCACCGTCAACAGCGTGCTGCCGGGGCCGACCCGCTCGCGCGGCGTGAAGGGTTTTCTCGACAAAATGGCGGCCGAGCTCGGCCAGCCGGTGGCGACGCTGGAGAAGGAATTCTTCATGCGCGCGCGGCCAAGTTCGCTGATCAAGCGCTTCGCCGAGCCGGCCGAGGTGGCGGCGCTGGTCACCTACGTGGCAAGCCCGCTCGCCAGCGCCACCACCGGCGCCGCGCTGCGGGCGGACGGCGGCATCGTGCGCAGCCCGTTCTGAGGAGTCCCGCCGTGGCCGAGGGCAAGTCGTTCTGGTCCAGCCTGCCGGGCATCCTCACGGCGCTGGCGGGCCTGGTCACGGCGATCGGCGGGCTGCTATTGGCCTTCGATCAGGCCGGCTTGTTCGGCAAGACCGAACCGGCCACGGCACCCGTAGCGAACGCAGCCCCGCCGCCGCTGCTGGAGCGTATCGGCGTCACGGAGGTCGAGCGCGTCACCCTGCGCGGCGTGCCGACCACGCTGAATGACGAGCGCCTGACGGCGGCGCTCGCCACGCGCGGGCTGTTCGATGCCGCGCGCAACCCGGCCGGCGCGGGCGTCGACAACCGCTTCGAGACGGTGCTGCGCGAGGAGGCGCTGGTGGTCAGGGACGCCACCACGGGGCTGAGCTGGCAGCGCGACGGCACGGAGGGACTTGACCTTGCGGCGGCCGAGGCGCAGATCGCCGCCCTCAATGCACAGGCCCACGGCGGCTACCGCGACTGGCGCCTGCCCACTGCGGAGGAAGCCGCATCGCTGATGGAAAAGGCGCCCCTCGACGGCCGCCACATCGACCCGGTCTTTGGCATCGGCGTCAACTTCATCTGGACCGCCGATCGCACCCCGGACGGCCGGGCTTACGTTGCCTATTGGTTCGACGGCCGGTTATCGCCCGAGCGGCCGACCTTTCACGCCTGGGTGCGGGCGGTGCGCTGATCGGCGACGCCGTTATCGAGCGTCCGTCTCTGCGGCTCTGACCACGGCACGGCCAGGCGCCTGCCGGTGTGTACAAGTCCGCTGTTGGCATGGTTAAAGCAAACCCCGCTGTCGCCGATACAGGCTTGCCGCCGGCGACAGGCGCCGGCGTCAGCGCTGGGCGATCGGTTCGCCCAAGAACAAGAAGCCGCAGTGATACATGCACCGATTCGGCAGGCCAGCGGGCTCGGCCCGGACTGCGTTCGACACGCGAGCAGTGCGCCGCACGGCGCCGGCTGCGGCGGTGCTCGTGTCGTGTTTCGGGCTGGCGCAGGCCGCCGAGCTGACCGACCTGAGCTTTGAGCAGCTGCTCGACACCACCGTCACCGGCGCGTCCAAGTACGAGCAGAAGCAGAGCGAAGTCGCCGCTGCGGTGAGCGTGATCACGCGCGCCGAAATCGAGGCGTTCGGTTGGCGCAGCCTTGCGGAAGCCCTGAGCAGTCTGCCGGGCATCTACACCACCTACGACCGCCAGTACAGCTACGTGGGCACGCGCGGCTTCTCGGCGCCTGGGGACTACAACACCCGCATGCTGCTCACCGTTGACGGCAACCGCGTCAACGATGCTGTGTTTGACCAGGCCTTCGTCGGCAACGAATTTTCGCTCGACATGGACCTCATCGAGCGCATTGAGTACATCCCGGGGCCAGGCGGCGCGGTGTATGGCTCGAACGCGTTGTTGGGCGTGATCAACGTGGTCACGCGCAGCGGCGCCTCGATGAACGGCGCGGAGCTGTCCGCCTCCTATCAGGATCCGCAGATGACGCGCCGGGGGCGCGCCAGCTGGGGCGGGACGCTCTCGAACGGCGTGGACGTGCTCGCGTCGGTGTCCGGCATGAACGCCGAGGGCGAGGATCTGTTTGTGGATTTCGGCCCCGCGGGCGTGTCCGGCCGGGCCAACGGACTCGACGGCGAACGCGATCGCGAAGCCTTCGGCAGCCTCTCCGCCGGTCCCTGGACCGTGCGTGCGAGCTACGGCGACCGGCGCAAGGACGACCCGCTCGGCACCTACCTCAGCGATCCGCTCACCCGCGGCCAGTACCAACGCGACCGCCAGCTGCTGGCGCAGCTGGGTTACGAGGACCGCTACGCCGCGGACACGCTGCGGCTGTCCGGGCGCCTGTTCATGGGGCGGCAGCGCTACACGGCGCCCTTCGTCTATACCGGCTCACCGACCCGGAACCCGACCTCCAGCGACTGGTACGGCGCCGAAGCGCAGCTGCTGTCGACTGCCTATGCCGGACACACGCTGATGGCCGGCGTCGAGTACCAGGCCAACACGCGCCTGGATCAGGACTTCGTCGATCTGGTCGACCCCGCCAATACGTCCAGGGTTCACGGTTCCGGTTGGCGAGCGGGCGTGTATGCGCAGGACGACTGGGCGCTGGGGAAGGCGCTCAGCGTGACGCTCGGCATGCGGGTGGATCGCAACGATGTCAGCGGCACGGCGGTCAGCCCGCGGGTCGGGCTGATCTGGCACGCCGCCCCCGATGCCGTCTGGAAGCTGCTGTACGGCCGGGCCCACCGGGCGCCCAACGCGTACGAAAGCGAGTTCACGGCCACGTTTCTGGATCCGAATCCGTCGCTGCGGAAGGAAACGGTCGACACGCTGGAACTGGTCACCGATCACCGTCTTGGGAACGACCTGTCGCTGCGCGCGTCGGTCTATTACTGGACGATGCAGAACCTGGTGACACTGGAAACCAACCCCCTGACCGGCAATCCGCAGTACCAGAACTGCGACGACATCACGACCTACGGCGGTGAGCTGTCCGCCACCAAGGTGTGGGAGGGCGGCACCCGGCTGCGCACGAGCGTCAGTTATCAGCACGCCCGAGACATCGACAACCGGCGCCTGAGCAACTCGCCGAGTCTGCTCGGCAAGCTCAATCTGTCGATTCCGCTACTGGATACCGGCCTTCGCCTCGGCTACGAGATGCAGTACGGCAGCCATCGTGAGGCCATCGACGGCAGCCGCATCGGCGGCTACTGGTTGTCCAACCTGAACGTGGTGGCCGCCGACTGGGTCCAGGGGGTGACGGTTTCGGCCGGCATCTACAACCTGTGGGACGCCGACTACGCCCAGCCGGGCTCCGACAACAACTGGCAGACCCGCCTGGCCCAGGATGGCCGCAGCGCGCGCCTGCGCGTGGATTACCGGTTCTGAGGCCCATGCGCGCGCTACGGCAAGTCTGGAGACCAATCCGCGCTGCACTGAGCGTGGCCCTGGCGGCGGTGGCGCTCGCCGCGCCGTTGCCCGCCTACCCGCTCACGCTGCCGCAGCTCTTGACCTTGCCGCTGGAGGAGCTGCTGCGGCTGCGCATAGCGGTGCGGGCGACGGTCGACCGGCACAACCGCCTGGCAACCGTGCAGTCGGCAGGGCCCGGCTTCGGGGGGCGGTCATGAGGCACGGGGTCTTGCGCGTGCTGACCTGTTGGGCGATTGCGGTATGCGGTGCCTGGGCATCTGCTGCCCGCGCCGACGAGGTGCCCGAATACCGCCTGAAGGCTGCCTTCGTATTCAATTTCATGCGTTTCACCCAGTGGCCCGAGGCCACCGGCAAGACGCTGAACCTGTGCGTTTATGGCGAGGACCCGTTTGGTGCCGAGATCGACGGCCTGCGCGGCAAGACCATCGGCGGGCGCACGGTCGCCGTGCACCGCGTCGCCCTGGGGCAGTCGCTGGCGCACTGTCAGGCCACGTTTGTCAGCGCCGGGGCCATCGCGCGGTGGTCGCTGCTGGCAAAGTCCCTGCAGGGCCAGCCGCTGCTGAGCGTGGCCGACAGCCCCGGTGCACTCGGTCAGGGCGTGATGGTCAACATGCGCCTGGCCGACCGCAAGGTGACCTTCGAGGCCAGCCAGCGGGCGGCCCGCGGCGCCGGCCTGAACCTCAGTTCCAAGCTGCTCAGCCTGGCCACCACGGTGCAGCAATGACGCCCGCCTTTGCCCTGCGCGACATCCTTAACCGCATCAACCGCACGACGCTCACGGCGGCGGTCGGCATCGTCGCGCTGCTGGTGGTACTCGGCAGCTTCAGCCTGGGCGTGTGGACGCTGGTCGAGGGCAGCCGGGTGCAGGCCCGCGTGCTGTCCGAGAGCACTGACGCCGCGGTGACCTTCGAGGACCGCGACGCCGCCGCCGAGGTGTTGAGGTATCTGCGCTTCTCGCCGAACGTCATCGCCGCCGCGCTGTACGGCCCAGACGGCCAGTTGTTCGCGACCTACCTGCGCGAGGGCGATGCCCCACCGCAGCTGCGTGACCCTCTGACCGGCAAGCGGCGATTGAGCCTGACCCGGCTTGCGGTGGATCAGGGCGCAGGCGAAACCGGCGGCACAGGCCGGCTGGTGCTCACAGTCAGCCTCGCCACTGTCTACGAGCAAACCGCCTGGGTGCTGCTGGTGACGCTGGTGGCCGCGCTGCTGGCGCTGCGCGTCAGTCACGCGATGCTGAACCGCCTGAACACGCAGGTGCTCGGTCCGCTTGGCGCGCTCGATACGGTAATGCAGCAGGTATCGGAGGCAGGCGACTACAGCGTGCGCGTGGAGCCTGGCGAAATCGCCGAGCTGGCCAAGCTCAGCGAGGGCTTCAACGCCATGCTGGAGCAGATCGACGAGCGCGACCGCCTGCTCGCCGCCCAGCGCGATCATCTGGAGGACGAGGTCGCCGCGCGCACCGCCCAGCTCATGCAGGCCAAGGAAGCGGCCGAAGCCGCCAGTCAGGCCAAGAGCGAGTTCCTCGCCACCATGAGCCACGAAATCCGCTCGCCGATGAACGGCGTACTTGGCATGAACGACCTGCTGCTCGACAGCACCCTGCAGCCGCAGCAGCGCGAGTGGGCGCTGGCGGTGCGCAGTTCCGGCCGTCACCTGCTTGGCGTCATCAACGACATCCTCGACTTCTCCAAGATCGAGTCCGGCAACCTGTCGCCCGAGCAGGCCGATCTGGACCTGGTCGACGTCGTCGAGGAAGCGGCGGCGATGTTCGCCCAACCGGCGGCAGCCAAAGGGCTCGAGCTGGTGGTGCAGGTCGAGCCGCCGAGCGCGCCGCTGGTGGTGTGCGGTGACGCCCACCGCCTGCGTCAGGTGGTCGCCAACCTGCTCAGCAACGCCATCAAGTTCACCGCCCACGGCGAGATCCTGGTGCGCTTGGCCTTGCTGGAGGAACGCGATACCGGCGCGACAGTGCAGATCAGCGTGCGCGACAGCGGCATCGGGATCGCGGCCGAGGCGCACGAGCGCATCTTCGAACACTTCGCACAGGCGGACGGGTCCACCACGCGCCAGTACGGTGGCTCCGGCCTCGGGCTCGCGATTTGCCGCAGCCTGCTGTCGCTGATGGGCGGCACCATCCGGGTCGAGAGCAAGCCGGGCAAGGGCTCGACGTTCATCATCGATCTGCACTTGCCGTGGGCGCGGGCCTTGTCGCGCGAGGCGCAATTCGCGCCGCAACTGGTCGGCCGCCGCGCCTTGGTGGTGGTGGACAACCGCCTGCAGCGCGACGCGCTGAAGCAACAGTTGCAGGACTGGCAGCTGCAGGTGCTGTGTGTCGACAGCGGCCTGCGTGCGCAGTCGGCCATCACCGAGGCGGTGCAGGCCAAGCGGCCCTTCGATTTCGCCATTCTGGACATGCACATGCCCAAGGTGGACCCGCTGCTGATGGCGCGGGCGCTGGTGCAGCAGTCCAGGGGCGCGCCGCTGCGCCTGATCGGCTTGCAGTCGAGTGTGGCGAGTCTCGATACGCAGGCCTGCGCCGAGGCGGGTATCGAATTCTTGCTGACCAAGCCCGTGCGCCGAAGCGATCTGATGCAGGCCGTCACGGCCGTCATCGACAGCCCGCGGGGCGACCGATCGGCGCCGACCGTGGTCGAGGCACCGACAGATTCGGCATCGGAAGCCAGAGCCGCACAGCAGCTGCGCGGCTGGGTGCTGTTGGTGGAGGACAACCGGATCAACCAGACCGTCGCCACCAACATGCTCGGCAAGCTCGGGCTGAAGTGGGACCTGGCCGAGAACGGCGCCAAGGCGGTGCAGCAGGTGCAAGAGAACGCGTTCGACCTGGTGCTGATGGATTGCCAGATGCCGGTCATGGATGGTTTCCAGGCCACCGCCGCGATCCGTGCGTTGAGCAACCGTCGCAGCGCCGGCGTGCCGATCATCGCCGTCACCGCCAATGCCTTGGGCGGTGACGAGCAGACGTGTCTGGCCGCCGGGATGAATGCCTTCCTCGCCAAGCCGTTCACGCTCGACGAGCTGCACCAGACGCTGTCGGCCTGGCTGCCGGCCGCCCCCAGCGCCGATCCGCTGGTCGACCCGCCAGCCGACACGCCAACCGACACCTCGGCGCCTGAGCATCCGACGCCGGAAGTATCCGCAGTGGCCATCAATCCGAAGGCCATCGCTACGCTGCGGGCGCTCGAAGCGCCCGGCAGCACGGCGCTGCTGGACGAGCTGGTGCAGTCCTTCCTGGACGCCGCCGCCGACAACCTGGCGCGGGTCGAAGCGGCGGTGCGCGCGGGCGACAGCCGCGCGCTCGCCAGTGCCGCCCATCCGGTGGCCTCCAGTGCCGCCACGCTGGGTGCCGATGCGCTGGCGAAGTGCTACCGCGCGCTCGAACGCTGCGCCCGTGAGGCGCGCATGCAAGACGCCGCGGCCGGCCTGGAGCAGCTGCGGCTTGAGCAGCCGCATGCGCTGGCTTCGCTGCGCGCGCTGCTGGCGAAAGCCGCATGAACGCGCCCCGTCGCTCCATTCTGGTGGTGGACGACGCGCACGATGCGCGCCTGGTAATGCAGGCGGCGCTGCACAAGGCGGGCTACGAGGTACGCCTGGCGGTGGATGGCGACGACGCGCTGCGGCAGTTTCACGCCAGGCCGGCGGACCTGGTGATGCTCGACGTCGACATGCCCGGCCGCAGCGGCTATGAGGTCTGCGATGCCCTGCGGGCCTCGGCCGGCCCGCTGTTGCCCATCGTCATGGTGACCGGGCTCGACGACGTCGATTCGGTGCAGGCCGCCTACGACTGCGGGGCGACCGACTTCATCGCCAAGCCCATCAACTGGGCGCTGATCGGCCACCGCTTGCGTTACTTGTTCCGCAGCCACCACACGACGGTCAGCTTGAGCGCGGCCGAGGCGCGCAACGCGGCTATCCTGAATGCCCTGCCGGACGACCTGTTCGAGCTCGACCTCGACGGCAATATTCTCGACGCCTGGGCGACCCGCTCCGGGCAGCTGGTGCAGGCCACGGGCCCCTGGGTGGGTCGAAACGTCGCCGACGTGGCGCCGGGTTCGCCCGCCGACGTTTGTCTCGCGGCCCTGCGCGAGGCGCATCAGAAGGGCTTGTCCACCGGCCGACAGGCCGAAGTGGTCGGGCGGTCCGGCAGCCACTGGTTCGAGCTGTCCGTGTCGTGCAAGGCGGTGGCGCCCGACGCCGAGCCGCGTTTCATCCTGGTGGCGCGGGACATCACGGAGCGCAAGGACGCCGAGCGGCGCATCGCCCGACTGGCCTATTTCGATGGCCTGACCGGCCTGCCGAACCGCCAGTCGTTCCTGGAACGGGTGGACCGAAAGATCCGCGAGAACGCCGAGCACCAACAGCCGCTGGCGGTGCTGTTCATGGACCTTGACGGCTTCAAGAACATCAACGACACCCTCGGCCATTCGGCCGGCGACCAGGTGCTGCAGGCGGCGGCCGACCGGCTGCGTGCCATGCTGCGCCCAACCGACGTGCTGGCGCGGGCCGGTGCCGAGCCCGATGTGGAGCTGGCACGCCTGGGCGGCGACGAGTTCACCGCGCTGGTGCTCGGCATTACTCGCGCGCAGGACGCGCTCGCCGTGGCCGAGCGGATGGGTCAGGCGATGCGCGAGCCGTTCGAGATCGAGGGCCGCGTGGTCACGCTCGGCAGCAGCATCGGCATCGCCATCTATCCGCAGGACGGCGAGGACGCCGAAACGCTGCTCAAGCACGCCGACACCGCCATGTACCAGGCCAAGGGCGCCGGCCGCGGCCACGCGCAGTTGTACGACGCGGCGCAGACCGAGCGTCTGCATCGGCGCATGGCGCTCGACGCGAGCCTGCGGGTGGCCCTGGAGCGCGACGAGTTCCGCCTCGTGTATCAGCCGCAGATTGACGTCGGGAGCGGCCGGGCGACCTCGTTCGAGGCGCTGCTGCGCTGGCAGCATCCGGAACGCGGCGTGGTGTCGCCGCTTGAGTTCATTCCGCTGGCGGAAGAAACGGGGCTGATCGACCGCATCGGGCAGTGGGTTTTACGCACGGCCTGTGCGGATGCCGCCGAATGGATGCGATCCGGCAACCCGGTGGCGGTAGCGGTGAACCTGTCAGCCAAGCAGTTCGGCTCCGCCAAACTGCCAAAGCAGATCATGGGCGCCCTGGCCACCACCGGCTTGCCGGCCGAGCTGCTGGAGGTGGAAATCACCGAGAGCCTGCTGATGGAGAACGCCGCGGTCGCGCGAGCGATGCTGGAGGTCCTGCGCGATCACGGCGTGCGCACCGCGCTCGACGATTTCGGCACCGGCTACTCGTCGCTCGCCTACCTCACGCGCATGCCGATCGGCAAGCTCAAGATCGACCGGGCGTTCGTGGCCGGCTTGCTGGACGGCGGGGAAAGTGCCGCCATCGTGCGCGCCGTGCTGGCCATGGCCGACAGCCTGGGCATGGACGTCACCGCCGAAGGCGTGGAGACGCTCCCGCAGGCGCAGGCGCTGATGGCCATCGGCTGCAACTACCTGCAAGGCTACTACCTCAGCCGGCCGGTGCCGGCGGCCGACGTGCCGGCGCTCGCCGCCAAGCGCTGGCGCTTTGACCTGCTGGAGCCGCTACCGGGCCTGCCGCAGCGAGGGTAAGGCGCCGCCGCCAGAGCTTCAGTCGCGCCCCCAGCGCCGGTAACGCCACTGCCAGTAGGCAGGATGGGCGCGGATTTCCGCCTCGGCGAGGCGATACAGCGCATGCAGCGTCGGGTCGTCCTCGCGCAGCGTGCCGGCCGGCGCCGCGAGCGCCGGATGCACCACGATCTCGTGCAGCGCCGGGTGCAGGAACACCGGCACGATCGGCGCCCGTGCGCGGCGCGCCAGCACCAGCGGTCCGGCCGGCATCGGCACGCGCTTGCCGAGAAAGTCGATCTCGATGCCGCCGTCGTTCTTGACGCCCTGGTCGAGGTAGATCATCACAACCCGCCCGCGGCGCAGCGCGTCCAGCACGCGCGGCGCGGCGGCCTGCTCGCGTTCGATGCGGATCGCCTCGATGCCGAGGCGCTCCAGTGCGGCGATGTAGTAGCCGGGCGGCACCTGGCGCGCCTCGCGGATCACCAGCGTGACCGGGTAGCCCGCCTGCGCCAGCCACAGCGGTACCTTGCCGAAATGCCCAAGGTGCAGGCCGACCGCCAGCACGCCGTGCCCGCCGGCGAGTGCGGCATCAAGGTGCTCGCGGCCGTGGACCGCGACCTCCCCCAGAAACTGCGCCGCCGGGATGGCGTCGTCCACCAGTTGCAGGAACTCAAGCGCGCCGACGCTCGCATCGACCAGCGACTCGCGCGCGATGTGGCGCAGGTCCGCATCGGGCCGGCCGGGCAGCGCCACGCGCAGATTTGTGAGATCGCGCCGCCGTTCACCCGGTCGCAGCGTGTAGTTGAGCCAGGCGAAAAACCGCCCGACCGCCCGCGTGGCGCGCGGGTGCGGCGCCAGTACACGGGCGATTGCCCGCAGCGTGCGAAACACCCCGCGCCGCCAGGCGCGGCGCAGCGGCAGCACGTAACGCTTGCGCAGCGTGGCCATCAGGGTGCGGCGGCGGTCAGGGCGCCGTCGGCGATGTGCTGCACCTGATCGGACACGTCGAGCAGCGCCGGGCGGTGCGTGATGGCGAGCAGCGTGTAGCGGCCCTTGAGCGCGCGCAGCGTGTCGCGCACGGCCGCCTCGGCGGCGGTATCGAGCGCCGACGTCGGCTCGTCCAGCATCAGCAGCGCCGGTTCGTGCACCAGCGCGCGGGCAATGGCGATGCGCTGACGTTGGCCGCCGGACAGCTTGCCGCCACGCTCGCCGACCGGCGTGTCGAGCCCCTGTGGCAGCGCCGCCACGAAATCCCAGGCGCCGGCCTGGCGCAGCGCGCGCTCGGCGTCCTCGCGTGTCAGCGCCGGGTCGGCCAGCGTCACGTTGGCGAGCACGCTGTCGTGCAGCAGCAGGGTTTCCTGCGGCACGTAGCCGATCATGCGCCGCCAGGCGCGCCGGTCGAGCGTTTCCAGCGGCTGGTCGTCTATCAGCACGGTCCCGGACTGTGGGTGCAGCAGGCCGATGACGATGTCGACCAGCGTCGTCTTGCCGGCGCCGGACGGGCCGATCAGCGTGGTGAGCCGCCCGGCCGGCACGGTGAGATCCACGCCGTCCAGCACCGTCCGCTCGCCGTACGCAAAGCGCACGCCGCGCAGTTCGATGCCACGCGTGAGCGTTGGCGCCACCCCGCCGGCCGGCGGCTCGGCCGCCGCGCGGGCGTCGTCGATGGCGCGCCTGAGCAGCCAGTAGGCGCCCTCGCTGCTCACCATGTGCTGGTACTGGCGCTGCACCTTGGTGAAGTAACCCAGCACCCGCGCCAGCAGAAAGATCACCACCATCACCGACGCCAGCGACAGGCCCAGGCGCTGGATGGCCACGTACAGCCCCGCGGCCGCGAGCGAGGCGAGCAGTGGATCCTGCACCGCCGGCAGCGCCTCCTTGGCGATCACCTGCTTGCGCAGTGCCTTGTCGATCTGCTGCGTCTGGCGCGCCAGGATGCCGTCGGCGAGATCCTCGCGCCCCATCGCCTTCAGCGGCTTCACCGACTGCAGCACGTCCGTGAGGTAGGCCACCAGCGCCGTGGTGAGCTGCGACTGGCGGGTACCGGCCCGGCGCGCCCGGCGCACCAGCCCGCCCATCGCCAGCATCAGCCCGCCACCGATCAGCAGCGCCGCCGCCGTGGCCTGCCAGGACACCAGCAGCGCCAGCACGCTGTAGATCACGGCCTGCACCAGCAGCGCCAGCATCTGCGCGGCGTTGAAGTAGGCGTTGGCGGCGCGGTTGGTCTCGCCGGAAATGGCGTTCGACAGCGCGCCCACCGGCGTGCGCAGGTAGTACTCCCAGCGGCTCGCCAGCACCGCGCGCAGCAGGCCAAGGCGCAGGTCGGTCGCCACCCGCGCCACCGTGTAGCCCACCTGCGCGTTGGCGGCCAACGTCAGCACCGCCTTGGCCAGCATGGCGACCACCATCAGCACCAGCACCGGCTCGATGCCCGGCGGCAGGCCGATCGCCGCCAGGAACTGCGTCACCTGCCGCGCCGGCAACGGCAGCCCGGCGCCGTCGCCCGCCACCGACACCAGCATGGCGAGCAGCGAGGACAGGCCGACGCCGTCCAGCAGGCCCGCCAGCAGCAGCGCCAGCAGCGTCAGCAGGCCGCGTGCCGGGTAGGCGCGCGCGAAATGCGCCAGCAGCCGCATCAGCGGCCCCGGGGCACGCGCCGCACCGCGTCCGGCCGGTAGCCGGCGGCGATGCGGTAGTAGAGGTGGCGGATCACCTGCCCGCGCCAGTGCAGGGTCTGTTCCTGGATGGGGCCGACGCCGACCAGCGCCGTGTCGATCGCCGGGTCTTCGAGATCCTTGCGCTCGAAATCCACCAGCAGCACCGGCCGCCGGCCGCCGCTCGCGTCGTCGAGCCAGTACTCGAACATGGCCGCCGTGCCGCCCACGATGTTGCGTGAGGTGATGTTGTCGCGCCGGCCGTCGGTGTCGTGAAACGCGAGGCCAGCGGCAATCGACCACTTGCTCATGCCGGCCACCAGCGGCCGCTGGCCGGTGTCGCGTTCCACCTGCTGTTCGAGCGCGTGCACGGCGTCCGCCGCCTCGCGCCAGGCGAGGTAATCCTTGCTGTGCGTCGGGTACGGCACGCCCGGCAGGCCCCACACGATGTAGACGGCCGACAGCGCGTAAATCGCGCCGAGCGCATACAGCGACGGCCGCCACAGGCGGGCGAGCCGCTGCCGCAGGCCGTCACCGGCCGGTGCGGGCAGCGCCAGCGTGGCGGCCAGAAACGGCAATAGACCGATGTAGGCCGGCCCGGTCCAGTGGAAATGCGGGTAATTGAACAGGCTGAACACGAAGAACACGCCAAACGGCACCGCCGCCGTCCACAGCAAAAAGCGCCGGCTGCGCGCGTCCGCCACCGCCTGCGCGCGCCACGTGCGCCGCGTGGCGACGCCCAAGGCCGCCAGCGCGCCGGTCGGGAACAGCAGCAGCAGCACGTGCGCCGCCAGCAGGTGGGTCGAGAACTCGAACTCCTGCTGCACCCGCCGGCTGCCCTGAAACGCGAACGACGCCCAGTCGTGCTGCGCGTTCCAGATCAGCACCGGCGAGAACAGCGCGAGCGCCAGCAGCACCGCCAGATACGGCTGCGGGCGGGCGAGCCAGCGCCGCGCGGTGGCATCGGTCAGCACAAAGCCGGCCGCGCCGGCTGCCAGCAGCACGATCGGATACTTGCCGAGCAGCCCGAGGCCCATCGCCAAGCCGGCGCCCAGCCACGCCCGCGCCTCGCCCTGCACCAGCGCGCGGTGCAGATAGAACACCCCGGCGGCCCAGGCCGCCACCAGCGGCGCATCGGGCGTCATCAGAAAGCCGGACAGAAAAAACCCCGGCAGCGCGCAGCCGAGCAGCACCGCACCCGCCGCGACCTCGCGCCGCGCGCTCACCGCACACGCCAGGCGGTACATGTAGGCGAGCGCGATCAGGCCGCAGGCGAGGGCGCCGCTGCGCACCCCGGCCGGCGTGTTGCCGAGCGCGCGCGTGCCGAGCCAGTCCAGCCACGCCACCAGCGGCGGGTGGTCCAGAAACGCCAGCTCCATGCGCTGTGAGTAGAGCCAGTAGTACGCCTCGTCCACGATGGGGTCGGCGAGCGGCGCGAACAGCAGCCGCAGCGCGACGAAGAACCCGGCCAGCGTCAGCAGTTGCCGCGTGGACAGGACGGGCGAGACGGCGGCAGCTGCGGCCGGAGGCGATGACGTCACGTTAAGCGCGGGGCGACAACAGGGCGCGGCATGATACCGCCGCACCCGCGCCGGCCACGGCCGGTTCGGTATCCCGGTATGCCGGGCCAGTTCGCGCAGGGTCTGGCCGCCATTGCCCGCGGGCGGTCAGCGAATCTGCTCTACCGCCACGCCGATATCGAGGCCGGACCAGGCCCGATCCGCGGTCAGCAGCGGCGCCTGGCGTTCCATGGCCAGTGCCAGGCAGGCGCGATCGCCGAGCGACAAGCCCGACGCGCGCGTCCGGGGCCAAAGCAGCGCGGCAATTTCCGCCTGGGCGACGGTGAATGGCACGAACTCGACGCCGATCTGCGCGAACTCGTCGTGCAGGCCGGCGATGTCGGCGTCCCGTTGCAGCGCCTTTTGCACGACTTCGGACCAATTCACGGTCGACACCAGCGCACCCGGCAACGCGTCCCACACGCGCTGCGCGCCCGGCTCGTTGTGCAGAAACGCGAGCAGGCTCGACGCGTCGAGCACCGCCGTCACGGGGTGTCGGCCTCTTTCCCGGCCTCGGCGCGCCGCTGGGCGATGAGTTCGTCGACCAGACTGACGTGCGCAGGGATGTGGCGAAAGCGGTCCTGCAGGCGCTTGCCGACCGCCTCGCGCCGTTCCAGCACCAGCGCATCGCCTTCAAGGCGGGCGATCAGGCGGTCCCCGGGCTCCAGATGCAGCGCCTTGCGCAGCGCCGCCGGAATGACGACTCGGCCTTGTGGGCCCAGCTGTATTTCGTTGCTGACAGTGCTGTCTGGCATTTTCGGATCCTCGTGCCACGTGGGCGGCATTGTGGCACGCGGTCGGCCGCGAAGCGCATAGCCACATCGAGAACGGCAGTCCTGCAACTACTCGCCGGCAGCAAGTGGTCTCCTGCGCCGCGGGCGACGCCCAAAGCCATTACCCTGCGCGGCATTCACCGCGTTTCAGGGAGCCCGCATGTCCGCGCCGCACGCCGCCACCGAATCCACCCCCCATGCCGACCGCCGCGGCGCCACGGCCATGCTGGCGCTGGGCGCGCTCGGCGTGGTGTTCGGCGACATCGGCACGAGCCCGCTGTACGCGCTCAAGGAATGCTTCAGCGGCGCGCACGGGGCGCCGCTGACCGAGGGCAACCTGCTCGGCGTGCTGTCGCTGCTGTTCTGGGCGCTGGCGCTGGTGGTGTCGACCAAGTACGTGGCGTTCGTGATGCGCGCCGACAACGACGGCGAGGGCGGCATCCTCGCCCTGCTGGCGCTGGTGCAGCGGCTGACGGCCGACCGGCCGCGGTTTGCCTACGTGCTGGCGATCCTGGGCGTGTTCGGGGCGACGTTGTTTTACGGCGACGCCATCATCACGCCGGCCATCTCGGTGCTGTCGGCGGTGGAGGGCGTGGGCGTGCTGGCGCCGGGGCTGTCGCACTACGTGGTGCCGATCACGGTCGGCGTGCTGGCGGGCCTGTTCTTCATCCAGCGCCACGGCACGGCGCGCGTGGGGGCGCTGTTCGGGCCGCTCACGCTGGTCTGGTTTGCGACGCTCGGCACGCTCGGCGCGATCGGCGTGGCGGGTAACCTTTCCGTGCTGGCGGCGCTGAATCCCGCCTACGGCGTGGCGTTTCTGGCCGGCCATTCGGGTCTCGCCTTCGTGGTGCTGGGCGCGGTGGTGCTGGCGGTCACGGGCACCGAGGCGCTGTACGCGGACATGGGGCACTTCGGGGTCGGGCCGATCCGGCTTGGCTGGTTTGCGGTGGTGTGGCCGGCGCTGACGCTGAACTACTTCGGCCAGGGCGCGCTGCTGTTGGCCGATCCCGCGGCGGTACAGAACCCGTTCTACCTGCTGGCACCGGCCGGCCTGCGCCCGGCGCTGGTGGCGCTCGCCACGGCGGCCACCATCATTGCCTCCCAGGCGGTGATCTCGGGCGCGTTTTCGCTAACGCAGCAGGCGATTCGGCTGGGCTACCTGCCGCGGTTGCGCATCCGCCACACGTCGGCCGCCGAGCGCGGGCAGATCTACATCCCGGCCATCAACTGGATGCTGCTCATCGGCGTGCTGCTGCTGGTGCTCGGCTTTCGGTCGTCGTCCGGTCTCGCGGCGGCCTACGGTATCGCCGTCACCGGCGCCATGCTGGTCGACAGCCTGCTGATCGCGGTGGTGATGGTGTTCGCCTGGCGCTGGCCGAAGCCGCTGGTCGGCGCGCTGCTGGCGGCGTTTCTGGTCATTGATCTGGGCTTCCTCGGCGCCAATGCGGTGAAGGTGGTGTCCGGTGGCTGGCTGCCGCTCAGCATCGCGCTCGCGCTGTTCACGGGGCTCACCACCTGGCGGCGCGGGCGGCAGATTCTGGGCGCGCGCCTGCAGGCGGAAACACTCGGCCTCGACGAGTTCCTGCGCACGCTGCGGCCGGACATCACCCGCGTGCCGGGCACGGCCGTGTTCATGACCGGCAATGCCGCCTGGGCGCCGAGCGCGCTGGTGCAGAACCTCGTCCACAACAAGGTGCTGCACCAGCGGGTGGTGCTGGTGACCATGCAGACCGCCGAGAGCCCGTGGGTGCACGCCGCCCGGCGCGTGCAGGTGCAGCCGCTGGAACACGGCTTCTGGGTGGTGCGCGTGCACTACGGCTTCATGCAGCAGCCGCACATTCCGCGCGCGCTCGAGCTGTGCGCCGCGCAGGGCCTGGACCTCGATGCCGAGGACACGACGTTCTTCCTCGGCCGCGAGACCATCATCCCCACCCGCCTGCCGGGCATGGCGCTGTGGCGCGAGTACCTGTTCGCCTGGATGATGCGCAACGCCGGCGCGGCGGCGGAGTTCTTCCGCCTGCCGTCGGCGCGGGTGGTCGAACTCGGCAGCCAGATCGACATCTGACGGCTTGCCTGCCCGACAATCCGACCGCTACCCCACGAGGACATCCCCATGAGCGATTCATTGCCCGAAACCGACGCCGAGTGGCGCGCCCGCCTCACGCCGGACCAGTACCGCATCTGCCGCCAGAAGGGCACCGAGCCCGCCTTCACCGGCGCCTACTGGGACGAGAAAACGCCCGGCCAGTACCGCTGCGCCGGCTGCGGCGAGGTGCTGTTCGACTCCGCTACCAAGTACGACTCCGGCAGCGGCTGGCCGAGCTTCTGGCAGCCGGCGCGGGAAACCGTGGTGGCGGAAGAGGTCGACACCAGCCACGGCATGCGGCGCGTCGAGGTGCACTGCGCGCGCTGCGGCTCGCATCTCGGGCACGTGTTCCCGGACGGGCCGCGGCCGACGGGGCTGCGCTACTGCATCAACTCGGCGTCGCTCACGCTGGACCCGGCCGACAAGTAACTCGCCGTGGCGGAGGTCTACGTCAGCACCGACATCGAGACCGACGGCTTCCTGCCCGGCGAGAACTCCATGCTGAGCCTCGGCTCGGCGGCGTACCTGCCGGACGGGCGGCTGGTCGGGACGTGGACTGCCAACTTCGAGACCCTGCCGGACGGCAAGGTCAACCCGCGCACGGCGCAGTTCTGGGCTGGCCTGCCCGAAGCCTGGGCCGCCTGCCGCGTGAGTCCGCGCGATCCCGCCGAAGCCATACCGGACTACGCCGCCTGGCTGCGCGCGCTGCCCGGCCGGCCGGTGTTCGTGGGCTACCCGGTGACGTTCGATTTCTCGTTCGTGGCCTGGTATCTGGCGCGCTATGCCGGCGACAACCCATTCGGCTTCTCGGCGCTCGACATCAAGAGCTTCGCCATGGCCGTGCTCGGCTGCGAGTTCCGCCAGACCACCAAGCGCCACATGCCGCGCGAGTGGTTCGCGCCCGACCTGCCGCACACGCACGTGGCGCTCGACGACGCGCTGGAACAGGGCGCGCTGTTCCTGAACCTGCTGCGGGCGAGTCGGGCGCGCGGCGGATAGCCTGCCCCGACTCGTGCGGCGGAATGACCGCCGCGTCAGCTCTCGATGCGGAAACCCACCTTCAGGGCCACCTGAAAGTGACCGACCTTGCCGTCGACCAGGTGGCCGCGTGTCTGTACCACCTCGAACCAGTCGAGGTGGCGCAGCGTCTTGCCGGCTTCGGCAATGGCGTTACGGATGGCGTCGTCGGTGCCGTTTGGCGAGGAGCCGACGATCTCCACCACCTTGTACGTGTGGCTGCTCATGGCTTGACCTCCTGTGGTCTGGACGCAGGCCGCCTGTGCAGGCGGAAGCTGACCTTAGACCTGTGAGGCACAGGGGACAAGCGTGCCTGCCGACACGCCGCGAACAGGAATGCCGGGACCGACGATGGCCAGGTTGCCGCGGATGGCGTCGCGGGCCATGGGCGTTTCGGGTTTGTTATGTCGTCCGGGCGGTCTCTTGCGCCGCCCGTGACCATGCACCGCCTGTCCCGCTGGCACCGGCCCATCGTATCGCCCGTTACGCCGGTTTTTGTGCCCAGGACAGCGCCGCCGGCATTTGCAGCACGTAGCCGTCGGCGGTGGCGTGCGCCGCGACCGCGTCGCGCATGGCAGCGCGAAGGCGCTGCTGCACGTCCGGCGTCTGGCGCTGGAACACCGTCTTCATCCGCACCGAGGCGCGGCTGAGGCCCTCGTACAGATCGTCCGCGGCGGCCATGCGCCAGCGCTGCGGCACGGTGCGAAAGCCGACGTCCACGAAGCCGGCCGCGGTCAGCACGCGGCGGCATTCGTCGGGTTCGCTGAAACGGTGAAACGGCGTGCCTTCCGGCAAGCCAAGGTCGAGCGTGGCGTGCGCCTTGAGGCAGGCGTTGGCGATGGCGAGCGCGCTGCCCGGCACCGGCAGCGCCCAGGCGGTGAAGGCGACCCGCCCGCCCGGCCGCAGCACGCGGGCACACTCCGCCAATGCCCGCTCCGGCCGTGCGAAGTGGAACAGCGCGTAGCCCATCACCACCGCATCCACGCTGGCGTCCGCCAGCGGCAGCGCCTCCGCGTCGCCGGCCTGAAACGCGATGTCCGGATACCGGCGCCGCGCCTGCGCCAGCATCTGCGGGCTGAAGTCGACCCCCGTCACCTGCGCGCCGCGCTGCGCGGCCGCCGCGGCGATGTGCCCCGGCCCGCAGGCGAGATCGAGCACCCGCACCCCGGCCGCAACGCCGGCGGCATCCAGCAGCGCCGGCACGGACTGGCTGTTCACGCCGACGATGGCGTCGAAGTACACCGGCGCCGACGTCTTCCAGCCGTCCAGCTCGAACTGCCGAAACGCCGCCTGGTCGGGGGTGAGGTCGTTCGACATGGGGATTACCGTTCCTGTGGGCGCCAGAGTCGAGTTCCTGCCGGGATGGACGCGGAGAATGCTCACGCCCCCGGTGACGCGAAGACTACGCGGGACGGCGGGTTACGGCTGCGCCTGCCGCGCCCTGCGCGGGCTGTTTACGGTGTCCGCCCCGCACCGTGGCCCGGGCGCCGCCGGTCGTGTTTCACCACCAGGATCACGATGCCGTCTGACGTCCCCTTGTAGATGACGGTGTAGGGGAAACCCGACATCGGAAAGCCGCGTCGGTCGCGCGATCGCCGCGTTCCAAGTCCGGGGTTGTCGAGGAGCAGCCGGGCGACCCGATCGATCTCGGCAACGAACCTGCCCGCCAGCGCGGGGGATGCCTCGGACGCGTAAAACGCCGCCGCTTCGGCAACGTCGCGTTCGGCCCCCGGATGGAGGACGACCTTCACCCAGGGAACCGCGCCCGCAGCCGGGCCATGGCGTCCTCCAGCGGCACCGCCTCGGCGTGCCCGGTGTCGAGCTCGGCCTCACGGGTTTGCGCTAGCTGCTCCCATTCCTCCTCGGCCTGCACGTCCACGTCCAGACTCGCCACCAGGCGTTCGAGCAGCCGCTCGCGATCGGCTTTGGGCAGGCGCAGAACCTGCGCCTGCAGGGTTTCCAGAGTGCTTGGGGTTGTCATGGGTGCCTCCCGGATCAAGGACGATGCCAGCTTGCCACAGCGCCCGCGGCGGCGAATTGAAGCAGTCCATTTTCGTATGGCGGATCGCGATCCGCCTTCCGAGGATTCAGGCCATCGCCGGCGCAATGATCGTCGCGGGGCAGCGGGTTACGGCTGCGCCTGATCCCGCCTACACGGGCTGCCAGACCAACAGGGGTCGCGACGTGACATTGTGCCGCTGTGTTGATTTGCGATATTTCGCTATATTCAATCCGCGTGGGCACACCACGCTTTACCTACCCTACACCGGCTGACTCGGCGGGTTAGACGCAAAATTAAACAGGGGGTTGCAGTGTACGAATGGATTGAAAACGCCGGGCCATTCTCAGCCTGTCTGGTCGTTTTTATATCGTTTTTTCTTGCGTCGGCGATTGCATCCCGTCTGCAAATACTGGTGGCGCCTTGGCAGCCTATGAAATCCCCATTTGATCTCGGGCTCTTAGCATTGGGGGTATGGATTTATGTGGCTTCAATGCCTCAATTGATCAGATTTTTTATTGATTTTGATCCGTCTCATCTGGCTTTGTGGCTTTTGGGTTTATTTGGAGGGGCACCACTGGCGTTTGCAATCGGATGGGGCTATGGAAAATGGTTTAAGTTTTCCACTGCTTCCGGCCTATCGCGTGGTGGAGCACGAATCGATGAACATCTCGTTGCCAGTGAATCGACAGCAAAGGATGACGGCATTTCTGGCCAAGCCAGTGAGCCGCTACGCGAGGCGGCGGCTCTTTGCGCAGCGTTTATTGGCAGTAAAGAGAGTCAATATTATCTTAGTCAATTTGAGCGTCTTGCGGGCGAGGAGCCGAATAAAAAGCCGATTGTGAGGGTCTTTCCAGCATTCAGGTACACGACAACTTCTTTGGCAAGAACCTGGAACTGGTCTTCATTCTTGCTCAGCTACGCTTGGGCGCTGTATCGCAAATTGTATGGATGGTCGGCCGCGCTCTTCGCCGCCTCTTTTGTTTGTTTTATGGCGATAGGGGAAGGAACGAGGGCGCTTGGTCTTGTGTCCTTGGTTGCGACATGGGCAGTATTTGCCACATATGCCAACGCGTTGTATTACGCCAAGGCAAAAGAGGCAATTTCCGAAGCGCGGCGCTCCGCAGACTCCGAGGAACAAATTATCGCCAAAGTGAGAGATAAGGGTGGTGTTGAGGGTTGGGCGAGCTTGGTGGGGGTAGGGCATGTCTTGTTCGGCGTCCCAGCATTATTGATGGCGCTGGCGGAGCCGCAGCAACCGACTGTACAAGCCAACTTATCGAAGCAGGCGCTGACGCCAAGCTCCGATGAAATGGTCGACGCAATTGCGCCGACTCAGGAGCAGTCCTTGGCAGATTCGAATTTAGGCACAAATGCCTCCGGCGTCGTTGGTTCAGACAGCCACATTCGGAATCTATACGACGCCGGTCGTTTTAGCGAACTAGTGAAATTCGTAGAGCAGCATGTCTCCGAGAATCCGAATGATACTCTCGCGGTAAATTATGCCGGGTTGGCATGGATGGGGATGGGGAACAAGGGCGAGGCGAGGGTGTGGTTCCAAAGGGCGATCGAATTGAACCCCGAAAGCCCGACACTTTATTACAATCTGACATCGACCTACGATCTTCGGTACGACTATAAGAAAATAATCGAAATCTTGGGAGCCGCCCAACAAATCGACTCGAATAACACGCTTGTAAATGATGCTTTGAATTCAGCGCAACGCTTTGCACAACAGGTGGAGGCGGAGCGTGCGGCGCAGGCGCCTATTCGTATTCAGCCGGGGGTCGACAGCCAGACAGAGGACGACTCCGACTGCCAAGTCAAGCCAGTGATGACCGATGAGGAAATTCGGCGCTGGCGCAAATGTAGCGAACGTCGATAGTTTTGCAGGCCCGGCCTGCGAAGGGACGTTATGCTTGCTCTGAATCCGCGCTTTTATGTTCCGCGAGACAGGCGAACAGATCAACTCCTTGTTTCACGAGGATCTCGCTTCCAGTTTCTAGTTCATTATGAAGTTGTAGCGCTTCAAAAGATAAATCGTCCAGCATTTGCTCTAGTTGTCGTAAAGCAG
Source organism: Immundisolibacter sp. (assembly GCF_050250495.1). Taxonomy (GTDB): domain Bacteria; phylum Pseudomonadota; class Gammaproteobacteria; order Immundisolibacterales; family Immundisolibacteraceae; genus Immundisolibacter. The sequence goes on along the minus strand of NZ_JBFWOM010000014.1, from coordinate 2,213 downwards.
CTTTGACGTCATCGAGGGTTAGCTCGTGCTCTTCGTAGAAGATGTTTGAAAACGATGAAGGCCGATGGGCTACGACTTCATGACGCCACTCCCTCATTTTCTTGAGCGCCCCACGGTCTGTGTTAAGGCGGTCTTGAACCAATTTTGCGGTGTTTTTCAGATTGGCATCGCCATAGGTTTTGGCTTTAGTGATTAAAGCGGGGAGCGAATTGGTGCCTTTCTTTTGATCAAGAATCGCGCCAACGGCAGAAAACAGGCTGTCGAACGTCGCACGCCATATTTCATCAAAAAAGTGTTCAAATTTTTGAACAACAGTTGGGGAGCATGTTCCTCCCCGATGCAAGCCTTCAAGAAGATGGAGGTGTGCCCATGCGGAAAATATGGTTTCCGCGACGGCAGTTATAATGCATTCAATATTTGCTTTTTGATCCGTGTTCATATTGTGTTTTCTGCTTTAGTCTTGGCCAAGCGGCGCGCGGTAGCGTTTCTGCTGTGCCAATCCAAACCCTCCCCCTACGACTTGTCTAAGCCCGTATGGGTTGGGCGCAGCGCAGTGAAGCCCAATATATTCGGGAAGCCATGCCCCTCTGTTTTTGAAGCCGACTGCCAGATGTGATGTCCTCGGTTTCAAATTGTGGACTTCCTACGCTAGCTCACCACTTCCGCGCCATGACACCTAATCACACTGCATCGTGTTCCCTGGATAGATGGTGCACCAACGCCCCGTTTGCGAGTTAAAAACTCTTTTAGGGGTTACGTTTTTTTTAATAACCGCAGGTTCTGGCATATTAAGCATGGATCGCAGCTTCAAGCATTCGGCACCCTCTTTATGCCATGGGTTGGTTAGTGAGTTCTTTTCAATATTGCACCGCCGAGTCTGCTCATCGACGTCCACAGCAACCGCAGCAGTCGTAAGGAAAAGGGATGTCAAAACTATAAGTCGGCCGAAAGTTTTCATGGTGTTCTCCCTGTAAAACATGAGGTCAAACGTGGAATTAGGTTACCCCACCACCCCCGCGTCCACCAACCTTCCAATCTCCCCCGCCGGTAGGCCAAGAATATCCGCCAGCACGTATTCCGTGTCGGCACCCAGGCGCGGCGCCGGGGCGGGCGGGACGCGGGCGGTGGCGGAGAAGTCGAGCGGAATGCCGGGGGCCAGCGTTGGGCCGATGTCGGGTTGTTCGATGTCGGCGAACAACGGGTTGGCGGTGGAGCATTCGGGGTCGGTTTCCAGCAATTCCCGGAAGCCCTGGTACGGACCCCAGCACACGCCGGCGGTGTCGAAGGCGGCGGTGACTTCCTGGTACGGTCGGGCGCCGATCCACGGGCCGACGAGTGCGGCGATGGCGTCGCGGCCGTTGTAACGATCCCCTTCCTGGCTGAAGTCGAGGCCCGCCGCGCGGCCGGCGGCGGCGAGGGGTTCGGCCAGGCCCGTGGCCTCGCCGATCGCCTGCCACTGGCGCGGGGTGAGGCCGACCACCATCACGCGCCGGCCATCGGCGGTGGTGAAGTCCCGGCCGAAGGCGCCGTAGAGATCATTGCCCGTGCGCTCGCGCTCGGTGCCGTTGATCTCAACTTCCGCCAGGTACCCGAGGTGCCCGGCCACGGCGAGTGCCACGTCCAGCAGCGCGAGTTTGACGAGTTGGCCCTGCCCCGTGCGGCGGCGGTGGCGCTCGGCGGCCAGGATGCCGGTGGCGGCCATCTGGCCGGTGATGAGGTCCCATGCCGGCAGCACGTGGTTGCTTGGGCGGTCCGCATCGCGCGGGCCGGTGATGCCGGGAAAGCCGACGCGCGGGTTGACGGTGTAGTCCACCGCGCTGCCGCCGTCGCGGCTGCCCTGCACGTTCAGCATGATGAGGTCCGCGCGGCGTTTGCTGAGTGCGTCGTAACTCAGCCAGCCCTGGGCCGGGAAGTTGGTGAGAAAGATGCCGGCGTCCTCGCCCGGCGCGGCGATGAGCGCGGTGAGCAGTTCGCGCCCCTCGGGTTTGCGAAAGTCCACCACGATGGAGCGCTTGCCCTTGTTGAGCCCGGCCCAGAACAGGCTGTGGCCGTCCTGGGTCACCGGCCAGCGGTGGTAGTCGAGCCCGCCGCCGGGCGGGTCGAAGCGGATCACCTCCGCGCCCATCTGCGCGAGCGTCATGCCGCCGAGCGGCGCGGCGACGAAGGCCGAGCCTTCGATGACGCGCATGCCGGCGAGGATGCCGCTCACGGCG
>NZ_JBFWOM010000013.1:0-83701 GCF_050250495.1 Immundisolibacter sp. | reverse complement strand
AAACGGTGCCCCCGTTCCCACCAGCGCCGAAGAAGAGAAACGGGCCAGTCCCCGGTGAGGACTGGCCCGTCGATGAGAGTGGCGCGGCTGGCAGGATTCGAACCCACGACCCCTTGGTTCGTAGTTTCTGCCACACCGCTAAGTTATTGATTTTTCAGGGGTTGATGCCGTCCGTTCCGATCCATTTCGCCCTGTTCTGAACTGTGTTGCACAGGAAAGTCACCCAAAAGTCACCCGGACAAATCGCGTGGATCTGAAGTCTGTCAGTAGGGTTGCCACACATGCCAAGTCGCTGCCGCTGCCGCACTCCTTCGCAATACGGTGTGCGCTCGGCCGTACGCCAAGTGCCGATGATTGGCAGCAATGCAGCCACAGCGCATCGATCCTGATCATTCCTTCAACGCCGTGACGACCAGTTCGCGCAGCCAGACGGCGCACGAGGTAGCCTGCGTCGAGGGCCAGCGTACGCACAGTTGCGTGCCGCCGCGGATGAGCCCGACGCATCGGCGGCGGCCATCGCCCTGGCACATGGCCTGAGGCATAGGTGCTTTCAAGAGGCCTGCCCTCGAAGGCTTGCACCGCCAGACTCGTGCTCGTCTGGGCCTCTGCCTGAACCCGGTGCTTCTTCAGGCTGAACCACAGCGTCGCCTGCCAGCCGCCTGCGGTACTTTCTGCATTTTCCGCATTTGCTTCGTTGTCGGTCCTTGCTTAGAATCCACGTATGAGCACAGATCTCAGCACCCCTGTACTGCTGCGCCGGATCGCGCAGCTCGAAGCCACCGTTGGACGCCTCAGCGAAGACCTTGGCAGCCTTCGCCTGGCGGTGACCAAACAAGGGTTGCCTGCGCCCAGGACGCGGGGTGTGCGTGCGCGGGCCGCGCCTGCCAACGTGTCCACGACAAGCACCCAACAAGGAAAGGCCGGTGGCCTCGCTGGTGCTACCGCACGCGGCGAGGCAGCGCGGGTCCAGTGGGTCAAGGATGGCCTCGTCGTGCCTGGCGAGCAACTCGCACAAGCCTGGGGACTTACGCGTCAGGCCTTGGCGCCGGCCGCAGACAGGGGCGAAGTCTTCGCAGTGAAGATCGGCAACCGGCTGTACTACCCACAGGCGTTCATGGGCATGGACCGCGAGACCGTGGCCACCGTCTGCCGTGCACTTGGTGATCTCAGCTCCAGCGAGAAGCTGATGTTCTGGCTGCGCGACCACGGTGCCCTGGCAGGCAAGAGCGTCGCGGTCGCCTTGGAGGCGGGAACTCCTGTGTCTAAGGTCGAGCGGCTGGCTTCCGCCTGGGCGCGCGAGCGGGGAGCCGCGCGTGTCGCTGCGGCTGCCTGAGTCCGGAACTTTCGAGGACCTGCTTAGGCCGGTCAGGATCGAAGTGGCGTCGCTCGTGCGGCTGAGCCGGCATCCGGCCACCGAGCCGTACTGGTCGGCTGGCGTCTATCGCTTCGATGATCCAGATCCCGGCCGTGCAGGCGCGTTCGGGACCTGCTACACCGCCAGCAACATCGAGGTGGCCTTCGCGGAAAGTGTCATCCATGAATCCGGACGGTTCGTCGGCGGCACCTACGAGGTGTCCGCCGCAGAGCTGACCGAGCGATCGGTCGTGCGGTTTGCCTGTGCCCAGCGCAAGACACTGGTGCTAGCTGACCTGACCGGTGCGGCGCTCAAGGCCCTGGGCCTGAACAACGACATCAGCGCATCCGCCGACTACACGGCGAGCCAGGCTTGGGCACGTGCGATCCACGGTGCGAGTCCGCGCTGGGATGGAATCCGGTACGTGTCACGGCAGATGAACAAGGGGTTCGCCTACGCCATCTTCGAGCGCAGTGGACTGCGCAAACGGCGCGCCGAGAAGCTCAAGGCGCGGCAGGTGGATGACCTCTGCGATCGCTTCAACGTCACCGCGGTCTGACGGCGCCGCGGCCCGAACCCAAGGTCGGCAACCTGATGTACACCGGCCGTTCGTCGGCGAAGACCGGGCGGCTCCAGACGACCCAAAGGAGCCCGTCGCGGTCTTCTGGCCGACCGGCAGGTGCACCCAGCAAGCTGCCGGTCGGTCAAGATGGTGGGAACTCGGTGTTCGTACGCGGGAGCCTTCGCGAGCGAGCGCCATGCCCCACTGAGCGCAATGCCTGACGGCTGACATTGGCTCCGGCCAGGGAGCGGCCGTGGGGAATTGCGCAGTACCGGTGGATCAAAGCGCGCAGGCACCCGGGCGGAAGCTCGGCAGTTGGTCAGCGCCCGGCGTGCAGGCGTCCCACTCGCCAAGGCGTCACGCTGACGCTGCAACCCGGGCTGCGGTAGCAGATCGTCGCGCGCGCGAGTCGATCGACGAATTCCATGTCCGTGGGCGGGCTCCACAGCTCAACCACGTAGCGACGGCCGGGGTCGAGGGGAAAGGCGGTGCCGTTGACGACCGCCGAAGCGGCCGGCGAGGGACCTTCGTCGGCTACCCGTTCGGCGCCGGCGATGCAGACGAGCCGTACGGCGTCCTCCGACAAGGCGCAGGACCAATGCGTTCCGGCAACGGCGTGGCTGTTCAAGGTGGCCGCAGCAAGGAACGCGGCAAGGGCGAGGGCTCGAGGCATGGCGTCTCCCGACGCCATCGTTTCGGCATTCTGCGACCGGCCTTGAGGGCCGCGCGCGTGACCGGGGCCACGCCGGTGTCAGATGATGCGCAGTGCGCGCCGCCACGCGCCGCTTGGCGCCTCGAGCCGGGCGGCCAGGCGCGCGTGCGCGGCGGCACGGCCATGGCGATCGATCACCAGCACCTGCTGCAGACCCAGGCGCTGCGCCAGCGCCTGCCATCGCAACGGGCCGGCAGCCAGCAGTGCGGTCGCGGCGGCATCGGCCATCCCCGCCGACGGATGGACCACCGTGACGCTGGCCAGGCCCGCGGCCGGCCGCGCGCTCACCGGGTCGATGACATGGCTGGCCACCTCCCCGTCGACCTCGCGAAAGCGCTCGTAGGTACCTGACGTGACCACGGCCTCGCGGCCACGGCTGCGCACTGCCGCGACCAGCCCGGGACCGAAGGGATCCCGGATGCCGATGCGCCACGGGCCGTCGGCACCCTGCCCGCTGACGGCGAGGTTCCCGCCCAGGTCGAGCAGCGCATCGCAGATGCCGGCGGCCTGCAAGCCGTCCAGCGCCTCGTCGACGGCCGTGCCCTTGGCATAGCCGCCGAGGTCGACCTGCAAGGCCGGGTGGCGGCCGATGATGTGGCCGGCGCGGAACTCGGCATGCAGCAGTCCGGGCGGCGCCTGGCGCCAACGCCTCAGCAGCGCCGCGCGCGGCGCTGGACCTGGCCGAAGTTCATCGGCGTGAAAGCCCCAGGCACCGACGACACCGCCGAGTCCGACATTGAACATGCCGCCGGATGCCGCTTCGATCTGCTGTGCACTTTGCAGGACGCCGTACAGGTCCGCCGGCACGACGGCGGGCCGGCCGGCGCGCAGCGCCGCGTTCAAGTCACCGAGCAGGCCGGGCTTCCAGGCATTCCACTGTTCGTGCAGATGGCGCAGCCGCTGCCACAGCCGAAGCGCCACCGGCGCCGCCAGCGGCACATGCCCGGGCACGAGCAGGGTGCAGGGAGCGCCGAACAGGCTCAGGTGCTGGCGCTGCAGACCTTCGGCCCAGGCGGCCATCGGCAGCAGTGCGGCGCCGGCGGCACCGAGCAGCTCGCGTCGCGACACCCCCGCCCTGTCGCCGAGCGCCATGTTCAATGCCGCAGCCGCAGGGCCAGCAGCGCCGCCTGCACACGTTCGCGCTCGCGGCCGATCTCGCCCACCAGCGGCGGCACGCCGTCGAGCCGGCCCTGCCGCGCCAGCCCCTCGACTTCGACGCACAGCGCCGACAGCCGCCGAGCGCCGATGTTCTCGCTCACCGAGAGGAATCGATGCGCCAGCGCGCGCAGCCGCACCGTGTCGGCCGCATCGGCGGCCTGCGCGAGCGCGGCCTGGTGCCCGGGAGAATCGGCGACGAACAGGTCGATCAGCTCGCGCACCAGGCTCGGCTGAGCCTCGTCCTGCATCGCGTGCAGCTGCTCGAGCCGGGCCGGGTCGACCACCATGTCCGCATTGAACCCGACACCGCGCGGCGCGGCCGGCAGGCCGACCTGCAGCAGCGCGGCAGCCAGCTCGTCGATCTCGATCGGCTTGGCCACGTAGCCGTCCATGCCGGCGGCGAGGTAGGCCTCGCGATCGCCGGGCATGGCGTTGGCCGTCATGGCGATGACATGCGGCCGGCCGCCGGCACCCCGCCTCTGTGCGATCCAGCGCGCCGCCTGCACCCCGTCCATTTCAGGCATCTGGATGTCCATCAGCACCACGTCGTATTGCTGGCGCTCCACCGCGTCGATCACCTCCAGGCCATTGGCCGCCAGATCGGCGCGGTAGCCCAGGCGCTGCAGCAGGCGCAACGCGACGCGCTGGTTGATCACGTGGTCTTCGGCCACCAGGACACGCAGCGGGAGCTTGCGCGCCAGTGCCACGGGCTCGGGCGCCGCTGGTACCGGAGCTGGGGGCGGCAGCGGCCGGCGCGGCCCCTGCAGCACAGCGACCAGCGTGGCGAACAACTGGCCCGCCTTGATCGGCTTGGCCAGCACGCCGGCCAGCGCGGCGCTTTCGTGCGCCGGCAGCGCGGCACGCTGGCCCAGCGACGTGAGCATCACGATCGGCAGCTCGTCCGGGCTGCGCCGGCGGCGGATCTCCACCGCCAGCGCCAGACCGTCGGTGCCGGGCATGCTCATGTCGAGCAGCGCGACGTCGTAGCACTCGCCGTGGCGCACGCGGTCCAGCGCCTCGAGCGCCGATGGCAGTGTCGAGGGCAGCATCCCCCAGCGCAGCGCGAGGCGCGTGAGGATGCGCCGGTTGCTCAGGTTGTCGTCGACGATCAGCACCCGTTTGCCGGCCAGCGCCGGCACGTCACGTTGCAGGAACTCGGCCGCCACCGCCGCGGGTGCGAGCGCGGCCGCGAAGCTGGCGTGGAACACCGAGCCCACGCCCGGCTCGCTCTCGACGCTGACCGTGCCGCCCATCAGCTCCGCGAGGCGCCGGCTGATCGCGAGTCCCAGGCCGGTGCCACCGTACTTGCGCGTCGTCGACGCGTCCACCTGGCTGAAGGACTGGAACAGGCGCGGCAGGTGTTCTGCGGCGATGCCGATGCCCGAGTCCTTCACCGCGACGTGCACGCGCGCGCGGCCGTCGGCAAGTGGCTCGCTGTCCACCGTGACGAACACCTCGCCCTGGTGGGTGAACTTGACGGCGTTGGACAGCAGGTTGACGACGATCTGCCGCACGCGCGTCGCATCGCCGACCAGCGCCTCCGGTGTGCCGTCCTCGATCAGGTAGGCCAGGTTGAGCTGTTTCTCCTGCGCGCGCGGCGTCACCAGGTCGAGCGACTCCTCGACGCAGCGGCGCAGGTCGAAGCTCTGCTGCTCGATCTCGAGCTTGCCGACGTCGGCCTTCGAGTAGTCGAGGATGTCGTTGATGATTTCCAGCAGGGTCTCGCCGCTGTTGCGGATGGTCTGCGTGAAGTCGCGCTGGTCCTCGGACATCGGCGTGTCCAGCAGCAGCGTCGTCATGCCGATCACTGCGTTCAGCGGCGTGCGGATCTCGTGGCTCATGTTGGCCAGGAACAGGCTCTTGGCGCGTACCGCCGCCTCGGCCTCGGACTTGGCCTGTTCGAGCGCGAGCGCCTGGCGCTGGCTCTCGGTCACGTCGGTCACGGTGGCGAGGAAGCCGCTGAGCCGGCCTGCCTCGTCGCGGCTGGCCACGGCGTTGCCCATCACCCAGGTCTCGGCGCCGTCGGGCCGCAGGAAGCGGTAGCGCAGGCCGAAGGCGGGCGGGCCGTCGATCGCCGCCGCCCAGGCCTGCTGCACGCGCGCCCGGTCCGCCGGGTGGATGGCGCACAGCCAGCCGCCGCCGCGCGCCTCGTCGCCCGGCATGCCGGCCATCACAGACCAGCGGTCGTTGACGTACTGGCACTGGCCCTGCAGGTCGGTCTGGAAGATGCCCACCGGCGCCGCCTCGGCCAGGCCGCGGAAACGTGCCTCGCTGCGCGCCAGGGCCAGCTGGGCGCACCGCGCCTCGCTGACGTCGCGCAGGATGGCGGTGAAGTAGACCTCGCCGTCGAGTTCGACATGGGCGATCGAGGCTTCGGCGTCGAACAGCGTGCCGTCGGCGCGCAGGCCGTGGATCTCGCCACGTTCTCCCATGCGCCGTGCCAGGCGCGGCGAGGCCGCGAAGCACTGCAGGTGCTCGGCGTGGCGCGCCCGGGCCGCCTCCGGCAACAGCAGCGCCAGCGGCCGGCCGAGCACGGCCGAGGCGGACTGGCCGAAGATGCGCTCCGCCCCCTCGTTGAACAGCACCACGCGCTGCTCGCGATCGGCCACGATCACCGCGTCGTCGGCGATCGCCAGCAGCCGTGCGAGCAGCGCACCGAGATCCTTCGGCTCGAGGTCGTGCAGCAGCGAGGCGTTCATGCGGGCGCGTGGTGTGGCCGCAGCGCGTCAGGAAGGCCGGAGCTTCGCCACTCCGCCGAAGCTGCCGATCCAGCGCGTGCCGTCGGGGGTGGTGGCCATCGAGAACACGGCATTGCCGAACAGGCCGTCGTGCGTGGTCAGCACCTCGAAGCGGCCGTCCTTCAGCTTGGCCAGGCCGTTGTTGGTGCCGATCCACAGCAGCCCCTGCGGGTCGATGTGCAGCATGAAGACATGATTGCCCGGCAGCCCTTCGGTGACGGTGTACTGCGTCCAGGCCTTGCCGTCGAAACGCGACAGCCCGCCGCCCCAGGTGCCGGCCCAGACCACGCCCTGCGCGTCGACCGCCAGCGAGACGATGTAGTTCGGGTTGTAGGCCACGTCGACATCGGCGAGCCCCATCTCCTGCTTCTGCTTCGCGTGGTGCTCGCTGACCTTGGCCGGGTCGTTCTTGAAGGCGATCTGATCCTTCACCTTGGCGTACGGTGCGCCCAGGCCGTCGGCGTGTTTCCAGTGCTGCCAGCGGCCGTCATGAAAGCGCGAGAGCCCGCCTTCGGTCGCGAGCCAGATCTCGCCCTTCGGCCCCTCGGCCAGGCCGTAGACCCAATCATTGGGAAGGCCGCCCTTGGTGCTGTCGACGGTGTGCAGTTCCCACTTCGAGCGGTCGTCGAGGTCGCCGCCGCGCACGCGGTTGACACCCGACCAGGTAGCGATCCAGACGTCGCCGCTCTTCGCTTTCAACACGTCGTAGACGAAGGCATCACCCAGGCCCTCGGGGATGTTGTAGGTCCTGAGCTGCTGGGTCGCCGGGTCGAGCAGCGCGAGGCCGCCGCCGTAGGTGCCCAGCACGATGCGCTCGCCGAGCTTGCCGACGTGGAAGACGCCGTTGGACAGCAGGCCGCTGCCGGTGTCGTAGAGCTTGTACTCGTCGGTGCGCGTGTCGTAGCGCACCGCGCCGCCGGAGGTGCCGACCCAGACCACGTCGCCGTCGACGAAGATGCGCTTGACGTTCTTGTTGCCGACGCGGAAGTGCGTGAACTTCTGCGTCGCGTCGGCGCCGACCTTGCCTTCGCGCTGCGGGCCGCCAGCAGCACTCGCGCCGGCGGAGATCGGCGTTGCGGCGGCCGGCGGCTCGGCCTGCTGTCGGCCGAGCTGGTAAGCCGCCGCCAGCGCCGCGCCGAGCGCGATGAGGCCGAGTCCGGCGAGCTTGAACGGAAGGGCCATGAGCCTGCCTTTCGATGCCATGAGGTCAGCGCGCGATGCGCACCACGCCTTTGCGCGTGCCGGCCCATACCGAGCCGCCAGGCGCGACGGCGAGCGCGTAGACATTGCGCTCGAGCAGCCCGTCCTTCACCGCGAACGTCTGCCAGGCCTTGCCGTCCCAGCGCGAGACGCCCTGGTTGGTGCCGAACCAGAGCGCGCCTTCGTCGTCCTGCGCGATGCTGTAGACGATGTTGCCGGCCAGGCCGTCGGCCACCGTCAGGTTGGTCCAGGCCCTGCCGTCCCAGCGCGCCGCGCCGCCGCCCCAGGTGCCGGCCCAGACCGAACCGTCGCGCGCCGCGAGAATGGCGAAGACGTAGTTCGGGTTGTAGGTGCCCGGGCCGTCAGCGCCGACCGTGAGGTCGTGGCGGGAGCGTGTACCCAGACCCGTATTGGTCGAGAACGGCAGCTGGTCGCTGTTCGGCGCACCCAGGCCGTCCTTGTGTGTCCAGGAAGTCCAGCGCTTGCCGTCGTACAGCGTGACGCCCCCTTCGGTGCCGAACCAGACGCGGTCGCGCGCATCGACGGCGATGCCGTAGACCCACTCGTTGACCAGTTCCTTCACGTAGGTGCTGAACCTGCCGGTGCGGCCGTCGACCTTGTTGACGCCGGCCCAGGTGCCGATCCAGAAGTCGCCGTTCTTCTGCTGCGCGAACGAGTAGATCCAGTAGTCCGCCAGGCCGTGCATCGGGAAGAAGGTCTTCCACTGCCCGTCCTTGTAGCGCGAGGCGCCGCCGGCATTGGTGCCGAACCACTTGTGACCCTGCCGGTCGATGCCGATCGCGAACACGTACTCGTTGGCCAGGCCCTCCTTGCGCGTGAAGGTGCTGCGCAGCTTGCCGCCGGCCAGCTCGACTTCGTGCACGCCGGCCGAGGTGCCGACCCACAGCGCGCCGCGCGACGCCTCCACCGTCAGCGCACGGACGTAGACCGCGGGGCCGACCTCGTAGCTGTCCTGCACGCGCCAGGCGCGCTGGGCGCCGGCACTGCCGCCCACCACGCAGAGCAACGCGGCGAGCCCGAGGCGATGCAGCAGGGTCATCGCAAGGTTCGCAGGTGCGCCACGATGTCCAGGATCTCCCGGTCGCGCAGCAGGCCTTGGTAGGCGGGCATCGCGCCGCGTCCGGCACGGATCGCCGCGAGCAGGGTCGGGTCGGGCTTGAGCAGCGCGCCGGGCCGCGCGAAGTCGGGTGCCGTCGGCATCACCGGCCGGCCGTCACCACCATGGCAGCCGGCACAGTGGCGGCGGTACAGGTCGGCGCCCTGCATCACATCGGCCGCCAGCCCGGCCGGCGAGAGCGCCGCCAGTCCCAGCGCAAGCAGTCCCGCCTTCATCGCTGCTGCGGCGCCGATGCCGCACCGGGACGCGCCAGCTGTTCCAGCGCCTGCCTCGCCCCCGCATGCCCCTGTGCCGCCGCCTTCGAGAGCTGCTCGAGAGCCGCCTTCTCATCTTTGGCAATGCCGCGCCCGGTCAGCAGCAGGTTCGCCAGGCCGGCCTGGCCTTCGGGGTCGCCCTGTTCCGCGGCCTGGCGGTACAGCAGCGCCGCCTCCTCGGGGTAGTCGCCGCGGTCGAGGATGAACGCCAGCAGCACCTGCGAGGGCGCATGGCCGGCCCGAGCCGCGGGCCGCAGCGCGGCCATCGCGCCGACGATGTCGCCGCGCTGGTAGGCCTGCAGCCCGCGGCGGTGGTCGTCGGCCGGGGCCGCGGCCGCGAGCGCGGCGGCACAGCATGCCGTGGCCGCTGCCATCGCCCATCGCCCGACCTTGCGCATGCACCACCTCCCTGCGGCTTACGACGCGCGCTTCTGCGAATTCCGTGCCACGCGCCGTATTGCCGCAACGTTCAGGCGGCTGCCGGCGGTGGTGGCTCGCCCGGGTACTCCTCGAGCTTGCGGTACAGGCTCGACAGACCGATGCCCAGCCGCTGCGCCGCGAGCCGGCGGTCGCCGCCGGCATCCTCGATCGTGCGCAGGATCAGCGAGAGCTCGAAGCGCCGCACCCGTTCACGCAGGCTCATGTCGCCACCGGCGCCCGCGGCGGGCACCGACGGCACGGCCGCGCGCGACACCTCGGGGGGCAGGTCCACCGCGCGGATGCAGCCACCGTCGGCGAGGATGGCCGCGCGGTGCAGCACGTTTTCGAGCTGGCGCACGTTGCCCGGCCAGGAGAACGCGACCAGCATGTCCTCGGCTTCGGGGTCGATCGTCAGCGCCTGGCGTGTTCCGGAGGGCTGGCCACGCCCTGTCATCAGGTGGCGCAGCAGTGCCGGGATATCGGCGCGGCGCTCGCGCAGCGGCGGCATCGGGAGCTGGAACACGCTGAGACGAAAGAACAGGTCCTCGCGGAAGCGGCCCTGCGCCACCATCGCCGGAAGGTCACGGTTCGTCGCGGCGATGATGCGCACGTCGATGCGGCGGCTCTGCTCGGCGCCGAGCGGCCGCACCTCGCGCGCCTCCAGCACGTGCAGCAGCTTGGTCTGCAGCGGCAGCGGCAGTTCGCCGATCTCGTCGAGGAAGATCGTGCCGCGGTCGGCCTGCACGAACAGGCCCTTGCGCGGCCGGTCGGCACCCGTGAAGGCGCCTTTGGTATGGCCGAACAGCTCGCTCTCGATCAGGTTCTCGGGGATGGCACCGCAGTTCACGCTGACGAAGGGCCCGTCGCGCCGCGCCGAGAGTTCGTGCAGGCGGCGCGCCGTGACGCCCTTGCCGGTGCCGCTCTCGCCGCTGATGAGCACGGTGCTGTCGGTCGGTGCGACGCGGCCGACCAGTCGCTCCACCGCCTGCATCGCCGGCGACGTGAACGCAAACGGCGCGGCTGCCGGCCCCATCACCAGGCGGCGCAGCGCGCGGTTCTCCTCGCGCAGGCCGCGCATCGCGTCGATCTGCTCGAGCCGGTGCAGGATCTCCTCGTTGCGGACCGGCTTGGTGATGTAGTCCCAGGCGCCGGCCTTGATGGCCTCGATGGCCGAATCGACGGAAGCGAAGGCGGTGACGATGATGAAGGTCGACGCGTGGCCGCGCGCGCGCGCCTGCTTGAGCAGTTCGATGCCGTCGGTGACCGGCATGAAGATGTCGCTGAGCACGACGTCGACATGGCCGGCATCGAGCTTGACCAGCGCCTCGGACGCGGAGGCGGCACTGTCCACCGCATAGCCCGCCTTGCCGATCGCCGAGCTCAGCACCTGCCGGATGGCCGGCTCGTCGTCGACGACCAGCACATTGAGGTCCGGCATCGCGTTCATTCCTTCCGGTCGATCCCTTCGATCGGCAGACTCAATTGGACGCGCAGCACCGGCCCGGCGTCTTGAGCAAGAACAAGCCGGCCACCCAGCGGCTCGATCAGCGCGCGGCCGAGCAGCGCATCGCGCTGCCGTTCGTCGTGCCAGGGTTCGACGGCCGCGGGCAGGCGCAGGATGACCTGGACCTGCGTCGCGTCGCCGCAGGTGCTCAGCGAGGCGACTGCCCCGCAGCCCTCGCGGACCAGCGCTTCGCAGCCGATCGCGAGCCAATGCATCAACACCTGCTGCACCGCATCGGCCGAGGTGCGCACGGCGGGCAACTGCGGATCGAGCTCGAGGTCGATGCGGACATTCCGGTAGCGCTTGTCGTAGCCGTTGAGCTGCACCACGCGCCGCACCAGTGCATTCAGGTCGACCCAGTCGGTCGCCGGGGAGTACGGCGCCGCGGCCTCGGCCAGCACGCGCGCGGCCTGCGCAGCGCGCTGCGCCTGCTCGAGGATGGTGGTGGCTGCGGCGGCGGTCGCGGCGGCATCGGGCGCCAAGCGCAGCGACTGGGCCACGCCACTGATCACTGCCAGCGGGTTGTTGACCTCGTGGGCGACGCCCGCGGCCAGCGCGCCGACCGACCGCATCTTCTCGGCGTGCGAGCGGCGCTCGCCGTCCAGCTCGATCTGCCGTTCGCGTTCGTCCAGGTCCACGGCCATGCGGTTGACCGCGTGCATCAACCGGCCGAGCTCGTCGTCGCGCCGCACCGGCAGCACCACGCCACGTTCGCCGCGCACGATGCCCCGCGCGTGCGCCTCCAGCGTGCCGATGTCGCGCGCGAGGCGACCGAAGAACCACGCGGCCAGCGTGCCGAACAGCAAGAAGCCCGCGACGGCCAGTACCAGCGACTCGAGCGTGATGCGGTCGTACTGGCGCTGGTAGCCGCTGGTGAGCGCCTGGATCTGCACGCCGAGCGTGGCACGGCGGGCCTCCAGCGCCTCGGCCGTGCGGTGCAGCGTCTCGCGCATGTCGATCCAGTTGGCGCGCACTGGCGCCGCGCGCAGGCCCTCGTAACTGCGCTGCACGGAACGCTGCAGCAGCGCATAGGCCGGGTCGAACTCGTCGAGTGCCGCGAACAGCCGCGTACAGGTCTCCATGTAGAGCACGATCTCCTGCGGCAGCGGCGGGTCGCCGCCGGAGGCGGCGCTGCTCAGTTCGGCCACGTCGATCACGGCGCCGCCGACGGCGGCCTCGGCCAGCGCGAGCGCCTTGTCGTGGCGCTGCAGCTGTTCCAGGGCATGGATGCTGTCGAGGATGTTGGTGCGTTCGTGCGACACGTACAGCGCCGACCCGAGCAGATAGGCCAGCAGCGCCAGCGCCGCCAGCCAGCCGCGCGCGCGCAGCGAACGGCGTGCCGGCAGCGGAGGCAGGTCGGTCGTCGATTCACCCATGGCCGGGAACGGCGATTGCATTGTCGGCCAGTGCCGCCTGGAGACCGCCGATGCCTCGCCGCCGCTTGATGTTCGCCATCGCCTTCCTGTCCTTGCCGGTATTCTCGGTGCAGGCCGACCCGCTGCAAGACGGCATCACCGCGCTGCAGCGCAAGGATTACCCGCAGGCAGTGCGGCTGCTCGAGCCTCTGGCCCGCGGCGGCAACCCCATCGCCCAGCTGCGCCTCGGGCTGCTCTACTACCACGGCCACGGCGTGCGCGAGAGCGATGCGCATGCGCTGCAGTGGTTCGAGCGCGCCGCGCGCCAGGGGCTGGCCGACGCGCAGTTCCAGGTAGGCAACATGTATGCCTACGGCCTCGTGGAGCTGAGTGGCGATGCCGATCCGGCGCGCGTTGCCGCGCAGTGGTACTTCGAGGCCGCGCGACAGGGCCACGCCGAGGCGCAGTACAGCCTGGGCATCCTGTTCCTGACCGGCAGCGGCGTCGTGCAGGATGCGGCCGAGGCCGCGCGCTGGATCGAACGCGCGGCCGCGCTAGGCCATGCCGACGCAGCGGCCTATCTGCAAGGCAAGCGCTAGAGCTGCGCTAGAGCGGCTTCTTGTAGGTCACCGCGCCGCGGACGCGGCCAAGCACGAGGCCGGTGGCCTTGTCGTGCGGGTAGTCGTGAGTGAGCTGCTGGCGAATCGGTGCGGAGATTTGCTCGGTGGGCCCGTGGCAGTGCATGCAGGGCGCGACCATCGGCAGCGCCTTCATGTAGCGCAGGAAGCGGCCGCTCGGTTCGTTGACGATCTCGGCATGCTCGAGCACGTCGGCCTTCTCGCCGCGCGCGACGCGCTCGTCGAAATCCATCAGCACCTTCTGCTCCCAGGCGTCCCCCCAGCCCAGCGAGGGGTTGCGCGGCGTCAGGCTGACGCGCGTGACCCTTGCGCCGTACTTGCGCGAGATGGCCGAGGCGATCTCCGGCACGGTGTACTTGCAGACCACGATCGCGCGCAGCGGCCCGCTGGCGTCGATGGCCTTGAGCAGCTCGCTGCGCACGTTGGTGACCAGTTCGGTCGAGGCCTTGCGCGCATCCTCCAACGCGGCCTTGGGGATCTCGTCGGCGGCGAGGGCGCCGCCGGCGACCATGAACGGAACCAGCAGCCGGGCGATGCAGTGCAGCTTCATGGGCGGCGATTGTCGGCCTTCTCCAGGCGTTGTGCCTCATGCAAGCTTCCCGCCACCGAGCGTGCCATCGGCGAGCCCGGCGGCAGCACGGCGATCGCGCGTGTCCAGTAGCCGCAGGCGCCCGCATAGTCGTGTGCCTCGAAGGCAGCGCTGCCGGCCAGCGCCAGCGCCTTCGGGTGGCGCGGGTCCGCATCGAGCGCCTGCTGAACCAGGCGCACAGGCCCGCCGCCCAGGCGCCGGCCCTGGGCGGCGGCCAGCGCGTCGGCCTGGTCGGCCAGCACCCCGGCGTCGCCCGGCAGCAGCTCGGCTGCGCGCCCATAGGCGGTGACGGCATCGCGGTAGCGGCCGAGTGCGGTGTACGAGCGCGCCAGCATGACCCAGCCGCGTGCATCGTGCGGCTCGCGCTTCAGCCGCTCGACCAGTCCGGTGGCCAGGCGGCGGATGCGCTCCGGCGTGACACCCTCGCGCATCGTCTCCGCCGCGTCCGGCCGCACGAGCGGCTGCAGCACTTCGGGATGGCCCAGCCACAGGTAGCCCGCGGCGCTTACCAGCGGCAGGCCGAGCGCAATGGCCAGGCTGAGGCGCCAGGGACGCGGCGCGCCCGGCTCGGTGGCGGCCCACAGCGGCGGCAGCACCAGCAGCAGAGCGCCGGCGACGAACAGCGCGGCCACGGTCCAGAACACCGTCACGGCCGGCGCTCCCGTTCGCGGGAATCCGTTCCCGCCTCCGGGAATCGTTTCCGGCTCGACTCCCACTCCCACAGCGCGGCTCGCGCGCGGCGCAGATGCGTCTCGTCGGCACCGCGCGCGCGGTGCAGGAAGCTGCGCATCGCGCCGATCGCGAGATCGGTGTCGCCCAGGGCTTCATGCGCGAGCGCGGCGCCGTAGTAGGCGTTGGCCTGCTCGGGGCGCAGTACCGTCGCGGACTCGAAGAAGTCGCGCGCCGCCGCATGGCGCTTCAGACCGAGCAGCGCGAAGCCCATGTTGACGTGCGCTTCGGGCAGCCGCGGCGCGAGCTCGAGCACGCGGTGCAGAGCCGTCACCGCATGCTCGTACTGCTTCGCGTGCAGCATCAGCGCCGCCTGCTCGAAGCGCTCGCGCAACTCGTCGCGCGGCGCAGCGGCGGCGGGCACCCCGTGCACGGGGGACATCGCCTGGAACAGCGCGCCGCCCGCCAGCACCAGCGCCAGTGTCAGCAAGGCACCGAGGCGACGCCGGTCGCGGCGCAGCGGGTCGTGCTTCACAAGGCCCCCTGATGCGGTGCGGTGGAGATGAACGGCACGCCGAAGAAGGTCAGGAAGGCCAGCACGAACACGCCGGCCAGCCATGCCGCGTGACGGCGCGGCGTGGGCCGCAGCGCCGCGCGCGCATGCAGCGCCGTGACCAGCGCGAGCCAGCTCGCGAAGGCCCAGCTCTCCAGCGGATCCCAGGCCCACCAGCGGCCCCAGGCGTCCTGTGCCCACACGGCGCCGACGATCAGCATCAGCGAGTCGAAGACCAGGGCGAAGGCGGCGAAGCGGTGCGCGAGTTCGTCGCTGCGCGCGGCGTCGGCGTGCCACCATGAACGCGCGCCGAGCGCGACCGCGACGAGCAGCAGCCCGAGGTAGACCTTGCCGACCAGCGCATGGATGTAGAGCAGCGGCGTGGCATAGGTCGACGGCAGATGCCCCGGCGACGCGTCGGCCAGCAGCAGCCAGGCGCCGAGCACCACGAGCACCGGCAGAGCCGCGCCGAGCACCGCGCGCACCTCGCGCAGCGCCCAGGCCGCGAGCACGAGCACGAGGCTGAGGCTCCACAGGTTGCTGCTGAGTATCTCGTGCATCGTCGTGAACGGCCCGTGGCCGAGCGCGGCCCAGCGCGTCGCGAGGGACCCCGTGTGCAGCAGCACGGCGAGCGCGAGCAGCGGGAACGCGGCGACGGCCGCGCGGCGCAGACACAGCGCGCCGGCGCCGCCGTAGGCCGCGAGGGCGAGCCACAGCAACAGCGACTCAGGCATGACCCCGCCCTTCGGCCAGCGGCAGACGCTGAGGCAGCGCAGCTGGCCGGAACTTCAGCGTGTAGTGCCACGCGAGCGACAGGGTGGCGACGAGCGCGGCGGCGAGCAGCCAGGGCAGCGTCGGGTCGTGGTGCACGCGATAGCCCATCCACGTGCGCAGGCCCGCGTACACCAGGGTACCGCCAGGCAGCACGATGGACTGCCCAGGCTGCAGTTCCGCGCGCCGCTCGCCGATGCGCAGCACGAGGTGGTGTTCCCCGGGCAGGCGGAAACGCGCAGGGGCGTCCGTGGCGATCAGCGTCTCGTCGAACTCCAGCTTCACCCACGCCGTGCGGCCATCGGGCAGCGTCCACTCCACGTGCTGGCGCAGTTCGTTGGCCGGATAACTCGGCAGGTGCACCGCGCCGGTCACTGCGTCGCCGCGCTCGGGCACCCAGCGCAGCAGCGGCGCGAAGCCCTTGTTCGGGCTGGTGTAAATGCGATGGCCGGCGAGGCGCAGCGGCCGGTGGTCGCCGATTACCGCGTGCTGTTCGGTGCCGCGCTCGTCCTGCCAGACGACGAGGTTGTGCGTCGCGCCGCGCTTGCGGCCCGGTGCGTAGTCGATCTCGAAGCCCTCGTGGCGGAACTGCAGGCGCTGCAGGTCGTCGCCGTGCCATGCGCCGCGGCGCGCGTCGAGCAGCGTGCCGTCGAAGGGCACGCCCTGCGTCAGCTCGAAGCGACCTTCCAGCGACACGAGCCGCCCGAGCCCGGCGAGCAGGACCAGCGCGAGCAGCGCGAGGTGCACGATCAGCAGAGGCAGCTGCCGGCGCAGCGCGGGATGCACGACGAGCGCGGCGAGCAGATTGATGCCGAGACCGGCGAAGGCGAACCCGAGCATCACGGCCCAGCCCGCACCGATGACGCGGCCGGCCAGCACGACCGCGCCGAGTAAGGCGAACCACGCCAGCGTGGCGCGCAGCGAGCCGAAGTGGGCGAGCAACGAATGTGTCTTCATGGCGGGTTGCTGCAGACGTCCCTCATCCAGTCGCGGCCATTGGTCGCGTTGTTGCCGTTCGCGCCGAAGCTCGTCGCCGAGTTCGCCGAGCCGCAGTTGGTGTCGACCCAGCTTCCGCTGGTCGCGAAGCTGCGCACCTTCAGCTTCGCGTTCAGGTAGTAGGGCTCCTGGTTGAAGGCCTGGCCGGAGGCGTTCATGCGCCATTCCTCGTTGCCGGCGCGGCCCGCCTCGGGGCCGACGTCGTTCAGGTTCACGAGCAGCGCCTTGTTCTTCCAGCCGTGCGGTACCGCGACGTGGCACCAGTTGCAGCGGATGCGCTCGATCTTGTCGGTGTGGAAGGCGTGCAGGTTGCCGCGGTCGCTGTTGAAGAAGCCGGTCGTGCCGCTGCCGTTGCGGTTCGCGTAGGTGGCCGGGTTGTGGCACTTGAAGCACAGGCCGTTGGCGTTCGGGCCGTTGTCGCCGCGGTTGTCGGCGCCGACGTTCGTGTTCCACAGTCCCTTGAGCAGGAAGGCGTTCTGCGAGCCGTGCGGCCCCCAGGGCGAGCCGTTCTCGCCGCCCACCGGCATGACGCTGTTGTCAGCCGTGTTCGAGCCGTGGCAGTCGCTGCAGTACATGGTCTGCGTGCCGACCGCGTTGCCCCAGGGCGCGCGGAAGGCGTTCGCCCCGGCGCCGCTGCGCCCGGTCGGCCCCATCACCGGGTGCCAGGCGCGATGGTTGTTGGTGCCGAAGTTCGAGCCCGCGCCGCTGTTCGGCTTGGTGCCCTCGCCCTGGTGGCTGGCCGGCGCCTGGAACTCCCTGGCCTGGTTGGTGTAGACGGTCAGGTTGTTGGTGCCGGGCGCCGTGCCGCCCGTGCGGCCGAGCGCGGGCCGGTTGCCGGACGGGTAGAGGTTGTTGTCGGCATAGCCGTAGTCCGAGTGGCACTTCAGGCAGACCTGGTACTCGCGTGTGACGTAGGTCGCCGCGGCCGAGGTATCGGCACTCGCACCAGGGTCGCCGCGCTTGACGGTGTAGCTGCTGGGCAGGCTCTGGAACGAGGTCGAGCCGTACACGGGCTCCACGCCCCAGGTGCCGCGCAGCACGCCGGAGGCAAGGTTGGTGTGGGTATAGCCGGCAGTCTCGTCGTGCCGGTGCGTGCCGGCCGCATCGGGCGTGCCGGCCAGGCCGCCGGCGCCGCCGGTGAAGCTGCGGAACTTCACGACGCGGTGCGGGTTGTGGCAGTCGGTGCACTCGGCATGGCGTTGCGCGAGCGTGGCGCGCGGCTCGAGGAAATCGGCGCCGCAGCGGTTTGCCGCGCCGCTGCAGTCCAGCCCCAGTTCGCTGAAGTTCGACGCGATGTCGTGCACCTCCTCGGTGGTGCCGCCCTGCTCGGCCGTCGTGATGGGCATGCGCACGGCGAGGTTGAAGTCGGTCTCGACGTTGGGCACCTGTGCCGTGCTCGCCAGCACGGATTGCGCGCCGGTCGTGTGGCACTGGTAGCAGGTCTTCTCCAGCGCCGGATTGCCGCCCTGTTTGGCCGCGAGCGGGTTGCCCGGCGGCAGCGGCGCATCGGTGCCTTCGCGCGTGAGGCGGCGTGCGCCCTGCACGGTGTGCGTGTCGTGGCAGTTGAGGCACGCCGCTTTCCACACCGGCAGCGCGGTGGGGAACTCGCGCAGGCTGGCCGCCGCGGCGAGGTAGGTCTCGTCGGCGACCTCGGGCCGTGCGTGGGCCGAGAAGGACCAGACGCCGAAGCCGCCGTTCTTGTCGTGGCAGGCCACGCAGACGGTGTCGGTCTGCACGTTGTGCGCCGGTGTCGGCATCGCCTCCTGGAAGCGCTGCGCGCGCAGGAACTTCTGGTTGCCCTTGCCCGCATCGAGCTCGCGCAGGTGCGGATCGTGGCAGGTGGCGCATTGCACCTGGCCGGCGCCGTTCTTGCCGGTGGGCTCGAGCGGCAACAGCGGCTTCTGCCCGGGTGAGCGCAGGCCGATCACCGTGCCGCTGCCGGGCGGCCAGCGCTGCGCGGCATCGACCGCGCGCAGTTCGCCGTCACGTACTGCCAGCGCGCTGCTGTAGGTCAGCGAGATCGGGTGGTCGTTGCGCAGGTCGGTGCCGAGGTAGCGCGTGAAGCCGCTCGTGCTGCCTTCGCCCTCCGGCATCGTGCCGCCGGGGCCGGTGCCCGTCATCGGGATCGTCGCGTTCTGGTTGCCGTTCAGCACGTTGACGTTGCCCAGCGCGAGCGTGCCGTCGTGGCACGAGAGGCAGAGCTTCGAGCTGCCGCCCGGCTGCGCGTTCAAACCATCGGTGATCGACTGCGCATCGAGCGTCGACGAGGTGTAGGGCGTGTAGGTGGCGCCGGTCGGCACGCGCCGGTTCCACAGCGGTGCGCGCAGCGCGGTGCCGCCCTGGTCCTGCTGCGCGGCACCGTGCGGCGTATGGCAGAACACGCAGACCTCGCTGGTGCCACCGGCCGCAGCGGCCTTGGTCGTCCCGGGGCCGTCGACGGACAGGTTGTGCTTCGTGCCCTTGACGTCGGCGATGCGCTGCGCCTCGGCGCCGCGCACGAGCAGCGCACCGGCGAGCACGGCGACCAGCGCGAGCGGGAGGGCGAAGGCGCGCATCAGCCTCCCCCGAGGAACTGAAACAAGACGATGCGGCCGTTGAACATGTCGGCCACGTGCACGCGGTTCTTCGCATCGACCCAGACGCCGGCCGGGAGGTAGAAGCGCCCGGTCGCGGTGCCGGTGCCGCCGATCGGCAGCAGGAACTCGCCCTGCGCAGAGAACACCAGCAGGCTGTCGTAGTAGGACTCGACGACGTAGACGTTGCCCTCGCCATCCACGGCCACGCCCTTGGGACGCACCAGGTTGCCGACGTACAGGCCGCGCTGGCCGATGCGGCGCACCCGGCCGTCGGCATCGAAGGCCTGCACGCGGTGGTTCAGCGTGTCGGTGACGTACAGCGTGCCCTGCGAGAACGCGAGGTGGGTCGGGTAGTTGAACTCGCCCTCGGCCTCACCGCGCCGGCCGATCACCTGCAGCAGCGCCCCCGCGTCGTCGAACACCTTGATGTCGTGCGCCGTGGTGTCCGCGACGTAGAGGCGGCCGCCGGCCGCATCGCGCGCCAGGCCGGTCGGGCGCAGCAGCCGGCCGCGGCCGATCAGCCCGTGCGGCTGCCCGGCCGCATCGAGCCGGACCACTGCGCCGAGCTCGGCGTCGGCCACGTACAGCCCGCCATCCGGCGCGAGCGCGAGGCCGCTGGGCGCGACGAAGCGCAGCGCGCCATCGGCCTGCTCCCACACCTGCAACTCGCCGGCCGCCGCGTCGAACACGAACACCGCCTGGCGGCTCGCGTCGCTGACGTAGAGCCGGCCGCGTTCGTCGCCGACCACCGACGTGGGCCGCTGCAGCACGATGGGTGCGCGGCCGCGGCCGTCCAGGCCGACGAGCCAGCGGCCGAAGGTTTCGAGTGCACTCGTGGCCGCCTCGTCGCGGCGGAAGTTGGGCTCGCCGGTGAGCGTGCCGGTGTAGGCGAAGCGCGGCACCTCGGGCGGCTGCGGCCAGAGCAGGCGCTGGCCTTCGGGCGCATCGGCAAGGCCCAGGTGCAGGCGACCGCGCACGATGCCGTCGTTCGCGCAGCCGGCGAGCAGCAGCGCCAGCACGGCGAGCCGCGCCCTCACCGCAACCCCCCGCCACGCAGCGTGAGGAGCTGCACCTGGCCGAGCCCGCGGTCGGCGACCGCGAGCACCCGTTCGTCGACCGCGATGCCGTCGATCTGCTGCACGCGCAGCGCCGCGGCATCGAGCGTGAGCGGCGCCTCGCCGTCGTGCAGCACGTGCAGCGCCGGCCCCGCCGCATCGGCGACGAAGACGCGCTCGAAGCGGTCGACGGCCAGCGCGAGCGGCTGCTTCAGCGTGCCCTCGCCGAGGCTCGCCAGCACGCGGCCGTCACGCGCGACGCGGTGGACACGCGCTGCGGCCCGGTCGAGCAGGTAGACCGCCTCGCGGCCGACGGCAATGGCGTCGGTGCCGGTGACACGCTGCCCGGCACGCGAGGGCAGCACGGTCGGCACGATCGCCCCGGCACTGCGCAGCTCGGCCCACTGCGCCAGGCCCGCGTCGGCGACGATCAGCGTCGCGCCGCTGTCGGCAAGCGCCATCGTCCCGGGTGTCGGCGTGCCGGCACGGAAGGTCTGCAGCAGCCGGCCGTCGCGCGCGAAGCGCAGCACCTGGCGGGCGGCGACGTCGAGCACCCAGGCCGACAGGTCGGGGCCGATCGCGAGCGCAGTGCCCGGCCCGACCGGCGCGCCGGCGATCGCGCTGACGCTCTGCAGGCCGAGGTCCGCGCGCCAGAGGCGGCCGCTGGCGAGGTCCGCGACCAGCAGGTCGTTGCCGCGCAGCGCGATGGCCGCCGGGGCGATCCACTTGACGAAGGCGCCGCTGCCGGGCCGTGCGGGCAGCCCGAAGGCCGGTGTCGGCGGCGCGAGGAAACCGCCGATCACACTGCGCCAGGGCGTGGCGAATTCGGCCGGTTCGGCCGCGGGAATGCCGGCCGGCTCGCTTGCGCAGCCCGTGGCGGCCAGCCCGGCCGCCGCGAGGAGGCGACGACGGCTCACCATCGCCCCGGCCCCGAGGTCTGCGCGCCGCCGACGATGCCCGAGGGCAGTCCCGGCAGGCCGGTGTGGCACAGCTCGCAGCGGTCCGGCCCCCAGGCGATCTGGCCGTTGTGGCACATGCCGCAGAAGCGACCGTCGATGATGTCGTCCATCAGCACGTCGTTCGCGCCGGCGCGCATCCTGAAGCCGAGTTCGGCGTGGCAGACCTTGCAACGGAAGCGAATGCGGTGGAACCAGTGCGGGAACACCACCGGCCGCACGCCGTTGGCCTCGGAGCGCTTGTTCAGCACCACGTCGCCGTACTCGGCGAACGGCGCGGCGGCCGGCACCAGCCCAAGCGCCAGTGCCGCGGCGAGCTTGACCAGCACCAGGCCTGTCCTCATGGCGCGGTCCCCCGGCGCAGCGAGGCATTGGGCACGCTGTGACAGCGGTTGCACTCGGTCAGCGGGAAGGAGACGGCGCCGTGGCACAGCCCGCACTGCTCGCCGTTCAGGATGGCGGTCATGCTGAACCGGTTCGCGCCGGCCTTGTCCTTGAACGGCACCGGGTGGCAGTTGCTGCAGTCCAGCCACAGCGTGTGCGCGCGGTGCGGAAACTTCACCGCCGGCATCGAGCCGAACTTGGAGATGATCAGGTCCTGGTCGAGCACGCGCACCGGCGTGTTTCCGAGCAGCGTGCTGCGCGGCGCGATCGCACCGGTCTCCAGCGCCTGCACCCAGCGCACGCCGTTGCCGGCGGTGTCGCGCGGCAGGGGCGCCAGCGCCTCGGCCGGCTGCTGCAGCAGCGCGAGGCCCGGCGCCTTGGGGTCGTGCACGCCGTCCCTGTCGAGCGGCAGCCAGGGCAGCGGCGCGGCGCTGGCCGCGGCGACCAGCAGCACCGTGATCGAAGCAGCGCGTCGTGGCCACGGCACGCAGCTCAACCCGGGATGTAGAGGCCACCCGCGCGGATCGCGCGCACCAGCTCGCGTGTCGAGTCCTCCAGAAGCCTGATGGCGCCGGCGTGGTCGCCACGCTTCGCCTGCGCCTCGGCCTCGCCGCGCAGCTTCGCGGCCTGGTCGACCGGCCCCTGCATCGCCGCCGGCAGGGCCGCCTCCCTGCGATCGGCCAGCAGGACCCTGATCAGCATGCCGTGGGTGTCGTTGCGATCGATCTCGTACTCGTATTCCTCGCGCGGGCTGGCGAAGTGCAGCGAGCGCACCAGGGTGTCGCCGCGGCGCATCGTCTCGATCGACACACGGGCGGTGAGGTAGGCGCGGTCCAGCAGCGGACGGGCCTCGTCGATGCGGTCCTGCGCGGCGAGCTGCTGGGCCTGCCCGATCTGCTGCTCGATCGTGCGCGTGGCCTGCTGCGCCTCGCGCCCGGCGTTCTTCTCCTGCGTGATCCGCAGCTGCGCGGCGAGCAATGCACGAGCGCTGTCCAGCCGCGCCGCGAAGTCGCGTTTCGCCTTCTCGGCCGCCACCTGTTCGGGTTTGGCCAGGCGCGCGCCGGCCATCATCTCGCGCGCCGCCTCGTCGAGCAGCTGGCTGGCGCCGGCGGCGTCGCCGCGTGCGGCGGCGGCGGCCGCCTCGCGGTGGATCAGCCGCGCGTTGTCGCGCCGCTCGCGCGCTGGAGCCTCGCCGCTGGACTCGATCTGCTTCGCGGCAGACGACGATTCGATCAGCGTGGCAACCGACTGCAGCCTGCGCTCGACCTGGTCGAGCGCAGGGGCCGCGATTGCCGAGCCCATCGCAAGGCCGATCAGGCCGCAGCGCAGCCAGGTGGACAAGACGCTCATGGCGGATTCCCGGTCGACGGCGGCACGATCAGGCCGGCCGCCGCGAGCGCACGCTGCAGGTACAGCGTGGCGTTGCGGATGTGGGTCAGGGCCTCGTGGGTGGCGCCCTGTTCGAAGCGCTGCAGGGCCTGGGCGCGCAGCGTTCGGCCGGTGTCGGCATATCGTTCGACGAGCGCCAGCGCCTCGGGCCGCGGCTTCAGGTCGCGCAGGGCCAGCGGCACCAGCTCGGCATAGGCGTGCTGGCGCGACAGCTCCAGCTGGAACTCGTCGGCCGGCGTGGCCGGGCGCGGCGTGTAGTCCAGCGTTGCCTCGCCGAGCACGCGCGAAAGGCCCGCGAGCACCAGCCGCTCGGCCTGCGCCAGCCGCGGCTGCGCCTCGTCATAACGCTGGTCCTGCGCCAGCGTGCGCGCCTGGTCAAGCACACCGATGGCATCGATGAGCGACGGGCCGTCGTTGCCGGCGCGGGCGCGCCAGGATTCCAGCAGGCGTTCGACGCTGGCGATCTGCTGCTCGTGGCGCAGGCGCGCTGCGGCCTGGCGTGCCGGCGCGTTGGGGACCAGCCTGCGCGCCATGGAGAGGTGGCGCAGCGCCTCGTCGGCGGCCTGGCGCGCCGCAGCGTAGTCGCCGCGCGCGAGCAGGTCCTCGGCCAGCGACTGGTGCACACGGCCCTCGTCGAGATGCGCCAGGGCCTGCACGTGACCGCTGGCGACGATGCGCTGCGCTGCGGCGTGCTCGCCGAGCAGGCGCGCCGACAGCCGGATCTTCTGCTCGACCTGGGTGCGCAGCGTCTCGTCCTGCGCGAGCGTGGCCTGTGCGACGAGCAACAAGCCCGCCAGCGCCGCGCGCGCGCACGCATCGCTCATGGCCGGGTCTCTCCGGCCACGGCTGCGACGGCCTTCTTCTTCGAGTGGCACAGCCGGCACTCCGAGACCGGGAAGGCCACCTTGCCGTGACAGACACCGCACTTCTGCCCGAGCAGGATGGACGCCATGCTGATCTGGTTGGCCCCCTTCTGCGGCACGAAGATCGCCGGGTGGCAGTTCGAGCAGTCGAGCCACTCCGTGTGCTGCTTGTGGGGATAGACCACGTCCGGCATCGACCCCTTGACCTCGCGCACGATGTTCAGGTCCATCACCACCGCGGCGGCGGCCGGGTCGTTGCGGTCCCAGCGTGGCGCGATCGCCTTGCTGTCCAGCGCCTTGACCCAGTCGACGTGGTTGCCGGCCATGCTGCGCGGCAACGCCGCGAAGGCGGTGGCCGGCGGCTGCAACTGCAGCGTCATGTCGTTGGCCGGATCGTGGATGCCGGAGTCGACGGCCGGCCGGTTGATGCGGCCGAGCGGCTTGAGCAGCCGGTTGAAGGCGTTGACCTCTGCGCTGGCCGGCGGGCTCGGCGCGGCGCGTGCGGGGGCGATCACCGGCACGGCGGCGGGCGGGCTCGCCGGGGCCGGCGCCGTTGCCGGGGCAACGGGTCGGGAGGGCGGCACTTTTGGCGCTGGCGGTGGCGGTACCGGGGCCTTCGCCACGGTGGCCGGGGCAGCGGCCGCAAGCATGTATTGCACCACCGCGCGGATCTGCGCATCGGTCAGCTCGCCCCGCCCGCCCTTGGGCGGCATGCCCTTCGCGGTGCCGTTGACGGCGCTCCTGACCAGCGCGTCCAGGCCGGCCTTGGCGCGCGGTGCCCATTGCGCCGCGTCGCCGAACTTCGGCGCGCCGGCGATGCCCGTGCCGTGGCAGCCGGCACAGGTGGAGTCGTAGATCGCCTTGGCGGCGGCACGGTTCTGCGCGAAGCTGTCCACCGCGGTCCACAGCAGCGCGGCGGCGGCCAATGCGGCGAAGAAGAGGCGTCGCATCGCGGGCTCCTACTTCTTCGCTGCCGATGCCGCCGGTGCCGAGGCCGCCGCAGGGACGGCCGCGGACGCCGGCCCCAGCTTCTGCAGCGTGCTCTCGTGCACTTGCGTCGGCGTGCTGGGCAGCGCCGAGTGGCACAGGTTGCAGTTCTCGGCCGACCAGGCCAGCTCGCCGTTGTGGCAGGCGCCGCAGAACTGGCCGTCGATGATCTTCAGCATGTTGATCTGGTTGCCGCCGGCCTTGAACTGGAAACCCAGGTCGGCGTGGCAGACCTTGCAGCGAAAGCGCACGCGGTGGAACCAGTGCGGGAACACCACCGGCCGCATGCCGGCGGCGTCGGAGAAGTTGTTGATCACCACGTCGCCGTACTCGGCGTGCACCGCGGGCGGCACCGCGCCCCACAGCAGCAGCATGGCGAGCAGCGGCACGAACAGGTTTCGAACGACTCTCAAGGGGCTCTCCCAAGCATCCTGGTCAGAAGCGGCGCTGCACACGCAGGAACACGGCCAACACCACGCGACCCTCGACGCGTGCGATGCGCGCGGACAGGCGCGCATCGAGCCGGCCGATCGTGTAGTCGAGGCGGTTCTCCAGCGACTCGGTGACGCGCTCGCGCGGCGCATCGATGTCGCCGTCGGCGCGGCGCTCGAGCTGCGCGCTGTTCACCGACAGCAGCGCCGAGAAGCGCAGGCGCGGCACGCCGAAGGCGCGCTGGTGCTCGTAGCTCAGGGTGCCGCTGCCGTAGTGCTGCCAGCTCGCCTCGGCGCTGCTGCGCAGGCCGGTCAGCGCATCGAGCTGCTCGGTGTCGCTGCAGGTGGCCTGCAGCGTCAGGTGGCCGGACCAGCTCGCATGGCGATTGATCTGCGTGCGGCGGCTGAACTGGAGGTTGACCAGGCGGAAGCGCCCGTCCTCGTCGGCCTGCGTGCGCGATTCGCTCAAGGTGATGCCGGCGTAGCTCTGTGTCGTGCCGCTCGCCGACGATTGCCAGAACAGGCTGGCCGAGTGCGCGAGCGTGCGCGACGCAGTGGCCGTCTCCGAGTCCTTCAGCACGCCGAGGCTCTGCGTCGCGTTCAGCGAGATCGTCTCGCCCTCGCCGAGCACGATGCTGCGGACCACCCCATGATTCGCCTGCGTGGTCAGCGTGTGACGCAGCGCCGTGCCGCTGGCGCGGGTGGCGCCGATGCTCGTCCCGGCCGAGGGCAGCCAGCGCCAGTCGCCCAGCGGTACACCCTCGGACGTCCACTGCGCGCCCAGGTTGCCGGTGACGGCGCCGCTGCGCGGCGCAGAGTCGCTGTCGACCAGCGTGCCCGAACCGGCCGCGAAGACGCGCCAGGTGCGCGACAGTTCCTGCGTCAGGCCGAGCGACGCGTTCATCGAGCGCGCGCGCTGCGCGCCTTCTCCGCTGTCCACACCGGCATCGACCCAGCGTGCACTGCCCGTCACGTACAGCGGCGCGTCGGGCCGGTACAGCGGCTCGCCTTCGCGCGGGCGCCAGGTCGCGAAACTCGCGACCTGGCGGATGTCGGTGCCGAACTCGGGCAGCGTGCCGCTGCGTTGCTGCACGTCGTTCCAGCTCGCGAGCGTGTCGACGTGCAGCGTGCCGGCCGGCTGGAAGCTGTGGCGCAGGCTGAGCTGGCTGATGCGGCTGCGCTCGCCGGTGTCGCTGCGTTCATTGAGCGTCAGCGCCGCGCCGGCGTCGACGCTGTGCTCGCCGCGCTGCCACAGCGCGCTGGCGCGCAGCGCGGAGACACTGTCGTCGCTGCCATCCTCGGTGCTGAGCCGGCTGCGTTCGGCGACGAACTGGTAGCTCGAGTTGCCGTTCTCGGGCCGGTACGACTGCGTCAGGCTGAGCCGTTGCGAGCGGTAGTCGGTGCCCAGCGTATCGCCCTGCACGCGGCTGTCGCTGACGTCCGCCTGCAACTCGAAGGGGAAGCGGCTTTGCGGGAAGACCGCGAGACCGAAGCGGCCGGTGGTCGAGCCGCTGGTCGTGGTGACGCCCTCGCTGCCGGCACCGTCGCTGCGGTCGCGTGCGAGCAGCACGCCGACACCGGCGCGCACCTGCACGAACCACGGCTGCCACAGGTAGCTGGCGAACTCGACATCGCCGACCAGCGCGCCGTGGCGCGTGCGCAGGCCGTCCTCCAGGCGCAACCAGCGGCCGTCCAGCGCGACGCTGCCGCCGACATGCCAGGGCACGAACTCGAAGCGGAAGCCCCCGCCGTGGCGCAGCGGCTCGGCGGCCGCGACGGTGTCACCGGTCGGCGGGTCGGGTTCGACCGGGCCGGGCAGGAAGGCCGCCGCCTGCACGGCCCCGGCCCGCCACAGCAGCAGCGCGGCGGCCACCGGAGCCAGCACACGCGCGCGTCGGCGCCAGGGTTTCGGCGGGCCATGCACGCTGCAGGCTCCGGTGCACCGTGCGAGCCGCCACAGCGGCTCAGCCGGAGCGCGCCTTCTCGGCCGTGGTGCGCAGCGGCGCATAGTGGCTCTCGTCGATGCGGATCGTGGTGCCGCGGCGCAGTTCGGCGATCAGCGCCTTCCAGCGCGCCTCGCCCTCATCGCGCTGCTGCAGGTCGGCAGCACGGGCACGCACGTCCTCGAAGCGGCGCTGCAGCGCGGCCTTGCGCCCGTCCAGGCGCAGGATCGCGACGCCCTCGAGCAACTGCGCCGGCGCGGCCAGCTCGCCGGGTTTCAGCGCATCGACGATGCCGTGCACCGCCTCGGGCAGCATGCCGCGGTGCGTGTAGTCCATCTCGCCGCCGCGCGCAGCGGACTTGTCGCCCGAGTGCAGCTTCGCCAACGCGGCGAAGTCGGCGCCGGCGACGAGCTTCGCATGCAGCGACTTCGCCTCCGCCCATGCGCCGTTCCAGGCCGACTGCGGCGAACTCGGGTCGACGCGCAGCAGGATCACGCCGAGCTTCACCTGCTCGGGCTCGACGAACAGCTCCTTGTGCGTCTCGTAGTAGCCACGCGCCGCGGCCTCGCTCGGCGTGGCGACGCGCTTGACCGATTGCTGCAGCACATCGAGCAGGCTCTCGCTCTCGAGTTGCGGCACGACGGCGGCGAGCATCTTCTCGCGGTTCGCCGTCCAGTTCGCGCGGCCCTGGTACTGCCGGTCGTAGCCGGCCACCGTCGCAGCGATCTTCTCGCGGTCGGGCTGCAGGCCGCGGCGCTTCGCCTCGGCCAGCAGCAGCACGCGGTTGACCAGCTCGTCGCCGACCTCGCGCTGGAACAGCGCCAGCTCGGCTTCGGGCGGCTTCGCGTGGTAGTACTTCTTGCGCATCGCCACCGCCAGGGCGCGCTGGTAGTCGGCGGCGCTGAGCACCGTGTCGCCGACGGTGGCGAAGGGCCTGGCAGGCGGCGCCGGGTCGGCAGCCGGCGCCGCCAGCGCCGTGAAGGCCAGCGCTGCGGCGAACAGTCGGACAGCCACCGGCAGCGCCGTCATTGCCCGCTCCTGCTACTTCACGTGGCACGCGGTACAAACCGCGCTGGACGCGTTGGAGATGCGCAGGAAGGTCTCACCCGCGACGCGCCCCGTGCTCGTGGGTCCGGCCTGGCCGGTGGAGACGTGCGGATCGTGGCAGCTCGCGCATTCGACCATCGGCCCGAGGCCGCCAGCGGCGCGCACGTAGAGCGGCAAATCGGTGCGCTGCTTGCCGGCCCCGCCGGTGTCGACCCAGAAGACCTGGTTGCTGTTGATCGTCTGCGTCAGCGGCTGCACGAAGTCGCCGTCGTTGCAGGTGCCCGAGACGGCTGCGCCTGCGCCCGTCAGCCCGCCCCCGCAGTACTGGATGCCGATCGGGTGGTCGTTGGACAGATCGGTGCCGATCAGCGCGGCGCCGCTGGAGAGGCGCCCGGCGGCGTTGACGGTAGTCCCCGTCCAGGTGAAGGCCAGGCCGTCATTGCCGCCGCCATCGGTCAGCACGCCGCCCGAGCCCGGCGCATTGATGATGTTGTCCATCGCCTGCGTGCCGTCATGACACGAGAGGCAGGCCATCGAGATCGAACCGACCGCCGCCACGGTGCCGTCCAGCGAGGGTGTCTGCAGCGTGTCGTAGGTGGTGTAGGCGCCGCCGCCGGGGGGCGCGCCGGCCGTGCCGAGGCGCTTGTTCCACAAGGGCGCCGGCGCATTGACGTCACCGCCGTGCGGGGTATGGCAGAACACGCAGATCTCCGCGGTGTCGCTGGTCTGGTTGCGCCCCGCCGGGCCGGGCCCGGAGCCGAGGTTGTGCTTGGTGTCGGCGATGCCCGCCGACGCGCCGCCGCTGAAGCCGAGGACCAGTGCCGCGATCACCGCTGCGGACGCTGCCCCCCATCTCGGCCGACGCCATTGCCATGGCAATTTCATGTCGCCCCTCTCGATGGTTGGTTGAACAGAGGTCAAGCCCGACACTCCCCAATGCCCCGCATGACGATCCTGCTTCTGCAGCTTCTGTGCCATTCGTCACGGCCTTGATTTGCCGTGCTGGCGTGCCGATCGGCTCCAGCTTTCGGGAAGCGTCGTTCCCGGGATCGGGAACTCAAGGTGCGTCGGCGCGGCGCCCGAGATGGCCCGCCTGGGCGGCCAGCGCCGCGGGACGGAACACGTCGATGCGGCGGTACCACTGGTCGACGACGTACACGCGGCCATCCTCGTCGACCGCGATGCCCGAGGGCAGCATGTACTTGGCCGGACCGTCGCGCTCCGAACGGTCGCCGACGAACAGCAGCAGCTCGCCCTCGGGGTTGAAGACCTGGAAGTTGCCGAACGCAGTGTCGACCACGTAGACGTTGCCCTCCCGGTCGACCGCGATCTCCTTGGGCCGTGCGAACTGCCCGTACTGCTTGCCGACGCTGCCGAAGCTGTGCAGGTAGCGGCCCTCGTGGTCGAACACGACGACGCGGAAGTTGCCGCCGTCGACGACGTACAGCCGCCCGTCCTTGCCGATCGCCAGGTCGCGCGGCAGGTTGAACTCGCCCGGGCCGCTGCCGCGCTTGCCGATGTCCATCAGGTGCACGCCGCTCACCGCGTCGAACACGCGCACCTGGTGCCGCTCGGAACTCACGCCGCCGATGTCGACCGCATAGAGGCGCTGCCCGGTCGGATCGACGGTGACGCTCGAGAGGCGCGAGAACCACTGTTCTCCCCCGATGCGGCGCAGGAACTTGCGATCCGGTCCGTAGACGAACACCGCCTTCGAGCCGATGTCGGCCACGTAGAGCCGCCCGGCTGCGTCGACGTCCAGCCCGATCGGCTTGATCAGCTGACCCGCGCCTTCCTCGTCGCCGATGCGGTGCTGCTGGCCGCCCGGCACGTCGAACACGCGCACGAAGCGCGAGACGGTGTCGGAGACGAAGATGCGGCCCTGGAACACCGCCACCGCGTACGGCTTGGAGAGCAGTTCACCGGACACCTGCTCACCGGTGACGAGACGGCGCAACTCGCTCGCGGCCTCCGCCGGCAGTACGTCGGCACTGCCGCGGATGCTGCGCTCGAAGACGAAGCGCGGTTCGTCCGGCGCGCTCGGGAAGTAGAGGGTCTTCGGCGCCTGCGGCGTCGGCGGCGCCTGCGCGCAGGCGGCCAGCAACGCTGCCAGCAGCGCCGCCAGGACGCGGAGCGCGCGCGCGGCCATGGCCGACGTCAGCTCACTTGGCGGCCGATACCAGGTAGTCGATCGCGGCCTTGATGTCCTCGTCCTTCAGGTCGGCCGCGCCGGCCTTCGGCGGCATCACCCCCTTGCCCTTGATCACGCTCGCGAAGAGCGCGTCGCGGCCGGTGGCGATGCGCGGCGCCCAGGCCGCCTTGTCGCCGAGCTTCGGCGCGTTGGCCACGCCGCTGGCATGGCAGGCCACGCAGGTCTTGTCATAGACGGCCTTGCCGTCCGCGGCGCCGGCGGCCGGTGCGGCGGCAATGCCGAATATGAGAACGAGACTTCCCGCAATGGCGAATGCCTTCATGTCGATCTCCTCGTAGCGATGCTGCTGATCGGCGCCGTGCCGACCACTTCGACCGGGTTCGGCTGCAAACGATGTGCCACGTCGGATTCGCGTGGCAGAGAACTTGCAGAACAACGCATCGAGATGAGAGCGCTGTTTCTTGCACTGCTGTGTTGGCTCGCCGGCATCGCGCAGGCGGCCGACGAACGCGCGGCGCTGCTGTACCACAACTACTGTTCGGTCTGCCACGGCGACCGCGGCGATGGCCGCAGCCGCGCGACCGGTTCGCTCTCGACCGTGCCGCGCGACTTCACTTCCGTCGCGGCCAAGCAGGAGCTGACGCGCGAGCGCATCGTGCTGGCCATCACCCATGGCCGGCCGGGCACGGCGATGGTGGCCTGGAAGTCGCAGCTCGGCGAAGCCGATGTCGCGCGCCTCGCGGACTACCTGCTCGAACGCTTCGTGCACGCACCGGCTCCCGATCCGCACCGCCCCGTCGCGCCGGGCGCAGGAGTTTCCGGCTCGCGCGCCCACGGCGGCCGCGAGGCCGACGCCGCTTCCACTCCCGTGCCGGTCGACATGACGGCCGGCCTCCCCAACGGCCTGAAGGGAGACGCGCAGCGCGGGGGTGTTTTTTATCGGGCCAACTGCGCCACTTGCCACGGCGCGCGCGGCGACGGCAACGGTCCACGTGCCTACTTCATCCGCCCGCGGCCGCGCGACTTCACCGCAGCGGCCAGCCGCGCTCGCTTCAACCGCGTCGCGCTCTATGCCGCGGTCTCGGAGGGTCGCCTGGGCACCGAGATGCCCGCTTGGCGCCAGGTTGCGACGCCGCAGCAGATCGCCGACGTCAGCGAGTACGTGTTCCAGGCGTTCGTCGAGCGATGAAGCTGCTGCTCGCGCTGGCAGCTGCGCTGCTGCTGGCCGCCTGCGACCGGACACCGGCGCTGGACGAACACGAGCTCGGCCGGCGTGTCTACAACGCACGCTGCTACTTCTGCCACGGCTACTCGGGCGACGCGAAGACGCTGGCCGCGAGTTATCTGCTGCCACCGCCGCGCGACTTCACTGCCGCCCGCACATTGCGCGCTGCGCAGATCGTCGCCGCGCTGCGCGAAGGCCGGCCGGGCACCGCGATGAAGTCGTTCCGCAGCCTGCTCGACGAGCGCGAGATGCGTGCCGTGGCGGCCTTCGTCGAGCGCGAGTTCGTGCGCGAGGCGCGGCCGAACACGGCCTATCACACGGCCGCGAACGGCTGGCCAGACCACCAGCGCCATGCCGCGGCCTTCCCGTTCGCGCAGGGCCGCATCGCGCTGGACGCTGCGCCGGACTCGCTGGACGACGCGCAGCGCCGCGGCCGCAGCCTCTACCTCGCGGCGTGCATCTCCTGCCACGACCGCGGGCGCGTCGAGGACGCTGGCCCGGCGTGGAGCGCCCGGCCGCTGTCCTACCCGCGCATGGGCTTCGCCCCCGGTCAGGCGCCGGCGGTCGATGCGGTGTCCAGCGCCAGCGTCTATGCCAAGCACGATGTCGCGCCGCGCCTGGAAGGCCTGAGCGCAGCCGAACGCCGCGGCGAGGCGCTGTTCCAGGCCAACTGCGCCTTCTGCCACGGCGCCGACGGCACCGGCAAGAACTGGATCGGCCAGTTCATGGAGCCGAAGGCGCGGGACCTGACCGGGTTCGATGCGCAATCGATGCCACGCGAGCGCCTGCTGGACACAATCCGCGACGGCCTGCCCGGCACCTCGATGCCGGCGTGGAAGTCGGTGCTGTCGCGCGACGAGGTCGACGCGTTGGCAGCGTATGTCGTGCGGGCATTCTTTCGGCCCGAAAGCCGCTGATCGGTCGCTCGCAGCCGGCCCGTGTCAGAACCCGAATCCCGCGCCAGCACCGAGCAGCGTCGCCACGCCGAGCGCCGCGAAGATCGCCGAGGCCACCGCGTGCACCAGCCTCATGGGAATCCTGGTCGCCAGCTTGTCACCCGCATACACGGCCGGCACGTCGGCGATGAGCATGCCGAGCGTCGTGCCGATGACGACCAAGACGGGTGTCGAGTAGTGTGCGGCCATGGCCACGGTGGCCAGTTGTGTCTTGTCGCCCATCTCGGCGAGAAAGAAGGTGACCAGGGTTGCCCCGAAGACGCCGAAGCGCTGGGCGACCTTGGTCTCTTCCTCCTCGATCTCGTCGGGGATCATGGTCCAGATGGCCATGCCGATGAATGACAGGCCCAGTACCCAACGCAGGGCGCCCGGGCTGATGGTGGTCGTGATCCATGCTCCGAGCGCCCCTGCAAGGCCGTGGTTCACGACGGTGGCAGCAAGGATGCCGGCGACGATAGGCAAGGGCTTCTTGAAGCGTGCCGCGAGGATGAACGCGAGCAACTGGGTCTTGTCGCCGATTTCGGCGAGGGCGACCACGCCGGTTGAAACGAGAAGGGATTCCATCGAAGTTCCACGGCCGGACACCAGACGATTGACCACGACGCTTCCCCGGCCGATTCGGAGGCGACGTGGTCAAAGGTCTTGCCAAGCTTGGAACTGCTTACGCCATGACCTGCGGGTCAAGCGTGTTGACGTAAGCCTCTTCGGGGCGAAGAGCGACTACTCCCCAATGACCAGAGGATGATAGCCGAGGCATGCCCCCATCCTTGGCTGGCACGCCGTGCGCCGTCAGCCTACATCGGCTGTACTCTGAAACCGGTCAATGGCATGGCGATTTTCTGGCCGACTGGATGACAGCAACTGGCCGTCCTTGACCGCCGAGCGGGCGACGACCAACGGCGGCCATGCGATCCATAGCGGTCGGCGCCGGCTCGAACGACCGCTCAACGACGTACCGCTGCCTTTGGTCGCCAACACCTGGTCGGCGCTGGACGACCCAATCCTGCCTGTCGGATTTCTCCAAAGCTGCCCGACGCTCGGATCGACCTCTTGTGGGCTTCCCCTCCCCGAAGCAGCCGTTCGTGGCCACCGGGACCCGGCCACTTCCGGTCGCTCGAGCATCAAGAAACTCGCGCCGCCAACGGCCGTTCTCAAGGTACAGCGGACGTCGCTCGGCGACCGATCGCGGTGAGGCGTTCTCCGAAGCGGTCGTTCATTGTCCGATGCCAACCGACATCAATGGCCGTCCGCATGTCTGGTGGTCAAGGTCACGGCGATCGCATTCGTCGTGCCTGCGTTCGTGACCATGCGGAAGTACAGCGCGATCAGAACGCGTCGGCCAGTACCTGCAGTTCTTGTGGCGGCCGCGTGCGCGACACCAGGCGGACGTCGAGTCCGGCTTCGCGGACCAGGTTCAGGCCGCGCCCCATGGCAGCGTGAATCCAGGCGGGCTGATTGCCGAAAGCTCCTCCGCCCAAGCTCGTCAGAAAGACGGTAGCGCTGCCATGACTGGCACGGTTGATGACCGCGGCGAGCATCGTGGCTTCGTAGGCGGCTTCCAGCACCGGACGGGCGAATCTCATCCACTGGTGCGGCGGATAGCGCTGGTAGGCCACCGGCAGCGCAGAGCAGAACGCCTGCGAGACGCGACGGCCGGGTTCGGGAAGGTCCGTCACGTCGACCTGCCAGTGCAGGCCGATGCGCAGCTTCGCACGCAACTCGTCGACGGCCTGCTCATCGAGCGAGCCGAGTCGCTGGTCGATTTCGTCCAGGCCCGCCGCGGTGCACATCGCGTAGCCGTTGCGCATGGTCCACAGCCGACCGTCGTCGTTGCCCAGTGAGCCGCCGAGATCGGCCAGGCAATCGATCTGCCCATCGGCTCGCTGGCCGCGTGCATGGCCCATGGGCACCAGGTAGTTGCGATAGATCGTGGCTGCCCCTGCTGCCATGGCACAGACCGGCCCTTGAGTCCTGTCACCCTCGTAGCGCGTAATCCCGTGCTCCGGCGTCACGTCAGGGCCGACCATCTCGAGCAGGTTGAACTGGGAAGCCACCTGGAAGAGGGCGCCAGCGTGATGGGCCTCGCTGTGCAGGGAGCGCGCGTCGGCCACGACGCAGTTGACGCGGGTCCGTCCTCGGCCCGCTGCGTGACCAGCAGCGCGCTTGCGAAGCTGGGCCAAAGTGGGCGTCTCGAGCGTGCCGACGGACCATCGGATGTGGTCGCTGCGGTGATGCAGGAAACCGTCCCGCAGCACCAGCTGGCGCTGCGTCTCGTCGTAGCCGGCTTCCCTGAAGCCTGTGATCTTCTCGAACCAGTCCACGTCGGTTGAGGGCGGTGGGTCAGTCGGGCCAGGACAGTCTGCCTGATACCAAGTTGCGTTCAATAGATTAGATATAGTATCGGTCCACGGACTTCAAGGAGCCGTGGATGAAGAGTCTGATCGTGGGCGACAAGCCCACCGTGGAGCGGTTAGCCGAGAGGCTGAAGAAGGCCGATAGCCACTCGGAGTACCAGCGCATCCAATGCGTGCTGATCCGGGCCACGCTGGGCAGCTCGGCGGCGGAGATCGCGCAGTTGCTCGGCTGGTCCACGGCCACGGTGCACGTGATGCACTCGCGCTGGGCCAAGGAGGGTGAGGCCATCTTCGAGGTGGGCGGCCGCGGCGGCAGACGGCACCAGCACCTCACGCAGGAGCAGGAGAAGGTGCTGCTGGCGCCGTTCGTCGAGCGCGCAGAGGCTGGCGGCATGCTCACCGTGGCCGACATCCAGCAGGCCTACCGGGAGCGAACCGGCAAGGCAGTAGCTCGCTCGACGGTGTATCGGCTGCTGGAGAGGCACGGCTGGCGCAAGGTTGTGCCGCGTCCCAGACACCCGAAGGCGGACGTCGCGGCGCAGGCCGCCTTTAAAAAAACTTCGCCGCGCGGTACGCCAAGAGGTCTCGCGCCAGGCTGAGCAGGGCCGCCGGGTGCGGCTGATGTTCCAGGACGAAGGTCGCTTCGGGTTGCTGGGTACGCCGCGGCGCTGCTGGGCACCAAGGGGAATGCGCCCGGTGGTCGGTGCGCGGCTGCAGCGCAAGTACCTCTATGCCTTCAGCGCCGTCAGCCCGCACGACGGCGTGATGGACAGCCTCGTACTGCCCTGGGTCGACGCCCAGATGATGTCGATGTTCCTCGACGAGGTCGCCCAGCGTCACGCCGACGAGTTCGTCTTCATGGTTATGGACCAGGCGGGCTGGCACATTGCCGGTGAACTCACCGTGCCACCCAACATGCGGCTGATGTTCCTGCCGCCCTACAGCCCGGAGCTCAACCCTGCCGAGCACCTGTGGGAGGCCATGCGTGAGGACTGCTTCGCAAACCATGTCTTCGCCGACCTCGACTCGGTCGAGCGCGCCCTGACCGCTGGCATCGTCACCCTCGAAGCTGACCCAATGCGAACCCAGTCAATGACCGGATTCAATTGGATTACTTCTATATCTTTGAACGCAACTTAGTATGATTCCTGCTCCACGCCGAGTCGGCGTCCGCAGCGACCTCCCGGCACGGGCCGCCCGAACCTTGTTTTTGCCGGCTTTCCGGATATCTCGCCGGGGTCGGCCGCGGCACGATGGCTCCATCGCCAGCCCGCGGCACCGCCGCCCTACCAAGGAGCAAATCATGGATCCGATCAAGCGCCTGCAGATCCCGTTGTCGACCATCCAAGCCGGCGTCATGCCGGCCGGGGCCACGGGCGTCGAGACTGCCGCGGGCCGCCAGGCCGATGCGCCGGCCGATTGGCTCACGTTCTATACGAGGCTGCTCGAGCTGGAAGGCTACAAGCCCAGCGCGGATGCCGACGGCAACCTGCGCATCGAGCACGAGCGTTGGCTGATCTGCCTGTGTCGCGACGCCCGCGACCCCGAGTACTTCCGCCTTCTGCTGCCGAACTTCTGGCCGGTGGAGAACGATGCCGAACGTGCCCGGGCCGAACGGGCTGCCGATCGAGTCAACCGCCAGATCAAGGTGGCCAAGGTGTACAGCGGATCGGGCCGCTCGATGTGGGTGGCGGTGGAGCTGTTCATCGCCGAGCCGGGCTATGCCGCCCCGATCCTGATGCGCTGCATCCGCCTGCTGCCGGAGGCCGCCATGCTGTTCCGCGCCGTGATGACCACGCTCGACAACTGAGCGCGGCGCCCGGCGACGACACCGAGAGGCTCCCATGCACCGCCGCGCCAGCCCCGGGTCGCAGGACCACTTCGACCTCTTCCCCTACATCGCCATCCTGATGAGCCTTCTGGGCGCACTGCTGACGGCGACCCTGGGCATGGCGTCCCTGAGCCTCGGGCCGGGGGTCGCCGAGACCTGGGACATGGCCGCGCGCGACGGCACCGCGAGCAAGGCGCCGGTGCTCGTCGAATGGGACGGCAGCGCGCTGACCGTGCACGAGGGCGCGCAGCGTCGGCGCGTGCCCTGGCTCGACGACCAGGCCGCGGCGGCGGGCGGCATGCGTCCGCGCAGCGCCGCCATGCAGCGGCTGCTGGCCGAATTCGGGCAGCGCAGCGCGACAGGCTACGTGCTGTTCGCGGTGCGGCCGAGCGGATTCGCGACGCTGCCGCGCCTCACCGACGACTTTCGTGCCGCGCACATCGACATCGGCTACGAGCCGGTCGGGCAGGAGCGCGGCGTGCAACTGCTCTCCGCCGGGGAACATCCATGAAGAACGTTCGCCGTCGCACCGCACCCGGCCAGTCGATGGTGCCGTTGGCCGACATGCTGACCAACACGCTGGGCATCGTCATCTTCGTCATGATCTTCACGGTGCTCGCCGCAGGGGGGGCGACGGTGCTCAAGCGCCTGCCGATGGAACATCGCACCGCTGCGCGCCCGCTGCACTTCGCCTGCACGGCCGGCCGCCTGTACCACGTCGACACGACGCTCATCGACAAGCTGCTCGAGGGTGTGGCGCCGGCGAGGTCGATCACCGAGTTCGAGGCCTGGAGCAGGCCTCTGGACGGCCGCACGGCCAGCGGGCGCGACGTGTCGGCCACCTTGCGCGCGGGGCTCGAGCAGCTGAAGTCCGGCCGCCTGAACCTCAGCCGCGCGCGGGCGGTCGTCGAGTTCAGGCTCCTCGAGGGGGCGGGCGAACCGGCCGCCGCGGCCGCCACGCCGGGGTCGAGATTCTCCACGGCGCTCGCGGCCCACGACTCGAGCAAGACCTTCATCCACTTCTTCGTCATGCCCGACGGCATCGAGGCCTTCCAGCAGGCGCGCGGTGTCGCGGTGCAGCGCGGCTACCAGACAGGCTGGATCCCGCACACGAACCCCGCCGGCATCGGCTTCACCTTGCTCGGCAGCGGTCGCCTGCCGACCGCCCAGTGAGCCGGGTGCCGTCGAACCCGCCGATCACGCTCACCCACCGGAGAACCCCATGGAACTGAAGACCGCCACCACCGCCCCGGGCCGATCTGCAGCGCCAGCCGCCGCAGACGCCTTGCCTGCCCTTCGCGGCGTCGCCGGGTGGCCCGCCTGGCGCATCGAGACGGCTTGCGGCGTGGCCGGCGCCGTCCTCGCCGGCGCCGCCGCAGGGCTGCTGTACAGGCTCGCCGAGCCCGGCCAGGCACTGCATCGGATGTTCGATCCGAGCCGCGCCGAGACGCTGGTTCCCTGGGCGATCCTCGCGTCGTTCTTCTACGGCACGCTGTATCTCGTGCATCGGGCGCAGCGCCTGGTGGCGCTGCGCAAGGTGGCGCACCGGGGCGCCGCCGTGGCCCTGGTCGACGCGCTCGGCCGGCGCGGCGCGGCCGCACTGTGCGCGCACCTGGAAGCTTCACCGTGCACCGGCAATCCGCTGTGGCGCCGCGCGCTGGCGGTGCTGCGCCAGTGGCAGCTGCAGCCCGGCCTGGCCGAAGCCGAGCTCGCGCTCGACCACCAGGTGCAGGCCGACCAGGACACGCTGCACCGCGCGCATGCTGCGCTGGGCACGATCGTCTGGGCCCTGCCGGTCCTGGGGCTGATCGGCACCGTGCTCGGCATCGCCAACGCGGTGGACGGCTTTTCCGGGTTCCTGTCCGGCGACATCGACGACATCCGCTCGATCAAGAAGAGCCTGGTTGCCGTCACCGGCGGGCTGTCGTTCGCCTTCCTGCTCACCCTGGTCGGCCTCGTGACCTCCCTGCTCCTGATGTTCCACAACGCTGCCGTGCAGTCACGCGAGGAACGCTTTCTGGACGAACTGCAGGACTGGCTGTGCGACCTGCTGCTGCCTGCGCTGCAGCGCGCGCAGCCTGCCGCGGCGGCACCGCAGGCCGACGCATCCCACGCCCTGGCGGCGCTGGGCGAGCAGTGGCGCGCCGAGCTGGCGCGAGGCAGCGATCTGATGATCGAAGCCTTTGCGCGCGAGCTTGCCGCCGAGCGGGGCGCAGTGGCCAAGGCCACGACCGAGACGGTCTCCGGGCTGCTGGAATCGACCCGCGCCGCCGGCGCGGGGCTGCAGCAGGCCGCCCAGCTCACGCGCGAGCTGGTGGATGCCGTCCGCGCGGGCGTGGCGCTGGACCGAGAGGCGTTGGATGCGATCCGCGCCACGCAGCTCGGGCCGGCGCTGCTTCAGGTGGCCGAGCAGGTACGCGTGCAGCGCGAGCAGGCGCTGCAGGCCGAGCAGACATTCGCCGCGTTGACGCAGGCCACCCGCGTGCTGGCCGATTGCCATGCGGGCGTGCAGAGCGGCATCCGTGCTCTCGACGGCATGCAGCTTCCCGGCGCGCTGGGCGATCTCGGCGCTGCGCTGGGGCGCCTGCGTCCGGTGCTCGAGCAGTTCCAGCGGCCGTTCCTGCTGACGGCGGTGCCGGTGTCGGGCCAGCTGCAGGCGGCGGCCGTGGCGGGAGCAGGATCATGAGCCGCCGTTGCCGCGTGCCCGTCCTGCTTGCTGCCCTCGCCGCCGTGCTGTCGGCGAGCGCCGCGGCGGATCCGGGCCCCGATGCGGCCCTGGACGAGGCCGTGCTGCAGCGCGACTGGCCCGCCGTCGCGGCGCGTGCCACCGGTGACGGTCCGGCGGCGCGCATGTTGCGCGGCCATGCCTACCTGGCGCTGAACCGCAACGACGAATCCGTGTGCCTGTTCGCCGGCCTGGATCCGGATGCCGGGGGTGAATGGGCGCGCTGGACCCGAGCCTTCCTGTCCCGCCATCCCGGCGCGCCCATGGCGCACTACCTGCGCGGCGACGCACTGGCGCGCCAGGGTGAGATGGAACAGGCGATCGCGCAGTTCGGCTGGGGTCTGGTGCCGGGCCGCGGCGATGCGCTGCTGCTCAACGCCCGGGGCGTGGCGCAGGCGGTCGCGAAGAACTGGTCGGCTGCCACGGTCGATCTCGACGCCGCGCACGGCCTGGCCGACGCGTTGGCCAACCAGGGCGTCGTCGCGCTGCTGCAAGGCCAGGCCGCGACGCGCGCCGTCGAGCGCTTCGACCGTGCCTTGGCCGAAGCCCCGCGCTTCACGCTCGCCCGCAGCGGCCGTGCCATCGCGCAACTGGCCCTCGGGCAGATCGGCGCGGCCCAGTCCGACGCTGCAGCCGCGATCGGTGCCGGGGCCTGTCTGCCGGAATTGATCGGGCGAGCGGTGGAACGCGCAGTGGCCGAGTTCGATGCGCGGCAGCGGCGGCCGACATCCGACGAGGACGAAGCCCCGGGCGTGTCGATGGTGGCCAGCCTGGAGGCGATCAAGAAGGGTCGCATGGGCGGGGTCGACCGGCTTGCGCGCATCGTGGGCGACAACCCCGCGCTGGCCCCCATGGTCGCGCGCGAGTTGCAGCGCATCGCCGTGGCCGATCCGGATCTGGGCCGGCGCGTGCGCAACCGCCTGGAACTCGGGCGCGACGTGCTCGGGCCGACGGGGCCGGTCCGCGCCGTGGTCGACCTCTTCAAGGGTGTTTCCGTCAGTGCCG
Organism: Immundisolibacter sp.; assembly: GCF_050250495.1. Lineage (GTDB taxonomy): Bacteria > Pseudomonadota > Gammaproteobacteria > Immundisolibacterales > Immundisolibacteraceae > Immundisolibacter. Next base: position 43,211 of record NZ_JBFWOM010000013.1, on the reverse strand, counting down.
GGCTGCAGGGCAGCCCGTCGACCAAGCCGCCCCCCGGCCGCACGGCCACGAGCGCGCACGCGGGCGTCTCGGTGTCGTTCGCCGATTTCTCCAAGGACGTCCAGGGCTGGGTCGGCCGCGCTCACGCCGGCTATCAGCTGCTGGCGCCCAAGCCCACGCGTCCCGGCGTGTGGCCCGAAGGTCGGATCGGCGGTGCCAGTTCGAATGCCGCCGCTGCCCGCTGGGACCTGGGCGACGGCCCGGCCGTGGCGGAGTTCGGCCTGCTCTACCGCGCGCAGGCGCTGCCGGCGCGCTGACGCGAGCGGCCCATGCGCGCCCTGCTGATCCTGCTCGCCGCAGCGCTGCTCGGCCTCGCGCCGCCCCGACCGGCGCGGGCCGGCGAGTTGTCCGCCTTCTCGCTGCGCCAGGCCGAAGCCGCGGTCCGCGCCGGCGACCCGGGAGGCAGCGCCGCCCGCCTCGACGGCTTGACGCGGCTGGTCGCCGCCGTGGTCGACGAAGCTGGCGGCGATGTCGTCCTGCTTGGCGAGCGCGAAGCTCGACCTTCGGGTTTGCGCCTGGACGATCTGGTCGTTGCGCTGCGTGCGCGCCTGCTGCACCACCGCTGGCCGCTGGTCAGCATCGACCGTGCGCCGGACACCGCGAGCACGGGCCGCCAGGTGGTCCGCTTCGACGGCGGCCCGCTCGCGCAGACCGGCTTCGGACGTGCGCTGTTCGACGCGGACGTCGCGCTCAAGAAGCTCGCGCTCGAACTCGTCTCGGCGCAGATCTGGGGGGTGCCGTCGTACTTCGCGCTGTGCCGCCGCGCGGCCGCCGAGGGCGAGCTCGAGGACCGGGTCGCCTCGCGCTTCTGGTTTCGCCCTCTGGACGCCAGCCAGGTGGTGGTGCGCGAAGGCGTGGCGGTGATCCAGGACTTCCGGCTCGGCGTGCAGGCGGAGGTATTAAGCGTCAACGGCCAGCCGCCCACGGCCGCGACGCGCGACGTGCTGGCCGAACGCTTCGCGGCCGCGTTGAGCGCACGCCTGGACGACGTCCAGGCCTACTTCCCCGAGGCGGCTCGGCTGGCGAGGTTGTTCGAGCTGGTGGCCCTGGCGCGCGGCCTGGAACTGCAGGCGCGGCCACCGCCCCTCGACTACTGGCTGAGCGGGCACCGGCTGGCGGCGGTCGACACCCCCGCCACCTACCCGCTGCTCGAGCGCAGCGAAACGGTCGCCACGCCGAAGGGCGAGCGCCGCCTCGACATCGATGGTGGCGTCGAGCTTCGCGCCGGCGCGATTCGCCTGCGCGGGGGCGATGTCACGGCGCTGCGCGAGATCGTGCTGCGCAGCCGGCCAGCGCAGGCCGTGCTGAGCTGGAAACTGCCGGTGGCGCTGTCGCGCCTGCCGGGCATGCCGATCGCGTTGCACGCTGCGGCGGACCCCGCGCCGGCGGCACCGCGCGAGTCCGGCGATGCGGGTACCACGGTGCAGCGCCGGTTCGGGCCCCTCGTTGCCAGCGCGGCCGGGCTGCCTGCGCCGCCGCCGCAGACCGATGCCGCACTGCGCCTGCCGCCATGGCGCCCGGTCGAGCCCGCGCTGGTGCCGGCGGTGCGGCTGCCGGCGTGGAAGCCGGCCACCAGCGTCGGCGGTGTCACGCTCGAAGGTGTGGCCCGGATCGCCGATGAGGCGGCGTCGCCGTCGTTCTCCGGTGGCCGTTTCGGGCTGCTGGTCGAGGGCGAGCTTGCGCAGCTGGAGCCGCAGGCGTTCCGCCGCTTCGTCACCGCGCTGTGGGCGGTGTACTTCTCCGACGGTGCGCCGGGGCTGTCGATCGACCCGATCGCGCCGGGCCTGCCGTACCACCGCGTGCGCTACATCGGACAGGTGGTCAACACCGACCTTGGCCGCGTGATGCGCGAAGCCGACCATCGGATGAAGCGTGCCGCGGTGGGCACCGAAGCCCTGGACGTGCCGGGTTTCATGGACGTGGACCAACTCTCGGCGCGGCACGGCCTGCAGGCCCTCGGGCTCAGCCGCCGCTTCTGGTTCAAGCCGCGCGACATGCGCCTGCGCCGCGCCGGCGAAAGCCTGATGTTCGACAGCGCGCGCATGGTGCTCGACACCGAGATCACCGACGCCCCGGGCCGGTCCAGCGCAGCCGATCGTGCCTTCGCGGACTTCTTCACGCGGCACTACGCGGTCATCGCGCGCCGCCACCCGGTCTACGGCGAACTGCTCGAGTACGCCAAGCTCGTCAGCCTGGCAAGCTGGGTCAAGGAGCGCCGCCTGCCGCTGCTGTGGTTCCTGCTCGCCCACAAGCATGAGGTGCTGACCGAGGATTCGCCGGCCACCGTGCGCGCCTTGGTCAAGGGCTCGCGGCATCGCAACGACATGCGCATCGAGGGTGGGGTCGAGATGCGGTCGCGAGCCGTGCAGGTGCCGGATCGGCAATTGGCGCGCGCGCTGGAACGCACGACGGCCGCACCCGTCGCGGGCGCATCGAAGGCCGCCGGCGTCGATGCGCCGAACGTATCGGTGTTGCCCGCGCAGGCACAGGGGCTGGGCCCGCTGGGCCTGCGCTTTCAGACCGACCTCGCGCTGCACGACCCCGCCGGCCGGCCTGGACTGGAACTGGTGCGCTACTTCGATGCGTCCCGAAGCGGCGGCGAGTTCGGCCCCGGCTGGCACGTGCTGGTGCCTTACGCGGTACACGCCGACGGCACCGAGACGCTGGTGTTTCGCGGGGCCCGGCTGCCGCGGCGCATGCAGGTCGAGGGCCGGCTCAGCGGGCGCCGCGAAAGTCTCGTCTTCGACACCCGGCGCCACGCCATCGCCGGATGGGTGCCCGAGAGCCAGGAAACCAGCGAATTTGTCGGCCTGTTTCCGCTCAGCGACGGCACGTTTCGGCTGCTCGACAAGCTCGGTGCCGAGTTCGTGTTCGACCGCGGCGGCCGCTTGACGCGCATGGAACTGGCCGAGCGGCATGTGAGCGACATCGGCTACCTGAGCGAGATGGTGGCGGTTGGCCCCGGCAGTGTTCACCGCGTGGAACCGGCCGGCCCGGCGCGGCGCGTCTGGCGAGGCATCGAACTGCCCGAACGGTTGCGCTTGCGCGGGCTGCGCACGGCGGCCGGGACCGAGGCCGTCGAGCCGCTGATGCGTTTGCGCGAGCACGGCGCGACACTCGGCTGGGAGCCCGAAGGCGATGCGCCGATCCGCTTCCTCGCGCTGCTCGCCGACGGCTCGCTGCGCGGTTCGGCAATTGACGGATCGCAATGGCTGTTCGACGCTGGCGGAACGCTGCAGGGCGTGCGTCCGGCACCGGAGCAAGGCCTGGTGCAGCGCATAGCGTTCGGCACCCAGCAGCTGCGGCTGGACTACGAACTCGACGCCGCGCTGAGGCTGCGTGTGGCGCGCGCACGGTTCGATGCCGAAGGTGTCTCGCGCACGCTGAGCTACCACTACGATGGGCCGGGCCGGCTGGCCCAGGCCTTGCCGGCTCCGTGATCGGCATGCCCGTGCGTGCAGTCGCTCTTGACAATGCTCCGGCCGGTGCTTACCGTGTGCCGACATCGGGGCTCGTGTGCCGCCCAGCGGTGGCGGGTTCCCGATGAGTCCTGGGAGGGAACGGCGATGAACGACCCTGGCAGTTCGGACCGCATCGCCGGGGCGCAATCTCCGGCCGGGCCCGCTGCCGTCGTCGGTCGCCCGCAGGCCGCGCAGTGCCTGCCTGCCGCCTTCGTGCCGGCCTGGCCACACCCCGCGTGGTGGCAGCGGCCGGTCTGGTTCGCCACCCGCGCCGGGCGACTGAGGCTGGCCCTGGCCGGTGCGCGGCGCGCGGGTGACGCTGCCTGCAAGGCATTGGCCACGGGCTACGAACGCCTGCAGCAGCGGCCGATGGCCGACCCGGCGACCCAGCGCTGGTTCATCGACCAGCTGCTGTGCGGGCTCACCTGGATCGAGCTGCGGCGCCAGCGCTGTCCGCAGGCCGCGCAGTGGCTGGCCAGGTTCGACCCGACGGCTGACGCCGGGCCGGCGACGTTCGCGCTGCGCTGGGAACTGATGACCGCGCTGCATGATGCCGGTCAAGCGCAGGCCTTGCTGGAACAGGCGGCGCAGTTCGTCGCCGATCCGCTGGCCGTCGGCAGTGTCGACGCGGTGCAGCGGACGCTGGACTGGGTCCATCGCAGCCTGTCGAGCCGGGGCACGCTCGCGCTGCTCGACGCCATGCTGCCGGCGCTGTCCGGCACGCCCTGGGCCATGGCCTGCCGTGCGGTCTGCGAATGCCCCCCCTGTCTTGACTCGGCGGCACAGGCGCAGCAATGGACTGAACGGGCTCGACCCGGTGAGCTCGGCTTCAGCGACAGCCTGCAGGCCCAGGCGCTGGTGATCGCCGCGCGTGCCGCCGAATGGGCCGGCCGGCACGACAGCATGTTCGCGCTGGTCGCCACCGCGCGGCGTCTGGACCCGACCCATGAGGACGTGCACTACTGGCAGCTGCGCGCGGCCCTGCATTGGCCGGGCCGCGCTGAAGCGCCGCGGGGCACGACGCCCGACACCCCGCCCTGGCGCCGCCTGCAGGCCATGCTCGCGGTGGATCGCGACGCCAACCTGCCGAGTGCACGCGCCCTGCTCGGATTGCTCGATGACGACCTGGTTCGCACGCTGGAGGCGCCGGAAGGCGAGACCTGCCTGCGGCTGCTGCAGCGGGTACTGCGCGTCGACCCGGCCTGGGACGATGCCGTGCTCGAGCCGACCGCCGAACTGTGCCGCCGGGTCAGCCGGTGCTTCGGCGGGCAGGCCTGGTCCGAATGCACCCTGGCCTTCGCCGAACTGCGCCTGCGCGCCGACTACCAGGCCGCCTGGGCCCGCTTGCACGGCTGGCGCGGCCATCCCTCGGCCGAACTCGCCCAGCTCAGCCGCGTGGCGCGCGTGCTCGCCGGCGACAGCCCGGCGTGCGAGGACTTGCTGGCGCTGGCGCGTGAGGCGGATGCGATCGAGCCGGCCTGGGTCGACGCCCTGCCGGCGCTGCGCACGGCGCGCGAGATCCTGGCCCTGGCACACCGTGCCATCGCCCATGACAGCGGCACGGCCGAAGGTCTGCGCGCGCTGCTGTTGCCGGCGGCCACACCGGCCTGGGCGCGCTGGGTCGCCCTGCGCACCGCACTGCTCGCGCTCGGTCCGCAAGGCCTGCCGGTGTCACTCGTCGACACGCCCGACGCGGCCGTCGCCTGGGAGTTCGAGTTCTGGGCCGCCGAGGTCGCGCCGGAGGACCTGGGCACGCATGCCGCCGTCGCCGCTGGCCGACGACGCCTCGATGCACTCGAGGCGTCGGCACCGGAGCAGCAGGCATGGATCGAACGCCTCGCCGCCTTGCGGGCTGCCCGTGCCGACCCGCTGAGCGCGCCGGGAGACGACCGTGCCGCTGCCGAACCGGCCACACCGGCGCTGGCCAGGCTGTTCGACATCGGCGGCAGCGCCGCGGCGACATTCGCGGCCGAGATCGCGATCGAGCAGCGCTACCGGGTCGCACGCCGCGCACTGCGCCTGCAGCACCTGCGCGAGGCCGCCGATTGTTTCGATGCGCTCGAACATGAACTGTCCTCGGCGCGCGGACTCACCCGCGCGCTCTGGCTGCCGCTGGTCGTGTACTGGCGCGGCGTGGCGGCGGCCAGACTGGGTGACCCGGACGCGCAGACGCGGCTGGAGTCGCTGCAAGGCGGCTGCATGGCGGCGCGGGCCCGCGCGCAACTGGCGATGCTCGCCATCCGGCAAGGTGATCTCGATCGTGCCGCGTCATGCCTGCGCGATGTGCCGGACGGCCATGCCGCGGCGCGCTATGCGCGTGCCCTGCTGCACGAGCGGCGCGGCGACCTCGAGGCCGCACTCCTCGTGTCGGGCGACGCGCACGAGCGGCAGGGCGCGTCGCCGTACGCCGCAGCCCAGCAGCGGCTGCACGCCGCACTGCTCGAACGCACCGGCCGGACCGAGGCGGCGCGGGCCGCGTACGAGGCGCGACTCGTCGCCGACCCGGCCGACGCCGTCTGCGCTGCGCGGCTGCTGCGCATCCGGTCGAGGCAGCGCTACCCGCACGGCAGGACTGGCGGGCCTGGCATGGCGGCACTGTTCGAATCGGCGGCACGCGTGGCGTGGGTCCACGGCTACGTCACGCTCGATCGGCTCACGGCACCCGAGCCACCGGGACCGGCTGCCCCGGCGAGCGAGGCCCATGCCTGCGCCTGGGCCTTGCTGCGCGCGCGTGCACTGGTCAGCCAGGGGCGGCCCGGCGAGGCGCTCTGCGAACTGCGTGCCGATGCGCCCGAGCACCGGCGTGCGCTGGCTATCCTGCGCACGCAGCAGTTGCTGGCCAGCCTGTGGCCTGCAGGCCCGGACGACACGGCCGTTCCCGCGCCGCCACCCGGCGGACCCGCCGACCTGCGGTGCTGTGCCGACGAATTGGCCGGGCTCGAGGCACAGCGCAGCCATGACCGCGAAGTCGCGCGATGGCAGCGCCTGGCCCGGGCCGCTGCGGATTGGCTCGCCTCGGATGCCGATCGCCTGGACGCGGACGCCTGGCAGGCGCTGGCGCCGTCGGCGCTGGCCTGGACGCCCGGCTTGTTCGCGGCCGACGAGTCGCAGCGGCGCCACGCTGCGTCGGCCGCGCTGCAAGCGATGATCGACGGGAACGGCGCCGACGATCTTCGCCACGACCTCGTCGCCGCAATCGGGCACCGCATCCTCGGCCACGTCGACACCTTCCTCGAATGCTGCGAGCGGCTGTTTCCGTCGCTCGCGCAGCTGCCGGTCGATGGCGCGCAGCTGTGGCTGGCCGCCGCCGCGCTGAGCTGCCAGCGCGACGGTTGGCGCCTCGTGCTTGACAGTCAGGTGCCCGCCAGCCTGGCCGACCTGTCGCACCCCGGGGTGCGCATGGCATTGGCCTGCGCCTATGCCCAGGCCGCCGTCGACCAGTACGAAGACGGCAAGAGTGACGACGCGCGCAAGCACCTCGGGCGCGCGCGCCAAGCCCTCGAAGCGCTGACCGACTGAGCGCGACACCCACCGGATGCCCGCCATGCTGCTCACCGACGGAGGCCTTGCCAGCGCGCGATTCGAGCCGATGCTTGCCGCAGCGCTGGGCAACGGACGCGGCGAGGAAGGCTGCCACGTGCTGGTGCAGGCCATCACGCGCGGCAGCACCCGGGTGGACCATCGCGACTGGCTGTTCTGCCTGGCCAGGACACCCGGCACCTGGATGCGCAAGCGCCTGGTCGATGCGGCGGGCCAGAGCGCCGACGATTTCATCGCCGGCATCCAGGCCGGGCTGCCGCCCGGGCCCGCCGCCACCGAGGCGCCGCCGCTGCGCCTGACGCGCGCCTGCGCGACAGCCGAGGTGCTGGCGATGCTGCAACGCGCCGAAGCGCTGACGGCCCAGGCGCAGCGCGCCGAGGTCGTGGACGCGGTGCTGTCCTTGGCCTGGCTCGATTCGGCGCCAGCGCGCCTGCTCGAGCTGATCGAAGCCTGGACCTCGGCACAGGATCTCGCGGCGTTTCGCCGCCTGCTGGAGCAGCAGGTGCGACTCGGCGGCGCTGCGCCCGAGCTGTTCGACGCCAGGGGCCAGCTGCAGCGGCGCCTGTTCAGCGCCTCGGGCCGGCGCTTCTGCGACCGCCTGGTCGAAGATGCCGCCAGCCTGGGCATCGCCAGGATCGGCACGCGTCACCTGCTGTACAGCCTGCTCGGCGACGAGCGCGGGCTGCTCGCACGCACGCTCACGGCGTTCGGCGTGGACGTCGCCCACGACCTGCACGCCGCCTTGTGCCGCGAGCTGGCGCGGCCCGGGCGCAAGCGCGTCGAGCGCTTCGAACTCGGCCGCGACAGCCTGTACGACGCGGTGAGCGGGCTGCTTGCGCAGGCCCAGCAGCTCGCCGCGGCGCGCGGCAGCCCCGGCATCGGCGAACAGGATCTCGCCACCGCCTTCGTGCTCAAGCAGGAGGCCGAGCTGGCCCGGCTGCTCGCGGGGCAGCGTGGCGTGAGCCTGACGGCGCTGCGCGAACAGATGCAGGGCGCCGAGGCTCAGGACGAGGAGGAGGACGAAGGCAGCCCGCTGACGCGAGTGCCGCCGAAGGAAATCGAGCAGCAGATCAACCGCCGCATCCTCGGCGAGGGCCACGCCGTGGCGCGTGTCATGCCGTGGATCGAACGGCTGCGTTTCGGCATCCCGCGCGACGGCCGGCCGGCCGCGGTGTTCCTCTTCCTCGGCCCCACCGGCACCGGGAAGACCCAGCTGGCGAAGGAGCTGGCGCGCTGGGTGTTCGGCGACGAGGAGCAGCTCGTGTTCCTCGAGATGGGGCAGTTCAAGACCAAGGAGTCGATGAACATGTTCATCGGCGCGGCGCCGGGTTATGTCGGCTACGGCGAGGGCAAGCTCACCAACGGCCTGCGCGACCGGCCGCACAGCGTGGTGCTCTTCGACGAGATCGAGAAGGCCGACACCCAGGTCTTCGATGCCCTGCTGCGCTTCGCCGACGAGGGCGTGATCTCCGACCCCGCCGGCCCGGTGCGCGACGGTCGCCAGTGCATCATCGTGATGACCACCAACGCCGGCCAGACCTGGCTGCGCGGCCATCTGCGCGAGCGCCCGGCCGCGCTCGACGATCCCGATGCGCTGGCGGGGCAGCTGTTCGGCGCGGCGATGGACGAGCTCGCCGAGCGCGGCTTCAGGCCGGAGTTCCTCGGCCGCGTCGACGAGCGCATCACCTTCCTGCCGCTGACGCCACGCGCCTGCCGGCAGATCGTCGACCAGGTGCTCGAGCGCGAGCTCGACAAGTTCCGCCGGCTCAAGGAGGTGCACATCGACGTGCACGACGACGCGCGCGAGCGCATCGCCAGGCGCGCCCATGCACGCAGCCTGGAAGAGGGCGCCCGCGGCGTGCCGCGGGCGATCAACGACGAGATCGTCGGCCCCGCGATCCGCCTGCTCGTCGAGCGGCACCCCGACGCAGGCACGGTGGAAGGCGCACGGCTCGTCGCCACCGCGTTCGGCGCCGACGGCGTGAAGGTCGAACTGCTGTGACGACGGCCGGCGTCGACCCGCGCCTGAGTGCCGGCACCCTGGTCGACGGCCGCTTCGAGGTGCGCGAGCTGCTCGGCTCGGGTGGCTTCGGCGACGTCTATCGTGCCACCCAGCTGCTGTTCGGCCGCTCGGTGCGCGAGGTGGCCCTGAAGGTGTTCAAGCAGCGCCATGTCTCGCCGGACAACGCGGCGCAGGTGTTCGCCGACGCGATCACCCTGCTCGGCCTGATCGAGGACGAGCCCCCGCCCGAGGTGGCGCGGCGCATGGTCCAGGTCTACGACCTGGGCCTCACGCGCAGCCCCCCGGAAGGCCGCGGCTACATCGCGATGCGCCTGGTGCCCGGGCGGCGGTCCCTGGCCGACGAACTGCGCCGTTTCGCCGGCAAGGGCATGCCGGTCGAGACCAGCCTGTGGTACCTGCGCCGCGTGCTGGTGCCGCTGGCCTGGCTGCATCGGCAGGACGCACCGCTGGTTCATGGCGACATCAAGCCAGAGAACCTGCTCATCGCACCCGACGGGGACCTGGTGCTCACGGACTTCGGGCTGGCCGCACGCATGCCGCTCGGTGCCGCCGGCGGCACGCCGGCCTATCAGGCCCCCGAAGTGCTCCTGCAAGGCGTGGGGACGCCGAGTTCGGACGTCTATTCGCTCGGTGTGCTCTGGTACGAGATGCTGGCCGGCCGACTGCCTTTCGACGCCGTCGGGCTGGAGGCGCTGGCCGCGGGCGACGACGCCGGCCACCGCGCCGCGCAGCACGAGGCGCGCAAGCGTGGCTTGCAGGTGGCCGCGCCGACGGCGCCCCCCGGCGACGCCGACTCGATCGCCTCGCCCGCGGAATTCAACCCCGACCTGCGCGAGCATCCGCAGGTCGAAGCGCTGCTGGCCCGCTGCCTGGCCTACCGATCATCCCGGCGTTTCGCGAACGCCGGCCTGCTGCTCGCCGAACTCGACCGCTATGCGGCCACCGGCCGCGTGTCGGCCCAGGCGCTGGACGTCGAAGATCCGCCGCCGCCGCAGGCCGAACCGTGCACAAAGTCTGCGGCGGCGCGCGTCGGCGATGCGCTGGCCTTGCTGGCCCATGGCGACGCCACGCGCGCGCTGGCCCTGATGGTCGAACTGCTGGCCGGCGAGCCCGGCCATGCGCCGGCCCTGGTCGTGCAGGCCAGGGCCCTGCTCGCGCTGGGCCGCCACGACGAGGCGCGCCGGTTCATCGGCCTGGCGGTCGGTCGGCAACCGGGCGACGCCGCGCTGGTCGACGCCTATGCGGACGTGAGCGAGGCCTGCGGCCAGAACGGCATGGCCGCCGCATTGCGGCGCCAGGCGCAGCAACTGCGTGTGACGGCAGCGCGGGGCGGCAGACGATGAACGGCCTGCCGACGCCCGCGGACATCGGCGCACGCGCCGCCAAGCTCGACGCCTTGCTCGTCTCGCTGCAGGGCGAGCTCGACGCCGCGGCCAATCCGCACCGGCGCGCGCTGGCCCGGCTGGGGGTGAACCTCGAAGGCTGGACCGCCAGGCCCTACGACGACGCGGCCTTCGATATCTGGTCCGGCCTGCTGGCACGCGATGGCGAGGACGTCGACAGCCGCCATCACCTGGCCATCATGCACCACGCGCGGGCCATCGAACTCGAGCAGGGCACGCAGCCGCAGCAGTCGGACGCCGACTGGAACGCCGCGCTGCAGCACTGGGCAGCGTTGTGGCGCAGCGACGCGTTCTGGGATCGCATCGCCGCGATCGTCTGCCCGCCGCAGGCCGGTGGACGGGTCAGGCGCGAACCGGTCGACGCGTTGCGCAAGCGCCTGCCGACGCTGCTGCTGCGCCTGCATCTGGACGTCGCCTTCGATCCGGGCACGGCGCACCACCGTGCGCGCCACCACATCGGCCTGGTGCTGGGTTCGGCGCTGCCGGAGGCGGACAAGTGCGAAGCTCGCCGCGCCGCCTACGAGAAGCTGGCCGCGGGCATTCCGGACACCGCGTGGGACGAAGCCACGCGCGACGAGGAGACCATCGGCGTGGCCGTGGCCATCGTCCAGGCCTGCCTGAACATCGACCCCGACAACGAAGCGGCCCTGATGGACGCGTTGCGCTTCCAGCATCGCATGCTGCGCGTGCAGATCAACCAGCTCAACGCGCTCGACGACCGCCAGGGTGCCGAGCGGCAGGCCATCCTGCGCGGCATGCAGCAGGCGGTCGCGTCCTGGCTGCCGTACTTCGTGCCGCTGTGCGAACGCGCCGCGTCGATCGCCGAACCCGCGGCGCGGCGCGACCTGGGCCAGTGGTTCCGCATCGCGGGCGACGTCTGCGTCGCGCTCGAAGAGCCCGCAGCGGCGATCGGTCATTTCGAACGGGGCGCCGTCGCCGCACCCGAGGCCGACGAGGAGGGCCTGCGCTGCCGGCGCGAACTGCCGCGCTGCCATGCCCAGATCGCCCTGCTCGAGGCCAGGCGGCGCAGCGACACTGCCCTGGCCGGCGCGCACCGGGTGCGCGAGCGCGACGATCTCACGGTGCCCGCGCTGCAAGTGCTCGCCAACGCCTATCTCCTGCTCGGCGAACACGAGGCCGCCGCCGCCTGTGCCGCCGGCCTGGCGCTCGAACCCGGCGACGAGTTCGACTTCGCCATCGAGCAGGACGAAGCCGCGCGCACGCAACTCCAGGAGCTGGCGCAGTTCGTGACGCGGCAGCGCGACCAGCAGCGCGCGCATGAGCTCTACGTGCAGGCGCAGGCGCTGTTCGGCGAATCCAGGCATGCCGAGGCGACCACGCTGCTCGACGAGTGCGTCACCCTCGGCCCCGACACCAACGCCTTCCACTACCTGCGCGCGCGCTGCCACGTGGCGCTGCTCGAGCTCGACGAGGCCGAGGTCGATCTGCGCGAATACCGGCGCACGATGGCCGACACCGACGAAGACCGCGACTGCGAAAGACTCGTCGACGGCGAGCTTCGCGAGGCGCAGGAACAGCTCGCCCGCCTCGGGCGCGAGAGCCTGCGGCTGCGGCGCCAGGCCTTGCCGCATGCAAATCGGCACGAGTACGAGCCGGCCGTCGCGCTGCTGCGGCGCGCGATCGCGGCAAGCGCGCCGCAGGGGCAGGGCGAGCTCCAAACGGAACTCTCGGCGGTGCTGGCCGGCTGGGCCGTGGCGCAGGCCAACACCACGCTCGGCGACGAATCGCTCGGCCCCGCCGGACGCCGGGATCGCCTGATCGAATGCCGCGACCGCCTGGCGCAGGCGCGCGAGCTGGACGCCGGCAACGATCATGCGGCGCAGAACCTGGCTGCGGTGGACCAGGCCATCGAAGCGCTGCGTCCGGACATCGAGCTGGCGGACATGCTCGGCGCGGCGGCCTTCGAGCGGGTTTGCGGGATGCGCAAACACGTCGGCGCGGGCGAGCTGTCCGACGCGCGTGCGTTGTATCGGCAGGCGCTCGCGTGCTGCCGGCCCGAAGGCCAATCGGCCCTGCAGCATGAATGGGCCGAAGCGCTGACCGGCTCGGCCGTCGCGGCGGTGAATGCCGCGCACGAGAAGACGCCGTCCGGGGACGCGGGACGCCTGGCGGCATACCGGCGCGCGCTGGCCGAGCTGCAGGAAGCGAACGAGGCTGAACCGGCCTCGGCGCGGGTCCGGCAGAACCTCGATACCTTGCTGGAGCTGCTCACGAATGCGTTGCGGTCGGAGGCCGCGGCGGCGTACAACAAACATCGATTTGCAGCGGCGGAGGAGCACCTGCGCGAAGCGCTGGCGAACTGTCCGCAGACCTTGCGCAAGGCGACGGCCGCGGAACTGTCGATCGTGCTGGCCAACCGCGCCGTGGCCGAGGTGAACGAGATGGTCTCCTTGCTGTCGCTGCGCTAGGGCCGCCGATCGATCCGCGACACACATCCACGAACGAGGTGAAGAACCATGGCCTTGCTTGTCGATCCGAATCGCCCCTGGCGTCCCGACTGGAGCCTCCGGGGAGACGTGACTGCGCTCAAGTGGGAGCAGACGCTGCGCACGAACCAGCAAAGGCTGCTGGAAGCCATCGAACTCGATCCCGGCAACCAGCATGCCCGCGACAGCCTGCGTTCGCTGCGCGAAGTTGCGGCGTCGCTCGGCATCTCGCTGCCGGTCGGTTGATCGGCACGCCGCAGCACCGGAACAGGAGGGTTCACCATGCCGTTGAAGTGGAAGCGGGGCACCAATCCCTATGTGGACAACGCCTTCGGCGTGCTGCAGGTCGGCGCGATGAGCCCGGCTGCGCGGGTGGCGGCGCTCGCCGGCCAGCAGCGCAGCCGCGTGCGTGCGCGCGGCGCCGCCGAAGCGGATACCGGCGCCGCCGCGCTGCACGCCATCGGCGACGCCGAGGCCTGCCTCAACACGCCTGCGCGCCGGGCCGAGGAACAACTGCTCGCCCACCCGCCGGCGCAAGGCGACGGCGCCAGGCGCCAGCGCCTCGGCCAGGAACTGCGCAAGGCGGCGCGCCTGGTGGACGCCGGTGAGCCGCTCGCGCTGCGCGCGCCGCGGGCGATCTTCTGGTTCCTGCCGTTGCCGGGTCAGGATGCCGTCGAGGCGCCACCCTGGGACAGCCTGGGCCTGTGCGCCGCGGGCGACCCGGACGACCGCGCGCTGGACATCGTGTTCGACGACTGAAGCCGCGCAGGAGAGACGACGATGATCATCGGTATCGACCTGGGCACCACCCACAGCGCGATCGCGGTACAGGGTCAGGCGACCCTGACCCCGGGTTTCGACGGGACTTACCTGCCCTGCGACGTGACGGCCATACCCACGCCCTACGGCGAGCGCACGGTGCCCTCGGTACTGTGGGTCGACCCGGACGACGCGACCAAGGTGCTGGTCGGCATCGACGCGGTGCAGAAGGCCGAAGACGGCGTGAGCCCGATCATGTTCTCCAAGCGTTCGATCGGCTCCGACGAGTTGCTGGCCATCCACGGGCACCGGCTCACGGCCACGCAGGTGGCCACCCATATCCTGGCGCACCTCAAGCAGATCGCCGAACAGGCGCTCGGTGAACCGGTGTACCGCGCCGTGATCACCCATCCGGCCTATTTCACGCCGGCGCAGGTGGAACAGACGCGGCAGGCCGCGGTCGACGCCGGTTTCGACATGTCGCTGCCCGAGCAGATGCTGATGGAGCCGGCTGCGGCGGCGCTGGCCTATCTGCATGGCGATGCACGCGACCCGCTCACCGTGCTCACCTACGATCTCGGCGGCGGCACCTTCGACGTGACCATCCTCGAACGCCGGCAGGGGGTCACGTCGCTGAAGGCCTTCGAGGGCGACCATCTGCTCGGCGGCTACAACTTCGATCGCCGCCTCGTGGAGTGGATCGTGCGCAAGGCCGAAGCCGGCGGCCGCAAGGTCGCACACGACCCCGACAACCCGCAGGACCGCGGGCTCTGGGCGCGGCTGATGCTGCTGGCCGAGAACGTCAAGCTGCGCCTGAGCGAACAGCACACCGCGCAGGTGCCGGTGCCGGTGCGGGTGCAGAACCTGCTGGTCGACACGCAGGGCCGGCCCTTCCAGCTCAACGAGCGCATCACCCGGGCCGAGTTCACGGCGCTGATCGCCGACCACCTGGAGACCACCGTCGAATGCTGCCGCCGCGCGATCGCGAAGGCCGGCATCACCGCGGCCGACCTGGACCTGATCCTGATGGTCGGCGGCTCGACCTACGGCCCCTGGGTCGGCGAAGCGCTGCAAGCGGCGTTCGACGGGGTCCCGGTCGAATCCTTCGAGCAGGACCTGAGCGTCGCGGCCGGCGCCGCCATTCGCGCCGGCGCCCTGCCGCGCACGCCGCCGGCGGGCAAGGGCATCCGCGTGATGCTCGACGTGCCGACGAAGTGGTCGCTCGAGTCGATCGACATCGTGGGCAGCGTGGCCGCCGACGACGGCCAGCGCCTGGACGAGGCCTTGCGCGGCAGGCTGCGCGTCCTGCTGACGACACCCGATCGCGGCACCATGCCCGCACAGATGCTGGCCGGCGACGGCGGCTTCCGCTTCGCCGAGGTCGAACTCGACCTGGACGAACCGACCGAGTTCAGGCTCGTGATCGCCGACGACCAGGGCCTGGAGCGCTTCTCCACCCGTTTCCAGGTCGCGTACGGCGAGGACGTCGGCGGCGGCGCGCAGATCTATCGCAGCCTGCCGCGCCAGCTGTCGGTGAAGACCGCCGAGGGGCTCGTGCCGCTGGCGCAGGAAGGGGCGCAGCTGCCGGCGCAGGTCGACATCACCCTGCGGCGCCTGCATGCCGATGCCTCGCTGTCGGTGCCGATCTACATGGAGGAGATCGACGTGGGCGCGGTGCGCGTGAACGACCTGCCCACCGACAGCGGCGAAGGCGGGACGGTGACGCTGGACCTCACCGTCACCGAGGAAGGGCAGATCAAGGGCAGCGCGAAGGTGGCCACGCGCGGCGGCGAGGTCATCGCCACGCAGCGCGTGCGCATCACCTTTCCGCCGATGGTCATCCCGTCGCTCAACGAGCTGCGCGAGAAGTACGACGAGCTGGAGGCCCAGCGCGCGCAGGACGCGGCGACGGCGCAGGACCGCGTGCGCCGCCTCGCGCTGACCGGCGCGGTGCGCAACCTCGGCGCGCAGATCGCGACGCTGTTCGAGGAACTGCAGCCGGACCGGCAGGAGATCCACGCCAGGCTGCGCGAGTTCGAGCGCTCGGTGCACCCGCCGGCCGACGACATGTCGCCCACCCGCGCGGTCTTCGTGGAGCGCGCCGAATCGTGCCGCGCCTCGATCGCCAAGCTCGACAACCACCCGTCGGCGCGCCACTTCAGCGGCCAGCTCGACCAGATCCTGCGCGACGGCGAGGCCGCCTACGCGGACCGCAACCGCAGACGCTGGGCGCAGGTCAACCACAACCTCGAGGCGCTGATCCAGCGCTTGCCCAAGGAATCCGGCGGCCCCGCGCCGGAGCTGCCCGTCACGCCGCTGCTCAAGGACATGTTCCGCCACGACGTCGACCGCCAGCGCGAACTGCTCGACGGCGAGCGCGACCGCCATGCGCAGCATCCCGACTACGACGGCGTGTTCGCGTCGCGCTACGACGCGCTGGACGGGGCACTCTTGCGCATGGAGAAGGACATCGACGAGGTCTCCGACGACCTGCCGCCGCCGCAGGGTCTGGCGCGGCTGCAGCTGGCCACGCGCGGCCTCGACCAGATGCCCCGGCGCATCCGCGACGTGGTGAGCGACGTCGGGTCGGCGGTCAAGGGCCGGGGGGGACCATGAACGCGTCGGCGGTGGACATCGGCATCGATCTCGGCACGACCTTCAGCGTGCTCGCCGTCGACGGACCGGTCGATCTCGCGCCGGGCTACCCCTCGGGCATCTGGCTCGAGCCCTGCCGGGTCACCATCATCCCCACGCCGTACGGCGAGCCGACCTTCGCGTCGGTGATGGCCATCGATCCCGCGGCACCCGATGCGCCCGCCTTCGCCGCCGATGCGCTGCAGGCCATCGACGACGGCCTGACGTCGGTGAGCTTCTCCAAGCGCAAGATCGGCACCCGCGAGGCGATCGCGCTCGGTGAAGGCAGCACCAGCGCGAAGGCGATCGCCACCGACTTCCTGCGTTACCTGAAGCGCTGCGCCGAACAGGCGCTGGGACGGCCGGTGCGCCGCGCAGTCGTCACGCACCCGGCCTACTTCGACCGTGCGGCGGTGGAAGAGACGCGCGAAGCGGCCAGCGCGGCCGGTTTCGACATGGGCCTGGCCGAGCAGACCCTGATGGAGCCGGTGGCGGCGGCGCTGACCTACACACGCGCCGATGCGCGCGACCCGCTCACCGTGCTGACCTACGACCTCGGCGGCGGCACCTTCGACGCCACCTGCCTGGAGCGGCGCAGCGGCGTGATCTCGATGCGCTCGTTCGACGGCGACCCCTTGCTCGGCGGCTACAACTTCGACCGCCGCATCGTCCAGTGGCTGCTCGAGCGGCTGAAGCTGCGGGGCCGGCGCATCGAGCTCAGCGACGCCGATGCCGCGGGGCGCGCGCGCCTGGCCAGGCTGCTGCGCCTGGCCGAACGCACGAAGATCCAGCTGGCCGGCGCCCCGGTCGACGACTATCCGGTGCTGTGCCGAGGCCGCGGCATGCTGGTCGACGTCAACGGGCGCGACGTGCCGATCGACGAGCGCATCACACGCACGCAGTTCGTCGAGATGATCGGCGATGAGCTGGAGCGCAGCGTCGATCGAACCCGGGGGGCGCTGGAGCGCGCCGGCCTGCAGGCCGACGACATCGACGAGATCCTGCTCGTCGGCGGGTCGAGCCGGGGTCCCTGGGTCGCTGCGGCGATCGGGCGCGCCTTCCCCGGCGTGTCGTGCCGCCTGTTCCAACCCGACCTGTGCGTCGGCGCCGGGGCCGCGATCTACGCCTCGATGGTGCTGCCGGCGGTACCCCGCGGCGAGGTCTACGAGCTGCGCGTGGAGGCGCCGGCGAGCAGCCCGCTCGAACGCATCCGCTGCAGCGGGCAGGTGCGGCGCATCGACGGCGGCGTCAACGAAGCCGGCCTCACGTTGCGGCTCGCGGCGACTGGCGGCGGCATGCAGCGCCAGCAACAGCCGGGCGCGGCCGGCGACTTCGCGTTCGACGACGTCGATCTGCTCGACGATGACAACCGGTTCGAACTGACCCTGCTCGACGCCGCCGGGCAGGTCCAGGCCCGGCATGAGCTTGCGGTGCGCTACCAGCCCGAAGGCGGTGAGGCGCTGAGCGTCGTGTCGGTGCAGCCGCGCACGCTGGCCATCGAGACGCTCGATGGCCTGGTGAGCCTGGCCGAAGCCGGCACGGCGTTGCCGGCGCGCTGCGAGCGCCGTTTCCTGCGCCAGAACGACAACCCGAGCATCGAACTCAGGCTCTTCCAGGACCATGCCGTGGTCGGCGAGATCCGCATCCGCGATCTTCCGCCCGAACTGGGGCGCGGCGCGCTCGTGCACCTGCTGGTAGAGGTGAGCGCCGCCGGCCAGGTGCACGGCCTGGCGACGGTCAGCCCCGGCGATGGCCGGTCGGGCGTCAGCACGCCGGTGCAGGTGCGCATCGCGGCGCCCGAGATCGCCCCCACAGCGGCGCTGCAGCAGCGCCATCGCGAGCTGCGCGACCAATGGTCGGTGCTCGCGGCGCAGGACGCCGAACGCGCCGGCGAGATCGAGGCCGTCGTGCAGCGCACGCTGCGCCAGCTCGACCGGCTGTGGGCGCAGCTGCCGCTGGAGCGGCAGGAACTGCACGCGGGGCTGTCGGCGCTGGATCGGCTGCTGAATCCGCCGCCTGACGACATGGTGCCCACCCGCGCGGAGTTCAGGCGCAAGCTGGGGCGCTGCAAGGACGCCGTCGACGCGCTGGGCGCCGGCGTGCCGGCAACCGACCGCGGCGGGGGCCCTGCGGACGGCACGCAGCGCCGGCGTCGAGAGCGGGTGAACCGCATGACGCAGGAACTGGCGCGCCTCGAGGCCGATGGCCTGGAGGCGCATCGCCGGCGCGACCGGCGCGCCTGGGCGCGCATCAGCGAGGCGGTGGACTCGCTGGCGCTGCAGGCCCGCCCGGCGCGCCGCAGCGCGGGCGACGACACGATGCCGACGGCGTCGGTCAAGGTGCTGGCCGCGCGGGAAGTGGCGCGCGAGGTCGAGCGCCTGAACCGCCGGGCGGCGGAGCTGCGCGCGCAGGAGAGGCTGGACACCTGGCAGGTCGAGATCGCGCGTGTGTTCCGGGCGCTCAACGATGCGCTGGCCGAGGTCCAGGCCGTGGACGACGGCCTGCCCGCCGAGCAGGGCCGGGCGCGCATCGGCCGCTGGATGGCGAGCGTGCTCGAGCCGATCCGTCGCGACATCGCCGGTCTGGGCGCGCAGGTCGCGCGCGTCGATGAAGACGCCCTGGCGGCGGGCCGCGTGGCGCTGCCCTCGCGCGCGGGCGCCGCCGAAGACGCATCGCCCATGCCGGCCTTGCTGACCGCCATGCAGTGGGGGCAGGAGGCCCTGTTCGAGGCCTTGCTCGCTCCGGGTGTGGATCTGGAGACACGCAACGAGCGTGGTCACCGGCCGCTGATGCTTGCCGCGCATGGCGGCCAGACCGAGTTCGTGCGCGAACTGCTGGTCCGCGGCGCGGCGGTGGATGCGGCGGATGCCGCAGGCTGGACGGCGCTCATGCACGCCGCGCAGGAAGGTCAGGTCGCCGCCGCCACGCTGCTGCTCGAGCGGGGTGCGGCCGTGGACGCGGCCACGCCGGAAGGATTCACGGCCCTGATGATCGCGGCGCACTTCGGCCGCGTGCCGATGCTCGAACTGCTGCTGGCTCGCGGCGCCGATCGCGAGGCGCGCAGCCACGGCGCAAGAACGCCCTTGATGCATGCGGCCGTGCCGGGCCAGGCGGACGCGGTGCGGGCGCTGCTGGCCGGCGGCGCCGACCCGATCGCGTGCGACGAGCGCGGCAGCACGGCCATGTTCGACGCTGCCGAGAACGGCCGGCTCGACGTGATCGAAGCGCTGCTGCAAGCCGGGGTCGACCCGAACCAGCTGCGTGACGCCGACCACGGCAATGTGCTGATGCTCGCGGCATGGCACGGCCTCGCCGCGGCGATCGAGCGCCTGGGGCCGCTGATCCGCGATCTCGAGCAGCGCGACAAGGACGGCGACACCGCCCTGGCGAATGCCGCCATACAGGGGCGCGTCGAGGTGCTCGAACGATTGATCGCCCTCGGCTGCGCGGTCGACACCGCGAACGATGCAGGCATCACGCCTTTGATGCATGCCGCGGCGCGGGGCCATGTCGATGCCGTGCGCCTGCTGCTGGCGCAGGGCGCTGCCGCCGGCGCGCGCGACCCGGACGGGCGCAACGCCTGGGCGATGGCACTCGCCGGTGGGCACGACGCGGTCGCGGCCCTGCTGGAGGCCGGGACGGCATCCGCCGGCACGTCCTTCGGAGCGGGCGGGGCGTGACGTGCCGGGAGACCCGATGGGCCGTGCTCGCCGATCGCCTGCAGCCGACCCGCACTGCGGATGACGAGCTGAGCGGGATGCCGATCACGCCGACCTTTGCACGTGAGGCGCTGGCCAGCGTCCCGGGGCGTCGCCTGCTGCGCTTCGATGCCGGTGAGTTGTGCCGCATCGCGCAGGTTCTGGAACGCAGCCGATGTGTTCCGCTGCCTGGCGCGCAGATCGGGAGGCTGCGCAGCATCCGCGAGGCCTGTGCCCGCTACGCCTGCCTGCCGGCGCCCGCGCGCCGGGCGGCGGTGGCGCTCGGCCTGATCGGGCGCACCGACTCGCAGGGGCACTTTCGCGATCACTGGAACCTCAGGCACTGGCGGCCGGTGGTCCATCAATGGTTCGACGCCTTTGCCGGTGAAGTTCCGCCGGTCGCGGTGGCGGAGCGGGCCAGGCACATGCTGATCGCGTTGTACGTCGTGGCACTCGACGGCGCCGCCGGCGGCGCCGCCGCGGATCGGTTGCGCGCCGACCTGGCGCAGGCGCTTGACCGTCTGGCCGAGCCGCATCGAAGCGCCGTACCGCTGGCGATGCCGCCCGGTCTGGACCCGATGCGCACAGGCTCCGACGCGCAATGGCAGACCGCAGCCGTCGCCCTGGCCGACGACCGGCGCGGCGCGCGGGTCAAGGCCCTGTACTTCATGCACGCGCTGCACGCGGCACTCGATTGCCGCCAGCCGGATCCCGGGCGACTGAGCCGCCCGGCGTACAAGCACCTGTACCGGGATCTGCTCGAATGGCTGCGCGCAGATGCAGACTCACGCTGCTGCGTACGCGCGACAGCGGCCCGGCTGGTCAGCGGGCTGCCCTGGCTGGGCCCGTTCAGCGCCGTGGCGCCGCCGCCGGCGACACCGTCGGTCGAGGCGCTGCCGCCGTGCTTCGGTGCCTACGAGCCGCGTTCGGCGACGATTCCCTGGGCCCTTGTGCGCGCGTTGCTCGCCGCCGCGGGCTGCCGCGACGCACTGCGCGACGAACAGGCCCTGGCCGAAGCCTGCGCCGAGCGCCTGATCGATGTGCTGCGCATCGACCTGGATGCCGGGAGCGGACACGAAGCCCGCTACGGCTGGCTCGAGTCCTGCGCACGCAGCCGTTACGGGGCCAGCGTGCACTGGAGCTTGTTCAACCGGCTCAAGCAGGGGGGGCTGGTGGACGAAGCGCGCGCGCTGCTCGGGCCGCTCGAGCCTGGCGACGAACAGGCCTGTTCGATCTGCGGGATCGGCACGTGAGCATGTCCGCACGCGACTTCCACCCGACACGATGGCTGCTGTGCTCGCCGTCGGCGTGCCAGGCGATCATCGAGGACCCGGGGTGCCGCGCCGCCGGCGGGCCGCTCATGAACCTGCGATTGGACAGCGCCCACGTGCGTTGCGTGCGTCCCGACGATGTCGAGACCCTGCTGGCCCAGCTCGGCACGGGCAGCCCGGGCGGGCAGGTGCGCCTGGTGGTCGACGACGCCGATGCGGTCGACATTCACGCGCTGCGCCGTCTGGCGGGCCTGGGGATCGAGTTGCGCGTGCACTACTGGCGCGAGCAGTCGCTCGAGGTGCTGGCGTCGCTCGACGCGCCGGACGATGCCATTGTCGACACCTGGCGCGCCGTGCTCCTGCGCGAGCCGGCGGCGGCGACGCTGCGCCCGGCCGCGGCGCTCGACTCGGCGTGGGTCGAACGCCTGCGGGTCGCGCTGCAGCAATGGTCGCGACTCGCGCGCGCCGAACATGGTGACGAGGCGTTCGACGCGCTGTACCCGCCGCGATTGTTCGACTGGAACGAATTCGAGTCCACCCGTTCGGCCGGCGATGCCACGCTGCGCTATGGCCACCGCCGGCTGCCGCTGCTGTCGTTCCAGGTCGTCGATGGTCAGCCACGCCTCGAAGGCCTGCTCATGCAGGCGCCGCTCGAGCACCTGGACAGCCAGGTGCTGCACCTGCACGGGCCGGCGGCCAACGAGCCGCACCTGGCGGCGGACCGTGTTCGCATGCGGGGCGCGGCGCCGCGGCGCCGGATCGAGATCGAAGGGAGCGCCCATGGTGCGGCGTGCACGCTGGTGCTGACGCTGCCGGAGCAGGCACGGCTCGAACTGCATGTCGAGTGTCGAATGGCCTGGGAGTTGGCCTTCGGGGTCGGCGCGCTCGAGATCGGCGTGCATGACGCTGCGGGCGCGCCGGCGACCCCGCTGTTGCGGATCGGGCCGCCCTTGCCCTGGCAGGCGGAGGATGCGTTGCACCGGTTCGAAGTGCACCTGCCCTGCCCGCAGGAGCTGTGGCACCGCCTCGCCGGCGTGGACGCCGTCCGCTTGTGGCTGCGGCGCATTCCCGCGTCCGCCCCCGACTGAAGGCCGCGTCAGGTCGACGCGGGCGGCGATGCCGCCAGCTCGCGCAGACGGCCCCAGTCGACGCCCAGCGTCGCGAGCAGCCGGCCGCTTTCGCCGCAGCCATCGTCGAGCATGGCGTGCACGAGGTGCCGCTCGCCGATCGCGGACTCTCCCTGCGCACGGGAGCGACGCTCGGCATCGTTCAGGATGCCGACCAGTCCGCTCGTCAGCTGCAGGGCCTCGGCCGGCCGTGCATCCGCGGGCTCGTCGCCTGCGCCGGCGATGGCGTGGTCGAAGCGTTCGGCCAACGAGGTCGCATCGACGCCGCTGAGGCCGATGCAGCGCGCCCATTGACTGCCGGGATCGGCCAGCATCGCGTACAGAAGATGTCCGCGGCTGAGCGCAAGGTGCTGCTTCGCACGCGCCCAGGCGACGGCGGCGGCGAGCGGGCGCAGGGCTCCGGCGTCGAAGCGATCGGTGCGCAAGGCCCCCTGGGGGTCGAACAGCGCATCCGACCCACCGACGGCCTTACGGTCGAGATTCGCGTTCAGCCATGCCGCCGCAGCGCCCGCACGGGCGAACAGGGCCCGCCGGAGGTCGCCGGGCTCGACCGGCGAATGTGCCGTCCGTGCCTCTGCCAGAGCCGCAGCGGCTTCGAGCACACGGTGCACGCTGCGCGAACATTCGCTCGGCGGCCTCGGCCCCCGTGCCGCTGCGGCGCCGTGAGGATCCTGCAGGACCGCCGCCAGAAGGTCGGCGCTGCCGATGCGCGTTCGGCCGCGGCCCGCGGCACGCCGGCCCGCCTCCACGAGCGTTTGCCACGTCTCCTCCTTGCACGCAGAGCGTGCCAGCGGCCCGATGGGCTGCGGACCTGGCGCCGGCGCCGCGGCACCGAGTACCAGCGAAGCGAGGTCGACACCGATCGCGCGCAGCAGCTCTCCGGCGGAGCCGCCACCCTGGTGCGCGAACGCCTGCAACAGGTCCAGCTCGGTGACGCCCGGCTCGCTGCGCCGTGAGCCGCGGGCCTGATCGGCCGCTGCACGCAAGGTGGCCGCCACGTTGTCGCTCAGGCGCGCTGCTTCGGCGTCGGCATCGCCGTGCCGGGCGAAGACATGGGCAAACGTGCGCGACAGCAGCGCCGTGGGGACGCCGATGCCGCGCAGACGGTCGCGCAGCTGGCTGCTTTCGCCGTCGATCAGCGCCGCCAACAAGTGTGCGGTGGCGACCACCGGGGCGCCCCGCGCGTGCTCGAACGCCCGTTCGAGCAGACGCAGGCAACCGGGGTCGAAGTCCGCACGGGCGAGCCCGATCGGTTGCAGCGCGGCGATGCTCGAGTCGGATCGCGCACGCAAGCTCAGCCCAGGGTCGCCGTACAGGACGAAACTTGCCCAGGCCGCGCCGCAGCCGGGCACGCCGCGCACCTGGCGGCGCGCCTGACGCACGGCCTCGCCGACGGGCCGTTGCGCCAGCAAGCCTTCGTAGAACTTCTCGGCAAACAGTCTTGCGCCTTCGTCGGGAAGGTCGAACGGCGAGCCGACGACGATTCGAGCGCCAGCCTCGAGGAAGGCGTTGGTCATGCCTTCGATGCAGCCGATCCGGTTGCTCGCGGCGCCCCGTGTCGCCGACGACGCGCAGGCGTTGAGGAACACCAGCGGCGCACCGCCCAGATGCTTGCGCACGCTGCTGGCGGTGAGCAGTTCGCCGGCGTGCAGGCGCAGCCCGTATTCGCCCGACGCGGCGTCGAACACCACGTGGCCGGCGAAGTGGATGATCTCGTAGCGCTGCGCGACGAGTCGCTTGAAAAGTCCGTCGAAGTTCGCCTCGGCGCCGATCAGGAAGTCGGAGCAGTCCACACCGCGAGCGCCCAGCACCGTGCGCAGTCGCTGCGCCTCGCGGGCACTGGCCGGCAAGGCCCACTCGGGCTCGTCGCTGTTCGGATCGGCGATCAGCAGGCAGCGGGATGTCTCATCGGTGCGGGCCGGCACGCGCGGCGCCGATGGCGTCTTCAGGCGTCGCCCCACCGGGCAGCGCAGCGCGAGGTAGTCGTCGTCGCCGCCGCCGAGCTTGAGCAGTTCCCAGAGGATGCCCGGATCCTGGTTCGAGCTCTCGCTCGTGATCAGCAGCGGGGTGTCCAGCGTGCGCAGTGCCTCGCGCAGCTGGCGGGTATCCGCGTCGACCCGTTCCGAGAACAATTCGTCAAGCAGTGCCTCGCAGATCGGGCCGAATGCGTCGGCCGACTCTGCCTGGGCCGGCCCGGCATTGGCCCGCCTGATCTCGCGCTCGATCAACCGGCACAGGTTGCGCAGCGGGGCCTTGGTGACCGGGATGTTCCAGATGCGCTGCGTCGGACCGGCGAAGGGCTCGCCCGGACGCACCAGACGAAGCTGCAATCCGTGCGGCAGATCGGAAACGTCAAGAACGGTGGGCTCGCTGGTGGACATGCGCTGACTACCAGGCGTTGGATTCGGCAAGGTCGATGTCGCTTCCGCGGCGCGCATCCGGCGACCGGCGGACGCTTGGAAGCTTACCGCGCAAGTATCCTCGCCCGGAACATACACGCCACGACGCGCCGGCACAGGCTTACTAACAGGCGTGCGTGCGACTCAACACCACACCTCGAGGCGTGCAGTTGCAGCGGTCTCGACGAGACCTACTTTGCCCTGTCGCATTGCAACTGCAACGTGTACTGCGGGTCGGAGTCCGGTGCGCGGGCCTTCATGCGGCCGCTGCGGTGCTATGTGGGCCAGTTCGCCGGACACCACTCGCGAACGACTGCTGTCGCGCGGCTCCAGGTTCGTCGCAACGTCTGCGACCAGCGGCTTTCAAGGTCGTCCGGTCATTCGACCAGAGGATCGCAGGAGACGGCTTTGGGTCGTCCACTGCCATCCGCGCCTCGACGGTCTCTGACTGCAGTTGGAGGCTAAGCGGCCGGACTGACCGACCAGCAAACTTGCGGGCTGGACCTTCCGGACCTTCCCCTGGGATCGTTTCGCCACGGGTGGTGGACGATAGCGCTACACGCCGTCGACATCCTGCGTGCCGCCCATGAGTCCGTCCAGCATCCGGTTCAACTCGCATCGTCTGACAGGATCGCCATTGAGCGCGATGTTCCACAGAAGTTCGCGCTCGGCGTCTGCGCGCGCGGGGTTCAGGCTCACGGCTGCCAGCTGCACGGGCCGGTTCCCCGCCGGCCTGCCACCGTACCGCTCCAGTTCCACGTCCATCAACCAGTTGAGGAACGCGGAATCCTGCGAAGGCTCGGCGTAGTAGCGTTTGCAGTCACGGACGTAGTCCTCGAGATCGGCCAGTGTCGAGATCACCGTCGGTTCGAAGCCCGTAATGCGCATCCACCGCCGGACGTCACTTTCGCTGAGCATCAGCCGATTGCCGTATCGGATCATGGCAAGCCCTTCGTTACCCGGTTCGCAGTTCGTCAACATGCGGGAGTGCAATGACGGAGGGTCGGGATCGCCCCGCCTCGTGAAAGTAGATGCAGTCATCCACCCCGATCGATGCGGTGGGCAGCAGGTTGCCTCGCAATCGTCCGAACGGCGCAAGCCCCGCAAGAGGCACCAGCCCCCAGAGCTTGCCACGCCACCAGTGCAGCTTGGCCATCCGACCCGCTGGCAGTGCATCGATTCGCCGGCCTCCGATCCGCAACCACAGGAGATCGCCGATAAGCTCCCGCCCACCGTGCAGCCTCACGACATCCCAGGTACGGAGCCGCCCGACTGCTTCAGCGATCCTGACCGTCGTGTCTGGCGTCATCATTTCGAACAAGCCTTCGGTCAGCTTGCCTGCTGTCGATGGCGCCGCACATCGTTCGATCAGCTTTGCCAGTAGGAACTCGGACCCCGAAACGCCACGTCCCAGCCGCGACCCCGAGGTCTGCAGTTCGTAGAGCGTGACCACATGCGGATGCGCCGACAGGCGTTCGTCCAGGTCGATGCGCGGATGTGTGAAGACCACCATCTGAGCAAAGCGCGCGTCCGGCAAGGCCAACCCGCAAGCAGCCAGGTGGCGTCGAAGTGCTTTCACCTTGTTCTGGTTGTGAACCACGAGACTTTCAAAGCCTTGCACCTCGCCGGTCCGCCGCTGGTAGACCCATTGTTCTCCTTCCAGGCGTAGGGTGCCGCTCCAGTGCTTCACTTCGACGATCGTGATTTGCCGCGGCGTCACTACGGTCAGATCAATCTCGTACCGCCCTGCTGCCGGATTTTCGGTGTCCCGCGCCACGCGCTTTCCGCCGAAGATGTGCCCGAACCGCGACGTTTCGTGCCGCCCCATCACGCGCCGCAGCGACAACTCGCCCCTCGCGCCGGCCAGCAGCTCCGGATGCGGGCGCACGAGCATCATCTCGCGCCAGTCATCGAGCCTACGCTCCCAGCTGTCGTCCGGCAGCCGCAGTTCAGGCACGCCGGGCAGTCGAAACTCCTCGTGCCTGTCGTCGGGGTGTGGGAAGTCGGTCAAGGCTCTGCTCCGGCAACTGGATCTGCCGGCCATGCTTGCCCACGGCGCTGCCACTTCAAGGGTCGCGCAAGCCACTCGCCGGTGGCCCGGAAATCACTCAGATGCCGATCCGCTCCACCTCGTCCAACTTGATTTGGTCACCGCGCCGGTCGTACAGGCTCGTCGTGCGCGACGACTCGTGGTTGGCCATCTGCTGCGCGATCTCCAGCTTGCCGCCGTTCAAGAGGTACTCGGTGATGCCGGTCGCGCGGAACGAGTGACACCCGATGGCCGTCGCGATGCCGGCGGCTTCCGCGCGCCGCCGGATCATTCGGAACACATCTGCCTGCGACATCGACCGCGACGTCAGCGTGTCGGTGGCGGCCCGCGCCGACCTGAAAAGCGGTCCGCCCGGATCGTCGGCGATGCCGGCGGCCTCCAGGTAGTCGTACAGCCACTCCTCCAGCCTGTGGTGGCACGGCATCTCGTGGCGCTTGCCGCCCTTCTCGTCCAGCCGCAACCACAGGCGTCGCCGCTGGGTGTAGACATCCTCGACACGCAGACGAGTGACCGCGCCGACGCGCGCGAAGGTGTAGACCATGGTCCCGATCAAGGCCCGGTCGCGCATGCCCACCAACGACACTGCGTCGATCGACTCGACGAGTTCGCGCACCTCGCTCGCCGACAGCACGGGCGTCTTGCCAGTCTTCACCGAGTACCGCGGCCCGCGCACCGCCGCCGCCGGGTTGATCGGCATCACCTGCCCCACCACCAGCCAGTCGAACAGCGAGCGCAGTGCCGCCAGGCGCTGCTTCACCGAGGGCGCGGCCAGGTCGAGTTGCTCGACGTACAGCGCGACATGAACGGGCTGCACCTGGCGGATGTCGTCGATGCCGAAGCGCGCGCACCAGTCGGCGAAGTGCTGCCCGGCCCGCGCGTAGGCTTTGCGCGTGTTCGGATTGCGGATGTGCGCGGTGAAAAACTCCAGCGTGCGCGCCTTGGCGCGGGCATCGGGCGCCAGCAGCGCCGGCACGGACGCGGCCGGCAGAAGTTCAAGCTGAGCAGAGACGAGCATGGGCGTCGAAGGCGCTGTGATTGATAACGTCCTTTATCAATCACAGCTCGGCCGCTTCAACCGCTGCCTGCGTTCACCTTGTCATCCGACCAAATCTGGTTGATCAGGTCGCAGACGATTTGAATGGTTCGCAAGACGTTGGCATGCAGCATCTGGCTTCCGTGCGCGTACTCGTTCCGCAATCTCGGCAGACCCTCGACGAACTGCTGCAGCCAGTCGAGCGCAAGCTCTTCGGCGGTTGGAATGGCCGGGGTGTCGGGCAGGTCCATTCGATCCAAGTCATTCCGTTCCATGAACTGAATGTGCTCAATGCTGAGGCGCTCCTCGGCCAGCCGCTGGGCCCACTGCGCTCTGCGTGTCAGGCCATCGTTGGTGATGATTCCGAGCCTCGCTGCCATCGACATGAGCTGAGACAGGCCTGCGGGCCGAGAGCTTCGCTTCTTCGAGCCCTGCGTTGATGGATCAACGAAGGCCCCCTCGCCATCGACGATTCCGCGTTGCCCCAAGGCGAGACGAAGCGCCATTTCCAGCGACGCCAATGCTTGATGCTCCGCGACGACATGAAAACGGTAGACGTGCCACGCATACAGGTACAGGTTTCGCGCCGTGTCGTAGTGGACCTGAACTTGCTCCGGCACCCGATCGACCAGCCGCAAATCGGCTATCGCCTCGTACCGATCGCTCTGCTCCAGCGGTCGGACCATTGGGCCGACGCGCACGGACACATAGCGCATTCGCACATCTGGCAGGGAAAGCTCGTGCAGGTTCCGGAGCCCATCCGCGGGTTCGGCATTGTCGGCGGATCCGGCGGAACTTGGTCCGAGACCGGAACGACTCTCGCGCTCGGCACTCACGTTCAATCTCCCTCCGGGTCCACCACGCTGACCTTCAACGGGGCTGCAGACGGATCGTGCTTGAAGTGGACCACCAACAGGTCATCATCCTTGTCGATTCCGCCCGGCTCTATCTCGATGGCGGACAAGATGTCGCCTTGGTTCAGTCGATGGGCGAAGATGTTCCGCTGGTTGGGCTTGTCCTCCAAGCCAGTGAAGTGCTGGAACTGCGCCAGCGTGATGCGACCGGCCAGCAGGTCCATCAGCGCACGCGCCGAAATCTTGATCGTCATCGCCGACCTCGTTGAGGTGATGTGTGTTCCCAGATACCAGCCACGCGCATCGTGCCTGTATAGCGCCTGTTGCTGGAGCGAGCGCGCCTGAGAGCCTTCGAAGCGAGGGAGCGGCAGGTGCGCGACCAAGTCCGCAACCCCACGCTGGTCGAGCAACATTCCAGGTCGTGCCAGCAAGTCGGCACGCCATAGCTTCTTCTCCCTCGTCCAATCCCACGTCGATGATTCACGACGTGGGGACAAGACGAGGACCGCATCGACCCCACCTTCCGCCTTGCGCAGAAAGTGCTCGATGATCTGCCGGCCGGTCAGGGCGCCTATGGAGCGCATGCTTGGATTCAGATCACGAAGCATTCGAGCACCGGCATCGGCAACCACGATGCAACGCAGTCCCTGGAAACCGGGGATGCTCAGCTGCCGCCTCTTCTCGGTCAGAGCCTCGAAGAGCGGGTTGTCTTCCACCGAGTAGGCTTCGGCCGGCATCGAACTGAAAAAGTTGCTCAGCGCATGCTGGCGTATCGCGTGCCACCTCACCACGAAGTGCGTGTTGCCCTGCGTTACTTCGAGGGGGGAACTCCGATCCGTTGTCTCGAGCCACTTCTTGAGGGCCAGATTGGTCGCCTCATCGGGGACGAAGTCGCGATCGATCCTTCGACGGCGGACGTAGCCCTCTGGGGTATAGCCGCTCTCCTCGGCGAAGGTGAAATGCAGATGTCTGCCGTAGCTCTTCCGCACCGTGTTCGCAAACTCGCATAACCGCGCCGAGATGCGGCGCATCTCATCCTCTTGCGACAAGCGCGCATCGGAGATGGCGGTCACTTCCACAGCGCACGGTGACGGCGCGAACAGGAACTCCGATTAGGCATCTGGTCGCCGCGCGCCGAACCACTCTGGCTCAATCTCGACCTCGCCGAGCTTTGACAGTGCCCACAGAACGCCGAGCTCCATTTCCGCTGGCAGCGCCTGATCGACCCGCTTGCTTTCGAGGCGAGCACGCAGGTCGCTGAGCTTGGCAAGATCCATCCGGTCAGACAGATCGTCCAGCATGCTTTGCAGCCGACGGCGAGTGAAGACAGGCATGGGCGTCCTGGCAATGGTCTGTGCCAAGCGTTCGTTCCATCTATTGTCGAGGGGCCGGGATAGGCAAGGCGTACTGGCTTTCTTGGTCGCGAATATGGCCGATACGCCTGCGGCGACGCGTAGTTCAGACAGTTCCGTGCAGATTATTTGTCTATCAATACGCGTTTCTCGCAGGCTACACTCCGGCGACCCGCCCATGACCCGCGCCCAGCTCAACCTCCGAGTCAGCGAGCAGCTCGAACGTGCCATCGACGAGAAGCGCATCGAGCTTCGCGCGTCGCTGGGGTCGATCCCTTCGCGTTCCGAGGTGCTTCGCCTGGCTTTGGCCGCGTACCTCGGCATGTCGCTCGATGACACCGAAGTCGACCGCCGATCGACGACCGGGCCCGCCAAGCGCAAGGCACGCTGAGTTCGCTCGCCATGGCCGTCACACCCGAAGCCCAAGCCCGAGCCGCGATCGATTCGCTGTTGGTGGCCGCAGGGTGGACGGTCCAGGTCATGGCGGACTTCAACCGCCATGCATCCGAAGGCGTCGCGGTGCGCGAGTTCCCCCTGCCGAGCGGTCCGTGCGACTACCTGTTGTTCGTCGGCGGCAAGGCCTGCGGCGTGATCGAGGCGAAGAAGGCAGGTGTCACGCTCAGCGGCGTGGCCGAGCAGGCCGCGCGCTACATGCAGGACCTGCCAGACCACCTGGCTCGATGGGCCGATCGCTTGGTGTTCGACTACGAGTCCACCGGCGACGAAACCTACTTCCGCGACACCCGCGATCCTAAGCCTCGCTCGCGCCGCGTCTTCGCCTTCCACCAGCCAGCGACGCTGCATGGTTGGCTGAAGGAGTCCGACACGCTGCGCGGTCGCCTTCGCCAGATGCCGCCGCTGGAGGCGGCAGGCCTGCGTGACTGCCAGATCGATGCCATCACCGGCCTGGAAACCTCTCTGGCCGACGACCGCCCGCGCTCGCTTGTCCAGATGGCCACGGGGGCCGGCAAGACCTTCACCGCCTGCAACTTCAGCTGGCGGCTGCTCAAGCATGCCAAGGCGAAGCGCATCCTGTTCCTGGTGGACCGCAACAACCTGGGCGACCAGACGTTTAGGGAGTACCAGAACTTCGACCCGCCCGGCGCCGCGCACAAGTTCGACAAGACCTACATCGTCCAGCACCTGCACGGCAATCGCATCGATCCGGACGCCAAGGTGGTGATCACCACCATCCAGCGGCTGTACGCCATGCTGCGCGGCGAGGAATTGGACGAGGCCGACGAGGAAGGTTCGGCGTTCGAGACCTGGAGCGATGCCGCCTCGGACGATGAGGGCGACTTGCGCCCCGTGGTCTACAACCCGGCAATCCCGATCGAGCACTTCGATGTCATCGTCACCGACGAATGCCACCGCTCCATCTACGGCCTGTGGCGCCAGGTGCTGGAGTACTTCGACGCCCACCTCATCGGCCTGACCGCCACACCGTCTGCGCATACGTTGGGCTTCTTTCAGCGCAACTTGGTGGCCGAGTATCCGTACGAGCAATCGGTGGTAGATGGCGTGAACGTCGGCTTCGAGGTCTACCGCATCCGCACGCAGGTGACGGAGCAGGGCGGCACGGTGGATGCGAGCTATCACGTGCCCGTACGCGACCGCCGCACTCGGGCGCTGCGCTACAAGCAGCTCGATGCCGACCTGCCCTACGTGCGGCAGGATCTCGACGCCTCGGTGACCGTACCGGACCAGATCCGCCTGGTGCTGCAGACGTACCGCGAGAAGCTCTTCACGGAACTGTTCCCCGGCCGCAGCGGCCAGTGGGTACCCAAGACGCTGATCTTCGCGAAGGACGACAACCACGCCGAAGAGATCGTCAAAGCCTGCTGGGAAGTCTTCGGCCAGGGCAACGACTTCGCCAAGAAGATCACCTACCAGACCAGCGAGAAGCCCAAGGAGCTGATCAAGGCCTTTCGCGTCGACCCGTTCCCGCGCATCGCCGTTACGGTGGACATGATCGCCACCGGCACCGACATCAAGCCGGTGGAGTGCCTGATCTTCATGCGCGACGTGAAGAGCGAAAGCTACTTCGAGCAGATGAAGGGCCGCGGCGTGCGCACCATCCACGATGCCAGCCTGCAGCAGGTGACGCCGGACGCGCAGACCAAGACCCGCTTCGTGCTGATCGACGCTGTGGGCGTCACCGAGGGCAAGAAGACCTTGTCGCAGCCCATGGAGCGCAAGCGCACCGTGCCCTTCGACAAGCTGATCGACCAGATCGCGCAGGGCCGGCGCGACGAGAACGCGCTGTCTTCATTGGCCGCACGCCTGGCGGCGCTGGACCGGCAGATCGATACCGAAGACCGCCAGCGCATCCAACATGCCGCCAAGGGACAGAGCCTGAAGGCGTTGGCCCGCGGCCTGCTGGACGCGATCACGCCCGAGGTCATCGACGCCGCAGTGATCCAGCGCCACGGCAGTGTGGAGACCGCCACCGCCGCGCAGGTGAAGACCGTCGAGGCCGACCTGCGCGACAACGCCTGCGCGCCTCTGGACGACCCCGATTTACGGAACCTGATCAAGGCCATCAAGAAGAAAACCGATATCGTCATCGACGAGGGCACGCTCGACCTGCTGCAGGTGGCCGAGTACGACAAGGGCCAAGCCGAGAAACGCACCACGTCGTTCAAGGCCTTCATCGAGACGCACAAGAATGAGTTGCTGGCCTTGCAGATCCTCTATAGCCAGCCGTACCCCAAGCGCCGCCTCACCTACACCAGCATTCGCGAACTGGCGGCCAAGCTGGCCGACCCGCCGCACCACCTGACCACGGCCGATGTGTGGCAGGCCTACAAGCGGCTGAACGCGGCGCTGGTGCGCGGCGCGCCCAGCGACAAGGTGCTGACCGACCTGATCAGCCTGGTGCGCTTCGCCACCGGCCAGGCCGACGCGCTGGAGCCGCACGCAGCGCGCGTGGAGCAGCGCTTCAACCTGTGGATCGGACGGCAGATCAAGGCGGGCAAGAATTTCAGCGATGAGCAGTTGGCGTGGCTGAAGGCGATCAAGGACTACCTGGCAACAAACGTGGAAATTGCGCCGACCGATTTGATGCGCGACCAGCCGTTCAGCGACTGGGGCGGAGTGGTGGCGGCGCGGCGATTGTTTGGAACGGAGTTGAACGGGATGCTGGACGAGTTGAGCGAGGCGTTGGTGGCATGACCCTGAACCTTGAAGTCAGCCCCGGGATGGAGACGGCTTGGTGCCGGACGACCGTCGGCGCGCTTGGTGCACTGCATTGCGGCCAGTCTCCGAAGTCTGCACATGTGAACGGCGATGGTTCAGGCGTGACCTACGTTAGCGGCCCGGAACACTGGGACGGCGTGGTCGTCCATCGCTCAAAGTGGACGACCGCGCCGGCGCGACTTGCTCCTGCTCGCTCTGTCTTCATCACGGTCAAGGGCAGCGGCGTTGGTACCTTGTTCCCGGGCATCGATGCCGCCATTGGCCGCGACATCTATGCATTTGAGCCTCACCCAGAGATCGACTTCCGCTTTGTCTATCGAGCGCTTCAGTTCTCGATCCAAGACGTCATCGGACGTGCACGGGGCGATATTCCTGGACTGAGCAAGTCGCACAT
The DNA here is from genome assembly GCF_050250495.1 of Immundisolibacter sp. Taxonomy (GTDB): domain Bacteria; phylum Pseudomonadota; class Gammaproteobacteria; order Immundisolibacterales; family Immundisolibacteraceae; genus Immundisolibacter. The sequence goes on along the minus strand of NZ_JBFWOM010000013.1, from coordinate 9,529 downwards.
CCTGGATCACCCCATTTCAGTTCCCGGGCCAAGGACCCAAGTAGCTGTCGCGTCAAAGATTGACGAATTGTTCAGCGAGATCGAGGACGGCGGGCGCGCACTAGACCGTGCACAGAGGCTGGCAGAGCGCTATCGACAATCCATTCTTAGGTCCGCGGTCACCGGCGAGCTCACTCGCGAATGGCGTGAGCGAAACCCAATTGCATCTGCCTCGGGTGCGCTTCAACGGTTCGACGATTCACGAGCACGTTTCGGGCGAAGGTCTCTACCGCTTCCAATGGCGAAGGTCGACGAGCTTCCGGAGCTTCCTTCGTCATGGACATGGACCTCGCTCGACTCTCTGGCCGATGTCGTCGGCGGCATCACGGTGGACCAAAAGCGATCTCCTGACGGCTGCGACGAAGTTCCCTATCTGCGTGTGGCAAACGTCCAGCGCGGCTACCTTGACCTTTCGGAGGTCAAGACTATCGTGGCTCCGCGTGAGCGAATCGAACAACTTCGATTGCAGCCCGGCGACATTCTCTTCAACGAAGGCGGTGACATTGATAAGCTGGGCCGCGGGTGGTTGTGGCAAGAAGAGTTGCCGATATGCATTCACCAGAACCACGTGTTCAGGGCGCGGCTTTACTCGCCAGGACCTTGGAACAAGTTGATCTCGTGGTTCTGCAATGTGCTCGGCAAGCGCCTATTCATGGACATGGGCAAGCAGACCACTAACCTTGCTTCACTAAGCCTTAGCAAACTAAAGAGCGTACCCGTTCCCCTAATGTCACATGAAGAGGCAGTTGAGGTAGTGAGTCGCGCCGAGGACGCGCTTTCTGTAGTCGACAAATATCTCACTGAGCTTGCCGCCCAAAGGCGGGCATCGGCCAACTTGCGACAAGCTGTTCTCAAGGCAGCTTTCTCTGGCCAACTCGCCCCCCATGATCCGAGCGACGAGCCCGCCAGTGCTCTGCTCGCCCGGATAGCCACCGAGTCCACCGGGATCCCCATCGGTGCACGTGGGCGCCGCCGAAAGGCAGCGGCATGAGCATCCTCGCCCTGCCCGACGAGACTGGCGTCAAGTTCGTGGCCCAGTGGCTGCCCGCCGATGAGACGCGGCAGTTGGAGTTCAAGCGCGTCAGCGGCAAGATGGTGGGCAAGGCGCTGGAGACCGTGTGCGCGTTCGCCAACGCCGACGGCGGCCTGCTGGTGCTGGGCCTGGCCGACCTGAAGGAACACAAGGGGCCGGCACGTGTCTTCGGCGTGGAGGAGAACGCCGAGGCCGTTGACGAGCTGGTACGCAAGCTGCGCACCGAGTTCCTGCCGCCGCTGGGCGGCGTGCAGCTGTTGCGCCTGCCCTGCGTTCTGCACAACGGGCCGGCCAAGGGCCAGCGCGGCCATCTGTTGGTGGTGCAGGTGCAGCGAAGTGCCCAGGTGCATTCGCTGGTGGCGGGCGGCACCTACACACGGCTGGACCGGGGCAATCGGGAACTGTCCGCCGAGGAGATCACCGAACTGAGCTACCGCCGGGGCACCCGCAGCGCCGCCGCCGAGCCGGTGCCGGTGGCACTTGAGCGGCTGAACACACAGGCCTGGCAGCGTTTCCTTCAGCGTCGCGGCCCGCTGTCGGGCAACCTGGCCGAACAACTGCTCAACATCGGCCTGGCCGTGGCCATCGATGGCCAGGTGCAGCCGCTGCGCGCGGCGGTGCTGCTGTTTGCAGACGAGCCGGGAAGCCTGCTGGCCGCACACGGCACGCGGGCCGATGTGCGGGTGTTCGTCTACGACGGCAAGGCACAAGTGCCGGGCGCCACGCCGAACCTGCGCAAGGAGCCGAAAACGGTCCGCGGGCCGTTGATCGACCAGATCGACCGCGCAGTGAAGCTGGTGATGGACGAACTGGCGCAGGGCGTGACGCTCTCAGGCAGCGGATTTCGCACTCGCCACGTGTACCCGGAACGGGTAGTCAAGGAGGCGATCGTCAACGCGGTGGTCCACCGCGACTACCGGCTCAACCGCGACATCTTCGTGCGTATTTTCGATGACCACATCGAGGTCGAAAGCCCGGGCTTGCTACCCAAGGGCATCACACCGGCCACGATAAGGCGGGCCGGATCGAAGACCCGCAACGACCTCATCGCTGCCAACCTGCGCGACTTTCCGCAGCCGCCCAACCTGGACGCCGGCGAAGGTGTGAAGATGATGTTTGCCGAGATGGCGCGCGCCAAGCTCTACCCACCGCAGTACCGCGAAAACGCCGATGCGGCCGTGGAAAGCCTGACCGTGGTACTGCTGAACCACGAACGCCCGACCGCCTGGGACGAGGTGAGCGACTGGCTGGACCGGCACGGCACGGTGGCCAATGCCGACGTGGTGCGCATCGCCGGCGTGGACACGCTGCGGGCCTCGAAGCTGCTGACGGCCTGGCGCGAGCAGGGGCTTCTGGTGGCCCTGCCGGGCCGGGCCAAACGCAACATGGCCTACGCCAAGCCGCAGGCCCTGGACGCAACGGCGCCCGTTTCGTTGTTTTCCGAAGCCTCGGATAACAACCAGGGCTAGCACGGAAAGCTGTTTTTTATCAACCACTTACAGAGTTCGTTGTTTTCCGCAGCCTCGGGCAGCGGCACCGGCCTGGCGCTTCGCCGCGCTCGGCAGGCTCGGGCGTGGGGCATGCTGCGTCTGGGCGGAAAGCCACCCAGCACAGGCAATCCCAACAGCCAGCCATCTGCTTGCCCGTTGCATGCAGGGTCCGCTGTTGTCTTCCACCCGCCTGGGATAACAACCGGCTCCACGGACATTAATCCTTTTAAATCAATGACTTGGGGCGCCGGTTGTTCTCCGGCGCCAGCCAACATCCCATGAGCAACGACTACACGGCCCTGGTGGGCAAGGTCTGGAACTACGCCCACGTCCTGCGCGACCAGGGAATCGGCTACGGCGACTACGTCGAGCAGATCACCTTTCTGCTGTTCCTGAAGATGGACCAGGAGCGCGCCGAACTGCTGGGCGAGCCCAGCACCATCCCGGCCGCGTGGCGCTGGGACAAGCTGGCCTCGCTGGCTGGCGACGACCTGGAGATCCAGTACCGCCATGCGCTGGAAGCGCTGGCCCGCGAGAAGGGCATGATCGGCACGATCTTCCGTGGCGCGCAGAACAAGCTGACTGACCCGGCCAAGTTGAAGCGCGTGGTGTCGCTGATCGACGCCGAGACCTGGATCGGCATCGGCGTGGACGTGAAGGGCGCCATCTACGAAGGCCTGCTGGAGCGCAATGCCGCCGAAGTGAAGAGCGGCGCGGGCCAATACTTCACCCCGCGCCCGCTGATCCAGGCCATGGTGCATGTGCTGGCACCGCGCATCGGCGAAACCGTGCACGACCCGGCCTGCGGCACCGGCGGCTTTCTGCTGTCGGCCTACGAGTACATGAAGGAGCACGGCGGCGCACAGGCGCGTGACCGCACGGCGCAGCGGAGGCTGCGCGAGCAGACCTTCAGCGGCAACGACATCGTCGACGAGGTGGTGCGCCTGTGCGCGATGAACCTCTACCTGCACGGCATCGGCAACGGCGAGAGCCCGATCCGAAGCACCGACGCGCTGGCCGCCGACCCCGGCGAGCGCTACGACGTGATCCTGACCAACCCGCCCTTCGGCAAGAAGAGCAGCTACAAGGTGATCGGCGAAGACGGCGAGGTCGACACCGAGCGCGAAGACTACGAGCGAGAGGACTTCAAGTTCACCACCGGCAACAAGCAGCTCAACTTCATGCAGCACATCATGACGGTGATGAGCAGCGACGGCCGAGCCGGGGTGGTGCTTCCCGACAATGTGCTGTTCGAGGCCGGCAGCGCGGGCGAAGGCATCCGGCGGCGCTTGCTGGAGCAGTTCGACTTCCACACCCTGCTGCGCTTGCCCACCGGCATCTTCTACAAGCCGGGCGTGAAGGCCAACGTGCTTTTCTTCGACAAGCGCCCCCCGCGCGCCGACGGCAAGCCGAACACCAAGGCGCTGTGGATCTACGACTTCCGCACCAACCTGCACTTCACGCTGAAGAAGAACCCGCTGGACACCAAGGACCTGCAGGACTTTGTGGCCTGCTATCAGGTCGGCCAGTTGGGCCAGCGGCGCGAGACCGAGCGCTTCAAGAAGTTCGAGGTCGATGAACTGCTGAAGCGCGACAAGCTGAATCTGGACATCTTCTGGCTGAAAGACGAGAGCCTCGACGACGTGGACAGCCTGCCGACGCCCGATGTCATCGCAGCCGAGATCGTCGAGAACTTGCAGGCGGCGTTGGAGGCCTTTCAGGCCGTGGCCGATGAGCTGGCGGTGAAGCCCTGATCTTCTGTCTCGTTGAGGTTTTCTGATCGCCTCAGCCGAGGTTCCGTGCCTCCGATGTCCGACCTGAGTGGCACTTTCCATTCGTAGATGCAGACCGTTCAGCCGCCCCTGCTACCGCACACGTCGGAGGACGACTCCGCCCCAGTCTGCGGGCCTCGTCCGCGCCCAACTAGAGGCATCTCATAGGAAGATCAAGGCCGAGGGAAACGCGGCATCGTCAGCGCCGCGCAGCGCCTTGTTGCACCTAATTGCAATGCTGCCCGGCGCAAGGGGTCGGAACCTGCCACATGAACCCGCGCCGCAGATTCGGAGTTGTTGACACCACACGCACGATTGCGTTCAACTCTCGCTCAGCCCTGCGCTGCCTGCAGCAGGACATCATGTCAACAGCAGGCCGGACGCTGCCACCGAGCGCTCAGACGCTGAAGCAGCCGTTAGCGGTCGTGACCCGCACTTCCATCGCGTAGCTTGACTACGCGGCCGTGCAAGACGCGGCCACATCCATCTCCCTGATCCGCATCCTCGAGATGCGCTGTGCTGCCAGGCTTGCCTGCGAGCAGCTGCAGCAACGCTCCGCAACGTGTTCGCGTTGCGGCCGCTGAATACCCTCGTCACGGCCACTGCCCTTGCGGGCGTTCGACCGGCACGCGCTGTACTTCGCAGCATGCCGGCTGAAGACCACCGTGACCCTGCACGCCCTCGGTGGAAGGGGGCGCGTCCAGCAGGAGCCGAGGGATCACCTTCGCTTGCCCACTGAATGACCAGCTGGACTGGTCGCCGCGCCACGAGCGCATCGATGACTCCGCGCGGAAACGCGCGTGGTCGTCCGGGCAGCTTCCGATTTTTTAAGACCTCCAGCGGCCCGCAGGGCCGCACCTTTGGACGAACCCATACGGCACCGAGGCAGGCCGGATGCGGAAACGACTCTTCGCCTCCGCGCCCCGTCGAGACGGAACACCTCGACGTGGCGCGCCCCAACGCCGTGTTCCAGGTCGGATTCCGATCTCGGCTGGCTCCCGAGGTCACCTACTTGGAGATCGATATGGGTTCGAAGACAGAACAACGCGGTCGGTACGTGCTGCGAGGCACTGCCAACGGATACGACCCCGACGCGGTACTGGCTTCACTGCGGATCGGCACGCGTGACTGGAAGCGCGTGCTCGACGCCATCGTGAAGAAGCACAACAGCCAGCACGCCAAGCTCTACAAGGTGGTGTCGTTCAAAACGATGAAGGACCGCGAGACCTTCTACTTCGGCTTCTTCAACGAGCTGCGCACGCACACGCAGTTCCGCGACGCCGACCCGCGCGTTCTGAGGCAGCGCCACGTCCAGGCGGTGGTGGCGCGCTGGCTGGAGCGCGACATGGCCACGGCGAGCATCCACAACTACCTGTCCTTCCTGCGAACCTACGCGGGCTGGATTGGGCGGGCGGGCATGGTGCGCGAGGTGGCGTTCTACGTCGGTACCGACTCGCCTCACGTTCACCGCAAGCAAGTCGCAGCGGAGGACCGCAGCTGGACAGCCCACGGCGTCGACATCGACGCCAAGATCGCCGAGGTCGCTGCATTCGATCCTTGGGTCGGCCTGCAGTTGGAGATCTGCCACCGGTTCGGCGCGCGGCCGAAGGAGGCGCGTCACTTTCGGCCGCACGAGGCGCTGATCCCCCGCGAGCTGGCATTCGAGCGTGACGCCGCGGCCTACCCTGAGTGCGAGGAGTTCGTGCGCTTCGCTCAAGGCACGAAGGGCGGTCGCCCGCGGGACGAGCCGCTGCAGACGCCTGAGCAGCGTGAGCTGCTGATGCGGCTCCAGCGCATCGTGGCGAAGGGCTGGTACGTGGGTCAGCCGGGTCGCACGGCGTACCAGAACGAGAACCGCTTCTACAACGTCCTGCGGCGCTTCGGCATCACGCGCAGTGCGCTCGGGGTCACGGCGCACGGCCTGCGGCATCAGTCGGCGAACGACGGCTACGAAGCCGACACAGGCGCTCCATCACCCGTGCGCGGGCAGCAGGAGCGCCCGGAGAACGATGCGGCTGCGCGCTACCGCACCGCCATCCGCCTCGGGCACTCTCGCCTGCGGTCCAGCACGTTCTACGTCGGCACGATGGGTAAGAACGGCCAGGCCGCCAACCCTAGGCCCGACGGCGATCCGGTGGAGCAATCCGCATGAGCCGCGGCCTGCCCGCCACGCAGGCCATGGCGTACCTGGGCCTGAAACGCCGCAGCTTCGAGAGCCACATCCGACCCCGGGTGACGCCCATCCGCGTGGGCACCAGCTTGATCTTCGATGTACACGACCTCGACCGCGCCTTCGATGAGCTGAAAGCAGCCTCGCAAGGCGAGGCGCCCAGTGCCACCGCCTCCGTGCCGGCGCAGAATGCGCTCAGGAACGGACGGCCCATTCCACAGAAAGGAGTTGAACCATGGGCCGATCAACACGGGGGATCCACCCCGACGAAGGCGGTACCTGGCAGGTCGACAAGATCTGGCGCGGCACTCGATTTCGCCAGCGCGGTTTCACAAGTGCTGGCGAAGCGCAGGCCTGGCTGATCAAGCAGCTCGAAGAGCTGCGCACCGTGACGCTTCACGGTGCGCGGCCCAAGCGCACGTTTGATCAGGCCGCGGCGCACTACGTGACGATCTTCCAGGACAAGGTATCCATCGAAACAGAGACCTCTTGGCTCAAGAGCGTGATGCCACACATCGGCCATCTCCAGTTGAACCAGGTGCACGACGGCACCTTGGCGCCCTACGTTGCGAAACGTCTGGCCCAGGGCCGCTCGCATAAGACCGTGAACAGCGGGCTGGGCATCGTCCGCCGGATCCTGAATCTGGCGGCAAAGTCCTGGCGCGACGAGAACGGCATGACCTGGCTGGAGCATGCGCCGGCGATCACGATGCTGCCGCTGGTAGGCCACCAGCGCGAACCGCAGCCCCTGAGCTGGGGCCAGCAGCGCAAGCTGCTGCCCCTGTTGCCGGACCACCTGGCGCGCATGGCGTTGTTCGACCTGAACACCGGTGTGCGCGATGACGTGGTCTGCAACCTGCGCTGGGACTGGGAGATCCAGGTGCCGGAGCTCGGCATCTCGGTCTTCGAGGTGCCGCGGGAGCACGTGAAGGGCCGGCGCCGGCCGCGCGTGGTGGTGTGCAACAGCGTGGCGCAGTCGATCATCGAATCGCAGCGCGGCAGGCACGAGGAGTTCGTCTTCGTGTGGCGCCGCGAGCGCGTGAAGAACCTCGACGACGCCCCGGTGATGCCCTACCGCCCGATCCAGACGATGCACAACACCGCGTGGCAGCGCGCACGACGCGAGGCCGGCATGCCCGACCTGCACGTGCACGACCTGCGACACACCGTGGGCATGCGCCTGCGCGAAGCGGGCGTGCCGGAGAGCACTGTGGCCGACATCCTCTGGCACAGCAACGCATCGATGACACGCCACTACAGCGTGGCGCAGATCGTCGAGCTGCACGCGGCGCTGGAGAAGATCAAGGAAGACTCAGGCCGCTGGAACAAGAGCCTGGCGACCTTGCGGCGCGAGCATGAAGAGGCGAAGCGGGTGGCGTTGGAGGGCGAAAGTCACCCAAAAGTCACCCAGCAAAGAAAAACGGGTTAGCCCTTGCGGGGCTAACCCGTTGATCTAGAACGATGTTCTGGCGCGGCTGGCAGGATTCGAACCCACGACCCCTTGGTTCGTAGCCAAGTACTCTATCCAACTGAGCTACAGCCGCGCGAGCCGCGCAGTATAGCAGGCTTTGGCAGCCCGCCCGCTCAGGCCAGGGTCGCGGCGGATTCGTAGGCGCGGGCGGCGCGCTCGGCGTCGCCCTCCTCGCCGGCAATGCGCGCCAGCGTGAGCCAGGCCTTGCGCCGCGCGGCCGGCTGCAGCGTGGCGTCCGCGGCAGCATCTTCGAGCAGGCGGCGTGCCTTGCCCCACAGCTGGCGGTCGGCCAGGGCGATGCCGACGGCGTAGCCCATGGCCGGCTCGCGGCCGTAGGCCTGCGCCGCCGCCTCCAGCTTGGGCAGCCACTCGACACCCAGGCCCTGCACCGACTCGGCCAGCGCCAGCGCCAGCACGGCGCGCTCGTCGGCGCCCAGCTCGGCGAGCCGATCCCAGAACGGCCGCAGCCAGCCGCGCGCCTCGTCGGTGGCGCCGAAGCCTGCGGCGAGGCTGGCCGCACGCGCGGCGACGAAGGCATCGCGCCGGTCGAGCCCGTCGAGCTGTGCCCAGACGCGGCGCAGCTGCTCGGCGTCGCGCGCGGTGTCGAGCGACTCGAAGGCCAGCGAGCGCAGCAGGCCCTGCGCGGCCTCCCTCGAGAAGCCCTGGTGCTTGGCGAGCAGCCGCGCCGTCTTCAGCGCCTCCTGCGGCTGGCGGCCCAGCCGCGTGGCCTGCAGTCGCAGGCGCAGCGCATGGGTGCGCCGCGCCACGCCGGTGGGCAGCGCGCCGAGCAGTTCTAGTGCCCGGTCGGCATCGCGGTCGTCGAGCGCCCATTCGGCCGCCAGCAGCCGCGCGCCCTCCTCGGCAGCGCGCGCCGACGGGCTGCGCCGCGCCAGCTCGAGGGCGCGCTCGATGGAACGATCGCGGCCGGCGCGGTCCTGCAGGCGGTGGGCGCTGCCGGCGGCCAGCAGGTGACCGAGCACGGTGAACTCGTTGTCCTGCGCCAGCTCGGGGGTATCGGCCTGGATGGTCAGCGCGCGTTGCGCGGCCTTCTGCGCGCGGCTGTAGCGGCCGCCGAAATACTGCGCCAGCGCCTCGCGCAGCGAGGCCTGGGCGGTGCGGTCTCGCCGCGACACGCGCCATTCGCGGGCCCGCCGCGGCAGGCCGATCAGCGCGTTGATCGCGTTGAAGACGGTCACCAGCACGAAGCACAGCGCCGCCAGCAGGATCAGGAAGAAGTTGAGCGACAGGTCGAGCCGCTGGCCGGCCCAGTAGATGCTCACCAGGCCGTCGTTGCCGCCGAGCGTGGTGGCCGCCACGACGGCGACCACGAACAGCAGCACGAACCAGATGACCGCGCGCATCGCCGGTTCGGTCCCGCTCAGCGGCCCGCCGCGGCGGTGGCCAGCGCCGCGAGGGTGTCGTCGGGGCGCGGCAGCGTGGTCTGGCGCGCCTGCATGGCCACCTGGCGCAGCAGCTCGCTGGCGGACGTCGCACGCCGCGAGCTGCGGTCGAAGTAGCGGTCGAGCGACTGCTGCGCCGTCTGCAGGTCGGCCT
>NZ_JBFWOM010000012.1:0-85242 GCF_050250495.1 Immundisolibacter sp. | reverse complement strand
CGATCTGCACCGCCCACAGCGCGGCGCCGAACAGCAAAAGCCCATTGCCGAACAGCACCCGCCGGTCGGACCAGTCGAACCCCAGCGGGTTGAACAGCACCGCCACGCCGGCAATGCCGAGCGCAAAGGCCAGCAGCTTGGGCCGGCTGAGTGGCTCGCGCAGCACCCACACCGACAGCGGCAGCACCCACAGCGGCGTGGTGTAGGCGAGGATCGCCGCCCGCCCGGAGCCCACGTACAGCAGGCCGATGAAGCCGATCACCATGAAGGCGCACATCTGCACCAGACCCATGCTGAGCACCACCGGCCAGTCCTGACGCGCCGGCAGGCGAAGTTCGCCGGCGAGCGCCGCCACCGCGAACATGGTGAGCGCGCCCAGCGTCAGGCGCAGCAGCGCGAAGTGAAACGGCGGGATGTAACCCAAGCCGACCTTCATCACCGGCCAGTTCACGCCCCACAGCAGCACCATCAGCGCGAACAGTCCCGCCGCCGCGCGCGGCGACAGCGTCGCATTCGAGCCCGCCATCAGGCGGCAGCGGCCTGGAATCGATCGAGCGGCTGACCGTTGTCGGCAAACCACGCCGGCAGCATCGTCACGCGCTTGAAGTAGTGCGCCACGTCGAGCTCGTCGGTGACGCCGATGCCGCCGTGCAGCTGTACCGCCGTCTGGCCGACCAGGCGCCCGGCGTCGGCGCACACCTGCCGCGCCGCGGCGACCAGTCGTTGTCGCTCGGGCACCGGCGCGCCGGCCTTCATTGCCGCCGCCAGGGTGATCGAGCGCGCCTGCTCGGCGGCCATGTACATGTCCACCAGCGCGTGCTGCAGGACCTGGAATTCGCCGATCGGGCGCCCGAACTGCTCGCGCGTGCGCAGGTACTCCGCCGTGCGGTCGATCAGCGCCTGCATGCAGCCGAGTGACTCGGCGCAGCCGGCAATCGCCGCGATGTCGAGCAGCGCGTCGAGCAGCGCGTAGCCGGCCGTCGGCTCGCCGAGCAAGGCATCGTCACCGAGCTCCACGCGGTCAAGCGTGATCTCGGCGGCGCGCAGGCCGTCGATCGTGGCGTAGCCTCGGCGCGTCACACCGTATGTCTTGGCCGGCACCAGAAACAGGCCTATGCCGCCCGGCGCATCGTGCGCACCGTGACTGCGCGCGCTCACCAGCAGTGTGTCGGCGCTGGCGCCGTGCAGCACCACCGCCTTGTGGCCGGAAAGCTGCCAGCCGCCGGTCACCTTTTTGGCCTGGGTCGCCACGTGCAGCGCGCCGGGGCGGCCGCCGGTCTCGGTGCTGGCGAGCGCCAGCCGGTGCGTGCCGGCGATCACGCCCGGCAGGAGGGCGTCCTTCTGCGCCGGCGTGCCGGAGCGCTCCACGGCGAGCCCGCCCAGCACCGTCGCCAGGTACGGCTCCACCACGAGGCCACGACCGAACACCTCGAACAGGATGGCGAGATCAGCCGCCGTGCCGCCGAAGCCGCCGTTTTCTTCCGCAAACGGCAGGCCGAGCCAGCCGAGTTCCGCAAACGTCTGCCAATGCGCCGCACTGAAACCGGGCTCGGCGGCGATGATCGTGCGCCGCTGCTCGAAGCCGTAATCGCGCTCCACGAAGCGCTCGGCCTGTTCCTTCAACAGCTGCTGGAATTCCGACAGGGCAAAGTCCATGTGAGCGTTTTCCGTTACAGGCCGAACACGGCCTTGGCGAGGATGTTCTTCTGAATCTCGTTCGAGCCGCCGTAGATCGAGGTCTTGCGGGTGTCGAAGTAGCTCGCCGCGAGCGGCGCCGCGTAGTCCGGCCCGACCGGCGGGGCATCCTGCCAGCCGAGCTTCAGAACCTTCACGTCGTAGGGCAGCGCGTAGGGCCCCACCGCCTGCATCAGGAGTTCCGTTAGCGCCTGCTGAATCTGCGTGCCGCGCACCTTGAGCAGCGAGGCCTGCGGCCCTGGCGCGTGGCCGGCGGACTCCTCCCACAGCGCCCGAAGGTCCGTGTATTCCAGCGCCAGCAGGTCGATTTCGAGCCGCGCCACCTGGTCCGCGAAGCGCCGGTCGGCCAGCAGGCCGCGCTCGGTGGCGATGCGTTTCAGGCGCCGCAACTGCTGCTTGCTGCGCGCCACACCGGCGATGTTGCTGCGCTCGTGCCCGAGCAGGAACTTGGCGATGGTCCAGCCCTTGCCCTCGGCGCCGACCAGGCAATCCGCCGGCACGAACACGTCCTCCAGAAAGACTTGATTGACCACGTGCAGGCCGTCGATGGTGACGATCGGCCGCACCGACACGCCCTTGGTACGCATGTCGATCAGCAGGAACGAGATGCCCTCCTGCTTCTTGCCGCCGCTGCCGGTGCGCACCAGCGCGAACATCCAGTCCGCGTAGTGCGCGTAAGTGGTCCACATCTTGGAACCGCTGACGCGATAGCCGCCGTCGACCGGTTCCGCCCGCGTGCGCAGCGCGGCCAGATCAGACCCCGCGCCCGGTTCCGAGTAGCCCTGGCACCACCAGTCCTCGGAGGCCAGGATGCGCGGCAGAAAGCGCTGCTGCTGAGCGGGCGTACCGAACGCCATCAGCACCGGCGCCAGCATCTTCAGGCCGAACGGCATGATGCGCGGCGTGTCCGCGGCGGCCAGTTCGTCCTCGAAGAGGTAGCGCCGCGTCGCCGACCAGCCGCAGCCGCCGAACTCCACCGGCCACGACGGCGCGATCCAGCCCTGCAAGTACAGCAGGCGCTGAAAGCGCACGTAATCGTCCTTGGCCAGTGCCAGCCCGAGCTCCACCTTGCGGCGGATGTCGGCCGGGTAATGCTCATCCAGGAACGCGCGCACCTGCGCACGAAACGCCTCGTCCTCGGGCGAGAAATCGAGATCCATGCCGCTCCTCCTGCGGGTCCGGGCCGCCGGCCGCTGCGGGCTGACGTGTGCGCCGGATTGTAAGGGGGCGGCAGTATGGGCGCCGGCGGGCAAACTGCCGGGGCCTACCCGACACGCCGACTTCGAGCCGCTCCGTGCACCCCAGACTGCCCGGCGCTCGGTTCAGGGCCGCTCGAAATCCTCCGGCCCGTGCCGTTCGCGCATCTGCTCGGCCTCCGGACCCATGATGCGATTCACGCGCCGGCCGCGCTGCACGGCCGGGCGCTCGGCGATATCGCGCGCCCAGCGGACCAGGTTCGCGTAGCTGTCCACGGCCAGGAACTCGGCGGCCTCGTACAGGTCGTTCAGGACCAGCCCGCCGTACCAGGGCCAGATGGCCATGTCGGCGATGGTGTACTCGCCGCCGGTCATGTAGCGCCGCTCGGCGAGGTTCCGGTCCAGCACGTCGAGCTGGCGTTTGACCTCCATGGCGAAGCGGTTGATGGGGTATTCCAGCTTGCTCGGCGCGTAGGCGTAGAAATGCCCGAAACCACCGCCCAGGAACGGCGTGGCGCCCATTTGCCAGAACAGCCACGACAGGCACTCGGCCCGGCCAGCGCCGGCCTTCGGCAGGAACGCGCCGAACTTCTCCGCCAGGTACACCAGGATGGCGCCGGACTCGAACACCCGCGTCGGCGGCGCGGTGCTGTGATCCACCAGCGCCGGGATCTTGGAGTTGGGGTTCGCCGCCACGAAGCCGCTGCCGAACTGCTGACCTTCCAGAATGTTGATGAGCCAGGCGTCGTACTCGGCGTCGGCGTGGCCGGCGGCGAGCAGTTCCTCGAACAGGATGGTGACTTTCTGGCCGTTCGGGGTGCCGAGCGAGTAGATCTGGTGCGGGTGCTTGCCGCCCGGCAGCTCGGCCTCGTGCGTGGCGCCGGCGACGGGGCGGTTGATGTTGGCAAAGCGCCCGCCGGCGGTCTGCTCCCATTGCCAGACGCGGGGCGGGGTGTAGGGCTGGTCGGTCACGGGCGTCTCCGGGTGCTGCGGGGTGGTCGGTTCGGGAATTTGATCAAAAATCGACCTGCAACTGGCTGACCAGCCCGCCGTAGTCCACGCCGTGCTCGGCATCGAACCAGGCGTACTCGTTCAGCAGGCGGATGTTGGGGTTGAAGATGTAGGTGGCCATCAACTGGAACACCTGCCCCTCGTCCATGCCGCGCGCCAGCTCGTCGGCGGAGCTGCCGGTGAGGATGCGCATGAAGCGCGTGCGCGACGGGTGCTGGTTGTCCACCTGCTGATATTGCAGGCCGAGCGCGACGTGCCGGCCGCGCGCCAGCGGGAAGGTGCGCGTGAAGCCGGCCGTCCAGGCGCGCGAGCGCAAACGGTCGTCGAGCGCGCCGTCGGCGCGCGACAGGGTCAGGCCGTCGCCGTCCTCGGACGCGAACTGCGTCCAGCTCGCCCAGCCGAACCAACGCCGCACGTGGAACTCGCCGAACAGTTGCAACCAGGCGTTGTCGAGCGTGACCGGGCGACCAAGCAGCGTGTTCTGCACGCGCGCGTCGGCGCTGCCGCTGTCGCGTGACCACGAGTAACCCGCGCCGAGCAAATACTTGAACGGCAGGTCGCGAATCTCGTACTCGTCCTCCACCGTCATGCCGAGCGGCGTCAGCGCCGCCACCACGCCGTACAGCAGCTCGTTGTTGTCGTTGTTGGTGTTGACGTCCGGCCCGTTGAACACGCCGAAGCCGTACTGCAGGCGGTCGCCGAACGCGCCGTCGGTGAAGGTTTCCGGCGCGCCGAGCTTGCCGCGCTCGACGATGATGCCGCGCGCCCGCCCGGCGGTGCCGGGGCCGAGGAACTCGGTGAACTTGCGCTCCACGCTGGCCGACAACTGCGGCGCCCGCCCGTAGCCCGGCAGGAACTGCTGGCCGACGATGATGTCGCCGATCGTGTCGTCGAACGCGCTGTAGCGTATCCAGGCATCGAGCAGGCTGTCGGCGTTGGCGAGCGCCGGCGTCTCGTTGGCGGCCTCGTACTGGGTGTAGGCGTAGAAGTCTTCGTTCAGCGCGCCCTTGAGACCCACCCGCGCGCGGCGGAACGTGAACGAGTTGGTGCCGTCGAGACCATCGCCGGCCGGGATGTAGGTGTAGCGCGGCTGCAAACGGCCCCAGGCACGCAGGGCCTCGGGCGGCTTGGGCAGCACGGCGGCCACTTGCCGGGCCGGCGACGGGGTGGGTCGCGCAGGCGTCGCGGCCGTTTGCGGTGCCGCTGCTTGCGCCTGACGCTCCGCCTCGCGCGCATTGACCTTGATGTCCTGCACCTCCTGCGCCGACAGCAGGCCTTTTTTCTCCAGCGCCTTCAGGACTTCGTCGACGTAGGCGTCACTCGCGTGCGTGATGGGCGACAGCGCCAACAGTGCTGCCAGGGCGATACCCCTTTTCATCGTTGCTCCCTTGGCCCGGCGATGCATCGCCGCGGCCGTCATACGCGCTCCGTGCGGGTGAGGAAGCCGGCCTCCCTGCCGGTTTCAGAGGGTGTGTGCCGGGCGTGCCCGGGCACGCGTCACCAGTTCGGCGGGCGCTTTTCGAGAAAGGCGTCGATACCCTCCACGGCCTCGGCCATCAGAAGGTTCTGCGCCATCACGGCGCCCATGCGGGCGTAGGCGTCGGCCTCGTTCAGCCCGAGTTGCGCCTGCACGGCGGCCTTGCCGAGCGTCAGCACCGCCGGCGGGCGGCTTGCGATCTGCGCGGCGAGTTCGCGCACGTGCCTGTCGAGGTCACCGGTCGGCAGCACGCGGTTCACGAGGCCGATGCGCTGCGCCGTGCCGGCGTCGATCAGCTCGCCGGTGAACAGCATCTCCATGGCGTGCTTGTAGGCCACGTTGCGCGTCAGCGCCACGGCCGGCGTGCTGCAGAAAAGTCCGATATTCACGCCCGGCGTCGCAAAGCGCGCGTGGTCGGACGCCACCGCCATATCGCAGCTCGCCACCAGCTGACAGCCGGCGGCGGTGGCGACGCCATGCACCTGCGCGATCACCGGGTGCGGAAAGCGGCGCAGGGCCAGCATCACCTCGCCGCACAGCGCGAACAGCGCGCCGGCGGCGGCTTCGTCCGGCAGTGCGCGCAGTTCCTTCAGATCATGCCCGGCGCAGAACGCCGGCCCGGCGCCGGCCAGCACCAGCACCCGCACGCCGGCATCGGCGGCGAGTTCGCCGAGCGTGGCCTTCAGCGCCCGCAGCAGCTCTTCGGACAGGGCATTGCGCTGCGCGGGTCGGTTCAGCGTCAGTCGCACCACGCCGCCGGCGTCGCGTTCGACCAGCAGCACGGGCGTGATGGCAGGGTCGGGATGGTTCATGGCGGACCTCGCGGGGGGCCGGAAATGAGACGGGGCCGGCACAATACCGCAACCCCCTTGCCGCCCCCAAAGCCGAGCCCCGATGACCCTGAACGAACTGCGCTACGTGGTCGCCGTGGCGCGCGAGCGGCACTTCGGCCGCGCCGCCGCGCATTGTTTCGTGAGCCAGCCGAGCCTGTCGGTGGCGATCAAGAAGCTCGAAGACGAACTCGGTGTGACGCTGTTCGAGCGCCTGCCGGGCCACGTGCAGCCGACGCCGGTCGGCGAGCAGATCGTGGAGCAGGCGCGGCGCGTGCTGTCGGACGTCGAGACCATCCGCGCGCTGGCCGCCAACGCCACCGATCCGCTGGCCGGGCCGTTTCGCCTGGGCGTGATCTTCTCGATCGGCCCGTACCTGCTGCCGCGGCTGATACCCCGTCTGGCCCAGAGCGCACCGCGTATGCCACTCATCATCGAGGAGAACTACACGGACGAACTCGGCGCGCGCCTGCAGCGTGGCGAGCTCGACGCCGTGGTGCTGTCGCTGCCGTACCGGGCGCCGGACATCGACGTGCGGCCGGTGTATCGGGAGGAATTCGTGGTCGCCCTGCCGCCGGGGCATCCGTGGACGGCGCAGGCGCGCATTGGGCCGGCGCAGCTCGGCGACGAGAACGTGCTGCTGCTCGGCCCCAGGCACTGCTTTCGCGATCAGGTGCTGGCGCTGTGCCCGGCGCTCGGCCACAAGGCCGGTCAGCGGCTCGAAGGCGGCTCGCTCGAAACCATCCGCTACATGGTGGCAAGCGGCGCCGGCATCAGCGTGCTGCCGGTCGGCGCGCTAGGCGAATCGCCGCGCGACCGGGCGCTGCTGGCGGTGCGGCCGTTTCGCGGCACGGCGCCGTACCGGCAGGTGGCGCTTGCCGTGCGGGCCGACTTTTACCGGCCGCAGGCGATCGAACTGCTGGCGGGCGCAATCGCCGAATGCGCGCCGGCCGCAACCGGCGCGTCACCGGCTTTGGGCTAGAATCCAGGCGGGCCGGGGCTCGATAGACATTCACTATCGAAGGCATTGGAAAATTCAACTTCCAAGCCCCACCCTGCCCCGCTACCATCCGTCACCGTGAGGAAGCCACCATGCCGGTGGCGACCGAAACGGTGTCATCACAGCAGGAGGTCATCACATGGCTACGTTGAAGGGCAGCAAGACCGAGGGCAACCTCAAGGCCGCGTTCGCGGGCGAATCGCAGGCCAACCGTCGTTACCTGTACTTCGCCAACAAGGCGGACGTCGAGGGCTACAACGACGTGTCCACCGTGTTCCGCTCCACCGCGGAAGGCGAAACCGGCCACGCCCACGGCCACCTGGAGTACCTGGAAGCCGTCGGCGACCCGGCCACGGGCCTGCCGATCGGTGGCACCGCCGACAACCTGAAGGCGGCCATCGCCGGCGAGACCCACGAGTACAGCGACATGTACCCGGGCATGGCCAAGACGGCGCGCGAGGAAGGCTTCTCCGAGGTCGCCGACTGGTTCGAGACCCTGGCCAAGGCGGAGCGTTCGCACGCCAACCGCTTCCAGAAGGCTCTGGACACCCTGGGCTCCTGAGCCCGGGCGGGTGCGGGGGCCGGCGACGGTCCCCGCCTCCCGATATGTGCGCGGCGCAATGCCGCGTTGCCTTGCGACAAGGCCGCGGCACGATGCCGCTGAATGCAGATTTCGCCCAATCCGACCCCAGCCTGCACGACAGGAGCATCACCCATGGCCGATACCGAGTCCCGTTCGCCGCGCCGCGAGGGCAGCCTCGAAGCCCCGACCCGGCACGCCATCGAGTGGAAGACCGCCGAGTATTACGACGAGACGGCGCTGTTCGAGGAGCTGGAGCGCGTCTACGACATCTGCCACGGCTGCCGGCGCTGCGTGAGCCTGTGCCAGTCCTTCCCGACCCTGTTCGACCTGGTCGACGAATCCTCGACCATGGAAGTGGACGGCGTCGCCAAGGAGGACTACTGGAAGGTGGTCGACCAGTGCTACCTGTGCGACCTGTGCTACATGACCAAGTGCCCCTACGTGCCGCCGCACGAGTGGAACGTGGACTTCCCGCACCTGATGCTGCGTGCCAAGGCGGTGAAGTTCAAGACCAAGGGCGCGTCGTTCCGGGACCGCTTCCTGACCTCGACCGATCTGACCGGCAAGCTGGCCGGCATCCCGGTGGTGACAGAGACGGTCAACGCCGTCAATCGTCTGAAGCCCGCCCGTAAGGCCATGGAAAAGGTGATGGGCATCCACGCCGACGCCGTGCTGCCGCCGTTTACCAGCAAGCCGCTCGCGCGCCGCTTCAAGGACCAGGACAGCGCCAACGCCGCGCTCACGCCCACGCCCGGCGCCACCACCACCGGCAAGGTGCTGCTGTTCGGCACCTGCTACGGGCACAACCAGATGCCGGAGCTCGGCGAGGATCTGGCCGCCATCTACCGCCACAACGGCCTGCCGGTGACGCTGGCCGACGACAGCCGCTGCTGCGGCATGCCGAAGCTCGAACTCGGCGACCTCGAATCGGTCGAGAAGCTCAAGCAGCACAACCTGCCGGCGCTGGCCGCCTACGTGGACCAGGGCTTCGACATCGTGGCGCCGGTGCCGTCCTGCGTGCTGATGTTCAAGCAGGAACTGCGGCTGATGTTCCCGGACGACGCCGACGTGCAGAAGGTCGCCGCGCGCATCTACGACCCGTTCGAGTACCTCATCGCCCGCCAAAAGGACGGGCTGCTCAAGACCGACTTCAAGCAGTCGCTCGGCAAGGTGGCCTATCACCCGCCGTGTCACCTTCGCGTGCAGAACATTGGCCTCAAGACGCGCGAGGTGTTCCAGCTGGTGCCGGACACCGAAGTCGTCGCCATCGAGCGCTGCGCTGGCCACGACGGCACGTACGGCGTGAAGGCGGAAACCTATCCGTTTGCCGTGAAGATCGGCACGCCGGTGTTCAACCGGGTCCGTGAAGCCGACCCCGCCCACTACGCCAGCGACTGCCCGATCGCCTGCAAACACATCGAGCACGGCGTCGGTAACGGAAAACCGTCATCGCACCCGCTGCAACTGCTGCGTCTCGCCTACGGAATCTGAGCCATGCAGAAACTCACCCGCAACGACCTGATGTCGCTGGAGCAGTACGCCGAGCAGCGTGCGGCGTTTCGCGCCCGCGTGCTGGAGCACAAGAAAAACCGCCTGCTGCAACTCGGCCCGCACGCCACGGCGGCCTTCGAGGACCGGCTCACGGTGCAATACCAGATCCAGGAAATGCTGCGCATCGAGCGCATCTTCGAGGCGCGCGGCATCGAGGAAGAGCTGGAGGCCTACAACCCGCTGATCCCGGATGGCAGCAACCTCAAGGCCACGTTCATGATCGAGTACGCGGACGAGGCCGAGCGGCGCCGGGAACTGACCAAACTCATCGGCGTCGAGGACCGCGTGTGGCTGCGCGTGGCCGGCCACGCGGCGGTGTACGCCATCGCCGACGAGGACATGGACCGCGAGAACGACGACAAGACCTCGTCGGTGCACTTCCTGCGCTTCGAGTTCACGCCGGCCATGATTGCGGCGCTGAAGGCCGGCGCCACGCTCGCGGCGGGTATAGACCACCCGAACATGACGGTCGACATCGATCCGCTGCCGGCCGCAACGCAGGCGGCGCTGGTAGCGGATCTCGACGGCTGACCGAACGCACTGCGCCGGCCGTGAGCGGACGCCGCCGCAGGCTTCTTCGCCCGGGTACGCTCGCCGCGCTGGTGCTGGTGGCTGTCGGCAGCGCAGCCTGCGCACCCGCCCGGCAGACACCGCTCGAAGCCGCCGACTTTCGCCGCTACAGCACGTCAGGCGAAATCTCCCGCTATCTCGACGCGCTCGCCAGGCGCGCGCCGGGCCTTGCCCGCAAGGACGTGTTCGGGCGCAGCGTGGAGGGCCGGCCGCTCGAAGCGCTGGTCCTCGCCGCACCACCCGGCGAGCCAGCCGGGCCGCGTCTGAAGGTCCTGCTGGTCGGCTCGCAGCACGGCGGCGCGGAACCCGCCGGCGGCGAGGCGCTGCTCGGCATCGCGCGCGATCTGATCGACGGCGACCTGCGCCCGCTGCTCGACGACCTCGACGTGGTGATGATCCCGAACGCCAACCCGGACGGGCGCGACCTGCACCGGCGCTCGAACGCCAACCGCGTCAACATCAATACCGACTTCGTGCGGCTGTCGCAGCCGGAGAGCCGCGCGCTGGTGCAGGCGCTCGCCCGCTACGCGCCGGACGCCGCGCTCGACACGCACGAGTCGGCCGTGCTGAAGCGCGAGACGCTGGCGCGCGAGGGCTACCTCACGGACTTCGACGCCCAGTTCGAGATCGCCAACAACCCGGCGCTGCCGGACGCGATGCAGGCGTACGCCGAGCACACCGTGCTGCCGGCGCTGATCGCGCGCGTGTCGGCCGGCGGCCTGCCGGCCAACCACTACATCGGCGAGATCACCAGCACCCGCCAGGCCGTGACGCACGGGGGGCTCACGCTGCGCAATTTCCGCAACACGGCGGCGCTCGGCGGCGCGCTGTCGGTGCTGGTGGAGACCAAGCTCGACCCGCGCACGGACGTCTTCCCGACCTACCGCAACATCGCCGTGCGCGTGGACCGGCAGCGGCTGTGCATCCGCAGCTTTCTGACCGAAGTGCACGCGCGCCGGGAGGCCATCCGCGAGCAGGTGTTGGCCGCCCGCGCGGCGCCACCACCGCGCACGCTGACACTGTTTGCCGGCTACGGCCCAACGCCCGCACAGGCCACCGTGTCCATTCGGCTGCGCCGGCTCGACACCCGCGCGCTGGAGCCGCTGGCGTTTGCCGATCACCGCCAGCGGGTCACCGCGGACCGGGTGCACGTGCCGGGCGCGCTGATCGTGACCCGCCATACCGACGCGCTGCGGGAGCTGCTGGATCACCACGGCGTCGCCTACACGGTGCTCGACCAGCAGCTCCGCCACACGGTGCGGGCGATGCGCCTTGCCGCGCGCCCCAGCGCGCTCGGCCGGTGTACGGCAGTGCGGGAAGCCTCGACGCCGACAACCCTGCCCGCCGGCAGCCTGCGCGTCGACCTCGCCCAGCCTGCCGGCCGTCTGGCGCTGCTGCTGTTCGACCCGCGCTCCATCAGCAGCGTGTTTCGCTATCCGGAGTACGCCGCGTGGATCGCACCGGGCGAGGAATTCTTCGTGTACCAGGATCTGCGCTGACGGCCGTGGTCCACCTGCCCACCCCGCTCGAAATGCAGGCGTCTGCGCGTTATTCGGACTCGGCGCAGGTTGGCGGGTACCTGCGCGCGCTGGCGGCGGCGGCCGGCGAACTCGCCACGGCCGTCAGCCTTGGCCGCTCGGCCGGCGGGCGCGACCTGCCGGCGCTGCTGTGCGGCTTTGCGGACGCGGGCCGCGTGGCGCCCGGCAAGCTGCGCGTAATGCTGGTCGGCTCCATCCACGGCGCGTCGGAAGCCGCCGGCTGCGAGGCGCTGCTTGGCCTCGCCCGCGATGCGCTGCTCGGCGACCGGCGCGACTGGCTCGACACGTTCGAGCTGGTGATCGTGCCGAACGCCAACCCGGACGGGCGCGACAGCGATTCCTGGCGCAACGGCAACGCGGCGAATATCAACCGCGACTTCGTGCTGCTGGAGCAGCCGGAAAGCCAGGCGCTCGACGCCGCCGTGCGCCGCTGGGCGCCGGCCGTGGTGCTGGACGCGCACGAGCAGGCGGTGCTCAAGCGCAAGACGCTCGGCGCGGCGGGCTACCTCACGGCGTTCGAGGCGCAGTTCGACGTCGCCAGCCTGCCGGCGATCCCGGAACCACTGCGCCAGTTCGCCTCCGCCACGCTGCTGCCGCAGCTCATCGCCGACACCCAGGCGCGGGGCCTGCCGGCGCAGCGCTACATCGGCGAGATCAAGTCGCTCGCGCAGCCGGTCACGCACGGCGACCTCACGGCGCGCACCTTTCGCAACAAGGCCGGCCTGCGCGGCGCGCTTGCCGTGCTGCTCGAAACCCCCATGGAGCCGAAGGCCGGCCAGTACGCCACGTTTCGGGACATCGGCTCGCGGGTGGAAAAGCAGCGCCTGTGCATGGAGGTGTTCCTGGACTGCGTGCGCGACCACGCGTCGGCCATCGCCGCCGCACAGGCACTGGCCGCGCAGGAACCGGACGACCGCGAGTTTCCACTGAACGCCCGCTACTGGCGCGACCCTGCGGACGCCACGCTCACGCTGCCGCTGCGCGAGCGGGCGAACGGCATGCGCATCGAGGCGACCTTTGCCGATCACCGTGCGGTCGCGGCGCACGACCTGCTGCGCCCTACTGCCGGCTACTACATCACCGACCACACGGAGCGCTTCGCGGCGCTGCTGACGCGCCACGGCCTAGCCTTCGAGACGCTCGCCGAGCCCATCGAGCGGGCCGTCATCAGCGGCGTATACGCCGGCGGCGACGAACCCGCCACCGCCTGCGTGCTGCGGGAGGAGCGGCACCACATCCACGCCATCCCGGCTGGCGCGCTGCGCGTGGCACCATCCGGCCGGGACCGCCGTCTGCTCCCGCTGCTGCTCGACCCGCGATCGGCCAGCAGCGTGTTCCGCTACGCCGCCTACGCGCGCCTGCTGGTGCCGGGCGAGGCCAGTTTCATTGCGCGCGCGGCCTGACCCTGTTCGATTGCGAGGAGACCACCCATGGAATACCGCCCGCTTGGCAATACCGGCCTCACCGTGTCGGCCGTCGGCCTGGGCGGCAACGTATTCGGCCCGCCGCGGCAGGACCTGCCGTCCAGCGTCGCCACCGTGCACCGGGCGCTCGACCTGGGCGTGAACCTCATCGACACCGCCTTCATCTACAACGACGGCAAGAGCGAGGAATTCCTCGGCGAGGCGCTGGCCGGCCGGCGGGACAAGGTCATCCTGGCGAGCAAATGCCACCTGCTGAACCTCGCCGACGGCGAAACCGTCGCCCGGCGCATCCGCAGCCACTGCGAGACCAGCCTCAGGCGTCTTCGCACCGACTACCTCGACCTGCTGCAACTGCACTTCCCGCAGCCGCAGGCGAGCGCGCAGGACATCCTGGAGGCCTTCGCCCCGCTGGTGCGCGAAGGCAAGGTGCGCCACATCGGCCAGTGCAACTACGCCGCGTGGCGCCACGCGCAGTCGCTCGGCGAGTCCGCGCGGCTTGGCCTGCCGGCGTTCGCCACCGCGCAGCACCAGTGCAGCCTGCTGGTGCGCGGCGCGACGCTGGAACTGCTGCCGTTCTGCGCCGAAAACGGCATCGGCTTTCTGCCCTACTTTCCGCTCGCCGCGGGCCTGCTGAGCGGCAAGTACCAACCCGGCCAGCCGGCCCCGGCCGGCACGCGCGGCGCCGCCGGCAGTCCTACCGTCACGCGGCTTCGCACGCCGGACAACGAGCGCCTGCTGGGGCAACTGAGCGAGTTCGCCGCCGCGCGCGGCCACGGCCTGCTCGACCTCGCATTTGCCTGGCTGCTGTCGCAACCGGCCGTCAGCAGCGTCATCGCCGGCGTGATGAGCCCGGCCCAGCTCGAAGCCAACGTCGCCGCCGGGCAATGGCGCCTCAGCGACGCGGACCAGACCGCGCTCGCCGAGCTGCTGGGCCCGGTCACCCCGCACTGGCAGGCGGAGCCGGATCTCGCGTCGTTTCGCTAACTGGCTGTTGAAAAAGGGCAGTCCCGCCCTTTTCCAACTCGGCTCGTCGCGGCACAGGTCCGCGACGGCCTCCGCCGATCCAGCACGTGATGTGCTTGATCGGCGCGCAAGCCATCCCTGGCTTGCACCAACCGGCCGTCGTCAACCGACGGCCGCTACTTCGCGCACTCCAGCGCCTGGTTGTTCAGCACCGCGCAGCTCTGCGCGCCGCACTCGCAGTGCGTGATGGACGCGCGCGGCGAGGTCGGCAGGTTGCCGGTCAGCAGCTCCACCGGCGCCGAACACGCGCACGGCGCGAGCCCGGCGTCCGCATTGGCGGGGGTAAAGACCGTCACCGCCGCGATCGCGGCGAGCCCGGCGGCGGCTGCCGCAACGGCGAGTGCAAACGTGGTTCTGGACCTGGCCATGATTCCTCCTGACGGTGTTGCGGGCACCCGCTGCCCCCTCCGACTATGACGGACAGCGTCTCACTACGGAACATGCGGCGGCGGGTCGTAGGCCAGCGCCGGCAGCCAGGTCGGGTGGCGGCCGGCGGGGGTCAGATCGAGCGCGTTCCACAGCGGCCAGAGGCTGTCCACGTGGCGCGTGTGCTGTCCGGGTGCGCGGGCGGCGTAGAACAGCTCGCTGCCCCAGGTGTGGTGGATGCCGGCGGCGGTCTTGCGAAACACGTTCAGCATCGGCCACGGGTTGCCGGCGGCGTCCTCGGCCAGATAGTCCGCGTTGTAGGTGGTACCTGCACTCGACAGCAGACGCAGGTGCCGCCAGCCGCGCTGGCGCGCCACGGCGGCGAGGCGGGGCGCCGGCGCCTTGGCCACCACCGCGAGGCTGAGATGCTGGCCAATGTGCGGCGCCGCGCCGTCCAGGCTATCCAGCATGGAGGAGCACAACGGGCAAGGCGCATTGGCCGTGGGGCCGTACATGTAGCTGTAGACGACCAGCGTGTCCTGGCCCGCCCGGAACAGTTCAGAAAAACGAACCGACCGCTCGTCGACCGCCTGCGTGAAGCAGTAGTCGTCCGGCAGCGCTCCCCCAGGCGGCAGCGCGCGGCGCAGCGCCGCCACCGCCTCGGTCTGCTCGCGCAGCGCGGCCTCTGCCTTCAACAGCGCGTCACGTGCCGAGCGATAGGTCGCCGATTCGTTCGGAAAGTGGCGATCGTGCAAGGTTCCCATGTCTCTACCTCCTGGCAGGTGCCGTCTCGGCCTGACTAGACCCTTCGCGGCGGCATCAGAACGCCGGCCGTACCGTCGTTTAGCCGCTGCACAACTTTTTTGCAAGCCGGCTCTCAAGCTCCGTAAAGCGATCGCCGATACACAGCGCGGAAGCGGAGCCAGTCTCCGGGTTCCTGGAGAGGACCAACGGCCAATCCCGGCCGCCGGCCCAGGTAACGCAACTCACATTACTGGAGCATTCCAATGCCGCAGATCGTTAACAGCAACATCAACTCGCTGAACACTCAGCGCAACCTGAATCGCAGCCAGAATGACCTGGCGACCTCCCTGCAGCGCCTGTCGTCGGGCCTTCGCATCAACAGCGCGAAGGACGACGCTGCCGGCCTGTCGATCGCCGACCGCATGACCGCGCAGATTCGTGGCCTTAACCAGGCCGTGCGCAACGCCAACGACGGCATCTCGATTGCCCAGGTGGCGGAAGGTGCGCTGGGCGAGGTGACCAACGCCCTGCAGCGCATGCGTGAGCTGGCCGTGCAGTCCGCCAACGACACCAACAGCGCCGCCGACCGGGCCTCGCTGCAGAAGGAAGTGTCGCAGCTGTCCGCGGAAATCAGCCGCATCGCGACGCAGACCCAGTTCAACGGCAAGAACGTGCTTGACGGCTCGTTTGCCAATGGCGTGTTCCAGATCGGCGCCTACGCGGGTCAGACGATCAGCTTCGGCATCGGTAGCGCCAAGGCCACGGACATTGGTTCCAACCAGGCGTCCAGCCAGAGCCACATCGGCGATGCGCTGGCCGCCGCCGCCGCTCCGCCCGCGAACAACGGCCTCGGCGCGCAGACGCTGACCGTGTCGGGTGCCACCGGCAGCTCGGCGATCGCACTGGCTGGTGGCGAGACCGCCAAGGCCATCTCCGACCTCGTGAACGCGCAGAGCGTGACCACCGGCGTGACCTCGACGGCCACCAACTCGGTGTCCTTCGCCACGCTGAGCGCGGCCGGCACGGTGTCCTTCGACCTGTACGGGTCCAACGGCTCGGCGGTGGCGATCTCGGCCACGGTCGGCAGCACCGCGGATCTGAGCGCGCTGACGGACGCCATCAACGCCAAGACGGCGGCCACTGGCCTGACGGCGGAACTGGCCAGCAACAAGGCCTCGTTCACCATCAAGAGCGCCGACGGCTACGACATCCGCATCGGCAACTTCAACCATTCGACGGCGGGTTCGACCGTGGTCGCCGAAGGCGTCACCCTGACCCAGGGCGGTAATGACAGCATCGCGGTTGGCGGCAAGGTGGAGTTCAACTCCTCCACCGCGTTCAGCGTGAGCACCAGCTCCGGCACAGAGCTGCTGACGGCCGGCACGGTCGGCAGCACCCTGGCGTCGGTCGGTGCCATCAACATCGGCACCCAGACCGGCGCCAGCAGCGCGCTGGCGGTGGTCGACGGGGCGCTGGCCTTCGTGGATGACCTGCGCGCCTCGCTGGGTGCGGTGCAGAACCGCTTCAGCTCGGTGGTGGCCAGCGGCCAGGCCACGGCGGAGAACGTCGCGGCAGCGCGGTCGCGCATCCAGGATGCCGACTTCGCGTCCGAGACCGCCAACCTGTCGCGGGCTCAGATCCTGCAGCAGGCCGGCACCGCCATGCTGGCGCAGGCCAACCAGCAGTCGCAGAACGTGCTCTCGCTGCTGCGGTAACGGTGGGCGCGACACGCGCATTGCAGACAACCAGCGGCGGGTCGAAGCAAGCCTTCGACCCGCCGTCTGGCGTGCCCGCGAAACGGGCTGCCGACCCCGTCGGCCACTCGCTAGAACCGAGGATGAGCTCATGGAAATTCGATTCGACTCCGCCCCCGCGCGCCAGACCGTGACGTCGCTTCACGCCCCGACCAGCGCACTGCAGAAGCCCACCGAGGAGCTTGCGGACCAGGCCCGCGACACCGGGGGCGGAAACGTGCGCGCGCCCGCCGTCACGCACATCGACGATCGGGTGCAGTCGCTGCACCGCGAGCTGCGCTTCCGGGTGGACGAGACCACCGGCCTGACCGTGGTGCGCGTGGTGGATGCCGAAACCGGCACCCTGATCCGCCAGATTCCGAGCCAGCCCGTGCTGGAAATGCACACGGCGCGTGACTCGACGCGCGGCCAAATGCTGCGCGAGCAGGCGTAGCGGACCGCCATGGCAGGCTTGAGTTCCGCAGGCATCGGCTCTGGCCTCGACGTGGCCGGGCTGGTGAGCAAGCTGATCGACGCCGAGCGCACGCCGACGCTGACGCGACTCGCCGGCAAGGAAGCGACGCTGCAGGCGCAGTTATCCGGCTTCGGGCAGTTGCGCGGCGCGCTCGACAAGGTGAAATCGGCGCTCGACGGCCTGAACTCGCCAACCCTGCTGACGGCCTACCGGGCCACCTCGGCCGACGACACCCGCTACACCGCGAGCGCCGAGGCCAGCGCCGCGCCCGGCAGCTACGCTGTGGAAGTGACCGCGCTGGCCAAGGCGCAGAAGCTCGCCTCGGGCGCGTTCTCGGGACCGGACGCCGCGGTCGGCACCGGCACGCTGACGCTGGCGCTCGGCGGCAAGAGCGCCGCCATCACCATCGACGACAGCAACAAGACCCTGTCCGGCATCCGCGACGCCATCAATGCCGCGCGCGATGCCGACGGCAAGCCGCTCGGCGTGACCGCCACGCTGGTCACCAGCACCGGCGGCGTCGAGCCGGCCGGCACTTATCTTGTGCTCACCTCCAGCAAGACCGGTGCTGCCAACACCATCGGCCTAACGCAAACCGGAGGTGATGGTGGTCTGGCCGCCATTCAGTACGAAACCGGCGGCCTCGCCAACGGCCTGACCGAGAAAGAGCCGCCAGCCGACGCCGTGGTGAAGGTGGACGGCTTCACCTACGCCAGCGCCACCAACACGGTTACCGGCGCGCTCGGCGGCGTGACGCTGAACCTCAAGGCCACCACCACCGCGCCGGTCACGCTCGCCGTCAGCGCCGACACCGGCTCGGTGCGCGGCAGGATGCAGGCGCTCGTGGACGCCTACAACGGCCTGCACAAGGTGGTGCAGGAGCAGGGCGGCTACAACACCGCCACGCGCAGGGGTGGCGTGCTGATCGGCGAACCCGCGCTGCGCAACATCGAAAGCCAGTTGCGACGGGTGCTCTCAAACCCGCTACCGGGCGCGAGCGGAGCGCTCAAGTCCGGCGCCGACATTGGTCTTAGCCTCGACTCGACCGGCAAGCTCACGCTCGACGGCGCCAAGTTCGATGCCGCGCTCAGCGGCGACCGCGGCGCCCTGGCTGGCCTGCTGCAAGGCGACGATGCGCTGGTCGGCCGCCTCACGGACGTGGTGGACGACTACCTCAGCACCGCCGGGGGCATGATCAAGGCGCGCACGGATGGGATCGACCGGCGTCTGCGCGACATCGATGGGCAGCGTACGGCGCTGGAGCAACGCCTCGAATTGCTCGAAGACCGCTACCGCAAGCAGTTCAACGCGCTCGATGGCCTGCTGGCGCAGATCTCGTCGACGGGAAATTTCCTCACCCAGCAATTAGCCGCTTTACCCGGCGCCAACTCGTCCGATAAGTAGGCAGGCCCAGGCCCCTACGGAGATTGGTTGGATGTCCCACGCCGCCCTGAAGCACTACGCCGCCGTGCGGGTGCAGTCCAGCGTCACCGAAGCGACGCCGCATCAACTGACCGCGCTGCTGTTCGACGGCGCGCTGGAGCGCATCGCCCGCGCCAAGGGTCACCTGCAACGCGGCGAGCTGGCGCCCAAGGGGGAGCTCATCTCGGCGGTGATCGCCATCGTCGGCGAGCTGGCGGGCAGCCTGAACCGGGCCGCCGCGCCGGATCTGGTGGACCGCCTGGCAGCGCTGTACGACTACATCCTGCGCCGCCTCGGTGAGGCCAACGCCAGCAACCGCACCGAACCCCTCGACGAAGCCGGCCGCCTGCTCGGCACGCTCGCCGACGCCTGGCGGACCATCGACCCGGCGCAGCCCGCCGCGGCCAACGGCTGATGCACACACCCGGCCTCGACGCGGCCATCGAGCTGACGGCCGCCATGTGGGTGGCCGCCGACGCCGAGGACTGGGGCACCGTCGCGGCGCTCGCCGGGGCACGCCACGCGGCGCTCGAAACCGCGCTCGCCGGCGGCGCCGCGCGTCTTGAGACAGGCGCCGTCGATGCCCTGCGGGAAATCCTATCGGCCGATCGACGGCTCGCCGAGCGCGCTCACGCCGCCCGCCAGCAGACGGCGGTCGCCCTGCGCGACCTGCGCGGCGGGCAGCGCATGCACAACGCCTACGCCACGCAGGCGATGGCCGGCTGACGGCGCTACCCTGTGCGCCGGCCGCTACGGCCGAAGCGGCGCGCCGCGCACACGGCGCGGGAGCACACCCATGTCGCCCGACACCCCAGCCGACCCAAACGATCCGCTCGCCGGCAGCCTCAGCCACAGCGAGCCGCTGGCGGTGGTCTGGCAGGCCACACCCGCGCTGACCGATGGGCTGGAACTTGCGGACCTGAACCGCCGCGCGACCGCCCTGCTCGGCCTGCTCGGCGGCCTCGACGAACCCTCCCCGCTGCCCGAGGAGAACCCGCTACTCGCCGCCCACCTGCAACGGCTCGACCACAAGCTCGACCTGCTGCTCGGCCTGGTCGGTCAGTGGCTGACGCGGGAATTGACGGTACCCGCGCCGCGCCCGGTGCGTCTTGGCCTGCGCGGCGTGCTGTGGCAGGCCAACCTGCCGCCCGGGCCGGGACAGGTGAGCCTGTATGTGCGCCCGACACTGCCGGTGGCACTGCAACTGCCGGCGCTGCTGCGCGCGCTGTCGGATGGTCAGGTACTGGCCGAGTTCCAGGGGCTCGACCCGCAGCTCACGGACGCGCTGGAGCGCTATATCTTTCGCCAGCATCGGCGCGCCGTGGCGCAGGCGCGGCGGCCGGCCTGACGCCGCACCCGGAATCGCACCCCGCGGCCAGCGCCACATTCTTGACACTCCCCGCCGGCCTCGCCACCATGCAGGCGTTTACAACGTCCGCGTGCAGGGAGTGGCCGTTCGTTCGCGCCCCCCTGCGCCCGTCGATCGGAACTCCCACGCATGGTTCGCGACTGTCTGGTGCTGGCTCCGTCTCCCCAGGCGCTCTCGCCGGCCCCGGAGCAGTTGCTGCATTTCCTGGGCTACCAGCCGGTCGCGGCCGATTGCCTCGACGACATTGCTTCCGAGACGCCGCCGCTGGCGCTGCTGCTGTTCCAGCACGGCCCGCGCGAGCCGGCGCTGGCCATCCTCGAAACCTGCCGCGCGCGCTGGCCGCGCCTGGTGGTGGTGCTGCTGGTGCCGGACGCGCAGGGCGCCGATGCCGACTGGCAGACGGCGCTCGGCCGGGCGCTGGTGGCGAGCGTGCCGCTGCCGCTGCAGTACGACGCGCTGTCGGCGGCGCTCGACCGGGCGCGCTTCGTGCGCGAGCGCGCCACCGGAGCGGCCAACACCGGCCTGGTGTACCGGCTGGTCGGTCGCGGCCACGCCATGGAGCGCGTGCAGTACCTGATCGAGCGCGTGTCGCGCACGGATTCCAACGTGCTGATCCTCGGCGAGTCGGGCACCGGCAAGGAAGTGGTGGCGCGCAACATCCATTTCCAGTCGGCGCGCGCCAACCGGCCCTTCGTGCCGGTGAACTGCGGCGCCATCCCGGCTGATCTGCTGGAAAGCGAGCTGTTCGGGCACGAGAAGGGCGCCTTCACCGGCGCCATCAGCGCCCGCCAAGGGCGCTTCGAGGCGGCCGAGGGCGGCACGCTGTTCCTGGACGAAATCGGCGACATGAGCCTGCCGATGCAGGTGAAGCTGCTGCGTGTGTTGCAGGAGCGCGTGTTCGAACGCGTCGGCAGCAACCGCAGCATGCAGGCCGACGTGCGCATCATCGCCGCCACGCACCGGGATCTGGAAACCGGCATCCGCGAGGGCACGTTTCGCGAGGATCTTTACTACCGCCTGAACGTGTTCCCGATCGAGCTGCCGCCGCTGCGCGCCCGGCGCGAGGACATCCCGGCGCTGGTGGAGGAGCTGTCCACGCGCATCGCGCGCGAGAAGGGCATCAACGTGCGCGTCGGGCGCGACGCGCTGGCGGTGCTGGCGGACTACGCGTGGCCCGGCAACGTGCGCGAGCTCGCCAACGTCATCGAGCGCATGGCCATCATGAACGGCGAAGCGCCGGTCGGGGCCGCCGACCTGCCGGCGCGGCTGCGCCAGGGCCGCGCTGCGCAGGACAGCCTCAACAGCGCGGGCGAGACGGACCTGCCATTGCCGCCGCCGACCGACAGCACCGCGCTCGACGGTGCCGCGGCCCGCCTGCCGGCGGCCGGCATCAATCTCAAGGACTACCTCGAAGGCCTTGAACGCAGCTACATCTGTCAGGCGCTGACCGAGGCGAACGACGTGGTCGCCCACGCCGCGGAGCTGCTGAACATGCGCCGAACGACGCTGGTCGAGAAGATGCGCAAGTACGGCCTGCAGCGCGCGGGCACAGCGTCGGATCTTTGACGTCTGGCCGGTTCAATTTTTTCAACCAGCTGAATTAACTAGACAAATTTATCTGGTACGGCGGTTGCTTTAGGCCCGGTCGACCGACCCCATTCGCGGGGTCGCCACGATCCGGACCGCCACCATGCCGGCCTTGCCGCTCGCCGAACTCGCTCGCGACGCCAGCGCCTTCGACCACCTGTCGGGAGCGCTCGGCAGCTCGTACCGCCAGCTCGAAAGCCGCCTCGATGCGCTGCAGCAGGAGCTGACGCGCCAACGCCCGCTGGCGCAGCTCGGCGAAATGACGGCCGGCCTCGCACATCAGGTGCGCACGCCGCTCGCGACCGCTTTGGTGTACGCCTGCCACCTGCGCGACACGCCGCTCGACGCCGCCGACCGGGCGCGCTTTGCCGATCGCCTGGTCGAGCGCCTGCGCCAGCTCGAATGCCTGGTCGCCGACATGCTGGCCTACGCGCACGGCGCCGACGTGGGCCACGACCGCTTCGCCCTCACCGACCTGCTGCACGCGCTCGCCGCGACGGTCGAGCCGCGCCGCCCGGCCGGCGCCACGCTGCGCCTGCCGGCCGAAGGCGCCGCGATGTGGCTCACCGGCAGCGTCGAGAACCTGGCGGGCGCGCTCGCCAATTTGTGCCTTAACGCCTTCGAGGCCGGCGCTGACACGGTCACCGTGGAACGCACGGCCGCGCCGCGCGGACGGCTGGGTCTCGCCGTGGTGGACAACGGGCCCGGCATCGCCGCGGCGCTGAGCGCGCGGGTGTTCGAGCCGTTCGTGTCCGGCCGTCCGGGCGGAACCGGGCTTGGTCTCGCCGTGGCGCGCGGCATCGTCGAGCGGCACGGCGGCGAGCTGCGGCTTGCCGACAGCAACACCGGCTGCCGGTTTGAACTGTCGCTGCCGGCGCACGCCGTGCGGCCGGCCATCACCACGCCGGTGGCCGCATGAGCCACGCCGCGGTGATGGTGGTGGAGGACGATCCGGCGCTGCGCGAGGCGCTGTGCGCGACGCTCGATCTCGCCGGCTATCGCAGTCTGCCGGCCGGCGACGGCATGGCGGCGCTGTCGCTGCTGGAGCGCGAGCGCCCGGCGCTGGTGGTCAGCGACGTGCAGATGCAGCCGATGGACGGCACCGCGCTGCTGCACGCGCTGCGCCGGCGCCGCCCGGACCTGCCGGTGGTGCTGATGACGGCGTTTGGCACCATCCGCAGCGCCGTGCAGGCGGTGCGCGACGGCGCCGTCGAGTACCTCGCCAAGCCCTTCGAGCCCGCCACGCTGGTAGGCCTGGTCAACCAGTTGCTGCCCGCCGCCGCGGACGAGATCGACGCGCCGGTGGCGGAAGACCCGCGCTCGCAGGAACTGTTGGCGCTGGCCGCCCGCGTGGCGCACAGCGAGGTCAGCGTGCTGCTGACCGGCGAGTCCGGCACCGGCAAGGAAGTGCTGGCGCGCTACATCCACCGCCAGTCGCCGCGCGCCGCCGGGCCCTTCGTCGCCATCAACTGCGCGGCGATTCCCGAGAACATGCTGGAGGCGACGCTGTTCGGCTACGAGCGCGGCGCGTTTACCGGCGCCAGCAACGCCCACGCCGGCAAGTTCGAGCAGGCCAACGGCGGCACGCTGCTGCTGGACGAGATTTCCGAGATGCCGCTGGGTCTCCAGGCGAAGCTCCTGCGCGTGTTGCAGGAGCGCGAGGTGGAGCGCCTGGGTGCCAAGCAGGCCGTCGCGCTTGATCTTCGCGTGCTCGCCACCAGCAACCGGGATCTCAAGGCCGAAGTCGCCGCCGGGCGTTTTCGCGAAGACCTCTACTACCGCCTGGCCGTGTTCCCGCTGCACATCGCGCCGCTGCGCGAGCGTCCGGCGGACATCCTGCCGCTCGCCCGGCGCCTGCTCGCACGCCACTGGCGCCGCCCCACGCCGGCGCCGGTGCTCGCCGACGCCGCCGCGAGCGCGCTGGTCGGCTACGCCTGGCCCGGCAACGTGCGCGAGCTCGACAACATGATCCAGCGCGCGCTGATCCTGGCGGACGCCGGCGCCATCGAGGCAAGCCACCTGCTGGGCGGCACGACGGTTGTCGCGGCGCCAGCCGCGGAGCCGACCGGCGAGCTCGACCGCGATCTTCGCAGCCGCGAGGCGGAGCTGATCCTCACAGCGCTGCGCGCCTGCGGCGGCCGGCGGGGTGCCGCCGCGGCGCAGCTCGGCATCAGCGAGCGCACGCTGCGCCACAAGCTCGCGCAACTGCGCGACGCCGGCTTCGACGTGCCGGCGGCGGGCCACCCACGGGACGAGGACTGAGCGATGTCCAACATGCAGATCGACGCCGTGCTGGGACAGATCCGGTCGCTGCGCACGCAGCTCGACCAGGGCACACAGCCGGTCAAGCCAGTCGCCGACGGCGCCGACAGCTTCAGCGCGCTGCTCGGCCAGATGGTCAAGCAGGTCAACGAAGCCCAGACCACGGCCGGTGATCTCGCCACGCGCTTCGAGGCCGGCGACGAGAAGGTCAGCCTGGCGCAGGTGATGGTCGCCAATCAGACGTCGAGCGTGTCCTTCCAGGCCGCCGTGCAGGTGCGCAACAAGCTCCTGGCGGCCTACCAGGACGTCATGAACATGCAGATTTGATCCGGATTTAGCGGGAACTGAACCACCATGGCCGATTCGACCACTCCAACTGCGCCCGCCGGCGGGCCGGCGGCGCTGATCCAGGGCTTCATCAAGCTGCCGGCGTCGCGCCAGGCGGTGCTGCTGGTGGCGCTGGCCGCCTGCATCGCCAGCGTGTTCGGCATCGTCCTGTGGGCACGCACGCCGGATTACAGCCTGCTGTACGGCAGCCTCGAAGAGCGCGACACCGCCCAGGTGGCCGCCGCACTGGAGAAGGCCGCCATCCCGTATCGCCTGGACGCCGCCACCGGCGCCGTGCGCGTGCCGTCCACCGCCGTGCACGAGGCGCGCATGAAGCTGGCCGCCGAGGGCCTGCCGAAGGGTTCCGGCAGCGGGCTTGAAATGCTCGGCCAGGAACCGGGGTTCGGCGTCAGCAGCTTCATGGAAAACGCCCGCTACCAGCACGCCGTGGAGGGCGAGCTGGTGCGCACCATCACGGCCATGGCCGGCGTGCAGCAGGCGCGCGTGCACCTGGCCATTCCGGAGCGGTCGGTGTTCGTGCGCGAGCGGGACAAGCCGAGCGCGTCGGTCATGTTGCAGCTGTACCGCGGGCGCACGCTCGACGACGGCCAGGTAGCGGCCATCGTGCACCTGGTGTCCTCCAGCGTGCCGGACCTGAATCCCGCCGAGGTCACGGTGGTCGATCAATCCGGAAACCTCCTGACGCGCCCCGCCGGGCAGCGCGGCATCGAGCACTCGGCCGAGCAGTACGACTACGCGCGGCGCCTGGAGCAGGACTACGTGCGGCGCATCGAGGACCTGCTCGCGGCCGTGGTCGGCCCGGGCGGCGTGCGCGCCAAGGTCAGCGCCGAGGTGGACTTCGAGGTCACCGAGCGCACCCGCGAGGAGTACGACCCGAACCGCGCCGTGCTGCGCAGCAGCCAGGAAGAGGAATCGCAATCCGGCGCCGGCACCGGCAGCAGCGCCGGTGGCGTGCCCGGCACGCTCAGCAACCAGCCGCCGCAGGGCGGCACGCTCGCCGCGGCGGCACCGACCGACACTTCGGATACGCCTACCGCGGAGGCACCCGCGCCCGGTGCCGCGCCGGCCGGAGCGCCGGCGGCCGCCGCACCCGCCGCACGGCCGGTGGACAGCAGCCGCCGTGCGGTGCGCAACTTCGAGATCGACCGCACCATCAGTCACAGCAAGCTCGCCGGCGGCGGCGTCAAGCGCCTGACGGTGGCGGTGGTGGTGGACGACCGGACCGGCACCGACAAGAAAGGCAAGGACACCCGCGAGGCCCGCAGCCAGGAAGAACTCGACCGCTACACGGCGCTCGTCAAGGACGCGGTCGGCTTCAACGCCGAGCGCGGCGACAGCATCAACGTGATCAACGCCGCCTTCGCGCCCACCGAGCCCGTGCCCGCCGCCGAGCCGGCGCCGGTGTGGCAGCAGTCCTGGGTGTGGCAGGCGGTGCGCCTGCTGCTCGGGGCCGGGGCGCTCGCGGCCGTATTGCTCGGCGTGCTGCGCCCGCTGCTGCGCAGCGTGCGTCAGGCCGGCGCAGCCGTGATCGCCCAGGCCGGACCGACCCGCAGCACCGCCCTGCCCGCGCCGGCCGCCGAGCTGACCACCGCGGCGCCGCGTCTGGCCGCCCCCGGGGCCGAACCGCCACTGCCGGACGTGCACCAGGCGGACCCGCAGCGGGTGATGCAGGTGATGCGCAACTGGATGGCCGCCGATGCCTGAGGTCAAGAAACTGAGCGGCACCGAGCGCTCGGCCATCCTCATCCTGGCGCTTGGCGAGCGCAAGGCGGCGGACGTGCTGCGCCAGATGGAGCCGAAAGAGGTGCAGCGCATCGGCGCCGCCATGACGCGCCTTGGCGACATCAACCGCGACCAGGTGAACGGCGTGCTGGCCGAGTTCGGCCTCGCCATCCAGAGCGACGCCATGCTGACGGTCGGCGTCGAGGATTACCTGCGCAACGTCATGGTGACCGCGCTCGGCGAGCAGAAGGCGCGCGGCATCCTCGACCGCGTCCTCGACCAGGACGAGGACACGCTCGGCAACCTCAAGTGGATGGACCCGAAGGCCATCGCGGCGGTGCTCAAGGACGAACACCCGCAGGTGGTGGCGCTGGCGCTCGCCTCCATGGAGCAGGAGCAGGCGGCGCTGGTGCTGGCGCTGCTGCCGGCCGACCAGCGCACCGACATCGTCACCCGCGTGGCGACGCTGGACGAGCTGCAGCCGGGGGCGCTCGCCGAGGTCCGGGCCATCCTGGAGCACCACTTCTACCGCAGCGGGGATACCAAATCGTCCCGCGTCGGCGGCGTCAAGATCGCCGCCGGCATCGTCGGGCGGCTTGATCCGGCGCTCGGCAACGGCGTGCTGGAGGAGCTGCGCGAAACCGACGAGGAGCTCGAACAGCAGATTCAGGACAACCTGATCCTGTTCGAGAGCCTCGTCGACGTGGACGACAAGGGCCTGCAGGCGATCCTGCGCGAGATCACGTCCGAGGTGCTGCTGGTGGCGCTCAAGGGCGCGGACCAGGTGATCCGCGACCGCTTCTTCAAGAACATGTCCAAGCGCGCCGCCGAGATGCTGCGCGAGGACATGCAGCTGCGCGGCCCGGTGCGCCTGGCCGAGGTGGAGCTGGCGCAGAAGGAAATGCTGTCGGCCGCGCGGCGCCTGGCCGAAAGCGGCGCCATCCGTCTTGGCAAGGGAGGCAACGACTTTGTCGAGTAAGCCGTTCCAGCGCTGGCAGGCGGTGAGCCCCATCCGCCCGCAGGCGGTCGATCCGCGCGTCGAGCAGGCGCGCGAGGCCGGCCATGCCGAGGGCTACGCCGCCGGTCTTACCGAAGGTATTACCGATGGCCGAGCGCGCGCCGCAGAGGCGCTCGCTGCGGAGTCCGCGCACCTGACTGCCGTGCTCGACAGCCTGGCGCAGCCACTGGCGACACTGGAACAGGAACTGCACGACAACCTGCTGCAGCTGGCCTGCGCGCTGGCGCGGCAGGTGGTGCGGCGTGAGCTCACGGCGGTGCCGCAGCGCATCGGCGAGCTGGTGCGCGAGGGCGTGGCGGCGCTGCCGCCGGCCGCCCGGCAGATCAGCGTGCACCTCAATCCGCTCGATCTTGATCTCGTGCGCGGCATCAGCCCGCGCGGGCGCAGCGACGTGCGCTGGGAACTGGTGGCCGACACCAGCCTCACGCGCGGCGGCTGCCGCATCGTCACCGAGTCATCGGAAGTCGACCTCACGCTCGAAGCACGCCTCGGCGAGGTGTTCTCGCGGCTGATGGAAGGCGAGGCATGAGCGCGGCCCTCCAACAACGGATCGCGCGCCGGCTCGACGCCCGCGCCGCTGCCCTGCTGACCCCGCCGCCAGTGCAGGTGGAGGGCAAGCTCACGCGCATGGTCGGCCTCACGCTGGAGGCGATCGGCCTGTCCGCGGTGATCGGCAGCCGGTGTCTCGTGCGCCAGCCGGGTGTCGCCGACATCGAGGCCGAGGTGGTGGGCTTTTCCGGCGACTTCATGTCGCTGATGCCCATCGACCCGATCAACGGTCTGGGTCCGAGCGCACGCGTGTTGCCGCTGCGCCACGGCGCGCTGGCGCCGGTCGGGCCGGGGCTGCTCGGCCGTGTGCTGGACGGCGCCGGCCGGCCGCTCGACGGCAAGGGTCCGATCCGCGCCGCGGGCCACGTACCGCTCACCGGCACGCCGCAGAACCCGCTCGGCCGCCCGCCGATCCGCGAGCCGCTCGACGTCGGCGTGCGCAGCATCAATTCGCTGCTCACTGTGGGTCGGGGCCAGCGGCTCGGTCTTTTCGCCGGCAGCGGCGTCGGCAAGAGCGTGCTGCTCGGCATGATGACCCGCTACACCGCCGCCGACGTGGTGGTCGTGGGCCTGATCGGCGAGCGTGGACGCGAGGTGAACGAATTCGTCACGTCCATCCTCGGCGAGGACGGACTCAAAAAGGCGGTGGTCGTTACCGCACCGGCAGACACGACGGCGCTGCAGCGCCTGCAGGGCGCCATGCTGGCGACGGCAATCGCCGAGTACTTTCGCGACCAGGGTCTGTCGGTGCTGTTGTTGCTCGACTCGCTGACACGCGTTGCCCACGCGCAGCGCGAGATCGCGCTCTCCGTCGGCGAGCCGCCCGCCACCAAGGGCTACCCGCCGTCGGTGTTCGCGCGCCTGCCGGCGCTGATCGAGCGCGCCGGCACCGCGCCCGGCGGCGGCTCCATCACCGCCTTCTACACCGTGCTGACCGAGGGCGACGACCCGAACGACCCGGTTGCCGACTCCGCCCGCGCCATCCTCGACGGGCATATCGTGCTCAGCCGCGACATCGCCGAGACCGGCCTGTACCCGGCCATCGACATGGAAGCGTCGGTCAGCCGTCTGATGGTGGAGCTCGCGACGCCGCCGCAGCTCGCCGCCGCGCGGCGCTTTCGGCAGCTCTACTCAACGTTTCGGCAGAACCGCGATCTGGTGGCCGTGGGCGCCTACCAGGCCGGCGCCGACCCGCTGCTCGACGAAGCCATTGCGCGCCAGCCACAACTGCTTGATTTCCTGCGCCAGGATCTGCGTCAAGGGGTCGATTTCGCCAGCAGCCAGAGCGGGCTTGCAGCACTGTTCGCCGGGGCTGGCACATGACGCGCGCGGCGCGCCTGCGGCCGATCCTGCAACGCCTGATGGAAGTCGAGCAGCAGGCGCGGCGCAAGCTCGCTGCCTGCGAGACCGAGGTGACTGCCCAGACCGCACGCCTGCGCGACCTGCACCGCTACGCCGGCGAGTACCGCGAGCGGGTTCACGGCGGTGGCGTGCCGGTCGCAACGCTGCGCGAGCACCAGCAATTCGTGGCTCGTCTGGAGCAGCTCGCGCTGGCTCAGGAGCGGGTCATCGAGGCTGCCGAGCGTGCCCGTGCGCTGGCGCGCGAGCAGGTGCAGCGCGAGTCCCGGCGCAGCGAGGGCCTGCGACGCCTGATCGACCGCTACCAGGCACAGGCGCAGCACCAGGCCGAGAGGCGCGAGCAACGGGCGCTGGACGACTGGGTCAATGCCCGCGCCGGCAGGGTCTAGGCACGCGGCGGCCGGGCGGCGCATGTGCGACCGGCTTTCACTTGGCCTGCCGTGTGCTTTGAGGGCAGTCAACGACGTCGCCGCGCGCACGGACGCGGCACCGTTTCGGAGAACACATCGTGCAGACAGTCACACCGATCATCGCCAGCGCAGCCCCTGCGGGCGCGGGCCCGAGCGGGGACAGCGGCGACAAGGCGGCGTTCCCCACCACGCTGCGTGGCGCGATGGCGCCACAAGACGGCAAGACCTCGCCACCAGCAGACGGCAAAACGCTGCCGGATGGCGCACAGCCGACAGAACCCGCGCAGGCGCCCGCGACATCGACCGCCGGCAGCCTGCCCGCTGGTGACGGTGACGACGCCTCGACCATGCCGCTGATGGCGGCACAGGCGCCGGCGATCTCGACCGCGCTCCACGACATCGCGGCCAGCCGCAAGGCCGCCCGGGCGGGCGACCCACCGCTGGCATCTGCGGCGGCCGCCGAGCCTGTCACCGCGACCGGCCCCATGGAGCCGTCCGGTCCGCTGGCGGACGCATCCCCCGCAGCCGACACCGAGCACGACACGCCGGCCGCGCCCAGCGCGGCGGAATCAGTCGCCACACCGCCGGCGGCGCCGCTGGCCGCGCCGACACTGCCGCCCGCCGCGCCGTCCGGCAACAGCAACGGCAACTCCATCGCCGCCGCGGCGACGCAGCACGCACGTGAGGTGGTACTCGACCGGCCGGCTGCGAGCCGCGCCTTTGGCCTATTCGGCAAGGTGTCATCGACAGACGCCACAACGCCAGACACCGACACGCCGTCGACCAACCTGGCACCCGCCGCAGCACCCACTTCGATCACCACGGCGGGCAGCGACGCACCGCAGCAGGCCGCTACCGCGCCGGCCAGCTCGGCGCCTTTGATTGCCGCCACCCCGCCCTCGCAGCCGATGCCCGATTTCACCGCGCTGGGCGCGCCCGCTCTGGCAGCAGCTTCGGGTCATGCGGCACCGCCACCGCCCACGGCCGGCATCGACGCGCCCGCCAGCGCGCTGCCCGACTTCCACATTGTGGCCAGCCCCGGCAGCCCGCAATTCGGCCCGGAGCTAGGCGAGCGCGTGCTGTGGCTGGTGCGCGACGGACTGCACGAGGCGCGCCTGCAACTGAACCCACGCGATCTTGGCCCGGTCGAGGTGCGACTCAGCATCGGCGACGGCGCGGCGCAGGTGAGC
This sequence comes from Immundisolibacter sp., assembly GCF_050250495.1. Classification (GTDB taxonomy): domain Bacteria; phylum Pseudomonadota; class Gammaproteobacteria; order Immundisolibacterales; family Immundisolibacteraceae; genus Immundisolibacter. The sequence goes on along the minus strand of NZ_JBFWOM010000012.1, from coordinate 54,790 downwards.
TTCAGCGCCCAGCACGCCGGCACGGCGGCAGCGGTGCAGCAGTCGCTGCCGCAACTGCGCGATCTCCTCGCCCAACAGGGCCTGCAACTCGGCCAGGCGACGGTGTCGCACCAGCCGGCTGGCGATGGCCAGGCGGCGCAGCAGCAGGCCCAGGGCTCCGGCGGCCAGCCGGGATGGGAACGCTCGCGCGGCGCGGACATGGACGACGGCCTGCCCCTGCAGACCGCGCGCGTGGTCGGGCAAGGGCTGGTCGACGCCTACGCCTGATTGATCGCTTTCCCGCCCGGGCACAAAAAAAGCCGCCGTCACCCGGGTGGGTGACGGCGGCTTTTTTTTGGGTATATCGGTTTCTGGACGAGGTGTCAGGCCGCCTGCGCCACGGCTGCCTGCGGGACGTCGCCCAGCCAGTCCGGCCAGCCGGCGCGGCGGTTGGCCTCACGCGCCAGCGCGCGCTCGTCGGCGTTGGCGTGGTTCAGGTCCCAGTCCTTCAGGCGCGGCTGGATGACGCGGTTCCAGATCGGCGGGAAGAACGCCGCGATGCCCCACAGCAGGATGTTGCGCATCTGCGGCCCTTTCTGGCGGGGCACCAGCGCGTAGAACGGCCGGTCCGGGTCCTGGTGGTGCTCGACGTGGTTGGTGATTTCGAGCCCCAGGATGCGCGTCGCCGCCGACAGGTGATTCCAGGTGTGGCGGTCCTCGATCGGCTGACCCGGCACGCGCAGCAGGCCAAAGTGCTGCAGGTAGTTGAGCGCCTCGCCGAGGATGCGCCCGCCGATCATGGCCGCCGCCTGCACCAGCATGGCCGGCACGCCGCCGGCCCAGTACATGCCGGCCAGCACGGCCACGGTGAGCGCCACGCCCCACACGATCTGGCTCTTCCAGTGCCACAGGCCGTGGCCCTGCGCGGCGAGACGACGGCGCTCGTAGTCCCACTCGTCGCGCGTGTTGCCGACGATGCAGCGCGGCACGAAGCGGTACACCGACTCGCCACGCTGGGCGGTGTCGAAGTCGCGCGCCGTGTCGAAGTACAGGTGGTGCGTGACGGTGTGCGAGATGTCCCGGTTGGGCGCGCCGATGATGCCGAAGCCGAGCTTGCCGATGAAGGCCGCCAGCGGGTTGTGGCGGTGCATCAGCTCGTGCGCGGCGCCGACGTTGGCAATGAGGCCAATCCACACCAGCGCGAGCGCGCTCGCCAGCCACGGCTGCACGCTGCCGAGCGCCGGATCGAAGCCGACATGCGCGCGCCAGGCGAACGCGCCGAACGTCGCCAGCACCAGCAGCATCTGCACGTAGATGACCACATCCGCCAGCGCGCCGTTTTTGATGTTGCGCGGCGCGTAGTCCTGCGGCGACAGTGCGTCGATCACCAGCAGCGGCAGCAGCGTGCCGACGCCGAGCCACACCCACTGGCCGTCCAGCATAAAGCCTGCGATGGCCGCAATCGGCAGCAGGCAGTTGAGGTAATACCGCAGGTAATCCATGACCTTTCTCCTCGTCGTCCGTGGGGTGCCGACCGGTCCTGATCGAGCGTTCGGCAATGTGCGCGAGCGCACCTGCCGTGTCAATCGGCCGGGTGCGGGTTGCTAGCATTCACGCATGTCGACGCCACCGCTGCCCCTTGAAACGGCACTACCCGCTCTACGCGCCGCGCTCGCCGGGCACGCATCGTTGGTTCTGGAGGCGCCACCCGGCGCTGGCAAGACGACGCGCGTGCCGCTCGACCTGCTCAGCGCGCCGTGGCTTTCGGGCGAGAAAATCCTGCTGCTGGAGCCGCGGCGTCTCGCCGCCCGCGCGGCCGCCCGCCGCATGGCGAGCCTGCTCGGCGAGGCCGAAGGCGACACCGTCGGCTACCGCACGCGGCTCGAAACGCGTGTGTCGACGCGCACGCGCATCGAGGTCGTCACCGAGGGCATCCTGACGCGCCTGCTGCAGGCCGATCCCGCGCTTTCGGATTACGGCCTCGTGATCTTCGACGAGTTCCACGAGCGCAGCCTGCAGGCCGATCTTGGCCTCGCTCTGGCCGTGCAGACGCAAACGCTGCTGCGCCCGGAACTGCGCCTTCTGGTGATGAGCGCCACGCTCGACGGCGCCGCCGTGGCGGCACTGCTGGGCGGCGCGCCACGGGTCACGAGCGAGGGCCGCAGCTACCCCGTTGACCTCCGATACCTGCCGGGCGAGGCGCCGATCGAGGCGCGCCTCGATACTGCCATCCGCCGCGTGCTTGCCGAAACTGCCGGCAGCCTGCTCGTATTCCTGCCCGGCACGCCCGAGATACGCCGCCTCGCCGCGCGCCTGGAGCGCGACGGCCTGCCGGCGGATGCGGTCGTCTGCCCGCTCTACGCCGGCCTCGAACCACGCGCGCAGGACGCGGCGATTGCCGCGCCGCCGCCCGGCACGCGCAAGATCGTGCTCGCCACGCGCATCGCCGAGAGCAGCCTCACGATCGACGGCATCGGCGCCGTCATCGACTCGGGTCTCAGCCGCCACACGCGCTTCAACCCGCGCACCGGCATGGATGGCCTCGTCACCGTGCCGGTGTCGCAGGCGGCGGCCGCACAGCGCGCCGGGCGCGCCGGGCGGCTCGGACCCGGCGTGTGCTACCGCCTGTGGAGCGAGGCCGAGCACGCGCGCCTGCCGGCGCAGGACGCGCCCGAAATCGCCGTGGCGGACCTGGCGCCGCTGGCGCTGGAACTGGCGCTGTGGGGCGTGCGCGATGCGGCGGAGCTGGCGTTCCTTTCGCCGCCGCCGGCCGCGCACCTGGCGCAGGCGCGGCAGTTGCTGGTCGCACTCGGCGCGCTCGACGCGGGCCACGCCATCACCGCCCACGGCCGGGCCATGGCGGGTCTTGGTCTGCCGCCGCGGCTCGCGCACCTGCTGCTCGCCGGGGCGACCGAAGACGCGTGCCTGCTCGCCGCGCTGCTCGCCGAGCGCGACATCCTGCGCCGCACGCCGGGGCAGCCGCTGCCGGCGGACGTCGAGCTGCGCCTTGCCGCGCTGCGCAGCCGCCGGCCGGGCGGCGACGTGGACCGCGCGGCCTTCGACGCCGTGCAGCGGCTCGCGCAGCGCCTGCAGCGCCGCCTGCCGGAACGCAAAGCCGACAGCAGCGCGGGCGCGTTGCTGGCGCTGGCCTTCCCGGACCGCATCGCCCAGCGTCGCAGCCGCGGCAGCTATCGCCTCGCCAACGGCCGGGGCGCGGTGCTCGACGAATCGGACGCGCTCGCGGGCGCTGCCTTCCTGGTCGTGGCCGAACTCGACGACGTGGGCGACAACGCGCGCGTGCGCCTTGCCGCGGCCATCACCGAGGCCGAACTCGAAACCGCCCTCGGCGCCCAGATCGAAACCGCCGAGGAAGTGCGCATGGATGCCGACAACCGCGCTGTGCAGGCACGGCGCGTGCGACGCCTGGGCGCGCTGGTGCTGGCCGAGGAGCCGCTGCCGAAACCCTCCTCCGCGGCCATGACCGCCGCGCTGCTCGACGCCATCGCCCGCCGCGGCGTGGCGGCGCTGCCCTGGAGCGACGCCGACCGGCAACTGCGCGCGCGCCTCGCCCTGATGCGCCACCTGGAGCCTGACGCCGGCTGGCCGAATCTGACCGACACCGCGCTCGAAGCGCGCCTCGGCGACTGGCTGGGTCCGTTCCTGACCGGCGTCGCGCGCCTCGATGATCTCGCGGCGGGTCCACTCCACGCCGCGCTCACGGCGCAGCTTGACCACGCACAAACGCGCCGCCTCGACGCCGAACTGCCGCGCGAGCTGACCGTCAACGGCCGCACCCGCGCCCTCGACTACACCGCCGACGCACCGGTGCTCGCCGTGCGCCTGCAAGACCTGTTCGGCCAGCGCGACACGCCGCGCCTGGCCAGCGGGCGCGTGGCGCTGGTGCTGCACCTGCTCTCACCAGCCGGCCGGCCGCTGGCGGTGACCGCCGATTTGTGCGGCTTCTGGCGCGGCGCCTACGCCGAAGTGCGCAAGCAGATGCGCGGCCGTTACCCCAAACACCCGTGGCCGGAAGACCCGATCGCCGCCGCACCGCCGGCTCCGCGGCGACGCGAACTGTAGGGTGGGAAAAGGCCGTCAGGCCCTGCCCACGCCGGCTGGTTGACCGCGTGGGCACGCTGCGCTTTGCCCACCCTTGTATTTGCCCGTCACCCGACGGGTAGAGTGTTCGCAAGGCCGGACGCCGTGCCCACCCTGGGGCCTTGAGCCCGCAGCGTAGATGTTGCGCCGGCCTTGCGTTTTGTCTCCCCGCTCGACACCGGACAGTCTCTGGGGCCCGGCCTGGCCGACAGCCCGCATACACAAGGTCGATGCGCGTGGAGTCACAAGGAGGTCCGTATGTCTCACATCCTCGGCATTGATGTCTCGAAAGCCAAGCTCGACGTTGCCCTGCGCCGCCCGGATGGCAAGTGGCGCAGCAAGGTGATCGAGAACACGCCGACCGGGTTCGGCGTGCTCGGTGAGTGGTTGGTGTCGCACGGGGTCTCGCAGGTCCACGCGTGTCTCGAAGCCACCGGTACCTACTGGGAAGCGGTGGCCGAGTTCCTGGCCGACGCCGGGCACACGGTCAGTGTGGTCAATCCAGCCCAGATCAAGGCCTTCGGCGGAGCGGGCCTGGTCCGCAGCAAGACCGACCGCATCGATGCGCGCCTGATTGCGGACTTCTGCGCCGCCCAGTGCCCGCCGCCCTGGCAGGCGCCGCCGGTGTCGGTCAGGACCTTGCGCGCCCTGGTCGCCCGCCGCGAGGCGCTCGATGCCATGCGCACGCAGGAGCGCAACCGCTTGCCGGTGTCCGATGCGGCCGTCCGTGCCGGCATCGAAGCGCACCTCGCGCACCTCGAACAGGCGATCAAGGACATCGATACGGCCATCCGCCGGACCATCGACGACGACCCCGGCCTGCGCGGCCAGGGCGAGCTGCTGGTCAGCATCCCGGGCCTGGGCGACCGGACCGTGGCGGCGTTGCTGGCGTACTACGGCGGCCCATTGCGGTTCGAGAGCGCCAAACAGGCGGTGGCCTACGCCGGGCTCGACCCGCGCCAGCATCAGTCCGGGTCGAGCGTGCGGGGCAAGCCGCGGCTGTCGAAGGTGGGCCACGCGCGCTTGCGCAAGGCCCTGTACATGCCGGCGATGGTGGCCACCACGCGCACCGCCTGGGGCCGGGCGCTCAAACAGCGCCTGGCTGCCGCCGGCAAGCCGCCGATGCTGATCCTCGGCGCCATGATGCGAAAGCTGCTGTGCGTCGCCTACGGCGTGCTCCGCTCCGGGCGGCCGTTCGATCCCAGCTTGCATTCGATGGCCGGATAACAGTATCTACCCCCGCCCCGCCGCGTGCTCACCGGCCAGCGCGCCGAAGGTGAGCGCCGGGCCGATGGTGCCGCCGGCCGACCAGTAGGCCTGCGCGGCCGGCGAGGCGATGCAGTTGCCGGCGCCGTACAGGCCCGGGATGGGCGCGCCGAAGGCGTCCAGCACCCGCGCGTGGCTGTCGATGCGCGGGCCGCCCTTGGTGTCCAGCACGCCGGCGCACAGCATGATGGCGTAGTACGGGCCTGAGTCCGCCAGCGGGTGCATGGTCGGGTTGGGCGACGGGTTGGTCTGCCCTGGCGGGCGATACATGTTGTGGAAGTAGTTTTCGACCGGCGTTTGCCCGCGCTCGAAATCCACATCCTTGCCACTCGCGGCAAAGCCGTTGAAGCGGGTGACGGTCTTCCCAAGCTGCGCCGCGAAATCGTCCGCCAGTGCAAAGCCGCCGGTGTGCGGCGCGAGTTGTTTCAGCCGCGCTGCGAGGGCCGCGCCGAGCGCCGCGAAATCGGCACCCTCGATCACGTACGGCGCCGGCCCCTGCGGCAGCGGGAACATGCCGGCAAACTGCTCCGCCACGCGCCGGTCGTAGACCATGAAGGTCAGCAGGTTTCGGTACTCGGCACGCTGCGGGTCCCACACGAAGTGCAGCTGCGCGCGTTCGTTGTAGACGAACTTCTCGTTCACGTAGCGCCGGCCGGTGCGGTCCACCTGCACCATCGCGTCGCCGGGCGGCACGAACACGTTCATCGGCACGGCCGAGTTCACCACCGCCTGCTCGAACACCAGCTCGGCCCACCAGGCGTGTTGCATGTTGCCGAGCTGCGCGCCCGCCGCCTGTGCGATGGGGATGAAATCGCCCTGCGCCGCCGGCACCGTGCAGCCGCCATACACCGGCCCGCGCAGAAAGCGCCGCCGCAACTGCGCGTTGTGGATGAAGCCGCCGGTGCCGAACACCACCCCGCGCCGGGCACGCAGGCGCGCCGTCTTGCCGTCCGCGCCAGCCACCTCCACACCCACCACCGCGCCGCCTTCCGCCTGCACGAGACGCACCGCGCGCTGCCCGAAGCGCACCTCGATGCCGCGCGAGCGCACCGCCGCCTCGAACTGGCGCGCGATCTCGGCGCCCATGCCGGGCGCGCCGTCCGGCAGGCGCGGCGACAGGATGCGACCGAAGGGCGCCGCGTTTTCCGGCCGCGCGCCGTAGTAGTCCGGCATGTACTCGTACCCCGCGCCGCCAGGGAAGAACGTGCTGTGCAGCGCACCTAGCGCCTCCAGCCGCTCGACCACACGGGCGGCGTGGTCGTAGAAGGTCGCGATCAGCCCGAAGTCGTCCGATGCCAGGCCCAGGCGCGCATCGGCCGGGTTGTACAGCTCGGGATACGACAGGCGCGCCATGTAGCGCAGCGCCGCCGCGCGCTCGTCCGTGAGGCCGCGGGCGCGCATCAGGTGGTTGTTCGGAATCCAGTAACCGCCCTGCGACTTGGCGGTGGTGCCGCCGAAGTAGTCGGCCTTTTCCACCATCGCCACGGCGGCGCCGGCCTCGCGGGCAAAGATGGCCGCTGCGGACGCCGCAGCGCCCGTGCCGACCACCAGCACGTCGGTTTCGGCATCCCAGTGATCGACGCGGTCCGCCGCCAGCACCGGCGCCGCACCCAGCAAGCCGAGTCCGGCCACGCCTGCGCCGCCCGCGAGCAACCGACGCCGGCCGACATCCGGCAGATCTTCCTGCGTCATGTGGGTCCCCTCCCCTGGTGAGCCGCAAGTAAAGCACGGCCCATCCCGCCAGCGACCCACGCCGTAACTGGTCTACGATCGCGGCGCGCCAGACCCCACCCGGCCGGTACCGCAGCATGAACACGCCCGCCCTCGACGCTGCGCCGCAGACTCCGGTCGACGTGATGGCGGTGATCGACGGCGCGCGCTTCAGTCGCTACCAGTGGCAGGTCGTCGCGCTGTGCCTGCTGGTGGGCCTGATCGACGGCTTCGAGAACGGCGTCATCGCCTACGTGGCGCCGGCACTGACGGCGGATCTGGGCATCGGCCTGCCGGCCATGGGCAACATCTTCGCCGCCGGCACGGTCGGCATGGGGCTCGGCTCGCTGCTGCTCGGCGTGGTGGCGGACCGCTGGGGCCGCAAGCTGGCGGTGGTGCTCAGCGTGGCCGTGTTCGGCGTGGCGGCGCTCGCCACGGCGGCCTCGACCAGCCTGTTCGAGCTGATGGTCTGTCGCTTCGTCGCCGGCATCGCCATCGGCGGCGCGCAGCCGGTGATGGTGGCGCTGCTCGCGGAGTACGCGCCGGCGCGGCACCGGAACACAGCCATGGTGGTGGGTTTTCTTGGCGTCGGCATCGGCGTGCCGATCAGCGCGCTGCTCACGGCGTGGCTGGCACCGCTGCACGGCTGGCAGGCGGTGTTCATCGTCGGCGGCGTGGTGCCGCTGCTGGTGCTGCCGTGGCTGGCGTGGGTGTATCCGGAATCGATCCGCTTTCTGGTCAGCGGCGGCCCACGCAACAACGGCGCGGTGGCGAGGACGCTCAACCGCATCGTCGGCGAGGTGCGGTACCGGCCGACCGATCACTTCGTGCTGACCGAGCCGCCCGCGGCGCGCGCCTCCGGGCGGGAGCTGCTTGCGCCGCGCTACCGGCGTGCCACGCTCGCCATCTGGGTGGTTTATTTCTTCAACTGGATCACCTGGTACCTGTTCCTGCTGTGGCTGCCGACGGCGCTGACGCACGCCGGCCTCGACATCGCCCGCGCGTCGCAGATCGGCGCCCTCATGGGCGTCACGGCGCTGGTCACGTTCGCGCCTGCCGCGGTGGTCATCCAGCGCGTCGGCGCTGCCCGCTGCATGGTGTGGCTGTTCGCGGGCGGCACGCTGATGGCCGGCGCGCTGGCCGCGGCCAGCACGCACTGGAGCGTGATCGCGGTGCTGGTGGTGGCGTTCACCGTCTGCGGCGTCATCCCGCAGGTGGCGCTCAACTACCTGTGCGTGGAGCTCTACCCGACGCCCATACGCGCCACCGGCGTCGGCTGGGCCATCACCGCCGGCCGCGTCGGCAGCGTGCTCGGCGCACTCGTCGGCGGCAGCCTGATCGCCGGCTGGGGACTGTCCGGCTACTTCGCGGTGCTGGCCGGCCCGCTGGCGGTGGCGGGGGTGCTGACGTGGCTGTGTTTTGGCCTGAATCGCCCCGGCCGGCTGTAGCCGTAACCGGGGCTTGCGCTCGCCCGAGCAGCGTCGATCAGCCGCCCGGGCGCTGCCCGCCGATGATGGCGAGCTGGCGCGACAGCGCCACCAGCCGGCCGCTGCTGTCCCAAAGTTCGCCGTCCTCGTGCAGCATGCCGCCGGTGACGTGGCGGGTGCAGAACCGCGCCCGCAGCAGGCCCGGCGCCGGCACCCGATGCACGTGCACGGTCAGCTCGACGGTCGGCACCCAGCCGCTGAAACCGACCCGCCGGAACAAGGGCGGCGGCAAAGCGTCCGCGAACAGCGCGAGCGAGAACACGTCCGGGTCGCTGCCGTCCGCAAAGCCGAGCCAGGCGTCGACGGCGGCGTCGGTGTCGGGGTCGCCGCGCTGCCAGTGCGTGGCGCTCGCCGGATCCAGCCGCGCCAGCAAGTTGTCGTGAATCGCTACCGGCCGCGGCGACAGCTCGGCCATCGGCGCGCATTGCTCCACCGCCACCATCTCAGGCGGTGATACTGTTGCGAGGTCGAGGCCCTCGGCCTCGGCGAGGTCGGTGAAGGCACCGACAAACCGTACCCGTTCCTTGCCTTGCTGGATCAACCGTGCCGTCGCGACGCTGAGGCGTCGGCCCCGGCGCACGACTTCGGTCTCGATCTGCACCGGACCCGCCTCGGTGGGCGCGAGGTAATGGCCGGTAATGCTGGCCGGATGCGGGCGGTCGACCGCTGCGGCGAGCGCTCGCGCCGCTACGGCCATGACGTAGCCACCGTTCGGGACGGCGCCGATGGCCCAGCCGGCGGACAGGGTGCCCTGAAAGGCGCCGTCGCCAGCGGGGACGACCTCGCTGTCGCGTTGGAATCGGCTTGGGCTGGCCTGCGACATGCGGGGCTCCTCGGGTTTAGCGGCGGCTTGGCCTTGCGGCCAATGGCAGGGTCGGGCGGTGCCCGACAATGGCTTTCATTGTGCCAGCAGGGCGTTTGCCGGCGCAGCGGCAGAGCGTCCGCACACGCTTGATTTCGGAACACTCGCTTCAGGTTCGACCGGGGAGTCGCATTGTCGTCGCTAGAAGGACCGGGCCATCGTTGCCGCATCCTGCTCATGGATACGGCCGCCGCGTGGGGCGACAGCCTGGCAAGACGCGTGCAGGGCATCGGCCGCGGATCGTGGCAGGTCGAACCGGTGGACGGCTTGAGTTTCGAGGCAAGCCTGGGCGGGGGGCAATTCGACCTTGCCCTGCTCGCCGGTCAGTCGCTCGATGAACTGACGCGCGAGATACCCGGTCTCGACCTCGCAAGCCTCGCGTTTCGCTTACCCGTCATCCTGGTGCTGGCCGACCGTCAGGAGATTTACGGCCTGCCCGATGTGGCGACCATCTCGGGCGCGCTGCTGTGGCGCCGGGATTTCAGCGATGACGAGTTTGTGGCCGCGGTGGCGCAGGCGCGGCTCGATCACACCTTCAGAAACACCCCGGATGGCGTTCTGCTCGTCGACACCGACCGGCGGGTGGTGCTGTCGAATCCGGCCGCGCGCCAGCTGATGGGACTGGGGCTGGCGCTGCAACCGGACGCGCCACTGAACCCCGACCTCGCGCCGAATGGTCCGGGCCACGGTGAGTGGCTGACGCCTGACGGGCGCCTGCTGGAGTGGCACGCCGCTGGCGCGAGTCACGGCGCGGCTATGACCGTCATCACCCTGCGGGACGTGACCGACCGGCGCGCGTCAACCCGTGCGCTGGCGTTTCGCGCCGAGCACGATGCCCTGACCGGCCTCGTGAATCAGGAACGCATGCGCGGTGAGCTGCAGGCGGCGCTTGCGCGCGCCGACCGCGACGGCGGTCGGGTGGCCGTGCTGTATCTCGACCTCGACGGGTTCAAGCAGATCAACGACACCTTTGGCCACGCCGCGGGTGATGCGCTGCTGGTGGGCGTCGCCCAGCGTCTGTTGACGGTCTCCCGCGCCGGGGAACTCGTGGCCCGGATCGGCGGTGACGAGCTGGTGATGGTGGCCGAGAGTTTCCCCCCCGGCTTCGAGAGCCGCATCGCCGAGCGCGTGCTGGCGGCGCTGGTGCAACCGATTCAGGCAGCCGGGCGTTTCGTGCGCGTGGGGGCAAGCATCGGCGTTGCCGTGTATCCGGACCACGCGAGCGATGCCGCGGGCCTGGTGCAGGCCGCCGACGAGGCGATGTACGAGGCCAAGCGCAGCGGCCGCGACACGTTTCGCCTGGCATCCGGTCACGCCGACGTGGTCACCCAGCGCCGTCAGGAGCTGGCGGCGGGTCTTGAGCAGGCGCTGCTGCGCCGCGAGTTCGAGGTGCTGTATCAGCCGGTTCTCGATCTGCGGCAGGGTCGATTCGTCGGCGCCGAGGCGCTGCTGCGCTGGCACCGGCCGCGTCAGGGCATGCTGCACCCGGGCCAGTTCCTGGACGTCGCCGAAACCAGCGGCCTGATCACCGGCATTGGCGACTGGGTACTCGACCACGTGTGCCAGCAGCTGGCGCAGTGGCGCTGGGCGCTCGGCGAAGAGTTTTTCCTGTGCGCCAACGTGTCGGTAGTGCAGTTGCGCCGCGCCGATTTCGCCGGCCGCTTCCGGCGCATCCTGCAAAGCCATGGCCTCACCAGCGCCGCGGTGCGGCTGGAAGTGAGCGAGAGCGTGATGGCGCAGGAGATGGGCCGCGCGCTCGGCGACATGACCGCCGCGACCGACGTGCACCTGGCGGTCGACGACGTGAGCCAGGGCATGCTGTCGCTGCGCAACATCAGCAGCCTGCCGATCCGCAGCCTCAAGGTGGATCGCAGCCTGGTGGCCGAGCTGCCGCACAACACGTTGACCGCGCAGTTGGTGGACGCGCTGATCGCCATCGGCCGCACGTTCGGGCTGTCGGTAGTCGCGGAAGGGGTGGAGACGGTCGAACAGCTCCGGTTCCTGCGCGATCGTGGCTGCGACTACTGCCAGGGCTTTCTGCTCAGCGCGCCGGTATCCGCGGCCGACTTGCCAACGCTGGTCAACACGCCGGCATTACTGGAAGGCCTGCTGCCGACCGCTCACTGAAAGACCGGCACCGGGCGGCCGACGCCAGCCAGATGCTGACGCCAGTAGCTTTCATCAAGGCGGCTCAGCATCACCGTCTTGCCACGGGACGGGGCATGCACAAAGCGGCCATCGCCGTAATAGATGCCTACGTGGTCAATGCCGCCGCCCAGGCGGAAAAACAGCAGATCGCCGACTGCCGCCTTGTCTGCGGGCACCGGCGTGGTGGCGCCCTGCTGAGTGGCGGCCGTCCGCGGCAAGTCGAACCCCAGCACGCGATAGGCGTAGTGCACGAGACCGCTGCAATCGAAACCTTCGCCCGGGGCCATGCCACCCGCCCGATAGGGCTGGCCGATCATGGACGCGGCGATTTCTGCTGCCAGACTGTTGTCGCCAGCAGGCGGCGCGACCAGACTGGTTAGAGGGGCGCCCGGCCGCAAAGGTGCATGGCCGCACGCTGCGAGCCACAGGGCCGTGGAGAGAAAAAAAATCCGGCGCAGCCGGATTCGAAACCACAGAGGCGCTAGCCGCAAAGGCCGCGCCGTAACAGAACGTGCAGCGCCGGGCAGATCACCCACCGCCGATGGCGGGCACGAACTGCACGTCACTGCGCTCTTCGATGCGCTGAAACAGGCCGAGGCTGGTGACGTATCCGTCCACCGCCACCGCCACGCCCGGCCGCAGGCGGCCATCGTCCTGGACGACCGCCGCCTTCATGCCGGGGTAGCGTTCATCGAGCCGATCAACCAGTTCCCTGACCGTGCGACCCGGCGCCTGGACCACCGCCTCACCCCCCGTGAGATGCTGCATGGTGGCCGCGATCCAGACGCTCGCCATCGCGTCGTCAGGCCACCTTGACCGACGCCGGCTTGCCTTCCTTGGCCCACAGGGCTTCCAGCACCGCGCCCGGCGACATCGGCAGCGTGGTCATGCGCACGCCGACCGCCCGGTAGATGGCGTTGGCGATCGCCGCCGGCGGCGGCACGATCGGCACCTCGCCGGCACCGCGGATGCCGTAGGGGTGGCCCAGATTCGGCGTCTCCAGGATGACGGTGTCGATCATCGGCACGTCGAGCGAGGTCGGCATGCGGTAGTCGAGCAGGCTGGAGTTCGCCAGGCGACCCTCGCTGTTGTACCAATAGCCCTCGTGCAGCGCCCAGCCGAGACCCTGCACGGCGCCGCCCTGCATCTGGCCGGCCACGTAGTCCGGGTGCACGGCCTTGCCGACGTCCTGGAAGGCGGTGAAGCGCAGAATCTGCACCTTGCCCGTTTCCGGGTCGACCTCGACGTCTGCCAGGTTGGCGGCAATCTGGAAGCCGACGCCGTGCGGGTTGGCGGTGAAGTCCGCCGACACCGGGCCGCCCGTCTCGTCCATGCGCGCCGCCACTTGCTTGAAGTGCATCCGCCGATGCGGGTCGTTGCGGTCGACGAAGTCGGACACACCGGCGGTCTCGATGGTGCAGTCCACGTTGGCGACGTCGGTTTCCCAGATCATCGCCACGCGGTGCTTCATCTGCTCGATCACCTTCTCGGCCGCCTTGATGATGGCGTAGCCGGTGGCGAACGTGGTGCGGCTGCCGACCGACTGGAAGGTGTAGCCGATCGAGTCCGTGTCGGACACGCTGGAGCTGATGTCGTCGAGCGGAATGCCGAGCGCCTCTGCCGCCTGCATGGCGAGCGTCATGCGCGTGCCGGACAGGTCCGCGGAACCCGTCGCGAGGTTCACGGTACCGTCGACGTTGACGTGCAGTTCACAGCTGGAGGTCAGGCCGGCGCCGAACCAGAACGCGTACGACACGCCGCGGCCGCGGTTCGGGCCGACCAGCGGCGCCGTGTAGTGCGGGTGCTTCTTGACCGCTTCGAGCATTTCCACGGTGCCGATGGGCGGCACCGGCAGGCCGATGATCAGCCGGTCGCCCGCCTTGGTGGCGTTCTTGAGACGGAAATCGATCGGGTCGATGCCGCACTTCTCGGCCAGCTCGTCGATCACCACCTCGACCACGAAGTTGGCCTGTGTGGCGCCCGGCGCGCGGTACGGCTTGATCTTCGGCTTGTTGACCATCACGTCGTAGCCGTCGATCTGCTGGTGCGGGATGTTGTAGCGCGTGAGCGCGCACAGCGCGCCCGGCGCAATGGGGCCGCCGGGGTAGGCGCCGGCCTCGAACAGGAAATACAGATCGGCCGCGACCAGCGTGCCGTCCTTCTTGGCGCCGATCTTCACGCGGCAGTACGTGCCGGAGCTGGGACCGGTGGCCTTGAGCACCTCGGCGCGGGTCATGGCCATCTTCACCGGGCGGCCGGTCTTCTTGGCCAGCATCGCCGCGAGCGGGTCCAGGTACACCACGTCCTTGCCGCCGAAGCCGCCGCCGATTTCCATCGGGATCACGCGGATCTGCGACAGCTGCATGTTCAGGATCGAGGCCAGGAAGTCGCGAATGGCGAACGCGCCCTGGGTCGAGGTCCACACCGTCAGGTGCTGGTCGCTGTCCCAGCGGCAGGTGGTGATGTGCGACTCGATGTAGCCCTGGTGCACCGTCGCGGTGGTGAATTCCCGCTCGACGATGACGTCGGACTCCTTGAAGCCCTGCTCCACATCGCCCGACGCGAGCTGCAGGCGGCCGGCGTTCGGCAGCGCCTTCTGGGTCGGGAACAGGAACGCACCCGGCACGAAGTCCTCGTGCAGCACGGTGGCGCCCGGCTTGACCGCCTCGCGCACGTCGAGGTTGAACGGCAGCAGTTCGTACTCGACCTCGACCAGCGCGGCGGCTTCTTCCGCGACGTGCGGGCTGTCGGCGGCCACGGCGGCCACGGCGTGCCCGTCATAGAACACCGTGTGCTTGGCGATGCAGTTGTCGGCGATGTCCTGCATGCTCACGCTGCCGCCTTCGCCGGCGGCCACTACCGCCTGATTCAGCGGCGGGAAGTCGGCGCCGGTGATGACCGCCTTCACGCCCGGCACAGCCAGCGCCTTGCTGGTGTCGATGCGCTTGATGCGCGCGTGCGGGTGCGGGCTGCGCACTACCTTGCCGTGCAGCATGTCCGGCAGGTGAACGTCGTCACCGAACTTGGCCTGCCCGGTCACCTTGTCGATGCCGTCGCGGCGCACCGGGGTGGTACCCAGCACTCGCCACTTGCGGGGTTTGTATTCGGGTTCCATGTTCATTGGACCACTCATTACGCAGCCTCCTTAGCCATGACCTTGCCGGCCTTCAGAACAGCGCGGATCAGCTTGTCGTAGCCAGTGCAGCGGCACAGGTTGCCGGCCAGCCACAGACGCGCGTCATCCTCGGATGGATTGGGGTTTTGCTGCAGCAGCGCCTTGGCCGCCATCAGAAAGCCCGGCGTGCAAATACCGCATTGCATGCCCGTCTCTTCCAGAAACGCCTGCTGCAACGGGTGCAGCTTGTCGGCGGTGCCGAGCCCCTCGACCGTCTCGACGGTGCGGCCCTGCGCCTCGACGCCGAGCACGCAGCAGGAATTCACCAGCACGCCGTCCAGCAGCACGCTGCACGCGCCGCAGTTGCCATCGTTGCAGCCTTCCTTGGTGCCCGTCATGTGCACCACGTCGCGCAGCGATTCGAGCAGGCTTTGCCGTGGCTCGACCAGGAATTCCAGCGGCTCGCCGTTGAGCGTCGTCTCTACGTGGGTTTTCTTCGCCATGACCTCAAGCTCCCTTGGCGCGCTGGATGGCGCCGCGCAGCGCGCGGGCCGTCAGCACCTTGACCAGATGTTTGCGCTGCTCGACCGTGCCGCGCATGTCCGTAATGGGTTTCGCCGCCGCCTGGGCGGCGTCGGCGGCCAGCTGAATGCTGTCCTCGCTCACCGGCCTGCCGGCCAAAAGCGCGCTGGCGTCGCGGGCGAAGATCGGCGTCGGACCTACTGAAGCCAGGGCAATGCGCGCCGAGACGAAATTCTGCTTGGCGGCATCAAGCACTACGCCGGCGCCGACGCCGGCTATGGCGATATCCATCTCGTTGCGCGGGATGAAGCGCAGGTAAGCCGCACCGGCGTTCGCCGCCGGCGCCGGAATGTGCACACTGACCAGCAGCTCGTCGTCGGCAAGGCAGGTCTTGCCCGGCGCCACACAGAAATCCTCGACCGGCACCTCGCGCGTGCCCTTCGGGCCCAGCACCCGGGCCACGGCGCCGAGCGCGATCAGCGTCGGGATGGCATCGCCGCTGGGCGCCGCGTTGCACAGGTTGCCGCCGACCGTGGCGCGGCCCTGAATGTGCACGCTGCCGATCAGGCTCATCGAATCGACCAGCGCCGGGTATTTCCTGGCGACCTCGGCGTGCTCATAGGCGCGCCGGCAGGACACTGCGGCGCCGATTGTGAGGCCGCTCGCTGTCACGGACAGTTCGTTCAGTTCCGGGATGCGCTTGCCGTCCACCACCAGACCCGGCTTGCGACGGCCGACGCGCATGTTGACGATGAGGTCGGTACCGCCGGCCAGCACGCGGGCATTGCCGCGCGCCCCCGCCAGCAGGTTGACCGCCTCGCCCAGCGACGTGGGCGCTGCGTACTCGAAGCTGTGCATGGGCGAGTGATCTCCTTCTCGTGTTGGGCGGGACCCCGCCGGCTGCAGGGCTGTTCTGAATGGGGCAACGCCGCCGCGGCAAAGACATCGGCGGACAACGCCACACGGGCGGTGGACTCTAGCAACTTGTCGCCGATGTTGTCACCGGGGGCCGGCGTCCGCGCGGCGCACCGCCAGTGCCGCCAGACCCGCCGCCAGCAGCGGCAACGCCAGCGCAATGAAAAAGCCGCGCGGACCGAAGTCTTCCAGCACGAAACCACCGGCCGCGCCGCCGACCACCGTGCCGACCCGCCCCATGCCGATCGCCCAGCCGACGCCGCTGGCGCGCACCGCGGTCGGATAGATGGACACCGCGAGGTAGTTGAGCGCGATCTGCGGCCCGCCGACGAACAAACCGCTCAGCCCGACCAGCGCGAACACCAGCCCCCAGCGACTGCCGGCCTGCGCCAGCAGCAGCGACACCACCACCGCGCCCGCCAGCAGCCACAGGATGACGCGCCGCACCGGCAGCTTCGGCAGCAGCCAGGCGAGCGGCAGCATGAACACCAGCGCCGCGCCGTTGAGCGTGACAGTCGCGAGCCCCGCCTGGTCCTTGGGAAGACCGGCCGCGGTCAAGACGGACGGGATCCACAGCACGAGGCCGAACCAGGCCACCCAGTTGAAGAAATACGTGCCCCAGATGGCCAGCGTGTTGTGGCGCAATGCCGGCGACAGCAGGGCGCTTGCCCCAGCGCGCGTGGGCGCCTCGGGCAGGGTGAACACGCTGTCCGCGGCGGGCGGCGCGCTCGGCGCAACCCGCGCCAGCATGGCGGCCAGCGCGGACTGCCGATCGCGCCGCGCAAGGTAGTACGGCGACTCCGGGAACAACGCCCACAGAAGGGGCAAGAACAGCAGCGGCGCCGCGCCGCCGAGGATGAACACGCCCTGCCAGCCCCAGGCCGGAATCACCGAGCCGGCGATCAGTCCGCCCACAATCGCGCCGACCGGCAAGCCGAGCCCTGCTACCAGCATGACCAGGCCCCGATGCCGCGCCGGCGAGAACTCCGAAGCGAGCGTGTAGACGTTCGGCGCCGCACCGCCCATGCCGATGCCGGTCAGAAAGCGCAGCACCATCAGCTGCTCGATGCTGCTCGCAAACGCGGTCAATAGCGAGAAGACACCGAACACGGCAGTGGCCCACAGCACCGCCGCGCGCCGGCCGTAGCGATCGCCAAGCGGCCCGAACAGCACCGCACCCAGCGCCATGCCGGCCACGCCGGCGGTCACGATGGGCGCCAGCCCGCGCGGACCCACGCCCAGCGCCTGTGCCAGCGCCGGGCCGGTGAAGGCGATCGCCTGGGTATCGAAACCGTCGAAGGTCGTGACCAGAAAACACAGCACGACCACGCGCACCTGATAGGCGCCGAAGCGCGCCTGATCGAACCACTGCGGCAAATCGACGCGCGCGCCAACCGACATAGCCCCTCCCCCGCCTGTTTTTTGCGCGCCGCAGCATAGCAGCCGGCCGGTACGCGTCCGCCGGCCGCTGCCCGCGACGCGTCAGCTCAGCGGCGCCCGCCCAGCAACGAACCCAGCACGCCCCGCACCAGCTGCCGGCCGAGTTGGCTGCCCACGGCACGCAGCGCGCTCTTGGCGGTGGCTTCGAGCAGGGAATCCGGTTCGCGGCCGCGGCGCCGGGGCGCGGGTTCGCGCTCGGTCTTGTCACGCTCGGCGGCGCCGCGATCCGCCGCTTCAGCAGCCTCCGGTGCAAGGGCCACCCTTGCCGCAGCCCGCGCGGCCAGCAGTTCATGCGCCGACTCGCGGTCGACCGGCGTGTCGTAACGGCCGGCCATTGGTGAACGCGTCAGGTGCTCAACCCGCTCTGGCGCGGTGAGCGGACCGAGGCGCGACGTGGGCGGGCGGATCAGCGTGCGCTCGACGGGCGTCGGCTGGCCGCGCGCGTCGAGCACCGACACCAGCGCCTCGCCGACGCCAAGCTCGGTGATGACGGTCTCGACGTCGAGCCCCGGATTGGCGCGAAAGTTCTGCGCCGCCACGCGCACGGCGGCGCGGTCGCGCGGCGTGAAGGCACGCAGCGCGTGCTGCACGCGGTTGCCGAGCTGCCCCAGCACCGCGTCCGGAATGTCCTGCGGGTTCTGGGTGACAAAGTAGACGCCGACGCCCTTGGACCGGATCAGGCGCACCACCTGCTCGATCTTGTCGAGCAGCGCCTTGGGCGCCGTGTCGAACAGCAGGTGCGCTTCATCGAAAAAGAACACCAGCCGCGGCCGGTCCACGTCGCCGACTTCCGGCAGGCGCTCGAACAGCTCCGCCAGCAGCCACAACAGAAAGGTCGCGTACAGGCGCGGGCGCGGCATGAGCGCGCTCGCGTCGAGCACGCTCACCACGCCCTGGCCGGAGAAGTCCGTGCGCATGAGGTCGGCAAGGTCGAGCGCCGGCTCGCCGAAGAACTCCTCCGCGCCGTCCTGCTCCAGCACCAGTAACTGGCGCTGGATTGCCGCCACGCTGGCGCCGCTGAGGTTGCCGTACTCGGCGCGCAGGCTCGCCGCGTTCTGCGACACCCACGCCAGCAGGCTGCGCAGGTCTTTCAGATCCAGCAGCAGCAGGCCCTGGTCGTCGGCCACCTTGAAGGCGGCGTACAGCACGCCGCTTTGCGTGTCGTTCAGCTCCAGCAGGCTGCCGAGCAGCAGCGGCCCCATGTCGGACACGGTCGCCCGCACCGGATGGCCAGCTTTGCCGTACAGATCCCAGAACACGGCCGGGTTGCCGCGCGGGGTGAAGTCCGTGACGCCAAGCTCTGCCAGACGCGCCGTGATGCGCTCGCCCGGCTGCGCGGGCTGCGACAGGCCGGACAGGTCGCCCTTCACGTCCGCCAGGAACACCGGCACGCCGGCGCGCGAGAAGCCCTCGGCCAGGGTTTGCAGCGTCACCGTCTTGCCCGTACCGGTGGCGCCGGCAATCAGGCCGTGTCGGTTGGCCATGGCAAGGTCGAGCCCAACCGCCTGTCCGGCCGCCGTCCCACCGACAGCAATTTGCGTCACTGGCCGGCCTCCGGCTTGGGCGCAGGCGTGGACTGCCAGGCGGTCAGCCTCCAACCGGCCGCTTCCTGCACGTAGACGGCGGTGTAGAGCACGTCGAGTTGCAGCGGCTTGCCGTCCAGCCGCACGGCAACGCGATTGCTGCCGGTCAGCAGCGCCACCTGCGGCGCGAGCACGCGCACCTGCTGCTGCAAGGGGGTGATGTCGGTGTACGTCATGGCGCCGTTGACGGCGGTTTCGAGGTACGCCGCACGGTCCTGAGTCAGACCGTTGCCGTGCACGTAGCGCAGCTGCGTGGCGAGCGTCGCGTCGAGCGCGGCACGATCCGCCGCAATCAGCGCGGCCGTGCGCGCCCGGTCCACCGCCAGCACGTCCTGCGTCGTGTCGGCCAGGGCACCGCCGCACAGCAGCGTGAGCGCAAGTCCGATCAGCCGCGTCATCAGACAGTCCTCGGCAGACGCGCGAGCGCGAGCAGCGCAAGCGCCGTGGTGATGCCCTCGTAGATCGCGGCACCCGGATTGGCGCCCGCCGGGCCGTGGATACCCATGGCGATGCAGCGCGTGAGCACGAGACCACCCATCACGCAGGCGATGGCCGCGAGCCCCGGCCGCGTCCACTCGCGCCGGAACCCGGCCAGCAGGCAGAACACGCCGAAACCCGCCTGCAGGCCGCCGTACATGGCGCGCACCTCGACCATGCCGGCGGCGGCTTCGAGGCCGTAGCCCGTGAATCGACCGGCGACCTCGACCGGGTACAAAAAGCACGCCACGGCGTAGCCGAAGAACGAAACGCCGGTGACGATCAATACGAATCTGGCAAGCGCCATGTCCACTCCTCCCTGTGAAAGTACCGAGAAATCGCTAGCGAGGCGCGGAGTTATCCAAGACCTCGCCCTCGGGGCAGCATGCCCCGACCTGAATCACTGCCGCCAGGCATTGATCAGGGAGCGCTGCGCGGGCGTGTACCGCGCAGCGCGAGCTGAAAAATTCCATGGAGGGAATTTTTCGGCATCCACTAATTGCGGTAGCTGGAATCCTGCCGATCAAGCCAGCGCATCAGCGACCGGAACGGCAGCCCGCCGAGGCCGGTCGGCGTGATGAAGTGCTGCTGCTGCGGCACCAGTTGCGCAATCCGCGTCAGCATGTCCTGCGAGCCGTGCAGCGGCTGGCCCATGGACAGCGCCGCCACCTGCGTGCGGCATGCGTGCTCCAGCAGCCACATCAGCATGAAGGCCTCGCCGACGCTGTTGCCGGCCGTGAGCATGCCGTGGTTGCGCAGCACCAGCACCTTCTTGTCGCCGAAGTCCGCCACCAGGCGCGCCTTCTCACCGTCGTCCACGGCCAGGCCCTCGAAGTCGTGGTAGGCCACCTGCCCCGTGAGCTGCATCGAATCCTGATTCACGTGCAGCAGGCCGGGCTCGATGCTGGCCACCGCCTCGCCGGCCACGGTGTGGGTGTGCATCACGCACTGCACGTCGTGCCTGGCGGCGTGGATGGCGCTGTGGATGACGTAGCCCGCGCGGTTGATGCGCACCTCGCCGGCGTAGTCGCCGACCACGTTGCCGTCGAGGTCGATCTTGACCAGGTTCGACGCCGTGACCTCGTCGTACATCAGGCCGAAGTTGTTGATGAGGAAGTGATCCTCCTTGCCCGGCACGCGCGCGGTGATGTGGTTGAAGATCAGCATCGACCAGCCGAAGCGGTCGGTCAGGCGGTAGGCGGCGGCCAGTTCCGTGCGCACCTGCCATTCCTCGGGCGAGCACTGGTCGGGGCGGATGCCGACCGGCAGTTCGAAATCACGCGGCTGGTTCATGACGTTCTCCTCGGGTCTGGATTGGCGTGTCGCCCCGGCATCCGTGCCCGGCGGCCGGCAAGCATAGCGCTGCGCGGCGCGCGCACACGGCCTGCTTGCGGGTCCAACCTTACGATCGTTAAAGTGACGGCGCCAGGGATGGCCCGCGCCTGACAAAGACCAAGCCGAGCCGCGCGAAAGCGCCGGCCGCACCCGAGGAGAATCCGAATGAATGCCATCCATGAAGGCGCCCCGCCGACGCCTGACCGCCTGGTGCACGACGACCCCGCGGCCGGCGTGTTCGACGTCCACCGCGACGTGTACCGGGATCCGGCGCTGTTCGAACTCGAAATGCGCTACGTGTTCGAGCGCCACTGGGTGTTCCTGGCGCACGAAACGCAGGTGCCGAAACCGCTCGATTACCTCGCGACGTGGATCGGCCGCCAGCCGGTGCTGCTGCACCGCGACGACAAGGGCAAGCTGAGCGCGTTCCTGAACGTCTGCCCGCACAAGGGCGCGGCGGTGTGCCAGAGCGAATCCGGCAACCGCAAGTTCCACGTCTGCCCCTACCACGGCTGGACCTTCGACGCCCGCGGCGACTGCGTGCTGGTGAAGGATCGCGCCCAGGGCGCGTACCCGTCGCACTTCGAGCAGGCCGACACTCGGCTGCCGCCGCTCGCGCGCTTCGGCAACTACCGCGGCTTTCTGTTCGGCAGCCTCAATCCCGACGTGCCACCGCTCGAAGAGCACCTTGCCGGCATCAGCGTGTTCCTGGACATGATCGTCGACCAGTCGGCCGACGGCACCGAGGTCATCCCCGGCCGCTCGTACTACACGTTCGACGCCAACTGGAAGATGCAGCTAGAGAACTGCCTCGACGCCTACCACCTCACGTCCACGCACCCGAGCTTCATGAACATCGCGGCGTCGCGCGCGAGCGGCGGCAGCAGCTTTCGCAACATCGACATCGCGGACTTCGTGCAGCCGGCCATCCCGTCCGGCAGCTACACGTTCGGGAACGGCCACGCGGCGATCTGGATCGAAACCGCCAACCCGCAGGTGCGCCCGCTGTACCGGCAGTACGACGCGCTGGTGGCGCGCGTCGGGCGCGAGCGCGCCGACATGATGCTGAAGACCATCAACTTCACCGTGTTCCCGAATTTGCAGTTCTCGTGCAACGCCTGCATCCAGATGCGCGTGATGCGCCCGCTGTCGGTGGACCGGACCGAGATGCGCAGCTACTGCGTCGGCCCCAAGGGGGAACCCGCCGAGGCGCGCAAGCTGCGCATTCACCAGTTCGAGGACTTCTTCAACCCGACCGGGCTCGCCACGCCGGACGACTCGCGCGTGTACGAGTCGGTGCAGGTGGGCCTTCGCGCGCGCAGCGCCCCGGACGTGGGCCTGGGGCACCTGCGGGGTCTCGCGCAGGTCATCCGCGGGCCGGACGATTTCGCGCGGCAGATCGGCATCACGCCGCTCACGTCCTCAAGCGGCCGCTCGGACATGCAGGACGAGACCGTGTTCCACGGCTCGTACCGGGAATGGGCGCGGCGCATCAAGGCGGGTCTTGCCAATGAGGTGTCGGCATGAGCCCCGAGCAGGCGCTCGCCACCGGCAGCGCGTTGCTGTACCGCCAGGGCCGGCTGCTCGACGAGCGGCGCTGGCAGGACTGGCTCGCCCTGTTCACCGAGGACTGCCAGTACTGGGTGCCGGCCTGGGTGAGCGAGCAGCGCCAGACCGAAGACCCGGACCGCGAGGTGTCGCTGATCTACTACGACCTGCGCTCGCGTCTGGCGGACCGGGTGTGGCGCGTCGAGTCCGGCACGTCGGTGGCGTCGGACCCCATGCCGCGCACCTGTCACGCGATCTCCAACATCCAGGTCGACGCGGCCGGCGACGACGGCATTGAGCTGTTCGCCTGCTTTCGGGTGGACTACCACTGGCGCGCCAAATCGGACGCGTTCTTCGGCCACTACCGGCACACGCTGCGCCGCGAGGGCAACGACTGGCGCGTCGCGCGGCAGACCATCAGCGTGCTGAACGACTACATCCCGACCCTGCTCGACTTCTACCTGGTGTGACCCATGAGCACTGCGTTTCGAACCCCTGTGTGCGAACGGCTCGGCATCGAGCTGCCGGTGGTGCTGGCCGGCATGGGCGGGGTGTCGTGGCCGAAGCTCGTGGCCGCGGTCAGCAACGCCGGCGGGCTTGGGGTGTACGGCGCCGCGGGCCTTGAACCCGACCAGATCCGCGAGCACATCCGCGAGATCAAGTCGCTCACCGACAAGCCGTGGGCACTAGATCTTTTAGTTCCGATGCCGGGCGTGTTCGACGCGCAGATCGACGTGATGCTGGACGAAGGCTGCCCGATCTTCCTGTCGGCACTCGGCATGCCGACCGAGCTGCTGCCGCGCCTTCGCGCCGCCGGCATGAAGATCGGCGCCATGGTGGGCGCGCCGCGGCACGCGAGGAAGGTGGCCGCGGCCGGTGTGGACTTCATGGTTGCGCAGGGCACCGACGCCGGCGGGCACACCGGCAACATCGGCACCTTCAGCCTGATTCCGCAGGTCGTCGCGGTGGCCGGCGACACGCCGGTGCTGGCGGCGGGCGGCATTTCGCACGGCAGCCAGCTGGTGGCGGCGCTCGCCATGGGCGCGCAGGGCGTGGTGATGGGCACGCGTTTCATCGCGAGCGACGAGGCGCACGCGCTTGACTCGTGGAAGCAGCGCATCGTCGCCGCCGAGGCCAGCGACACCACGCTCACGCGCTGCTACAGCGGCAAGCAGATGCGCGGCTTTCGCAATCAGTACACGGATTCGTGGCTCGGGCGCGAAGCCGAGATCCTGCCCTTCCCGCAGCAGATGGAGGTGTCGCTGCGTGAGGGCGTGCTCGACATGTTCGGCACCAGCGACGATCCGGACCGCGGCTGCCTGCCGACCGGCCAGAGCTGCGGCGGCGTGCGGGACGTGAAGCCGGCCGCGGACGTCGTGCGCGATTTCATGGCCGAGGCGCAGGCGGCGCTCGGCCGTGTCCGCTGACGCGGAAGGCTAGCCCTCGCCCTGGCGCGGAGCCATCGACAGCGGCCGGCTGAAAACGATCGGCGCCGGCTCCTCCTTCGGCAGCTCCTTGAGGGCGAATTTCTGCGCGTCCTGCGCCAGCTTGGCGGCGGAGCCATCCTTTTCGAGCTTGATCAGCAGGCGCAGGTCGTTGGCCGAGTCGGCGTTGGCGATCGCGTCCTCGTACGTGATGGAGCCCTCGGCGTACAGCGCGTGCAGCGCCTGATCGAAGGTGCGCATGCCGAGCTCGTTCGAGCGCGCCATGATGGGCTTGATCTCGTGCACCGCACCCTTGCGGATCAGCTCGCTGATCAGCGGGCTTGCCAGCATCACCTCCACCGCCGCGCGCCTGCCCTTGCCGTCCACCGTCGGCAGCAGGCGCTGCGAGACGATGGCCTTCAGGTTCAGCGACAGGTCCATCAGCAGCTGCCCGCGCCGCTCCTCGGGAAAGAAGTTGATGATCCGGTCCAGCGCCTGGTTGGCGTTGTTGGCGTGCAGCGTGGCAAGGCACAGGTGGCCGGTTTCGGCAAACGCGATAGCGTGTTCCATCGTCTCGCGGCTGCGAATCTCGCCGATCAGGATCACGTCCGGCGCCTGGCGCAGCGTGTTCTTGAGCGCCTCCTCGAACGACATCGTGTCGACGCCCACTTCGCGCTGCGTCACGATGCAGCCGCCGTGGTCGTGCAGGTACTCGACCGGGTCCTCGATGGTGATGATGTGGCCCGTGCTGTTGTGGTTGCGGTAGCCCACCATGGCCGCGAGCGTGGTCGACTTGCCGGTGCCGGTGCCGCCCACCATCAGGGCAAGACCGCGCTCGATCAAGGCGATGTCCTTGAGCACCGGCGGCACCTGCAGGTCCTCGATGGTCGGGATGTGCGTCTCGATCTTGCGCACTACCATGCCGACGTTGCCGCGCTGGATGAAGGTGCTGACGCGAAACCGGCCGATGCCGCGCGCCGAAATGGCGAAATTGCACTCCATGGTGTTTTCGAGCTGCGTGCGCTGGCGCTCGTTCATCACGCCATAGCACATCTCGCGTGCCTCTTCGCTGGAGAACTTCTGGTCGGTGACGGGCTTCACGGCGCCGTGGGTCTTGATGCTCGGGGCGACGCCCGCTGTGACGAACAGGTCGGACGAGTTCTGCTCGACCATGGTCTGCAGCAGGCTGGCGAAATCGATCATCACGGAACTCCGAAGGTGAGCGGCAGGGCGTTGCGCGGACGCATTCGCGTCAGCGGAACAGCTCCTTGTTGACGGCGCGCGCGGCGGCGTCCTCGCGGCTGATCTTGTGCTGCGCGACCATCTTCTGCATGCACTGGTCGAGCGTCTGCATGCCGTGCCCCTGGCCGGTCTGGATGGCGGAGTAAATCTGCGCGACCTTGTTCTCGCGAATCAGGTTGCGGATGGCCGGCGTGCCCATCATCACCTCGTGGGCGGCGATGCGGCCGCCGCCGATGCGCTTCAGCAGCGTCTGGGCGATAACCGCGCGCAGTGATTCGGACAACATGGCGCGCACCATGTCCTTCTCGCCGGCCGGGAACACGTCGATGATGCGGTCGATGGTCTTGGCGGCCGAGCTCGTGTGCAGCGTGCCGAACACGAGATGACCCGTCTCGGCGGCGGTCAGCGCCAGCCGAATCGTCTCCAGATCGCGCATTTCGCCGACCAGGATGGTGTCCGGGTCCTCGCGCAGCGCCGAGCGCAGCGCCTCGCTGAAACCGTGCGTGTCGCGGTGCACCTCGCGCTGGTTGATCAGGCAGCGCTTGCTTTCGTGCACGAACTCGATCGGGTCCTCGATGGTCAGGATGTGGCCGTACTCGGCGCGGTTCTTCTCGTCCACCATGGCCGCGAGCGTGGTCGACTTGCCCGAACCCGTGGGGCCGGTCACCAGCACGATGCCGCGCGGCAGCATGGCCAGTTCGCTGAAATTCTGCGGCGCTTCGAGGTCTTCCAGGGTGCGAATCTTGTTCGGCACGTTGCGAAACGCCGCCGCCGCGCCACGCTGCTGGTTGTAGGCATTGACGCGAAAGCGCGCCAGGCCCGGAATCTCGAACGAGAAATCGGTCTCGTAGAACTCCTCATAGTCCTTGCGCTGGCGGTCGTTCATGATGTCGTACACCATGTCGTGGACCTGCGAGTGGTCCATCGCCGGCAGGTCCAGGCGCCGCACGTCGCCGTCGACCCGGATCATCGGCGGCATTCCGGCCGACAGGTGCAGATCGGACGCGTTGTTGGTGACGGTGAACGCCAGCAGCTCCGTAATATCCATGCGCAAGAACGCCTCTTGTTGGCCCGCAGGGCCCGGCCGGGTAGATGCAGCGCGGCTGGTAAACTTGCCGGTGCATTGCTCGGGGGTTATGCCATTACATCTGCCGCTACTGCAAATTCTTTAGGTGATCTTGCCGCGCGTTGGCATGCGGTGGACGATCGCCTGCGCCGGGCGGTCGAGGAGCATGGGCGTGCAGCCGGCAGCGCGGCGCTGGTGGCGGCGAGCAAGGCGCAGCCGGTCGACCGCATCCGCGCCCTCGCCGCACTTGGCCAGCGCCGGTTCGGTGAAAATTTCGTGCAAGAGGCGCGCCTGAAAATGGACGCGTGCGCGGATCTTGACCTCGAATGGCACTTCATCGGCGCCCTGCAGGGCAACAAGGCAGCGCAGGTGGCGCGGCACTTCGACTGGGTGCACACGGTGGCCTCGCTGCCGGTGGCGGCGCGCCTGTCACGCGCCCGCGGCACCGAGCGGCCGCCGCTTAACGTGTGCGTGCAGGTCAACATCGATGGCGAGGCCAGCAAGGCCGGCGTGGCGCCGCAAGACGTCGCCGGGCTGGCGCGGGCGGTGGCCGACCTGCCCGGCCTGCGCCTGCGCGGCCTGATGACGCTGCCGGCCCCGGCCGGCGAGCTTGACGCGCAGCGGCGGCCGTTTCGGGCGCTGCGCGAGGCGCTGGATCGGCTGCGCGGGCAGGGCCTCCCGCTCGACACGCTGTCGATGGGCATGAGCGCTGACCTGGAGGCCGCCATCGCCGAGGGCGCCACGCTGGTGCGCGTTGGCACGGCCCTGTTCGGACCGCGCCCGACGCGGCGCTGATGTCGATACAAAGGACTGTCGTTATGGCTGGCGAAATCGTTTTTATTGGTGGCGGCAATATGGGCCGGGCGCTGCTCGGCGGCCTGATCGCCGACGGCACGCCCGCGGCGGAACTCGCCGTTGCGGAACCCGACGCCGCCCGCCGCGCCGCACTGACGGACGAGCTGGGCATTCGCACCGCCGCCGACGGCGAGGCCCTCGCCAGCAGCGCGGGCGTGCTGGTGCTGGCCGTCAAGCCGCAGGTGCTGCGCACGGTCGCGCAAGGCCTCGCCGGGCACTTTGAAGCGCACCGCCCGCTGGTGGTGTCCATCGTCGCTGGCGTTACCGAAGCGGACATAGACGCCTGGCTCGGTGGTGACTTTCCGGTCGTGCGCTGCATGCCGAACACGCCGGCGCTGGTGCGTCAGGGCATAAGTGCCCTGCATGCCAACGCTCGCGTCAGCGCCGCGCAGCGCGCGCAGGCCGAGCGCATCCTGCGCGCGGTCGGCAGCGTGCTGTGGGTGCAGGACGAGGCGCAGCTCGACGCCGTCACCGCCGTGTCCGGCAGCGGACCGGCGTATTTCTTCGCCGTCATGGAAGCCATGGAGCAGGCCGGCGTGGCGCTGGGTCTGACGCCTGACGTGTCGCGCCAGCTCACGCTGCAAACCGCGCTTGGCGCGGCCGTGCTGGCCACGCACAGCGCCGACCCGCCGGCCACGCTGCGCGCGCAGGTCACCTCGCCGGGCGGCACCACGCAGGCCGCCCTGGAAGTGCTGCAGGCGGGTGGGCTCGGTGGGCTGTTTCAGGACGCGCTCACGGCGGCCCACCGGCGCGCCGGCGAGCTGGCGCGGCAGTCCTGAGATCGTGCCGATGGTCTACTCACCGCTGACGCAAGCCGCGCTGTTCCTGGTGCAGACCGCGTTTGGCCTCTACGCCGCCGTGGTGTTGCTGCGCCTGCTGTTCCAGGCCATGGACGTCGACTTTCGCAATCCGCTGTCGCAGTTCGTCTACAAGGCGACGCAACCGCTGGTGGCGCCGCTGCGCCGCGTGCTGCCGTGGCGCGCGCGCATCGAACCGGCGCTGGTGGTGGTATTGCTTCTGGTGCACCTGATCGAGGTGTATGTGCTGTCGGCCATCCGCGGCTACGTACCGGGCCTTGCCGGCGCCGTGCTCATGGCGACCGCGCAGGCCCTGGCGCTGCTGGCACTCACGCTGAGCGCGGTGCTCATCGTGCGCGCCATCGCGAGCTGGGTGGTGGCCTCGGGCGGCGGCTACAACCCAATGCTGCGACTGCTGGATGAACTCACCGAGCCCCTGCTGGCGCCGCTGCGGCGCATCATCCCGCCGACCGGCGGCTTCGACTGGTCGGTGCTGATCGCGCTGGTACTGATACAGCTCGCCAACATCCTGCTGGTACAGCCGTTCATCGTGCTAGCGGCACGGATCATGGTGCAGGGCCTGTGAACGGCGCGCCGTACCGCCGCCAGGGCGCGGTGTGGGTGCTCGACGTGCTGGTGCAGCCACGCGCCGCGCGCACGGAACTGGCCGGCCTGCACGATGGGCGGCTCAAGCTGCGCCTGACCGCCCCGCCGGTGGACGGCGCCGCCAACGCGGCGCTGGTCGCGTTTCTGGCTGACCGGCTCGGCCTGCCGCGCGGCGCCATCGACGTGGCGAGCGGTCAGACGGGTCGGCGCAAGTCGATCCGCATCGCGGCCGGCGACGAACTCGCGCCGCGTCTGTCGAGTCTGCTGGAGACCGCCGCGTGATCGACTGGACCGCCATCGACACCGTGCTGCTCGACATGGACGGCACGCTGCTCGACCTGCACTACGACAACGCCTTCTGGTTCGAGCACCTGCCGCGCACCTGGGGCGCGCGGCGCGGGCTCGACGTGCACGCCGCGCGCGAGGCGATCCATGCACAGGCCGAGCGCCGGCGCGGCACGCTCGACTTCTACTGCATGGCGTACTGGAGCGAGCTGCTGGAGCTCGACGTGGCGGCGCTGAATACGGAACTTGCTCACCTGATTGGCCTTCGCCCGCAGGTACCGGAGTTCCTGGACTGGCTGCTGGCAGCCGGCAAGCGGCGCGTGCTGGTCACCAACTCGCACCGCAGCGGGCTCGATTTCAAGCTGGCGCGCACCGGGCTCGACGCCTGGCTGGACACCATCGTCTGCGCCCACGATCTCGCCGCACCCAAGGAGGACCCGGCCTTCTGGCCGCGGCTACAGGACCTACTCGGCTTCGACCCGGCGCGAACATTGCTGGTTGACGACAACGCCCACGTGCTGCGCGCTGCGCGCGACTACGGCATCGGGCACGTGCTGGCCGTGGCGCAGCCGGACTCGAAGGCGCAGGCCCAGCACCTGCCGGACCTGCCCATGCTGCTCAGCTTCGGGCAAGTATTGCCACAGCACTGATCGCTGCGGCCCGACACAGCCGGGCCGCAGACAGCGGCGCTTACGCCGCCTTGATGCCGGACAGGAAGTGCACCACCTTGCCGCGCAGCAGCTCGGCCTGCTCGGACAGCTCGTTGGCCACGCCCAGCACCTGCTTGGCCGACGCGCCGGTCGACGACGCCGCCTGGCTCACGCCGCCGATGTTCGACGACACCTCGTACGTGCCCGCCGACGCCTGCGCCACGTTGGCCGCAATCTCCCGCGTGGCCGCGCCCTGCTGCTCGACCCCTTCCGCGATCATGGCGCTGATCTCGCTGATCTGGCCGATCGTGCTGCCGATCGACTGGATCGCCGTCACCGCCTCCCGCGTCGCGTGCTGCACGGCCGTGATCTGGCCGGTGATCTGCTCGGTCGCCTTGGCGGTCTCGTTCGCCAGGTTCTTCACTTCCGACGCCACCACCGCAAAGCCCTTGCCGGCATCGCCGGCCCGCGCCGCCTCGATGGTCGCGTTCAGCGCCAGCAGATTGGTCTGACCGGCAATGTCCGTGATCAGCTGCACCACATCGCCAATCCGCTGCGCCGCCTCGGTCAGGCCCTGAATCTGCACGTTGGTGCGCTCGGCTTCGGTGACCGCCTTGCTCGCAATCTCGGCCGAGTGGCTCACCTGGCGGCTGATCTCGGCGATGGACGCCGACAGTTCCTCAGCGGCGCTCGCCACCGTCTGCACGTTGGCTGACGCCTGCTCGGACGCCACCGCAGCCGCCGTCGCCTGCGCGCTGGCCTCGTCCGCCGCCGCGGTCATGGAGGATGCCGTGGCCTGCATTTCGGTCGCCGCCGAGGCCACCGAGTTCATCATCAGGCCTACCTCGCGGTCGAACTCGACGCTCAGCTGCTCCATGGTCTGTGCGCGCGCCTCGCGCTGCGCCGTCTCGAACGCCTGCTCCGCTTCCTTGGCGCGGATCATGTTTTCCTTGAACACCAGCACCGCCTGGGCCATCCGGCCCAGCTCGTCGCCACGGCCGGTGCCCGGAATGTCCACGCCGTGGTCGCCGTCCGCCAACCGGCCCATCGTGCCCGTCAGGCCGACGACGGGCCGCGACACGCTGCGGCCGACCGTCCAGGCGATCAGCAGGCTCAGCACCGTGCCGATCGTCGCGAGGATCACGATCACCGTGCCGGCGCGCGCAAGCGACCCGCGGGTGTCTTCGCCGCTGTGCTTCGCTCGGGCCTTGATGATCTCCTGCATCTGCTCGGAGTCGTCGATCATTTCCGCCGTATCGACCGACGCCAGCAGTTGCTGTTTCGCGGCCTCATCCACCGCCTGCCCGCCCCGCAACTGGTCCAGCTTGCCCGACAGGACCACAAGGTCTCCAGCCAGCTCGTCCCGCAGGGCCCGTTCCTCGGCGGTTTTGAACAGCTTCTCGCCCTCTTCGAGGTGCTGAGCGAAAACACGCAGGTGATCCTTGGCCTCGGCCAGCACCTTGGGATCGCCGGCATGGGCGAACTCCCGCGCCAGCGTCTGCACCTGCAGCAGCTCCATGTCGATTTCCGTGGCCGTCCCCTGGGCCGCAAGCGTCGCCTCGAACTCTTTGAACTGCTCGGCCGCACCGCGCAGCCCGATGTAACTGCCACAGCTGATGACCAGCAGCATCGTCAGCGCCAGGCCATAGCCGGCACCGATCCGCATACTCAAAGACAACGTGCTGATAAAACTGCGCCGGGCGAGCGCTGCGGCGTTGGTGCTGGACGGCATGAGGACTTCCTATCAATTCAGGTTGGCGTCAGGTTGGCGCCGCAAAGCGGCACCGACGGTAGTGGGTTGAAGTTCGAGCTATCGACCATCCAACGGAACGCTTGAGTCCCGCGGTGAAACGCGGTACCCGGCGGCATGCAGCGCCGCCGGGCTGGGCGCCGTTGGACGGTCAGGTGTCGCCAGCAGGCCGCCAGGAAGCCCTCCGGGCTACCGGGCTACCGGGCGACGGCGTCACCGGAAGCGGTGCGAGAAACCGATGCCGATGGCGCGGTCCGGGGTGTGCTCGTTCAGGCCGAGGTTCACCGACAGGTCCACCAGCGTGTCGCTGCTCAGCGCGTAGGTCACGCCGGTGTCGAAGGTCACCACATCGCCGCCGCGGCGCTCGCCGCGCAGCGCCTGCCCGGCCACTTCCACGAATCCGCGCAGCGCGCCAATCAGCGGGCGGCTATAGGTCGCGGCGAGAATGCCGCTCCAGTAACGATCGTCGCGCAGCTCGTCCTTGTCGTAGGCCGCGCCACCCATCACGCCAAAGGCGGCATCGCCCGGCAGTTCCCACTCGGCCACCACGCGCAGCGAGGGCACCTCGGCCGGCGCGCGAAAGGCCGCCGATCCCGATTCGAGATCAACATGCGCCAGCAGCGCCAACGCGGGCCGGTGGCCGGCGGCATCGCCATCCTGCAGGTGCCACTTCAGCCCGATCGACGCGTCGGCCGCACCGCTTTCGGTATCGCTCACGCCGCCCGCGCGCACCCGCTCGTGGAGGTAGCCGTCCGTTTCGGCACGCAGCTCCACGGTATCGCTGATGCCATAACGCAGCAGGGTCGGCGTGCTGCGCACGCGCGTGCGCACGCCGTCGTTCCGGTCGCTCTCGTAGGCAAAGCTGGTCTCGATCTGGAACACGCCCTTGCCGACCACGTCGCTCGACTCGACAAAGTCCGGCCGGTCGGTTGCGATGTCGTCAGCCTGTGCGCAGGCCGCCGCCAGCAACAAGGCGCCTGCCGCGGCTACGGCACCGGTCGACTTCAGGGCGCGGGGAGCCGCGGAACGCAACGTCGGGGCTGTGTTGAACATATTCACTCCATGAAACACGTGTGTGGGGGCGCGGCCACCAGCCCGCACGCGGTATGGCGTGCCGGCGTGCGCCGCAACGGGGAAAACGTACCAATGAACACGGCCCGCGGTTCCGCGGGCACAAGATCACTGCGGCCCGGCCCAACCGGGCCGCAGACAGCGGCGCTTACGCCGCCTTGATGCCGGACAGGAAGTGCACCACCTTGCCGCGCAGCAGCTCGGCCTGCTCGGACAGCTCGTTGGCCACGCCCAGCACCTGCTTGGCCGACGCGCCGGTCGACGACGCCGCCTGGCTCACGCCGCCGATGTTCGACGACACCTCGTACGTGCCCGCCGACGCCTGCGCCACGTTGGCCGCAATCTCCCGCGTGGCCGCGCCCTGCTGCTCGACCCCTTCCGCGATCATGGCGCTGATCTCGCTGATCTGGCCGATCGTGCTGCCGATCGACTGGATCGCCGTCACCGCCTCCCGCGTCGCGTGCTGCACGGCCGTGATCTGGCCG
The DNA here is from genome assembly GCF_050250495.1 of Immundisolibacter sp. GTDB lineage: Bacteria > Pseudomonadota > Gammaproteobacteria > Immundisolibacterales > Immundisolibacteraceae > Immundisolibacter. The sequence goes on along the minus strand of NZ_JBFWOM010000012.1, from coordinate 22,074 downwards.
GTGATCTGCTCGGTCGCCTTGGCGGTCTCGTTCGCCAGGTTCTTCACTTCCGACGCCACCACCGCAAAGCCCTTGCCGGCATCGCCGGCCCGCGCCGCCTCGATGGTCGCGTTCAGCGCCAGCAGATTGGTCTGACCGGCAATGTCCGTGATCAGCTGCACCACATCGCCAATCCGCTGCGCCGCCTCGGTCAGGCCCTGAATCTGCACGTTGGTGCGCTCGGCTTCGGTGACCGCCTTGCTCGCAATCTCGGCCGAGTGGCTCACCTGGCGGCTGATCTCGGCGATGGACGCCGACAGTTCCTCAGCGGCGCTCGCCACCGTCTGCACGTTGGCTGACGCCTGCTCGGACGCCACCGCAGCCGCCGTCGCCTGCGCGCTGGCCTCGTCCGCCGCCGCGGTCATGGAGGATGCCGTGGCCTGCATTTCGGTCGCCGCCGAGGCCACCGAGTTCATCATCAGGCCTACCTCGCGGTCGAACTCGACGCTCAGCTGCTCCATGGTCTGTGCGCGCGCCTCGCGCTGCGCCGTCTCGAACGCCTGCTCCGCTTCCTTGGCGCGGATCATGTTTTCCTTGAACACCAGCACCGCCTGGGCCATCCGGCCCAGCTCGTCGCCACGGCCGGTGCCCGGAATGTCCACGCCGTGGTCGCCGTCCGCCAACCGGCCCATCGTGCCCGTCAGGCCGACGACGGGCCGCTGATGCCGCGGGCAACGAACACGCCGACCACCACCACCGCCAGGATGCCGGCGCCGATCAGCGTCGCGATGTTCCGCAGCCTGCGGGCCGGCGCCATCATCTCGACCTCGTCGATTTCGCCGATGATGCCCCAGCGAACGCCCTCGAAATCGATCGGCCGGTACACGGACAGCACCGGCACACCGCGGTAGTCGAGAATGTCGGCAAAGCCGATGTTGCCGGCCAGCGCCGCCTTGACCGTGTCGGTATCGACCTTGGTTTTCAGAATGGTCGACTCCTTGGCGAAACGCGAATCGCTGCGCATCAGCTTGTCGGCGCCGATCAGGTAGGTCTCGCCGCTCTCGCCCATGCCGGCGGAGGATTGCATCATCTGACTGATGCGCCCCGCAGGCATCTGGAACGCCAGCACGCCCAGCACCTGCCCGTCGCGCACGATGGGCGTGGCGATGAAGCTGGCCGGCGCGCCATTGCTCGGCGCATAGGCGGCGAAGTCGCTGAACGCGATGGTGCCCGCGCTGCCGGCGCGCGCCTTGCGGAACACCTCGGCAAGGCCGGTGTCCTTGCCGGGGCCGTGTTCGAGGTTGCTGGCGAAATCGCGCTCCTTGAACACGGTGTACACGACCTCGCCGGCCGGCGAGATCAGGAAAACGTCGTAGTAGCCGCGCGCCTCCAGAAACTGCCGGAACCAGGGATGAAAGCGCGCATGGCCGGCGCTGTAGGCCGAGCCGTCGCCGGCGGCGTCGAGTTTGTGCTTCTCGCCGACGGGGTTGGGGTTGGTATCGATGTAGAGCTTTTGCAGCGCCGCGGTGGCGTCGCCACTGCCGGCCAGTTCTCCCCAGCCCTGCTGATAGGCGGCCAGCGCGTCCGCTACCTGACCGCTGGCGGCGATCGCCACCGCGTCCTCACGGATGGACCCCAGATACGACGCGAGCGCGTCGTGGCGCGCCTGCACCAGCGCGGTGAATTTCTCGTCCGCGGCGTGGCGCAAGGCCGATGCAGCCAGGAAGTAACTGGCCATCCCTACGGCAACAACGGCCAGCAGGGCGGCGATCGCCACCAGGCCGGGAATCTTGCGCGACAGGGAAAGGTTTGCGTAAACGGACATCGGTAAGCCTCCTGGTCCCTGGATTGGCTGGTGTGCGGCGCTGGCGACCGAAACACGTCTGCGATCTTGAGCAGATGTCCGGCGCGCGTCGCCGGGCGGCGAGGTTCCTCGGCAAACACCTGGCCCAGGTGTTCGCGGCGGAACGTTTATGGAGCGCCCAACTGACGGTGCTTATGTCGGCGATCGATGCGCCAACCTTGAGCGTGATCAGGATTTCCCGCGGCTCGGGTTTGCCCAGGGCAGACACAACATCTTGCGTGAAAAGGCATTTTGTAACCGGCGGCGGTTGTGCTGGGCGTAATCTTGGGTGCCTGTTGAGATATAAAAACAACTAATTGATTTTTAAATATAAAAAATTTTTTTTTCGCGCCTGTTGACGCGCCCGTCGGCGGGCCCGTAAGGTTCTCCGGCCTTCACAAGATGTTGTGTCCGGCATTCGCTGTCACGGTGCCCCCGATACAGCACATACACGACCGAACCCCAGGGAGCCCCCATCGCGATGAACAAGGTGGTCGCCATCCACGCCCCCGCGCGCAGCGCAGACGTCCCGGTACAGCCCGCTTCGCTGGACATCTGGGACAAGAAGTACCGCCTGAAGGCGAAGGACGGCACGGCCATCGACCGCGACGTGGACGAGAGCTACCAGCGCGTGGCGCGCGCGCTGGCCGACTCCGAAGCGCCGGACCTGCGCGAGCACTGGTACGAGCGCTTCCTGTGGGCGCTGCGCCGCGGCGCCATCCCGGCCGGGCGCATCACGTCGAACGCCGGCGCCTGGGCCTACAAGCCCGCCACGTCCACCATCAACTGCACCGTGTCCGGCACCATCGAGGACTCGATGGACGACATCCTGCAGAAGGTGCACGAGGCCGGCCTCACGCTGAAGGCCGGCTGCGGCATCGGCTACGAGTTCAGCACGCTGCGCCCGCGCGGGGCGTACGTGACCGGCGCCGGCTCGTATACCTCGGGGCCGCTGTCGTTCATGGATATCTACGACAAGATGTGCTTCACCGTGTCGTCCGCCGGCGGGCGGCGCGGCGCGCAGATGGCCACCTTCGATGTCGGCCACCCGGACGTGGTCGACTTCATCCGCGTCAAGCGCGAGGACGGACGCCTGCGTCAGTTCAACCTGTCGCTGCTGGTGACGCGCGAGTTCATGGAGGCGGTCAAGGCCGGCGCCGACTGGCAGCTCGCCTTCCCCGTCACGCAGCACGAGGCCGCGGCCGACGGTCTTGACGTGCACACGGCCGACAACATCGTCTGGCGCGAGTGGCCGACGCAGCGCAACTACATCGTGAACGACCAGGGCCTCGTCGCCTGCAAGGTGTACCGCACCATCAAGGCGCGGCGCCTGTGGGATCTCATCATGAGTTCCACCTACGACTACGCCGAGCCCGGCTTCATCCTCATCGACCAGTACAACGACCTCAACAACAACTGGTTCTGCGAGAACATCCGCGCCACCAACCCCTGCGGCGAGCAGGGCCTGCCGCCGTACGGCGCCTGCCTGCTGGGCTCGGTGAACCTCACCACGTTCGTCGAGAAGCCGTTCACGCCCGAGGCACGTTTCAACTGGGACGAATACCGCGAGGTGGTGCGCGTGTTCACGCGCATGCTGGACAACGTGGTCGAGATCAACGGCCTGCCGCTGGCGCAGCAGCGCGACGAAATCTTCCGCAAGCGCCGCCACGGCATGGGCTTTCTGGGTCTTGGCTCCGCGCTCACCATGCTGCGCATGCGCTACGGCTCCGAGGAATCGCTCGAATTCACCGAAGCGGTGTCGCGCGAGATGGCCATCGCCGGCTGGGAGGCAGGCGTGGAACTCGCGCAGGAAAAAGGCCCGGCGCCGATCATGGACGAGCTGTTCGAGATCACGCCCGACCTGCTGCGCAAGCGCCCGGAACTGGCCGCGGACGGCCACAAGGTGGGCGACAAGCTTCCGGGCCGCGTGCTGCTGGCCCGCTACAGCCGCTACATGCAGCGCGTCGGCGGCGAGCGGCCGGACCTGATCGACGCCATCGCCGAGCACGGCGCGCGCTTCACGCACCACAGCTCCATCGCGCCCACCGGCACCATTTCGCTGTCACTGGCCAACAACGCCAGCAACGGCATCGAGCCCAGCTTCGCGCACCACTATTTCCGCAACGTCATCCGCGAGGGCCGCAAGACCAAAGAGAAGGTCGACGTGTTCTCCTACGAGCTGCTGGCCTACCGGCACCTGGTAAACCCGCGGGCCATCCCGGGCAGCACCGACCCCGCCGAACAACTGCCGGACTACTTCATCACCGCCGAGGACATTACGCCCAAAGCGCATGTCGACATCCAGGCTGCGTCGCAGAAATGGATTGACTCGTCCATCTCCAAGACCGCCAACGTACCCACCGACTATCCGTTCGAGGACTTCAAGAACATCTATCTGTACGCCTACGAGCAGGGCCTGAAGGGCTGCACCACGTTCCGTTTCAACCCCGCAGCCTTCCAGGGCGTGCTGGTAAAAGAGAAGGATCTGGAGAACACCACCTATCGCTTTTCGCTGGATGACGGTACTGTCATAGAGGCAAAGGGCAATGAGGAAATCGAGTACGACGGCGAGATGCACACCGCCGCCAACCTGTTCGATGCGTTGAAAGAAGGCTATTACGGCAAGTTCTGAAGCACTGGGAGGCATAGACGATGAGCAAGACGAAGGCGACCTCGGCGACGACCGCTCCGAAAAAGCTGGCCACCGCCAAGACTGCGAAGACCGTAACCGGCACCGCGCCGGCCAAGAAGCCGGCCACCAAGGCAGCGGCCGCACCGGCCAAGAAGGCAATCGCCAAGGCAGCGCCGGCCAAGAAAGCCGCGCCCAAGGCGGCGGCCGCCGGCGCGGCGAAAAAGGCGCCCGCCAAGGCAGCAGCCGCCAAAACCCCGGCGCCGAAAGCCGCAGCCGCCAAGGCCGCGCCGGCCAAGAAAGCGGCCGCCAAACCGGCGCCGGCAAAGAAAGCCCCGGCCAAGGCAGTCAGCGCCGCCCCCGCCAAGAAGACCGTCGCCAAGGCGGCCGCGCCGGCAAAGAAGGCCCCTGCCAAAGCGGCGCCCATAAAGAAGGCCCCCGTCAAAGCCGCCGCCGCGCCCAAGGCGACCAAAGCGGCTACCCCGGCCAAAAAGGCACCCGCCAAGAAGGCCAAGTAAGCCCGACGTATCCATCGGCGGGCATGGCAAGCGAGACAAGAGCATGACGATTCGCATCAGCAACAAGATCACCGGTTTCAGCGTGGTGCGCCCCGAGGACGCCACGCCCGCCGATGTTGCCAGGCCCGCCGAACCCCCTGCCGCCAGCGAGCGGGAGAAGGCCAAAGTCATCCAGATGCACGAAAAGCTGGAGCGGCCGGACACCCTGCGCGGCACCACCTACAAGATCAAGACCCCGCTCACCGAGCACGCGCTGTACGTGACCATCAACGACATCGTGCTCAACCCCGGCACCGAGCACGAGCACTACCGGCCGTTCGAGATCTTCATCAACTCGAAGAACATGGAACACTTCCAGTGGATCGTTGCGCTCACGCGCATCGTGTCCGCCGTGTTCCGCAAGGGTGGCGACATCACCTTCCTTGTGGAAGAGCTGAAAGCCGTATTCGACCCGCGCGGCGGTTATTTCAAGAAAGGCGGCCGCTACATGCCATCCCTGGTCGCCGAAATTGGCGACGTCATCGAGCAACACCTGCGCTACATCGGCATGCTGCCGGACCGGGAACTCGACGCCCGGCAACTGAAACTGATCGAAGAAAAGCGCAGCGAATTCGAAGCCCGCACCGGGCAATCCAGCCCCGAGTCCGACGCCACCTATCCGGATGGCGCCCAGCTTTGCTACAAGTGCAGCACCAAGGCCATGATCCTGATGGACGGCTGCCTGACCTGCCTTAATTGCGGCGAGTCGAAATGCGGGTGAGGCGACTGCGGCGCTGATTCAATCAGCGGTGCCGCGTTGGGGCGGAATGCCCCGGCACCGCGCGCCGGAAGCATCCAATCGTGCAAGGTGAGGGGTGCCGAACGGCGGGAGAGGCGAAATCCCCGGCGGGAGTTGCCCCAAGAGCAAACAAGAAGCCGGCCGGCGGGGGTTCCTGCGAATCTCGCGCGGCAATCCGGACCCATCAATATCGCGGGAGCCACCTGCCATGCGTTCTCCACACCTGCGCCGCGCGGTCGTCGGGGCCCTGACTGTCCTGGCGACGGTCGCCGCCTACCTCGCCACCCAGCGACACACGCTGGCGAGTAGCCCGCCCCCGCTCAGCTACGCGGAGCTGACCGGCAGTTCCTTCGTCGCCGCGCCGGAAGAGCCCTTCCGGGCCCCTGCGGTCAAGCAGATCACCGTGCCCGACATCGACGACGCCAACGGCATCTGGGGCGCCACGGGCCGCGATGCCCGGGGCCACATCTGGGTAGGCGTGTCGGCAAAGACGCCGGGGATGAGCGCCCATCTATTCGAGTACGACCCGGCCGGGGGCAGCTGGCGAGACCATGGCGCGGTGGTCGACCAACTCAAGGCCGCCGGCCTGGTGCGCGCGGGCGAGGGCCAGGTCAAGATCCATTCGAAAATCGTCCCCGGCGCGGACGGCTGGCTGTACTTCGCGTCCATGGACGAAGAGGGCGAGAAAGCCGACGGCAGCGCCCTGCCGCGCTGGGGTGGCCACCTGTGGCGCATCCACCCGGAGCGGGGCACGTGGGAGCACCTGCTGGCCGCGCCGCAGGGCCTGGTCGCGGTCAGCGGCGTCGGGCGCTACATGTACGCCCTCGGCTACTGGGGCCACGTGCTGTATCAGTACGACACGGCCAGCGGAAAAGTGAACAGCGTGGCGGTCGGGTCGGTCGGCGGTCACATCTCGCGCAATTTCCTCGCGGACGGGCGCGGCCACGCCTTCGTCCCCCGCCTCACCCCAGCCGATGCCGGGGTGAAAGGAGGTGTCCCGCCCACCACAGCCGCGCCGGGCGAGATCAGCGCCGGCTCGCCGGCCGCGCGTGCCGCGCTGCGGGCGTCGAAGCCCGCCGACCAGCCCAGCGTTGTTCTGGTGGAATACGACCCCCAGCTTCGGGAAGTCGCCGCCACTCCCCTGGAGCACTACCTCGAACCCTCCAGGTCCGCAGGCGCCAATCACGGCATCGTCGGCTTGGCATACCTGCCATCCGGCGACATGGTGTTCGCCACCCATGCCGGCTACCTGTACCGAATCACAGCCACCGGCGACGGGCCGGCCACCGTGCGCGGTGTGGACTGGATGAACTCGACTGGCTCCGCCTACGTCCCGTCCCTGTTTTCCTTCGGCGGCGACACGTGGCTTGCTGGGGTGGCGTACCAGAAAGGCCCTCAGCCCTTCGCCTGGGTGGTGCGCGACCTCACCACCGGCGTCGCCGCTGCATTCCCGCTCGACACGCGACCCCTCCAGGACGTGCTGCTGTACGGGTCCATCAGCCGCGATAACGCGGGCCGCCTGTACGTTGTCGGCTGGGCCGCAAACAGCAATGGCAATCCCAGGCCGCTGATGCTGCAACTCGATCCGCGGCATTCCCGCCCACCGGCAACCGGCGCTCAGTAATTCTCAACGAGCGGTAGCGCGACCAGTGCAAAAGCCTGCCCACGCGGCAGATGCGAGGCGCACAAAACCGGAGCACCGCCCCGGCCGAGAAAGGACTTCGATTCTTTACAATCCCCGCCCCGTTGACTTGGGCGGGCCGTGAAAGCCTCGATCGATGCGGTTCGTGCCGCACCGCATCCTGCCGGCCGCTGCCGGCCCCCGTCACCCGCGTCGGCGTCAAGACCCAACGCATCGCCGATGCCAGCAAAACCGCCGCCCGCTGAGTCGCCGGCTTACCGACGGGATGTGGCAGCGGCGCCCCCGCCGCGAGCCGACAGGGCAAAGGATTCGGCCCGAGGGCGGGCCTCCCACAAAGCGTGATACCGCGATCGATGCGCCCTACACCCGGCAATTCCTGCGGGCGGATTATTGTCGTAGGGCGGATCGCGATCCGCCTTCCGCGTAATTCTTGTTCGACGAAATCCGAGGAGACGCAGGACGGCGGGTTACGGCTGCGCCTAACCCCGCCCTACGCAGGCTAACGACGGCCACCGACGGCAATAGCGCCAAGGCCAATACCAATAGCCATAACGACCACTCCAGCGTTAAAGAACGCATCGGTAATACGGCCGCTATCTCCCCGAACCACTTGCGCCAACACACTGATCAGGCCCAAGCCAAAACCCACGGCGCAAATCTTGAGCGGTGTCGCCATCTTGCCGAATTTTCGGCCGCCGGCAACAAACATCTCCGCAACCGCCGAGACTGCGCCGCAAAAAAATCCGGCCATAAATAGACTTCTGCCGATCTCCCGCTCGCCTCCAGGCACCGCAACGATCAGGCCAATCACGCAAAGCACAACACCAGCTGCCAGGACGTACCGCAGTAACTGCATAGCCATACTCCCAATTTCACCCAGCCCCTAGGGTGCGGTGAGGAACGAACCGCATCGATCGAGCCCGAATGAATCACGCCGCGCCGGCAAACACAATCGGGTCGCCTTCACTCTAATCCACTGCCTGCACAATCCGCGTCACGTGTTGGCCAAAACGGGACTACAGCCACTCGATTGCGCGCGCCACGCGGCCCAGTTTCACGGGACGCCCGTGGACAGAGTCCACAGCGTCGCTCGGTCCGCGTCATCAGAAATGCGGTGTTCCCACAATTGATTCTCGACCGATGCGGTTCGTGCCTCACCGCATCTACACAGGCTAACTTTCGCAGGCTACGGCTCGAAACACGAGTCATAGTCGTGCTCGTCATCGAGAGGTGAGAAGCGCCATGTAATAGCGCCGCAAAGCCCAGAAAGGTCTGAAAAAAGGGTAGCCTTGGAAATCCCACTGCGAGCAAGATCATGCCGGAGGGCCGCGAAATACTGTTTTGGAATTATCAACTTTCGAAGCCGAGCCTTCTGACTCGGAATCTTATTTAATGGACTAAATCTGCCTTTTTCATTCATGAATTTGTGGATGGTAAACCAGCCCGATTGCGCGACAATCCTCGCGTCGAGATGCCTGGGTCGATAGATAAGGGTCTTGGGCAAGGCAAAAGGATCCTCATCAACATTCGCGTAATCCGATTCTTCCGCATCGAAGGCCCACACCGCCGCGTCTTTCCCGCGCTCTGGAGGCATCTCAACGGCAAACCACAGCGCGACAAGGGGATTTGTTGTCCAATCAAGGAGACGAGTAGGAAGCCCATGGTGCTGGGCTATAGCCAGCCGGTCCCATGCCGAAGCCATATATCGATTTCCAATATGTGGCGTTGATTGGCGTTCGAATTCGTCAAGCATGCGACGCTCTGCTTCTTGAACTGAGGTGTACCGCCTGCGAAATCTCGTTCGAGCAATACGCGGGGTCAAATCCCAGTCATCACAGCGGTGACCTCTAAAAAGGGCAGAATATCTACCTGTGTAACTCTCCTCGACGCGCGAAAGATACTCCGGAAGTGATCCGACAGTGTCATATGAATTATTCATGGCATGTTCAAGCGAGCCGTAGGGTGGGCAAAGCGTAGCGTGCCCACGCGGTATTGAATGTAACGAAACATCGCCAATCCGCACAACCGCCCAATGTCATTTCGTAGCCGTGAAGAACGGCGGATCGGATCGGTGGGCACGGCCTGTCGGCCTTTGCCCACCCTACCCGCCGCTGCAATTTTGCAACACCGCGTGTAATGCATTTCGGGCCGCTCGGCACCTACCCTGCCCCATCCAACGCCCGCCGCAGCTCCGCGTAATCCGGCAATCCTAACGGCCCCGCAATCTCCCGCTGCCACGCTTCGTCCAGCGCCGCGCGCACGGCGTCGCTCAATACCGCTTCATGCCCACCCGCCTTTCCGCTGCGGACCTTGTGGCCGCCGGTGTCGCTCGGCGGCAGGCCACAGGCTTCGTCGCGGGTTTCGCGCACCAGGTGGTCGTCGAACTGCCGGGCGTGGGCGCGCATGAAGTCGACCGATGAATGCTCCAGCGTGAGGCGCAGCAGGGCGTCATCGAGCGGCACGCCGATGAAGGCGGCGATGCGCCGGATGGCGGCTTCGGGGTCGGCCAGCATGCTTTCGTAGCAGAGCATCAGCACGTCCGGCCGGGTGCGGTGCGGCCACCAACTTTGCAGGTGCCGCCAGTAGCTGAACGGCACGTTCGGGTTCAGGAACAGGCCCATGGCGATGTCATTGATGCTGACAGTGCCGGCCTCGTAGAACCAGCCGTTCCAGAAGTGGAACTGCGACACCAGCACGTCGCGCGGGTCGCGCACGGACAGGATGTAGCGCGCGCCCTTCGGCACCTGCTCCCACGTCAGATGCGTCTTGAACGCGCGCGGCGTGGCGCGCTGGTCGCTCTGCACGTCGATGCCCATGTCGTGGGCGAGCTCCAGCCACGGGATGACGGCGGTGATTTCCTCGAACGCCATGTCGCCGCGGGTGCGCAGCGTGTGCACGATCTGCTGCAGCCAGGTGGTGCCGCTTTTCGGGAACGGCGCGATGAACACGTCGTCCGGGCGCGGCTGGAAGGCGAACGCGCGGCCCATGCCTTCGGGCGTGATCATGTAGGCGACGCGCTGCATCATCTCGCCGACCGAGCGGGGGCGCTGCATGGGGGCGGTGGCGGACATCGGTGCGTCTCCTCGTTGCGGTTCAGTCGTTTTCGAGCAGGAAGGGTGCGATCAGTGCGGCGGTCTGCGCCGGCAGTTCCCAGTGCGGGTAGTGCCGGGCCGGCAGGCTGGCGAAGCGCGCGTTTGGCGCGGACCACGGACGGCTGCATCGGCTCATGTCGCCGGCAAGGCGCGGGGCTTCGTCCTTCCACACGGGGTACGGTTCGAGCGGATCGTGCTCGCCCCAGATGACGAGCGTGGGCGTGCTCACGAACGGCAGGCGGCGCATCAGGAGATACCGCGCACGCAGCGCCGGGTTTTCCTGCTGGGCGAGCAGCGGGTCAAGGCTCACGAGCGCGCCCGGCGCGTTGGCGGCGGCGGCGAACCCGTCCACCAGCCGCGCGAAGTCGGCATCCGCCACGCGCGCCGGCTCGTGCAGCCAGCCGCGAACCAGTGCCTCGCACTGCGCCCGCGTCGGAATGGCCGTGGCACGGATGCCAGCCGCCGGCTGCACGTTGAGCCCGGCCGAGCACAGCGCCACCAGCCGCCGCACGCGCTGCGGGCTCTCGTAGGCCAGCAGGTTGCCGACCCAGCCGCCCAGGCTGTGGCCGACCACGTGCGCGCGGTCGAGGCCCAGCCGGTCCATGAACTCGCGCAGTTGCTCGACGATGAGCTCGAAGGTCGGCCCGGCCTCGACCGTGCGCGTGCCGAGCCCGAAGCCAAGCAGGTCCGGCGCCAGCACGCGGAACTGGCCGGCCAGATGCGGGATGAGCAGCTCGAAGCCGCTCGCGCTGCTCGCCATGCCCATGCCGTGCAGCAGCAACACGGGCGGGCCGTCGCCGGCTTCCAGATACCGGTTCTGCCCGCAGGCAAGCTCGATGCAACGCTCGTGGAGGGTGCTCATGGCGTCTCCTGGGCTTGTCCTGCGCTGGGGGTCAATCCCGCGCCGGTTCCGGGGCGGCGGTTTCGTCCCACAGGCGCGTGCCGTGCGTCTGCGGCAGCAGCAGGCTGCCGATGAGCAGCGTCGCACCAGCCACGATCATCGGGTAGTACAGCCCGGCGTAGATGTCGCCGGTGCGGGCGACGAGTGACAGGCCAATCACCGGCAGCAGGCCGCCGAATACGCCGTTGCCGATGTGGTACGGCAGCGACATGGCGGTGTACCGAATGCGCGCCGGGAAGGCCTCGACCAGATACGCCGCGATTGGCCCGTACACCAGCGTCACCAGCAGCACCTGCAGCCAGACAAGACCAATCAGCTTCTGCGCCGCCGGGTGGCGCAGTACCTCGCCGACCCCAAGACCCGTCAGCACCTTTTGCGCCGGCGCCAGTGCGCCGCCGGCATCGGTCATCGGCGTCAGCGTCTTCGCGCCGGTGACCGGGTGCGCCTTGGACTGCACGGTGGTGACTTCCGAGCCCGCCACGTCGCGCATGGCGCCGTAGATGGGCAGATAGCTCACCACCGCCAGCGCGAAGCCCGCCATCATCAGCCACTTGCGGCCCACCCGGTCCGACAGCGCCCCGCACAGCACGAAAAACGGCATGCCGAGCAGCAGCGCGGCGGCGACGATGGTGTTGGCGGCGAGACCCCCCACGTTGAGGATGCTCTGCAGATAAAACAGCGCGTAGAACTGCCCCGTGTACCAGACCACGCCCTGCCCCGCCGTGGCGCCGAACAGCGACACCAATGCTCGCTTCAAGTTGGCGGGCTGGGTGAACGCCTCGCGGATGGGCGCCGCGGACGTCATGCCGCGCTCGCGCAGCTGCTCGAAGATGGGCGACTCGCGCATCTGCACGCGCATGTAGAACGACACCGCCACCAGCAGCAGCGACAGGATGAACGGCAGCCGCCAGCCCCAGGCGGCGAACGATTCGGCGCTCATGCTGCCCTGCACGGCCAGGATCACCGCCAGCGACACGAACAGCCCGAGCGTGGCCGTGATCTGGATGAAGCTGGTGTAGAAGCCGCGGCGCTGATCCGGCACGTGCTCGGCCACATACACGGCCGCGCCGCCGTACTCGCCGCCGAGAGCGAGCCCCTGCAGCACGCGGATGGCGAGCAGCGCAATGGGCGCCGCCACGCCGATGCTCGCGTACGTGGGCAGAAAGCCGATCAGCGCCGTGGCGCCGCCCATGATCAGCAGCGTGATCAGAAAAGCGACCTTGCGGCCCACGCGGTCGCCGATGCGGCCGAAGAACAGCGCCCCGAACGGCCGCACCACAAAGCCGACCGCAAACGTGGACAGGTAGGCGATCAGCGCCAGCGTGTCGTTGCCGGCCGGGTAGAACAGCGGCGCGATCACGGGCGCCAGCGCGCCGAAGATGTAGAAGTCGTACCACTCGATCATGGTGCCGGCGGAGGACGCGCCGATCACCTTCCAGATGCCCTTGGGCGTGCGGCCGGCAGCCGCCGCATGCGTGGATGTGCTCAAGCGGTCCCCCTCGTTGTGTACATGCACCGTTCAGTCGGCCCGCCAGCGGAAGATGCGCGCGCCGATGGCGAGAAACGCCAGCGTCATGCCGGTCAGCGTCAGCAGTTGCGGGGCGAGATCCACCCAGCCGGCGCCGTCCAGCATCACCGCCCGCGCGCCGCCGACCAGGTGCGTCAGCGGAAACAACTGCGCCAGTTGCTGCAACCACGGCTGCGTGCCTTCCATGGAGAACCACACGCCGGACAGCAGCATCATCGGCCAGGACAGAAAGTTGAGAATCCCGCCGGCCAGCTCCTCGCTGGTCACGAAGGCTGCCACCACGAAGCCCATGGCGATCATGGCGAGCGCGCCGAGCGTGGTGACCAGCGCCAGCAGCGCATACGAGCCTTCCATGCGAAAGCCGACCACCCAGTCCGTGCCCACGTACACCACCAGCGTGATGCCCATGATCAGCAGCAGGCGGGACGTGAGCTGCGCCAGGATGAACTCGATCGGCCGCACCGGCGTGGCGTTCAGCCGCTTCAGAAATCCGCTCTTGCGGTAGCGCACCACCACGTAGCCGACGCCCCACAGGCACGAGAACATCATGTTCATGCCGAGGATGCCCGGCAGCAGGAAGTCGATGTAGCGGATGGGCCTGCCCGGCACCGCCCCGTGCGCCAGCGGCGGGCCGCCGGCGGCGGCGAGCAGGCGCTCCAGCACGTAGCCCTTGGGCGATTCGGGGTTCACCCAGTAGCGCGCCGGGGCGCGCAGATCGATGAGCATGTCGAGGCGATGGCGGCCCACCTTGGCGACGGCTGCGTCCTCGCCGTCGGCCGGCAGGGCGAAGAAATCCGTGTAGCGCGTGGTGAGGAACGGGTGCGCGCTCGCCTGCACCGGATCGCCGGCGCCGATCACCGCCACCTTGAACAGCGCCCGCGGCGGACCGCCGAAGATGATCGCAAGCCCCGCCACCAGCACCAGCGGGAACAGCAGGTTCCAGCCGAGCGAGGCGCGGTCGCGCAGGAACTCCATGTTGCGGGCATGGGTGAGGGCACGGTAACGGCGCAGCACGGTGCAGGCTCCGGCGGGTTCAGGCGCGCAGGTCGCGGCCGGTGAGTTCGAGGAACAGGTCTTCCAGCGTGCGCTCGCGGATACGCAGGCGCCGCAGGCTGGCGCCGGCCGCTTCGAGCGCGTGCAGCGTGGCCGGCACGTCGCGCATCGACAACTCCCACAGCTCGCCGGCGTCGAGCAGCGGCAGGCTGCTGTCGGCCGCGGGATGAAAGTCCGCCTTCGGCAGCGTGAGGATCACGTCCTCGAAGTGCTCGGCCAGCAGCGCGTCCGGCGAACCCTGCGCGATGATGCGGCCGCGGTCCATGATGGCGATCTCGTCGCACAGCACGTAGGCCTCTTCCATGTAGTGCGTGGTGAGCAGGATGGTCTTGCCCTGCGCCCGGATGTCCTGCACCAGCTTCCAGAAGCTGCGCCGCGCCTGCGGGTCGAGGCCCGTGGTCGGCTCGTCCAGAAACACGATGGCCGGGTCGTTCACCAGCGCGATCGCCAGCAGCAACCGCTGGCGCTGCCCGCCGGACAGCTTGCGGTTGTCGCGCTCCAGCAGGTCCCGCAGCTGGCACAGATCGATCAGCGTTTCGAGGTCAGCCCGGCGCGGGTAGAGGCTGTGGAACAGCACCAGCGTCTCGCGCACGGTGAGGAAGTCCTGCAGCGCCGTCGACTGGAACTGGATGCCGGCCTCGGCGCGGAACTGCGCGCCCTGCACCTCGCCGCGGTACAGCACGGCACCGGCGGTCGGGCGGCAGATGCCTTCCATCATCTCGACCGTGGTGGTCTTGCCGGCGCCGTTCGGGCCGAGCAGGCCGAAGCACGAGCCGGCCGCCACGCTGAAGCTCACCCCCACCACCGCTTGCACGCCGGGGTATTCCTTGACCAGATCGCGGACTTCGAGGATGGCGGACATGACAACCGGGCGGTGGGGACTGGACGGCCCCGCAGCGCGGGTTTAGCGTGTCGGGGCCGGCGCGATTATTACCGAACGGAGGATGACCGATGGCAGAGCCTCGCCTGAACGGAACCGCCACGCTGGACGAGCTGCGGCGCGAGCATCGCCTGCTGGACGCCGAAATCGACCACATCGAAAACGGCCCGGGCCTCGCCTCGCCGCAACTGAAGGACATGAAACGAAAGCGACTGGAATTGCGCGACCAGATCACGCGGATTGAGCGCGCCGCGCAGGACTGAAGCCGATCGACAGGAACGCAGCGGGCCGCAGAGCCCGCCGTTCGAGACCCCGAGGAGAAACCGCCGATGAACAAGCCTACCGACCTGCCGAACCCGCTCGCGCCGGCCAGTTACCTGTACGACGACCCGGCGCGGCAGCTGTTCGCGGTCGACCGCCGCATCTTCACCGACCCCGGCCTGTTCGAGCTGGAACTCGAACACATCTTCGAGGGCAGCTGGCTGTACCTGGCGCACGAGAGCCAGCTGCCGCGGCCGGGCGACTGGTTCACGCTCAGCATGGGCCGCCAGCCGGTGGTGCTGATGCGCGGCCAGGACGGGCAGATTCGCGGCTTCGTCAACGCCTGCGCGCACCGCGGCGCGCAGCTGTGCCGCACGCAGCGCGGCAATGCGAAGTTCCTGACCTGCCCCTACCACGGCTGGGTGTTCGACAGCGCCGGGCGCAACGTGCAGATCAAGGACCACAAGACGGGCGCGTACCCGGAGCCGTTCGAGCGCCAGAACCATGACCTGAAGCCCCTGCCGCGGCTCGAAAACTACCGCGGGTTCCTGTTCGGCTCGCTCAGGGCCGAGGTGCCGGCGCTCGGCGACTACCTCGCCGCCGCGGCGGGTGTGATCGACACGCTCGTCGATCAATCCCCGGACGGACTCGAAGTGCTGCGCGGCTGCTCCACGTACACCTTTCGCGGCAACTGGAAGGTGCACGCCGAGAACGGCCTCGACGGCTACCACGTGAGCACCGTGCACGCCAATTTCATCGGCATGATCGCGCGGCGCATGGCCGAGCAAGGCAGCAAGGGCGTGGCCTCGATCGCCGACGACCGCATCATGTCGCTAGGCAGCGGTGCCTACGATCTTGGCAGCGGCCACATCCTGGCCTGGTCGGACGTAGCGCAGCCGGAGGTGCGGCCGCTGGCCCGCCAGCGCGAGCGCCTGGCCAGGGAATTCGGCGCCGGCAAGGCGTCGTGGATGATCGACCGCATCCGCAACATGCTGGTGTTCCCGAACGTGTTTCTGATGGACCAGACGTCGACGCAGATTCGCGTGTTCCGGCCGCTGGCGCCCGATCTCACCGAGGTCAAAATCTACTGCCTGGCGCCCAAGGGCGAGACGCCGGACGCGCGGCGCCTTCGCGTGCGCCAGTTCGAGGATTTCTTCAACGCCAGCGGCATGGCGACGCCGGATGACCTGACCGAGTTCGAGGCGAGCCAGGCCGGCTTTGCCGCCGCGCCCACCACCGGCCCGCAGGACTACGCGCGCGGCGCCGGGCGCGCGCATCCGGGCGCGGACGCCGCGGCGCAGGCGCTCGGCATCGAGCCCGTGCAGAGCAGTCCGAGTTTCCAGGACGAAACCCACCTGCCGGCCATCTTCCGCGAGTGGCTGCGTCTGGTCAGCGCTGCGGGGCGCTGAAACACCGACCAGGCCGGGCGTGCGCGGCCCTGCCCGTCACCGGCCTGCTGCTTTAAGCTAACAAGCCATCAGCTCATTCCATTTCAGCCCGCGGGACCACCGCGGACGGGCGTACCCATGCCGTTTTCCGACCCCATCGTCGAAACCTCCCCCGTCGTCGCCGACCAGATCAAGACCACCACCTGCTACATGTGCGCCTGCCGCTGCGGCGTGCGCGTGCACCTGAAGGACGGCCAGATCCGCTACATCGACGGCAACCCGGACCATCCGGTCAACGGCGGCGTCATCTGCGGCAAGGGCAGCGCCGGCATCATGAAGCAGGACTCGCCGGCCCGCCTGCGCAAGCCGCTGCTGCGCACGGGCGAGCGCGGCCGGGGCGAGTTCAGGGAAATCGAGTGGGACGAGGCGCTCGGGCTGCTCACCACGCGCCTTTCCGGCATCCGCAAGACCGACCCGCGCAAGCTCGCGCTGTTCACCGGCCGCGACCAGAGCCAGGCGCTCACCGGCTGGTGGGCGCAGCAGTTCGGCACGCCGAACTACGCCGCCCATGGCGGTTTCTGTTCCGTGAACATGGCCGCCGGGGGGCTGTACAGCATCGGCGGCAGCTTCTGGGAATTCGGCGAGATCGACTGGGAGCACACGCGGTATCTGATGATGTTCGGCGTGGCCGAGGATCACGACAGCAATCCCCTCAAGATCGGTCTTGCCAAGCTCAAGGCGCGCGGCGCGAAGTTCGTGTCGGTCAACCCCGTGCAGACCGGCTACTCGGCCATTGCTGATGAGTGGCTCGGCATCCGGCCCGGCACCGATGGCCTGCTGATCCTGTCGCTGGTGCACGAGCTGCTGCGCAGCGAGCAGGTGGATTTCGAGTACCTCGCCCGCTACACCAACGCGCCGTGGCTGGTGATCGACGACCCGGGCGCGGCGGACGATGGCCTGTTCGCCCGGGATGGCGACGGCAACCCGCTGCTGTACTGCGGCGCGCGCGGCGCGGTCGTCAGCGCGTTTGACGCCGACGCCCAGCCGGTACTGGCCGGCCGGCGCGTGCTGGCCGACGGCCGCGGCGCGGTACCGGCCTTCGAGCACCTGGCGCGCCGCTACCTCGAACCCGCCTACGCGCCCGACGCGGTGGCGGAACAGACCGGGCTTTCCGCCGCCACCATCCGCGGCCTTGCGGCCGAGATCGCCCGCGCCGCCTTCGAGCAGCCGGTGATCATCGAGCAGCCGTGGACCGACTGGGCCGGCCGCCGGCACGAGCGCATGGTCGGCCGGCCGGTATCGTTCTATGCCATGCGTGGCATCTCCGCGCACAGCAACGGCTTTCACACCGCCCGCGCGCTGCATATGCTGCAGACGCTGCTCGGCGCCGTGGATACACCAGGCAGCTTCCGCTACAAGGCGCCGTTTCCGCGGCCCGTGCCGCCGCCGCAGCCGCCGTCCGGCAAGCGCTCACAGGTGAAGCCGGGCGAGCCCATGCCGGGCATGCCGCTCGGCTTCGTGTCGAGCCCCGACGACCTGCTGCTCGACGAGCACGGCCAGCCGATGCGCATCGACAAGGCGTATTCCTGGGAGGCGCCCGTCGCCGCGCACGGCGTCATGCACATGGTGATCCACAACGCCTGGAAGGGTGACCCCTACCCCATCGACACGCTGTTCATGTTCATGGCCAACATGAGCTGGAACTCCAGCATGAACAGCGCCGGCACCATGGCCATGCTGACGGACAGGGACCCGGCCACGGGCGAGTACCGCATCCCGTTCATCGTGTACTCGGATGCGTTCGCGTCCGAGATGGTGGCGTACAGCGATCTGGTGCTCCCGGACACGACGTATCTCGAACGCTGGGACGCGATCTCGCTGCTCGACCGGCCGATTTCGAGCGCCGACGGGCCGGCCGATTCCATCCGCCAGCCGATCGTGCAGCCGGACCGCGACGTGCGGTGTTTCCAGTCGGTGCTGCTGGATCTGGGGGCGCGCCTTGGCCTGCCCGGCATGACGAACGACGACGGCGGCGCGCGCTACCCCGGCGGCTATGCCGATTACATCGTGAACCACCAGCGCCGGCCTGGCATCGGCACGCTGGCCGGCTGGCGCGGCGCGGACGGCAGCCAGCACGGCGTGGGCGACCCCAACCCCGACCAGCTGCAGCGCTACATCGACAACGGCTGCTTCTGGCAGGACGAGCTGCCGCCGCAGGCCCGCTACTTCAAGCACGGCAACCGGGATTACCTGGAGTACGCCGCGCGCATGGGCTTCATCGGCGCGGCGAAACCCATCGTGATCCAGCTCTACAGCGAGGTGATGCAGAAGTTTCGTCTGGCGGCGCGCGGGCACGGCGCCGTGACGCCGCCGCCCGAGTACCGCGAGCGCATCGAGCACTACTTCGACCCGCTGCCGTTCTGGTATCCGCCGTTCGAGGGCGCGGCGCTCGCCAGCGGCGACTTTCCGCTGCACGCGCTCACCCAGCGGCCGATGATCATGTACCACGCCTGGGATTCGCAGAACGCCTGGCAGCGGCAGATTCTCGGCAGCAATCGCCTCTACCTGCACCCGCAGACGGCGGCGCGCCTCGGCATCGTCGACGACGGCTGGGTGTGGGTGACGAGCCACCACGGGCGCATCAAGTGCCAGGTGCGCCTGATGGCCGGCGTGAACCCGGACACGGTGTGGACCTGGAATGCCATCGGCAAGCGCGCCGGGGCGTGGAACCTCGACCCCGACGCCGGCGAGGCGCGCAAGGGCTTTCTGCTGAACCACCTGATCGCCGAGACGCTGCCCGGCGGGGATCACTCCAACAGCGATCCTGTCACCGGCCAGGCGGCGTGGTTTGACCTGCGCGTGCGGATCGAGCCGGCCGAGGCCAACACGCCCGCCCACAGCGAGCCGCAATTCGCGGTGCTGCCGGTGCCGCCCGGCCTGCCGCCGGCACCCAAACGCCTGCAACGCGGCGCGCGCTTTCGGCGGCGCGCCGCGTCCTGAGAGGCCGCGTGTTACAGCAGCGGATGGCCCGTGAGGCCGTACTCGGCGCGGCCGTACGACAGCATGTTGTCGTCGTACAGCTGGCCGACGTGGATCAGCAGCATGACGAGGTCCCGGGCGTAGATTTCGAGCACGTCGCCGCGCGTGGTGGCGGCGCCACCCAGCATCTCCATGGCGCGGAACGCGAGCTGGCTCGCCTCGCGGCACATCCACGAGCGCCAGGCGTTTGGCCGGTTGCGGTCCACCTCGGACACGATCGGCGTGTTGGCCACGTCCCAGGCTTCGAGCTGCTGCACGTAGCGTTCCTGCAGCGCCTCAATGGCGTCCTTTTTCGTCAGGAACTCGGCCACGTTGCGCTGCGCGATCGGCGACTCCCACTCCTTGACGCCGTACAGCACCCGCTGGCGGTCGTGCACGCGCTGCTTCACTTCTTCCGCCATGCGCTGCACGGCACCGACCGCGATGGCGCCGAAGCCGACCGTGAACATCGGCATGAACGGCACGCGGTAGATGGGCGCGTCGGCTTCGACGTCGCCGCCGATCGGCTGACCCGTGCCCTTGATGTGCGCCAGAGGCAGCACGCGGTGCCAGGGCACGAACACGTCCGCGCAGCGCACCGTGTGGCTGCCGGTACCGCGCAGGCCAAACGGATCCCACTCGCCGACGATCTCGATCTCACTCGTGTTGACCGTCACCAGGCACGGCTGCGGGCCGCCGGCGAAGCCCGGCACCTCGACCAGGGCACCCAGACCAATCCAGGTGTCCCATTTGACGCCGCTGCCCCAGTTCCACTGGCCGGACAGCTTCACGCCGCCCTCGACGTATTCCACCTTGCCGATGGGAAAGAAGATGTCGGCCGTGAAGCCGTCGCTGTCGTAAATCTCCTTGCGCCCCTTGGGATCGAGGTACGCCACCCACTGTTCGTGCAGGGCGGTGAAGTAAACCAGCCACGCCGCCGACGCGTTGTGGCGCGCCACCACGCGCACCACCTCGGAGAACGTGCGCGGGCCGAGCGCGAAGCCGCCGTAGCGCTTCGGCCGCAGCAGCTTGTGAATCTGCGCCTGGTGCACCGTGTCGCGCAGCGCCAGCGAGAAACCGCCCCGGCGTTCGGCCTCTGGCACTTCGAGCGCCGCCTGCTGGCCGATCTTCTCGGCGCGGGCGACCATTTCCTCATGCGTTACTGCGCTCACTGCGACTCCTCCGATCACTCCCTGGTTGGATGGCGCCGGAGTCTAGCAAACGACCGCTCGGCCAGTCCGCCGGCCGTATTGACCTGCATCAACGCCCGCACAACGCCCCACCACTGAACCGCCGCCATGACCCAAATCGCCAAGAACACCACCGGCCGCAAGCTGGGCCTGGTGATCGACCTCGATACCTGCGTCGGCTGTCACGCCTGCGCGGTGGCCTGCAAGGAATGGAACGACGGCGGCCACATGGCGCCGCTGACCGACGAGAACCCCTACGGCGCCGAGCCGTTCGGCGTCTGGTTCAACCGCATCCACGCCTTCGAGGCCGGGCCGTCCGTGCAGTCCGGCTGCGGCGGCGACACGCGCACGGTGCACTTTCCGCGCTCGTGCCTGCACTGCGAGCAGCCTGACTGCGTCACCGTGTGCCCGACCGGCGCGTCCTACAAGCGCGGCGAGGACGGCATCGTGCTGGTCGACGAGGACAAGTGCATCGGCTGCAAGCTGTGCTCATGGGCCTGCCCGTACGGCGCGCGCGAATACGACTACGCCAGCGGCACCATGAAGAAGTGCACCCTGTGCGTGGACCGCATCTACAACCAGAACCTGCCGCCCGCCGAGCGCCAGCCGGCCTGCGTGATGGTGTGCCCGACCTCGGCGCGGGCGTTTGGTGATCTGGGCGATCCCGGCTCGGACGTTTCCAGGCGCGTCGCCGAGCGCGGCGGCGTTGACCTCATGCCGGACCTGGGCTACCAGCCCGTCAACAAATACCTGCCGCCGCGCGCGCGCAGCGCCGCGGCAGCGAGCGCGCCGCTGTCCGACGCCGCCGCCAATGCCGACGGCGACCCCGACATAGGGCAGCGCCTGCTGCGCTGGGTCGACCGCGTCCTGTCCCGCTGAGCCGCCGCCATGCACCCCGCCGCTTCCGTCATCCTGTTCACCGTCACCTCCGGCATGGGCTACGGCCTGCTGATCCTGCTCGCGCTGCTCGGCGTCACGGGCGCGCTGCCGCTCGCAGCCGGTTTTGGTCTCGTCGGCTTCGGCGTTGCGCTCGCGCTGATCACCGCCGGTTTGCTCGCGTCGACGTTTCACCTGGGTCATCCCGAGCGCGCCTGGCGGGCGCTGAGTCAATGGCGCACGTCGTGGCTGTCGCGCGAGGGCATGCTGTCGATCGCCACCTACGCGCCGGCCTTGGTCTTCGCCGCCGGCTGGGTGCTGGCCGGACGCGGCGATGGCCTGTTCGCGCTCGCCGGCTGGGCAACGGCGCTGCTCGCCGTCGCCACGGTGCTGTGCACGGCCATGATCTACGCCAGCCTCAAGCCCATCCCGCAGTGGCGAAACCGCTGGGTGCCGGCCGGATATCTGGCAATGGCGCTTGCGACCGGCGCGCCGTGG
>NZ_JBFWOM010000011.1:21292-97063 GCF_050250495.1 Immundisolibacter sp. | reverse complement strand
GGAACGACCGAAGAAAGCACTCGGCGGGCTGACGCCCACCGCGTATGCCCGGCAGCTGGCGGCCAGAGCGATACCATCCACCCAAGGGCTCTGAACCGGACCGCTACTCACGAAGGGGTAACGTCGACTGGACGGAAGCGCAAGTTCAGGCTGGTCGACAGCGTGAGCACGAACGCCGGAAGTCGTACTTCCTCGCGCGCGAGAAGTTGCGCCACTCTCAACCCGTAGCGCTTGGGCAGCGAATCTGGAACGGCATCAAGTACCTCGTCCGACGCCGCTAGGCCTGTCCCAGAGCACAGCGACCTCGCCTCAAGCAGACAACTCGACGTCACCGCCACGCCCAACGTGGCCGCTCATCTGCTTCTCGCAAGCGGGCGTAAGTCCACGATGTGCGACGCCTAGCGAATTACCTCACGCGGCCAAGTCGGAGTGTTCCGGTGGACGGGCAGGCGATCTACATTATCGGTCGCTAAATCACTCCCACTCGATCGTCGCCGGCGGCTTGCCGGAGACGTCGTACACCACGCGGGAGAGGCCGGGTACTTCGTTGATGATGCGCCGCGAGCAGACGTCGAGCAGTTCGTAGGGCAGGTGCGCCCAGCGGGCGGTCATGAAGTCGACGGTCTCGACGGCGCGCAGCGCGACGACGGGTTCGTAGCGGCGGCCGTCGCCGGTGACGCCGACGCTTTTCACCGGCAGGAAGACGGCAAACGCCTGGCTGGTCTTGTCGTACCAGCCGGCGCGGCGCAGTTCTTCGATGAAGATGTGGTCGGCGAGACGCAGCGTGTCGGCGGCGGCCTTGGCGACCTCACCCAGGATGCGCACGCCGAGGCCCGGGCCGGGGAAGGGGTGGCGCTGCACCATCTCGGCGGGCAGGCCGAGTTCGAGGCCGATGGCGCGCACCTCGTCCTTGAACAGCTCGCGCAGCGGCTCGACCAGTTTGAGCTTCATGTGCTCGGGCAGGCCGCCGACGTTGTGGTGGCTCTTGATGACGTGCGCCTTGCCGGTCTTGGCTCCGGCGGACTCGATCACGTCCGGGTAGATGGTGCCCTGGGCGAGGAAGTCGACGCCCTCGATCCGGGCGGCTTCCTCGTCGAACACGTCGATGAACAGGCCGCCGATGATCTTGCGCTTGGCCTCGGGGTCGGCGACGCCCGCGAGTGCGTCCAGAAACCGCGCTTCGGCGTTGACGCGGATCACCCGCACGCCGAGGTTGCGCGCGAACACCTGCATCACCTGGTCGCCTTCGTGGAGACGCAGCAGGCCGTTGTCGACGAACACGCAGGTGAGCTGGTCGCCGATGGCCCGGTGCAGCAGCGCCGCGACGACGGACGAATCGACCCCGCCCGACAAGCCGAGCAAGACCTTGCCGCTGCCGACCTGGCGACGCACGGCGGCGATGGCGTCCTCGATGATGTTGCCGGGCGTCCAGGCGCTGCCGCAGCCGCAGATGTCGTGCACGAAGCGCGCGTAGATGCGCGTGCCCTGGGTGGTGTGGGTGACCTCGGGGTGGAACTGGATGGCGTAGTAGCGGCGCGCTTCGTCCGCCATGCCGGCGAGCGGCACGTCGGCGGTGGAGGCAATGCGCTTGAAGCCATCGGGCAGCGCGCTGACGCGGTCGCCGTGGCTCATCCACACGTCGAGCAGGCCGTGGCCTTCGGCGTTGACGCGGTCCTCGATACCGTCGAGCAGCCGCGAGTGGCCGTGGGCGCGGATCTCGGCGTAGCCGAATTCCTTGACCTCGCCCGGCTGCACTGCGCCGCCGAGCTGCACCGCCATGGTCTGCATGCCGTAGCAGATGCCGAGCACCGGCACGCCGAGCGTCCAGACGACGTCGGCCGCGCGTGGTGAGCCGGCCTCGGTGACCGACTCCGGCCCGCCGGAAAGGATGATGCCCTTGGGCGCGAAGGCACGCAGCGCGGCGGCGTCCATGTCCCAGGGGTGAATCTCGCTGTAGACGCCGAGCTCGCGCACGCGCCGGGCGATCAGCTGCGTGTACTGCGAGCCGAAGTCGAGGATCAGGATGCGGTCGGCGTGGATGTCGGTCATGGGGTCAATGGCGGGGGAGGTGGGAGCGGCGCCCTCGCCGCGAAGTGCTTCATGCGGCCAAACAGCCTGCAAGTGAACATTCCGCCCGAGGGCGGGCCTCCCACATCCCAAATCCTGTGGGAGCGGCGCCCTCGCCGCGAAAGGCTTCATCACAGCCAACCAGCCTGTGAAGATTCGGCCCGGGGGCGGGCCTCCCACACTCGCGGCCTGTGGGAGTAGCGCAGCCCGCGGCAGGAAGCCCCGGCATCAATAGCTAGGGTAGTTCGGCGCTTCCTTGGTCACGGTCACGTCGTGCACGTGGCTTTCCTTCACGCCGGAGCCGGTGATGCGCGCAAAGCGCGTGTTCTCGCGGAACTGCGCGAGATCGCGGCAGCCGGTGTAGCCCATGCTGGCGCGCACGCCGCCGCACAGCTGGTGCACGATCGGCACCGCCGAGCCCTTGTACGGCACGCGGCCCTCGATGCCCTCCGGCACCAGCTTGTCGGCCTCGCTGCTTTCCTGGAAGTAGCGGTCGCTCGACCCGTGCTGGCCGCCCATGGCGCCGAGCGAGCCCATGCCGCGGTAGGACTTGTACGAGCGGCCCTGGTACAGCTCCACCTCGCCGGGGGCTTCTTCCGTGCCGGCAAAGATGTTGCCGAGCATGACCGTGTGCGCGCCGGCGGCGAGCGCCTTGGCCACATCGCCCGAGTAGCGCACGCCGCCGTCGGCGATCAGTGGCACGCCGGTACCTTCGAGGCCCTGCGCGGCGTTGTAGATGGCGCTGATCTGCGGCACGCCGACGCCTGCCACCATGCGCGTGGTGCAGATCGAGCCCGGGCCGATGCCGACCTTCACGCCGTCCGCGCCGGCTTCCGCCAGTGCCCGCGCGCCCTCGCCGGTGGCGACGTTGCCGCCCACCACCTGCACCTGCGGCTGCTCCACCTTGAGCCAGTGCACCATGTCGAGCACGCCGCGCGTGTGGCCGTGGGCGGTGTCGACCACCAGCACGTCGACGCCGGCTTCGATCAGCGCCAGCGCGCGCTCACGGCCGGATTCACCCACGCCCAGGGCAGCGCCGACCAGCAGGCTGCCCTGGCTGTCGCGGGCGGCGTTCGGAAATTGGGTCTGCTTTTCGATGTCCTTGACGGTGATGAGGCCGCGCAGGCGAAACGCGTCGTCCACCACCAGCACCTTCTCGATGCGGTGCGCGTGCAAGAGGCTTTTCACCTCGTCGGAACCGGCGCCCTCGCGCACCGTCACCAGGCGCTCGCGCGGCGTCATGATGGACGACACCGGCGCGCCGTAATGCGTCTCGAAGCGCAGGTCGCGGCTGGTGACGATGCCGACCAGGTCCTCGCCGTCCACCACCGGCACGCCCGAGATGTGGTGCGCGCGCGTCAGCGCCAGCACCTCGCCGATGCTCATGTCCGGCCGGGCGGTGATGGGGTTCTTGATGACGCCGGCTTCGAACTTCTTGACGCGCAGTACCTCGGCGGCCTGGCGTTCGGTCGGCATGTTCTTGTGGATGATGCCCATGCCGCCCTGCAGCGCGAGCGTGATGGCCAGGCGCGACTCGGTGACCGTGTCCATGGCCGCCGACAGCAGCGGAATGCGCAGCCGGATGCCGCGCGTGACCTGTGTGCCGAGGTCCACCTCGCGCGGCAGGACGTCCGAGTAGGCTGGAATCAGCAGGACGTCGTCGAAGGTCAGGGCTTCGTAGGCAATGCGCATGGCGGGCGACCCGGGGCGGTGCGTCAGGGTCGGCCCATTATAGGCGCGGGGTCGGGTCGGGCCAACGCGGGTCTGGCACGGCTCAAGGCTCAAGGGGCAAGGGGCAAGGGGCAAGGGAATCATTCGGCCCGGGGGCGGGCCTCCCACAGCACAGCCTGAGCAGAACACCCGGCCTGAGGTTGCAGGCGCGGCGATTACCTTGTGGGAGCGGCGCCCTCGCCGCGAATCTTCGCTGCGCACCGGCGCATTCGGCACGAGGGCGGGCCTCCCACGGTTCGCGATTCATCGGTTTCCTATAATCGCCGGCCCTTTCCCGGTAGCCGCCCATGCCCGCCGAAGCCGCCATCACCATCGACAGCGCTCCGGCGCGGGACGTGTACACGCCGTCCCGCCTCACACTCGAAGTGCGCACGCTGCTGGAGGCCGGCTTCCCGCTGCTGTGGCTGGAGGGCGAGATCGGCAACTTCACCGCCGCCGCGTCCGGGCATCTGTACTTCACGCTCAAGGACGCGCGTGCGCAGGTGCGCTGCGTGATGTTCCGCTCGCGCGCCAGCCTGCTGCGCGAGCGCCCGCGCACCGGCGATCAGGTGCTGCTGCGGGCGCGGGTGTCGTTCTACGAGGATCGCGGCGAGTTCCAGTTGCTGGTGGAGCACCTGGAGCCCGCCGGCGACGGTGCGTTGCGCCGGGCACTCGAGGAACTCAAGGCGCGTCTGGCCGCCGAGGGGCTGTTCGACCTTGCCCGCAAGCGCCCGCTGCCGGCGCTGCCGCAGCGCCTGGTGCTGATCACCTCGCCGCGCGGCGCGGCGGTGCACGACGTGCTGACCACACTCGCCCGCCGCTGGCCGGCGGCCGACGTGCTGCTGCTGCCGGTGCCGGTGCAGGGCGAGGGTGCGGTGCCAGCCATCGAGCGCGCCATCGATCTTGCGTCCGAGAACGCGCTCGGCGACGTGCTGCTGCTGGTGCGCGGCGGCGGCTCGCTGGAGGATCTGGCGTCGTTCAACGACGAGGCGGTGGTACGCGCGCTCGCCCGCTGCACGCTGCCGACGGTGGTCGGCGTGGGTCACGAGGTGGATTTCAGCCTGGCCGATCTCGTCGCCGACCAGCGCGCGCCGACGCCGACCGCCGCAGCGGAACTGGTGCTGCCGGACCGCGCCGAGTGGCTGGCCGGGCTCGGCCAGTGGCAGCGGCGCCTGCTGCGCGCCATGCACCACCAGATGGAGCGCCGCCAGCAGCGCGTGGATTACCTCGCCCGCCGGCTGGTGCATCCGGGCGAGCGCCTGCGGCGGCTCGACGACGATCTTGTGCGCCTGGAGCGGCGCCTGACACTCGCCATGCAGGGCGGCCTCGACCGTCGGCAGGCGCGCGCGCAGGCGCTGCTCGCGTGGCTTCGCGCCGCCACGCCGGCGGGGCGCATCGGCGTGGGCCGCGACCACCTGCGCAATGCGGCATCGCGGCTTGCCCGCGCGCAAACCGCGCTGCTGCGCACGCGCGGCGAGGCACTGTCCGCAGCCGCTGCGCGGCTGCACACACTCAGCCCGCTCGCCACGCTGGGCCGCGGCTACGCCATCGTCGCCCGCCCGCCGGACCTGCCCGTGGTACACGCGGCCGCGCAGCTCGCCGTCGGCGACCGGGTGCGCCTGCGCCTGGGCACGGGCAGCGCCGATGCGCGCATCGAGGCTGTCGATTCCGATAGCGAAGGCCGGCCGCAGTGAGCCAGAAACTTGCCTCTCGTCTTGTCGCCGCGTTGCTGTGGCTCGGCACCGTTCTGGTGACGGCGCCCGCGCACGCCCTGCCGCGCCACGACCCGGTACCGGGCGGCGTGGCGGTGATCGCGTTGCCGGCGGGTTTCGACGCGCAGGGCGAGGCGCGCTTCGCGGGCCGCCCGGTGCTGACGGTTCAGGCCGCGGACGGCTGGCGTGCGATCGTCGGCCTGCCGCTCGGTCAGACGCCGGGGCCGGCGGCGGTGCACGTGCGCCTTGCTGACGGGCGCACGCAGAACGTCGGGTTCAAGGTGCTGGCGCGGCAGTACCCGGTGCAGCGCCTGACCATCACCGATCAGGACAAGGTCACGCCGTCGCCCGAGAGCCTGAAGCGCATCGAGCGCGAGCAGGTGGAGATCCTGGCCGCATTCCGGCACCGCTCGGCCGGTGCGCCCACGCTCGCGTTCGCCATGCCGGCGGCAGGTCCGCTCAGCAGCAACTTCGGCCTGAAACGCGTCATCAACGGCCAGGCGCGCAGTCCCCATTCGGGCATCGACATCGCCGCGCCGGCCGGGGCACCGATCACGGCACCGGCGCCGGGCCGCGTGCTGCGCGTCGGCGATTACTTTTTCACCGGCAACACGGTGTTCGTCGACCACGGCCAGGGCCTCGTGACGCTGTACTGCCATTTGAGCCGCGTTGCCGTGCGCGAAGGGCAAGTGCTCGAAACCGGCGACGCCATCGGCAACGTCGGCAGCACCGGCCGGGCCACCGGCCCGCATCTGCACTGGGCGCTGTCGCTGAACGACGCGCGCGTCGACCCGCGCCTGTTTTTAGCGCCAGCCGCGCAGGCCGCGCGCTGAACCCCGCCCATTGGAGCCCCGCATGAACAAGCCCATCGCCGACCTTGCCGGCAAGCGCCTGCTGGTCGTCGGCGCAAGCCGCGGTATCGGCCTTGCCATCGTCACTCGCGCCGCGGCGCTGGGCGCGGTGGTGCACCTGACAGCGCGCAGCGCGCAGGCGGCGGCGGATACCGCCGCGCGGCTCGCCGCCGAGCACGGCGCGGCCGTCACCGGCCACGGCCTCGACATCGCCGCCGCGGACGCCAGCGCACGCCTCGACGCCGTACTGGACGCCGCGGGACCGCTCGACGCGCTGATCTACAACGCCGGCGTGAGCCCGGTGTACGCGCGGCCGGAGAAGATTTCCGACGAGGACTTCGACGCCATCGCACGGGTGAACCTGCGCGGGCCGTTCATCGCCGCGCGCGGTTTCGGCGCGCGTTGTCTTGCCGACAAGCGACCGGGCGCCATCGTGTTCGTGGCCTCGGTCGCCTCGCTGATCGGCACGCCGCGTTTGTCCGTGTACGCCGCGACCAAGGCGGGCGTGGCGGGTCTCACGCGCGGCCTCGCCGTGGACTGGGCGCAGGACGGCATCCGCGTCAACGCGGTCGCGCCCGGCTGGGTGGCCACGGACATGACGCAGGGCCTGCAGGACAACCCGCGCCTGCACGACCGGCTCACCGCGCGCGTGCCAATGGGCCGCTTCGCGCAGCCGGACGAGATCGCCGATACGGTGCTGTTTCTCGCGTCCGACAGCGCGCGCTACGTGACCGGCTCGGTTTACAGTGTCGACGGTGGCCTCGTCGCAGGCTGACCGAGACGATCTCAACCCGGCGGCCCGACCGCCCATCGCACAGGGAGACAGCAATGGCGTTTGTACGAGCCTGCTCAGTGAACGAGGTGCCGGCCGGCGGCATGAAGCGCGTCAAGGTCAACGGCGAGGCGGTGGTGGTCTACAACCTCGCCGATGGTTTCCGCGCCACCGCGGCGAGCTGCCCGCACGTGTTCGGCCCGATGGCGCGCGGCAAGATCCTGGACGGCCAGCGCGTGCAGTGCCCGCTGCACCGCGCCGAGTTCGACATCAAGACCGGCGAGGCCGTGAAGTGGGCCTGCTTCCCGCCCGGCGTGCAGCTGATGAACCTCTTCCGCCCGAAGAAGCCGATCAAGACCTACGCCACGCGCGTGGACGGCGACGCGGTGCTGGTGGACGTGTAAGCCCCCGGCCTGCGGCCGGAGCTATCGAAAAAGCCCGCGCGGTGCGCAGCCGCGCGGGCTTTTTGCGTTTCTTGGGCTAGCGCAACGCCGTGACGCGGCCACGCACGCAGCGGCAGTCAGCGGACGGGGTGGCTGTAACCTGCGCCGCGCGCGTCCGGGGCAGAATCTGGCCACTCACCCCACCGGCCCCCGGCATGACCGACGACATCGACCTCAAGCGCTCTGATCTGTACATCAACCGCGAGCTGAGCCTGCTCGAATTCAACGGCCGCGTGCTGGCGCAGGCGCTCGACGAGCGCCTGCCGCTGCTGGAGCGCCTGCGGTTCCTGTGCATCTTCAGCACCAACCTCGACGAGTTCTTCGAGATTCGCGTGGCGCGCCTGCAGGAGCTGCAAGCGCTCGGGTCCGCGCAGGCCGGGCCGGACCAGCTCGGCCCGACCGAGCTGCTGCACGCCATCGGCGCGCGCGTGCACGAACAGGTCGACATCCAGTACCGCATCCTGAACGACACGCTGCTGCCGGCGCTGGCGGGGCAGGGCATCCACTTCGTGGCGCGCGGCGACTGGAGCCCCGAGCAGGCCGACTGGGTGCGCGAGTTCTTCGACCACGAACTGGCGCCCATGCTGAGCCCGATGGGGCTCGACCCGGCGCACCCGTTCCCGCGGGTGCTGAACAAAAGCCTCAACTTCATCGTCGCCCTGTCCGGCATGGACGCGTTTGGCCGGCGCAGCGGCAACGCCGTGGTGCAGGCGCCGCGCTCGCTGCCGCGCATCATCCCGCTGCCGCACGCGCCGGCCGGGCAGCACCAGTTCGTGTTCCTGTCGTCGGTGATCCACGCCCACGTCGGCGCGCTGTTCCCGGGCATGGAGGTGAAGGGCTGCTACCAGTTCCGCGTGACGCGCAACAGCGACCTGTTCGTGGACGAGGAAGAAGCCGACGACCTGCTGCGTGCGGTGGAGGGCGAGCTCCAGTCGCGCCGCTACGGTGACGCGGTGCGCCTTGAAGTGGCCGACACCTGCCCGCAGGGCATGACGGACTACCTACTGGCGCAGGTGGGACTCGAACCGATCGACCTGTTCCGCGTCAACGGCCCGGTGAACCTGAACCGTCTGCTCGCCGTGTGCGACCTGCCGGAGCGGCCGGACCTGCGGTTTGCGCCGTTCTCGCCGGGGCTGCCGGCGGCGCTTGGGCCGAGCGGCAGCATCTTTGCCGCCATCGCCAAGGGCGACGTGCTGCTGCACCACCCGTTCCAGTCGTTCCTGCCGGTGGTGGAGTTCGTGCAGCAGGCGGCGAGCGACCCGGACGTGCTGGCCATCAAGCAGACGCTGTACCGCACCGGCGAGGCGTCGGTGATCGCCGACGCGCTGGTCGCCGCCGCGCGTGCCGGCAAGGAAGTGACGGTGGTGGTGGAGCTGCGGGCGCGTTTCGACGAGGAAGCGAACATAGCGCTCGCCAACCGCCTGCAGGAGGCCGGCGCGCACGTCGTTTACGGCGTCGTCGGGTACAAGACGCACGCCAAGATGAGTCTTGTGGTGCGGCGCGAGGGCCGCGCGCTGCGCCACTACGCGCACCTTGGCACCGGCAACTACCACCCGCGCACCAGCCGCCTGTACACCGACTACGGCCTGTTCACCTGCCAGCCGGCGGTGGTGGAGGACGTGCAGCGCGTGTTCCTGCAACTGACCAGTCTCGGCGTGGTCGGGCGCTTTGAACATTTGCTCGAATCGCCCTTCACGCTGCACGACGCGCTGCTCGGCAAGATCGAGCGCGAGGCCGGGCACGCCCGCGCCGGCCGGCCGGCGCGCATCGTCATCAAGCTGAACGCGCTGGTCGAGCCGCGCAGCATCCAGGCGCTGTACGCGGCCTCCCAGGCCGGCGTGGAAGTGGACCTCATCGTGCGGGGCATGTGCGCGCTGCGTCCGGGCGTGCCGGGCGTGTCCGAGCGCATCCGCGTGCGCTCCGTCGTCGGCCGGTTTCTGGAACACACGCGGGTCTTTTATTTCCAGAACGGCAGCGAGGCGGAGGTGTACTGCGGCAGCGCCGACTGGGCGGAGCGCAATTTCTTTCGGCGCGTCGAGGTGTGTTTTCCGATCCTCGACGAGGCGCTGCGCACGCGCGTGACCGACGAGCTGATGCTGTATCTCGCCGACAACCAGCAGGCCTGGGAGTTACTGGCCGATGGCGCCTATCGGCGCGTCGAGCACGGCGCGGCGGCGCCTGTATCCGCGCAGCAGACCCTGCTGGAACGCCTCGGCGTCTGACCCGGCCCGCGCGGGCGGCAAGCGTTTACGATACGGACACCGCTGTCGTCCAGAGGAGGAACCGTCATGGGCAAGGAAGAACTGGCCTCGTTCCGGTTTGCGCGCCACTACCCGGATCTCGGCGACGGGCCGGTGCCGGTGGAGCCGTACATCTCGGCCGATTACTTCGAGCGCGAGCGCGAGACGGTGTTCAAACGCCACTGGCTGAACGTCGGCCGGGCCGATGCCATCCCGAACGCCGGTGACTACTTCGTCAAGGATCTGGCCGTGCTCGGCGCCTCGGTGCTGGTGATCCGCGGCGACGATGGCCAGGTGCGGGCGTTTCACAACGTCTGCCAGCACCGCGGCAACCTGCTTGCCTACGAGGAGCGCGGCTGTCGCAAGGTGCTGACCTGCTCCTTCCACGGCTGGGTGTACGACAGCCGCGGCCGGCTGGTGGACGTGCCGGACCAGGCCGAGTTCTACCGCCTGGACCGCGCCGCGCTCGGCCTGCGCGAGTTCGCGTGCGACACCTGGAACGGTTTCGTGTTCATCCACCCGCAGGACAACCCACCGCAGGACCTGCGCACGTACCTCGGCGCACTCGGCGCCAACCTCAAGGACTACCCGTTCGATCAGATGGAGCTGGTCGGCTCCTGGCGCGCCACCGCGGCGAGCAACTGGAAGGCCTTCATCGATGCCTTCCAGGAGGGCTACCACGTGGCCATGGTGCACCGCCGCTCGCTGCCGGATGCCTTCTCCGGCGGCGCGATAGCGAGCTGCCTGCTGGAGCACGCGCGCATCGACGGCCCGCACCGGGCGCTGTCCTGCCCGGCGAATCCCTCACGCAATCCGAAACCCGCCGAGGCGCTGGCCTTCAAGGCCGCCGCCACGCTCACCCAGGGCGCCGCTGCCATGCAGAACCTGATGCCGGGCCTGAACCCGGGCGGCATGGCGAACTGGGGCTTCGACGTGAACGTGTTCTTCCCCAACTTCTTCATCGACCCCGCCAACGGCTGGTACTTCACCTACAACTTCTGGCCCGAGGCGGTGAACCGCACGCACTGGGAAGTGCGCATGTACATGCTGAAGGCGCCGAACGCGGCGGTGAAGGTCGCCAGCGAGTTCTCGAAAGTGCTGCTGCGCGACGCGGTGCTGGAGGACCTCTCCACGCTGGAGGCGACGCAGCGCGGGCTCGAATCCGGCGGCATCCGCACGCTGCAGTTCTCGGACCAGGAAATCGCCTGCCGCCACCAGTACGTGGTGGTGGACCGGCTGGTGCGGGCGGGCTGAGGAGGGTGCGATGAGCGGAACCGACCTGTTGCCGGCGCAGTTTCACGACCTCGAACACTGGGCCGCACTGTGGGCACTGCCGACCGAGGCGGCGAGGAGCCGCAGGCGCGTGACCAGCGAGTACCACGACCTCGAAGCGTTCTATCACGCCCTGCTGCCGCGCATGGACGCGGTGCTGGAGTACCTGAAGGACTTTCCAGCCGGCGTGGACCTGCCGGGCCCGGCGCAGCGCCTGATGGATCTGGGCTGTGCCTTCATGGAAGTCGCGCCGGCGGTCGAGCTGTTCAAGCAGCCGCGCGTGCCGGACGGTTTTGCGCCGGAGCGCTTCGAGGTGTTGCTGTAGGGCCGCGCCGCGCAGCGTTGATCGGCGACTGGCTCAGCCGGGCCCGGTCGGCACATTGCACAGCGCCGCCATCGCCTCGCCGTAGATGCGGGTGACGTCCGGATCCGGTCGGCCAAGGCCACCCGATGCCGTCCAGCCGCCGTCCACCGGCAGGTTCACGCCGGTGATGTAGTCCGCCTCGTCGGAGCACAGGAACACCGCCGCGCGGGCGATGTCTTCGCTCTGACCCGGCCGCTTGATCAGCAGTGAGCGCATGAACGGCTCACTGCCGCCCACGTCCAGTAGCGGGCGCGTGGCCGGCGTGTCGATCAGGCCGGGCGAGATGGCGTTGACGCGGATGTTCCAGGGTGACAGCTCCACCGCCAGATGCACCGTCATGCGCAGCACGGCGCCCTTCGACACGTTGTGCACGAAGTTGCCCGGCATGTTGCCTGGCATGGCCGCACCGACCATGCCGGCGACCGAGCCCGTGTTCAGGATCACCCCGCCGCCGCGGCGCTTGAACACCGGCAGCGCGTGCTTGATGGCGAGGAACAGGATGGTGATTTCGTTCGCGAGGTTGAAGTCCCAGTCCGCGCGGGTGAGGCTCTCAATGGTGCCACCGCGCACGCCGGACGCGTTGTTGTAGAGGATGTCGAAATCGCCGTAGTGGCTGACGGCAAAGTCGATCCAGCGCTGGACCGCCGCCTCGTCGTTCAGGTTCAGCGGCTGCATGGACACCATCTCGCCGCCGGCGTGGCGCACCCGCGCCACCGTCTCTTCGGCCAGATCGGTCTTCAGATCACAGCCGACGACGCGCGCGCCCTCGCGCGCAAACGCGAGCGCCGCGGCCCGGCCCTGGCCGTCGGCCGTGCCGGTGATGAGTGCCACTTTTCCCGCCAGTCTGCCGGCCATGCGCGCCTCCTCGGTCGTGTGTTGGAAAGCCGGCCGGTAGCATACGCGCGCCGGGTTTCACGGGGGGGAACGGACATGAGCGCGCCGCCGCGTCTGGGCATCCGCGCCAACCTGTCGCAGTTCCTGCTGCTGGTGCTGGTCAACGCCTTCGTCGGCGCCATGGTGGGGCTCGAACGCAGCATCCTGCCGGCCATCGCCGAGCAGGATTTCGCGCTCGCCGCACGCAGTGCGGTGCTGTCGTTCATCGTCGTGTTCGGCGTCACCAAGGCGGTGACCAACTACGTCGCCGGGCGTTTGTCGGACGCGGTCGGGCGCAAGGCGGTGCTGGTCGGCGGCTGGCTGGTGGCAGTGCCGGTGCCGTTCGTGCTGATGTGGGCGCCGAGCTGGGACTGGGTGCTGGCAGCCAACGCGCTGCTCGGCGTCAGTCAGGGCCTGACCTGGTCCACCACGGTGATCATGAAGATTGATCTGGCCGGCCCGCAGCGGCGCGGGCTCGCCATGGGGCTCAACGAGTTTGCGGGGTACGGCGCGGTGGCGCTGTCGGCACTGGCGACGGGCTGGATCGCCGCCCGCTACGGCCTGCGCCCGCAGCCGTTCTATCTTGGGGTCGGCTATGTGGTGCTGGGGCTTGGCCTGTCGGTGTTCGCGGTGCGCGAGACGCGCGGCCACGCGGCGCACGAGGCGGGGCGCCACGCCGCACGCGCCGCGCTGTCCGCGAGCGAAATTTTCCGCCGGACTTCGTTTGCCGACCGCAACCTGTCGTCGGTGAGTCAGGCGGGCCTGGTCAACAACCTCAACGACGGCATGGCCTGGGGCCTGTTCCCGCTGCTGTTCGCGGCGGCCGGGCTGGGACTGCGGCAAATCGGCACGCTGGCCGCGATTTACCCCGCCGTGTGGGGAGTGACGCAGCTCTACACGGGCGCCTTGTCGGACCGCATCGGCCGCAAGCGGCTCATCGTCGGCGGCATGTGGGTGCAGGGGGCGGGCATTGTGCTGGTCGGTGCCGGGCACGGTTTCGCGGGCTTCGCCGCGGGTTCGATACTGCTCGGTGCAGGCACGGCCATGGTGTATCCGACGCTGCTGGCCGCCATCGGTGACGTTGCCCACCCGAGCTGGCGCGCGTCGGCGGTGGGCGTGTACCGCCTGTGGCGCGATCTGGGCTACGCCGTCGGCGCCGTGCTGGCGGGGCTGGCCGCCGACGCGTTCGGCCTGCGGGCGGCGGTGTTCGCGGTCGCGGGCCTCACGTTTGCGTCCGGCGCGCTCGCGCTGCGCATGCGCGAGACACGGCCCGCGTAGCCGACCCCATGGCCGACCCCATAACCGACCACCCCGCCGCTCTGAACGCGCAGCGGCTATGCTCGACCGCACCGGGCTTCACGAGGACAGAACATGCTCGACTGGCGCGACGGCTGGCCGGTGAAGACCCGCGAGCTGCACAACCATCACTTCGATTCCACGGCCTGGAACGACTTCGTCTTTCGCGACGACGACATCGTGATTGCCACCTACGCCAAGGCCGGCACCACCTGGACGCAGCAGATCGTGGGGCAGCTCGTGTTCGCCGGCGCCGAGGACGTGCCGGTGCACGACATCTCGCCGTGGCTGGATCTTCGCGCGCCACCGACGCCGGTCAAGCACGCCCTGCTGGCGGCGCAGACCCACCGGCGCTTCATCAAGACCCACCTGCCGGTCGACGCGCTGGTGTTCTCGCCGCGCGCGAAATACCTCTACATCGGCCGCGACGGGCGCGACGTGGCGGTGAGCCTGTACAACCACCACGCGCGCGCCACCGAGGGCTGGTTCCAGATGCTGAACGACACGCCGGGCCGCATCGGGCCGCCCATGCCGCCGCCGGCGGCGAGCGCGGGCGAGGCGTTCGACACGTGGTTACGCGACGACGGCGCGCCGTTCTGGCCGTTCTTTTCCAGTGTGCGCTCGTGGTGGGAAGTGCGTCATTTGCCGAACGTGCTGTTCGTGCACTACGCCGACCTGAAGCGCGACCTGGCGGGCCAGATGCGCCGCATGGCCGAATTCCTCGGCATCGCACTCGGTTCCGCGGCGTGGACGGCGGCCGTCGAGCACTGCACGTTCGAGTACATGCGCGCGCATGGCGAGCGCACCGTGCCGGCCGGCGGCAAAATGTGGCGGGATGGCGCCGTGGCCTTCCTGCACCGCGGTGAGGCCGGACGTTGGCGTGAGCTGTTGTCGCCCGGGCAGGGCGCCGCGTATGCCGAGCGGGCGCGCGCGGAACTCGGCGCGGAGTGCGCACGGTGGCTGGAGCAGGGTGGCGACATCGGCGGCGCCTGACGGACGGGGCGGCATGACGCACGCTGCGCCGGGTGTGCCTACCGGCCGTCAAGAAACAACAATCAACAACGGGAAACGGGACCGGTCAGGTATGCAAATCAGGATGGCAATCGTTGCTCAACGCATGCTGCGCGCCTGCGCTGCACTCACGTCGCTCGCGGGCTGCACTGAAGCTGCGCCACCGACATGGCGGCCAGATCACACCGTCATCGTGGTGCTGGAGAACCGCTCGGCCGCGCAGGTCATCGGCAAAGCGGAGGCGCCATTCATCAACGCGCTTGCGACGACCGGCGCCTTGCTGGAAAACGCTTACGCC
Organism: Immundisolibacter sp.; assembly: GCF_050250495.1. Lineage (GTDB taxonomy): Bacteria > Pseudomonadota > Gammaproteobacteria > Immundisolibacterales > Immundisolibacteraceae > Immundisolibacter. The sequence goes on along the minus strand of NZ_JBFWOM010000011.1, from coordinate 82,154 downwards.
GCGACTACGCCGTACGCCACGGTGATCCCCGGCGATCCCGCGCAGCTGGCCGCCCGCCCCAGCCAGCCCAATTACCTGTACCTGTTCTCGGCCAGCAACCAGGGCGTGTTGCCGCATTGGTTCCAGTCGCCGCAGTCGCCGTATCTCGGCAAGGCGCTGTACAGCGAAGACGGTAAGAAGCTGCCCGCGCCGCTGCAAAACGTGCCGGTCGGTATAGGCAACAGCCTGATTCCGGCGGAGCGGCGGCCGCTCACTACGCCCAATCTCGGCGCGGCGATCATCGCCGCGGGCGGCACCTTCGCGTCGTTTTCCGAGTCCCTTCCATATCCCACCTGGGACCGCGACGGCGACGTCGACCCCGCGGTGGACATGTACCGGCGCAAGCACAACCCGACCATCAACTGGATCAACCTGTACGGCGCCGAGGTGCCCAAGCGGGCCGCGCGCTTCCTGTTGCCACTGGAAACCAACCTCGGCTTCCTGAACACGGTTGACCCGACCGATGGCAAGAAGTACCGCGGTTTCGCCGTCGACGCCGACGGCCGGCCGATCGGTTACGAGCACTTGCCGACCGTCTCGCTGGTGGTGCCGAATGAGCAAAACGACGCGCACAGCGCGAGCATCGCGGCCGCCGATGCCTGGCTGGCGGCGAACATTCGCCCCTACGCCGACTGGGCGCGCGCGAACAACAGCCTGCTGATCGTGACCTTCGATGAGGACGGTGCGGAGAACATCGGGCCGCCGCACACCATCCCGACGCTGCTGGTGGGCCCGCCGGAACGCGTTGCCGTTGGCCGTTTCCGGCAGACGGTGGATCACCTCAACATCCTGGCCACCGTGCTCGACCTGTACGGCGCTCTGGAAACCTTTCAGGCCGATTTCGAGGCCGCTTTCGATTCGGCCGAAGCCCAGCGCGCCGCGGCCAATCTGCTGCCCTTGACCGGGGTGATTTCGACAGCGCAGTCGCCCGCGCCGAGCCCCTGAGTGGGCCTGGGTGCGGGGGGGCAGGGGGACGCGCGCCGACACCCAACCGGGCTGCGACGTCGCCGCGTAGCTTAGTGCCGCAGATTACTGCGGGGCGCGTGCGGCGCGGCTAGGTCGGGGTCGCTGCGCCAGGCTGGCGGCGTGGGGCCGGTCGCGGGCCGTGAGCGCCCATTGGCGAGTGCCAGAGCCCAGTCGCGCGCGCCCCGGCCGTCGGCCGATTTCAGCCAGGCCTTTAGGTCAAGCAGTACGGAGGTTACCTGGTCGGCGTCGAGCGTCGGCTCGGCCACTCGCCACAGTTTGGGGTGCTGCGTTGCAGTGACGTTCGCCTTTGGCGAGTGCAGGTCCTCGAACAGCTTCTCGCCCGGCCGAAGCCCGGTGAAGACGATCGGAATTTCGGCCTCGGTGCGTCCGGCCAGGCGCAGCATGAGCCGCGCCAGGTCGACGATCTTGACCGGCTCACCCATGTCCAGCAGGAACAGGTCGCCCCCGCTGCCCATCAGGCCGGCCTGCAGTACCAGCTGCGCGGCCTCCGGGATTGACATGAAGTAACGCGTCACGGCGGGGTCGGTCACCGTGATCGGCCCGCCCGCCTCGATCTGCGCCCGGAAATGCGGCACCACGCTGCCCGACGAGCCGAGCACGTTGCCAAAGCGCACGGCGATGAAGCGCGTGCCGCCCGGCCGTTCGAGTGACTGCGCCACGAGCTCCGCGAGTCGCTTGGAGGCCCCCATGATCGATGTCGGCTCGACCGCCTTGTCAGTCGACACGAGGACGAACTTCTCCACGCCGGCCGCCACCGCAGCCCGCCCGACCGCCCAGGTGCCGAGCACGTTGGTGCGCAGCGCTTCGAGCGGGTTTTCCTCCATCAGCGGCACGTGCTTGTAGGCGGCGGCGTGGAAAACCGCCGCCGGCCGGTGCCGGGTGAGCACCCGCTCCAGCAGGGCGCTGTCTTTGACATCGCCGATGACCCAGGCCAGTTCCAGGTCCGCGAAGCGCGCCTCGAATTCTTGCCGCAACTGGTACAGGGCAAGTTCCGATTGCTCCAGCAGCACCAGCCGGCCCGGCCGAAAGCGCGCAATCTGGCGGCACAGCTCCGAGCCGATGGACCCGCCGGCGCCGGTCACCAGTACGCAGCGAGGGCCCAGCCAGGCGGCGAGGCCGGCGTCGTCGAGCTGCACCGGGTCGCGGCCGAGCAGATCGTCGAGTTCCAGGGCGCGCAGGGCGCTCACCGCCACGCGGCCGTGCATCAGGTCGTCCAGCGCCGGTACGGTGCGCACCGTCAGCCCGGCGGCGATGCACGTTTCGCTGAGCTGGCGGCGCAGCGCGTGCGGCGCCGCTGGAAGGGCCATGATCACCTGCCGCACGTCCAGCCGGCGGGCGTGTCCGGTCAGCCCGTCGAGGCCCCCCAGCACGGGAACGCCATGCAGGTGGCGGCCCTTGAGGGCGGGGTCGTCGTCGAGCAGCCCGACCACGCGCCACGGCGAGCCGGCACGGGCCAGCTCGCGCAGCAGCATGTCGGCTGCCGTGCCGGCACCGAGCACGATGACTGGCTGCACGTCCGTCAGCGTCAGGCCGAGGCGATGGTCCTTCCAGGCGCGGTAGGCAAAACGGCTGCCGCCCATCAGCAGCAACAGCAGCAGCGGATCGAGCAGTAGCACCGACCGTGGCACCACGGCGTCTACCCGCAGCAGCAGCAGCACACCCGGCACGGCCAAGGCGGCGATCGCCACCGCGCGCAGGATGCGTTGCAGGTCCGCCAGGCTGGCGAAGCGCCACAGGCCCCGGTACAGGCCAAAGCGCCAGAAGATCAGCGTCTGCAGCGGGACCACCCAGGCGAGGGTGGACGCCATGTCGGCCTGGTACTCCGGCGGCAGCGTCAGGTTGAAGCGCAGCGCGTAGGCGCCAACCCAGGCCACACAGGCAGCCACCGCGTCATGCAGGAAGACCAGCGCAGTTCTGTATATAGGTTTCATGTGAGCTTGGCGTTTTCCGCTTCGCTTTCCTTGTTCCGATTCAGCCTTGACATCGCGCTCTCGATGCGCGAGCCAGCACGTCGACGCTCGCTGCCGACATGCGACTTACTTCCTCGTCCGTCAAAGTCGGATGCACAAGCCACATCAAGCTGTTGTTTCCCAACTCGTGGGCCACAGGTAGGCGCTCGGTCGGCCGCCACGGCGTGTTGTCGAACGCCTTCTCCCGATAAATCTCCGAGCAGCTGCCCGCATAGCACGGCACCCCCTCGGCGGTGATGGCCTCAACGATCTTGTCGCGCGACCAGCCTGGGGCGAGGTTCTCGGAGCGCACGTAGGCATAAAACTTGTAATGGGCGTGCGTACAGACTGGGTGCGCTTGTGCCACACAACCCCGTCCTGCGGCAACGGCCTTACGCTGCCCGCAACCGCTCGGGCAACTCAGATGGGCAAGCCGCAGCGGCCCTGTTGGCGCCGCAAGGGGTCTCAGTGCATCGGTGAGCGTGTTGGCATTGTGGTGCCGGCGCACCGTCCAGTTGGCCATGCGCCGTAACTGAATGCGACCGATGGCCGCCTGCATTTCGGTCATCCGCCAGTTGGTACCAAAGTCCTCATGCAACCAGCGAAAACCCGGCGGGTGCTCCCGCTCATACACCGCCTCATAGCTCTTGCCATGATCCTTGTACGCCCACATCGCACGCCACAAGGCCTCGTCATTTGTGGTGGCCATGCCGCCTTCGCCGCCAGTGGTCATGATCTTGTCCTGGCAAAAGCTCCAGGCGCCCACGTGGCCAATGCTACCCACGCTGCGCCCCTTGTAGCGGGCGCCATGGGCCTGGGCACAATCCTCGATTACCTTCAATCCGTGGCGCTCCGCCAGCGCCGTGATCGGATCCATGTCCGCGGGCCAACCGGCCAGATGCACCACGATCACCGCCCGAGTGCGCGGTGTCAGCACAGCTGCAATTGTCTCGGCAGTCAAATTGCCGCTGTTGCGGTCAACGTCGGCAAACACCGGCGTCGCACCCGCATTCACCACGCACGACACGCTTGCGATGAAGCTACGTGGCGTCACCACCACCTCGTCCCCCGGCCCGATGCCGAGCGCCTTCAGCGCCACATCCAGAGCCAGCGTGCCATTGGCCAAGGCCACGGCGTAGCGTGTTCCCGCCCACGCGGCAAACTCCTGCTCAAACTCGCGACCCTCAGCGCCCGTCCAATAGTTCACGCGGTTGGACAGCAACACCCGTCGCACAGCCTCGGCTTCTTCTTCGGTGAAGCTCGGCCACGGCGAAAAGCCCGTACCCAGCATCCTTTTCCCCTACTTCACTAGTGGCCGGGCCGGGTTGCCCACTACGGTCATGCCGGGCGGCACACTCCTGGTGACGACCGCCCCCATGCCCACCACAGCGCCGCGGCCTATTACGAGGGGCTCGCTGGGCCGGCCCTGCTTCAGTACCGCGCCCGTTCCAATGTAGGCGTGGTCCTCGATGATCACGTTGCCGTTGCACTTCACGCCCGGAGCAAAGGTCACGTAATCGCCAATCACGCAGTCGTGCTCCACATAGCTATACAGGTTTGCCTGGAAGTGCCGGCCGATGCGAATGTTGCTGGTCAGCGTCACAAACGGACACAAGATTGCCCCCTCGCCCAATTGGACGTCGTCCAGTTGCACCACGTTGGCGGCGCGTATCTCAAAGAAACGTAATCCATCCGCAGCGCAGCGCTGCACCAACTGCTCACGCACGATACTGTTGGCGATGGCCACGCTAATCCAGCGCTCCTGTGCCGGTCGGGCCAGCCATTCCGCATAGGTCGACACCGGATGTCCGTTGATTTGCGGTGCCGGCGGCTGATCATCCACAAATACCAGCTCGTGCGGTATGTCACTCACCGCCCACTGCGCGCGCGCCAATGGCATAACGCCACGACCACAGCCGCTGGCGCCAAAAATGGCCGCTTGAATCATGCTTACCGTTCCCGTGGCGTTGGACTTAGCGGCCCGCCGCCTGAGCCGGTAAACCGCGGCATGGTGGCCTCTCCGTTCGCGCTGATGCCTTCGCGCGCGAGCACCTTGCGCAGGGTCAGCCACAGGATGCGCAGGTCCAACCACAAGCTTTGGCGGTCTACGTACCACACATCCAGGCGGAACTTGTCTTCCCAGCTCAAGGCATTGCGGCCATTTACCTGCGCCCATCCCGTGATACCCGGGCGCACCTGGTGACGGCGCGCCTGCTCGGGCGTGTATAGCGGCAGGTACTCCATCAGCAGCGGACGCGGGCCCACCAGGCTCATGTCGCCGCGTAGCACGTTCCACAGCTCGGGCAGCTCGTCCAGGCTCGCCGAACGCAGAAGTCGGCCGAACGGCGTCATGCGCTCGGAGTCGGGTAGCGGTTGGCCGTCCGGGCCGACGGTGTTGCGCATGGTGCGGAACTTGATCATCTGGAAGGGCTTGCCATGCAGGCCGGGGCGCGTCTGTCGAAAAAAGACAGGGCTTCCAAGGCGATGGCGTACCAGTAGCGCGAGAGCCATCAGCGGGAAAGATAGGACCGCCAATACGATGGCCGCTACACAAAAGTCCAGTAGGCGCTTCACGCAGGTGCCACGGCGTTAAGCAAGTTTGCGTTCTGACCGTTCAAATCAAGGCGCTCTTTCGTCCATTGCCGTGGGCTTGAGTTCATGGCCAAGTCAAGTCAACTGGATTTACGGGTCAGGTTGAAAATGGCGCCGGTTCCGGCGGGCCGCTCGACCAAAGCACGGCCGACGAAGCCCGACGCCCCCGTGACGAGCACAGGCGCTGCCGATCCGCGCGACACCACCTTGCAGCCTCAATCCGCCGTCAGCGCGGCGATCGACTCCCAGTCGATCTCCACCTGCGCCAGCGCGTCGATCGCCTGGCGGCCCATGAACTCGCGCACTTCGGGCACGCCAAAGTGCCCGTCATGCAGGCGATAGACGGTCACGATGCGGTCCACCGGGTGCACCAGCCAGTACTCGCGTACCTCGGCGCGTTCATACAAGGCACGCTTGAGGATGTGGTCGTGCCCGGCGGTGGCCGGCGACAGCACCTCCACCACCCAGTCCGGCGCGCCGCGGCAGCCGCGCTCATCAAGCTTGCGCGGATCGCACACCACCGACAGGTCCGGCTGCACCACGGTGTCGACCGCGTCGTCCGCCTCGCCGGCACGCGGCAGGCGCACGTCGAACGGCGCGATGAAGGCGCGGCTGGGATGGCCGGCCAGCGCGTTGGCCACTTGGCGAAACAGTTCCCCCAGCACTTCCTGGTGTCGCCGCGCCGGCGCGGGCGCCATGGCATAGGCGACGCCGTCGATCAGTTCCCAGCGGCCGTCGTCCGGCCAGCCGCAGTACTCGGCGTAGGTGTGGCGCGCCTGGTCGCGCTTGGCCAATCCCATCGTGCGTTTCTCCAGAAGGCCTGGTCGGATTATGGGTCAGCCTGCCCAGCGCGCGGCCTGCTGGTGGGAGCAGCGCTCCTGGGAGATGCGCATGTGGGAGCGGCGCCCTCGCCGCGAATCCTCCAGTCCAGGCATTTGGCCCGAGGACGGGCCTCCCACAGCAGAAAGCCCCGCGGAGGCGGCGCGCTCGCCGCGAAAACGCCGCTCACCCCGTGCCGCTCGGCTTGGCCTGTGTCGGCGCGGGCGCGATACCCAGGACCTCCAGCAGCCGCGCGTTGATCCGGCGTACGTCGAACCGCTCCTCGGCCAGTTGTCGGCTGCGCCGGCCCATGGTTTCGATCAGCGCCGGATTCTCGATGAACCGCAGCATCCGCTCGGCCAGCGCGTCGACGTCGCGCACCGGCACCAGAAAGCCGTTCCCGCCGTCGATGACGGTCTCGCGGCAACCGGGTGCGTCGGTGGTGATCACCGGCCGGCCCATCGCCATCGCCTCCTGCGTGCTGCGCGGCACGCCCTCCCGGTAGGACGGCAGCACGTACACGCTCGCCCGGGCTAGCCAGGGCTGCACGTCCACATGCCCCGGCCATTCCAGCACGCCCTGCGCCACCCACGCCTCGACCTCGGCCCGGCTGAACCCGCCGGGGTTCGGGTCGAGGTCGCCGAGCAGCACGAAACGCGCGGCCGGATGACGGGCCTTTACCCGCCGGGCGGCCTCGGCGTACTCGGCAATGCCCTTCTCGCGCAGCAACCGCGCCGCCAGCACGAAGGTGACCGGCTCCAGCACCGGCGGTGCCGGGGACCACTCGGCGAGGTCGACGCCCGTGCCGCGGATACAGATCGCCCTGTTGGCCGCCACCCAGCGTGCGGTGACAAACGCCTCCACGTCGTCAGGGTTCTGGAACACCACCCGATCGGCGCGCGCCAGTGCCGTTCGGTAAAGGCGGCTCACGCCCGCTTGCAGCAGGCGCCGACGCCAGGGTAGGTACTCGCCCGAGTGAGTGAACACGTAACCGAGGCCGGGAATCAGGGCAAAACGTCGCGACACACCCGCCAGCCAGGCGGCCAGCGTGCCGTAAATCACCGGCTTGATGAAATAGGCGAAGCTCGTGTCCACGCGCAGGCGGCGCAACACCGCGGCCAGGCGCAGCATGTCGAACCCATCGCGCAGCGGGTTCATGCCGGTGCGGTCCAACGAAATGTCCACCGGCTGAGCGCCCAAGGCTCGCACGATGTCACGCTGCCGGTCGTCGTAATCCGGCGCCAGCGCGAACACCTCCACGCCGGCCTGCGCCAGATCGCGCACCAGCGGGCCGCGGAAATTGCCAATCGAAAAGGCCTGGCTGGAAATCAGGGCCAGGCGGCGGGGAGTGGGCATGTTGGAGAAGGTCAGGTCTTGGGGGCGGGAGGCTATCTGCGGCAGTTCAGAGGGAAGTCCGCGCGGTGTCCCCCCAATCGGCGTCAAGCTGGGTCTACCTGTGGGGCTCGGTCTAGTTGTGGGAGGCCCGCCCCGCCGCGGCGCGTATCGTCGAGCCGCGAGCCGAACGCGCGCGCGGCCCCGCCTCCCGGCGGACCACCTCGCGGACGTGGGCAGTCTGATCCGTGGACAAACACATGGGGAATTTCCATCGCCAGCGTCACCGGTACGCGCAATGCTACCCCGCCGCCTTGGCCTGTTCGCGCCACGCCTGGAACATGAGCACGTCCCACAGGTAGTAATGCCAGCGCCGCGTGCCGGCCTGGTGCTCTGACCACAGGCGGCGGATGGGCGCCGGGTCGAAAAATCCTTCCTCGCGCAGGCGTTTTTCGTCCAGCAGCGCCTCGCCCCAGTCGCGCAGCGGGCCGCGCAGCCAGGCGTCGATCGGCACGCCAAAGCCCATCTTGGGTCGTTCCATGAGCTGCCGCGGCACGTAGCGATACAGCACCTGCCGCAGCAGCCATTTGCCTTGTCCGCCGCGGTACTTGAGGTCGGTCGGTACCCGCCACGCGAATTCCACCAGGCGGTGATCGAGCAACGGCACGCGCGCTTCGAGACTCACCGCCATGCTGGCGCGGTCCACCTTGGTCAGGATGTCGTCCGGCAGGTAGGTGAGCATGTCGAGCAGCATCATGCGCTCGCGAAGGCCGGGCAGCGCGGGGAGGCGATCAAGATCGCTCAGGACGGTCCGCGGTTCACGCGCGTCGAGCACCAGGCGTTCCGGATCTTTCCAGTGTGAGACCAACGTTCGATAGAAGGCCGCGCCGTCGCGATGTTCCAGCACCTCGGCCAGTTTTGGTAGACGGTCCCCGAGATTCGGCAGGCGCAGCCGAGCGGGTAAGACACCACGCTGTAGCGCGTCGAGCGCCTGCCCCGGCGCGTTGCGCAGCAAGAAGGCCACGACCCGCCTCGCCGGCAATGGCAGCAGACGCAGCTTCTGCCATATCCGTTGGCCCATTACGTAGCGGTTATAGCCACAGAACAGCTCATCCCCACCGTCGCCGGAAAGCGCCACCGTCACGTGCCGCCGGGCGAGCTGGCTGACCAGGAAGGTCGGAATCTGTGACGAGTCCGAAAACGGCTCGTCGTAAATCGTCGGCAGCTTCGGGATCACCGCCAGCGCTTCGGCGGGTGTCACGTACAGCTCGGTGTGGTCGGTGCCGAGATGGCGCGCCACGGCCTTGGCGTGCTGCGACTCGTCGTAGCCTTGCTCGTGGAAGCCGACGGTGAACGTGCGCACCGCCCGTGCCGACTGTGCCTGCATCAGTGCGACCACGGTGGTTGAATCGAAGCCGCCGGAAAGAAATGCGCCGAGCGGTACATCCGCCACCATGCGCCTTGCGATAACGTCCCGCAGAAGCGCGTCGAGTTCGTCGGTCAGCGCCTGCGGCGTACCCGTGGCGCTGCGCACGCCGCGCTCCGCAAGCGCCGGTAGATCCCAATAGCGCTGCGGTGCCCCGACCTCGCGCCCACTGTCCCGCACCGCGACGAAATGTGCCGGCAGCAGCTTGTGGATGCCGCGGTAGATGCTCCACGGTGCCGGCACGTAGTTGTGCCGCATGAACAGCGCGAGCGCGTCGCGGTCGATCTCGCCCTGCCAGGCGGGGTGCCGGGTCAGCGCCTTCAGCTCCGAGCCGAACAGGAACGTCCCGCCACTGTGCCCGTAGTACAGCGGCTTCTCGCCCATGCGGTCGCGCGCCAGGAACAGCGCGCGTTCGGCGGCATCCCACAGTGCGAACGCGAACATGCCGTTCAGGCGCTGCAGCGCACCCTCCACCCCCCAGCGCCGTACCGCCGCGAGCAGGGTTTCGGTGTCCGAATGCCCGCGCCAGTCGAAGCCGGCGCCCCCCGCGTCGAGCTCGGCGCGCAAGTCGCCGTGGTTGTAAATCTCGCCGTTGTAGGCAATGACGAAACGCCCGCACGGCGACACCATCGGCTGGTGACCGGCTGGGGACGGATCGAGAATGGACAGCCGGCGATGGGCGAGCCCGATGCCGGCCGCGGTGTCCCACCAACTGCCGCTGTCATCCGGCCCGCGGTGCCGAAGGGTGTTGCCCAGAGCTTGCAGAATTGCGTCCGGGGAGTACACACCCCCACGTGAAAAATATCCTGCAAAGCCACACACAACACCCTCACCTCTCTACTTGAAGTAATAAGGAGACCATCGCCGCTTGCCAACCCCTTACCCACTCACTGACGGTTAGGCTTTCCGGGCCATCTGATGATGGTGTTGGCCAGCAGTTCCGCGTCATAGTCGTGCTGAGCGGACTCGCGTATTGTGAGGATCTCCGAGATTCCAAGCTCATCAAGGTCGTCCTTGAGACGGCGGGCGGAGTCGCCGTCGAAACAGCAGGGGTCGTCGCTATTGTAAGAAAGGAAAAGAGAAGTCGAAGACCCGTGAATATCTTTAATGAGGCCAAGCGTACTCACGTTGTTATGGAATCCGCTGCTGTGTTGCTCCGCGTCACCCAAGTTATTGACGGTGAGTCTGTGTGAAAGCGGCATTACCCCACTCATCAGAAAGCACGCGTCGACGAGGCGAGTCAGCAAACTGCACGTATAAAGACCGACAGTCGCGCCGCCGGACAGGCCGACGTAGAAAAAATCATCGTATGACTTTCGAAGAGCTACTACGCTCATTACAGCGCTATCAATGAAGATACGAATGTAATGAGACCTTCCGGTGTCCAGCGTCTCGAAAACCCCGTGCTGCATGGCCGGGTTCTCTACAAGCAATCCGGGGTCTAAAGTCGCCCATCCGTCCCACGTTTTGATCTTTACGGGCGTGTGTGCGACATCAATTCCAGTAAACGGCATACTAACCAGAAGAATATCTACCCCATACGTGAGGAGTTCTGTCAGGAAACGATGGGCATACGGCTCGTGATCATTCGGGAGTCCACCGTGGCCGTGATTGTAAACTACAAGCTTGCGGCGGTTGCCAATCCGTTTCGCCTGGCTTCTCAAAAGAAGAGCGTGAGGTGAAAAGTCCGTGACCTGATATCTGAAGGAATAGCAGGCGACTTCGATATTCGGAGGCTTGAATGCAAGGGGCGGAACACGTTTCGAGCACTCGTCTGCATCGAGTGACTCCGGGCCAATTACCTGAAAATCGTCATATAGCCAAACGAGGTCTCCGCTTATTAACTCTTTGAGCGCGGGGGACCCGACGCCAGCAAGAGAAACGTGGGAGTAGCACACTCCTACAGAAATGACGAGAGCCAGCAGATTATCCGCAGCACGCCGCAGCAACGGGTCCATTAGGGGTCGAGCGACGCGCATAGAAACCCCACGAGCTAGTCTAAGTTTTCTTCTCATTGGGACGCGGGGCGGCGAGATCGATAGCGAGCAGAGGCAAAAGCCAGAATATTGGTTGCCGTAACGTGAAATGGAACATGGAGAACAGTCCAATTGCCAGGAGCATTCCGGTAATAGACGGGTTTCTGCACCGGACGACAGTGTAGAAAATCCACGAAGAATACGCCAGTAATAGCGACAGGCCGACGATGCCTGTCTGGGTACCCCAGTCGAGAAAGGTGTTATGGGCTTCCTCGCCCTCAAAAGGACCGTTAAAGCCAGAGTGTGCCCCAGGGCCCAACCCGAAGACGGGCTCGTGCAAGATAGCCGCAACCGAGTTCCGCCAAAGCGCGCCACGTCGACTGACCTGAGCGCGATCCACCGCCGAAACGACTCCGTCATTGGAGTTCGCTGGAGAATCGTTCCCAATTCGAGGGGCGGTCTCGCCGGGCGGGAGGGGCGGCTGGGAAATAAGAACAGGCGCCAACGCGCCAAGGACGCCCAACATGGTTGGTCGAAAATACCATCCCGAACCGCACAGCAACGTTAGCACTAGAATCGTACTAAGCCACCGACAAGGCGCACTGAGGCAAGGCCCAGTCGGACGCCATTGGAAGAGCCCGTATGTCATTTTGACGTCGTATAACAATGCTCCGCCAACGAAAAACCCTCCCAAAAGCCACGCAGCCACGAGCGCGTCGCTCCGGCTTTTCCAGCCTAGAATCATAGCCAATAATGCTGCAAAGAAGACCAGAAACGCGCGCAATCCAAGGGGGTGCTGATGCAGGTAGTGAAGGGCCAGGAAGGGCAAGGGGAGCGCAATCAGAGCAAACTGATTTGGGTTGTTGGACAGGTGCTGCCACCTGACCCCATAGTAGAGTACATTGACCTCAGTCCACTCGCTAAGGAACCATCCCAGAACGAGCGCGGCCACGGTGCTGGCGACAAAGGCATGCAGAATTTTCTCCACCAGCAATCGGGCGTCGGTTTCACGAAGCGTGACATAGTTGACAGCAAGCAACGCACAGAACAAATAAGCGAGAGAATCATGCGTCGGTGACGGCCGAGTTTGGCTGGCTGGGTAGGAAGAACCGAAAAAGCCCATCGACAACAAGGCCGCAGCAGCGACCACAAGCGCCACAAGGCCCAAGCTGAATCGAGACGGCCAGGCTCGATTCTGAGATAGCGTGACGAGCGCCCAGGTGCTCAAGAGTAGTTCGCCGGGGCCAACGGGGATCGCCTGTAGTCTGAGCTGCGAGCTCACGGACAGCACAAAGCCGAAAGAAAATAGCCACAAGCCCAATTGGGGGTTTGCGAATTGACGGATGACTGTGCCGCCTATACGCGAGATAGTGCTATGCTTGCTTGCACACTGCGGCGTGGAATATTCCATGTATTATTGGACTGCGACGCAATAGGAATATGGCGAGGTGAACCGGTTCGGGGGTATGCCCCAGCCTGCACGTTCAACGCGCGAATAGATGTTGCAAGCTTGGTAAGCGAGACGAATCCCGCGACTAGCTCGGATGGGAGGGGTAATGATGCTTGGCAGTCCCAAAAGGTATCCGCTTTCCGTGACATTAAGACCGGCGCTAGCGTGGGCCGCTGCAAGCGAAGTCTTTGTATGTGGCACATGAAGTCTATAGATTGCGGGTCTTAGCAGCCGGTAGGCCAAGCCATACAGGCCCCGCATAGTGGGCACTAGGGTAAACATGGAGCCGCCGGGGCGCAGGTAGCGCGCACAAGCCGTGAGTACATCTGCGGGATGTCGGAAGTGTTCAACCACTCCGAAAGATACAACAATGTCGAAGTGACCGAGCCAGTCCGATGGAGGATCAAAGAGGTCGCCCTGTCGTATGTCGCCACAGACATTGGCATTGTCAAGAATCGCCTGTGCGCGCCTGACGCCAGAAGTAGTGTAGTCGATGCCACTGACTTCGAGGCCAAACCGCGTGCTGAAGTATGGCAACCAGCGAGACGTCCCACACCCGATTTCTAAAAGTCGGGTTGTGCGCTGTTCTGTTACGGGGAGGTGGTCGCTAAATAGTTTGTCTAACAGCCGGTAAAAATGATGCTCTGTCGGGTTGCTCAGGGGGTCGATAGGGAGGGGCAGCGCCTGATTCTCCCACTCATTTTCCCAGTATGACTGGGTTGTGATCGCTCCCGACGACGGATTTTCTACTGTCATGCGACGTGTCCTGCTACGTGTCGATCGTGTGCTGGGGTTGGGGGTGGCGCGCAGCCCTCAAGCTGCAACCGATGACCATAATAGCCCAGACCGCAAATGCGGTGACGGTTCCTAGTGCGATGCCTCTCAATCCCATGGATGGGAGCAGCCAGCTGTCAACAGCCAAATTGGTGAAGAAAGCGGCCAGGTTTATCAAGGCGAGTGTTCTGTTATGGCGTAGGCTATTCAGGAGGCGCACTCCAATGACAGCGGCCATGTAAAACGGAAGCTGGAATAAATACACAGTTTGTATTGCCGTCACGCTCTCAGCGTCGGAGCTGTGGAATGCGCCGCGTTCGTACAGCAGGGAGACGACCGTCGCGCAATTCGGCGCCCAAGTCGCCAGTACGAGCAACGAGATGGCAGCTGCTATCAAGAGCCAACGGCGGAAGTGATGTATGAGCTCGTTCTTGTTGGCCGATGTGGCGAGGCGGGAAAAGGTGGGTAGAATGACGTTGCCGATCGATACAGTTAGAAGTGCGATTACGAAAATCACTGGGCGTGTGGCGTAATTGTAGGTCGATAATTCGCCTTGTGGCCTGCTGGATGCTAGAAGGATGTCGGTCAGTATCACCCCTGCCAGCGTTGCTGATGAGATGACGTTCAAGAAGTAGTGCCTATTCACGCTCTTGCTGGCGGCGGGTTGCGGGTCGCGGTAAGGTTGCAAGAGTGATCGGTGCGTTAAATGCCGACCTAGTAGCCATAGGCAGATGCTTCCGCATAATGTGCCAATTGCGGTAGCGTAGATATGTAAAGTCTTTGAAAAAAGGATGGTGAATAGGATCGCGCCAATTGGCGCGAAGGCGGGGAATATTGAGGCGTTAAAAAAGCGTTTTTGGCTGTTTAAGTAGGCGGTCTCGATACCGGTGACGCCGACAAAGAAGAGTATCGGTGTTATCAGCCATAGAAGATGGATTGTGAGCGTGTGGGGTGCGGAGAGATCTACGTTCGACCGTTGTTCAAGTAACGAGTAGAGTACCGGCCAGGCGAGTGCGCTTGCGGCGAGAAGGCCACCAACTGATCGTCGCGCATATCGGATAACGTTCGTCACTTCGTTGTTGGCTTGATGGTGTGTTAGCCGTGTAAGTTCCGGGACGAGTACCGCCAGGAGCGTTCCGCCGGCGAGCACGTTGACCAGTAGCGACGGGACACTGACGGCCAGCTGATATGCGTCGACTGCACTGCTGGTGCCGAAGTAGTAGGCGAGTACGGTGTCTTGGGCAAGCATGGCGCTGCCTGCAAGGCCAGAGAGCAGCCCGACGGTCAGGACCGTACGCACCTGCGATCGGTGAGACGGTTCTTTGGTGGGAGGTGTCACGGGAGCGTCTTGGGTGAAGCGGCGGTGAGCGTCCCCGGGAAGAATGCCGGAGTGTGCATTGTTGAAGGTCGGTGCATTAGAGTGAAGATCACAACGACGATTGAGTGCGTAGTGGTGAGGACCGATCTGCGGTGCAGGTTGCAGGTCATCGCCAGAGCGACCGTTGGGCCGCGATGCCTCTCCCGCCCATTGAGCGCGACATCGTTGCGTCTTCCTGTCGGACACCGCCCAGCGCATAGACCGGCAGGCCGGATGCGTCGACGAGGTGCTTGAATCGCTGCCAACCGAGGGGGGGCTGGCCCGGATGGCTGGCAGTAACGGCTACCTGCGACAGCACGGCAAAGTCGCAACCTATGTGCGCGGCCTTCTCAAGCTGCGACGCATCGTGGCATGAGGCGGCCAGCCACAGGGACTGCGGCACCGGGCGCTTTGTGGTCGCTGCGAGCACGCGTCCCGGCAGGTGCACTCCGGCGGCGCCCAGTTCCATGGCCAGTGCCGCATCACCGTGTAGCAAGAGCGCGATGCCGTGTTGGCGGGCTCGCGCCAGGGCGTGTTCAGCGAGGTGTCGGTAGGCGGCGGAATCGAGCCCCGGGCTGCGCAGGCAGGCGAGGCGCACGCCGCGCGTGGCCCAGTGGTCGATGTGCGCGAGGTAGGCGTCGGGGGCGCCAGTGTACTCGGCGGAAATGGCGTAAAGATCGGGCAGGCGCGCGGCGGTCAGCAGCGGGCCGTTGGCGGGCGGCAGGCTCCCGGGGTCGATGGTGTCCGGCTGCGCCCAGTGCAGCGCCTGGCCCTGCACGCCGCGTGGCTCGCCGTTCCAGGCGGTGATTTCAAAGGTATGCAGCACGACTTGCCGGGCCGGGTGGTTTGCACCGGCGGGGTAGTGGTGACGGTGCCGGATGAGCGGCTCCGCGGCAACGATCTCGATGCCGAGTTCCTCGCGCAGTTCGCGGGCGAGGGCGGCTTGCGGGGTTTCGCCGGGTTCAAGCTTGCCGCCTGGGAATTCCCAATAGCCGGCGAGGTGGGTGCCAGCCATACGCTGACTCAGCAGCACGTCGCCATCGGCCCGGCGCAGCACGCCGACGGCGACATGTAGCGGCTCGGTGCTCATGGCGCGTGGCTCAGGTGCGGTACTCGGCGTTGATGCGCACGTAGTCGTAGGAGAAGTCGCAGGTCCATACGGTGGTGCGTGCCGTGCCGCGGCCGAGGTCCACGCGCACGGTGATTTCCTCCTGCGCCATCACGGCCTGGCCCTGTGCTTCGGTGTAGTTGCCGGCGCGGGCGCCGCCGCGCACGATGCAGACCTCGCCCAGGTGCACGTGCACGGCGTCGAGGTCGAGGTTGTCGAGGCCGGCATAGCCGACGGCGGCCAGGATGCGGCCCCAGTTGGGGTCGCTAGCGAAAAATGCGGTCTTGACCAGCGGCGAGCGGGCGATGGCGTAGGCCACTGTTGCGCATTCGGCCTCGTCGCGCCCGCCCTCGACCGCCACGGTGATGAACTTGGTGGCGCCCTCGCCGTCGCGCACGATGGCCTGGGCGAGTGTGCGGCACACGTCGTCAACGGCCGCTTGCAGCGTCTCCCCCGCGGGGCTGTCGAGATCATCCACCGCGACGGCGCCCTGGCCGGTGGCGATCAGCACGCAGGCGTCGTTGGTGGAGGTGTCGCCATCCACAGTGATGCGGTTGAAGCTGCCGCCCATGGCGCGTTCCAGGCAGCGTTGCAGCGCGGTCTGCGACACCGCGGCGTCGGTGGCGACGTAGGCCAGCATGGTCGCCATGTTCGGGTGGATCATGCCCGAGCCCTTGGCGATGCCGGTGACGGTCAGCGGCCCGTGCGGCGTGTCGCGGGTGACGCTGTGGCCCTTGGCCACGGTGTCGGTGGTCATGATGGCGCGGGCGGCGGTGTTCCAGCCGCGGGCATCGAGACCGGCGAGTGCGGTCGGCAGCACGGCGGTGATGCGATCGACCGGCAGCGGCTCGCCGATGACGCCGGTCGAGAATGGCAGCACGGCATCCGGCTCGCAGCCGGCGAGGCGAGCCAGCTCCGCGCAGCAGGCCTGCGCGGCGGCCATGCCGGGCCCGCCGGTGCCGGCGTTGGCGTTGCCGCTGTTGATCAGCAGATAGCGCGGCGCGGTGGTGGCGAGATGGCGCCTGGCGAGCGTGACCGGCGCGGCGCAGAAGGCGTTTTGCGTGAATACGGCCGCCGCGCGGCCGCCGGGCGCGAGTTCCAGCAGCACCACGTCGTCGCGGCCGGGCTTGCGCACGCCGGCGGCGACACTGGCGAGCCGCACGCCGGCGATCGGCGCAAGCGGGCCGGGCGCACTCAGACGAACCGCCATGTCAGCGTCCCCGGCGCGCGCCGGGCGTCATTGCAACTGCCCGTGACATTGCTTGTACTTACGTCCGGAGCCACACGGGCAGGGCTCGTTGCGGCCGACCTTGCGCTCGCCGCGCACGAAGGGCGCGGCTGTAGCCATCGGCCGGTCGGCCACCGCCACGTCGGCGTCGTCGGGTTGCGTGGCGCCGGCGAGTGCGCTCGCGTCCGCGTGCTGGTAGTCGTACTCACCGGCCGGGCGGCGCTGGCGGTCCACGGCCTCGACGTCCTCCTCGGCGCGCACCTGCACGCGCAGCACCGTCATCGCGACGTCGGTCTTGACGCGCTCCAGCATCTGCGTGAACAGCTCGAAGGCCTCGCGCTTGTACTCCTGCTTCGGGTTCTTCTGCGCGTAGCCGCGCAGGTGAATGCTGTGCCGCAGGTGGTCCATGGCGGCCAGATGGTCCTTCCAGTGGCTGTCCAGCACCTGCAGCATGACGGCCTTCTCGAAGTGCCGCATCACGGCCGGCTCGACGCGCGCCTGCTTTTGGGCAAGCTCGTCCAGCACGATGGCGACCAGCCGCTCGCGCAGCGCATCGCCGTCGACGTTTGGTTCCGCGGCCAGCGCCTGCGGCTCGGCAGCGCTGCCGAACTCGTCGTGCAGCGTGTCCTTGAGGCTCTTCAGATCCCACTGCTCCTCGACGCTGCCGGGCGGCAGGAAGCGGTCGATGAGCGCCCCCGCCACATCGCGCACCATGGCCTGCACGGTGTCGGCCACGTCGTCGGCCTCCAACAGTTCGTTGCGCTGCTGGTAGATGAGCTTGCGCTGCTCGTTGGCGATGTCGTCGTATTCGAGCAGCTGCTTGCGGATGTCGAAGTTGCGGCCCTCGACCTTCTTCTGTGCATTCTCGATGGCGCGCGTCACCCAGCGGTGCTCGATGGCCTCGCCGGGCTCAAGCCCCAGTTTCTGCATCCAGCCGGACACCCGGTCCGACGCGAAGATGCGCATCAGGTCGTCCTGCAGCGACAGATAAAACCGCGACGAGCCGGGATCGCCCTGGCGCCCGGAGCGGCCACGCAGCTGGTTGTCGACGCGGCGGGATTCGTTGCGCTCGGTGCCGACCACGTGCAGGCCGCCCAGCTCGACCACCCGGTCGTGTTGCGTTTGCCATTCGGCGCGGATGCGCTCGCGCTCGGCGGCGTCCTCCACGCCGTGCAGGCGCGCTTCGAGGTTGCCGCCGAGCACGATGTCGGTGCCGCGGCCGGCCATGTTGGTGGCGATGGTGACGGCGCCGATCTCGCCGGCGCGGGCGATGATCTGCGCCTCCTGCTCGTGGTACTTGGCGTTCAGCACCTGGTGCGGCACGCCAGCCTTCTTCAGGCGCCCGGACACCAGCTCGGAAGTCTCGATGGACGCGGTGCCCACCAGCACCGGCTGGCCGCGCTCGTGGGCGTCCTTGATGTCGGCGAGCACGGCGTCGTACTTCTCGTCGACCGTCAGGAACACCTGATCGCCAAGATCCTTGCGCACCATCGGCCGGTGTGTCGGGATCACCACGACTTCCAGGCCGTAGATTTGTGCGAGCTCGAAGGCCTCGGTGTCGGCGGTGCCGGTCATGCCGGACAGCTTGTCGTAGAGGCGAAAGTAGTTCTGGAAGGTGATGGTGGCGAGGGTCTGGTTTTCCTGCTTGACGGCCACACGCTCCTTGGCCTCGACCGCCTGGTGCAGGCCCTCCGACCAGCGCCGGCCGGGCATGAGGCGCCCGGTGAACTCGTCGACGATGATCACCTCGCCCTGATTGACCACGTAGTGCACGTCGCGCTGGAACAGCGTGTGCGCGCGCAGGCTGGCGTTCAGGTGATGCATCAGGGTGATGTTGGCCGCGTCGTAGAGGCTCTCGCCCTCGTCCAGCAGGCCGGCCGCAGTCAGCAGCTCCTCGGCGTGCTCGTGGCCGGCGTCGGTCAGCACCACCTGACGGGTCTTCTCGTCGACGTGGTAGTCGCCGGGGCCGTCGGGCTCGGTCTGGCGCGTGAGTTTTGGCACCAGCACGTTCACCTTGGCGTACAGCTCCGTGCCGCCCTGCGCCGGGCCGGAGATGATCAGCGGCGTGCGCGCCTCGTCGATGAGGATGGAGTCGACCTCGTCCACCACCGCGTAGTGGCGGCGCTGCACGCGGTCGTCGGCCGTGAAGGCCATGTTGTCCCGCAGGTAGTCGAAGCCGAACTCGTTGTTGGTGCCGTAGGTGATGTCGGCGGCGTAGGCGGCCTTGCGCTCGGCGGGGTCGAGGTTCGACACGATGATGCCGGTCGACAGCCCCAGGAATTCGTAGACGCGGCCCATCCAGGCACCGTCACGGCGGGCGAGGTAGTCGTTGACCGTCACCACGTGCACGCCGCGGCCCGCGATGGCGTTGAGGTACGCCGGCAGCGTCGCGACCAGCGTCTTGCCCTCGCCGGTGCGCATCTCGGCGATGCGGCCCTCGTGCAGCACCATGCCGCCGACCAGCTGCACGTCGAAGTGGCGCATGCCAAGCACGCGCCCGGCCGCCTCGCGCACCACGGCGAAGGCCTCCGGCAGCAGTTGGTCCAGCGTCTCGCCGGCGCCGTGGCGCTGCTTGAGCGTGTCCGTCCAGGCGCGCAGTTCGGCGTCGGTGAGCGCCTCGAACTGTGCGGCGAGCGCGTTCACGCGCGCCACGGCCTTGAAGTAGCGCTTCACCTCGCGCTGGTTGCGACTGCCGACGATGCGGCGCACGAGTGCCTGCAGCATGGCCGGCCTCAGCGCGCGGCGGTGCGCAGCGGCTCGCTGGCCGCCAGCGCGTTCAGGTAGCGGGCCGGATCGACCAGCCGGCCGTCGCGCAACACTTCCACGTGGACGTGCGAGCCCGTGGTGTGGCCGGTGCGGCCGACGCGAGCGATGAGTTGACTGCGTTTCACTGTCTGACCTGCTTTGACCAGATTGGCCTGATTGTGGGCGTAGCGGGTGCGAAAGCCGTCACCGTGGTCGATCTCGACCACGTTGCCGTAGCCGGATTCCCAGCCGCTGCTGACTACCTTGCCGCCCGCTATTGCGCGGATCGGTGCCCCGGGCGGGGCGCGAAAATCGATGCCGGTATGGAAATCACGAATACCGCTGAACGGATCGCTCCGGGCGCCGAACGACGACGACAACTGCGCGCCCCGCACCGGCGTTGCCAGCAGCGGGCCGCGCTCGATGATGCCGGCGCCGATGACCCGGTCGAGCGCCGCGAACTGAGCGGCGCGGCGGTCGATCTGCCGCGACAGGCCGTCGAGCTCGGCCACGAAGTCGAGCACCGCGAAGGGTTGACGCGGCTCGGCGTGAGTCGGGGTATTTTCCGGCGCCGCGTCGGGCAAGAGGCGGGCCGCCTTGCTGACGCGCTGGCCGACCGCCTCCAGCGTCTGCACGCGGCTTTGCAGTTCACCGACGCGGTCGATCAGGCCCTGCATCTGCGTCTGGGCGGCTACGCGGGTCTGGTCCACCACCGAGCGCTGCACGCGCAGCTCCTTGCGCACCGCTTCGCGGTCGCTGAAGGCCTCCTGCAGCGGCATGCTCGCGCCGAGCGCAAAGCTGCCGACCAGGGCTCCGAGGCCAAGGCCGCCGAGGGTGAGCAGGGCAGGTGCGTGCAGTCTGAAGCTGCGCTGGCTCCCGCTGCGAAGCCAGTGGATGTGCAGGCTGATCATCGCGGAACACTATAATCCGGGCGGTCTCGATGCCTTGAGGCCGGACCGGGGCTGGGCATTATGGGTTCCGCGCAATACCTTCACAAGCTGCTGGCCGGGGGCGGTTCGCTGTCCCCGCTGCTGACGGCGAGCCGTCACCACGCCGCCGTGCTCGCCGAGGTGCGCGCGCGTCTGCCGGCCGATCTCGCTGCGGCGGTGCACTGTGCGGCGGTCGACTCAGGCTGCCTGCGTCTAGGAATGAGCAGCAGCGTCTGGGCGGCGCGGGTGCGGTACCTCGCGCCGCGCCTGGCTCGCGATCTGTCCGACTTGTCCGCAGGCCCGGTCGCGACGGTCGAGGTGTACGTGGCGGCCGCGCCGGATGGTCGCCAGACGGCCCCGCCGCAGGCGCCGAAGCCACTGAGCGTCGCTTCGCGCGAGCACCTCGAATCGGTCGCCGCGGCCACTCACGATCCGCGCCTGGCCGAGGCGCTGCGGGCGCTGTCCCGTAGCTGATTGACCGGCACCGCGCCGCGGGCCATTGGTTGGCCGGCGGCGCGGTGTGTCGTTCAGTGGATGTGCGCCCCCGCGACGAAGCGCTGCGGCAGCGCGCCCGGCACGGCGTGCGGCACCACCTCGCCCTTGTCGTAAAAGGCTTCGAGCACCGGGTGCACCAGCCGCCGCCATACCGGCGGCACGAAGGCGGCGAAGATCATCGTGAGGTACCCGTACGGCAGTCGCGGCGCCTCCGGCCGCACGCGCAGGATCTGGAACGGCCGCCCGGAGTTCTCGTGGTGATCCGCGTGCCGGTCCACCGCCGTGAACAGGAAGTTGCTCAGCATGTAGCTGTCGTCCCAGGAGTGGATGGCGCGCGGCGCCTCATACTCGCCGCTCGGCAACTTGCGGCGGGACAGGCCGTAGTGCTCGAGGTAGTCGCCCACCGACAGCAGAAAGCGCGGCGCCGCGTATTGGAGCGCGAACAGACCGAGCGCGATCGGCCCGAAGTACCAGGTGAGGCCGACTACCCAGGCCAGCTCGTTCAGGGTCAGCCAGATCATGAGGTTGTAGGGCGACAGCCAGGGTTTGCCGAGCGTCTTCAGGCGACGCGCCTCGATCTGCCAGGACAGCACCAGCTTGCGGCCGATGTTGCGAAGCGTGAACTGCCAGAAGCTCTCGCCGTATCGCGCGGAGCCCGGATCCTCCGGCGTCGCCACCAGGTTGTGATGCCCGTAGTTGTGGTAGACGTGGAAGTTGGCCATGCCGCACAGGCAAAGCACCTGCACGCCGATGAAGCGGTCCAGGCGGGCCGGGTGGTGGCACAGCTCGTGCGCCAGCGTGGCGCCGAAGCCGACGCCGACCGCCATCGACAGCGCCAGACCCATCTTGGCGTTAAGCGCCATGTCGGTATTGATGATCTGGTCGTAGCTGAACAGTACCAGCGCAATCTGCGCCGGCAGGTACAGCCACAGCGTCAGGCGGTAATACAGAGCCTTCTCGTAGCGGGCTTCGAGCTGCGGCGGCACGTTCAGGTTGTCCTCGCCGAGCAGTCGATCGAGGAACGGCCCGACGCCGAAGATCAACGCGATGGGCAGCCAGTGCCACGCGCCGCCACCCAGCGCGTGGGCGAGAAACGGCAGCAGTGCCACGGCGGTGACCGGCAGGGCGCCGATCTTGGTCAGCGGGCTCAGGCGCGGGCGGCCCTGCTCCAGTGCAACGTCCATGTCGAGACTCCCTCCTTGGGTTAGTGGTTGAATGCCGAAAAATTCCGTCCATGGAATTTTTCGGCTCGCTGCATCGCGGTACACGCCCGCGATGCGCTGCGCGCACCCAAGGCCCGGGAGCCTTGCGTTCGCGCCGGGGCATCCTGCCCCGGAACGAGCTACATCACTTCACGAAGCGATCCAGCATGCGCGTCAACCGCGGCGAGTACGGCGGCATCATCCAGCGCGTGAAGCTGATGCGGCTGGTCTGGCGCAGCACGGCGCGCTCATTCGAGAACGCCTGAAAGCCGAACAGGCCGCCCGACTTGCCGATGCCGCTGTTGTTGACGCCGCCGAACGGCAGGTTCGGATGCAGGCCGTGCAGCATCACGTGGTTGATGGTGGTCCCGCCGGCGGACGTGCCGTGCAGGATGCGCTCGACGTTGGCCTTGATGCGGCTGAAGGCGTACAGCGCCAGCGGCTTCGGCTTCTCGTTGATGAGTTCGAGCGCGCGGTTGAGGTCGCGGTAGCCCAGCACCGGCAGCAGCGGGCCGAAGATTTCTTCCTGCATGAGCTTCGAATCGGGCGCCACGTCCGCCAGCACGGTCGGCGCGATGTAGCGCTCCGCCGCGTCCGACTGGCCGCCGGTCACCACCCGTGCGCCGCGCGCCAGCGCGTCGTCCAGCAGGCCCTGCACGCGGGCGTGGTGGCGCGTGTTCACGATGCGCGTCAGGTCTGGCAACTGGCCGCCCGCGCCGCTCGCGTGCGCCTTGAACTGGCGGTCGAGCGCGCCCAGCAGCTCGTCCTTGCGCGACTCGTGCACCAGCACGTAGTCCGGCGCCACGCACACCTGGCCGCCGTTCAGCAGCTTGCCCCACACCAGCCGCTCGGCGGCAGACTCGACATCCGCGCTCTCGTCGATGATCACCGGCGACTTGCCGCCAAGCTCCAGCGTGACCGACGCCAGGTGCTCGGCGGCGGCGCGCATCACCACCTTCCCGATTTCCGGGTTGCCCGTGTAGAAGATGTGGTCGAAGGGCTGGCGCAGCAGCGCCTGCGCGACCTCCGGCCCGCCTTCGAACACCGCCACCTCGGCCTCGTCGAACACCTCGGCGACGATGGTGCGGATCACCGCGCCGAGCGCGGGCGTCATCTCGGACGGCTTGATGATGGCCGCGCAGCCGGCGGCGACGGCGCTCGCCAGCGGCACGAAGCTCAGGAATACCGGCACGTTCCACGGCGCGATGATCAGCGCCGCGCCCTTGGGCTCGTAGCGGATCTCGCCGCGCGTGCCGAGCATGTTGATCGGGGTCTTGACGCGCTGCGGGCGCATCCAGCGCTTCAGGTGCTTCAGCGCCAGATCAATCGCCTGCGTGACCGGCATGATCTCGCCGAGCAGCGCATCCACGCGCGGCTTTCGCATGTCGCTGTGGGCGGCGGCGAGGATGTCCTCCTTGCGCGCCATCACCGCGGCGCGCAGGCGGCCTAGCTTCTCCAGGCGCTGGTCGGCGGTGGTGTCGCGCAATTCGAGCTTGCGCTGCTGCTGGAGTGCGAACACGCGCTCGATTTCCGTATCGAGGCGCCCCGCGGGCAGTTCGTTGATCGCGTTCATCGGCATCCTCCTTAGGTCCGCGTCAAGGCGGCGACTATAAACTGAATGGACGTTAAGGCGCCTCACCCGCGGCCTTTGCCCCGTCAGGAGACACCATGGTTTCCCCCAACACCCCGCAGCACGATTTCACCGCCGGCGCCGGCGACTACGAGCGGCGTATCCGCACTCTGGTGCCGGGTTACGACACGCTGCACGAGCTGTCCGCCGCGGTGCTGCGCGCGCAGTTGCCGGATGCGGCGCGCGTGCTGTGCGTGGGCGCCGGCACGGGGGAGGAAATTGCGCGTCTGGCCACGGCCGGGCCGCAGTGGCGATTTGTGGGCGCCGACCCATCCGCCGACATGCTGGCACAGGCCCGCGCACGCTTGCAGCAGGCCGGCGTGCTGGACCGCGTGGCGCTGGTAGCCGGGCACGCCCAGACCCTGCCGGCATCGTCACCCTACGATGCCGGCACGCTGATCCTGGTGCTGCATTTCCTGAAAGACGACGCCGCGCGGGCGGCGCTGCTCGGCGCGATTGCCGAGCGCCTGAAACCCGGCGCGCCGCTGCTGCTGGCGAGCCTGTATCGCGAGGGCAACGCCGCCGCCGTGCTCGACGCCTGGAAGGCCCTGCAGGTGCTGGGCGGCCTGCCGCACGCCGCGGTGGAGGAACGCATGGCGCCGCGCCTGGCCGAGGCGCGGCCGGTCGCCGACGACGAACTCGCGGGCCTGCTCGCCGACGCCGGTTTCGGCCCGCCGACGCGGTATTTCCAGGGCCTGATGATGGCCGCCTGGGTGGCCTGGCGACGGTGACTGGACGCGCCCAGCGCGGACGGCGTGGCGTCCGCGCTGGGGTTACAAGACGGAAGTCGGGGCCTCAGAAGCGCCGGCCGATGCCGATGCCGTACACCCAGGGGTCGATGTCCACGTCCACCTTCAGGCGACCCAGTGCGTTGGTCGTGATGGTGGCCTCGGTGTCCATGTCGATGTACTTCACGTCGGCGTTGATGAACCAGTCCTTGTTGATGGCGTAGTCCACGCCGACGTTGGCCGCGAGACCCCAGGAGTCGTTAAGCTCCACGTCGGCCTTGCCGCCCATCGCGATCTTGAAGTCGGACGTCGCGTCCTCGTTGAAGAACAGCGTGTAGTTGAGGCCGATGCCGGCGTACGGCCGCACCGTGCCGTTGGTGTTGAAGTGGTACTGCACGGTCAGTGTCGGCGGCAGGGTGCGGGCGTCGAACAGCTTGCCGAGCCCGGCCACGGAGCCCGTGCCGTAGGCATCGTGCTCGCTCGACGCGAGGATCAGTTCGAGGCCCCAGCTCGGCGTCAGCATGTAGGTGAAGTCGACTTCCGGCACCACGCTGGAATCGACCCCCACACCGCTGCCGGCGATCGGCCCGGCCACGCTGCTCTTGACCGTACCGCTGTCCTCGCGCGGGTCGACGGCGATCACGCGGCCACGGACCAGCCAGTCACCGGTCTCGAAAGCCGTGGCAGGTGCGGCACCGGCCAGAGCCATCGCACCGGCCAGTGCAGCAACGGCAGTGTTCTTGTTAACAGTCATTCGAATGCACCTCTGGGTTGGCGAAACACTGTTCGCATCGCCCGCTCCCTGCGGGCCTGGCGGCAGTGTCTGCAAGGTGCGCGTGGGGGCTGTTGACGCGTGTCGGGAGCGGGGGCTCGCACCCTTGATCGACATCAATACCCAGGAGGCAGGTCGGCCTTCGGTGGCCAAGTTTGACGGTGAGGGAACTCAGCAACAAAGCCGCCGCACCGCCTCGCGCAGCAGCGCGACGGTCGGGGCGAGCCGGTCGAGTGCGAGGTACTCGTCCGGCTGGTGCGCCTGGGCGATGTCGCCGGGACCGAGGATGACGGTCTCGCAGCCGAGCGCGTTGTAGTACGTCCCCTCGGTACCGAAGGCCGCCGCGCCGGCGGCGTGGCCGGCGAGTTGTTCGGCAAGGCGCACCACGTGGGCGTCGGCGGGGGTCGCCATCGGCGGCAGGCCGTCGAAGATGGCCTCGAATTCCACTGTCAGCCCGCGTGGCGCCACGGCTTTAAGAACACGTTCATGCAGTTCTTCGCGCAGCGCGGCCGTGTCCATGCCGGGCAGCGGTCGCAGGTCCAGCGTCAGTTCACACGCGCCGCAGATGCGGTTCGGGTTGTCGCCGCCGTGGATGTGGCCGAGGTTCAGCGTCGGCACTGGCACCGCAAACGCCGGGTCGCGGTAGCGGGTCTGGAGTTCGTCCCGCCAGGCGAGCAGGGCGCCGATGGCGGCATGCATGCCTTCGAGCGCGCTGTTGCCGAGCGCGGGGTCGCTGCTGTGGCCGCTGCGGCCGACGAGACGAATGCGCTCGTCGAAGATGCCCTTGTGCTGGCGAATGGGTTTCAGGCCCGTCGGCTCGCCGACGATGCAGTGCCGGCCAAGCCGCCGGCCGGCCTCCACCAGGCGCCGGGCGCCCAGCATGCCGCTTTCCTCGTCAGCGGTGGCGAGCAGCACGAGGGGGCGCTTGAGGTCCGTGTCGCGGATGTCCCGCACGGCCTCGATGGCGAGCGCCAGAAACGCCTTCATGTCGGCGGTGCCAAGGCCGTACAGCCGCCCGTCCGCCTCGTGCAGGGTGAACGGGTCGCGCCGCCACAGCGCGGGGTCGCACGGCACCGTGTCGGTGTGGCCGGCGAGCACCAGGCCATCGTCGCCCGAGCCCAAGGTCGCGATGAGGTTGGCCTTGGCCGGATCGGTGCCCAAGTCCTGAATCTCGACCGCGAAGCCGAGGTCTTCGAGCCAGGTGGCGAGGCGGTCGATCACCGCCCGGTTGCCGCGGTCGAGACCGCGCTCGAAGCTGCTGACCGACGGCGTGCCGATGAGCGCGCCGATCAGGTCCAGCAGCCGCGGCGGGCGGGGCATGTCAGATGATCTTGCGCGACTTCAAGTCGGCCAGATCCGCTTCGCCGAGACCGAGCTCGCCGCCGAGGATCTCGGCGTTGTGCTCGCCCAGCAGCGGCGCCGCCCGGCGCACGCCGCCCGGCGTGCGCGAGTGCTTGGTGGCGACGCCGTAGTGCGTGATCGGGCCGTGCACCGCGTGCTCCGCCTTCACGATCATGTCGCGGGCCTGGTAGTGGGGGAAGTTCACGATCTCGCCGAAGTCCATCACCGGTGCGGCCACGATGTCGGCGGCCTCCAGCGTGGCTTCCGCCTGCGCGGCGGTCTGCGTGGCGATCCAGGCGGCGACCTCTAGGTCCACGAATTCGGCGTTGGCGACGCGCGCGTCCCAGTCCTTGCAGCGCGGGTCGCTGGCGAGTTCAGGCTTGCCCATTACCGCGCACAGCGCCTGCCATTGCTTCTCGAACGGCGCGAACAGGCACAGCCAGTGGTCGTCCGCGGTGCGGTAGGTGTTCATCGGCGCGCCGCCGCCGATGGCGTTGCCGGAGCGCTGCCAGATGTAGTCGCACTCGGCCGCCGCCATGATGCCGTACGAGGTGGCATACAGCTGCGAGTCGGTGAGGCAGGCATCGATACGCTGGCCCTCGCCGGTGGCGTTGCGATGATGCAGCGCGGCCAGCGTGCCGATGGCCGCCTGCCAGCCGGCCATGTCGTCGGCGATCACCGTGCCGGCACGCAGCGGGCGCCCGCCGGCCTCGCCGGTGACGCTCATGAGGCCGCCCATGGCCTGACCGACCGGATCGAAACCGCGCTTGTGCGACAGCGGCCCGTACAGGCCAAAGCCCGAGATCGACGTGTAGATGATGTCCGGCTTGATGGCGCGGATGGCGTCGTAGCCGAGACCCCAGCCGTCCATGGTGCCGGGCGCGAAGTTCTCGATCAGGATGTCGGCCCGGGCCGCCAGGCGCCGGAACAGCGCCTGCCCCTCGGGCTTGCGGAAATCGAGCGTCACGCAGCGCTTGCCGCGGTTCATGCTGTTGTAGACCACCGACGATTCGCCGTCGCGCTGGCCGCGGATGAACGGCGGCACGAAGCGGTTGGGGTCACCCGTGCCCGGCAGCTCGCACTTGATGGACTCGGCGCCGAGGTCCGACAGGATCATTCCGCACACCGGGCCGGACGCGTAGTTGGTGGCCTCCAGCACGCGAAGGCCGGTCAACGGGCCCTGGGTGTCTGGGCGGGCATTGGCGAAGAACTCGGACTTGTCCACGGGGTCTCCTCGGGTGCGCGTGTTGCTTTGGTGCGGGCGAAACATAGCACCCGCCGGAGCCGGCTGGCGGGCACAAAAAACGCCCGCGGGCCACGAGGGCCGGCGGGCGTTTGACCAGCCGCGCGGCTGGAAGGCGGTCCGGGAGGCGCGGAGTTACGCCGCGCATCCCATCCGGGGCGGGACGCCCCGGCGTCCAATCAATTGATCAGACGCGGAATGGCATCCGGCGTGAACTCGGTTGCCTTGGCGTCCTTGTAGTTGTGCCGGCCCTTCGGGTCGGCGAACACGATGGTGGCGTGCAGACGCTGCAGGTCATACACCGGCACGTAGGTCACGGTCGGCGCCATGCTGCCGTCGTCGCGCTTGGTCGGACGGTAGTTGCAGTTCTCGATGCGCCACAGCTCGTTCTTCTTGTCGTAGAACTCCTGCCAGTGCAGCATCGGCGCGTGGATGTCGGCGTCGTAGTACTGCACCTTGCGGCTGAGCAGGTGGCCCTGGCCGGGCGTGCCCTCCACCACGTACACCTCGCGCGGCTCCCAGTCGTCCAGGATGTTCCAGTACGGTGCCTTGGTCATGTCGATCATCGGGAAGCGCTCGTTGGCGGTTCCGGAGACGGCGATAGTCGAGTGTGCCGAGGCCAGGATCCAGCGCTTGCCGACCAGCTTCCAGCCCTCGTACCAGGATGGGTCCGCACTCATCCCGAACGACTCGTCGTTCAGCAGGTCGGTGGAGGACAGCGGATCCGCCCAGGCGTTGCTGGACAGGCGCCGCACGCGGCGCACGCTGCGCACGTAGGCATACACATCCGGCAGGCGGGCGTCGGTGTACTGCACGGTCAGCACGCCAAGCCCGCGCGAGTCGTTCGGGTACTTGTTCAGCACCACCTCGTACTTGGCAATTTCACCCTTTGGGTCCGTCAGCGCCGGGTTCAGCGCGCCGTCGGCGAGGTAGCGGGCGAAGCGCCAGTGCTGCTCGCGCTCGAAGCCCTTCTGGCCGTTGATCAGCGCGAAGTACATCGGGTTGTAGTCCACCACGTCGGCGTACCAGGCGCCGCGCATGAAGTTGTATGCCAGCTTGGCGCCGTCGGCCGGGTTGGCCGCGTCGATGCTGGCGAACGGCATGCCGGTGACGAAGCCCTGCAGCTTCTTGTCCGCCCCGATGCTGGCCTTGCCAGCGTTTTCCTTGGTGGCGGCGACCAGCTTGGGGTCGACCTGCATCGCCTCGGTCTTGCGCAGGCGCATCTGCAAGCCGAACTCGCGGATCATCTTTTCCTGCGTCGGCAGGATGAGGTCCGAAAGCGGCTTGCCTGCGAACGTCTGGGACTTGATCTGATCGATGTTGGCCGCACTGATGACGGTGCCTTCGGCGACATCGGCCGCCTGGGCGTGGGTCAGGAATCCCGCCAGCGCGAGCGCGCCCAGAGCGGTTGTGGATGGTTTGAACATGACTTTCCTTGTCCAGTGAGAGGATGCCGACGGGTGCTGCCGGCCGTGAGCGTGACGTGTGAACGATTCGACAGGGGTGATGACAGACCTCCGGCTACGTGGACAAACGCACCATCGCGCCCCGGTCGTGATGATCGGGGGGGTGCCTGAACCTGGTGGGGGAAGAAGCAGGTGCGTGAACTGGCGT
The DNA here is from genome assembly GCF_050250495.1 of Immundisolibacter sp. Lineage (GTDB taxonomy): Bacteria > Pseudomonadota > Gammaproteobacteria > Immundisolibacterales > Immundisolibacteraceae > Immundisolibacter. Next base: position 52,418 of record NZ_JBFWOM010000011.1, on the reverse strand, counting down.
GTAGGCCAGCCACGGTGCGCAAGGATACCGCACGGGCCAGGCGCGCATGAAGGAATGCGGGTCTTTTCAGCCTGGACTTGACCGAAGTCGGGCCAGCTGACCGGTCGCGGCGGTCAGGTCGGCCGGGGTGTCGATGTCGGTGAGGATGCCGGCGTCGTCGACCGGAAGCTCCCGGATCTGCTCGGCGTGTCGGTGCAGCAGCGCACGCGCGCCCTGATCGGCCTGCAGCGCCCCGAGTGCCGGCACGAAGTGCGCCGCAAACCCCACCGGGTGGCCGCGCCGGCCTCGATACACCGGCAGGGCAATGGCGGCTCCCGTATCGAGCGCGTCCCGCACCTTGCGCGCGCTGGGCACCGCGATTGCCGGCATGTCGCCGAGCGCGATCAGGACAGGGTGGCCAGCCGGCACCTCGCGCGCGGCGCAGGCCAGGCTGAAGCCCATGCCGTCGGCGGCGCGCCCGCACAGCACCAATCGCGCGCCGGCGTCCCGCAGCACGGCGTGCAGCGCCTCGTCGCCCGGTCGAACCACGGCGATTACCTCGTCGACCGCGCCTTGCAGTGTCGCCAGCGCGTGCAGCACCAGCGGCTGGCCGTGCAGCGGCGCCAGCAGCTTGCCGCCGCCAAAGCGCGTGCCGGCGCCGGCGGCGAGCAGGATGCCGACGGTCGGCGTCGTCACGCGGCGCTTACCGCCTTGCGCGTGGCGTTGTCGAGCAGACCCGCGCGCGCGGTGGCGAGCGCGCCGTTGCGGGCCGCGATCAGTTCCGCGGCGATGGCGACTGCGATTTCCATCGGCGCGTGCGAGCCGATGGGCAGGCCGATCGGTGCGTGCAAACGGCCGATGGCCGCGTCCGGCACGTCGAGTTCGCGCAGGCGTTCAAGGCGCTTGTCCGTGGTGCGCTGCGAACCGAGCGCGCCGACGTAGAACGCCGGCGATTCCAGCGCCTCGATCAGCGCCATGTCATCGACACGCGGGTCGTGCGTGAGCGTGATGACCGCCGAGCGCTTGTCGGTGACGCGGGCGCGGATCACGTCGTCCGGCAGGCCGGCCACCACTTCCGTGCCCGGCACGTCCCAGGCCGCGGCGTAGTCCGGGCGCGGGTCGCACACCACCACGTGGTAGTCGAGCGCCTGCGCGAGCTGCGCGATGCAGCGCGACAGCTCGGCCGCGCCGATGATGATGAGCTGCCACTGCGGGCCGAACACCTTGCGCAGCACGCCGCCTTTCACCTGGCAGGCGGCGGTGTGCGTGTCGGCCGGCAGCAGACGGCTCGCGCCGGAGTAGAGATCAAGCTCGCGGCAGACGGCGCGGCGCTCGGCGAGCGCGTCCTGTACCGGCCCCAGCGCGGCGGCGTCGCAGATCGGCTCGCACACCAGCTCCAGCGTGCCGCCGCAGGGCAGGCCAAAGCGCTCGCCTTCCTCGCGCGTCATGCCGTAGGTCACCCGCTCGGGGCCAGCGGCGGCCAGCCGGCCCTCGCGCAGTTTGGCGATCAGGTCGTCTTCCACGCAGCCGCCGGACACCGAGCCCATGAGCTGGCCCGGCCCGCCGACGGCGAGCAGCGAGCCCGCCGGCCGCGGCGACGAGCCCCAGGTCTGCACCACCGTGACCAGGTGCGCCCGCGCGCCGGCGCGAACCCAGTCCAGCAGGGCGCGGATGACGTTCAGATCGCTGCTGTCCATTGCCGTAAGTAAGGGTGTCGAGGTGAAGGTGCGTGACGATTTTACGTGCCGCCGCATGCACGGCGGGGCGGCACGCTCAGTGGTGCTTTAGGCCGACGGCCCGCGCCAGCGCAAGCCGCTCGCCGTCACGGCCATCGAACGGCCCTTCCGCGTAATGCAGGATGTCGAGCTGCCACAGCAGGTGCCGCAGTTCGCCCGGGCGCAGGCGAAAGTGGTCCGAGCCGGGCCCGTCCACCGGCGTCGGCCAGCGCAGGTGCTGCTCGAACAGCACGTGGCCACCGGGGCGTAGGGCTTCCGCGAACTGGGCGGTGAGGTCCCGGTTCACGTAATGGATGTTGACGATGAGGTCGTACTGCGCCGGCGGCAAGCGCAGGTCCGACAAGTCCGCGCACTGCCAGTCCACGGTCACGCCGCGCCGCTCGGCCTCTGTTCGGGCGCGCGCCAGCGCCGTCGGCGCGATGTCGACGGCGGTGACGTCGAAGCCCGCCTCGGCCAGTGCGATGGCGGTGGCGCCAAGGCCGCAGGCCACGTCGAGTGCCCGCCCGCGCGGCAGGCGCGGCAACCAGTCGAGCACGAACGCGGACGGCTGGGCGGCGTAGGCGGCGGTGCCGGCCTGGTAGCGCGCTTCCCAGCGCGCGGCGTCGGATTGGCTCATCGGGTGGCGGTGGTTGGCGAGTGGCGGCGGCCAACCGTATCGCAGAGCGGAGTGCTCAGCCGGCTTTCGGCCCGGCCACCGCGCCGCTGGTCAGAAGCTGTGCAATTTCTCCGGCGCCAAACCCCCAGCCGGCGAGGATCTGCTCGCTGTCCGCCCCCACCGGCCGCGGGCCGTGGGCGATTTGCGGCCGCGTACGGCTGAAGCGTGGCGCCGGCGCCGGATGCAGCATGCCGTCCACCTCGACGAAGCTCTCGCGCGCCACGTTGTGCGGATGGTTGGGCGCCTCGGCCAGCGACAGCACCGGCGCAAAACACGCGTCGCCGCCTTCCAGCAGCGCGCACCATTCGTCGCGGGTCTTGGTCCTGAAGATGCGCGCCAGTTCTTCCTTGAGCTGCGGCCAGGCGCGCGCGTCGTGCTGGTTCTTGAACAGATCGGGATCGGCGCCGGTCTCACGGATCAGCGTGGCGTAGAACTGCGGCTCCATGGCGCCCACGGACACCCACTTGCCGTCGGCGGTCTCGTAGGTGTTGTAGTAGTGCGAGGCGCCGTCCAGCATGTTGCTGCCGCGCTCGTCCCGCCACATGCCGGCCTGGTGCATGGCGTAGAACATGCCCATCAGCACGGCGCTGCCTTCCACCATGGAGCAGTCGATCACCTGGCCTTGGCCGGAGTTTCTGGCCTCGATCAGTCCGCAGGCGATGCCGAATGCCAGGAACATGCCGCCGCCGCCGAAGTCGCCGACCAGATTCAGCGGCGGGATCGGCCGGCCGCCTTTCTCGCCGATGCCGTGCAGCGCGCCAGCCAGCGCGATGTAGTTGATGTCGTGCCCGGCGCCCTGCGCCAGCGGGCCGTCCTGGCCCCAGCCGGTCATGCGGCCGTAGATGAGCCTGGGATTGCGGGCAAGGCACGCGTCGGGCCCCAAGCCCAAACGCTCCATCACGCCCGGGCGAAAGCCCTCGATCAGCGCGTCGGCCTGCTCGACCAGTTTCAGCACCGTGGCGATGCCGTCCGGGTGCTTCAGATCCACCGCCAGCGACTTGCGGTTGCGGCCGAGGATGTCCGCCCTGGCGCCGCTGAACATATTGCCGCCCGGCCGGTCGACGCGGATTACTTCCGCACCCATGTCCGCCAGCATCATGGCGCACAGCGGTCCCGGCCCGAGGCCGACCATTTCGATGATTTTGATGCCCTTCAGTGGACCCACGGTGTGCTCCTGGTGCGGATGAAAGTGCCTGGCCGCGGCCCGGTCAGGCGGTCGGGAAGCCGAAGATCGACACCGCGTTGTCGTGCACGATGCGCTGCGTGTCGGCGGCCGGAATGCCGGCGAAATCGTGTGCGATCTGCTTGCGCGAGAACGGCCACACGCCTTCCGTGTGCGGGTAATCGGAACCCCACAACAGCGTCTCGACGCCGGTGACCTCGCGCGTGAGGATGCCGGCGCGGTCGTCCTCGAAGGTGGCTGCGAAGCTGCGCCGGAAATAAAAGCTCGGCGGCTGCGGCAGCGGCGGGTCCATCCACTGCCCGCGCGCCCGGCCCTCGTGCCACCAGGCGTCGGCGTGGCCGAGCGCGGCGGCGATCCAGCCGATGCCGCCCTCGGTGATGACCCATTTCATCCCTGGGAAACGCTGCGGCGCGCCGCCCCAGATCACCTGCTGCAGCGCGATGTTGAAGTCAAAGCGCCCGCCGCACACGATGAGCGCGCCCGCGCCCGGCCCCCGGTAGCGGCCGAAGGTCTCCTGCCCGCCGCCGACATGCAGCGAGCAGGGCATGGCGAGTGCCTCAAGGCGCTCCCACAGCACGTCCCAGTCCGGCAGGTTGTAGGGCCGGTTGGGCGCCACGATCGGCAGCATGGCGCCGACCAGGCCGAGCTTGCGGCAGCGTTCCGCCTCGTCGGCCGACCGGCGCAGTTCACCCGCCGTCGGCAGCACCGCCATGCCTTTCAGGCGCCGCGGATGGGCGGCGCAGAACTCCGCCAGCCAGTCGTTGTAGACGCGGCAGGCGGCGAGTTGGTAGTCCGCGTCCGGCGCCAGCGCCATGAACAGCCCGAGACCCGGGTAGATCAGCTCGCCGGCCACGCCGTCGATGTCCTGATCCTGCATGCGCGCGTCGGGGTCGTAACAGCCGGGGCGGATGTGGTCCGCGTAGCGGTAGCCCTTGGGCGCCGGGATTTCGAGCCCGGCCGCCTTGATGTCCGCCATCGGCCCCTCAAAGGCCAGCGGGCGCGGGCGCATGCCGTCGATGATGAAGTAGTCGCCGGTCTCGTCGAGCGCCTCGATGCGCGGCGCGCGCTCGCGCCACTGGCGGTCCATGCGCGTGGTCCACAGGTCCGGCGGCTCCACGATGTGCGAATCCGCCGACAGGATGCGCTGCTGATAGGGCTCGGTCACCTGTTCGTAGCGGGCGTGCATGGGCGTGTCCTCTTAAATCTCGATGCCGAACAGCCGCGCCGCGTTGCCGCTGGCGATCGCTGCGGCGTCGGTGTCGGGCAGCGCATTCAGTTCGCTGCCGAGTGCATCGGTGGCGGCGTCCGGCCCAAGACCCCACAGCAGGTTTTGCGTGCCGATGATCTGCCGCGTCGCAAGACCCGCGGTGTCCGCCCGCAGTGTGGCGAAGCCCTGCTGGTGCCAGAAGTGGCTCGGCGCGTGCGCCAGGCGCGGCTCCATCCAGCCCTTGTGGTCGCTCCACCAGTGATCCATGAGGTTGATCTGCGTGGCGAGCCAGCCGGCGCCGCTGCCGACCAGGCCAAAGCGCAGGCCCGGAAAGCGCTGCGCGCCGGCGCCCCAGACGATCATCTGCAGGAACTCGTTCAGTTCGTACTTGCCGGTGCTGAGCAGGATGCCGCCGGCGCCGGGCCCGGTGGGCGATAGCGCGGCGCCTTCCTCCGGGCCAAGGTGCACGGCGCACACAAGACGGTGTGCTTGCATTGCCGCCCAGGCGGCGTCCCACGCCGGCATGTTGTAGGGCGTGACGGCGTGCCTGGCCGGCAGCACCACGCCGGCAAGGCCGAGCGCCGCCGCGTGCTCGATCTCGGCGACGATGTCAGCCATTTCCGCTCTCGCCGGCAGCAGCGCCATGCCCTTGAGGCGCTTGGGATCGGCGGCGCAAAAGGCGGCGAGCCAGTCGTTGTAGACGCGGCAGCACAGCTGTTGGAGCTGCGCGTCTGGACTCGTGGTGACGAGCAGGCCGAGCGTCGGGTACAGCACCTCGGCCGCGAGCCCGGCGGCGCGCTGCCAGGCGAGTCGCGCGGCGCCGTCCCGATCCTGGGACGCCTGCCGGTAGCAGCCGGCCTCGTACCCGGCGCCGACGTCAATGCCGATGCGGGACAACTGCGTCAGCGGCGCGGGCAGGCCGAGCGGACGGGGCGCCACGCCGTCGATCTCGAACTGATCGCCCCGCGCGCCTCGCGTGACCTGCGGCCCCCGGTCTCGCCACTGCGCCGGCAGTGCCTGCTGCCACAGGTCGGCGGGCTCGGTGAGGTAGGACTCGGCCGAGATCAGCGTGCCCGCGTACGCGGCCGGCTGGGCTTTGGTCGCGGCTTGTGCCATGCGTTGTTCCCTGGCGGTCAGATGATGTTGCGCGCCCTGAGATCGGCCAGGCGCGCGGCGTCGAGTCCGAGTTCGTCGCCGTACACCGTATCGTTGTGCTGGCCCATGTCCGGCGCCGGGCCACGCACGCGCGCCGGGGTGCGCGAGAACTTGGGCACCACGCCATAGGTACGCAGCGTGCCGTAGCGCGGGTGCTGCATGTCGATGACGCTCTCGTGTTCGAGGAACTGCTCGTACTGCGCGACTTCCGTGTGGTCCAGGACCGGCCCGACGCTGACGCCGGCCGCCTGCAGGCGGCGCACCACATCGTCCCGGTCGTGCGCGGCCACCCAGTCGGCGGTGATCTGATCGACGAACTCGCGGTTCTGCGCCCGCGCCCGCATGCCGTTGCAGCGCGGGTCGTCGATCAGATCCTCGCGACCCATCACGGCGCACACGCGCGGCCACAGCGTGTCCAGGATGGCGAACAGGAACACGTGGCCGCCGTCGCGGCAGCGGTAGCAGTTCATGGGCGCGCCAAGGTCGATGCTGTTGCCCATGCGCGGCCACTGCCGGCCGGCGTTATGGGCGGCCATGATGCGCTGGTCGCTCGCGTAGATCGCCGTGTCGGCCAGCGCCACGTCGATGTACTGGCCCTCGCCGGTGCGCTCGCGGTGCAGCAGCGCCGCCATTGCGCCCATCGCGCCCTGCCAGCCGGTGAGGTGGTCGATGAGGTTGGCGGTCGAGATCAGCGGGTCGCCGCCCGGCACGCCGTTCATGGACATCATGCCGGACACCGCCTGCGCCACCGTGTCCACGCCGCGCATGGCGCTGAGCGGTCCCCACTGGCCGAAGCCGCTGACGGACACATAGACGACGGCCGGGTTGATGGCGCGGATGGCCGGGTAGTCGAGGCCGAGGGCCTGCATGGAGCCCGGCGTGAAGTTCTCGACCAGCACGTCGGCCTCGCGCGCCAGATCGCGGAAGATCGCCTGGCCGTCCGGTGTGCGGATGTCGAGCGTCACCGCGCGCTTGCCGCGGTTCACGGACATGTGCCAGCAGGCGGCGTTCGGGTTGCGGCCCCCGTCGAGATCCCCGTCGAGAAAGGGCTCCATCCAGCGCGTCATGTCGCCCTGGCCGGGCAGCTCGCAGCGCAGGACGTCGGCGCCGAGGTCCGCGAACACGGTGCCGACCACCGGGCCGGCCACGGCCTGCGTCACTTCCAGCACGCGGTAGCCGGCCAGCGGGCCGCGGCTGTCGGGGTCGGCTTCGCGATAGAACTCGTCGCGGGTCATGGGGTTCCCCTCGCTCGTCGGCGGCTGCCCGGTGCTTCTTGTTCTGCGGGCGGTTGACGCTCGGCGGCGCCGTCCGCAAGATTCATCCTAAACGAACGATCAGGCGATTGAAACCAAGCTGGAGGGGACGATGGCGACACGCGATGTCACGCTGCGCGACATGCTGCACCGGGCGGCCGACTGGTTCCCGCAAGGCGAGCGGGTGGTGGACGAGCTGTTCCGCTACACCTACCCGCAGCTGCGCGCCCAGGTGCAGCGCTGCGCGGCGCTGTACCACGCGCTTGGCGTTCGCAAGGGCGACCGCGTGGCGCTGCTCACGGTGGGCTCTGTGCAGCACGTGGTGGCGCTGTTCGGCGCGTTCGAGATCGGCGCCATTCCGTCCGCGCTGCACGTGCGCGAGTCGGTCGGCACGCTGAGCGCGGTGCTGACGGAGCTGTCGCCACGCGTGCTGGTGTACGACGGCGCCTTCGCGGAGTTGGCGGACCAATTGCGCACGCGCAATCCGCTGATCACGGGCTTCGTGCGCGTGGTGTCGCCGCACACGCCGCCGGAGGCGCGCGACGCGGGCGCCGATCCTGTCCTGCCGCGCGATCTCGAAAACTACCGGCTCGACTTCGAGCCGATGGACATCCACGAGCACGACCTGGCCATCATCGCGCTGTCGTCCGGCACCACGGGCCTGCCGAAGGGCGTGATGCACAGCAACCGCACGCTGATGGAAAGCGCCCGCGGCGGCAGCTACCTGTGGCGCATGATGCCGTCCGACGCCATGTGCAACATGATGTCGACCGCCTTCATCGGCTGGTACAACGTGACGCTGCCGGTGATCAACGCCGGCAGCAAGGTGGTGTTCCTGCCGCACTGGGACCCGCGGCGGTTCCTGGAGGCGGTGCAGAACGAGCGCTGCACGCACGCGTTCCTGGCGCCGACCATGTGGCGCATGCTGCTGCGGCACGGCCTGGACGGATTCGATCTGTCATCCATCACGTCCGCCGGTTTCGCCGGCGAGCCGATGGACACCGCCACGCTGCGCGAGATCAAGGCGCGCGTGTCGCCCAACATCTTCAACATCTACGGCAGCACCGAGTCCGGCTCGTGCTCGGCCGGCACCGTGATGTTCCCGAGCGACCTCGAGGACGAAGCGCGCATCGACAGCGTCGGCCGGCCGATGCTGAACGGCGACGTGCGCGTCATCAAACCGGGCGGCACGGCTGATGATGTGCTGCCTCCGGGCGAGGAGGGCGAGGTGCTGATCCGCGGCCCGTCGGTGGCGGTCGGCTTCTGGTACCGGCCGTCGCTGGCGCGCAAGGTGTTCGAGGGCCCGTGGTGGCACTCCGGCGACATGGGCATGATCGACGCGGACCGCTACGTGTACCTGCGCGGGCGCATCGACGACATGATCATCTCCGGCGGCATCAACATCCTGCCGTCCGCCGTCGAGGACGCCGTCATGCGCCACCCGGCGGTGAGCGAGGCGGCCGTCATCGGCGTGCCGGACGAGCGCTGGGGCCAGCGCGTGGTCGCGTGCGTGGTGACACGCGCGCCGGTGACCGCCGAAGACCTCGACGCCTTCGTGCACGAGACCGATCTTGCGGCTTATGCCCGCCCGCGCGAGTACCGCTTCATGGACGAACTGCCGAAGGGCAACACCGGCAAGGTGAGCCGCAAGATGCTGCGCTCGCAGTTGGCGGGTGGGTGAGGCGGCGCCGCTCGCGTCGATCGCGAAGCGCGCTTTCCGGCGGCCAACATCGCGTCCCGACCGGAGCACGGGCGCGGTGATCGGCGCGTCCCGGGGGAGGGGAGGCGCGGATGGATAGCCTGGCGCAGCAACTGCCGCAGATCATCGCCGCCGCGGCGCAGAGCGAGCTTGGCATCCTCGCCCTGCTGGTGGTGGCGCTCGCGGCGCTGGCCTACGTGTTTTTTGCCCGCGCCTCGGAGCGGGCACGGCTTGGTGTGTTCGTGCTGCTGTTCGCCGGCGTGGTCGGGTTTGCAGCGGCGATGTTTCAGGCCGCGCCGCGCGAGCCGACGGACGCTGAGGCGGATGGAACGTCGGCATTCGGTCCCGAAGCGCTGTCGGCCGAGGCGCAGGTGGTGCTGCGTGAGGCAGCGGCCGATCCCGGCGGCGTGGTGACGCTTGTGCATTACGGCGGGGGTTCGGAACTCACCGCCGGCGACAGGAACCTGCTGCCCGACCAGAGCCCGCGCACGCGTGCGGTGTGGGAAGGCGCCTTGCGGGAGCTGCTGGCGGCGGGCCTGCTGTCGGCCAACAGCGCCGACGCTGAGATCTTTCGCGTCACGCGCGAGGGCTATGAGGTGGCCGGTCGCCTGCGCGGGCGGTAGGCGACCGGCCAGGGCGCGCCTTACTGGACCACTTCCCCGCTGCGCAGCGCCCGGCCCGGCATCGGCCCCTGGTGCTCGCCGTGTTCGTACAGCACGGCGCCATTGACGACGGTGGCGGCCACGCCTTCGGCATGCTGCACCCAGCGCTTGCCGCCGCCCGGCAGGTCGAAGGCTTTTTGTGATTCGAGCGGCCGCACGCGCGCGGCGTCGAATAGCGCCAGATCCGCGTACCAGCCGGGCTTGAGGGTGCCGCGGCCGGGGATGCCGAAGAACTCGGCCTGCTCGGCGGTGAGGCGGCGCACGGCGTCTTCCATGGTCAGCACCTTCTGCTCGCGTACCCAGCGGGCGAGCATGTAGGTGGCGTAGCCGGCGTCGCACATCATGTCCACGTGCGCACCGGCGTCGGAAAGGCCAATCAGCAGGCGCGGGTCCTTGATCAGCGGTACCACCTCGGCGGCATCGTGATTGAGCGCCACCAGTTCGAAGATGGCGCCGAGTTCGTCCGCAAACGCAATGTCGAACATCAGGTCCACCGGGTCGCGGCCGGCGTCCGCCGCCATGCGGGCCACGGTGTGCTTGGACTCGGCCAGCTTCAGCGTGGCCGCGCTGTCGCCGTCGACGAGGCGCACGCGGTCCCAGAAATCCGCCCGCAGCGCCTCGTTCTTCAGGATGTCGCGGCGGAACTGCTCGCGGAACTCCGGCGACCGGTAGGTGCGGACCTTGTCGGCTAGCGACATCGCCATTACCGGCCGCCAGCACTCGAAAAGCCCGAGGATGAACGGGTTCCTGAGGTGGAACTGGAACTTGATCGGGTGGCAGGTGGTCTGCGGCACGAGGCGGTCCCGGCCGGTCAGATCCGTCAGCGCCGCCATCTTCTGGATGTAGGTGTCGCCCGTGCCGGGCGTGTTGAAGCTGCCGACGTAGGTGACCGGCCGGCCGCTTTCCTCGACCAGCAGCGCCAACAGTTCGCGCTGCGCTTCGGACACCGTGTCGGTGGGCGTGACGGTGAGTTCGATCGCCCCACGGCCGAGTTCGTTCAGCACGCGGGCGAGCGCCCGGTACTCGCCGTGATCGGCGTGGCGGCAGGCGAGCGGCTTGCCCTCGTGGCCGACGTGGATGCCGAGCACGGTGGTCGAGAAGCCGAACGCGCCGTCCTGCATGGCCTGCCGGAACACGCTCGCCATTTCGGCGGCTTCGGCAGGTGTCGCTGCGCGCTCGCGCGCCGCCGCGCCCATCACCCAGTGCCGCAGCGGCGTCATTGCCACGAGACCGGCCACGTTGATGCCTAGCCCGCCCGCGTCCATGGCGTCGAGGTACTCGCCGAACGTCTGCCAGCGCCAGTCGACGCCGCGGCGCAGCGCCTCCTCGGGCATGCCCTCTACGTGCACGAGATCGCCGATCAGCACGTCGTGCAGGTCCGGCCGGGCGGGGGCGAGGCCGACGCCGCAGTTGCCGGTGACGACCGTCGTGACGCCGTGCTCGGGCGACGAGGTCAGCAGGCCGTCCCAGCAGAACTGCGCGTCGTAGTGCGTGTGCGGGTCGATGAAGCCCGGCGTCACGGTCAGACCATCCGCCTTGATGCGCCGGCGCGCGCGGGCGGTGCTGCGCGTGCGGGTGATGGTGGTGATGCGGTCGGCGTCAATGACGAGGTCGCCGGTATAGGCCGGCGCACCCGTGCCGTCGACGACGGTGCCGCCCTCGATGATGAGGTCGTGCATGGCGTTCTCCTCGGGCCGGGTCGTTGCCCGGCGGTCGTTCTCTTCGGGCTCAGTTCAGCGGCAGCCGGAACACGCCGCGCACGTTGTCGCGCACGATCTTGCGTCGCTCGGTGGCGGTCAGGTCCGCCGTATGGCGGTCCAGGATCTCCTGCGACCACGGCCAGGTGGAGTCCGAGTGCGGGTAGTCGTTGGCCCACAGCAGGTGGTCCACGTTCAGCAGATCCTTCACCTTGAAGGCGCTCCAGTCGTCCTGGAAGGTGACCCAGACGTTGTCGCGGATGTACTCGCTCGGCATTTTCGAGAAGCCCTCGATGTTGCCGCCGGGGTTGTGGAAGCTCACCGCGTGGTCGATGCGGTACGAGTAGTGCGGCAGCCAGCCGGCGTCGCCCTCGGCGCACACCATCCGCAGCCGCGGGTGGCGCTCGAACACGCCGCCGAGCACGAACAGGCCGATCATGTCCTGCACCGTGCGCATGATCTTGAGGAACGCCGTCAGCGGGTGGCCACGGCGGTTGTCGAGCGCCGCCGCGATCTCGCCGCCACGGGCGGTGAGGATGTGAAAGCAGATCGGCAGATCAAGATCCACCGCGCACTGCCACAGCGCGTCGTACTCCGGCTGGTCGTAGTCGCCCTGCTGGGGGTTGCCCGGCATCATCATGCCGACGAAGCCCATCGCCTTGGCGCGCTCGAAGTCGCGGATGGCGGCATCGACCGACGTGACCGCCGTCTGCGCCAGGCCAAAGAGGCGCCCCGGCGCCGCGCCGCAGAAGGTTTGCAGCCAGCGGTTGTAGGCCTGAAAGCAGGCGTCCATGTAGGCGTAGTCGGGATGGCTGCACAGCACCATGCCGAGCGAGGCGTAGATCACTTCGGCGTCCAGGCCGTCCCGCTGCTGCGCCTCGACGCGCGCCGTCGGGTCCCAGCCGCCGGCCGGCAGCTGGTCGAAGGTGGCGTGGGCGATGAAGTCCTGCTTGGCGTGGTCCTTGAGGCCCGCGCTCGCCAGCAGGCCGACCGTGGTGGTACGCGGCAGGTCACGCACCCAGTAGGTGTCGTAGCCGTCCGCGTGGCGCACCACGCGTGGCGCCACGTCGCGGTACTTCGGCTCGATGAAGTCGGCGTAACAGTGGGGCGGCTCCACGATGTGAGAGTCCGCGGAAATGCAGCGCATGTCCATGATCGCTCCTCCTGCCCGTGTGGTTTTGTGTAGGGCGGGGGCGAGTGTAGCGCCGGCTGGCGCGGACGATTGCAGGGCCGTCTGGCGGCCCACAGGTCAGGGGTCGGGAATCACGCGGCCGGGCTCGGCCGGACGGCTAAGCGGTGGCCGCGGCGCGGCCTGTTCGAGGTCCCGAATCAGGCGTTCGCCCTGCACGCGTTGCGCGTCCTGCGCCGCGCTGCCCGGAGTTGGCGCCGCGCGTTGCTGCTCGCCGGTCAGGCGCCGCCGGGTGTCGTGCAACTTCGCATCGGCATCGCGCGCGCAGGTGGCGTAATCCTGCGCCGCGGCGCATTCCCGCAGCGCGCGGGTATGACGTGCCTCGGCCTCGGTTTCGGCCTGGCGGATGCTGCCTTCGCGATTGCTCGTGTTCGGCGCGCCGTCGGTTGCGGCGGCGACAGGCGGGCCTGCGAGCAGCCAGGCCGCGACGGCCAGCCGGGCTAGCCTTCCGATCAAGCGGGGGTCACGCATTGGCATCGTCCCGCTCGCTGATCGGTACTCGGCGCCCGGCTTCAGGGCGCTGCGCCGTCGAGTTCCGGCACCGGCCGCGGCCGGCGCTGATCGTCTACCGCGACGAAGGTGGCGGTGGCTTCGGTGACCTTGACCACCTGGCCCGGGTCGGCGGCACGTTCGGCGTAGGCTTCAAGATGCAGCGTGAGCGAGGTGCGACCGACGCGCACGACGCGGCCGTAGCAGCTCACAAGATCACCCACGAACACCGGCTGGTGGAACTCGAAGGCGTTCATGGCGACGGTAACGACACGCCCGCGCGCCCGGCGGCTCGCGACGATGCCGCCGGCGAGGTCGATCTGGGACATCAGCCAGCCGCCGAAGATGTCGCCGGTCGGGTTGGTGTCGGCCGGCATGGCCAGCACGCGAATCGCCGGCTCCGTGCCGGCAAGGACGGGATCCATGGCGGGGCGGCCCCTTGAAACGGCGCGCTGGCGCCCAATGTGACTGTGCGATGCGCCGGTACGTCAGACAGACCGGGCGAATGGCGCTCCCTAGGGGACTCGAACCCCTGTTTTCGCCGTGAGAGGGCGACGTCCTGGGCCACTAGACGAAGGGAGCCGGTGGCCGAAAAGGCAAGCTGCTACTATACCCGACACACGTCCTGTCGCGACAAGCGGGCACAAGCCCGCCCCCGGGACGCACCCCGCCACACGAGACCTATGCCGGAACTCTCCCTCGGTCCGCCCCGCATTCTTTCCCGCGCCGAACACTCCGTTTCCCGCGCGCACATCAGCAAGAACGCGCTGAACGTGCTCTACGGCCTGCACAAGGCCGGCTACGAGGCCTGCCTGGTCGGCGGCGGCGTGCGCGACCTGCTGCTGGGTGTGACGCCCAAGGATTTCGACATCGCCACCAACGCCTCGCCGGAGCAGGTGCGGGCGACGTTTCGCAACTGCCGGTTGATTGGCCGGCGCTTCCGCCTGGCGCACGTGCACTTCGGGCCGGAGATCATCGAGGTCGCCACCTACCGCGCCTCGCATGACAAGGCCGAGGACGACGACGACGCCCGGCTCGACGGCGACCGCATCCTGCGCGACAACGTGTACGGCACGCGCGAGGAGGACGTGATCCGGCGCGACTTCACCGTGAACGCGCTGTACTACCGGATCGAGGATTTCTCGCTCATCGACCACGTGGGCGCGCTCGACGACATCGAGCAGCGGCGCCTGCGCACCATCGGTGATCCGGAACAGCGCTACCGCGAGGATCCGGTGCGCATGCTGCGCGCGGTGCGTCTTGCGGCCAAGCTCGGCCTCAGCATTGAATCGGCCACCGAGGCGCCGCTGTTCGAGCTGGGCTATCTGCTCGAAACCGTGCCGCAGGCGCGCCTGTTCGACGAGGCGGTCAAGCTGCTGCTGGCCGGTCACGGCGTGCGCAGCTACGAGCTGCTGCGCCAGTACCGCCTGCTCGACTACCTGTTCCCGATCGAGTCCGGCGCGCCGGAACCCGAGCGCGATCGGCTCATCGAAGCCGCGCTCGCCAACACCGACCAGCGCGTGGCGGCGGGGTTGCCGGTGACGCCCGCGTTCCTGATCGCGGTGCTGCTGTGGGAGCCGGTGCAGGAGGCGATGACGCACCAGCTCGTGCGCGGCGTGTCCGAGCACGACGCGCTGCTCAAGGCGCAGGAAGACGTGCTGCGCGACCAGAACGACCTGCTCGCGGTGCCCAAGCGCTTCACCCTGCCGGCAGCGGAAATCTGGGCCATGCAGGGCCGCCTCGTGCGCCGCCGTCAACCGGATCGGCTGCTGGGCCACCCGCGGTTTCGAGCGGCGTTCGATTTCCTCGCGCTGCGGGCGCGGTTCGATGCCGATTTGCAGGGCCACGTGGATTTCTGGGCGGCGCGGATGAGCGGCCTGGACCTGCCGGCCGATGTCGACCTTGGCGATGACGAGCCTGCCTCCGCCACTGCGCCTGTCCCAGGCGATGCGCCACCGCGCCGTCGACGCCGTCGCCGCGGCCGGCGCCGCGGTGCCGGCAACGCCCAGCCGCCGGTCAGCGCCGACGCATGAGGGAAATCGCCTTCATCGGGCTTGGGGCAAATCTCGACGATCCGGTGGCGCAGATCGAGCGCGCACTCGCCGCCATCGCGGCGCTGCCGCATACGGGCCTGCTGCGCCGGTCGGGCCTCTACGGCAGCCGGCCGATGGGGCCGGCGGACCAGCCCGACTACGTGAACGCCGTGGCGCAGGTTGATACCCGCCTGCCACCGGAAGACTTGCTGACCGCGTTGCTCGCCATCGAGCGCCGGCAGGGGCGCGAGCGCAGCCGGGCGCAGCGCAATGGCCCACGCACGCTGGACCTCGACCTGCTGTTGCACGGCGATGCAGTGCGCGCGGATCCCGCCCTGACGCTCCCGCACCCGGGCGCGCACGAGCGGGATTTCGTGCTGCTGCCGCTCGCCGAAATCGCGCCGGACCTCATCATCCCCGGCCGCGGGGCGGTGCGGGACCTGCTGGCCGGGTGCGTCGGCCACGGCGTGCGCCGCTTGACGCCCGCCGCGCTTGCCGGCTGAGTCGCACTCCCTTAAGAATTGCGCCCCCCGCAGCCGGCACCGGCTGCCGCACGGAGCCCGCCTGATGGCCGTCACCGTCGACACGCTACGCAAGATGAAACAGGCCGGTCAGCGCATCGCCTCGCTGACTGCCTACGACTATTCGTTCGCCCGGCTGCTGGACGCGGCCGGCGTGGACGTGCTGCTGGTGGGCGACTCGCTCGGCAACGTCATGCAGGGCCAGGCCACCACCGTGCCGGTGACGCTCGACGACATGGTCTACCACACGCGCTGCGTGGCGCGCGGCGTCGAGCGCGCGCTGCTGATGGCCGACCTGCCGTTCCTGAGCTACCAGGAAAGCCCGGTGCAGGCGCTGCGCAGCGCCGGACGCCTGATGAAGGA
Organism: Immundisolibacter sp.; assembly: GCF_050250495.1. Classification (GTDB taxonomy): domain Bacteria; phylum Pseudomonadota; class Gammaproteobacteria; order Immundisolibacterales; family Immundisolibacteraceae; genus Immundisolibacter. The sequence goes on along the minus strand of NZ_JBFWOM010000011.1, from coordinate 36,597 downwards.
AGGCCTCGCCCACATGGTGAAGCTCGAAGGCGGCGCCGCCATGGCGCCGACGGTCGAGTTTCTGGTTGAGCGCGGCGTGCCGGTGTGCGGGCATCTGGGGCTCACGCCGCAGTCCGTGCACCAGCTCGGGGGCTACAAGGTGCAGGGCCGCGGCGAGGCGGCGGCGCAGCGGCTGTTCGATGACGCGCTGGCGTTACAGCAGGCCGGGGCGGCGGTGCTGGTGCTGGAGGCCGTGCCGCGCACGCTCGCCGCGCGCGTCACGCGCGAGCTTGTCATCCCGACCATCGGTATTGGTGCCGGCGTGGACTGCAACGGTCAGGTGCTGGTGCTGCAGGACGCGCTCGGCATGAATCCCGCTCCGGCGCGCTTCGTGCGCAACTTCATGGCCGGGCAGGGCGATCTTCAGGCCGCCATCGCCGCGTATGTCCAAGCGGTGCGCGACGGCAGTTTCCCGGCCGCCGAGCACGGTTACGACTGATGCGGCGGGTGTCGGACGCCGCCACGCTGCGGGCGCAGCTCGACGCCTGGCGGGCGGCCGGCGAGCGCATCGGCTTCGTGCCGACCATGGGCAACATCCACGAAGGGCATCTGCGCCTGGTGGATGCGGCCCGCCAGCACGCCACGCGCGTGGTGGTGAGCGTGTTCGTGAACCCGACGCAGTTCGACCGGGCGGACGATTTCGAGCGCTACCCCCGCACGCTCGACGCCGACGCCGCCGCGCTGGCTGGCCGCGGCGTGGACCTGTTGCTGACGCCGACGGTGGACGTGATGTACCCGGACGGCCTCGATCTGGCGGCCCACATCGAGCCGACGCACAGCGCCCAGCCGCTCGAAGGCGAATTCCGGCCCGGCCACTTTCGCGGCATGGCGACCGTGGTCACCAAGCTGCTGAACCTGGTGCAGCCGCACTCGGCGGTGTTCGGCGAGAAGGACTACCAGCAGCTCGCCGTGGTGCGCGCGGTGGTGCGCGAGTTGCTGCTGCCGGTCGAGATCATCGGCCTGCCGACCGTGCGCGAGCCGGACGGGCTCGCCATGAGTTCCCGCAACCAGTACCTCACGCTGGCCGAGCGGGCAGTGGCGCCGCGGTTGTATTCGGCCCTGCAGGCCGCGGCCCGGGACGGGGCCGCCCCGGATGCGCCGCTGGCGGTCATCGAAGCCGGTCAGACCAAGCTACTGAACGACGCCGGCTTTCGTGTTGAATATTTCCAATTTCGCGATGCACAATTGCGCCCCCCCGCGCCGGCCGACCGCCAGCGTGTGGTATTGGCAGCCGCCTGGCTGGGGAAGGCCAGGCTGATCGACAACCAACCGTTCGACGTGACCGGCGGCCAGGGAGCGCCGCGCTGATCGTCCCCCCCTCGCCAGTCACCGCAGGTACAGGCAATGATTCAGTACATGCTCAAGGCCAAGCTGCACCGGGTCACGGTGACCCGCGTCGAGCTTGACTACGAGGGCTCGTGCGCCATCGATGCCGACCTGCTGGATGCCGCCGGCATCCGCGAGTACGAGCAGATCGACATCTACAACATCGCCAACGGCGAGCGCTTCACCACCTACGCCATCCGCGCCGAGCGCGGCAGCCGCGTGATCTCGGTGAACGGCGCCGCCGCGCACAAGGCGAACGTGGGCGACAAGGTCATCATCGCCGCCTACTGTGGCCTGGACCGCGCCGAGGTGCTCACGCACAAGCCGCGCCTGGTGTACGTGGATGCCGGCAACGGCATCACCCGTATCGGCAACGACATTCCGGAGCAGGCGGCCTGAGCCGCCCGCCGGCCCGTAACGGGCTGGCAATTCACGCTATAAATCCTCCCGGCGACACGCGCCCACCGGCGGGTGTCGCCCAATGTTGCGCGCCCTGAATCGATGAAGGCGTGATCCCAGGGGCACGAAACCCGCGGGATCCCCAGTTCGTGCGCGCAAACGGTTCGAGCATCCGTGGGAGGAGACCCATGCGCAGATCGCTGCTGCCCGGCGCCGTGCTGGGCTGGCTGCTGGCGGGGCCGCTGCTCGCCGCCGAGGACGCCGCGCCGGTGTCGGTGGCGAGTGTCGAGCACACCACGCCACAGGCGCAGTGGGTGCTGCCCGGCACGGCGCTGGCGCGGCGCAGCGCGCTGCTGTCGGTGGAAGTGGCGGGCGTCGTCGCCGAGCTCGGCGTAGATGACGGCGACACAGTCCGCGCGGGTGACGTGCTGCTGCGCCTGCGCGATCGCCCGCAGGTGCTGGCGCTGGAGGCGGCGCGTGCCGACGTGCGCCGCGCGCAGGCGGCGGCGGAACTTGCCACCGTGCAGGAGCGCCGCCAGGCGAGCCTGCTCGCGCAGCGCATGACGCCCGAGGACAGCCATGACCAGGCGCGCGCGCAGCATTGGCAGGCGCTGGCCGACGCCGCCGCGGCGCGTGCCCGCGTGGCCTTGCTGGAAGACGAGCTCGCCCGCCATGCACTGAAGGCCCCCTTCGATGGCGTGATCGCGCGCAAGCGCACCGAGCTTGGCGCCTGGGTGCGGCCCGGTGACGGCGTGCTGGAGCTGGTCGAGACGGGCGCGCTGCGGGTCGAGTTCGCCCTGCCGCAGGCGTACTACGGCGCGGTGCGCGCCGGCACGCCGGTCGCGCTGCGTTTCGATGCCGTGCCCGGCGAGCCGCTGGCGGCGCAGGTGTCGCAGCTGATCCCGATCGGCCAGGAAGCGGCGCGCAGCTTTCGCGTGCGCATCGAGCTGCCCAACCCCGATCGCCTCTACGCCCCCGGCATGTCGGTCGACGTGACGCTGCCCGCGGGCGGCGACGACAAGCCCGTGGCGAGCGTGCCGGCCGACGCGCTCGTGCGCAGCGCCGACGGCGGCGCGGTGGTCTGGACCGTGCGCGGCGAGGGCGACGCGCTGCAGGCGGCGCCGGTGCCGGTGCAGCCCGGGCGGGCGTTTGGCGAGCGCGTCGAGCTGCTGGGCAGCGCGCTGCCGCCCGGCACGCGCGTGGTGGTGCACGGCAACGAGCGCCTGCGGCCCGGGCAGGCGCTGCGCATCGTAGGCGGCAGCTGAGGCGGCCATGCTGGACGGCATCATCCGGCACGGCGTGGTGGTCACGGTCGCCGCGGTCGTGGTGTGTCTGCTCGGTGCGGCGGCGATCTTCCGCGTGCCGGTGCAGATGATCCCGGACATGGACATCACGTCCCTCACCGTCGCCACCAGTTGGCCGGGCGCCTCGCCGCAGGACGTGGAGCGCGAGATCCTGATCGAGCAGGAGGAGTACCTGCGGTCGATTCCGGGCCTCACGCGCATGACCGCCGAGGCCAGCACCGGCACCGCCACCGTCGAGCTCGAGTTCGGCCTCGGCCGGAACCTGAGCGAGGTGCTGGCACTGACCAACAACGCACTCTCGCAGGTGCCACGCTACCCGGACAACGTGGACCGGCCGCGCATCTTCACGACCGCGTTCTCGGACAACTACTTCATGTTCTACGTGATCCAGCCGGCGGCCGGGAACCCGCGCGGGCTGGACATCGCGGGCGAGTTCGACTTCGTCGAGGACCACATCAAGGCGGCGCTCGAGCGCACGCCGGGCGTGGCGGAGGTCAAGGTCGAAGGCGGCGCCGAGCGCCAGCTTAGGGTGTACGTGGATCCGGGTCGCCTGGCGCAGCGGCGCATCACGCTCGCCGAGCTGCGCGACGCGCTGCTGGCGCGCAACCGTGATCTTTCCGGCGGCGACATCGACGCCGGCAAGCGCCGGTATCTGGTGCGCACGCTCGGCCGCTTCGCGGACGCGGGCGAGGTCGAGGACGCCATCGTCGCCGAGCGCGACGGCGCGCCGGTGTATTTGCGGGACCTCGCGCGGGTCGAGCTCACGCACGCGGAGCTGCGCACGCATTCCCGTTTCGGCGGCGAGCCGGGCCTCATGGTGATGGTCAAAAAAGCGCGCGGCACCAACGTGGTGGCGGTGGAGCGCGCGGTGACCGAAACCGCCGCGCGCCTGCAGCAGGCGGTGCTGCCGGCGGCGGGCCTGCAGATGCACCTGATGCACTCGGACGTGAACTACGTGCGCCAGGCGGTGGGCGTGGTGCGCGAGAACCTGATCTCGGGCGCGCTGCTGGCGGTGCTGGCGCTGTGGCTGTTCCTGCGCCGGGCGACGCCGACGCTGATCGGCGCGCTCGGCATTCCGGTGGCGACATTGGCCGCGTTCATCGGGCTGCTGTGGGCCGGGCGCACCATCAACGTGGTGTCGCTGGCCGGCGTCGCGCTCGCCATCGGCATGACGCTCGACAACAACATCGTGGTGCTGGAGAACATCCACCGCCAGCGTGCCGCCGGCCGGCGGGGTCTCGACGCCGTGCTCGCCGGCACGCGCGAGGTGTGGGGCGCGGTGCTGGCCTCGACCGCCACCACGGTGATCGTGTTCATCCCGCTGCTGCTGGTGCGCGAGGAGGCGGGGCAGCTGTACTCGGACATCGCCATCGCCATCTCGGCCGCCATCGTCGCCTCGCTGCTGGTCGCGCTCACGCTGGTGCCGGTGGCGGAAGCGCGCCTGGCAGGTGCTGCGCGCGAGGCGGACGGCGGCGGCTGGCTGGCGCGTGTCGGGCGCGCGGTGGCGGGCGCCTACACGCGCCAGCTCGCCTGGCTGCTGGCTTCCCGGTCCCGCAGCGCGGCCTGGGTGGCGGCGCTGGCGCTCATCGCCGGCGCGGTTGCGGTGCTGCTCACGCCGCGCGCCGAGTACCTGCCGGAGGGCGAGGAGGCGGTCACGTTCTCGATGCTGTTCCCGCCGCCCGGCTACAACATCGACACCATGGACCGCATCGGGCGCGAAATGGACGCCGCCTTCGCGCCGGCCCTGGGTGGTGATCCGGCGGCATTCGACGCGAGCCGCGACGCCATCCCGCCGCTGCGCTGGTTCATGACCAACGCCAGCGCGGGCGGGCTCGAAATCATCGCCGGCACGCGCGATCGCGCCCACATCACGCCGCTGATCGACACCCTCGGCCAGCGCCTGGGCGAGTACCCCGGCATGATCTCGTTCTCGGCGCGCGGGTCGATTTTTTCCGGCAACGAGGGCGGCACGCGCAGCATGGAGCTCGACATCTCGGGCGAGAACCTGCAGCAGTTGTTCGATCTGGGCTTGAAGGCGTTCCTGAAGACGCGGGAGGTGCTGGGCGACCCGCAGATCCTGCCCGACCCGCCGAGCCTGAGTCTCGGCCAGCCGTTCATCGAGGTGCGCCCGGACTGGGAGCGCGCGGCGGAGCTCGGCGTCAGCGCCAGCGAGCTCGGTTATCTCGTGTGGGCGCTGGCGGACGGCGCCTACCACGACGATTTCTACCTCGGCGACCGCAAGGTGGACCTGTTCCTGTACGGCAGCGAGCGGCCGCCGCGCCGGCCGGCGGATCTCGCCGCGCTGCCGCTGTACACCGGGCGGGGCGGCATCGTGCCGGTGTCGGCGCTGGCGCGGCTCGAAGAAACCGTGGACACCGACACCATCCGGCGCCTGAACGGCCAGCGCACGGTGACGCTGAACATCGTGGCGCCGACCGACCTGCCGCTAGAAACGGCGGTGCAGAAGGTGCAGACGGACGTGGTCGGCGCGCTGCACGCGGCGGGCGAGGTGCCGGCCGGCGTGCGCATCGCCATCGGCGGCGCCAGCGACAAGCTGGCCGCCACGCGCGCGGCGCTGGCCGACAACATGCTGCTGGCGCTGGCACTGGTGTACCTGGTCATGGTGGCCATCCTGCGCCACTGGGGCTGGCCGCTCGTCATCATGCTGACGGTGCCGCTCGGCTACGCCGGCGGGGTGCTGGGTCTTTGGCTGATGAACGCGGCCGGCATCCGCGCCGCGTTCGACATGATCACCGTGCTTGGCTTTGCGGTGCTGATCGGCGTGGTGGTGAACAACCCCATCCTGCTGGTGGAGCGCTACCGCGAGAACCTCGCCGCGGGACTGGCGTCGGCGGATGCGCTGCTCGACGCCGCCGGCACGCGCCTGCGGCCGATCATGATGACCACGCTGACCACGCTGTTTGGTCTGTTTCCGCTGGTGTTCCTGCCGCGCGAGGGCACCGAGCTGTACCGCGGGCTTGGCATCGTGCTGCTGTTCGGGCTGCTGTTCTCCACGGTGGTGACGCTGAGCTTCACGCCCTGCGTCATGCGGCTGCTGGCGCGCGACGGGCTGCGCCGGACGCCGGTCTGAAACGCACTGGCGGCCGGCCAGCCCGCGCGGGCCGGTGGTACCCTGCCGCGCCCTGTGTCGCCTGCCGGGCTGCCCCATGTCGCCGATTCGCCTGCCGCTGTTCCTGCTCGCCGCCTACGGGCTGATTGCGCTCGCCGAAGGCGCACGCATGGCGCTCGGCAGCGGCGTCGGCACCGAGCTGTCGCGCGGTGTGCTGACTGTGGCCGGCGTGCTGTGGCTGCTGCATGGCCTGCGGCGTGGCCAGGCCTGGGCGTGGTGGCTCGCCACCGGCGGCGCGACGGTGTTCCTGATCTCGGTGCTGACGGCGCTGGTGGTGGCCGGGCTCGACGGGGCGCGCCCGGCGCTGCCGCCGACGCTGCTCGCCAAGACCGTGCTGTTGGCCATCACCACTGTGCTGCTGCTGCTGCCCACGAGCCGGCGGCATTATCTTGGCCGGCGCGCGCCGCCGCCCTGACCGATGCCCGCCTACCTCATCTACCGCGCGCACGTGCACGAGGCCGAGGCTTACCGCGCCTACATGGCGCGCACGCCGGACGCCATCGCCGCGTTCGGCGGGCGTTTTCTCGCCCGCGGCGGCGAGACGGTGACGCTGGAGGGCGCGCCCGAAACGGCGCGCGTCATCATCGTGGAGTTCCCGAGCCTCGACGCCGCCCGGGCGTTCTACGACTCGGACGTCTACCGCGAGGCGATGCCGTTCCGGCGCGACTGCGCGGACGTGCAGATGGTCGTCGTGGACGGTATCGGATCATGAGCGACACGGGATTCGCGCTGCTGCGCACAGGCGCGCTGCTGACGCTGTCGAACGTGTTCATGACCTTCGCCTGGTACGCGCATTTGCGCGATTTGCAGCACAAGCCGTGGCTGGTGGCGGCGCTGGCGAGCTGGGGCATCGCGCTCGGCGAGTACCTGCTGCAGGTGCCGGCAAACCGCCTGGGTTATGGCCCGCTCAGCCTGGCGCAGCTCAAGGTGATGCAGGAGATCATCGCGCTGTCGGTGTTCGTGCCGTTTGCGGTGTTCTACATGCATCAGCCGCTGCGGCTCGATTATCTGTGGGCGGCGCTGTGCCTGGTCGGCGCGGCGTATTTCATCTTTCGGGGTTGAGGCGATGAAGCTCTGGCCGATTGCGTTGACGCTTGCCGGGCTCGCCTATTCGCATGGGGCTGCGGCCGGCATCCGCTGCGGCAGCAAGCTGATCGACGTGGGCGATTTTTCTGCCTACGTGCTCGAACGCTGCGGCGAGCCGAAGTCGCGGCAGGTGATTTCCGGGTCCATCGGTGCCGACAGCCCGGTGATCGAGCAGTGGGTTTACGACTTCGGCAGCCGAAAGCCGCTGCGCATCCTCACCATCGTGGGCGGGCGCGTGACGCGCATCGAGGACAGCGGCCGCTCGCGCTGAGCCGGCTGCCGGTTCGGAGTTTGTGAAGAAATGCACGTCCTGTGCATTTCTTGCGTCGCACGTCCGGTACACGCCCAGACGTGCTCCCGCGAATCAAGCCCTGGCGTGCTTGATTCGCGTCCGGCCATCCCTGGCCGGCCTGAGAGCTTGAAAAATTCACAAGCTCTCAGGCCCGCTCGCGCACGAAGCCGAGCGCCTTGCGGTACCACTCCCAGCGCGGCATGTTGCCGGCCTCGTCGTTCTGCTTGAAGTCGAACCACAGGCCCTGCTCGTCGTGCACGCCCTTCTGGAACAGGGCGTTGCCGGGCGTGCGGTTGCCGGCCTGGATGCGGTGGAAGATGGCCGCGTCCTCGATCGACACCAGCCCGCTCGGCCCCAGCATGTTGCCGGCCTGGCGCAGGCGGTGGCGGATCATGTCGGCGTCGTCGTCCAGATGATGGAAATAGCCGTAGTGCACCTCGGTCTTGCCGACCGCGCGCGGGATGGCGAAGCGGATGTTGATCATGTCCAGATGCATCGTGATCACCGTCAGCGGGCTGATCACCACCGCGACGGAGCCCTTGGAGCGATGCGCCTGGCGGAATTCGAGCAGTGAGGCGTCGCGCAGAAAGCCCGGGTTGTCCGGCAGCGTCAGCTCGGCCTCGATCACCACGTGCCCGCGCTCGGTGGCGTACTGCGTGCCCTTGCCGCCCTGCCAGTTCAGCATCTTGAAGGCGCGGTGCAGCAGGGGCGGGTGGTAGCCGTCGTTGTCGACGTAGGCCTTCCAGTTGGTGTCGTAGACCACCTTCTGGTAGCCGAGCAGTCCCAGCCGGCCGTCGCCGCCAAGCGCCGTGCGCAGCGCCGGACCGATGCGGCCGAGGAAGTCTTCGAGGCTCGGCGCTGCGTCGCTCAGCGTGACGAACAGCAGCCCGCCGAAATCCTCTGAGCGCACCTCGGTCAGGCCGAAATCGTCCGTGCTGAAGCTGGGCGCGAAATCCTCCTTGCCAGGCGCGCCGCGCAGCCGGCCCTGCGCGTCGAACAGCCAGCGGTGATACGGGCACTCGAACTCGCTGCGGTTGCCGCAAGAGCGCGTTTCGAGCAGCGTGCCGCGGTGCGAGCAGGCGTTGTAGAACACCCGCAGACGGTCGTCGTCGCCGCGTACCACCAGCAGCGGCCGATGGCCGACGTGGATGGTCTTGAAGTCGCCCCGGCGCGGCAGTTCGCCGCTCACCGCCACCGGATGCCACTCGGGGCCGTAGAAGATGGCTTCGAGCTCGCGCTCGAACAGCGCCGGGTCGTCGAAGATGGCCTTCGGCACCGCGTTGGTGGCGGCGGGCCAGCGCAGGTCAGGGCGCTGCGGCGCGTTCATTCAGGGTCTCCCGGTGCCGGCAGCCGTGCGTGAGATACCAAGACAAGGGCGCCGGCTGGACCCGCCGGCGCCCCTTGGGCGTGCGCGTTACCGCACGCCGAACTTGCGCAGCCCCGCCGGGGTGAACAGCTCCGGATCGGGCATGCCCTTCTTGGTGAAGTCCGGCGGCGCTGCCGTGCCTTCCGGGCCCACGTTGTAGAAGGAGTTGAGGGCCGGTGCCGGCCGGAGATCAGGTCGGAATGATCGTCACCCCAGAAGTACTGCACCGGCACGTTGTAGAAGTTCATCAGGTACGACTCGGACACGCGCCAGAGGTCACCCCGGGCATCGAACATGTCCCCCAAGGCCCCATCCCAGCTGTCTTCGTCAAAGTAGGCGAAGCGGTGTGGAGACAAGTGTCGCAGGCCCGGCCGCAGCGTCGCCTCGACCACCCACACGCGGTGCAGCTCGTAGCGCTTGTGCTCGGGGTTGTTGTGGCCAGCCCAGACGATGTCCTTGAAGGTCAGGCCGGGCTGGGAGAGCTTGTAGCTGTTGTACGGGATGTACATCTCCACGCGCTTGACGGGCGAGAACTCGTACCACTCCTCGCTGCCGGTCAGCCAGTACATCCAGCGCGAATCGGCCGTGCGCAGGCCGTCCGAGCCCGTGCCCGGGCTGTCATAGAAGCCGATCTCCGGCGCCTTGCGTACGCGGCGTTGTCCGGGGACGTAGAGGTAAGCGTCGAAGTCGGTGTTCTGCAGGTACAGGCACGCGCTGAAGATGGAGCCGGCCGTGCGCGGGGGCTGCACGTCCTCCTGCGAGGCGCACAGGCCACCACCGCCAAGCCGCGTGAAGCGCTCCTGCGTCAGTGACCAGTTGTCGCCGGCGTCCGGGCCGATCCACAGCGGCATCAGGAAGCGGTCTTTCTTGACGTGCTCTGCGTAACTGCCGTCCGGGAAGGCGTTGTAGCCGTAGCTGAGCGAGGTGTACCACTTGCCGACCCAGCGGAAGGTGTGGTTCCACATCACCTCGGCGTTGTCGTTCGGAATCGGAAAGAACACGCCGGGCTTCCAGGTATCGGAGGCCAGGCAGCGCTTTTCGCGATTCGGACCCGGCGACGGGTTGCACCAGTCGGCGCGGGTGGCGTTGTAGATCGAGTTGTCGTAGTGCCACTGCGGAAACGACGCGCTGCGCCGGGTCGGATACACGTTCATCTTGTAGGTATCCGGGTACTTCTTGAACATCGCAATTTGACCCGCGGACAGTTTGTCGGCGTATTGCTGATAGTTCTGCGCGGTGATCGTGAACAGAATCTTGTCGTCGGCGTACGGGTCGACGTACCAGTCGCCTTCCTTGTAGCCAGCGGGCGGCGTCTTGATGCCGCCCTCCCAGGCCGGGATGGTGCCGTCCGCGTTACCGGCCCGGATGGCGCCGAACGGCGTCAGTTCGGTGCCCTCCATGCCCAGCTTGGCGGCCTGCTCGGGGGAAACCTTGGCAGCTGCATTTCCGGCCAGCGCGGCGGTGAGCGCCACCGCGAGACCGGCTTGTTCGATCCTCGTCACGTCGTTCTCCTCGTTTCGATAGTTGTCTTGCGCACCCGCACCGGGGTGGGGTGCCTCGGCCGCACCCCGCCCGAAAGAAACAGACCTCCCGATTGGTCAGCGAACGCCGAACTTGCGCAGCCCCGCCGGCGTGTACAACTCCGGATCGGGCAGCCCTTTCTTGGTGAAATCCGGCGGCGTCGCCTTGTCCGACGGGCCGACGTTGTAGTACGCGTTCAGGGCCGAATGGCGACCGGAGATGAGGTCCGAGTGGTCGTCGCCCCAGAAATACACCATCGGCAGGTTGTAGAAGTTCATCGCGTAGGCTTCGGACACGCGCCACAGGTTGTCCTGCGCGTCATGCATGTCGCCGAGCACGCCAACCCAGCTGTCCTCGTCCACGTACAGCTTGCGGTGCGGCGACAGGTGCCGGAAGCCGGGCTTCAGCTTCAGCTCCAGTTCCCACACGCGATGCAGCTCGTAGCGCTTCAGGTCCGGGTTGTTGTGCCCTGGCCGCACGATGTCCTTGAACGTAATCCCCGGCTGGGAAATCTTGTAGCTGTTGTACGGGATATACATCTCCCGGCGCACCGGCTTGGAATACTCGTACCACTCCTCGGTGCCGGTGACGAAGAACATCCAGCGCGAGTCCGCCGTGCGCAGGCCGTCCGACCCCGTGCCGGGGCTGTCGTAAAAGCCGATCTCGGGCGCCTTGCGCACGCGCCGCTGACCCGGCACATACAGGTAGGCGTCGGCGTCCGTGTCGTGAAAATAGATGCAGGCACTGAAGATGGTGCCCGCGACCCGCGGTGGCGCCAGATCCTCCTGCGAGAAACACAGCGCCGCGCCGCCCTTGCGGGTGTAGACGTCGGCCGTGGGCCGATCCGCGTCGCTCATCCACATCGGCAGGAAAAACCGGTCGCGCTTCAGGTGCTCCGCATAGGTGCCGTCGACGAAGGCGTTGTAGCCGTAGCTGTCGGAGGTGTAGCCCTCGCCCATGTAGAAAAACGTGTGGTTGAACATGATCTCGCCGCCGTCCTTCGGAATCGGGAAGAACGTGCCGGCCCGCCACGAGCCCTCCGCGAGGCAGCGTTTCTCCCGGTTAGTGCCCGGCGAGGGGTTGCACCAGTCCGTGTTGGTCGCGTTCCAGATGCTGTTTTCGTAGTGCCACTTCGGGAACGAGGCACTGCGCCGGCTGGGGTAGATATCCATGCGGTAGGTCTGCGGATATTTCTTGAACATCGCGACCTGTCCGGCGGACAGCTTGTCGGCGTACTGCTGATAGTTCTGTGCGGTGATGCTGAACAGAATCTTGTCGTCGGCGTACGGGTCGACGTACCAGCCGCCTTCCTTGTAGCCCGCCGGGGGCTGCGTGATGCCGCCCTCCCAGGCCGGGATGGAGCCGTCGGCATTACCGGCGCGGATGGCGCCCATGGGCGTCAGTTCCGTGCCTTCGATGCCTAGCCTTGCTGCTTCCTCGGGCGACACCTTGGCCACTGCGGCGCTGGCCGCGAGTGTTGTCAGCGTCACGAAAATCCACTTGCGCCATACCTGCATGACCGTCCTCCTACGCGACACGAAAGCACTCGGGCGAGTGCCGGTTACGCACCAGACATTGCAGGCCGTCCGTGGCCGGGAAGGTGAGAGGCGAGATTCTTCGAGAACTCCCCCTCGCACATGGGTGGCGCGGAACCGCCCCACCCGAACGCGCATCTCCTCCCCACCCGTCACTGTTTCATCGTTGTAAGGCGGGCGGCCGGATGCTGTCACCGGCGCGGGGCGGTGTCAACGATCGTTCGGGAACTCACGCCTCGGTTGGCTCGGAGCCGGCTGAACTCACGCGCAGGACCGCCCAGTTGTCGCCGGCCAGCAGGCGATCGAGCAGGGGTGGCTGACCGAGCGGGCTGCGCGCGCTCACAATCACGCCCCGCGCCGCGCAGCCGCGCAGGGCGGCGATTACCGCCTGCAAATCGCCGGGCTCGGGGAGCTGGACGCACGCCAGCGAGGGCGCCAGGCGTTGCCGCGCATCCTGACACGCGGCCTGCATCGACCGCGTCATCAACAGCACCGGCGGATCGGCCAACGGCGCCAGCGAGCCCGCGAGTGCGAGCACTCCGCGCGCGTCCTCGGCCGTGTCGACCACCGCCACCCAGCGGCCGCCGGCCGGATGTCGCGACGGCGCCAGCAGCAGCGGTATGCCGACCAGGCGCAGGGCGGCTTGCGCCATCACGGCCGAGGGTCGCTCGCCGAAGCCCAGCCCCATGAGCCGCGCGCCGCGCGCGGCCGCACGCAGCACGTCGCCGGCCGGCCCGCGGGTAACCTCGAAGCTCCAGTCGAGCCGCCGGGCGTGGGCGATCTGCGCCAGCGTGTCGCGCGCCCGGGAGGCCAGCGCGCGCCATTGACGTTCGAGCGCATCGGGAGTGAACGGCGTCGGCCGTCCGGACTGCGCGCCGATGCTGCGCACGAACGGCAAACCGGCTGCGTGCAGCAGGCCTTCTTCTTCGACGTACAGGCCCGTGAGGCGCGTGCCGAGCGCGGCGGCAAGATCGGCCGCCAGTTCGAGCGCCAGCCGGCTGGCGGCCGAGGCGTCGACCGCCACCACGATGCGTTCCGTGACCGGTTCGTCAGGTGTCGCCATTGCCATTGCCATTGCCCTCGCCGCCGTGCGCCAGCGCGGCGCGGATGCGCGCGTACTCGGCGAGGCGATCCGACACCAGGCCGTTGATGCTGCCATCGGGGTAGACGCCTTCGGCATCGGCCACGCCGGCCGGCAGGCCGGTCAGCAGCTCGATGCCCTCATCCACGCTACGCACGGCGTAAACGTGGAACTGCCCGGCGGCGACCGCATCGCGCACGTCGGCGCGCAGCATCAGGTGCTGCACGTTCGCGGCCGGGATCAGCACGCCTTGGTTGCCGGAGAGGCCACGCGCGCGGCAGATGTCGAAAAAGCCTTCGATCTTCTCGTTGACGCCGCCGATGGCCTGCACCTCGCCGAACTGGTTCACCGAACCCGTCACCGCCAGCGACTGGCGTATTGGCGCATCGGCCAGCGCCGACAGCAGCGCGTACAGCTCGGCGCACGACGCGCTGTCGCCGTCGACACCGCTGTAGGACTGCTCGAACACCAGGCTCGCCGACAGCGACAGCGCCTCGCCGGTGGCGTAACGGGCGGCAAGAAAGCTCGACAGGATCAGCACGCCCTTGGAGTGCAGCGGGCCGCCGAGTTCCACCTCGCGCTCGATGTCGAGCACGCGCCCCTGGCCCGGCCGCACGCGGGCGGTGATGCGGCTCGGCCGACCGAACATGACGCCACCGAGGCCCAGCACGGCGAGCCCATTGATCTGCCCCACGCGCTCACCGGCCGTGTCGATCAGCAGGGTGTCGCGCAGGATGGCCTCCTGCACGCGCTCGCGGATGCGCCCGCTGCGTTCCTCGGCGGCGTCGATGGTCTGCTGCACGTGCAGCGCCTCCACCTCGCCCGCGTTGGCGCGGCGGGCGAAGTAGTCGGCCTGCGTCAGCAGATCCGTCAGGTAATTCAGGCGCACGTCCACGCGCTGCGCGTCACCGATGCTGCGCGAGGCGTGCTCGATCAGCCGCGCCACCGCGCCGGCCGCAAACGGCAACAGGCGCTCGCGCTGGACCTGCGTCGCCAGCAGGCGGGCGAGCTCGGCCACCGTGTCCGGGCTGCGGCGAAGATCATCCTCGAAGTCCGCCGCCACCTTGAACAGCTCGGCGAACTCGGGGTCGTACTCGGCAAGCAGGTAGTACAGGCGGCGGTCGCCGATCAACAGCACGGTCACGGCGAGCGGAATCGGCTCCGGGTCCAGCGACACCGTGGTCAGCAGACCGATAGCGCGCTCCAGCGGCTCGATGCGCAGCTCCTTGGCGCGCAGCGCCCGCTTCATGGCGTCCCAGGCATAGGGCTGCGTCAGCAGGCGCAGGGCGTCCAGCAGCAGGTAGCCGCCGTTGGCCTCGTGCAGCGCGCCCGGCTTGATCAGCGTGAAGTCGGTCGACAGCGTGCCAAAGCGCGCCTGGTGGTCGAGACGCCCGACCAGGTTCGGGTAGTTCGGCAGGTCCGCGTACACCACCGGCGCGCCGCGCGCGGGCGGGTGCTGGATCAGCAGGTTCACCTCGTAGCGCGTGAAGCTCGGCTCGGGCGCGAACGGCATCCGCGGGCCGGCCTCCTCGCGCGCGGTCATGAAATCGCCGACGTTGTCGACCACGTCGCGGCAGGCGGCGTCGAGGTACTCGGCCACGCCCGGCGTGTCCGCAAAATCGCCCTTCAGTTCCGCAAACGCCGGCTGCACGATGCCGAGCGCGACGTCGCGATCGAGCTCGCGGATACGCCGGCGGGCCTCCTTCTGCCACTGCGGCAGGCGTCGCAGGCGCTCGCCGAGCTCCTGTTCGAGCTGCTCGATGTCGGCCTCGATGCGCTTGCGCGTCTCCTCCGGCAGCTTGTGGAAGGCCGCCGGGGACATCACCTCGCCGGCCGCCAGCGGCGCAAACGCGAAGCCGCCGGGCGTGGTGATCAGCGCCACGTCCTTGGCGCGGGCGCGCTCGCGAATCTCGTCGATGGCCTGCTCGTGGCGGTCCTTGAACTCCTGCTCCACCACGCGCCGGCGGGCCTGGTACTCGTCGCCTTCGAAGGCGCCCGGAATGCTGCCCTGCAAGTCTTCGACCAGTTGCGTCATGGCCTCGCAAAAGCGCCGCCCCTGGCCGGGCGCGAAGCGCAGCGCGCGCGGCCGGTGCGGCTGCTCGAAGTTGTGCACGTAGCACCAGTCGGCCGGCGTCGGCTGGCTCGCCGCGCGCTGCTCCAGAAACCGCCGCACCACGCCGTGCCGGCCGGCGCCCGGTGTGCCGAGGATGAACAGGTTGTAGCCGT
>NZ_JBFWOM010000011.1:0-21192 GCF_050250495.1 Immundisolibacter sp. | reverse complement strand
TCGAAGTTGTGCACGTAGCACCAGTCGGCCGGCGTCGGCTGGCTCGCCGCGCGCTGCTCCAGAAACCGCCGCACCACGCCGTGCCGGCCGGCGCCCGGTGTGCCGAGGATGAACAGGTTGTAGCCGTCGCGGCGCACGCCGGTGCCGAATTCGAGCGCCGCGAGCGCCCGTTCCTGCCCCACCACGTCCACCGCGTCGGTCACCTCGGCGGTGCTCCGGTAGGGGATCAGCTCCAGCGGGCAGGGCGCGTAGAGCTGGTCGACTCGCAGCGGGGCGATCGGCATCCGTTGTCCTCCGTATGGGCGGTTCCGGCGGTGCCGGGCTGCCGGCTTTGTCCGGATAATAGCCAGCCTTCGTTGCCCGGCCTGCCGATCATGATCAAGCCGCTGGTGTTCGTGTACGGCAGCCTGCGCCGCGGCGGCAGCGCGCACGCGCGCCTGCGGCCGGCCGGGCAGTGTCTGGGGCAGGCCAGCGTGGCCGCACGCCTGTACGACCTTGGGCCCTATCCCGCCGCCCGCCCGGCGCGCTGCCCCCGCGAGCGTGTGCACGGCGAGCTGTACCGCCTGACGCGCCCGGCAGCGTTCGCCGCGCTCGACCGCTACGAGGGTTGCGCGCCGCCCGCCGGCATGGCGCCCGAATACCGCCGCGAGCAGACGCGAGTCATCCAGGCCGGCCGGCGCCGCCTTGCCTGGGTGTACTGGTACGCGCGTCCCTTGCGCGGTGCGCGGCGCGTGCCGGGCGGCGTGTGGCGGCCATGAAGCTGCCGTTCAAGACTTACCTCGTCGGCGGCGCGGTGCGCGACCGCCTGCTGGGCCTGCCGGTGACGGACCGCGATTACGTCGTCGTCGGCGCCACGCCGGACGACCTGCTCCACGCCGGCTTCAAGCAGGTGGGTGCGGACTTTCCGGTGTTCCTGCACCCGAAGACCGGCGATGAGTACGCGCTCGCCCGCACCGAGCGCAAGACCGCGCGCGGCTACCACGGCTTCGCGGTCAGCTTCTCGCCGGACGTGACACTCGAAGACGACCTCCTGCGGCGCGACCTCACCATCAACGCGATGGCCGAGGCCGCGGACGGCACCGTCATCGACCCCTACGGCGGCCAAGCCGATCTCGCCGCCCGCACCCTGCGACACGTGTCGCCGGCATTTGCCGAAGACCCGGTGCGCATCCTGCGCCTGGCGCGCTTCGCGGCGCGCTTTCACCGCATGGGCTTCACCGTGGCGGACGACACCCAGGCGCTGATGCAGCAGATGGTGGCGGCCGGCGAGGTGGACGCGCTGGTGCCGGAGCGCGTGTGGCAGGAATTCGAGCGCGCGCTGCGCGAGCCGGACCCGCAGCGCTTCATCGGCGTGCTGCGCGACTGCGGCGCATTGCAAAAACTCCTGCCGGAACTCGACCGCCTGTTCGGCGTGCCGCAGCCGGCCGCGCCGCACCCCGAAATCGACACCGGCGTGCACGTGCTGATGGTGCTGGAGCAGGCCGCCCGCCTGAGTGACGACCCGCAGGTGCGCTTTGCCGCCCTGCTGCACGACCTTGGCAAGGGCACCACGCCGCCCGGCGAGTGGCCCCGCCACCACGGCCACGAGGCGCGCAGCGTGGAGTTGGTGAATGGCCTGTGCGCGCGCCTGAAAGTCCCTGCCGCCTACCGTGAACTCGCGCTCGCCGTGGCGCGCGACCACGGCAACGCGCACCGGGCGCTGGAACTGCGTGCCGGCACGCTGCTCGACATCATCGAGCGCACCGACGCGCTGCGCCGCCCGCAGCGCTACGCGCAGTTCCTGCTGGCCTGCGAGGCCGACCACCGCGGCCGCACCGGCTTCGAGGACAGGCCCTACCCGCAGGCGGCGCGGTTGCAACACGCCTTCGAGGCCGCGCGCGGCGTGGACGTGCGGCCGCTCGTCGAACGCGGCCTCACCGGCGAGGCCATGCGCAGCGCGCTGCGGCAGGCGCGCACGCGGGCCATCGCGGCGGCGATCAAGGTCGATGAGTGAGGGGCGCACCCACAAAGGCCGCGGCGCCGGCTACAACCCGACGCCGCGCTACGCCCGCACGGAGCGCGGCGCGGCGCCCGATGCCGACACGCCAGACGAGCCCGGCGCCGACCCGCGCACCGTGGTCAGCGTGGACGCGACGCGCTCGGTCATTACCCGCAACGACTCCCCGGACCTGCCGTTCAAGCAGTCGCTGAATCCCTACCGCGGCTGCGAGCACGGCTGCATCTACTGCTTCGCCCGGCCGAGCCACGCGTACCTGGACCTCTCGCCCGGACTCGATTTCGAGACCCGCATCCTCGCCAAGCCGCGCGCCGCGCAGCTGCTGGCAGACGCCCTGCGCAAGCCCGGCTACCGCTGCCAGGTGCTCGCCATGGGCACCAACACCGACCCCTACCAGCCGGCCGAGCGGCACTGGCGCATCACCCGCAGCGTGCTGGAACTGCTGCTGGACTGCCGCCACCCGGTCGGCATCGTCACCAAGTCCGGCCGCATTGCGCAGGACCTCGACATCCTCGCCGAACTCGCCCGCCACAACCTCATCAGCGTGTTCCTGTCCATCACCACGCTCGACCGCGACATCGCCCGCACGCTGGAACCGCGCGCCGCGGCGCCGCAGGCGCGGCTCGACACCGTCGCGCGCCTGCGCGATGCCGGCGTGCCGGTGGGCGTGTTGGTGGCGCCCATCATCCCGGCGCTCACCGACCACGAGCTCGAAGCCATCCTTACCGCCGCTGCGCAGGCCGGCGCCAGCTTTGCCGGCTACACCGTGCTGCGCCTGCCGGGCGAAGTGGCGGATCTCTTCGAAGACTGGCTGCACCGCCACCGGCCCGACCGCGCCGCGCGCGTGCTGAACGCGCTGCGCGACCTGTGGGGCGAGCGTCTGTCCAGCAGCACCTTCGGCCACCGCCAGCGCGGCGCCGGCGACTACGCCACGCTGCTCGGCCAGCGCTTCGACATCGCCTGCCGCCGGCTCGGACTCGGAGAAGTGCCCGCGCTCGATACGCGCGCGTTCCGGCCGCCGGCCGGGGGGCAGATGGGGTTGGGGTTTTAGGTGGTCGGATACCCGTATCCACATCCCATCGGCCGTATTTCGTGTTGCCGAAGACAGCACAGCCTGCGCATGGTCGACGCGGGGCGTGATTCGCCTTTCGCGCCATCCTGAGTGCGAGCGCGGTTGGTGTGAGTCACGATCCGCGCGCAGGCCGTTCAGCCGGCCGGCTGGCACGACTCCGAGCGACTGATCATCCGTCCGCGCCGTGCCGCCGCAGCGCCCATTCCACGTGCTCGCGCACCAGCGGTGAGGGGCCGTGCCGGTGGCGGCGCAGGCAGGCGATGGCGGCCGCGTCGCCCGGCGGCGCGTTGCCGAGTGCCACGGCGATGTTGCGCTGCCAGCGTTCGTGGCCGATGCGGCGGATGGCGGAGCCGGCCAGGCGCCGGTCGAACTCGTCGGCGCTCCAGTCCATGAGATCGACCAGGCGCGGCGCATCCAGGCCCTCGCGCGGCGCAAAGTCGGCGGCATCGGTGGGCCGCGCAAACTTGTTCCACGGGCACACCAACTGGCAGTCGTCGCAGCCGTAGATGCGGTTGCCAAGCAATGGGCGCAGCTCCTCCGGAATCGGCCCCGGGTGCTCGATGGTGAGGTACGAGATGCACCGCCGCGCGTCCACCACGTACGGCGCCACGATGGCGCCGGTGGGGCACACATCCATGCAGGCACGGCAACTGCCGCAGTGGCCGCGGGCCGGCGCGTCCACCGGCAGCGGCAGGTCCGTGTACAGCTCGCCGAGGAAAAACCACGACCCGCCGCGCCGGTCGATCAGACACGTGTGCTTGCCGATCCAGCCGAGCCCGGCCTGCTCGGCGAGCGGTTTTTCCAGCACCGGCGCGCTGTCGCAGAACACGCGGTAGCCGAACGGGCCGATCAGGGCGGCGATGCCGTCCGCGAGGCGCTGCAGGCGCTGGCGCACGCGCTTGTGGTAGTCCCGGCCGAGCGCGTAGCGCGACACGTAGCCGAGCGAGGGTGATTCCAGCACCGGCCAGGGCGCCGCAGCCTGCTGTGGCCAGTAATCCATGCGTACGCAGATCACGCGCAGCGTGCCGGGCACGAGCTCCGCCGGCCGCGAACGGCGGCTGCCGTGGCGCGCCATCCACGCCATCTCGCCGTGATAACCGCGCGCCAGCCAGTCGGCCAGCCGCTGCTCGGCCTGCGCGAGGTCAACGCCGCTGACGCCAAGGCCGGTGAAGCCGAGTTCCGCGGCCAGCGTACGGACTGTGGCGGCGAGGGCAGGGGGCGTCAGCATCTACCCCCGATTGGCGGTGCGCAGGGCCTGCGCTGCGCCAACCCGCGCAGTAAAGAACCCTGCCACGTGCGCAAGGGCGCGCCGGCAGGGCGGCAGGTGTGTTTTTGTGCCGGGTTGCGG
Organism: Immundisolibacter sp.; assembly: GCF_050250495.1. Taxonomy (GTDB): domain Bacteria; phylum Pseudomonadota; class Gammaproteobacteria; order Immundisolibacterales; family Immundisolibacteraceae; genus Immundisolibacter. The sequence continues at coordinate 16,776 of NZ_JBFWOM010000011.1, read as the reverse complement.
GCCGTCATAACTGCGCCTCGATCAAATCCCAACGCCTGTCGGTCACCCACGCAAACCGACAGCGCCCGTCGCTGCGCCGCGCCCACAGCTCCCCGATGCGCTGCTTGTCACGGCTGTCGCGGTTGTCGGCAAGTTGTGCGCCCTTGTACTCCACGGCGAGCAGCGGACCGTCCTTCATCTGCACCAAGAAGTCCGGGTAGAAGCGGTCCGACGCGGTTTGCAGCCAAAAGGCGTTGGGCTTCCGCTCCACGTTGCGCACCCACCAGTCCACGCCGGCAAGCTGGTTGGCGATGAACTCGGCGCACTCGAATTCCTCGCCCGTGCTCTTGAGATTGCCGATCACCGGAAAGAAATGGCGCCGCAGCGTCACGAAGCCGGTATACGGCACGTCGTAGGCGTAGCGCCCCGGCTCCAGCACCACGGCGTGCTCGTCGCGCACGGCAAAGGCGGCCTCGTCGGCAAACAGTTCGTCGAACACCCGTTGCTTGGCCTGCACCAGCCCGGCGGCCAGCTTGCGTTCCAGCGCACCGCGCAGGCGGAACTTGCGGTAGGCCAGCTCGTCCAGCGCAAAGCCGCCCGCCCCGATCAGGTGCGTCACCGCGGCGTCGATCCAGGCCACCTTCTGGTCGCGCTCCGCGTAGGGAAAGCTGAGGTTGCGATCGAGCCAGTAGACCAGATCGGTCTGCTGCCAGCCCTGTTCGCGCCCGAACAGGGCGAGCTGGCTGTCGAGGCGGTCGTACACATCGCACTCGACCCGTTCCAGTTGCGAGATGTTGAGCGAGGCGCGGCGCATGGCCTCCATGTCGTGTGCGAATTCGCCTTGCGTGAGATGCGGATCGAACTCGGTGATTTCCCAATCCGCATCCAGCAGCGGCGTTTCGTCGAACAGGTCGAACAGGCCGTACTGCGTGTGCCCCAACAACGGGATGCGCGCCGTGCGGCCGCGTTCGGCCGGCGTGGGTTCGCGCGCCGGTGGCGCGCTGGCGAGCGCGAGCGCCGTATCCAGCCGCTCGCGCACGACGTGGATCGCCGTCGGATGCGTGAAGGTCTCCGCCAGTTGCTGGCTCTGTTTCGGCGCAAGGCCGCCCTTCACCGTCAGCGTGCCGCGCTCGGGGGATACCTCCACCCGGTCGCGCAGCGCCTTGGGCAGACCCGCCAGCGCCGCGGGGTCCGGCAGCGCCACGCCGTCGTCCAGCGGCGGCAATGGGATCACCACTTCCGCCACCGGCGCGAACAGGTCACCGGCCGGGGCGAAATCCTGCGCGGTACGGATCAGCTCGCGGGTGTCCAGCCGCTCGAAGCCGTTCTGCACCAGCCCGTCGCGCAGCCCCTGCACCGTGGCCGCGAGTTCGGACGACACCACATACGCATAGCTGCGGTTCAGCGCCTCCTGCTGCTTGCGCGTGACGTGCGGCATGCGCAGCACACGTCCCAGCACCTGCTCCACGGCCGTGCTGGAGGTGGTGTTGCGGAAGGTGAACAGCACGTAGGCAAACGGGCAGTCCCAGCCCTCGCGCAGCTTGTCCACGGTGATGATGAACTGCGGGTAGTCCGCATCCCCAAGCGTCCGGCCGGAAAGCTCGTCCACCGCGCCGGTGGCAATGGCGATGCGCTCGGGCGCGATGGCGAAGTGGTCGATCAAGTGCTGCTTCACCCGCTCCGGGGTGAAGGTCTCCTTGCCGTCCGCCTTGCGCTCGGCCTGGATCAGCATCACCACCGGCGCGATCGTCTCGCCGGTCGCCTGCCGCTCCGCTTCCGCCGCCACTTCCAGTTGCCGCAGCCGGCCGATGGCCTCGGTCAGCGACACCCGCCACTCCGGGTGAATGGCCAGCTCCAGCGGCAGCTTCAGCATGTCTTCGGCCTGCAACGTGGCGGCCGACACGCTGCGCAGCACGTTGGAGGGATTGTTGTCTCGGTCCGGCGTGGCCGTCAGCTCCAGCACGCAAGCCGGCTCGAAGCGCGCCAGCGTATCCACCGCCAGCGGCGTGCCCTGGTTGTGCGCCTCGTCCACGATCACGAACGGCCGGCGCCGGCGGATCACCTCCACCAGCGACCGCTCGCCCGGCGCGGCGCTATCGAAGTGCGCCATCAGCGCGCCGTTCTGGCGGTACACGCGCAGCCCGTCGGCGCTGTCGCGCTTGAAGCTCTGCATGGTGGCCACGATGATCGTGTTGCCGGTATCGAGCGTCGCCGGCTGCACGGCGAGCGCCGCGTCGATGTCCAGCACATGCACCGCGCCGAACAGCTCCCGCATGTCCTCATGCAGCAATTCGCCCGGTGTTTTCAGCGCGCGCAGCGTCTGCTCGCGGATCGGCTCCGACGGCACCAGCCACAGCACCAGCGCGTGCTCGGTGGCCAGAAACTGCTCGTTCACGCGCCGGATGGCCTGCCCGGCAAGGCGCGTCTTGCCGCCGCCGGTGGGCACCCGCAGGCACACATAGGGCGTCAGCGGCGCGCCCGGCAGCGGGTGATACGGCAGGGCATAGCCGAAATGCGCGAGCGTCGATTCCGCAAAGGCCGCCGCCGGATCCTTCAGCTCGCGGCAGCGGGCGAGATAGGCCGCGAAGTCGTCCAGCAACTGCGCCTGGTAATTCTTCAGTTCGTTCATGCGCCCTCCCCGTAGCCCGAGGACGGCTCATTGACGCGTGCAGCGGCGGATTCGGGTTGCGGCGCGATCAGCCGGACCTGGCCGTCTTCGCCAATGACGAGCAGTGTCCCTGTCTGTCGCGCCACCTCCCGCGCGCGCCGCGCGGCCCGTTTCAACGCCTCGTAAGAAGCCGGGAGGTCCGCATTCCGGGCACTGTCCAGGGGTCGCGGGCTCATGGTTTTTCGCTCCAGTCCAACAATCGTGGTTGTGCCCCGGCGTTGTCGTACAACACCCACGTATCCACCAACGGCGCGTACAGCCGATGAAAATTCTCCCGTCCTGCCGCGAAGCGCCGGCGGACGGTGTCGGGCGGAACGTCATGACCGCCCTGTTTCACGCGCTGGGCAACGCGGGCGATCGCCTCGTCGGCCGAATTGAGTTGCAGAAAGATCAGCTCGACCGTATAGCCCGCCGCCTGCCAGCGCCTGATCCGGTGCACATAGCCGCGTCCGGACAACGTGGTCTCGAACGCAAAGCTCTCGCGGGCGGCAAAATGCTGCGCCATTGCATCCAGCATGAGTCGGGCCGCCTGCACGGCGGCGCGTTCCGGGGCAAACGGCGCCAATCCGGCCGCGATCAGGTCCGCATTGATGAAGACGGGGCAGGCCGCTTCGTTGGGCAGGAACTCGCGCGCAAAGGTGGTCTTGCCCGCGCCGTTGGGGCCGGCGATGACGATCACCTTCGGCGCCGTCAAAACCATGTCTTCACCGCCAGTTCGTAGGGCAGTTGGTGGAAGGTGATGCCGAGCGCGGCGAGCCTTTTCCTGTCGAAGCGCGTGCGCGCGCCGTACACCACGCGCGGCCCGGCAAAGCCCGGCGCGGTTTCGTCCAGCAGCGCCAGCGTGCGCTGGTTCAGCACGTTGCCGCCGAGGTCGGAGCGGTCCTTCAGGATGCCGTTGTAGAGCAGGTAGACCGCGCGCCCGGCATGGATTCCGAGCAATGGCCAACGGCCTTCGGCCTTGTCAGTTGCAGCCGGGCAGAGCGATGGCGCGGAGCCGGCGCCGGTCTCCAGAAACCACACGAACTCGGCGAGCTGGGCAAAGGTCACGTCGCGGCGAATCTGCCCGTCGGCGTCGAACAGCGGCTCGGCGGACAGCCGGCAGAACTGGAAGCCGCCACCGAGTCCCGGCACCCAATCTTTCCCCCTATCCCACTCGCGGGAGAGGGCCGGGGAGAGGGTATCTTCGTCAGGGTCGTGGCTTGCGCCCTCTCCCCCAACCCCTCTCCCGCTCACGGGAGAGGGGAGCGTGGCCTGGCCGCGTGTGTAGCCCTGCGCCACGCGGCGCACGCGCTCGGCGGTGACGTTGCGGGCGATGGCGTCGTCCATCTCCACCAGGATGAAGCGGCGATTGCCACCGTCTTCGGCGTTCTGTTTCAGCACCGCGTGGGCGGTGGTGCCGGAGCCGGCGAAACTGTCGAGGACGAGCGAATCCTTGTCGGTGGCGATTTGTAGAAGACGCTGTATGAGGCGCGATGGCTTCGGCGTGGTGTCGAAGCCGCTGATGCCACCGAGAACGCTCATGAGCTCCTTGGTTGCCTCGTCCGTATGTCCTACCTCTTCATGCGTCCACCATGTCCAAGGCACCACTCCTTCGACCTCGCTCAAGTAGCGGATCACGTTGGGTTGCGAGTCCCCTTTCTTACCGAAGTAAATGCGGCCTTCAGCCCTGAGCTTGTTGAAGGTTGCTTCTGCCAAGCCCCAGCAGCGGCCTGGGCTCGGCTTGAACTTCTTGCCGCTAGGCGATGTGATTTCGTAAAACTGGTCTTTCGTTGCATGACCAGCCTGTGCAGTCAGGGGAATAGGCCTCCAACGCCCCTTCGGATCGTTGTTCGGATTTCGATAGACCTTGGCTTGCTTTTCGTCGATGGGAACCTTGTTCCGCGTCTCCTTGAATTTCGCCGGGTTCATCGCGTAGATGAGCAGGTACTCATGCACGTCGCCAATGGCCTCCCGGTTTTCGCGCGAGTATCGTTTCTGCCAAACGTTGCATGCTACGAACTTCGACGCGCCGAATACCTCGTCCATCAATGCGCGCAGCAGATGGATGGCTGCATCGTCAATCGACACCCAGATCACGCCGTCATTGCGAAGGTACTGCCTCAGCAGCACCAGCCGCGGATACATCATGCACAGCCAGCGGTCGTGGCGGTCCAGCGTCTCACCTTCCTTGCCGACCACTTCGCCCAGCCACTTGCGAATCTCCGGGCTGTTGACGTTGTCGTTGTAGACCCAGCCCTCGTTGCCGGTGTTGTAGGGCGGGTCGATGTAGATGCACTTCACCTGGCCGGCGTAGCGCGGCAGCAGGGCCTTGAGCGCGTGCAGGTTGTCGCCCTGCACGATGAGGTTGTTCGGCGCGTCCGTGCGCCTCACCCCTTCGGGGCTATCGCACCGATTCGCTCCCGGCGAATCGGTGTCGCCGTGGGCGCGCTCGGCATGGGCGCCCTCACCCCCAGCCCCTCTCCCGCCCGCGGGAGAGGGGAGAGACAGCTCGGGCACCGGCTCCAGCAGGCGGAACGGCACCTCCTTGTGGTGTTTGACGACGGCTTGCTTGCCGATCCAGTTGAGTGTGGGCATGCGGGGTTTCGGCGGAGGGGGCTGTGGGCGCTGGATGGCCGGCGCGCGCTTGGGTTGTGGCGTGCAGCGCGTGTGTGGCCTGCCGGGCGTCGCCGAGGCGGGCTGGGGCCGGCGATCCGGGTCGGGCGGCGATTATGGAGCACAGCCGCTGCCGGTTTTGCGGCGCCTCCGGGCGGCTGCTGCGTGTTGGTGGGCCGCTCCCCGCAAAGGCAATGAAATAAAGCGATTGACGCGAATCGGGTGGGGAAAAAAGCGTATGCTTGCGCCGGCTTTCTCAGCTCGGGCATCAAACGGCATTCTTAAGGTGTTGTCTCGGCTAGAAAAATTGTATTCAGTTGCCCAATCGCGGCGCGTCGACCACGCCGCGATGCAGCAGCCCGCATGCGCCGGAAACGCACTGATGGAGCGCGCCGGGGCGGCGGCCTACACCGTCATGCGGCGCCGCTGGCCGCAGGCGCAGCAGGTCGGCGTGCTGTGCGGGGCGGGCAACAACGGCGGCGACGGTTACGTGCTGGCGCGCCTGGCGCGCTCGGCCGGCCTTGGCGTCGCGCTCGGCCGCGTGGCCGGCGTGCCGCGGCCGGGCAGCGAGGCGGATGCCGCCCGGCAGGGCTGGCTGGCCTGCGGCGGGGCGGAGCAGGCCGACGTGCAGGCCACGCTGGCCGGCGCGGATGTGGTGGTCGACGCGTTGCTGGGTACGGGCCTCGACCGCCCGCCGACCGGGCGGGTGGCGGAGGCCATCGATGCCATCAACGCCTGCGGCCGGCCGGTGCTGGCGCTGGATGTGCCGAGCGGGCTTGATGCCGACACCGGCGCCGCGCCGGGCGCGGTGGTGCAGGCGCGGGCGACGGTCAGCTTTGTGGTCCGCAAGCAGGGGCTTTACACCGGCGCCGCGCGCGACTGCTGCGGCGAGCTGGCGTTCGATGACCTTGGCGTGCCCACGGACGCGGTGGATGCCGCGGGGCCGGCGCCGGCTGCGCTGCTGGACCTCGACGCGTTGCGGGTGGCCTTTGCACCGCCGCGCCGACGTGGCGCGCACAAGGGCAATTTCGGCCACGTGCTGGTGCTGGGCGGCGACCACGGCTACGGCGGCGCGGTGCGCCTGGCCGGCGCGGCCTCGGCGCGCGCAGGCGCGGGATTGACCAGCGTGGGGACGCGCGCGGCGCACGTACCGGCGCTGATCGCGGGGCAACCGGAACTGATGGCGCGCGGCGTGGACGCGGCGGCTGATCTTGCGCCGCTGCTGGCCCGGGCGAGCGTGCTGGCGGTGGGGCCGGGCCTGGGGCAGGGCGATTTTGGCCGCGCGCTGCTGGGTGCGGCGCTCGACAGCGGCCTGCCGCTGGTGGTGGACGCCGACGCGCTGAACCTGCTGGCGGTGGACCCGCAGCGGCGCGAGGACTGGATTCTGACGCCGCACCCCGGCGAGGCGGCGCGGTTACTGGGGATCAGCACCGCGCAGGTGGAGGCTGACCGCTACGCCGCCGCGCGCGCGCTGCACGCCCGCTACGGCGGCGTGGTGGTGCTGAAAGGCGCCGGCACGCTGGTGTGCGACGGCCAGGCGCCGGTCGGCGTGGTGCCATACGGCAACCCCGGCATGGCGAGCGGCGGCATGGGTGACGTGCTGACCGGCGTGATCGCGGCGCTGTGGGCGCAGGGCCTGCCGGCGTTTGCCGCGGCTGCGCTCGGCGCCTGCCTGCACGGCGCGGCGGCGGACGCCGTCGCCGCCCGGCGTGGCGAGCGCGGCCTGTTGGCCGGCGACCTGCTGGACGTGCTGCCGGCGCTGCTGAACGGAACGGACCATGGAGCGCACCTGGGTGCTTGACGACGAAGCGGCGCAGCTCGCGTTTGGCGCGCGCCTGGCCCGGGCGCTGCCGGCGGCGGCCTGCGTGTACCTGCACGGCCCGCTCGGCGCCGGCAAGACCACGCTGGTGCGCGGCGTGCTGCGCGGCCTCGGCCACACGGGCTCGGTGCGCAGCCCGACCTACACGCTACTTGAAACCTACGCCGTGCCGCAGGGCGAGCTGTGTCATTTCGATCTTTATCGCCTCGGCAGCGCCGAGGAGCTGGAAGACATCGGCGCCCGCGAGCTGTTCGACGGGCACCGCGTGTGTTTTGTGGAATGGCCCGAGCGCGGCACCGGCTGGCTGCCGCAGCCCGACCTCGACATCAGCATCGACCTTGCCGGCGCCGGACGGCGCCTGCGCGCCACGGCGCACGGCAGGGCCGGTGAACACATCCTGGAAGCCTTGTCATGAAGAAACTCCTGATGGGCCTGTTGGCGCTCGTGCCGCTGGCCAGCTGGGCAGGCGAACTGCGCGGCCTGAGCTACGCACCGGTGGCGGGCGGCACGCGGCTGGTACTGGAGCTCTCCGCGCCCACGGCGGCCAAGGTGTTCAGTCTCAAGGCGCCGGACCGGCTGGTGGTGGACCTGCCCGCCACCACGCTGCGCGGCGGGCTCAAGGCGCCGCCGGCGGGCACGCTGCGCGGCGTGCGCTCCGGCCCGCAGGCGGGCGGCGGCCTGCGCGTCGTGTTCGATCTCGCGGCGCCGGTGCAGTGGCGCCACGCCACGCTGCCTGCTGGCGGCGGCAGGGGCGCGCGGGTGCAGATCGACGTGCTCGGCGGCCAGGCTGCGCCCGCGCCGGTGCAGGCGCGCGCGGCGCAAAAGGCGCCGGTCGCCGTGGCCAAACCGGCCATCAAACCGCCTGTTCTAGCGGCGCGAGTGCCCGTGGCGCCGCCAAAGGAGGCCCCCGTAGCAGCCCGGTCGGCTGCACCAGCGCCGGCACCGCAGCCGGCCGCAGCACCCGTGCTGCGTGCCAAGTCGGCCGGCGCGGTGACGGTGGTCATCGACGCCGGGCACGGCGGTCACGATGTGGGCGCGGTCGGCCCCAATCGCCTGTACGAGAAGACCGTCACGCTCGCCATCGCGCGGGAACTGGCGGCGCAGATCAACGCCCAGCGCGGCATGCGCGCCGTGCTCACCCGCGGCGACGACCGCTTTCTGGAACTGCGCGACCGCACGGCGGTGGCGCACAAGCACAAGGCAGATTTGTTCCTGTCGATCCACGCCGACGCGGTGGCCAAGGGCCGGGCGCGCGGGTCGAGCGTGTACGCGCTGTCCGAGCACGGCGCCACCAGCGAGGCGGCGCGCCTGCTCGCCGCGCGCGAGAACGCGGCCGGCATGCCGGCGGGCCTGGCCGTGGCGGGGCAGGACCGGGTGCTGCGGTCGGTGCTGTTGGACCTGTCGCAGAACGCCACCACCGAGAGTAGCCTTCGCCTCGCGGAGCGGCTGCTGGACCGAATGGCGGACGTGAACAAACTGCACCGCTCGGACGTGCAGCAGGCCGGCTTCATGGTGCTGAAATCCCCGCAGGTGCCCTCGGTGCTGGTCGAAACCGCCTTCATCTCCACGCCCGAAGAGGCGCGCAAGCTGGCCGATCCGGCATTCCGGCGGCGCATGGCGGGCGCGCTGGTGGCCGGTATTCGCGACTACCTGCAGACCGAGCCGCGCCTGCGCCAGGCGCTGGCCGAGGCGCAGACCGGCCGCACGCCGGCGCTGCGCGCGGCCGATGACGGTAGCTGAGGCCGCGCGCCGGCCGATCCGAGAACTGCCGGCGCAGCTCGCCAACCAGATCGCCGCCGGCGAGGTCGTCGAACGGCCGGCCTCGATCGTCAAGGAACTGCTGGAGAACGCGCTAGACGCCGGTGCCCGGCGCATCGAGGTCACCCTCGAACAGGGCGGCGTCGGCCTGATCCGCGTGCGCGACGACGGCGCCGGCATTCCGGCGGCGGAACTGCCGCTCGCGCTGCGCCGCCACGCCACCAGCAAGCTTTCCGACAGCGACGAGCTGATGCGCATCGCGACGCTCGGCTTCCGCGGCGAGGCGCTGCCGAGCATCGCGTCCGTGGCGCGGCTGGACATCGCGTCCGCCGTTGCCGGCGCGCCGGCCGCGCAGCTCGCGCACGGGCAGTCGCAGCCCGGGCCGGCGGCGCACCCGCCGGGCACCACGGTCACGGTGCGCGATCTGTTCTACAACCTGCCGGCGCGGCGCAAGTTCCTGCGCAGCGAGAAGACCGAGTTCCAGCACGCCGACGAGCTGCTGCGGCGTCTGGCGCTGGCGCGCTTCGACGTGGGTCTCGCCTGGTCGCACAACGGCAAGGCGGTGCAGCAGTTGCCGCCGGCCGTGGATCTTCCGGCGCGCGAGCAGCGCCTCTCGCGCCTGTGCGGGCAGGCGTTCGTGGATGCCGCGCTGCGGCTCGACTTTCCGACCACTGGGCCGGCCGGGGAGCTTCGCCTGTCCGGCTGGGCGGCGCTGCCGACCTTCTCCCGCGCCGCGGCGGACCTCCAGTTCTGGTACGTGAACGGCCGCCTGGTGCGCGACAAGCTGCTCACGCACGCGGCGCGGCAGGCGTATCAGGACGTGCTCTACCACGGCCGCCACCCGGCCTACGTGCTGTACCTCGACCTGCCGCCGTCGCTGGTGGACGTGAACGTGCACCCGGCCAAGGCCGAGGTGCGCTTTCGCGACAGCCGCGCCGTGCACGACCTGGTGCGCCGCTGTCTGCGGGAGGTGATCGGCAGCGGCAGCCGCGCCGGTGGGGCGGCCTTGGAGGCGTCCACGATGTCCGATGTCGTTGCGCAGCCAGGCAACCGCCCGGCGCCGACGGCGGGGCGTCTTTGGGAAGGCAACGCGCCGCGCCTGTCCACCGGGCAGATCGCCGAACAACTCGCCGCCTACACGCAGCTCGCCCACGGCGCCGTTGACGCGCCGACCCCGCTGCCGCCCGATGCTGCTCAGTCGCCCGACCAGCCGCTCGGCCGGCCGCTCGCGCAGCTCATGGGCATCTACATCCTGGCGCAGGGCGCGCGCGGACTGGTGCTGGTGGACATGCACGCCGCGCACGAGCGCATCACCTTCGAGCGCCTGCGCGCGGCGCACGCCGGCGGTCGCATCGTCGGTCAACCGCTGCTGGTGCCGCTGACGCTGGCCTTGAGCGCGGGCGAGATCGCCACCGTGGAGCGGCACGCCGCACTGTGGCCAACGCTGGGATTCGATCTGGCCGTGCTCGGGCCGGACACGCTCGCCGTGCGCGAGGTGCCGGCGCTGCTGGCGGGCGGCGACGTGCCGGCGCTGGTACGCGACGTGCTGGCCGAGCTGCGCGAGCACGGCACCAGCCGGCGCGTCGAGGAACACATCGAGGCGCTGCTGACCGGCATGGCCTGTCACGGTTCGGTGCGCGCCGGGCGGCAGCTCACGCTGCCCGAAATGGACGCCCTGCTGCGCGACATGGAGCGCACCGAACGCAGCGGCCAGTGCGGCCACGGCCGGCCCACCTGGGTGGAACTGCCGCTGGCGGAGCTCGACCGGCTGTTCCTGCGGGGGCGGTGATCGGCGCGACGCTCTGAACTGCGTCGCCTTGTCCCGGCCACATGCCGCCCGGATACTGGCGCCTCCACACGCACCGGACCGCCGCGCATGGAATTGCTGCAAACCCTGCTCGACCTGTTTCTGCACCTCGACAAGCACCTCGCCGAGTTCACCGCCGAGCACGGCGTGTGGGTGTACGCGCTGCTGGCGCTGGTGGTGTTCTGCGAGACGGGCCTGGTGGTGACGCCGTTTCTGCCGGGTGATTCGCTGCTGTTCGTGGTCGGCACGCTGGCGGCGGGCGGGATGGTCGATTTCGGCACCGCGGCGGCGGTGGTGTTCGTCTCGGCGGTGATCGGCGACAGCGTCAATTACGCCATCGGCAACGCCATCGGCCCGCGCGTGTATTCGCGGCCGGATTCGCGCTGGCTGCGGCAGGAGCACCTCGCCCGAACGCGGACGTTCTTCGAGCGCCACGGCGGCAAGACCATCGTGCTCGCGCGCTTCGTGCCCATCGTGCGCACGTTCGCGCCGTTCGTGGCCGGCGTCGGGTCCATGCAGTACCGGCGCTTTCTTGCCTACAACGTGTTCGGCGCCGCGGTGTGGGTGCTGCTGTTCATGACCGCGGGCGTGCTGTTTGGCCAGATTCCGTGGGTCAAGAGCAATCTCACGCTGATCGCGCTCGGCATCGTCGCCGTGTCGCTGCTGCCGGTGGCGCTGCACTGGTTGCAGGCGCGGCGCGTCAGCGCGGCTTGACAGACATCAGCCGGCCGGCGGTGGACTCGCCCATAATGCGCGCCCGCCGGACGGCACCCTTTGTCCATCACCATCAAGGAGAAACACCGTGGCCAGCAGCAAGCTGAAATTTGGCGTCTACACCGAGATGAACTGCATGCCGGGCGTCGGCAGCGGCGAGGCGGTGTGGGACGTGATGGGCCACATGGAGCAGTGCGACCAGCTCGGCTACGACGTGTACATGGCCATCGAGCACCACTTCTTCCCGACCTTCGGCCAGTCGTCCAACCCGCTGGCGCTGTTCTCGGCCGCCGCGCAGCGCACCAGGAACATCCGCTTTCGCACCCTGTGCCACACGCTGCCACTGCACACGCCGACCGTGCTGGCGGGCGAAATCGCCACCGCCGACGTGCTGACCGGCGGGCGGCTGGATCTCGGCTTCGGGCGCGGCCACGCCTGGCTGTACAAGCTGGCCGGCATTCCCTACGAGGAAAGCCAGCCGCGCTACGAGGAAGCGCAGGACATCATCATGAAGGCGCTGACCGAGGAGAGCTTCTCCTTCCACGGCCAGAAGTACACGGTCGACAACGTCACCGTGCACCCGCGCCCGGTGCAAAAGCAGATGCCGGTGTACCTGACCGGCACCAGCGGGCGCTCGTTCCGCTTTGCCGCCGAGCGCGGCTGGGGCATCTCGGTGGGCGGCCCGGCGCCGTACCCGATTTTCGTCAACGCGATGAAGGAGTACCGCGACGCCTGCGCCAAGGCCGGCCACAAGCCGATCGTCAGCTGGATCCAGCCGGTGCACATCGCGCCGACCGAGGAAGAGGCGCAGCAGCAGGCGCGCACCGCGGCGCCGTACTTCTACCACCAGATCGCCAAGCCCATCCTGTCGGTGGACCAGGTGGCCGACCGTGACCGCCTGCTGGCGGCCGGCTACGGCTTCTACGCCAGCAACGCCATGAACAGCATGCTGGAGCTGACCTACGAGGACATCCTGGCGCAGGACATGGTGTGGGTCGGCACGCCGGCGCAGATTGCCGACAAGGTGGCGGATTTTCTGGCGAAGGAGGAACTCGACGAGTTCGCCATCCAGGTGCTGCCGCGCGGCCCGCAGGGCGGCATCACGCTGGAGCAGCACCGCCGCACGCACGAGCTGTTCGCCAAAGAGGTGATGCCGCGCTTCCTTTGACAGGCCGTCGAAAAAGGGCTTCCGGCCCTTTTTCAACTCGGCTCGCCGCGGCACATGTCCGCAGCGCGCCTCCGTCAATCAAGCGCTTTGGGCGCTTGATTGACGGGCAAGCCAACCCTGGCTTGCCCTGACTGCCCTGGCAATCCTGTTCCCAGCGAAACCGCATCCCGGCGACGGGGTGCGGTTTTTTTTGTGCCCCGCGCAAGGACGTACCATCCGCCGACCCGAACCAGCACCCCGCGGAGCCCGCATGGCCATCGATGTCCACACCCACGTCGTCCCCGCCGATTTTCCGGCCTACGCCGGCCGCGCCGGCGGCCAGCGCTGGCCGCAGATGCACGCCTGCGACCACCCCGGCCACAAGACGGTGGTGATCGGCGACAAGCCGTTTCGGACCGTGAGCGACCACAGCTGGGACGCGGCCCGGCGCCAGCAGGACATGGCCGCCGAGGATGTCGAGATGCAGGTGCTGTCGCCCATGCCGGAGCTGCTGTCGTACTGGTTCGACGCCGACGACGCGCTGGCCATGGCGCGGCACGTGAACGGCACCATCGCCGGCATGGTGGCGGCGGCGCCGCAGCGCTTTGCCGGGCTCGGCATGGTGCCGCTGCAGGACCCGGACCTGGCCGCCCGGCAGATGCAGACGCTGCGCCGCGAGTACGGCATGGTGGGCGTGGAGGTCGGCAGCAACATCAATGGCAAGCCGATCGGCCACCCGGACCATGCGCCGTTTTTCGCGGCGGCGGTGGAGAACGATCTGGCCGTGTTCGTGCACGCGCTGCACCCGGCCGGGGCGGATCGGGTGATCGGCCCGCCGCTGCTGCAGGCGCTGATCGCGTTTCCGAACGAGAACGGTTTTGCCGTGGCCTCGATGATCACCGGCGGCCTGCTGGACCAATTCCCGGATCTTCGCATCGGCTTCAGCCACGGCGGCGGCAGCTTCGGCATGGTGCTGCCGCGGTTGCAGTCGGGCTGGGAGACGATGCGCGGCGAGCACGCCTTCCTGCCGCACGCGCCCATCGACTACGCCCGGCGCATGTACTACGACGCGCTGGTCTACGACGACCTGGCGCTGCGGTACCTGATCGATCTGTACGGCGCTGACCGGCTGATGGTGGGCTCGGACTACCCGTTTGCCATCCGCGAGAAGGCGCCCGGCCGGCGCATCGTCGGCCTCGACCTGCCGCCCGCGCAGCGCGACGCCATCCTGCGCGGCAATGCGCGCGAGTACCTGCGGCTGTAGTCAGGCCGTAGTCAGGCCCTGGGGGGCTCAAGCTCACGCCGCACGGCGGTTTCCAGCGCCACCCAGTCCACGCTGCGCGGGGCGCCGCTGCGCCGCGCCGGTGCCCAGATGGCGTCCGGGAACGCGGCGTCGTCCGCAAAGCGCGGGATCACGTGCCAGTGCAGGTGCGGCACCTGGTTGCCGAGGCTCGCGAGGTTGATCTTGGCGGGCGCCAGCACGCGCCGCAGTGCCTCCTCCACGCCGAAGACCAGATCCATCAGGGTGCGCCGCTCGGCGGGGGCGAGGTCCGTCATCTCCGCGACGTGCGCGTTCCAGACCACCCGGCAGAAGCCTGCGTAGGCCGCATCGTCCACGCGCAGCACGCGGGCCTGCGGGCTGCGCCACAGCACGGTTTCGGCGCCGGCATCGCACAGCGGGCAGGGGGTGTCGTGATTCGTGTTCATGGGCCGGATTGTGCCCATTCGCACCGCGCCTTGCCGCCGGTCGCCCCGGCGGCCACAATCGGCCGGCGAATCCGCGCCCATCACCGAGCCGCTTGAGCGGCCACCAGGAGGAGACCATGCCGTACCGCGACATCCGTCAGTTCATCGCACGCCTGGACGCTGCCGGCGAGTTGCTCGAAATCGACGCCGAAGTCGACCCGCACGAGGAACTCGGCGCCATCTGCCGCAAGGTGCTGGACGAAGGCGGGCCGGCGCTGATGTTCAACAACGTCAAGGGCTACCAGTACCCGGTGTTCACCAACATGCTGGGCACCAAGGACCGCATCGCGCTGGCCATGGACGTGGCGCTGGCGGAGGTAGGCGAGACCTTCCTGAAGCGCTCGCGCGGCCGCCCGTGGCCGCAGCCGCGCATGGTGACGAGCGCGCCGTGCAAGGAAGTGGTGATCCCGGAAGCGCAATTGCGCATCGAGGACCTGGTGCCGCGGGCGGTGAACAACCCGGACGACGGCGGCGCCTTCCTGAACTACGGTCTCGTGGTGATGAAGGACCCGGACAGCGGCCGGCGCAACATGGGCATCTACCGCCTGCAACTGCGGCCCGGCAACCGCACCGGCATCTGGTCGAGCCCGACCTCGCACGCCGGCACCATCCGCACCAAGAACGACCTGCGCGGCGCGCCAACCGAAGTCGCCGTCGCCATCGGCGGCGACCCGATGCTGTACCTCGCCTCCCAGGTGCAGGGCCTGAACCTGGGCGACGACGAGATGGAGCTGGCCTCGTCCCTGCGCGGCGAGCCGGTGGAGCTGGTCAAGTGCGACACGGTGGATCTCGAAGTCCCGGCGGACGCCGAGATCGTGCTGGAGGGCCGCATCCTGCCCGGCGTGCGCGAGGCCGAGGGCCCGTACGGCGAGTACCCCGGCTACTACGGCCCGGTCGGCGAGCAGCCGGTGATCCAGTTCCACCACGCCACGCGCCGCAAGAGCCCGGTGTACGTGCACACCTACATCGGCGTGCCGCCGTCGGACACCCACGCACTCGGCCAGATGATGGGCGAGGCGGGTTTGACGGCCAAGCTGCGTAACGACGTGGCGCCGACGGTGAAGGAGGTGTACTGCGCGCTCGACATGCACACCGTGGTGGTGTCGCTCAAGAAGACCTACGACGAGCAGGCCAAGCATGTGATCTATGCGCTGTGGTCGACGCGCACGGCGAAGACCGTGATCGTGGTCGACGACGACATCGACCCGCGCAACCAAGAGGAGGTGTACTGGGCCATCGCCAACCGCAGCCACGCGCCGCGCGACGTGGTGATGGGCGACGGCTTCGGCACCATCGGCCCCGCCATCGACAAGTACGGCGACGGCATCGCCAGCAAGCTCGGCATCGACGCCACGGCGCCGCTGAAGGGCTATCCGGCCATGTCGCGCCCGCGCCCGGAAATGGCCGCCCGCGTGCGCGAGCGCTGGGCGGAGCTCACCGCCTCGCAAAAGACCAAGCTGCGCCGCGGGCGGGGCTAGCGCCACAGCCGGCCGGCAGTGACGCCGGCCGGTACTCTCGCCGCCGCACGGGCGGCGGCAAATCAGGCCGGTGCGGACAGGGACGGCACGCCGGTCATCGATCGATCACTACAAACGGCCTGCGTGCCGGAGGAGAAACCGTCCCATGCAAAAGAAATACGAGTGCGTGAACCTCAGCATCGACGGCGACGTTGCCACCGTGCAACTGAACCGCCCCGAGAAGCGCAACTGCCTGAGCCCAACCCTGCACCGCAACATGGTGGACGCGCTGAACGAAGTGGCGCGCGCGAAGTGCAAGGTGATGGTGGTCACCGGCACCGGCGATTCGTTCAGCGCCGGCATGGATCTGGAGCAGTGCTTCTTCGAGCCGTTCGACGACCCGGACAAGTTCAACGACGTGAACGCGCCGTGCTTCGAGTGGTTCACGCATCTGAAGAGCTTCCCGGCGGTGACGGTGGCCAAGGTCAACGGCTGGGCGTTCGGCGGCGGCTTCGAGATCGCCGGCATCTGCGACATCGTGATCGCCGCCGAGGAGTCCGTGTGGGGCCTGTCGGAGATCAACTTCGGCATCTTCCCGGGCGGCGGCGCCACCTGGTCATACGCCCACAACATGCTGCGCAAGCAGGCGCTGTTCTACGCGCTGACCGGCGCCACCTTCACCGGCAAGGAGGCGGTCGCGCTCGGCATGGCCAACATCGCGGTGCCGCTGAAAGACCTCGACGCCGAGGTCGACAAGTGGGTGAAAAATCTCGCCAGCAAGGGCCGCACGGTGCTGCGCAAGACCAAGGAGGTATACGAGAAATCGCTGCGCCTGACCTTCGCCGAGTCCATGGAATGGGAAATGGCCAAGATGTGGGAGCTGTCCCGCGAGACCAAGGACGACTGGATTCGCACTGCGCTCGCGTCGTTCAAGAAGCGCGAGTTCAAGCCGGGCCTGCAGAGCTACACGCTGACCAAGAACGTTTGAGTCGGTACGCGGCGCCGAGCGAGTCGCGACCACGGGGGTCGTTCGGCGCCGTGACCCCTGCCCCCGCGGGGCAGGAAGGACCTGGATGTGCCCGGAGCCGG
>NZ_JBFWOM010000010.1:0-98266 GCF_050250495.1 Immundisolibacter sp. | reverse complement strand
AAAGTGCCCGACGCCGACCGCGGCGGCCTCCTGCAGCAGCGCGTCGACGCGCTCCAGGCTCGGGTCGATCAGGTCAAGATGGCAGTGCGAGTCGACCAGCATGCTCACATGGTGTGCGTGTGGCGCTCGCTGTTCAACGTGCCGGCGAGATAGGTCTCGATCTTGTTGCGAGCCACGCGGCTGCTGTCGTCGTCCACGAACTGCACGCCGACGCCCGCCACCTTGCCGTTCTGCGACCCGCGCGGGGTGATCCACACCACCTTGCCGGCAACCGGCAGCTTTTCCGTCTCGTCCATCAGCGTGAGCAGCAGGATCAGTTCGTCGCCGAGGTGCACCTGACGGCTGGTGGGGATGAACAGCCCGCCGCCGGCCACGAACGACATGTACGACGCATACAGCGCGTTCTTGTCGCGTATGGACACGGCGAGCACGCCGGTCGGGACTTCTGGCGCGGAGTTGTCGGCCATGGCGGACTCCTTCGACAGTCGGCCGGCGCGTCAGGCGCCGGTCCAAAGGGGGTACAGCAGGCGTTGCAGGGCGAGATCCTTGACCAGCGGATGCTCGCGCAGGCGCGTGAAATCCTCCAGCTCGGCCGCGAACGCCTGCAGGCGTTTGAGCGGCGCGGTATCCGCGACGCGGGCCTGCACATCACCGCCGGCGCGCCGCAGCGCATGGCGTAACCAGCCGTACAGCGCGGCATCCAGCGCCTCTTGCGGCAGCTTCAGCCAGTCGCGCGCCAACCGCAGCGGGTCGGCACTGCCGGCCAGCAGCCCGGCGAGTCCGCCGGTGACCTCGCGCCACACACTCGCGATGTCCATACCGAGCAAGTCCCGTGCCCGCAGCGGCGCCCCGCCGGCGAGATCAAGCGCAAGCTCCGCGTCGCCGCCGGTCGCGGACATCACCGCGCGGGCCTGCGCCGGCGACGGCGCATGCAAGCGCAGCGCCTGACAGCGACTGCGCACCGTCGCCGGCAAGCGCGCCGCACGCTGCGACAGCAGCAGGAACAGCGTGTTATCGGGTGGCTCTTCCAGCAGCTTGAGCAGCGCATTGGCAGCGGCGGTGTTCAGCGCATCCGCCGGCAGCAGCACGGCCAGCTTGTAACCGCCGTAGTGCGCGCTGGCGTGCAGGCGATCGTGCAGCTCGCGCACCTGCGCGACGTTGATGACGGTCGATGCCGTCTTGCGCGAGCTGTCGTACTGGCTGCGCTGGCCGGGGTAACGCGCCAGCGCCGGGCGCTGCTCATGATCGGGGCTCAGCACCACGCAGTCGGGGTGGCTGCCGGCGGCGTGCTGCTGGCAGCCGCGGCACTCGCCACACACGGCGTCACCACGCGGCTGTTCGCACAGCAGCCAGCCGGCCAGCGCCTCGATGAAAACGGCCTTGCCGATCCCGGGCGGCCCCGCCACCAGCAGCGCATGGTGCAAACGCCCGGCGGCGCGCGCCGCGCACACCGTCTGCCAGGGTTCCGCCAGCCACGGGAAGGGCGCGCTCACAGCAGCGCCCCCGCGGCGCGCTCGATGTCGGCCTGCACGGCGGCGGGATCGGCCGCGGCATCGACCACGCAGTAGCGCTGCGGCGCCTGCTGGGCGCGGTCGAGGTAAGCCGCGCGCACGCGCGCGTGGAACTCGACCGTCTCCCGCTCGAAGCGGTCTGCCGCGCCGCGCTTGCTGGCTCGGGCAAGGCCGGTCTCGACCGGCAGATCGAGCAGCACTGTCAGGTCCGGGCGGGCGCGGGGCGGCAGCAGCGCTTCGAGCGCCGCCACCGGCGCGGCCCCGAGCCCGCGCCCGCCGCCCTGATAGGCGTAGCTCGCGTCGACGTACCGATCACACACGACCCACTGACCGGCGTCGAGCGCCGGCAGGATGACGCGCGTCACGTGCTCGCTGCGGGCGGCGAACATCAGCAGCAGCTCGGTCAGGGGCGCCATCGGGGTGTCCGCTGGGGTCAGCAGCAACTCACGCAGGCGCTCGCCCAGCGGCGTGCCGCCCGGCTCGCGCGTCAACAGCACGGGCTTGCCGTGCCGCTCCAGAAAGGCCTTGAGTTCGACCGCCCGGCTGCTCTTGCCGGCGCCTTCGAGGCCCTCCAGCGTGATGAAGCGCCCGCCGTTCACGACCGGCACCGCGCGGCTTGCTGGCGCTGATAGCAGTCCACCGCCCGGTTGTGCTCGGCGAGCGTGCGCGAGAACACGTGGCTGCCGTCGCCGCGGGCGACGAAGTACAGATAGTCGACCGGCGCCGGGTGCAGCACGGACACCAGCGAGGCCTCGCTCGGCAGCGCGATCGGCGTCGCCGGCAGGCCGCGCCGGGTATAGGTGTTGTGCGGCGTGGCGGTTTGCAGATGGCGCCGCGTCAGATTGCCGTCAAAACTGCCGCCGAGGCCATAGATGACGGTCGAGTCGATCTGTAACGGCATGCCCTGGCGCAGGCGGTTCAGCAACACGGCCGCGACCAGTGCGCGCTCGTCGGCACGACCGGTTTCCTTCTCCACCAGCGAGGCCAGCGTCACGGCATCCTCGGCACTGGAGGGCGCATTCGCGCCGCGCGCCGCCCACAGCGCGTCAAGTCGCGCCCGCATGGCGGCGTGACTGCGCCGCAGCAGCGCAAGATCGGTCTCGCCGCGGGTCACGAAATAGGTGTCCGGCAGGAACCAGCCTTCGGCCGGAAGGGCCGGCGAGCCCAGCGCCGACATGATGTCGGCATCGCTTCGCCCACGCAGCGTGGCCGTCACCGCGGGCGCAGCCCAGATGGCGCCGAGCGCGGCGCGAAAGGTCGCGCCCTCCGGCAGGCGCACGGCGTGCCGCAACACGCGACCGGCGGCAAAGTCAGCGAGCAGACGGGCGGGCGTGGTGCCGGGCCTGATC
This sequence comes from Immundisolibacter sp., assembly GCF_050250495.1. Taxonomy (GTDB): domain Bacteria; phylum Pseudomonadota; class Gammaproteobacteria; order Immundisolibacterales; family Immundisolibacteraceae; genus Immundisolibacter. Next base: position 95,406 of record NZ_JBFWOM010000010.1, on the reverse strand, counting down.
GCATACTCGCCAGCGATGATGCGATCGCCCCGCCCGGTCAGGCGCGCCCAGGCGCGCAGCGCCCGTGGATGGTCAAGCTGGCCCGCGCCGGCCAACGCGTCCAGCACCGCGGCCAGGGTCTGCCCGGGCGCCACAACGACAGTGCCGCCGGTCGATATCGGCGACCCGGCGAGGTGGCCGAGCCACGCCAGGGTTGCCGCCACGAGGCACAGCAGCAGCGCCGCCGCGGTCGCAGCGCCGCGCCAGGAAAGTCGAGCGTGGCGAAGGTCAACGCGCGCCATGGGCGCCGGGGTGCGGCACGGGCTCAGAGTTTGCGAAGAAATGCACGTCCTGTGCATTTCTTGCGTCGCAAGTCCGGTACAGGCCCGGACTTGCTCCCCCGAATCAAGCCCTTGCGTGCTTGATTCTGGTCCGGCCATCCCTGACCGGCCTGAGAGCTTGAAAAATTCACAAGCTCTCAGCCCAGCCGGCCGAACACCAGCGAGGCGTTGGTGCCGCCGAAGCCGAACGAGTTGCTGATCACGTGCTCAAGTCGCATCGGCCGCGCGGTGTGCGGCACGTAATCGAGGTCGCAGCCCTCGCCCGGGCGGTCGAGGTTGATGGTCGGCGGCGCGACCTGATCGCGCAGCGCGAGCACGCTGAAAATCGCCTCGACGCCACCGGCCGCGCCAAGCAGGTGCCCCGTCATCGACTTGGTGGAGCTGACCGCGAGCCGGTCCGCATGGGCGGCGAAGGCGCGCCGGATGGCCACCGTCTCCGCCACATCGCCGGCCGGCGTGGAGGTGCCGTGCGCATTCACGTACTGCACGTCCTGCGGGTCGAGGCGCGCGTTGTGCAACGCCTGGCGCATGCAGCGGTACGCGCCGTCGCCGCTGCTGTCCGGCTGGGTCATGTGGTGGGCGTCACCGCTCATGCCGTAGCCGAGCACTTCCGCGTAAATCGTGGCGCCGCGCTGACGGGCGTGCTCGAGCTCTTCCAGCACCAGGATGCCGGCGCCATCGGCCAGCACGAAGCCATCGCGGTCGGCATCCCAGGGCCGGCTGGCGCGTTCGGGATCGTCGTTGCGGGTGGACAGCGCCCGTGCGGCCGCAAAGCCACCCAAGCCCATGGGCGAGGTGGCCATCTCGGCGCCGCCCGCCAGCATCACGTCGGCGTCGCCGTATTCGATCAGCCGCGCCGAGTCGCCGATGCTGTGCGTCGCGGACGCGCAGGCGGTGACCACCGACAGGTTCGGCCCCTTGAGACCGAACTGAATCGACACGTTGCCGGCCACCATGTTGATGATGTTGCCCGGCACGTAGAACGGCGAAATCCGCCGCGGCCCGCCATTGATGTAATCAAGGTGCCCGGCCTCGATGCCGGGCAGGCCGCCGATGCCGGAGCCGATGGCAACACCAATACGCTCGGCGTTGGCGTCGGTCACCTCAAGCCCGGCGTCGCGCAGGGCTTCCTGCGCGGCCGCGATGCCGTAATGGATGAAGGTGTCCATCTTGCGGGCTTCTTTCGGGGCGAGGTAATTCCCCACCTCGAAGCCCTTGACCGCCCCACCGATGCGCACGCTGAAGGCGCTCGTATCGAAGCCGGTAATCAGCCCGATCCCGCTGCGCCCGGCGAGGATGCCGGCCCACGAAGTTGGCACATCGAGGCCAAGCGGACTGACCATCCCCAGCCCGGTAATGACGACGCGTCGCTTACTCAAGTGGCAGCGGTCCCTCGTGGCGGCGGCCGGACGGCCTTACTTGCGGGAGGCCAGTTCCTTCTCGACGTAGTCGATGGCTTCCTGCACGGTGGTGATCTTCTCGGCGGCCTCGTCGGCGATCTCGCACTCGAACTCCTCTTCGAGCGCCATCACCAGTTCGACCGTGTCCAGCGAATCGGCGCCGAGGTCATCCACGAACGAGGAGTCATTGCTGACCTCGTCCTCTTTGACGCCGAGCTGTTCGACGACGATTTTCTTGACACGCTCTTCAATGCTGCTCATGGCTCACCAACCTCCCAGGGAAACAAAAAGGATTGCTGCGGGCTCGCAGCCGACGGCCCGGTCATCTCAGGCCAGGTACATGCCGCCGTTGATATGCAGTGTCTGGCCGGTGATGTAGCCGGCCAGCGGCGAGGCGAGATACGCGACCAGCGCCGCCACTTCACCCGCGTCGCCGAAGCGTCCGAGCGGTACCGATTGCAGCAGCGCCGTGCGCTGGTCGTCGGTCAGGGCGGCGGTCATGTCGGTGTCGATAAAACCCGGTGCTACCGTGTTCACGGTGATGCTGCGGCTGGCGAGCTCGCGTGCCAGGGCGCGCGTGAAACCGGCCAGACCCGCTTTCGCGGCGGCGTAGTTTACCTGTCCTGCGTTGCCCATGGCACCGACCACCGAGCCGATGTTGATGATGCGGCCGCGGCGGGCACGCGTCATGCCGCGCGCACAGGCCCGCGCCAGGCGAAACGCGGCGCCAAGGTTGGTGTCGAGCACCGTATCCCAATCGTCGTCCTTGAGCAGCAGCAGCAGATTGTCGCGGGTGATGCCGGCGTTGTTGACCAGGATCGAGACCGCGCCGTGCGCGCTCTTGACGGCCTCGACCAAGGCCACGGTGCCTTCGCGGTCGGCGGCGTTGAACACCATGCCGGCGCCCTTCAGCCCGGCGGCGGCAAGTTCGTCACCGATGCGCTGCGCGCCGGCCTCGCTGGTGGCGGTGCCGATCACGGTGGCGCCGGCCCTGGCCAGTTCAAGCGCGATTGCCTGACCGATGCCGCGGCTGGCGCCGGTCACGAGCGCGATTTCACCGTCGAGACGAATATCCATGCGGATCCTGTGTAGGTGCGGTCAGGTCAGCGCGGCGAGTGCCTGGCGCAGGCTGGCCGGGTCCTGCACGGCGAGGCTGTCGAGCTCGCCGCAGATGCGTTTGGTGAGGCCCGCCAGCACCTTGCCGGGACCGCATTCGACCACGTGCGTGACGCCGCGTGCGGCCATGGCCTCGATCACCTCCACCCAGCGCACTGGCGAATAAATCTGCCGGATCAGCGCGTCGCGGATGGCCGCGGGCTCGCTCACCTTGGCCACGTCGACGTTGTTGATCACCGGAACGGCGGGCGCCACGATCCTCGCCGCTTCGAGTGGCGGGGTCAGCGCCGCCGCCGCCGGGCGCATCAGCGCGCAGTGGAAGGGCGCGCTCACCGGCAGCGGCACCACGCGCTTGGCGCCGGCCGCCTGGGCCGCCGCCGACGCGCGCTGCACGGCCGCCGTGTGGCCGGCGATCACACTTTGCGGCGGCGCGTTGTAGTTGGCGACGGCGACGATCTCGTCGGCCGTCGCGGCGCTCGCACAGGCGGCCTCGACCGCCGAACGATCGAGCCCCAGCACCGCCGCCATGGCACCGGCGCCGACCGGCACCGCCTGCTGCATGAACTCGCCACGCTGCCGGACCAACTGCACCGCCTGCGCGAAGGGCAGCGCCCCCGCGCACACCAGCGCGCTGTACTCGCCGAGGCTGTGCCCCGCCATCACGGCCGGTGCAGGGCCGCCGGCGGCGAGCCACGCGCGCCACACGGCGACGCCCGCGGTCAGCATGGCCGGCTGCGTGACGGCGGTGAGTTGCAGTTCGCTTTCCGGGCCGTTCTGCACCCGGTGCCACAGGTCATAGCCGAGTGCGGTGCTCGCCTCGGCGAAAGTCTGCTCGACCTGCGGGAACTCGCCCGCCAGATCGGCCAGCATGCCGACCGACTGCGAGCCCTGACCCGGGAAAACCAATGCCAGTGTCATGCGGGAAATCCGGACGAAATGTCGAGGCAGGCCGCGGACTCAGAAGCGCAGCAGCGCCGAGCCCCAGGCGAAGCCGCCACCGAACGCCTCCAGCAGCAGCGTCTGGCCGGGCTTGACGCGCCCGTCGCGCACGGCGACGTCGAGCGCCAGCGGCACCGATGCGGCAGACGTGTTGCCGTGCTCGGCGATGGTGAGCACCACCTGCTCCATCGGCAGACGAAGGCGCTTGGCAATGGCGGCGATGATGCGAAGGTTGGCCTGGTGCGGGATCAGCCAGTCGATGGCGCCCTTGTCGAGGCCGTTGGCGGCGAGCGCCTCTTCCACCGACTCGCCGAGCTTCTCGACCGCGACGCGGAACACGTCGGAGCCCTCCATCACCATGTGCGGCGGGTTGTCGGCGAGCGTCGCATAGTCGTCCGACACCCAGCCCGGCACCCACAGCAGGTCCTTGTACTTGCCGTCAGCATGCAGGTGCGTCGAGAGAATGCCGGGCGTCGGCTCGCGCCGCAGCACCAGCGCGCCCGCACCGTCGGCAAACAGGATGCAGGTGCGCCGATCCTGCCAGTCGATGATGCGCGACATGGTCTCGGTGCCGATCACGAGCGCCGTGTCGGCGGCGCCGCTGCGCAGCAGGCTGTCGGCGACCGACAGCGCGTAGATGAAGCCGGCGCAGGCGGCCACCACGTCGAAGGCCGGGCCGCCGCCGATGCCGAGGCGGTTCTGCAGCAGGCAGGCGGTGCTCGGGAACACCTTCTCGGGCGTACAGGTGGCGACCACCACAAGACCGATCTCGGACGGCGCGATACCGGCCATGGCGAGCGCCTCGCGGGCAGCCTTCTCGCCCAGGTCGGTCGTGGTCTCGCCCGGCGCGGCGATACGCCGCTCGCGGATGCCGGTGCGCTCGAAGATCCACTTGTCGCTGGTCTCGACCACGCTTTCGAGATCGGCGTTGGTGACCACGCGCTCCGGCAGCGCGCTGCCGGTGCCGATGATGCGCGAGTACATCACGCCGTCAGCGCCTGCGGCTGGAAGTCGGCGAGACGCTCGCCGATGCGCCGCGGCACGTCGGCGCTGGCCTGCGCCGCGGCCTCGGCGATGGCCTGGGCGAAGCCGACCGCGTCTGCGCCGCCGTGGCTCTTGATCACGGGCGCCGGCAGGCCGAGCAGGCTCGCGCCGTTGTAGGCGCGCGGGTCGAGGCGCTTGCGCAGCGCGCGCAGCGCCGGCAGCGAGGCGAGCGCGCCGAGGCGCCGCCACGGCGAGCGCGTGAATTCCTCGCGCAGGAACTCGTTGATCATGCGCGCCAGTCCCTCGCTGGTCTTGAGCGCCACGTTGCCGACGAAGCCGTCGCACACCACCACGTCGGTGGTGCCGGCGTAGATGTCGTCACCTTCGACGTAGCCGTGGAAATTGAGGCCGCTGTCGCGGATCAGTTCGGCGGCGCGCTGCACGGTGTCGGTGCCCTTGGTCGCCTCGCTGCCGATGTTGAGCAGGCCGACGCTCGGATTGCGCCGCTTGCCAAGCGCCTCGACCAGCACCGCGCCCATCACGGCGAACTCGCACAACTGCTCGGCGCTGCACTCGGTGTTGGCGCCAAGGTCCAGCACGTAGGTTTCGCCGCGCAGCGTCGGCAGTGCGCGCACGATGGCCGGCCGCTCGATGCCCGGCAGCATGTGCAGCACGAAACGCGCCGTGGCCATGAGCGCCCCGGTGTTGCCCGCGCTGACGCAGGCCTGCGCCCGCCCGGCGGCGACCAGATCGATTGCCACGCGCATGGACGAATCTTTCTTGTTGCGCAGCGCCTTGGCCGGCGCCTCGTCCATGTCGACCACCTGGCTGGCGTGCTGGACGTCCAGCGGCAGCCTGGCCGCATCGGCCGGCAGCAGCGCGCGCACGGTTGCCTCGTCGCCGACCAGCACCAGACGCACGTCCGGGTGCCCGCGCACGAAGTCGATTGCCGCGGGAATCACCACGGTGGGGCCGTGATCGCCCCCCATGGCATCCACCGCAACCACCAGACCCAATGCTTACTCGCCCTTGCCGGTGTCGATGACCTTGCGGCCGCGGTAGTAGCCGCTCGGGCTCACGTGGTGGCGGCGGTGGATTTCGCCCGTGGTCGGTTCGACCGACAGCGTGGGCGGCTTCAGCGCGTCGTGCGAGCGACGCATGCCGCGCTTGGAGCGGCTCTTGTGGTCTTGTGCAACGGCCATGGTGGGTCCTGTCAGTCGTGATGCCCGCCGGGCGGGTCGTTTTTACGGAGGGAGGCGAGCGCCGCGAACGGCTGCCGCTTCCCCGCCTGCTGTGCCGGCACTGCCGAGGGTCCGCACGCGCCGTCGGCGTGGTGCGGATGGTCGGGCAGGGCCAACAACAATTCGTCTTCTACTAATTGAGTAAGGGATAGTTCCTGGTCTACGGGGCAGATCAGCGGTTCGTAGCCGTCCGGCAGGCGGGCAAGCTCGGCGTCGTCCCGCAACACACCTAACCGGATCGGCGCCTCAAGGCGCAAGGTGAACGGTTCAAGACAGCGCCGGCAGCGCACCGCCACCTCACAGCTCGCGCTGCCGGTCAGCACCGGCCGACCACCGGCCAACACCTGCCCGGCAAGCGTAACCTCTACCTCGCCCGCGCCGCTTTCAAGGAGTTCGCGAAGGCGCTCCATGCCTGCCAGCGGCAGCGTGCCGTGGGTCTGTCGGCCAGTCCTGGCCCACTCGTGCGGGTCGATCGCGTCCAAGGTGAGCCCCGTCATGAGGGCGCGAAGTGTAGTGGCGGCCTGACTTGGGTGTCAAAAATCCGGCCAGCCGGGGAGGCTGGCGCGCCTGGCTAGAATGATCACCCCGACTTCACTGGTTTATGGAGCCGCATGTCCGCCCCGCACTTGCCGCTGGTGCTCGCCTCCACCTCGCCCACCCGACGCGAGCTGCTCACTCGCCTGGGCCTGCCGTTCGAGTGCCGCGCGCCGCACGTGGACGAGACTGCCCTGCCGAACGAAACACCGGCCGCCTTGGCGCAGCGCCTTGCCCGCGCCAAGGCGGCCGCGGTCGCACGGGACTGCCCGCGCCACCTCATCATCGGCTCCGACCAGGTGGCGGTGGTTGGCGATCGGGTACTCGGCAAGCCCGGCGACCGCGCCCGTGCCGCCGCGCAGCTGGCGCTGGCGGCCGGCCGGGTGATGGTGTTCCAGACCGCGCTTTGCCTGCTCGACAGCGCAACCGGTCGGGCAGCGACGCGTCTGGTGCCGTTCGAGGTGGCGCTGCGGCCGCTCACCGCGGCCGACATCGACCGCTATCTCGACCGTGAGCAGCCGTTTGGCTGCGCCGGGTCGCTGCGCTCGGAAGGGCTTGGCGTCACGCTGTGTGAACGCATGAGCGGGGACGATCCGACCGCGCTGCTCGGCCTGCCGATGATTGCGCTCTGCGAGCTGCTGCGCGCCCAGGGCGTGCCGTTGCCGTAGCGATCCTCAGCGCCAGCGCAGCGTCGTCGAGAGCGACTTCACGAGCGCGCTCGCCGCCTCGCCGCCGGCGCTGCGGATCAGTTTTTCGAAATACGCCGGCTGCACCGTGTAGTCGACCAGCTTGTCGGCCTTGAATACCTCGCGCGCCACCGAATCGGCGTCGCCAAGCGCGTCCACGAGACCCAGCTCGATGCCCTGCGCGCCGGTCCAAACGAGGCCGCTGAACAGACGCGGATCGTCCTTCAGGCGCTCGCCGCGGCCCTGTTTGACCACCTCGATGAACTGGCCGTGGATGCTGGCGAGCAGCGCCCGGGCGTGGGCGACGTCCTCGGGATGTTGTGGCGAGAACGGATCGAGAAAGCCCTTGTGCGCGCCGGCGGTCAGCAGGCGCCGCTCGACGCCGAGTTTGTCGAGCGCCTCGACGAAGCCGAAGCCGTTCATCAGCACGCCGATCGAACCCACCACGCTCGCCTTGTCGGCATAGATGCGCTCGGCCGCGACCGCCACGTAGTAGCCGCCGGACGCGCAGATGTCGTCGATGACCGCGTGCAGCGGCACGTTCGGGTGCAGCTTGCGCAGGCGCTGGATTTCGTCGTTGATGCGCCCGGCCTGCACCGGGCTGCCACCGGGGCTGTCGATGCGCAGCACCACGCCGGCCACGTGCGTGTTGTCGTAAGCCGCGCGCAGGGACTCGATCACCAGGTCCGCGTCGGCGTCGGTGCCGGGCGCGATGATGCCGTTCAGTTGCACCAGCGCCGTGTGGCGGCTGGTGACCTGCGGCACGGTGACGTCGGTGCTCAGCAGGCCAAGCACCGCCAGTACCAGAATCACCGTCAACAGACGCGAAAAAATCCGCCAGCGGCGGGCGCGCCGCTGTTCGATGAGCGTGTCGCGCAGCAGGCGTTCGAGCACGCCGCGTTCCCAGGCGGTCGGGTGGCCGTCGTCGTTCATGCAGTCCTCGCAGGGGTGGGGATGTCTCGCAGGCGTTGCAGCACGGCGTCAAGCGCCGCCGGCAATGGCGCCTCGAAGCGGCGCGGCGTGTCGTCGTCGAGCGGGCCGATGTCGAGCCGCGCCGCGTGCAGGAACAGCCGCCTGAGGCCAAGTTCCCGCAGCGCCGCGTCGGCGACCGGATCGCCGTACTTCGGATCGCCCGCCACCGGGTGGCCGATGTGCTGCGCGTGCACGCGAATCTGGTGCGTGCGCCCGGACAGCAGTTCCGCCTCCACCAGCGTTGCCGTGGCGAAACGCTCGCGGACGTGAAACACGGTGACGGACGGCTTGCCGTCGTCGCTCACCCGCACCAGGCGCTCGCCGCCGCGCTCGTAGCGGTGGAGCGCCGCATCCACGCGCAGGCGCCGCCCGGCCACCGTGCCGATCAGCAACGCCGTGTAGCGTTTGTCAATGGCACCGGTGCGCAGTTGCTCGTGCAGCGCACGCAGCGCGCTGCGCTTCTTGGCGATCAGGAGGCACCCCGACGTGTCGCGATCGAGCCGGTGCACCAGCTCCAGAGACGGCTGATTCGGGCGAAGTTGCCGCAGCGCCTCGATGACGCCGAAGTCGACCCCGCTGCCGCCGTGGCAGGCAAGGCCGGCCGGCTTGTCGAGCACGAGCAGGCGGTCGTTCTCGAACAGGATGGCGCCTTCGAGCTGGCGCAGGCGAAAGTCGGGCGCCGCCGCAGCCGGGCGTGGCGGCGGCAAATCGACCGGCGGCAGGCGTACGCGATCACCGGCCTGCAGGCGGTGCTCGGGGCCGATGCGACCGCCGTTCACGCGCACCTCGCCGCGGCGCAGCAGCCGGTACACGCGCGTACGCGGCAGGCCGCGAAAGCGCGCCATGATGAAGTTGTCGACCCGCTGGCCGGCCTGGTCGGCGGCCACGTCCACGTACGCCACGGCGCGCGTCCCGGCCGCCCGGTTATCGGTATTAAGCCCATTCATCGCGTGGTAATGTTGCCGGCGCAGTGGACATCATGACGACCCAAAACCTCACGGCAACCCTCCGGCGCCTCGGGCCAACCGCCCCGGGCCTGCTGGCGTTGACCGCGCTTTTCGTGCTGACGCGTCGCGTCGGCGCCGCTGCCACCGATTTTGTGCGCGCCATTCTATTCCTCCTGCGCCCGTCCCCGCGGACGGCACGCGCCGGAGGCCCTGTATCTGCTCCCCACGTCGCGCCACGCCGCGCCGCACCGGCTTACCTGCCCCCACCCATCGGGGCATTGCCGTCCGGCCTGCGCAGCGTCGCCCGGCGATTGTTACGAGAACCCCCTGATGAAACGCATCCTGTTCAACGCCCGCCAGTCGGAAGAGCTGCGCGTGGCGATCGTCGACGGCCAATACCTGTTTGACCTCGACATCGAGTCGCCGAACCGCAACCAGAAGAAAGGCAACATCTACCGCGGCATCGTCCGCCGCGTCGAACCGAGCCTCGAAGCCGCCTTTGTCGATTACGGCGGTGCCCGCCACGGCTTCCTGCCGCTGAAGGAAGTCGCCGCCGCCTCTCTTGGTGAGTCCGGCCGCGCCCTGCGCGAGGGCCAGGAAGTCACCATCCAGGTCGAGAAGGAAGAGCGCGGCACCAAGGGCGCGGCGCTGACCACGCACGTGAGCCTCGCCGGCCGGTATCTGGTGCTCATGCCATGCAGCCCGGACGCGGGCGGCGTGTCGCGCAAGATCGAGGGCGAGGACCGGGCGGAGCTGAAGGACCTGATCGGCCAGTTGCAGCTGCCGGCCAACATGGGCGTCATCGTGCGCACCGTGGCCGCCGAGCGCTCGCTCGCCGAGTTGCAATGGGACCTTGACCACCTGGTCGAGCTGTGGAACGCCATCGATGCCGCCAGCACCGGCCGCGCGGCGCCGTTTCTGATCTACCAGGAAAACAACGTCGTGGCGCGGGTGATCCGCGACTACTTCCGCGACGACATCAGCGAGATCCTGATCGACGACGAGGCCACCTTCGAGGAAGCCCGCTCGCTGATGCAGCAGCTGATGCCGCAGAGCCTGCCGCGTCTGAAGCTGTACCAGGACAAGGTGCCGCTGTTCACGCGCTACCAGATCGAAAACCAGATCGAGACCGCGCACCGGCGCGAGGTGCCGCTGCGTTCCGGCGGGGCGCTCGTTATCGACCACACCGAGGCGCTGACCGCCATCGACATCAACTCGGCGCGCGCCACGCATGGCAGCGACATCGAGGAGACGGCCACCCACACCAACCTTGAAGCCTGCGACGAGATCGGCCGCCAGCTGCGCCTGCGCGATCTCGGCGGCCTGATCGTGATCGACTTCATCGACATGATGAAGGCCGGCAACCAGCGCGCGGTGGAAGACCGCCTGCGCGACGCCGTCAAGCACGACCGGGCGCGCATCCAGCTCGGCAAGCTGTCGCGCTTTGGCCTGCTGGAGATGTCGCGCCAGCGCCTTCGCCCGTCGCTGAAGGAGACGAGCCACATCACCTGCCCCCGCTGCGAGGGCCAGGGCACCATCCGCAGCGTGGAATCGACCGCGCTGCACGTGCTGCGGCTGCTGGAGGACGAGGCGCTCAAGGAGCGCACCGGCCGACTCGAGGTTCAGGTTCCGGTCGCCGTGGCGACGTACCTGTTCAACGAAAAGCGCGATGCCGTGGCGGCCCTCGGCCAGCGTCTTGGCGTGAACCCCATCATCCTGCCGAACCCGGCGCTCGAAACCCCGCACTACGAGCTCGAACGCACGCGCGTGCAGGATCTCAACAAGCGCCTGCTCGACACGCCGAGTCACGAACTGGCCCTGACGGTGCCACCGCCCGAGGCCGCCGCCGCGCCGGCAGCGCCGGCAGCGCCGGCCGCCGCCGTGCAGCGCATGGTGCGCACCGCGCCGCCGCCGGGCGCGCCCGAGCCGGCGGCGCCCGCGCCCGTGGCAGCCCCGCAGGCCGGCCTGTTCACACGCCTGTGGCGCGCCCTGGTGGGTGAGCCGCAGCCGGTACCCACTGCGGAACCGGAGCGGCCACGCCACCGCCCGCCGCGCAGCCCGAGCGCGCCAGCGCCGCGGCAGGAACCGCGCACCGAGCGCGGACGACCGAACGCGCCGCAGCGCCCCCAGGGCCAGGCAGCGGGCCGCCAGCCGCAACCCGGCACGCGCGACTCCGCCGCCGCGCCGCGCGGACCCAGTCAGGCGCGCGATGGCGCTGGGCGCGAGACCCCCGGCGAGGGACAACCGCGCGAGGGGCAACCGCGAGAAGGCCAACGAGAAGGCCAGCGCGAGGGCCGCTCCCGACGCGGCCGGCGCGGTGGTCGCGGTGGCGCCGGCGGTGAGCGTAATACGGCCGGCGCCGCGAGCCCGCCGCAGGCCGGCGCCAACCCGACGCCGACCGAAGCCACCCGCAGCGAGGCCCTCCCCGACGAGGTGGCGGTGACGGCGCTCGCTGGCGCGGCGCTGACGGCAACGGCGCTGCCGGAGCCGAGCCAGGCCGCACCCGCACAGCCCATCGAGCCGCTGCAGGCGCCCGTCTGGGCCGCTGCGCGCGAGGAGCCCGTCCCTGCGCCGGCCGAGACTGCGGTTGCGGCAAGCGCACCGCCGCTGCCGGTGGCAATCGAGGCCCCCCCCGACGTCGCGCCGTACCCCAGCGCGCCGATCGAGCCCACCGTCGAACCGTGGCTCGTAGCTCCCGCCGCGCCGTTGGACCCCGTCCCGGAGCAGGTTGCCGAAACCCCGGCTCCGCCCCCCGCCTGGACCGCGGCGCCCGTAGCGAACCCGTGGGTGCAAGTGGAAACCGTCCCCGACGAGCCGGACGAGGCGACCCCCGACAAGGACACCCAGACCGGATAGCCTTGTCCCGACCGGCGGTTCGCGCCGCCGGTCGCGCGCCGCCCCAGCGAGGACTGCCATGCCTTCATTCGACGTCGTCTCCAAGGCCGACCTGCACGAGGTGGCCAACGCGGTGGACCAAACCAACCGCGAGCTTGGCACGCGCTTCGATTTCAAGGACACCGGCGCCAAGGTCGAGCTGAAGGAAGCGGTGATGACCGCCGAGGCGCCAAGCCGCTTCCAGATCGAGCAACTGCTGGACGTGCTGCGCACGCGGCTTGCCAAACGCGGCATCGACATGAAGGCGCTCGACTACGGCAAGGTGGTGGAGGCCGGCCAGCGCGCCACGCAGACCATCACGGTGCGCCAGGGCATCGACTCGGACCACGCCCGCAAGCTCGTCAAGCACATCAAGGACAGCAAGCTGAAGGTGCAGGCCGCCATCCAGGGCGACGAGCTGCGCGTGTCCGGCAAGAACCGGGATGATCTGCAGGCGGCCATCGCGCTGCTGCGCAAGCTGGAAGACTTCGACCTGCCGCTGCAGTACGTGAACTTCCGCGACTGACACGCCAGCGGCCCGGTTCTTGCTGACGTGCCGCTGATGGCTTGCCGACCTTTCGCCGGCGGTGCCGCGTCGATCGCCTGCGGTGAGCGTGCATGACCCCATCCAGTCCGCCCCGCGTGTGGCCCGGCGCGCCGTATCCGCTCGGCGCCCACTGGGACGGCAGCGGTGTCAACTTCGCGCTGTTCTCGGTGCACGCCGAGCGGGTCGAGCTGTGCCTGTTCGATGCGAGCGGCCGGCGCGAGACGGCGCGTGTGCCGTTGCCCGAGTACACGGACGAGGTCTGGCACGGCTACCTGCCGGACCTGCGCCCAGGCCAGCTGTACGGCTACCGCGTCTACGGGCCCTATGAACCCGAGCGCGGCCACCGGTTCAACCATCACAAGCTGCTGATCGACCCGTACGCGCGGCTGCTGCAGGGCAGCGTGCACTGGCACGACGCGCTTTACGGCTACCGCGTCGGAGACGCGCGCGGCGATCTGTCGTTCGACAGCCGCGACAGCGCCCGCTACATGCCCAAATCCGTGGTGGTGGAAGACGCCCCGGGCGCCGACCTGCCGCCGCCACGCCAGCCGTGGCGGCGCAGCGTGATCTGCGAGCTGCACGCCGGCGGCTACACACGCCGGCACCCGGCGGTGCCCGAGCCGCTGCGCGGCAGTTTTCGCGGTCTCGCCGAGCCCGCCGTGGTGGCGTATCTGGCCGATCTTGGCGTGACCGCGATAGAACTGCTGCCGGTGCACGCGCACGTCGACGAGCGGCGTCTGGCGGACGCGGGTCTGGTCAACTACTGGGGTTACAACTCGATCGGCTTCTTCGCGCCGGACAACCGCTTCCTCACCGCTGCGGATGCCGGCGAGTTCCGCCTGCTGACGCGCGCGTTTCGCGAGGCCGGCATCGAGGTGCTGCTGGACGTGGTCTACAACCACACCGCCGAGGGCGGCGAGAGCGGCCCCACACTCAGCTTTCGGGGCATCGACAACGCCGTCTACTACCACCTTGACCCGGCCGACCGGCGCCGCACGCGCGATTTCACCGGCTGCGGCAACAGCCTGAACCTCGCCCAGCCGCGCGTGCTGCAACTGGTGCTGGACTCCCTGCGCTACTGGGTGCAGCAGATGGGCGTCGACGGGTTCCGGTTCGACCTGGCCTCCACGCTCGCGCGCGACGGCGCGGAGGCCGGCTTCGACCCCGGCAGCGGCTTTTTCGACGCCGTGCGGCAGGACCCGGTGCTGGCCGGCGTGAAGCTGATCGCCGAACCGTGGGATGTAGGGGCCGGCGGCTACCGTCTGGGCGGCTTCCCACCCGGCTGGGGCGAGTGGAATGACCAGTACCGCGACACGGTGCGCCGCTTCTGGCGGGGCGATGCGGGCCAGGTGGCGCTGCTGGCGTCGCGCCTGACCGGTTCCAGCGACATCTTCCCCAACCACGGCCGCCGGCCGACGGCGAGCGTCAACTTCATCACCGCCCACGACGGCTTCACGCTGCGCGACCTCGTGTCCTACGAGCACAAGCACAACGCCGCCAACGGCGAGGACAACCGCGACGGCACCGACAGCAACCTCGGCTGGAACGGCGGCGTGGAAGGGCCGACCGAGGACCCCGACATCACCGCCACGCGCCTGCGGCAGATGCGCAACCTGCTGGCCACGCTGCTGCTGTCGCAAGGCACGCCGATGCTGCTGGCCGGCGACGAGTTCGGCCACACCCAGCTCGGCAACAACAACGCGTACTGTCAGGACAACCCAATCGGCTGGCCGGACTGGGCGCGGCTTGAGGCCCAGGACGGCGCCGCCCTGCACCGTTACTTGCGCCGCCTGCTGCGGCTGCGCAAGCGCCACGGCGTGTTCCGGCGTGACCGCTTCTTCACGGGGCGGGCGAGCACGCCCACCGGCCGACCGGACATCGTGTGGCTCAACGCCGACGGCAGCGACAAGCAGGGTGCCGACTGGCAGGCCGAGCCGCACCTGCTCGCCTTCGTGCTCGACGGCGCGGCCGGCGCCGAACACCTCGGCCCACAGGGGCAGTCGCGACAGGACGACAGCTACCTGGTCGTGTTGCACGCCGGGGCGACCGAAACGTCGCTGTGCGCCCCACGCGCCGCACTCGGCCTGGCCTGGAAGCGGGTGTTCGATACCCGCGCCAGCGATGGCCACGGCGACGGCCTGATCCTGCCGGCCGGATCCGTGTGCAGCCTGCCGGCCCGCTGCGTGCAGGTGTTCCAGCGCCTGGATGCGCTGCCGTGAACGCGCCGGACGCGCAGTTGCACTTCAATGTCGACGGCCGCTCGATGACCTGTCGGGTTCTGCGCGCGGCGCGACGCACCTACGCGCTGCGCCTGGCGCCGGACGGCGTGCTCGAACTGCGCGTACCCAGGCGCCTGCCGGCACGCCTGTGGCCGGACATCCTGCACCGCCACCGGCGCTGGATTGCCGGCCAACTCGGCCGCAGCGCCGCGCACGGCCCGAGCATTGCGGACTTCGGCCACGGCAGCGCGCAGCGCTACCTCGGCGAGACCTATCCGCTGCAAGTCGCGGCCGGGCGCACGCACGCGCAGCTGCACGATGGCCGGCTGCACGTCGCGGTGCCGGCACCGGACGACGCGGTGCAGGTCAGTCAGGCGCTCGACAGCTGGTACGGTCGCCAGGCACAGGCCCTGTTGCCGGCCCGCCTGACGATCCTCGCAGCCGACCTGCACTGGCTGGCCGGCCGCACGCTGCCGCCGCCGCGCGTGGTGCGCCTGCGCAGCCGCTGGGGCAGCTGCGCGGCGAGCGGCCGCATCACGCTGAATGTCGGATTGGTGCTGCTGGCGCCGGCGCTGATCGACTACGTGCTGCTGCACGAGCTGTGCCACCTGCGCGAGTTGAACCACGGCCCCCGGTTCTACGCCGTACTGGCGGCGGCGCTGCCGGACCACCGACAGCGGCAGCAGGCACTGCGCGGCGAGCGGCCGTGGCGTCCGCTATTGCCCTGACCATCACTAACCGTTCGGTCAGTGATGGTCGGGGGCTGTGCTATAAAACACGCCGCCAGCGCGCCCCCCGGCCACCGACGGTGCGGACGATCGTTGCAGCGTCACCCCCGGCAGGATGCCGACGCGAAGGGGATCCCACCCAAGCCGGCGTGCGCCCGCGAGCGCAGCAGGTGACGGCGCGGGATGTCGACCGCCTTGCCGCGCGTCCCCCGGGCGGGCGGCGCTCTTCACAGCCCCAAGCCAGTCGAGACTCCATGTCAGCCTTGCGCCCGTTGCTTCGGTCCGTGTCCGTCGTCCTTGTGCTTGTCGGCGCTGTGGCCTGTGGCCAGCAGGAACAAGCCGCCGTCAGGCCGCCCGGGATTCTGATCACCACCGCCGAGGTCGCCACCGCCTCGGTCGAGACGATCGAATCCAGCGTCGGCCAGATCGAGAGCCTGGTCGAGCCGGAAGTGGCCGCCGAGGTGGCCGGGCGCGTGCTGAGCCTGCCGGTCGAAGTGGGCGATACGGTGCGCAAGGGGCAGCTGCTGGCTGAAATCGACGCCGAGGATTACCGCCTGCGCCAGGGCCGGACGCAGGCCGAGATTTCCCGCCTGGCGGCGCTGATCAGTCAGCAGGAGCGCCTGGTCGAGCGCTACGAGACCCTGGCAAAAAGCGACTTCTTCGCCAGGAACGCGCTCGACGATGCCCAGGCGCAGCTGAAGGCGCTGCGCAGCCAGCTCACGGCCGCCGATGCCCAGTCGGCCGAAGCCTCGCGCAACCTGGCGCGCGCCGGCGTGCTGGCGCCGGTCGACGGCAAGGTGTCGGCGCGCATGGCCAACGTCGGCGATTACCTCGGCGTCGGGGCACCCATCGTGCGCCTGAGCACCGATCGCCTGTTGCGGGTGACCCTGCCGTATCCCGAGGCGCTGGCCGAGGTGCTGAAGGTGGGGCTGCCGGTGCGCCTGCGCTCGCCGGCGGCGCCCGAGACCGTGATCGAGGCCACCATCACCGAAATTCGGCCGACCGTGGGCGAGCAGAACCGCGCCCTGCTGACGCTGATCGACCTGCCGAACCCGGGCGGCTGGAAGGCCGGGGCCAGCGTCGACGGCGAGGTGATTCTCGGCCGCCGCGAGCAGGCGCTGTCGGTACCGGAAACCGCCGTCGTGCTGCGCCCGGCCGGCCCGACCGTGTACGTGATAGACGGCGACAAGGCGCGCGCCGCCGTTGTCGAGCCCGGCGTGTACCGCGATGGCAAGGTCGAAATCCGCTCCGGTCTTGTCGCCGGTGCGCGGGTGGCCGTGGATGGCGCCGGGTTCCTCAGCGACGGCGCCGCGGTGCGCGTACAGGAGGGTGGTGCATGAGCCTGCCTGAGCTTTCCATCAACCGGCATGTGCTCGCGTACATGCTCAGCGCCGTGATCGTGCTGTTCGGTCTGGTCGGCTTTCGTACGATGGGCGTCGACCGCTTCCCGCACGTCGACTTCCCGATCGTGTCGGTCACCACCAACCAGCGCGGCGCAAACCCCGAGGTGATCGACGCCAGCATCACCAACCTCATCGAGCGCAAGGTCAACAGCGTGCCCGGCATCGACTACATCCAGTCGAGTTCCACGCCCGGCGTGTCGCAGGTGATCATCACCTTCAAGCTGCAAAAGAATATCGACGTCGCCTTCCAGGAAGTGCAGTCGAAAATCAGCCAGGTGGTCGCCGAGTTGCCGGACGATGCCGACCCGCCGGTGGTGGCCAAGGTTGAGGCGGACGCGACGCCGATCCTGTGGCTGCACATCCTGGGTGACCGCACCCTGCAGCAGCTCAACACTTACGTGACCAACACGCTGCGCCGGCAGCTTGAGACCATCGACGGCGTCGGCGACATCCGCATCGGCGGCCTGCGCAACCGCAACATCCGCATCGAGGTGCACCCGGAGCGCCTGAGCGCCCACGGCTTCACGGTGCAGGACCTGCTGCGCGCGCTCAGCAACGAGCATGTCCTGCTGCCCGGTGGCTTCGTCACCTCGCGCACGCAGGAGCGGCTGCTGAAACTCGACATCGAGTACCACAACCCGCGCGCGCTACAGAACATGGTGATCGGCTACAAGGACGGCGCCGAGATTCGCCTGTCGCAGGTCGCCGACGTCGTCGACGGCATGGCCGATTACCGCAGCCTGGCCCGGCGCGATGGCAAGTCGGTGGTCGGCATGGGCATCGTCAAGGTGACCGGCGCCAACACGGTGGCCATCGTCGACGAGGTCAAGCACCGCCTGGAGACGGAGATCAAGCCGGCGGCGCCGGCCGGCATCGAGATCAGACAGGGCACCGACAACTCCCTGTTCATCGTCGAGATGGTCGAGGCGTTGCAGGAACACCTCATCGCCGGCACGCTGCTGGCAGGCGCCGTGGTGCTGCTGTTCCTGCGCAGCTTCCGCGCCACGCTGATCATCGCCGCGGCCATTCCGGTGTCGCTGCTCGGCGCCATCGCGGTGATGTATTTCTTCGACTACACGTTCAATTCGATGACGCTGCTGGCGCTGCTGCTGCTGATCGGCGTGGTGGTGGACGACGCCATCGTGGTACTGGAGAACATCCACCGCCACCGCGAGCACATCGACCCCGACCCGCGCAGCGCCGCCATCGAAGGCACCAAGCAGGTCATGTTCGCGGTGCTCGCCGCCACGCTGTCGCTGGTCGCCATCTTCGTGCCGGTGGTGTTCATGAGCGGCATGATGGGGCGCTTTTTCAGCGCCTTCTCGGTGGTGGTGGTGTTCGGCGTGCTGGTGTCGTGGTTCGTGTCGCTCACGCTGACGCCGGCGCTGTGCTCGCGGTATCTGGACGTCAGTGCCCGGCACGGCCGCCTGTACACAGCCTTCGGGCGTTTTTTCGATGGCATGGATCGCCTCTACCGGCGCACTCTGAATGGCGGCCTGCGTTACCGCTGGGCGGTGGTGGCGATTACCGTGCTGGTGGTCGCCAGCAGCGCGTTCTTCTCTAGCGCCATCGGCAAGGAATTCGTGCCCGACGAGGACGAGAGTCGCTTCATGGTGCTCTTCAAGACCCCGCTCGGGTCGAGCGTCGAGTACACCAACTCGCGCATGAAGCTGATCGAGGACGTGCTGCAACGGGATTCAACCGTGCTGTACACGTTCGGTGCCATCGGTCTTTTCGCCACCGCGCAGGCCAACGAGGGCATGGTGTTCGTCACCATCAAGCCGCAACACGAGCGCGACGTGAGTCAGCACGACGTCATCGCGCGCCTGCGCCCGCAGCTCGGCGCGCTGCCGGGCGTACGCGCGTTCGCGGTGCCGACGCCGGCCATCGGCGGTCAGCGCGGCGAGAAGCTCCAGTACGCCGTGCGCGGCCCGAACCTGCAGAAAGTCGGCCAGTACGCGGTGCAGATACGCGAACGGCTGATGCAGACGCCCGGCATCGGCTTCATCGATCTTGACCTGCTGCTCGACATGCCGCAGCTGCGCCTGGAGGTGGACCGCACGCGCGCCGCGGCGCTCGGCCTGTCGAGCCGCGACGTCGCGATGGCCGCCAACGTGCTGGCGGGCGGCATGGACGTCGCCAAGTGGAACGACGACCCCGGCGACGGCGAGCGCTACGACGTGCGTCTGAAGGCTGCGGACGGCAGCTTCGAGACGCCGGATGACCTGCGCAAGATCTTCCTGCGCGCCGGCAACGGCGAGCTGGTGCGTCTGGACACCGTGGCCCGCTTCATCGAGAAACCCGGCCCGGCGCGCATCGACCGGTTCGACCTGCAATACGCCGCGCGGTCCTACAACAACCCGGAACTGCCGCTCAGCGTGGCGGTCGACAAGGTGCAGGCGGTCGCCGCCGAGGTGCTGCCGCCGGGGTACTCCATCAAGCTGCTGGGGTCCGCGCGGGAGTTCTCGAACACCATGGGCTACATCGTCACCGCCTTCGTGCTGGCGATCGTGATGCTGTACATGGTGCTGGCGAGCCAGTTCGACTCGTTCCTGCAGCCGCTCATCATCATGGTGGCGCAGCCGCTGGCCATGGTCGGCGGCCTTGCCGGGTTGTGGCTGGCGGGCGACACGCTGAACATCTACTCGATGATTGGCCTGATCCTGCTGGTGGGTCTGGTCGCCAAGAACTCAATCCTGCTGGTGGACCTCACCAACCAGCTGCGCGCCGAGGGCAAGAGCATCGAGGTGGCGCTGCGCGAGGCCTGCCCGGTGCGCCTGCGCCCGGTGCTGATGACCTCGCTCACGGTCATTCTCGCCATGCTGCCGGCGGCCTTCGGCGTCGGCGCCGGGTCCGACACCAACGGCCCGCTCGCGGTGACGGTGATCGGCGGCATGATCAGCTCCACGCTGCTCACGCTGGTGGTGGTACCGGCCGTCTACTCGCTGGTCGAGAACGGCCTGCTGTGGCTGCGTGCCCGCCGCGCGAGGCGGCATCCGGCGGTGGCGTGAGCGGCGATCAACGCGTACCGCCACCCCCGCCGGGTGAGCGGGAACGGCCACTGCCCGAACAGCAGCCGAAGTCCGCCACCGAGGATCCGGACGCCCCGCGGCGCGTGCTCGAGATTCTGGACAGCCCAAGCTACCGCGTGGCCGATCAGGACCCGGAGTTTCTCGGTCTGGACAACACGCGCGGCCTGCGCCTGCACGTCGACTACCTCAAGCCCGAACTGCTGCTGCGCGAGCACGGCATCCGGCACGCCATCGTCGTGTTCGGCGGCACGCGCATACACGAGCCGGTGGCCGCGGCGCGCGATGTCGAGGCCTGCCGGGCAGCGCTGGCGGCGGATCCCGCCAACACGGACCTTGCACGGCAGCTCGCGATCGCCGAGCGGCGCGCCGCCAAGGCGCACTACTACGACGTGGCGCGCGAGTTCGGTGCGCTGGTCGGGCGGTCGGGCGACGGCCCGCAGGACTGCCGCGTGGTGGTGATGACCGGCGGCGGCCCCGGCATCATGGAGGCCGCCAACCGCGGCGCGTTCGACGTCGGCGCCAAGTCGGTCGGGCTCAACATCACGCTCCCGCGCGAGCAGTTCCCGAACCCGTACATCACGCCGCAGCTGTGTTTCCGGTTCCACTACTTCGCACTGCGCAAGCTGCATTTCCTGCAGCGCGCGCGGGCGCTGGTCGCGTTTCCGGGCGGCTACGGCACGCTCGACGAACTGTTCGAGACGCTCACGCTGGTGCAGACGCGCAAGATTCGCCCGGTGCCGGTGGTGCTGGTCGGCGAGAGCTACTGGCGCCGCGCCATCGATTTCGATTTTCTGGTCGACGAGGGCGTCATCGACCCCGAGGACCGGGAGCTGTTCTGGTACGCCGAGACCGCCGACGACATCTGGACCGGCATCCAGCGCTGGCACGCGGAAAACGGCGGCAGCCTGTTTCCGTGCGACTGAGCGTCTCGCCGATTAGCCGGTCCAGCCGCCGCCGAGCGCCTTGAACAGCGTCGCGGCGCCCAGGCGCGCGTCGCGCATCGCGGCGGTGTGATCGATCTGCGCCGCGAACAGGCTGCGCTGCGCCACCAGCACGTCCAGATACAGCCCGCGCCCGCCACGGTATTGCAGCTGCGCCAACGCGAGCGTGCGTTCGAGTGCCCGCACCGCGTCGGCCTGGGCCTGGGCGCGCGCCTGTGACTCGCGCAGCGCCGTGAGCGCATCGCGCACCTCGGCAAACGCCGTCTGCACCGTCTGCCGATACAGAATTTCGGCCTGATCGCGTCGCGCCAGGGCGCCTGCCACCTGCGCCTCGGCACGTCCGAAGTCGAGCAGCGGCGCCACCAGCGCGCTGCCTAGCGACCAGCCCTGCGCCGGCCCCGAGAACAGGTCACCCACACGCAGCGCATCGCTGCCGACGAGCGCCGTCAGGCTGATGCGCGGGAACCACTGCGCGCGCGCCGTGCCGATGTCGGCGTTGCTCGCGCGCAGCGCCGCCTCGGCAGCGCGCACGTCCGGTCGGCGCGCGAGCAGTTCGCTCGGCAGCACGCGCGGCAGCGCGGCCGGCAGGGCCAGTCCGTCGATCGCGCCAGGGGGCGTGCTCGTGTCGATGATCTGTCGCGGCGTGGCGCCGGTGAGCAGCGCCAGCGCCGTTTCGCTGCGCCGCGCCGTGTCGCGCAGGGTCGCCGCCACGGCGCGTGTGCTGGCCAGTTCCGCCTCGGCCTGACGCAGCGTGAGCTCGGTGCCGGCGCCCAGGCGCAGGCGCGCTTGCTCCAGGCGCAGCGCCGCTTGACGCGCACCGATCGTGTCCTCGGTGATGGCGAGCTGGCGCTCGGCGGTGCGCAGGTCGAGGTACGCGGCAATCACGTCCGTGATGACCGTCAGGCGCAGCGCCTCGGTGGAATACACCGACTCGGACAGCCGCGCGCGGTCGGCCTCGCTCGCGCTGCGCAGGCGCCCGAACAGGTCGAGCTCGTAGCCGAGCACGGCCGCCACGCTGTACAGGTTGCGCACCTGCCCGGTGCCAGCGGCAGCGGCGCCGTGCTGGCGCGAGGCATTGACCTGCGCGTCGAGCGTCGGCCAAAGCTCGGCGCGGCTGCCGGCCAGCAGCGCCCGGGCCTCTTCGACGCGCGCCGCGGCGAACGCGAGGTCGAGATTTTCGCCGAGCGCCTGGTCGATCAACTGGTCGAGCGCCGGGTCGCCGAACTGGCGCCACCAGTCCGCTGCCGGCTCACCGGTCGCCGTGTCGAGGGCGGCGTCGTTCCAGCCGGCCGGCAGTTCCGGGACAGGGGGATCGTGCCGGGGCGCGAGCGAACAGGCCCCCAACGTGAGCGCCAGCAAGCCCGCAGCGGCGCCGGCCCACACTCGCGACAACACCCGCCGCCGGCTCAGGCCTGAGCCAGCACGCTGTGGCGGCGCGCGTAAACGAAATAGAGCGCGATGCCGATCACCATCCAGATCACGAAACGCCACAGGGTGATGGCCTCCAGGCTCGCGATCAGGTAACCGCAGGACAGGATGGCGAGGATCGGCGTCCACGGCACGAACGGCGTGCGGAATGGCCGGTGCAGGTTCGGCTGCGCGCGGCGCAGGTACAGCACCGCGATGGACACCATCACGAACGCCGCGAGCGTGCCGACGTTGACCAGCGACGCCACCTCGTGGATGGGCAGCACGCCGGCGGCGATGGCGATCAGCAGGCCGGTCAGGAGCGTGGTGCGCGCCGGCGTGCGAAAGCGCGGGTGCACCTCGCTGAACACCGCCGGCAGCAGGCCGTCGCGGGACATGGCGTAGAACACGCGCGTCTGGCCGTACATCATGACCAGCAGCACCGAGGTCAGGCCCGCCACGGCGCCGATGGCGGTGGCGCCGGCTGCGAAATGCTCGCCGATCTGCGCCAGCGCAAAGGCGATCGGATCCGCCACGTTCAGCGTCAGATACGGTGCGATGCCAGTCAGCACCACGGTGACGGCGATGTAGATCAGCGTGCACAGCACGAGCGAGACGATGATGCCGATCGGCATGTCCCGCTGCGGATTCTTCGCTTCCTCGGCGGCGGTGGAAACGGCATCGAAGCCGATGTACGCAAAGAAGATCAGCCCGGCGCCCGCCATCACGCCGGACCAGCCGAACGGCATGAACGGCTCCCAGTTGGCGGGCTGCACGTGCGGCACGGCGGCCAGCAGAAAAATGCCGATCACGGCGAGCTTCAGGATCACGATGACGGCGTTGGCGACGCTCGTCTGCCGCACACCGATGGCCAGCACCACGCTGATCAGCAGCATCACCGAAAACGCCGGCAGGTTGATCAGGCCGCCATCGCCCGGCGCGTGCGTCAGCGCCGGTGGCAGGTCGATGCCGAGCCCCGCCAGCAGGCGAATGAAATAGCCCGACCAGCCGATCGCCACCGTGGCGCAGGCAAGCGCGTATTCGAGAATCAGATCCCAGCCGATGATCCACGCCGGCAGCTCGCCGAGCGTGACGTAGGTGTAGGTGTAGGCGCTGCCGGACAGCGGCACCGCGGAGGCGAACTCGGCGTACACCAGCGCCGCGAAGCCGCAGGCGAACGCGCCCACGACGAACGACAGTGACAGCGCCGGCCCGGCCTTGGTGGCCGCCGCCACGCCCGTCAGCACGAAGATGCCGGCGCCGATGATGGCGCCGATGCCGAGCAGCGTCAGATCCATAGCCGACAGGCTGCGCGCGAGGCCACGGTCCGCACCGTCGACGGCCTGCGCGATCGATTTCTTCTTGAACAAGCTCTGCTGCATGGATGCTGTTCCTTGTGGCTGACGGCATGGGCGAAACCTAGGGAAACGCCGATTTATTCAGCGTTTCCCGTCCCGGGCAGGATGCCCGGGCCTGAATCGATGACGCAGATCATTGATTCAGGGAGCGCGGCGCGGGCGTGTACCGCGCCGCAGCGAGCTGAAAAATTCCTGGGACGGAATTTTTCAGCATTTCCCAGAGCGGCGGGAAGTATGGCGGTGCCCCGCCATATCCCCAACTGCACGCAAAGCAACTGACATGCCCGGAGCCGCCCGGGCTCGCCGGCGCGGGCCGCTCAGTCCACCAGCCGGGCGAACACCTCGCCGACCCCGCCGAGGTGCTCCAGCGCCAGCACCTCCATCCCCGGGATGGGCTTGCGCGGTGCGTTCAGTTTGCCGACCACGGCGTGCCTGAAGCCGAGCTTGGCGGCCTCGTGCAGGCGCTCCTGCCCGCCGCGCACCGGGCGCACCTCGCCGGCAAGGCCGACTTCACCGAACGCCAGCACATCGGCCGGCAGCGGCCGGTCGCGCAGGCTGGACAGCGCCGCGAGCAGCACCGGCAGGTCCGTGGCGGTCTCGGTCACCTTGAGCCCACCGACCAGGTTCACGTACACGTCCTGGTCGAACAGCGCCACGCCCGCGTGCCGGTGCAGCACGGCGAGCAGCATGGCCAGCCGCGAGCCGTCCATGCCGAGCGCGAGCCGGCGCGGGTTGCCGAGCGGGCTCGATTCCACCAGCGCCTGCACTTCGAGCAGCAGCGGGCGTGTGCCTTCCAGCGTCGCCATGGTGATGCTGCCGGCCACCGGGCGCGCGTGGCGGGTGAGGAAAATCGCCGACGGGTTGCTGACTTCCTTCAGGCCCGCCTCGGTCATGGCGAACACGCCAAGCTCGTTCACCGAGCCGAAGCGGTTCTTGAAGGCGCGCACTACGCGATAGGTGCTCGCGCTGTCGCCCTCGAAGTACAGCACCGTGTCGACGATGTGCTCCAGCACGCGCGGACCGGCGAGCGCGCCTTCCTTGGTGACGTGGCCGGCGATCAGCACGCTCGTTCCCGACGTTTTGGCAAGCCGCGTCAGGCGCGCCGCGCACTCGCGCACCTGCGCCACCGAGCCGGCGGCCGAGGCGACGGATTCCGCGACCAGTGTCTGGATGGAATCGACCACCAGCACCTCGCAGCCGGCGGCCGCATCCAGGATCGCTTCGAGCCGCGCGTCGATCAGCAGCGGCAGGTCGGCGTCGCCCAGTTGCAGGCGTTGCGCGCGGGCAGCGATCTGCGCGGCGGATTCCTCGCCGCTGGCGTACAGCACGCGCGTCGACTGCGCGAGGCGGGCGAGCGTTTGCAGCAGCAGCGTCGACTTGCCGATGCCGGGGTCGCCGCCCAGCAGCACCACCGAGCCCGGTACGAGGCCGCCGCCGAGCACGCGGTCGAGTTCCGCGGAACCGGTGGCCAGGCGCGGCGGCGCGCTCGCCGTGGCCTCGCGCAGGTGCGTGACAGCACGCTCGCCGGTCCAGCCGGCGCTCGCCGGGCGTTCGGCGCGCGGCGGTGGCGCGGCATGTTCGGCGAGGCTGTTCCAGGCGCCGCAGGTGGTGCACTGGCCAGCCCACTGCGAGAACACCGCGCCGCACTCGGCGCAGCGGTACTGGGCGCGGTCGCGGGCCACGGATCAGGCGCCTGGCGCGGCCGGGCGCGGCGGCTCAATCACCATAACCGCCGTAGTCCTGCGCCAGATCCTCGAAGCGCGTGTAGGCGCCGAGGAAGGCGAGATACAGGTGACCGATCGGACCGTTGCGCTGCTTGGCGATGATGATCTCGGCCTTGCCCTTGTCCGGGCTGTCCTCGTTGTAGACCTCGTCGCGGTAGATGAACAGGATCACGTCGGCGTCCTGCTCGATGGCGCCCGACTCGCGCAGGTCCGACATCACCGGGCGCTTGTTGGGGCGGCTTTCGAGCGAGCGGTTCAGCTGCGACAGCGCGATCACCGGCACCGACAGTTCCTTCGCGAGCGCCTTCAGCGAGCGCGAAATCTCGGAAATTTCGAGCGCGCGGTTCTCCCTGGCGCCGGGCGACTGCATGAGCTGCAGGTAATCGACCACGACCAGGCCGAGGCCATGCTGGCGCTTCAGGCGCCGGGCACGCGCCCGCACTTCGAGCGGCGACAGCGCCGGCGTGTCGTCGATGAAGATGCTCGATTCCTGCAACAGATGCATGGCCGACGTGATGCGCGGCCAGTCCTCGTCGTGCAGTTGACCGGTGCGCACGCGGTGCGCGTCCACGCGGCCGAGCGAGGACAGCATGCGCAGCGCGAGCTGCTCGGCCGGCATTTCCATGCTGAAGACGGCCACTGGCTGGCGGGCGCGGATGGCGACGCTCTCGACCATGTTCATGGCGAACGAGGTTTTGCCCATCGACGGCCGGCCGGCGACGATGATCATCTCGGCCGCGTGCAGGCCGGCGGTCATGCGGTCGAGGTCGGAAAAGCCCGACGACACGCCGGTCAGCGCCGTGCCGGAGCGGTACAGCGCATCGAGCCGTTCCAGCACCTTCGGCATCAGCTCGCGGATGCCGGCGAAGCCCGAGCGGGCCCGCGCGCCGCGCTCGGCGATCTCGAACACCTGGCTCTCGGCGGCGTCGAGCAGCTCCGCGACGCTTCGGCCGGCCGGGTGAAAGCCGCTGTCGGCGATGTTGCTGCCGACGCCGATCAGGTGCCGGGCGATGGCCCGTTCGCGCACGATGTCGGCGTACGCGCCGACGTTGGTGGCGCTCACCACGCCGCTCGCGATGAGGCCGAGGTACGCCATGCCGCCGGCGCGGTCGAGCTCGCCGGTCTGCTCCAGATCCTCGGCGACCGTGATCAGGTCGCACGGCCGGCCCTGCTCGTACACACGCCGGATCGCCTGGTAGATCAGGCGGTGGTCCTGGCGGTAGAAGTCGTCCTCGATCAGCCGGTCCGAGACCAGATCCCAGGCCGTGCTCTCCAGCAGCAGCCCACCCAGGACCGACTGCTCGGCCTCGATGGAATGCGGTGGCAGCTTGAGCGCGGCCGGGTCGGCCATGGGCGGGTTCCGGGAGCGCTTACTCCGCGGTGACCTCGACCGTCACCTGCACGGTGAGGTCGGCGTGCAGGTTCACGTCGAGCGGGAAGCTGCCGAGCGTGCGGATGGCGCCCTCCGGCAGGTTCAGCTCGTGGCGATCCACGGCGTGGCCGGCGGCGGTCAGCGCCTGCGCGATCTCGCGCGTGGTGACCGAGCCGAACAGGCGCCCGCCTTCGCCGGCCTTGTGGGCCAGGCTCACTGTCACGCCTTCGAGCGCCGTGGCGCGCGCCTGTGCCTTGGCCAGCGCGTCAGCGGCGGTCTTTTCGATGTCCGCGCGCTGCTGCTCGAAGCGGGCGATGTTGTCCGGGGACGCGAATACCGCCTTGCCGGTTGGCAGCAGGTAGTTGCGGCCATAGCCGCCCTTGACCTCGACCCGGTCACCCACGTTGCCGAGGTACCGAATCTTTTCCATCAGAATCACTTGCATGACCGCAGCTCCACGCTGTTGTTAGAACTTGTTGCCGGCCCCACCGGTTTGGCGGGCGCCGTGCCGACCCGCGCTCAGCGCAGCGGACGGCTCCTGAAATCGACCCAATTATCCATCAGGCCCAGCAGCACCAGCGCCGAGCCGAGCTGCGGCGTCGCCACCACCAGCAGGGCATAGACCACCCACGGCAGGCGTGGCCACCAGCCGCGCCGCGCCGTCTCGCCGTGCACCAGCGCCAGGCCCTGCAGCAAGGCCGGCACCGCCAGCACCAGCGCCAGCTCCACCGCAAGACCATCCGCGGCGAGCCGCCACGCAAACGCTGCCACCAGCACGGGCAGCAGCAGCACCGCGTACACCCGCCCGAAGCGCAGCGCCCGGAATTCCTGCGCAAACGCGCCGGGGCGGTGCAGCCGCGCCTGCAGGCTGCGCGCCAGACACAGGCCGCCGCTCCACGCCGACAGCAGCACCAGCGCCAGCAGGCCGCCGGCGAGCTGCAACATCACGCCGAGTGCGGCGTCGAGCTCGGCGGCCGGCAACTGCGGGTTGAAGCGGCGCAGGTTCTCGACCAGCGCGGCGCGAACGTCCGGCTGGCCCGCGGGCAGGCCGGTCCGCTGCACCATCACCACGACCAGCGCCGCAAGCGCCGTCAGCGTGAGCAACGCCAGCGGCAGGCTGCGCGACGCCCGCAGCGCCGCGCCGGCCGCGAGCCCCGGCAGCCAGGCGAACAACAACGCCGGCCCCAGCAGCCCCACGCCCACCAGCAGCAGCGGCGCCAGCAGCACAGCGCCCATCAACAGGCTGCGCAGCGTTGCCGCCAGGCCCGACTCGACCGCGAGAAACCCGGCCGTGGCGAGGTTGCACACCAGCGCCAGCGGCAACAGCAACACCGCGCCCGGCAGCAGCAGCGACGCCAGCAAGCCGACCGCCGCCACCGCCAGCACACCCGCCGCCGGCCAACCACCGCCGGCCAGCCAGGCCGCCAGCGTCGCCAGGCGATCGCCGGCCGCGGGCGCGCCGGTCACCGGCTCAGTGCGCGTCGCTGTACGGCAGCAGCGACAGGAAGCGGGCGCGCTTGATGGCGCGCGTCAGCTGACGCTGGTAGCGCGCGCTGGTGCCGGTGATGCGGGTCGGGATGATCTTGCCGGTCTCGGAGACGTACTGCTTCAGCGTGTCGAGATCCTTGTAGTCGATCTCGACCACCTTCTCGGCGGTGAAGCGGCAGAACTTCTTGCGGCGCAGGTAACGGGCCATGGTGCGTGTCTCGGGTGTCGGGTTCAGGCGTCGGTATCGGCAGCGGCTTCTTCGCCGTCCGCATCACCGTCGGCGGCAACGGCCTCCTCGCGCTCGTCGCGGCGCGGACGCCGGTCACGACGCTCCTCGCTCTCGCGGGCAAGCGCGATGGCGGACGGCTCGGTCACCGCCGCGTCGCGCTTGATCACCAGATTGCGCAGCACCGCGTCGCTGAAGCGGAATGCCGAGGCCAGCTCGCGCATCGCCTCGTCGTTGGCTTCAAGATTGAACAGCAGGTAGTGCGCCTTGTGGACCTTGGCGATCGGGTAGGCGAGCTGACGGCGACCCCAGTCTTCCTGGCGGTGGATGGCGCCGCCGCGCGTCTCGACGATGTTGCGATAACGCTCGATCATCGCCGGCACTTGCTCGCTCTGATCCGGGTGGATCAGCAGCACGATTTCGTAATGACGCATGAACACTCCTTGTGGCTATAAGCCCGAATTTGCCAATCCGGGCAAGGAGACCGCTGTGTGGTTGTTATCGCGGCCGAAAAAGGGCGGGCATTCTACTCAGGCGGGCGGGGCCGGACAAGCGCCGCGCTGGCGCACGGCCTCGAACAGGCACACGGCCGCCGCCACCGACACGTTGAGGCTGCCGACGGCGCCGGTCATCGGGATGCTGACGAGCTGGTCGCACAACTCGCGCGTGAGCCGCCGCAGGCCCTGGCCCTCGCCGCCGAGCAGCAGCGCGCACGGGCCAGTGAGGTCGGTTTGATAGATCGGCGCCGTGGCACTGGCATCGGCCCCGAACAGCGTGATGCCGGCACCGTGCAGAAAACGCAGCATGCGCGCGAGGTTGCCCACCTGCACGAACGGCACCGTGCTGGCGGCGCCGGCGGCGGTCTTGATGGCGGCCGGCGTGAGGCCCGCCGCGTTTCGGCGCGGGGCGATCACGGCGTGCGCGCCGGCGGCGTCGGCGCTGCGCAGGCACGCGCCCAGATTGCGCGGGTCCTGCACCTCGTCCAACACCAGCAGCAACGGGCGCGTGGCCTGGGCGAGGATACCTTCGAGCGCGTTCTCGTCGAGCGCGGTGGGCGCGGCGGTCAGCAGCGCGATCGCGCCCTGGTGCGTGGCCCCGCCGCACAGGCGATCGAGCGCGGCGGCGGGGCGCTGGTCGACGGCGATGCCGGTTTGCGCGGCGAGCGTGGCGAGTTCCGCGAGCGCCGGCCGCTCGCGTTCGGCGAGCAGCAGCCGGGCGACGGTGCCGGGCTCGCGTTGCAACAGGGTCCGCACCGGGTGCAGGCCATAGGCAATCGGGCGCGCGCTCATCGTTTTTTCTTTCGCTTGTCAGTCCTGGCGGACTTCGGCTTGTCCGGCGTGCCGGCGGCCGGCGTGTGCTCGCCGTCGCGGCCCGCGTAGTCGAGGTCGATCTTGCGGTCGTCGAGGTTTACCCGCACTACGCGCACGCTGAGCCTGTCACCCAGGCGAAAGCTGCGCCGCCGCCGCTCGCCGACCAGGCGGTGGTGAATCGGGTCGAAGTGGTAGTAGTCCTCCGGCAGCGCCGTGATGTGCACCAGACCCTCGGTGTAGGCGCCATCGAGCGTCACAAACAGGCCGAATGCCGCGACGCCGCTGACCTGCCCGCCCATCACCTCGCCGACGCGGTCCTGCAGGAACTCGCACTTCAGCCACGCCACCACCTCGCGCGTTGCCTCGTCGGCGCGCCGCTCGGTCAGCGAGCAGTGCGCGCCGAGCGCCGTCATCTGCTCGCCGGTGTACAGATACGACTCCGCCTTGCGCTTGCGCAGTGCGTGCCCGATGGCGCGGTGCACCAGCAGATCCGGGTAGCGGCGGATGGGCGAGGTGAAGTGCGCGTAGGCGTCGAGCGCGAGGCCGAAGTGGCCGCGGCACTCGGCGTCGTACACCGCCTGCTTGAAGCTGCGCAGGATCGGCGTCTGCAGCAGCTGCCGGTCGTCGCGCTGCGCGACCACCTCGGTGAGCGCGCGGTAGTCGCCCGGCGCGGGTTCCTCACCGCCGCCGAGCAGCAGCCCGAATTCGGCCAGAAAACTGCGCAGCGCCGTCACCTTCTCGGCCGCCGGGCGGTCGTGCACGCGGTACAGCGCCGGCAGGGCACGCTCGCTCAGGTACTCCGCCGCGCAGCGGTTGGCGGCGATCATGCACTCCTCGATGATGCAGTGCGCCACCGTGCGCGTCACCGGCTCGATGCGGTCGATCTTGCGATCCTCGCCGTAGATGATGCGCGCCTCGGCGGACTCGAACTCCACCGCGCCGCGGCGCTGGCGCTCGCCGTCGAGCGCCCGGTACAGGCGGTGCAGCGTGTCGATGTGCGGCAGGAGCTTTTCGTAGCGGGCGCGCTCGGCGGCATCGCCGGCGATCACGGCGGCGATCTGCGTGTACGTGGTGCGCGCGTGCGAGCGGATCACGCCGCGCGCGAAGCGGTATTTCCTGATCGCCCCGCGCGGGCCGATCGACATCTCGCACACCAGCGCCAGGCGCTTGACCTCGGGCTTGAGCGAGCACAGCTCGTTCGACAGCACCTCCGGCAGCATCGGGATCACGCGCTGTGGGAAGTACACCGACGTGCCGCGCTCGTGTGCCTCGACGTCGATGGCGCTGCCGGGGCGCACGTAATGGCTCACGTCCGCAATCGCCACCAGCAGGCGCCAGCCGCGGCCGTCGGGTTCGGCGTACACGGCATCGTCGAAATCGCGCGCGTCCTCGCCGTCGATGGTGATCAGCGGCAGGTGCGTGAAGTCCTCGCGCCCGCGCGCGTCGGCCGCCGTCACCTCGGCCTTGTAGCCCACCGCCTCGGCCTCGACCTCGGCCGGCCACTGCCAGGGCAGGTCGTGCTTGCGCAGCGCAATGTCGATCTCCATGCCGGGCGCGAGGTGCTCGCCCAGCACCTCCACCAGCAGGCCGCGCGCCGGCTGCTGGCGGTCGGCGTAGTGGGCGATCTCGACCACCGCGATCTGCCCGTCGCGCACCTTGGCGCGCACCACGTAACCTGTGATGACGATCTCACTGCCCAGGCGCCGGTCGTCCGGCACCAGCCAGGCGAACTTGCCGTCGCGCCGGAAGCGGCCGACCACGCGCCGGTGGCGGCGCTCCAGCACCTCGACGATGCTGCCCTCGTGCCGACCGCGGCTGTCGACGCCGGTCACGCTCGCCACCGCCCGATCGCCATCCATCACCGCGCGCATCTCGCGCGGCGAAAGGTACAGGTCCGGGTGCTCGCCGTCCGGGATGAAAAAGCCGTAACCGTCGCGGTGCGCGCTCACCCGCCCGCGCAGCAGGTCCATCTGCTGCACCGGCCCGTAGCGGCCGCGCCGGTCGAGCAGCAACTGGCCGTCGCGCACCATGGCGGCCAGGCGCTTGGCCAGCGCCTCGCGCGCCCAGTCGGCGCGTAGCGCAAGGTGTTCGGCGATGGCGTCCGCGGCCAGCGGCTGGCCGGCCTTGGCGAGCACATCGAGGATAAGTTCGCGGCTCGCGATCGGGCGCTCGTAGCGGGCGGCCTCGCGGCGGCGGTGGGGGTCTTTCTGTGGACGGCGAGAATTCATGATGTTTCGTTGACAGTCAGGCGGCGGCCAGTACAATGCCGCGCTCGCTTCGGCGCCCAGCCGCCGAACGAGCCGAGATGGCGAAATTGGTAGACGCGCTAGCTTCAGGTGCTAGTGGGGGAAACCCCGTGGAGGTTCAAGTCCTCTTCTCGGCACCATCACCCCTTCCGCAAAGGTCCGCACTTACGTTCTAAGTGCGCGATTTTGCGAGCATAACACGGGGGCGATGGATCGCACTTCGCCGCCACTTCACGCACGCACGTCGTCCTCGCAGCCGCGTCGGCGGGCGGCATGACGCTGCGCTGAACTGACGCGCGGCGATTTCCTTAAGAGCACCCGGGCAGGCCCAAGCCCCGCTTGCCACCCGCCGCCGCGAGCGCTAAATAGACGACCGTTTGGCTGATCGTCGGGGAAGCGCACCATGGACAACACGCCCTTCGAGCCGCGCCTGATCGACGCGCTGGTGCGCGAGGACCGCGTGCACCGCCGCCTATTCACGGACCCGGCGATCTTCGAGCTTGAAATCGACAAGGTGTTCCACAGCACCTGGGTGTACGTGGGCCACGAGGCGGAAATCCCGAACGCGGGCGACTTCCGCCTGTCGCGCATCGGCCGCCAGCCGGTGATCGTGGTGCGCGACCAGACCGGCGCGGTGCAGGTGCACTTCAACGCCTGCCGGCACCGCGGCGTCACCGTGTGCCAGGACGAGCGCGGCCATGCCCGGCATTTTCTGTGCGCCTACCACGGCTGGACGTATGGTCTCGATGGCCAGCTCGTCGCCGTGCCGTACGCGGAGGGCCAT
This sequence comes from Immundisolibacter sp., assembly GCF_050250495.1. Taxonomy (GTDB): domain Bacteria; phylum Pseudomonadota; class Gammaproteobacteria; order Immundisolibacterales; family Immundisolibacteraceae; genus Immundisolibacter. Next base: position 62,608 of record NZ_JBFWOM010000010.1, on the reverse strand, counting down.
CCGGCATCCTTCAAGCGCGAGGACTACGGGCTGCACCCGGTGTCGCGGGTGGCGACGCACGCCGGCTTCATCTTCGCGAGCGTGAATGCGGACGTGCCGCCACTCGCCGAGCATCTCGGCGCCGCGGCGCAGTTCCTCACCGACTTCGTCGACCTGTCGCCGACCGGCCGGCTTGCCATGCACAGCGGCGTGCACAAGTTTCGCTACACCGGCAACTGGAAGTCGCAGATCGAGAACTCGGTCGACGGCTATCACGCCATGGCGGCGCACGGCTCCTTCCTCGGCTACGTGCTGCGCGAGCGGCTGGGGCGCGACGTGAGCGGCATGGTGGACGGCAACTCGCCGACGCGCTCGGTGGCGCTCGACGGCGACCACGGCCTGCTCGACTTCCGCATGGTGAACCGCACCGAGATTCTGGGCGTGAAGGAGGCCGACCTGCCGCAGCACCTGCAAACCTACCGCCGCCAGCTGCGCGAGCGCCTGGGCGAGGAACGCGCCGCCGAGGTGCTGCGCCGCAACGGCGGCGACGGCTACAACCTGCTGGTGTATCCGAACCTGTTCCTGATCGGCGTGCAGATTCGCACCATCCAGCCGATCAGCGTCGACACCACCGAGGTGTACTGCGCGCCGACGCTGCTCGACGGCGCGCCGGAGCAGATCAACGAGGCGCGCATCCGCTCGCACGAGGATTTCTACGGCCCGGCGAGCTTCGGCCAGCCGGACGACATGGAGATGTTCGTGCGCCAGTGGGATGGCCTCAAGTGCGAGGCGCTGGAGTGGCTGATGTACGACCGCGGCCTCGAACGCGAGTCGCCGACGCCGGACGGCCCGGCCTCGCAGCTCACGGACGAATCCGCCCACCGCGCGCTGTGGCGCCACTACCGCCGCCTGATGCTGGCCTGAGGCAAGCGCGATGACGACGACCATCGACCTTGATCTGCGCGCCCGCGTGGAGGCCTTCCTGATCCACGAGACGGCGCTGCTCGACGAGCGCCGCTACCCGGAGTGGATCGATCTGTTCACGCCGGACGGCGTGTACTGGGTGCCGGCCAACCGCGACGACACGGATCCGAAGACCCACGTGTCGCTGATCTACGACAACGTGGCGCGCCTGAAGGAGCGCCTGGTGCGCGCCGACAGCGGCATGTTCTGGGCGCAGGATCCGCCTACGCGGGCGACGCGCGTGATCGGCAATCTCGGCGTGGCGCCGGACGGCGCTGACCTCCTCGCCACCTGCAAGCTGGTGCTCGTCACGCAGCGGCGCGGGCAGTCGCAGACGCTGTCCGGTACCTGCGCCTACCAGCTCGCGCCGACTGGCGATGATTTCCGCATTCGCCGCAAGACCGTGCTGCTGATCCAGAACGACGAGCCGCAGCTGAACCTCACGTTCCTGCCCTGAGGCCGCGTCACGGGACGGCCGCCCCCCGCTGCTAGAATGGCCGCCCCTCGAAGGTCTCAACGGAACTGTCGCAAGTCATGGCCGACGTCAAACGCGTGGTGCTCGCCTACTCGGGCGGCCTGGACACCTCGATCATCCTCAAGTGGTTGCAGGAGAACTACCACTGCGAGGTGGTGACGTTCACCGCCGACATCGGCCAGGGCGACGCGGAGCTCGAACCGGCCCGGCGCAAGGCCGAGACCATGGGCGCCACCGCCATGTACGTGGACGACCTGACCGAGGAGTTCGCGCGCGACTTCGTGTTCCCCATGTTCCGGGCCAATGCGCTCTACGAAGGCGAGTACCTGCTCGGCACGTCCATCGCCCGGCCGCTGATTGCCAAGCGGCTGATCGAGATCGCCCGCGAGACCGGGGCGGACGCCATCGCCCACGGCGCCACCGGCAAGGGCAACGACCAGGTGCGCTTCGAGCTCGGCGCCTACGCGCTGATGCCGGAGGTGCGCGTGATTGCGCCGTGGCGCGAGTGGGACCTGACCTCCCGCGAGAAGCTGCTGGCGTACGCCGAGCAGCACCGGATTCCGGTCGAGTTCAAGCGCGCCGGGCAGGCCGCGCCCTACTCCATGGACGCCAACCTGCTGCATATCTCCTACGAAGGCGGCGTGCTGGAAGACCCTTGGGAAGAACCGGAAGCATCCATGTGGCGCTGGACGGTGAGCCCGGAACAGGCGCCGGCCGCCCCGCAGTACGTGGAGCTCGAATACCGCCACGGCGACATCGTGGCCGTGGACGGCGAGCAGCTCACCCCGGCCGGCGTGATGCGTCGGCTGAATGAAATCGGCGGCCGCCACGGCGTGGGCCGCGTCGACATCGTCGAGAACCGCTACGTGGGCATGAAGTCCCGCGGCTGCTACGAGACCCCGGCCGGCACCATCATGCTGCGCGCGCACCGCGCCATCGAGTCGCTCACGCTGGACCGCGAGGCGGCGCACCTGAAAGATGACCTCATGCCGCGCTACGCGAGCCTGGTCTACAACGGCTACTGGTGGAGCCCGGAGCGGCAGTTGCTGCAAGGGCTGATCGACGACAGCCAGCGGCGCGTCAACGGCACCGTGCGCGTGAAGCTTTACAAGGGCAACGTGCTGATCGCCGGCCGCCGGAGCCCCGATTCGCTGTTCGACCCGGCCATCGCCACCTTCGAGGACGACGCCGGCGCCTACAACCAAGCCGATGCCACGGGCTTCATCCGCCTGAACGCGCTGCGCCTGCGCAGCGCCGCGCGCCTTCGCGGCGGCGGCTGACGACGCTTGGCCGTGCCAACCGCCCCCACCGCGCCGGACTCGGTGGGGCTGGTCGAGCCGCGCAGCTTCCGCTGCGAGACGCCGCTGGCGCTCGACTGCGGGCGCGAGCTGCCGGGCTTCGAGCTGAAGTACGAGACCTACGGCACGCTGAACGCCGCGCGCAGCAACGCCATCCTCGTCTGCCACGCGCTGTCCGGCGACCACCACGCGGCCGGCTGGCACAGCCCGGACGACAAGCGCCCCGGCTGGTGGGACCACTGCATCGGCCCCGGCAAGCCGATCGACACCGACCGGTTTTTCGTGGTCGCCTGCAACAACCTCGGTGGCTGCGCGGGCTCGACCGGCCCGACCACCATCAACCCGGCGACGGGCCGCCTGTGGGGCCCGGACTTCCCGATCGTGACCGTACGCGACTGGGTGCGCAGTCAGGCGTTGCTGGCGGACCACCTCGGTATCGAGCGCTTCGCCGCCGTCGCCGGCGGCAGCCTTGGCGGCATGCAGGCGCTGCAGTGGGCCATCGAGTACCCGGGCCGGGTGCGCAGCGCGCTGCTGATCGCCGCCGCGCCCAGGCTGTCCGCGCAGAACATCGCCTTCAACGAGGTGGCGCGCAAGGCCATCATGTCCGACCCGGACTTTCACGAGGGTCGCTATGCCGAGCAGGGCGTGCTGCCGCGCCGCGGCCTGATGCTGGCGCGCATGCTCGGCCACATCACCTATTTGTCCGATGGCCTCATGCGACAGAAATTCGGCCGCGAGCTGCGCGAGGGCAAGATCAGCTTCGGCTTCGACGTCGAGTTCCAGATCGAGTCCTACCTGCGCCACCAGGGGGAGACCTTCGTCGACCGCTTCGACGCCAACACCTACCTGCTGATGACCAAGGCGCTCGACTACTTCGACCCGGCCGCCGAGCACGACGGCGACCTTGCCCGCGCGCTGGCCCGGGCGCAGGCGCGGTTTCTGGTGGTGGCGTTCTCGAGCGACTGGCGCTTCGCGCCCGAGCGCTCGCGCGAGATCGTGAAGGCGCTGCACACCGGCGGCAGCGCGGTCAGCTACGCGGCCATCGAATCGCCGGACGGCCACGACGCGTTCCTGCTGCCGAACGACCACTACTTTGGCGTGCTGCGGGCGTTCCTGAACCGCATCCACGCCGAGCTGGAGGTGCCCGCGTGAGCACCTTCACCGATCGTCGCCGCGACGCGATTGGCGAGCCGCACCTCGGTCGCCGTACCGCCGACCGCCACCACGCCGTGAACCACCTGCGCGGCGATCACGCGCTGATCGCGCAATGGATACGCCCCGGCAGCCGGGTGCTGGATCTCGGCTGCGGCGACGGCGCGCTGCTGGATCACCTGCGGCGCGAGCGGGCCGTGACCGGCTACGGCGTCGAGATCGAAATCGACAAGGTGGTGCGCTGCATCGAGCGCGGCGTGAGCGTCATCCAGGGCGACCTCGACGCGGGTCTGGCCGACTTCGACAACGGCTCGTTCGATTACGTGATCATGAGCCTGACGCTGCAGGCGGTGTATTTTCCGGCGCGCGTGCTGGACGAAATGCTGCGCGTCGGGCGCGAGGCCATCGTGGCGTTTCCGAACTTCGGCCACCTCAGCTGCCGCCTGCAGCTGGGTCTTGGCGGCCACATGCCGGTGTCGGCGGCGCTGCCGGAGACCTGGTACGAGACCGACAACATCCACCTGTGCACCATCCGCGACTTCGAGTCCCTGTGCCGGCAGCGCGGCATCCGCGTGCTTCAGCGCACGGTGGTGAACCACCAGCATCGCCGCTCGCTCGGCGCGCGACTGCTGCCGAACCTGCTGGGCGAAGTTGCGCTGTATCGTTTCGAGCGCCGTCCCAACCCCCACCCCACGGAGCGCCGCCATGAAGTTCGCCCTGCGTAATCTCGGCCTCGCGCTGCTGCTGGCGCCGCTGCCGCTGTTGGCGCGCAGCCCGGCGCCGGAAGGCACAGAGCTGTATTTCATCTCACCCAGGGACGGCGAGACCGTGGCAAGCCCGGTGACGGTGCGCTTTGGCCTCAAGGGCATGGGCGTGGCGCCGGCCGGCTTCCAGAAGGACGCCACCGGTCACCACCACCTGCTGATCGACACCGCCGCCCCGCCGCTCGACCAGCCGGTGCCGACAGACGAGCACCACAAACACTTCGGCGCCGGCCAGACAGAGACCGTCATCACGCTGCCGCCCGGCAAGCACACCCTGCAACTGCTGCTCGGCGATTTCGCGCACATCCCCCACGAGCCCCCGGCGATGTCCGAGCAGATCACCATCACCGTCAAGTAACGACTGCCCGCCCACCGCGCCGCTGCCACACCGGCGGCGGCGCTTTTCTTGCGCTACCAACCGCCCCCTTCCCATGCCGGCACCGGAACCGAGTCTGCTGCAAGTCATCGTGCTCGCCATCGTGCAGGGCATCACCGAATTCCTGCCGATTTCGAGTTCGGCGCACCTGATCCTGGTGCCGGAACTGCTCGGTTGGCCGGACCAGGGCCTCGCCTTCGACGGCGCCATGCACGTCGGCACGCTCGCCGCCGTGCTGTGGTACTTCCGCAAGAACCTGTGGCCGCTGACGCGCGATTTCGGACTCAGCCTGCGCGGCCAGGGCCTGACACCAAACGGGCGTCTCGCCTGGGCGGTGCTGCTCGGCACGCTGCCGGCCGCGGTAGCCGGTCTCCTGCTGCACGACGTGGTCGAGACCACGCTGCGCAGCCCGAAGGTGATCGCCGCCACCACCATCGGCTACGGCCTGCTGCTGCTGCTCGCCGACCGCATCGGCAAGCAGCGGCGGGACGAGTACACGTTTCGCTGGCGCGACGCGGCGCTCGTGGCCTGCGCGCAGGCGCTGGCGCTGGTGCCCGGCACCTCGCGCTCGGGTGTAACCATGACGGCGGGTCTGCTGATGGGCCTCACGCGCGCCGGCGCGGCGCGGTTCTCGTTTCTGCTGTCGATCCCGATCACCGCGCTGGCGGGCGGTTACGAACTGCTCAAGATCGCCCAGACTGGCCCCACCGCCGCACTCGACATGACCCTGCTGGCGGCCGTGGTGGCGGGTATCAGCGGCTATCTCGCCATCGCCTTCCTGCTGCGCCTGTTGCAAAGCCGCGGCATGACGCCTTTCGTCGTCTACCGCCTGTTGCTCGGCGCGTACCTGATCGCAGCGTTTTATTGATCGATGACGGGCCGGCGTCGTGCTGGCCCGTCAGTCACGCCACGTCAGCCGAAGTGACACACGTAGTGCGTCGGCTCCACGACCTCGATGTCGAAGTGGCTGTCGCCCGGCACGTCGAAGGCCTGCCCGGCGCCATACTCCAGCCAGGCTTCGCTGCCGGCCTGGCGCACGCGGCAGCGCCCGGCGACGATTTCCATGCGCTCCGGCGCGCCGGTGTTGAAGGTGAGCGTCGCCGGCAGGATCACGCCAACGGACTTGCGCGTGCCGTCGGCCAGCAGCACGGTGTGGCTGACGCACTTGCCGTCGAAGTAGACGTTGGCTTGCGTGAGGACGCTCACGGCGTCGATGCGGTCGGACATGTCAGGCTCCCGTCGAAAGTTCTAGATGCCGCAGTGTGGGAGCGGCGCCCTCGCCGCGAATCTTGCGGTCTCAAGCATTCGGCCCGAGGGCGGGCCTCCCACCACCCCAATCAGTCGCTTGCGCCCAGACTCACCGCAGCGCCTTGAAGCGCAGCCGGTGCGGTCGGGCGGCTTCCTCGCCCAGGCGCTGGCGCTTGTCCGCCTCGTATTCCTGGTAGTTGCCGGCAAAGAAGGTCCACTGCGAGTCGCCCTCGGCGGCCAGAATGTGCGTGGCGATGCGGTCGAGGAACCAGCGGTCGTGGCTGATGACGAGCGCGCTGCCGGCGAACTCCAGCAGCGCTTCTTCGAGCGCGCGCAGGGTCTCGACGTCGAGGTCGTTGGACGGCTCGTCCAGCAGCAGCACGTTGCCGCCCTTGAGCAACGTCTTGGCCAGATGCAGGCGACCGCGTTCGCCACCGGACAGGCTCCCGACGCGCTTTTGCTGGTCCGCGCCCTTGAAGTTGAAGCGCCCGAGGTACGCCCGCGACGGCATCTCGAACTTGCCGACGGTGATGATGTCCGCGCCGCCCGAGATGTCCTCCCAGGCGGTCTTGTCGTTGCCGAGCTCGTCGCGGCTCTGGTCCACCAGCGCGATGCTGACCGTCTGGCCGAGCTTGATGGCGCCACCGTCCGGCTGCTCGCGGCCGGTCAGCATGCGAAACAGCGTGGATTTGCCGGCGCCGTTCGGGCCGATGATGCCGACGATGGCGCCCGGCGGAACCTGGAAACTCAGGTCATCGATCAGCAGCCGGTCGCCGTAGCTCTTGCGGACGTGCGTGAACTCGATCACCTCGTTGCCAAGGCGCTCGGCGACCGGGATGAAGATTTCCTTGGTCTCGTTGCGCTTCTGGTAGTCGTGGCTCGCCAGTTCCTCGAAACGGTTCAGGCGCGCCTTGCTCTTGGCCTGGCGGCCCTTGGGGTTCTGGCGCACCCATTCGAGTTCCTGCGCGATCGCCTTCTGGCGGGCGGACTCGGAGGATTCTTCCTGCTTCAGGCGCTGTTCCTTCTGCTCCAGCCACGTGCTGTAGTTGCCCTTGAACGGGATGCCGCGCCCGCGGTCGAGCTCCAGGATCCACTCGGCGACGTTGTCGAGGAAATAACGGTCGTGCGTCACGGCCACCACGGTGCCTGGGAAGCGGTGCAGGAACTGCTCCAGCCACTCGACGGACTCGGCGTCCAGATGGTTGGTCGGCTCGTCCAGCAACAGCATGTCGGGCTTCGACAGCAGCAGCCGGCACAGCGCCACGCGGCGCTTCTCGCCGCCTGACAGATGCTCGATGCGGGCGTCCCAGGCCGGCAGGCGCAGCGCGTCGGCGGCGACGTCGAGCTGCACGTCGGCGCTGTCGCCGTCGGCGGCGGCGATTTCCGCTTCGAGTCGGCCCTGCTCCTCGGCCAGCTTGTCGAAATCGGCGTCCGGCTCGGCATACGCGGCGTAGATTTCGTCCAGCCGCTTTTGCGCCGCCAGCACGCCGCCGATGCCCTGCTCCACCGCCTCGCGCACGGTCTGCGTGGGGTCGAGCTGCGGCTCCTGCGGCAAATAGCCGATCTTGATGCCCGGCATGGGCACGGCCTCGCCCTCGATCTCGGTATCCACGCCGGCCATGATGCGCAGCAGCGTCGACTTGCCGGAGCCGTTCAGGCCCAGCACGCCGATCTTGGCGCCCGGAAAGAACGACAGCGAAATGTCCTTCAGGATCTCCCGCTTGGGCGGCACGATCTTGCCCACGCGGTTCATGGTGAAAACGTATTGAGCCATTGGCGGAAAGCGGCGAAAAAAATGGGCGGCAAGGATAGAGCAAAGCGGCCGGTGCTGCCGGCCGCGTACCGCGCCGCCTAACGCCCCGGCCAGCCCACCAGCAGGCCGTTCAGCGCGCTGCACAGCGCGCGCGGCGAATCCAGCATCAGGTGGTGATGGCCGCCCGGAATGGCGAACATGGGCCAGCCGCGCGTGCCTGCCATGCGCTGCATGTAATCGCGCACCGGCGCCGAGAACACGGCGCTGCGGTCGCCGTAGATGACCGCGAGCGGCGTTTGCAGGGCTTTGAGTTCCCGCCAGGGCTCGTGCGCCTGCATGTGCTTGAACAGCGCGTCGTCGAATTTCCAGCTCCAGCCGCCCTGCATGGGCGCCACCGAGTGCTGCGCAACGTGGCGCAGCAGATACGGGTGCTGGCAGGGCTGCTGCGGCAGCGGGAAGAACCGCGCCACGGCGGCCTCAAAATCGGCGCAGATGGTCTTCGGGCGGTACGGCGCCTTGGCCGGGTCGAACGGCGACGGCAGGTCCGGCGGAAACACCGCGGAATCCAGCATGACGATGCCGCGCACGCGCCCGGCGTGGCGCACGCCGAGCGTGAGCGCCACCGCGCCGCCCAGGCTGTGGCCGACCAGCACCGTGCCCGTGCCGAGCCCGGCGTGGTCCATCACGGCGACGACATCGTCCGCGAACACGGCAGTCGAGTACGCGTCCCGGTGGCCGCTGTCGCCCATGCCGGACAGGTGTGGCGCCACCACGTGGTAGCGATCCGCAAACCGTGGCGCGATGACGTCCCACCAGTTGGCGTGCGCCATGGCGCCGTGCACCAGCACCAGGCCCGGGTTTTCCGGCCGGCCCCAGGCGCGGTACGCCAGGGTCACGCCGTGGTGCTCAAAGCGCGTGTCGGCGGCCGGCGTTTGCAGTGCCTCGGCCACCCAGGCGGGCAGCTCGGCGGCGTCGGGGCTCGGCGTGTCGGCACTCATCGCCGACCGCTCGCTGGGGATAGCAGCGTCATGAAGGTCACCTGAAATCGTGGGTCGCCCGCGGGCGTAGACGTTTCAGGATGCCAAAAAAATGGCCGCGGGGCGCCGACTCAAGCGCCCCGCGGCCATGTCGGGACATGGAAGCCTAGATCGGATACGCGACGTAGCGCGGCACGACGTTGGTGTCGAGCACCGCCCGGCGGCTGCGAAACCGCGCGTCGCCGTTCACGACCACGTCATCCACGTAGGTGCCGCTTGCCAGCACGTCGGTGCGGCCGGTATCCGCCGGCGTGTAGTTGACCGTGAAGTGCGTCTCCACGCGGTAGTTCACGCCGCCCAGGTGCTTGATGTCCACCAGTTGCGTGAAATGGCGCGGCTGGTAGTGCTCCACGGCGTCCGGCTGGATCTTGGTGACCTGCGTCACGCGGTCCTGCAGGCGCTCGTAGCAGTCGTCCAGCATGTAGCCGATCGGCAGGCCGCGGTCCTCGTTTTCCTTGGGGATACACACGTAGGAGCCCGGCCGGTCGAAGGTGGCCAGCCAGCCGTGCATGTCGCGCCGGTCGAGCGCGCGGATATAGGTGAGGTTCAGCCGCTCGATGGCGTCGCGAACCTTGCTGTCGATGCCGTTCATGCCTTGGCCCTCCGAAAGCCCATGCGTTTGCGGTAGTGCTCCCAGCGCGGGAGGTTGCCGGATTCGTCGTTCTGTTGGACGTTGAACTCGAGCTTGTACTCGTCCGTCACGCCCTTCTGGAAGATGGCGTTGCCCGGCGAGCGGTTGCCGAGATCGATGCGCGTGAAGATGGCCGCGTCCTCCAGGCTGATGAGACCGCTCGGCCCCAGCAGGTTGGCGGACTGGCGCGTGCGGTGGGCCAGTAGCTCCGGGCTGTCGTCGTCGCGCGCGAAGTAGGTGTAGTGCACCTCCACGCCGCGCGGGCCTTTCGGGAACGCGTAGCGGATGTTCAGCATGTCCATGTGCTTGGTGAACACGGTGATCGGGAACGTGCTGACCACGATCGAGCCCTTGCTGTCCGGGTCGCCCTTGAACTGCACGATGGAGCTGTCCTCCAGCGCCTCGATCTTGCCCGGGATGGTGAGCTCGGAGTCGAACGCGATGTGGCCGTTGTCGGTCACGATCTGCACGCCCTTGCCGCCCTGCCAGCCCATCAGCTTGAACGCCAGATGCAGCAGCGGCGCGTGGTAGCCGTCGTTGTCGACGTAGGCCTTCCAGTTGCAGTCGTAATGGACCTTCTGGTAGCCCAGCAGCTTGAGGTTGTGGCCGTTGCCGAGCACACGCGACAGCGGGTCCGTCACCGCGTCCGTGAGGTAGGTTCGAAGGTCCGGCGTCTTGTCACTCATGGTGACGAAGGTCAGTTCCGAGAAGGAATCGCTGCGCAGTTCCTTCAGCCCGAAGCCTTCCTTGGTGAAGCTCGGCGAGAACTCCTGACTGTTCGGGCAGCCGACCAGCGCACCCTCGCGGCTGAACAGCCAGCGATGGTAGGGGCACTCGAAATCGGCCTTGTTGCCGGCACTGTCGGTCACCAGCGTGGCGCCGCGATGCGCGCAGGCGTTGTGGAACACGCGGATTTTCCCGTCGTCGCCGTGCACGGCGAAGATCGGCATCTCGCCGATGAAGGCCGCCTTGTAGTCGCCGGGGTTCGGAATCTCGGCGCGGTGCACGATGGGGTGCCACTCCTCGCCGTAGAAGATGTTTTCGAGTTCGAGCCGCCACAGGCCCGGTTCCTCGAACACGGCCTTGGGGATCTCGTTGTACTTGGCCGGCCACTCCATGACGGTGTCCGGCAGGTTGATGTTGGCGGTCATCGACGCGACTCCTCCGGGGGAAGAACAGCCGCACGCGGCGTGCGGTGAGCGGCGATCCTAGTCAGCGCCCAGCCGGGACTCCTGACGCGCATCAAGGTTTGCAGCGGAAGTGCGACCGGCCTCGCGATGACCTCGCAGGTGACCGGCGCGCATATAATTGCCGGCATTCCCCGAGACCTTTTTTGCCCCGTGATTCTGGTGGCGGGTTGCCTGCATCCAAATACTGACCGACCGGTCAGCCGCGGGCGACGGCGCCTTCTATGGAGATGGTTCATGGAAGTTGTTCGACCGATCGTGCGCGTCACCCTGCTGGCGGCGGCCATGACCGTGCTGGCTGCCTGCGGTCGGGGCGGTCCGCCGCCGGGGCAGCGACCGCCGCCAGAAGTGGGCGTGGTCGAGCTGCAACCCCGGCCGTTCGAACTGACCACCGAGTTGCCGGGCCGCACGGCGGCGTTTCGCGTCGCCGAGGTGCGCCCACAGGTAAGCGGCATCCTGCAACGGCGCCTGTTCGATGAAGGCAGCACGGTCAAGGCCGGACAGGCGCTGTACCAGATCGACCCCGCGCCCTACGCCGCCGCGGTGCAGCGCGCCGAGGCTGACCTGCAACGCGCCCGTGCCGCCGCCGAGGTGGCCCGCCTGCGCGCCGAGCGCTTTGCGCCGCTCGCCAAGGCCGGCGCCGTGCCCAAACAGGACAACGACGATGTGCAGGCCGCCCACCAGCAGGCGCTGGCCAACGTGCAGGCGGCGCGCGCCGCGCTCGACAGTGCACGCATCGATCTGGGCTACACGCGCATCACGGCGCCGATCGACGGCGTGATCAGCGAATCGTTCGTCACCGAGGGCGCGCTGGTCACCACCGGCCAGGCCCAGGCGCTGGCGCGCGTGACGCAGCTCGACCCGATCTACGTCGACATCCAGCGCCCGACCGCCGAGATGCTGCGCTTGCAACGTGAATTCGAGGCCGGGCGGCTTGAGCGCGCCGGCCCGGACAGCGCGCGGCTGGACCTTATCCTCGAAGACGGCGGCGCCTACCCGCAGCCCGGCCAGTTGCAGTTCTCGGGCGTGACGGTGGACCTGGGCACCGGCTCGGTGAACCTGCGCGCCACCTTCCCCAACCCGAAACACCAGCTACTGCCCGGCATGTACGTGCGCGGTCGCCTGAAGGAAGGCGTGGAACCGGCCGCGCTGCTGGTGCCGCAACGCGCCGTGACGCGCGACGCCGACGGCAACGCCAGCGTGCTGGTGGTGGGCAAGGACGACAAGCTCGAACTGCGGCGGATCGAAACCCGCCGCGCGGCCGGCGATGCGTGGCTGATCGGCAGCGGCCTCAGCGCCGGCGACCGGGTTGTCGTCAGCGGTCCGCTGCGCCTGTCGCCGGGCATGCCGGTGCGGGTGGCGCCCGCGGGAGGCGCCCCGACAGGCGCACCGGGCGCTCCGGGGGCGCCGGCCGCACCGGGCGGGGGCGCCAGGCATGGTTAATTTCTTCATCGATCGACCCATCTTCGCGTGGGTGATCGCGATCGCCATCATGCTGGCCGGTGGCCTTGCCATCACCACGCTGCCGATCGAGAGCTACCCCGACGTCGCCCCGCCGGGCGTGCAGATTCGCGCCGTCTACCCGGGCGCCTCGGCGCAGACCGTGGACAGCACCGTCACGCAGGTCATCGAACAGAAGATGGTCGGCTTGGACGGCCTGCTGTACATGAGCTCCGAGAGCAACATCACCGGCGACTCGCAGATCACCCTCACGTTCGAGGCCGGCACCGATCCCGACATCGCGCAGGTGCAGGTGCAGAACAAGCTGCGCGGCGCGGAACCCCTGCTGCCGGACGAGGTGGTGCAGCAGGGCGTGCAGGTGAACAAGGTCAGCCAGACGTACCTGATGGTGCTGGCCTTCGTGTCCGAGGACGGCCGGCTCGGCATTGCCGACCTTGCCGACTACGTGGCGGCGCACATCCAGGAACCGCTTGGCCGCATCGACGGCGTGGGTGACGTGCTGCTGTTCGGCGCCCAGCACGCCATGAGAATCTGGCTGGACCCGGATCGCCTGGCGCAGTACGGACTGACCGTCCCCGACGTGAACGCCGCCATCCGGGTGCAGAACGCGCAGGTGGCCGGCGGCCAGTTGGGCGGGCTACCGGCCGTGCCGGGGCAGGACCTGAACGCCACCGTGCTGGCACAAAGCCGCCTGCAAACACCCGAGCAGTTCGCCAACATCCTGCTGAAGGTGCAGCCGGATGGCGCGCAGGTGCGCCTGCGCGACGTGGCGCGCATCGGCATCGGCAGCGAGAACTACGCGTTTCGCAACATCTACAGCAGCAAGGCGGCGTCCGGCATCGGCATCGTGCCGGCGCCAGGCGCCAACGCGCTCGAAACCGCCCGCCGCATCCGCGAGCGCCTGGCGGAAATCGAACCCACCTTCCCGCCGGGCGTGGTGGTGCGCTACGCCGAGGACAGCACGCCGTTCGTCAGCACCGCCATCAAGGAAGTGGCGCTCACGCTGCTGGTGGCGGTGGGGCTGGTGTTCCTGGTGATGCTGATCTTCCTGCAGAACCTGCGCGCCACGCTGATCCCGACGCTCGCCGTGCCGGTGGTGCTACTGGGCACGTTCGGCGTGATCGCCGTGGCCGGCTTCTCCATCAACATGCTGACCATGTTCAGCCTGGTGCTGGCGATCGGCCTGCTGGTGGACGACGCCATCGTGGTGGTGGAGAACGTCGAGCGCGTCATGCACGAGGAGAACCTCGACCCGCGCTCGGCAACGCGCAAGTCCATGCGCCAGATCACCGGCGCCCTGGTCGGCATTGCGCTCGTGCTGTCGGCGGTGTTCATCCCGATGGCGTTCTTCCCCGGCACCACCGGCGCCATCTACCGTCAGTTCTCGCTGACGATTGCGTCGGCCATGGGACTTTCGGTGCTGGTGGCGCTGGTGTTCACGCCGTCCCTGTGCGCCACGCTGCTCAAGCCTGCGCGCCATGGCCCGCCGCGGCGTGGCCCGCTCGGCCTGTTCAGCCGCGGTGTGGAGGGCGCCACCAAGCGCTACGTCGGCATCGTCGGCTATATGGCGAAACACTCGCCTCGGTTCCTGGTGCTGTACGCGCTGATCGTCGGCGTGCTCGGCGTGCTGTTCATCCGCCTGCCGGGCGGCTTTCTGCCGGACGAGGACCAGGGCACGCTGTACGCCAACGTGCTGCTGCCACCGGGCGCCACCAACGAGCGCACCGGCAAGGTCATCGAACAGGTCGGCCGCTATTTCTACGAAACCGAGAAGGACATCGTGTTCGGCGCCATGAACGTGTACGGCTTCAGCTTCGGCGGCCGTGGCCAGAACGTGGGTCTGGTGTTCATCAACCTCAAGGACTGGGACGAGCGCCCACGGCCGGACCAGAGCGCGCAGGCGCTGGCCATGCGCGCCACGATGGCGTTTGCCGGCATGGTCAAGGACGGCATGGCGTTCGCGTTCTCGCCCCCGTCGGTGCGCGCACTCGGCCGCTCGGCCGGTTTCGACCTGCACCTGCAGGACCGCGCCGGGCTCGGGCATGAGGCGCTGATCGGCGCCCGCAACCAGCTGCTCGGCATGGCGGCGCAAAGCCCGGTGCTGGCCGCCGTGCGGCCGAACGGCCTCGAAGACGCGCCCCAGTACCGCCTGAACGTGGATCAGCCAAAGGCACGCGCGCTTGGCCTGTCGCTCGCCGACATCAACCAGACGCTCGGCACCGCCTGGGGATCGAGCTACGTCAACGACTTCATCGAAGAAGGACGCACCAAGAAGGTGTACGTGCAGGGGGACGCGCCGTTTCGCATGCTGCCGCAGGATCTCGACCGCTGGTACGTGCGCAACGCGGCGGGCGACATGGTGCCGTTCAGCGCCTTTTCGAGCGCCGAGTGGACGCGCGGCTCGCCGCGCCTGGAACGCTTCAACGGCACCGCGTCGGTAAACATCCTGGGCCAGGCAGCGCCCGGCCACAGCTCCGGCGAGGCGATGGCGGAAATCGAACGCATCGCAAGCCAGTTGCCTCCCGGCATCGGCTACGCGTGGTCAGGCCTCTCCTACCAGCAAAAGCAGGCCGGCTCGCAGGCGCCGGCGCTGTACGCCATCTCGGCCATCGTGGTGTTCCTGGCGCTCGCCGCGCTGTACGAGAGCTGGTCGGTGCCGTTCGCCGTGATGCTGGTGGTGCCGCTCGGCCTGCTCGGCGCGGTGCTGGCGGCGCTGCTGCGCGGGCTCAACAACGACGTGTTCTTTCAGGTGGGCCTGCTGACCACCATGGGCCTGACCGCCAAGAACGCCATCCTGATTGTCGAGTTCGCGCACAACCTGCACATGCACCAGGGCAAGCCGCTGCTCGATGCCGTACTCGAAGCCGCGCGCATTCGCCTGCGGCCGATCCTGATGACGTCGATGTCCTTCATCCTCGGCGTGTCGCCGCTGGCTATTGCCACCGGCGCCGGCAGCGCGTCGCGCATCGCCATTGGCACCGGCGTGATCGGCGGCATGCTGGCGGCGCTGCTGCTGGCAACGTTCTTCATCCCGATGTTCTACGTGCTGGTGCGCCGGCTGATGGGCCGGGCGCCCGCGCGCAAGATGCCGACACCGCACACGGGGGTTTGACCCGCCCGCCCCGGCCGTTGTGGCCGGGGCAAGAAAAAGCCGCGACGAGCGCGGCTTTTTCCAGGACTGCGGCGCGGCCGGCGCGATGCCGGCCGCAAGACCTCGTTACAGCCCCATCGCCTTCTTGACCGTCACGCCCAGGTCCGCCGGCGAGCGCGCGATGTGCACGCCGGCCTTTTCCATGGCGCGGAACTTGTCTTCGGCCGTGCCCTTGCCGCCGGCGATGATGGCGCCGGCATGGCCCATGCGCTTGCCGGCCGGGGCCGTGGCGCCGGCGATGAAGCCGACCACCGGCTTCTTGATCTCGGACGCGATGTACTCGGCGGCTTCTTCTTCGGCGCTGCCGCCGATCTCGCCCACCATCACGATGCACTCGGTCTGCGGGTCGTCCTTGAACAGGCGCAGCGCGTCGATGAAGCTCGTGCCCGGAATCGGGTCACCGCCGATGCCGATGCAGGTGGATTGGCCGGCGCCGATGGCGGTGGTCTGGGCGACCGCCTCGTAGGTCAGCGTGCCGGAGCGCGACACGATGCCGACCTTGCCCGGCAGGTGGATCGAGCCCGGCATGATGCCGATCTTGCACGCGCCCGGCGTGATGATGCCGGGGCAGTTGGGACCGATCAGGCGCGAGCCCGAGCGGTCGACCACCATCTTCACTTCCAGCATGTCGAGTGTCGGCACGCCTTCCGTAATGCACACGATCAGCGGCACACCGGCGTCGACGGCCTCCAGGATCGAGTCCTTGCAGAACGCCGCCGGCACGTAGATGACGCTGGCATCGGCGCCGGTCTGCCGCACCGCGTCGCGCACCGTGTCGAACACCGGCAGACCCAGGTGCTCGCTGCCGCCCTTGCCGGGCGTGACGCCGCCCACCATGCGCGTGCCGTAGGCGATGGCCTGGTCGGAATGGAAGGTGCCCTGCTTGCCGGTGAAGCCCTGGCAGATGACCTTGGTGTTCTTGTCGACCAGTACGCTCATGCCACGCTCTCCACTGCCTTCACGACTTTCTGCGCGGCATCGGTCAGACCGTCCGCGGGGATGATGTTGAGGCCGCTGTCGGCCAGCTTGCGGCCGCCAAGATCAGCGTTGTTGCCGGCCAGGCGCACCACCACCGGCACCTTCACGCCGACCTCCTTCACCGCGGCGATGATGCCGTCGGCAATCAGGTCACAGCGCACGATGCCGCCGAAGATGTTGACCAGCACGCCCTTCACGTTGTCGTCGGCGAGAATGATCTTGAACGCCTCGGTCACGCGCGCCGCTGTGGCGGTGCCGCCGACGTCGAGGAAGTTGGCCGGGTTGCCGCCGTGCAGCTTGATGATGTCCATGGTGGCCATGGCCAGGCCCGCGCCGTTGACCATGCAGCCGATGTTGCCGTCGAGCGCCACGTAGCTGATGTCGTGCTCGCGGGCGCGGTTTTCCTTGGCGTCCTCCTGCGAGGGGTCGCGCATGGCGGCCAGGCGCGGCTGGCGGTACAGCGCGTTGTCGTCGATGTTGATCTTGCCGTCGAGGCACACCAGGCGCCCGTCGCCGGTCACCACCAGCGGGTTCACTTCGAGCAGCGCGAGGTCGCACTCGACGAACATGCGCGCCATGCCGGTCATCAGCGTGGTGAACTGCTTGATCTGGTCGCCGCTGAGGCCGAGGCCGAACGCGAACTGCCGGCACTGGTAGGGCTGCAGACCGACGGTGGGGTCGATGGCGGTGGTGAGGATCTTCTCGGGCGTCTCGGCGGCGACCTTCTCGATCTCGACCCCGCCCTCGGTCGAGGCCATGAACACCACGCGTTGACTGGCGCGGTCGATCACGGCGCCGAGATACAGCTCGCGCGCGATCTGGCTGACCTCTTCCACCAGCACGCTGTGCACCGGCTGGCCCTCGGCGGTGGTCTGGTAGGTGACGAGGTTCCTGCCGAGCATGCCCTCGGCGGCCTGAGCGACCGCTTCGGGGCTGTCGACCAGCTTCACGCCGCCGGCCTTGCCGCGGCCCCCGGCGTGCACCTGCGCCTTCACCACCCAGCGCGTGCCGGGAATGCGCCCGGCAGCGGCTTGGGCGGCCTTGGGACTGTCGGCGACCTCGCCGCGCGGCGCGGCGATGCCGTAATCGGCATAAAGCTGTTTTGCCTGGTACTCGTGCAGGTTCATGGGTGTGTTGTTTCCCTAGCGCTGAGGGAACGGCAACCGGCCGCGGCCGACCCGTTCCCGGGACCGAACGTCATCAAACCCTGACGGCGCGCCGCGGCGACGGTGCCGCGACCGCATCAGATGTGTATCGCCCGCTTGTGGGCGGCCAGCGCCGCCTCGTGCAATGCCTCCGACAGGGTCGGGTGGGCGTGCACGATGCGCGCGAGGTCTTCCGCGCTGGCGCAGAACTCCATCGCCACCACCGCCTCGGCGATCAGTTCCGAGGCATGCGGGCCGATGATGTGCACGCCGAGCACGCGGTCGGTTTCGGCATGGGCAAGCAGCTTCACCTGCCCCTGCGCGGCCTCCATGGCGCGCGCCCGACCGTTCGCCTGAAACGGGAAGGTGCCCACCGTATATGGCACGCCCTCAGCCTTGAGGGCCTGCTCGGTGCGACCGACCCAGGCGATTTCCGGCCAAGTGTAAATGATCCAGGGGATGGTCCCGTAGTCGACATGGCAGTGCTGGCCGGCGATGCCCTCGGCGACGGCGATGCCGTCCTCCGACGCGCGGTGCGCCAGCATGGGCCCGCGCACCACGTCACCGATGGCGTAGACACCCGCTGCGCTGGTACGAAACTGCCCATCGACCGGGATGAAGCCGCGCTCGTCCGGCGCGATGCCGACGGCGTCGAGGCCGAGGCGGTCTGTTACAGGCTGGCGACCCACCGCGACGATCAGGCGGTCGAACGCAGCCTGTTGCGCGCCCTTGGCGTCCTCGAAATCCACCGTCACGCCGTCGCCAGCCAGCGCGGCAGCCGTCACGCGGGCTCCGAGGCGGATTTGCAGGCCCTGGCCGGTGAGTTCCTTGTGCGCCAGCGCCGCGATGGCCCGATCGGCGACCGGCAGGAACTCCGGCATCGCCTCCAGCAGCGTCACCGCGCTGCCCAGGCGCGCCCACACGCTGCCAAGTTCGAGGCCGATCACGCCCGCGCCGATGATGCCAAGCCGCGCCGGCACGTCCGTGAAATCGAGCGCACCGGCCGAGTCGACAATGCGCACGCCATCCAGCGGCGCCACCAGCAAGGGTGTCGGCCGCGAACCGGTGGCGATGATGATGTGCTCGGCCGATACGGTTTGAGCCGCACCATCGGTGCCCGCCACCTCGACCTTGCCCTCGCCCACCAGGCGCCCGCTGCCCTTCAGCCACGTGACGCCGTTTTTCCTGAACAACCCGCCGATGCCGCCCGTGAACTGGCGCACGATGCCGTCCTTGCGCGCCACCATGGCGGCCGGATCGATCGCCACCTCGCCCACGGTGATGCCATGCGCGGCAAGCCCATGGCGGGCGCGGTGGTACTGCTCGGACGATTCGAGCAGCGCCTTCGACGGAATGCAGCCGACGTTAAGACACGTGCCGCCCAGTGCCGGCTGGCCGTCCTTGCCGATCCAGCGCTCCACGCAGGCGGTCTTCAGACCCAGCTGCGCGGCGCGGATAGCCGCCACGTAACCGCCGGGGCCACCGCCGATCACCAGCACGTCGTAACGATCCACGGCCATGCCTTACAGCCCCAGCAGCAGGCGCGAGGGATCCTCCAGCGCCTGCTTGATGGATACCAGGAACTGCACCGCCTCGCGCCCGTCGATGAGCCGGTGGTCGTAGGACAGCGCCAGGTACATGACCGGGCGGATCACCACCGCGCCGTTCTCGGCCACCGGCCGGTCGACGATGTTGTGCATGCCCAGGATCGCGCTTTGCGGCGGGTTCAGGATCGGCGTCGACAGCATCGAACCGAAAATGCCACCGTTGGTGATGGAGAAGGTGCCGCCGGACAGCTCCTCGACGGTGAGCTTGCCGTCGCGGGCGCGCTGGCCGAATTCGGCGATGGCCTTCTCGATGTCGCCAAACGACATGCCGTCCACGTCGCGCAGCACCGGCACCACGAGTCCCCGCGGGCTGCTGACGGCGATGCCGATGTCGAAATAGCCGTGGTAGACCACGTCCGTGCCGTCGATGGAGGCGTTGACGAGGGGGAATTTCTTGAGCGCCTCCACCGCCGCGCGTACGAAGAACGACATGAAGCCGAGCTTGACGCCGTGCGCCTTCTCGAACGCCTCCCGGTGCCGGGCGCGCAGGTCCATCACCGGCTGCATGTTGACCTCGTTGAACGTGGTCAGGATGGCCGCGGTGCGCTGCGCGTCCAGCAGGCGCTCCGCGATGCGCTGGCGGATGCGCGTCATCGGCACGCGCTGCTCGGGCCGCGGGCCGGCGGCGATGACCGGCGACGGCGTCGTTGTGGGCCCAGGCGGGGGGAGCGCGGCCTTGCTGGCGGCCACCACGTCTTCCTTGATGACACGGCCGTCGCGGCCACTGCCGGCGAGTTCCGCCGTGTCGACGCCCTGCTCGGCGGCGAGCTTGCGCGCGGCCGGGCTCGCCGGCGCCACGGCGCGCACCTCCGGCATGATTTGCATAGGTTCCGCGGGCGGCGTCGGGTCGCCCACGGCGGTGTCGAGCGTCGCCAGCAGATCCCCGGAGTGCACCGTGGCGCCGTCGGGCTGGTGCACGGCGCCCAGCACACCATCGGCCGGCGCCACCACCTCCAGCACCACCTTGTCGGTCTCGACGTCGATGAGGCTCTCGTCGCGCCGCACAGTCTCACCCGGCTTTTTCTTCCACTGGAGCAGCGTGGCTTCCGAGACGGACTCCGGCAGTACCGGCGCCTTGATTTCGATCTGCATGGGATCCCCGGCAGGCGATGAAACGAATCAGGCGGATTTTTGCTTGCGCGCGGCACGCGGCGGCGCCAGCGCCAGCGCCTCGTCGACCAGCGCCTGCTGCTGGGCCTGATGCAGCTTGTAACTGCCGCACGCCGGCGCCGCCGAGCGCGGCCGGCCGACGTAGCGCAGCGTCTGGCCGGGCGCCAGGGCATCGGTCAGCTTGTGGCGAATCTGGTACCAGGCGCCCTGGTTGAGCGGCTCTTCCTGCACCCACACCACTTCTGTGGCCTTGCCGTAACGGGCGAGTTCCTCGGCGAGTTGCGTCTTCGGGAACGGGTACAGCTGCTCGACGCGTACGACGGCGATGTCGCCGCTGCTGCGCTCCACGGCACCCGTGTAGAGGTCGAAATAGACCTTGCCGCTGCACAGCAGCACGCGCCGCACTTGAGCCGGGTCGGGCGCGCGCGTGTCGCCGATCAGCACCTGGAACTCGCCCTGCGCGAGATCCTCCAGCGACGACACCGACAGGCGGTGCCGCAGCAGGCTCTTGGGCGTCATCACCACCAGCGGGCGACGATACCGGCGCAGCATCTGCCGGCGCAGCATGTGGAACATCTGCGCCGGCGTGGAGGGCACGCACACCTGCATGTTCTGCTCCGCGCACAGTTGCATGTACCGCTCAAGACGCGCCGACGAGTGCTCCGGGCCCTGGCCCTCGAAGCCATGCGGCAGCAGCAGCACCATGCCGCACAGGCGCTGCCATTTGGCCTCCGACGAGCTGATGAACTGGTCGATCACCACCTGCGCGCCGTTCGCGAAGTCGCCGAACTGCGCCTCCCAGATCACCAGCGTGTGCGGGTCGGCGCTGGCGTAGCCGTACTCGAAGCCGAGCACCGCCTCCTCGGACAGCAGCGAGTCGATGATGAAGATGCTCGGCTGATCCGGCGCGAGATGCTGCAGCGGCACGTGACGCTGGCGGTCGTCCGGCGCGTCGATGTCCTGGTTGTGCAGCACCGCGTGGCGGTGGGCGAAGGTGCCGCGGCCGCTGTCCTGCCCGGACAGGCGCACGCGGTGGCCCTGGACCACGAGTGAGGCGTAAGCGAGCGTCTCCGCGCCGCCCCAGTCGAGCGGCAGGTCGCCGGCTGCCATCTGCCGGCGATCATCCAGAATCTTGGCGACGCGCGGATGCACCTTGAAGTCCGCCGGCACCTCACACAGCTTGCTGCCAAGACTGCGCAGCGTGTCGATCGGGACTGCCGTCGTGGCGGGCTCGGTCCACACCGCGTCCATGTACGGCGCCCAGTCGATGGCGAGCAGCGGCCGCTCGTCGCTCATCGGCCACGGCGCCACGGACTCGCAACGCTCCAGCGCCTGCTGGTAATCCTCGGCCATGCGCTGTGCGTCGCCCGCAGCCAGCACGCCGGCGGCTTCGAGTCGCCTGGCGTAGATCTCGCGCACCGTCGGGTGCGGCACGATCTTCGCGTACATGCGCGGCTGCGTGATGGCCGGCTCGTCGGCCTCGTTGTGGCCCTGGCGGCGGTAGCAGACGACATCAATCACGACGTCGCTGCCGAACGCGAGACGGAAATCGACCGCCAGGCGCGTCACGAACAGCAGCGCCTCCGGGTCGTCGCCATTGACGTGGAAGATCGGCGCCTGCGTCAGGTGGGCGATCTCGGTGCAGTAGTAGGTCGAGCGGGCGTCGGTCGGGTTGCTGGTGGTGAAGCCGATCTGGTTGTTGATGACGATGTGCAGCGTGCCGCCGGTGGCGTAGCCGCGCGTCTTGGCGAGGTTAAGCGTCTCCATCACCACGCCCTGGCCGGCGAACGCGGCATCGCCGTGCATCAGCACCGGCAGCACCTGCCGGCGGGCGAGATCGAGCCGGCGCTCCTGGCGCGCCCGCACCGAGCCCTCGACCACCGGATTGACGATTTCAAGATGCGACGGGTTGAAGGCGAGCGTGAGGTGAATCGGCCCGCCGGCGGTGATCGGGTCAGCCGAGAAGCCCTGGTGGTATTTGACGTCGCCGGAGCCGATGACCTCGACCTTGCCCTCGAATTCCGCGAACAGCTCGCTCGGCCGCTTGCCGAGGATGTTCACCAGCACGTTCAGGCGACCGCGGTGCGCCATGCCAAGCACCAGCTCCTTGACGCCGGCACCACCCGCGCGGCGCACGAGTTCGTCCAGCACCGCGATCAGCCCGTCGCCGCCTTCGAGCGAAAAGCGCTTCTGGCCGACGTAGCGTCGATGCAGGTAGCGTTCGAGTCCTTCGGCTGCGGTGATTGCCTGCATGACCTGCATCTGCTCGTCGGCATTCAGCACCGCCCGGCCACGGCCGGCTTCGATGCGCTCGCGCAGCCACGCCACCTGCGCGGAATCGGACAGGTAGGCATACTCGAAACCGATGGCGCCGCAGTAGGTGGCCTGGAGTGCCGTCACCAACTCGCGCAGCGGCGCGCCAGCGGACAGCGGAAAGTTGCCCGGCGAGAAGCTGAGCGCGAGATCCGCGTCGGTGAGACCGTGGAAGCCCGGCGCGAGACTCGGCACCGGCGTGGGCGGCTGGAGCTTGATCGGGTCGGTATCGGCCGCGAGGTGACCGCGCTGGCGATACTCGTTGATCAACTGCTGGACGGCGTTCTGCTTGTGCAGGTTGTCGGCCGTCACCGCGCCCGACGCGCCCGGCGTCATCGAGTCGGTACGCGGCCTGCGCGCCAGCTCGCGAAACTGCTGCTGCACCGCAGCGTGCGTCGCGGGGGGCTTGCCCGCGGCCCAGGTCTCGAACTCGCACCGCCAAGCGTCGGGCACGCTCGCCGGGTCGACGAGAAAGTCCTCGTACAGCGCCTCGACGAAGCCGGCGCTGCCGAACCCAAGACTGGAACTGACGTCCATCGACGATTCCCTTCAGAGATAGGCGCTGCCGATTTTACGGGCGCCACCCGCGGCAAGCGACCGAAACTACGACAACGCCGTTACCGATCAGTCGCTGCCATGGTGTTCGAGCGCCTGCTGCACACCGGCCGCGAGGCGCCGACTCACCGGTAGAGGCGCCGTCACGCCGTCGACCACCGCCCACACGCGCCCGTCGGCGTCGCGCTGCAAACCGATGAGGTATCGCACGTTCACCAGCAGCGCGCGGTGAATCCGTAGCAACTGCGGGGCCAGACGCAATTCGAGGCGCGCCAGCGAATCTTCGAGCAGCCATTCCCCTGCGGCCGTATGAACGGCGAGGTATTTCGCCTCCGCGCGCACGTACAGCACGCTCGCCACGGTGACGCGCTGGACCTGCGACCCGCGCGATACCAGCAGTGTCGGCGGCGCGGCGCTGCTCACCCGATCGAGCGCCTGGGCCAGGCGCTCGGCCGAGACCGGCTTCAGCAGATAGTGCACGGCGGCGACGTCGAAGGCCTCGGCCGCAAAGTCGCTGAAGGCGGTCGTGAACACCACGGCCGGCGGCACCGGCAGTGCCGCCAGCGCGCGGGCGGTGGACAGGCCGTCGCGGCCCGGCATGCGGATGTCGAGCAACACGAGGTCAGGGTTCAGCCGCTCGCAGGCGTCGAGCGCGGCGTCGCCGTCTGCGGCCTCGCCCACGCAGGCATGCCCCGGCAGGGCTTCAAGCAACCGCCTCAGGCGCGCGCGCGCCAGCGGCTCGTCGTCGACGATCAGCACGTTCATGGCATCACACCGGCCGACCACGGCAGACACAAACGCACCGTGTGGCGCTCGCCGTCCGTGCCTTCCAGCAGACTCGCCGCGGCGCCGAAATGCCCGGCAAGCCGCGCCCGCAGATTGGCGAGGGCCATGTGCAGGCCGGCGCTCGGCCCACTTGCCGGCAGCGGATTGTCGATGCGAATCTCGACGCCGCCGTCCACGGTGCGCTGCACCTGCACCGCGATTCGCCCGCCGCGTGGCAACGGCTCGATGCCGTGAAATACGGCGTTCTCGAGCAGCGGCTGCAGGCTGAGCGGAGGCACCCGGGCCTCGGCCGGCGCCTGCGCCACCGCCCAGTCGACGGCCAGGCGCTCGCCCAGGCGTAGCTGCTCCATCGCCAGGTAACGGCGACACAGGTCGAGCTCGTCGCTGAGCGGAATCAGGCGATCCCCGGCCTGGAGGCTCGCCCGCAGCAGGTCGGCGAGCGCCAGCGTGACCTCCTCGGCGCGCGCAGGGTCGCTCACCGTGAGACTCGCGATGGTGTTCAGGCTGTTGAACAGAAAATGCGGGCGCATGCGCGCCTGCAGCAGGTCCAGTCGCGCGCGGTCGTGAGCGCGCTCGCGCGTACGCGCCACGTGCGCCAGGTACAGGATGCGCAGCACGGCGCCACCCACCAGCGCGGTCAGCAGGAGGTTGCGTGCCAGCAGGCGGGGGAATTCGTCTGACGCCGCCGGCCACCAACCGAAGGCCGCCGCCGCGAGCGTGGTGCAGGTCGCGAGCAGCAGCAGCCAGCCGAGCG
Source organism: Immundisolibacter sp. (assembly GCF_050250495.1). GTDB lineage: Bacteria > Pseudomonadota > Gammaproteobacteria > Immundisolibacterales > Immundisolibacteraceae > Immundisolibacter. Next base: position 37,885 of record NZ_JBFWOM010000010.1, on the reverse strand, counting down.
CGCACGCGCCGGCGACACCGGCCGGTAACCGCGCGAGCATTCGGCGGGCGGCACACAGGCCGGCCGTGCCGAGCAAGCCCACCCACTGCGTGGCGAGCGACCACATGCCAAGGCGCGACCACCACAGGTCCGGCGGCAGCGGCTGCGCCAGCACCAGCAGCAGCGCCAGCAGCTGCGCGCCAACCACAACCGTGAGCACGGCCCGCGGCTGACACAGGTCTGGAATAAAGCCCCCGTCGGCAGGCGGCCGGTCCGCTATAATCCGCCGCTTCGCCACGCCCGCCTCCCTTCCATGTCCGACGCAGCCCGCAAGCCCTGGGGCGGCCGTTTTGCCGAACCCACCGACGCCTTCGTCGAGCGCTTCACGGCGTCGATCGGCTTCGACCGTCGCCTCGCCCGACACGACATTATGGGTTCCGTCGCCCACGCCCGCATGCTGGGCCGGGTAGGCGTGCTGACAGCGGATGAAGTCAGCGCCATCGTCGGCGGGCTCGAAGGCATCCACACCGAGATAGAGGCCGGCCGCTTCGACTGGCAACTGGCGCTCGAAGACGTGCACATGAACGTCGAGACGGCGCTCGTGGCGCGCATCGGCGAGGTCGGCAAGAAGCTGCACACCGGCCGCTCGCGCAACGACCAGGTGGCGACCGACGTGCGCCTGTGGCTGCGCGACGAGCTCGACGCCATCGACGGCCAGGTGCGGGACGCGCTCGGCATTCTGGTCGACCTTGCCGAGCGCGAGGCCGACACGCTGATGCCGGGCTTCACGCATCTGCAGACGGCTCAACCGATCACGCTCGGGCACCACCTGCTCGCCTGGTTCGAGATGCTGGCACGCGACCGCGAACGCTTTGCCGACTGCCGCCGGCGCGTCAACGTGATGCCGCTCGGCGCCGCTGCCCTGGCCGGCACCAGCTTCCCCATCGACCGCGCCTACACGGCCGAGCTGCTGGGTTTCGAGCGGCCGGCCGAGAACTCGCTCGACGCCGTCAGCGACCGCGACTTCGCCATCGAATTCGTGTCCGCCGCGGCGCTGCTGATGACGCACCTGTCACGACTGTCGGAAGAACTCGTGCTGTGGTCGTCGGCTCAGTTCGGCTTCGTGACGCTTGCCGACGCCTGGTGCACCGGCTCGTCGATCATGCCGCAGAAGAAAAACCCGGACGTGCCGGAACTGCTTCGCGGCAAGACCGGGCGCGTCAACGGGCATCTGGTGGCGCTGCTGACGCTGATGAAGGCGCAGCCGCTCGCCTACAACAAGGACAACCAAGAAGACAAGGAGCCGCTGTTCGACACCGTGGATACGGTACGGGACAGCCTGACGGCGCTTGCCGGGATGCTGCCCGGCATGACCGTGAACGCCTCGCGCATGCGCGAGGCGGCAAAGGCAGGTTTCGCGACGGCGACCGATCTTGCCGATTACCTGGTGCGGCGCGGGCTGCCGTTTCGCGACGCGCACGAGGTGGTCGGCCGGGCGGTGCGCGAGGGCGTGGCGAGCGGCCGCGATCTGGCCGACTTCCCGCTGGATGAACTGCGCGCCTTCTCGCCGCTGATCGAGGCCGACGTGTTCGCCGTGCTGACGCTGGAGGGCTCGGTCGCCGCGCGCGATCACCTCGGCGGCACGGCGCCCCGGCAGGTGCGGGCGGCGGCGGCACGCGCCCGCGCGCGCCTCGGGCTGTCGCCTTGACACGCGCGAAACCAATCGCCGCGGCCATGGTCTTCACTATTTTTCACCGTCCGGGCCGCGGCGGCCCGGACACCGCGCCACGGACCGACGCGGTGCACGGGTCATACGGGGGAATTTGCTCATGACGTCGAATCAGGCGCTCGCGGACTGGGTTCGCGAGGTGGCAGCACTCACGCAGCCGGACCGCATCCACTGGTGCGATGGCTCACAGGCGGAGTACGACACGCTCGTCAGCGACATGCTGCGAAGCGGCACGCTGCTGGAACTGGACCCGGAAACCCGCCCGCACAGCTACCTGCACCGCTCGCACCCGTCCGACGTGGCGCGCACCGAGCATCTCACCTTCGTGTGCACGCCCGAGCGCGACGATGCCGGCCCCAACAACCAGTGGCTGGCGCCGGCCGAAGCGCACAGCAAGATGGACGCCCTGTTCGCGGGCGCCATGCGCGGTCGCACGCTGTACGTGGTGCCCTACTGCATGGGACCGATCGACTCGCCACTGGCGCGCTGCGGGGTCGAGATCACCGACAGCCCGTACGTCGCCGCCAACATGCGCATCATGACGCGCATGGGCAAAGCGGCGCTGGCACGCATCGAGCGCGAGGGCAGCTTCGTGCGCGGCCTGCACTCACTCGGCGACCTCGACCCCGAGCGGCGCTTCATCATGCACTTCCCGCAGGAGCTGCTGATCCAGAGCATCGGCTCCGGCTACGGCGGCAACGCGCTGCTCGGCAAGAAATGCCACGCGCTGCGCATCGCCTCCTACCAGGCGCGCCAGGAAGGCTGGCTCGCCGAGCACATGCTGATCATGGGCGTCGAGGACCCGCAGGGGCGCTTGCACTACATCGCGGCGGCGTTTCCGTCGGCCTGCGGCAAGACCAACATGGCCATGCTGATCCCGCCGGTCGAGTACCAGGGCTGGAAGGTCAAGACCATCGGCGACGACATCGCCTGGCTGCACGTGGGCGAGGATGGCCGGCTGTGGGCCATCAACCCGGAGGCCGGCTTCTTCGGCGTGGCGCCCGGCACCAGCCGGCACACCAACCCCAACGCCGTGGACATGCTGGAGCACGACACCATCTTCACCAACGTGGCGATGACCGGCGACGGCCGTCCGTGGTGGGAAGGTCTCTCGGACGAGACGCCAGCCACCGACTGGCAGGGCCGGCCGTACGATCCGGCCAACGGCCCGGCGGCGCACCCGAACGCCCGCTTCACGGTGTCGGCCAGACAATGCCCGTCCTGGTCACCCGAGGCCGAACACCCTGCCGGCGTGCCGATCACGGCCATCATCTTCGGCGGCCGGCGGGCGTCGCTCGCGCCGCTGGTGCTGGAAGCGAAAAACTGGCAGCACGGCGTGCTGCTCGGCGCCGGCATGGCGTCCGAGACCACCGCCGCCGCCACCGGCAAGGTGGGCGTGGTGCGCCGCGACCCGATGGCCATGCAGCCGTTCTGCGGCTACCACTTCGGCGACTACTGGGCACACTGGCTCGCCACCGGCGCGCGCCTTACCAAGGCGCCCGGCATCTACCAGGTCAACTGGTTCCGCCGCGACGCGGAGCGCCGTTTCCTGTGGCCGGGGTACGGTGAGAATCTGCGCGTGCTGAAGTGGATCATCGAGCGCTGCCAGGGGCAGGTGAACGCCGAGCAGACGCCGGTCGGCAACCTGCCGCTGCACGGCGGCATCGACCTTGCCGGCCTCGACGTGTCGCGCGAGCACATGCGCGAACTCACGCACATCGACCCCCAGGCCTGGCTCGCCGAGATGGACGAGGTCGGCAGCTTCCTGCACGGCTTCGGGCCGCGCGTGCCGCAGGCGCTGCACGACGAGCGCGAGCGGGCGGCCCAGGGCCTGCGTCAGCTCGCCGGCTGAGCGCCCGGCCACCGCCCAGCGGTGGCCCGATCAGGACACCCCGCCAACAAAAAAGCCGGTCGGAGCAATCCCCGACCGGCTTTTTTGTTGGCGGCCGACCCGCCCCGCGGCGGATCGGCAATCGCTTGCGACCTTACTCGCCCTCGGCGAGCGCCTTCATGCTCAGGCGAATGCGGCCCTGCTTGTCGACCTCCAGCACCTTCACGCGCACCACGTCGCCCTCGGTCAGCTTGTCGCTGACGCGCTCGACGCGCTCCTCGGAAATCTGCGAGATGTGCAGCAGCCCGTCGCGGCCCGGCAGGATGGTGACGAACGCGCCGAAGTCCATCAGGCGCGCCACGCGGCCCTCGTAGATCATGCCCACCTCGATGTCCGAGGTGATGCGCTCGATCATGGCCCGCGCCTGCTCGCCGGCGGTGCGGTCCACCGACGCGATGCGCACCGTGCCGTCATCGTCGATGTCGATGGTGGTGCCGGTCTGCTCGGTGATGCCGCGGATGGTCACACCGCCCTTGCCGATGACGTCGCGAATCTTGTCCGGGTGGATGCGCATGGTGAGGATGCGCGGCGCGTAATCGGACATCTGCTCCCGCGGCGCGGCCAGCGCCTTGGCCATTTCGCCCAGGATGTGCACGCGGCCTTCGCGCGCCTGCTCCAGCGCCGCCTGCATGATCTGGGCAGTGATGCCCATCACCTTGATGTCCATCTGCAGCGCGGTGACGCCGGTCGCGGTGCCGGCCACCTTGAAATCCATGTCGCCGAGGTGGTCTTCATCGCCCAGGATGTCGGACAGCACGGCAAAGCGGCCGCCGTCGGTGATCAGACCCATGGCGATGCCGGCCACGGCTTCGGTCACCGGCACGCCGGCATCCATCAGCGCAAGGCTGCCGCCGCACACCGTGGCCATGGAGCTCGACCCGTTCGACTCGGTGATCTCGGACACGATGCGCAGCGTGTACGGGAACGCGCCCTTGGCCGGCAGCACGGCGGCAATCGCCCGCTTCGCCAGGCGCCCGTGGCCGATCTCGCGGCGCTTGGTGGCGCCCATGCGGCCGGTTTCGCCCACGCAGTACGGCGGGAAGTTGTAGTGCAGCAGGAAATCGTCGCGGTACTCGCCTTCCAGCGCGTCGATGATCTGCGCGTCGCGCTCGGTACCGAGCGTGGTCACCACCAGCGCCTGCGTCTCGCCGCGCGTGAACAGCGCCGAGCCGTGCGTGCGCGGCAGCACGCCGGTGCGGATGGTGATGGGGCGCACCTGGCGGGTGGTGCGGCCGTCGATGCGCGGCTGGGCGTCCAGAATGCGCCCGCGCACGATGCCCTTCTCGACCGACGAGAACAGCGACTGCACCTCGTTGCCGCGCTCGCCGTTCTCGCCGGCCAGATGCGACACGCGCTCGCGCACCGCGGCGACAGCCTCCTGGCGCGCCTGCTTGTCCGGAATCGAATACGCCTCGCTCAGCGGCTGCTCGGCGACGGCGCGCACGGCGACGGCGAGTTCCTCGTCCTTCTGCGGCGGCGTCCACGGCCACGGCTGCACACCGGCCTCGGCCACCAGCGCGTGGATGGTCTCGATCACCGCCTGCATGGCCTGATGACCGAACATGACGCCGTCCAGCATCACCGACTCGGACAGCATCTTGGCCTCGGACTCCACCATCAGCACGCTGCTGGCAGTGCCGGCCACGACCAGGTTCAGGTCGGACTCGGCGGTTTCCTTGTAGGTCGGGTTCAGGATGTAGGCGCCGTCCTTGTAGCCGACGCGCGCCGCGCCGACCGGGCCCTGGAACGGCAAGCCGGACAGCATCAGCGCAGCGGACGCGCCGATCATGCCCAGGATGTCCGGATCGACCTCGTCGTCCGCCGACAACACCGTCGGCACCACCTGAACTTCGTTGTAGAAGCCCTTCGGAAACAGCGGCCGCATGGCGCGGTCGATCAGACGCGAGGTCAGGATGGCCTTCTCGGAGGGCCGCGCCTCTCGCTTGAAGAAGCCGCCCGGGATGCGGCCGGCGGCGTAGGTGCGCTCGATGAAATCGACCGTCAGCGGGAAGAAGTCCTGCCCGGGCTTCACGCTCTTGCTGGCGGTAACCGCCGTCAACACCATGGTGTCGCCCATGCGCGCCATGACCGAATACGCCTGCTTGGCGATTTCGCCGGTCTCCAGCGTGAGCAGGTGTTTGCCGAACTGGACTTCCTTGCGGATCAATTTCACGTGCCGTACTTCCTTTGCTTTGAACGACAGCCACCGCCGCCCTGCGGCGGGGCTTTGCCCCAGAATCGGGGCGAGAGCTGCCTCAGCGGCGCAGGCCCAGGCGCTCGACCAGCGCGCGATAGCGGCCGTTGTCGCTGCCCTTGAGGTAATCAAGCAGCTTGCGCCGCTTGGCCACCAGACGCAGCAGGCCCTGACGCGAGTGGTGATCCTGGCGGTGCAGCTTGAAGTGCTCGTTGAGCCCCTCAAGACGCGCCGAGATCAGCGCCACCTGCACTTCCACGGAGCCCGTGTCGTTGCCGGCGCGGCCGTAGGCCTGCACCAGTTCGGATTTCTTCTCGACGCTCAGCGACATGTCTTGCTCACTCCGGACAGGAATTGAAAACGCCGATACGCCAATGCGGGTTCGGCGAAACGGGGCATTCTAACCGCGCGCTTGGGGCCGGCTCAAGCCGATGCGGCGGGCACGCCGTCGGCGGCCGGTTCCTGGCTGACCAGGCGGCGCGGCAACAGCTGACCATCGGCCGACTCGGCCATGCCGAGAAAGGCGCGCTCTTCGTCGAACACGGCCACCCAGCCGGTCGCCGGCAACGCTGCGAGCCTCACGGGCTGGCCGCGCAGCAGGCGCTGCGCCTGGTCGGTGTCGAGCTGTACCTGCGGCAGATGGGCGAGCGCGTCGGCTACCGGCAGCAGGCAGGCGTCGAGCGCCTCCGACCCCTGCTCCGCCACCTCCCGCAGACGGTCGACATCGACGGCTTCTGCGATATCGAGCGCGCCCACGCGCAGGCGGCGCAGCGCCGTCATGTGCGCGCCGCAACCGAGCGCCTCGCCGATGTCCTCGATCAGGCTGCGTACGTAGGTGCCCTTCGAGCAGTCGATCTCGACCTCGAACGCGTCGTCCTCGACATGCAGCAGCTCCAGCCGGCCGATGTGCACCGGCCGCGCCTGGCGCTCTACGGTCTGCCCGCGGCGGGCCAGCTCGTACAGGCGCTGGCCGTCGTGCTTGAGCGCCGAGTGCATGGGCGGCACCTGCAGGATGTCGCCGGTGAGTGCGGCGAGCGCGGCACGGATCGTCGCCTCGTCCACCGCCACCGGGCGTTCGCGCAGCAACTCGCCTTCGCTGTCGCCGGTGGTGGTGGTGATGCCAAGCCGCGCGCGGGCACGATAGGTCTTGTGCGCGCCGAGCAGGAACTGCGACACCTTGGTCGCCTCGCCGAAACACAGTGGCAGAAGGCCCGTCGCCAGCGGGTCGAGGGTGCCGGTGTGGCCGGCCTTGGCGGCATCGAGCAAACGCCGCGCGGTCTGCAGCGCCTGATTCGAGGTGATGCCCGCCGGCTTGTCGAGCAGCAGCACGCCGCTGACCGGCCGGCCGCGACGGCGCCTCAAGCGGCGCTGTCCTCGGCGCTGATCTGGCGCAGCAGTTCACCCACGCGCGACGCCTGGTCGATCTCGAAGCGCAGCTCCGGCATGCGACGCAGGCGCAGCACCGCCGCCAGACGGCTGCGCAGGAAGCCCGCCGCGTGACGCAGACCCTCGGCCGCAGCCTTGGCATCCGCGCCACCCAGCACGTCGAAACGCACCTTCGCGATGCCCAGATCCCGGCTCACCGACACCTCGTGCACGGTGATGAGGCCGGTCACGCGCGGGTCGTTCACCTCGCGCAGCGCCGCCGGCAGCTCTTCTGCTATGGCCTGTGCCACGCGGCGCGTGCGATCGACACCCTGCATGGTTACAGCGTGCGCTCCACGGTGACGCGCTCGAAGCACTCGATCTGGTCGCCCACGCGCACGTCGTCGTACTGCTTGACGGCGATGCCGCACTCGGTGCCGGCGCGCACTTCGGTGACGTCGTCCTTGTGTCGGCGCAGCGATTCGAGCTCGCCCTCGAAGATGACCACGTTGCCGCGCAGCACACGGATCGGGCAGCGCCGACGCACCACGCCGTCGGCCACCATGCAGCCGGCCACGGCACCGAACTTGGCCGAACGGAACACGTCCCGCACCTCGGCCAGACCCAGGATGGTCTCCTTGATCTCCGGCTCCAGCAGCCCGCCAAGCGCCCGCTTCACCTCGTCGATCACCTCGTAGATGATGCTGTGGTAGCGGATCTCGACGCCGGTTTCCTTGAGCAGCTTGCGCGCCGTGGCGTCGGCGCGCACGTTGAAGCCGATCAGCACCGCGCCGGTCGACTGCGCAAGATTGACGTCGGTCTCGGTGATGCCGCCCACACCCGACGCGACCACGCGCACCGTCACCTCGTCGGTCGCAAGACCCAACAGGGAGGCGGCGATGGCCTCGGCCGAACCCTGCACGTCGGCCTTGATGATGACGTTCAGCGCCTTGATCTCGGCCGCGCGCAGCTGACTGAAGATGTCGCCACCCGGCACCACCTCGCGGCGGGTGAGCGCCGCCTCGCGCGCCGATTGCTGGCGGAACTGCGCGATCTCGCGCGCCTTGCGCTCGTCCTCGACCACGTTGACCGGGTCGCCGGCGTTCGGCACGCCGGACAGGCCCAGCACCTCCACCGGCCGCGACGGACCCGCCTCCAGCAGCGGCTGGGCGTGTTCGTCGAGCAGCACGCGGGCGCGGCCGAACTCGCTGCCGATCAGCAGCATGTCGCCGCGCTTGAGCGTGCCGGCCTGCACCAGCACCGTGGCCACCGGACCGCGGCCGCGATCGAGCTTGGCCTCAACCACCACGCCCACCGCCGGACCTTCGGCAACGGCGGTCAGCTCCATCACCTCGGCCTGCAGCAGCACCGCTTCCAGCAGCGTGTCGATGCCCGTCCCCACCTTGGCGGAGACCGGCACGAACTGCACCTCACCGCCGAAATCCTCGGCGATCACCTCATGCTGGATCAGCTCCTGCTTGACGCGGTTCGGGTCCGCGTCCGGCTTGTCCATCTTGTTGACCGCCACCACCAGCGGCACGCCGGCCGCCTTGGCGTGCCGCACGGCCTCGATGGTCTGCGGCATCACGCCATCGTCCGCCGCCACCACCAGGATGACGATGTCGGTCAGCGCCGCGCCGCGCGCGCGCATGGACGAGAACGCCGCGTGACCGGGCGTATCGAGGAAGGTGATGGCGCCGCGCGGCGTCGTCACGTGATACGCGCCGATGTGCTGGGTGATGGCGCCGGCCTCGCCGGCCGCCACCTGGGACTTGCGGATGTAGTCGAGCAGCGTGGTCTTGCCGTGATCGACGTGGCCCATGACGGTGACCACCGGCGCGCGCGCCAGCGCCTCGCCGGTCGGCCCCAGCTGGTCGAGCAGCGATTCCGGCGTCTGCGCGGCGGCAGCCGTTGCGGTGTGGCCCATTTCCTCCACCACCAGCATCGCCGTGTCCTGATCCAGCGCCTGGTTGATGGTGGCCATCTGCCCCATCTTCATGAGGCACTTGATGACCTCGGCCGCCTTCACCGACATGCGGCTTGCGAGTTCCGCCACGGTGATGCTGGCCGGGACTTCCACCGCACGCGTGATGGCGCCCTGCGGGCGCTCGAACTGGTGCCGACCCGCGCCCTGCGAGCGGTGCGCACCCGGCCGGGCGCGGCTGCGCAGCCGGCCCTGCGCGTCGTCGCCGAAGCCGCCGCGGTCGTCACGGCCGCCCTTCTTGCGCTTGCCGGCACCGCGGCCGGGCTCCTCGCGACGGGCGGGCGCGGGGGCCGGGGCACCGCGTACCGGCGGCCTGCCGGGCGCGGGACGCGCGCCGGCCGGCTCGGGTCGTGCGGCGGCCTGGGCCGGACGACGCGGCGCTTCCGCCGCCGGTGCCGGCTCGGGCGCGGCCACCGGCTGGGGCTCGACAACCTCAGGCGCGGCGGCAACCGGCTCCGGCGCCGCCTCGACAACCTCGGGCGGGGACGCGAGCACTTCGGCCGCGGCGGCCGCTTCCAGCTCGACGCCGGCTGCCTCCTCGCCTGCCTTCTCGACATCCTCGCGCTTGACGTAGGTACGCCGCTTGCGGGTGACCACGGTCACCTTGCTGGCTGGCGTGGCCGGCGCCGCGCCGGGCCCGGCGCGGCGCGCCACGGCGGGCTGCTTGAGCTCCGACACCACCTGCCGGGTGAGGGTGATCTTGCGCGGCGTCGGGCTCGCGTCGGTCGCCTCGGCGCCGTGCGAACGGCGCAGGAAACCCAGCAGCTGCGCCTTCTCGTCGTCGGTGATGGAGTCGGCGGCGCTGCGCTCGCCGACGCCGGCCTCCTGCAACTGGCGCAGCAAACGCTCCACCGGCACGCGGATGGAGGCGGCGAATTTTTCGATGGACTGGGCAGCCACGTGCGTTGATCCTCTCAGGCCTGGGCGGCGTCGTCGGTGAACCAGGCGGCGCGGGCGGCCATGATCAGCTGCCCGGCCAGCGCCTCATCGATGCCTTCGATGTCCAGCAGGTCCGGCACCGCCTGGTCGGCGAGATCCTCCCGGCTAACGATGCCGTGGGCGGCCAGCTGATAGGCCACGCGGCGCGTCATGCCGTCGACTTCCAGCAGGTCCGCGGCCGGCTCGGCGTCGCCGAATGCTTCCTCGCGCGAGATTTCCTGCGCCAGCAACACGGCCTGGGCGCGGTCGCGCAGCTCCTGCACCAGGTCTTCGTCGAATTCCTGGATGGCCAACAGCTCGGCTGCCGGCACGAAGGCGACTTCCTCGACGCTGGTGAAGCCTTCCTGCACCAGGATGTCGGCGACGCTTTCGTCCAGATCGAGCTTGTCGACGAACATCTGCCGCAGCACGCCGACCTCGGCCTCCTGCTTCTCGGCCGCCTGTTCCTCGGTCATCAGGTTCAGCGCCCAGCCGGTCAGCTCGCTCGCCAGGCGCACGTTCTGCCCACCGCGGCCGATGGCGATCGACACCTGGTCCTCGGCGACCGCCACGTCCATGGTGTGCGTCTCCTCGTCCATGGTGATCGACACCACCTTGGCCGGCGACAGCGCGTTCAGCACGAACTGGGCCGGGTTGGCGTCGTAGAGCACGATGTCGACACGCTCGCCGGCGAGTTCGTTCGACACCGCCTGCACACGCGTGCCGTGCATGCCGACGCAGGCGCCGATCGGGTCGATGCGCGGGTCGTAGCTGCGCACGGCAATCTTGGCGCGCACGCCCGGATCGCGCGCACAGCCCACCACATCGACGATGCCGTCGGCCACTTCCGGCACCTCGCGGCGGAACAGCTCCATCATCAGCTTCGGCGCGCGGCGCGTCAGGAACAGCTGCGGGCCGCGCGGCTCGATGCGGGCATCCGACAGCAGCGCGCAGACGCGGTCGCCGATGCGGATGTTCTCGCGGGCAATCATGTCCTCGCGCGTCAGCAGCGCGTCGATGTTGCCGCCCAGGTCCACGATCAGGTTGCCGCGGTCCAAGCGCTTCACCTGCCCGACCAGCATGTGGCCGATGCGCGGCGTGTACAGGTCGACGATCTTCTCGCGCTCGGCGTCGCGCACCTTCTGCACGATCACCTGCTTGGCCATCTGCGACGCGATGCGCCCGAACGGCGCGGTCGGCAGCGGCTCCTCGATGGCGTCGCCGATGGCGGCGTCCGGCCGCTCGCGCTGCGCCCGCGACAGCGTCATCTGCTGGTCGGGGTTGAACTCGTCGGCCTCGTCGTCCACCACGGTCCAGCGGCGGAAGGTCTCGTAGGCGCCGGTTTGACGGTCGATGGCGACGCGCACATCCATGTGCTCGCCGGCCACCTTGCGCGTGGCCGCGGCGAGTGCGGCCTCGATGGCCTCGAAGATGACTTCCTTGGAGACGCCCTTCTCGTTCGAGACGACGTCAACGACTTGCAGGATTTCCTTAGTGTCCATCGCCCTTGCTCCGCAGTTCCGCCGCCAGGTCCGGCACCAGGCGGGCTGCCCGGATATCCGCCAGCGACACGGCCAGCCGCTGACCATCCACGTCGATCTCGATCACGCCGTTCGCCTCGGCACACAGGCGCCCGCGCAGGCGGCGCGCGCCGTTCACCGGCCGGTGCAGCTGCACCCTCGCCTCGCTGCCGACAAATCGCCGAAAGTGCTCCGCCGTCACCAGCGGCCGGTCGAGACCCGGCGACGACACTTCCAGCGAGTACGCACCCGGCAGCGGGTCTTCCACGTCCAGCAAGCCGCTCACGTACTCGCTCACCTTCTGGCAGTCGTCCAGCGTCACGCCGCCGGCGTCCTCACCCAGCCGGTCGATGTACAGGCGCAGCACCGGCCGCCGGGTGGCGACCTGCTCCACCTGGATCAACTCGTAGCCCAGTTTTTCGAGCGCCGGCGCAATCGCGTCGCGCAGCCGGTCGGTCAATGGCCCCGACAAATCCGCCACCTGAAATAAAAAATGGGCCAAAGGCCCATTCAATGCACGCTGAATAGAGGGCGGCGATTATAGCCGCCCGCACCGCGAAATGACACCCCGCGGCGGGCCCGGAACGCTCCGTCAGGCGTGCCCGAGGGCCTGGATCAGCCCCTCCACCACCTTCTTGGCGTCGCCGAACACCAGCGCGCAGTTGTCCTGGTAGAACAGCGCATTGTCGACGCCGGCGTAGCCCGGCTTCATGCTGCGCTTGACGAAGAAGATCTGCCGCGCCCGGTGCACGTCCAGGATCGGCATGCCGTAGATGGGGCTCGCCCGATCGGTCTTGGCGGCCGGGTTGGTCACGTCGTTCGCGCCCAGCACCAGCGCCACGTCGCAGGTGGCGAAGTCGGGGTTGATCTCCTCCATCTCGAACACCTTGTCGTAGGCGATGTCGGCCTCGGCCAGCAGCACGTTCATGTGCCCCGGCATGCGGCCGGCGACCGGATGGATGGCGAACTTGACCTCGACGCCGTTTCGTTCGAGCGCGTCCACCAGCTCGGCGGTGGCGTGCTGCGCCTGCGCCACGGCGAGACCATAGCCCGGCACGATGATGACCTTGCCGGCGTTCTCCAGCATGAAGGCGGCGTCGTCCACCGCCGCCGACTTGACCGTACGGCCCTCGGCGCCACCACTCGCCGCCGCAGCCTCCTCGCCGGTGCCAAAGCCGCCGAAGATCACGCTCAGGATCGAGCGGTTCATGGCGCGGCACATGATGTACGACAGGATGGCGCCCGACGCGCCGACCAGCGCGCCGGTGATGATGAGCAGTTCGTTGTGCAGGGTGAAGCCGGTGGCCGCCGCCGCCCAGCCCGAATACGAGTTCAGCATCGACACCACCACCGGCATGTCGGCGCCGCCGATCGGCACGATCAGCAGCACACCCAGCAGCAGCGCCAGCGCGGTCAGCGCCGCGAACGCCGACAGCCCGCCGCCCAGCACGAACTGCACCGTCGCGCCCAGCATGGCGAGCGCCAGCGCGAGATTCACCCAGTGCTGGCCGGCAAAGCGCAGCGGCGCGGAGCCGATCAGCCCCTGCAACTTGCCGAACGCGATCACCGAACCCGTGAACGTGATGGCGCCGATGAAGCTGCCGATGCCGAGCTCGCTCAGCAGCAGCGCGTTCAGCGCCCCGGCGTCGCGGTGCGTGAAGTAGGTACCCAGCGCCACCAGCACCGCGGCAAGACCGACGAAGCTGTGCAGGATGGCCACCAGCTGCGGCATGTCGGTCATCTTCACGCGCCGCGCCAGCACCGCGCCGATGCCGCCGCCGATGGCAACGCCGGCCACGATCCAGCCGTACTCGCCCACCTGCGGCGAGGCCAGCGTGACCAGCGCCGCCAGCACCATGCCGGCCATGGCGTAGGCGTTGCCGGCGCGCGCCGTGCGCGGCGAGGCCAGCCCCTTCAGGCCCAGGATGAACAACACCGCGGCGGCGAGGTACGCCACGGCCAGCGTGCTGGCGCCCATGCTCACTGCTTCTTCTTGAACATGGCGAGCATGCGCTGGGTGACCAGGAAGCCGCCGAAGATGTTGATCGAGGCCAGCACCACGGCCACGAAGCCGATGCCGCGCGTGAGCGTGTCGGCCTCGTGAAAGCCGGTTACCAGCATGGCGCCGACGATGATGATTCCCGAGATGGCGTTGGTCAGCGACATCAGCGGCGTGTGCAGCGCCGGGGTCACACCCCAGATCACCTGGTACCCGATGAAGCAGGCCAGCACGAAGATGTACAGCGATACGACGATGGCGGTCATGGTGGCCTTCGGTCAGCGTTTGGCGAAGCGCACGGCGCCGGTCTGCACGGCCAGTGCGCCTGCGATGATCTCGTCGTCAAGATCGAGCACGACGCGCGTGCCGGCGTCGTCCTTTTTCAACACGAGTTCCAGCAGGTTCAGCAGGTTTCGGGCGTAGAAGGCGCTGGCGTCGGTGGCCAGGCGCGACGGGTAGTCGGTGATGCCGACCAGCGTCACGCCGTGTTTTTCGACCACCTGGTCGGCCTCGGTCAGCGGGCAGTTGCCGCCATTGGCGGCGGCAAGATCGACGATCACCGAGCCCGGCCGCATGCCCTGCACGACCGCTTCCGGCACCAGCACCGGCGCCGGGCGACCGGGAATCAAGGCCGTGGTGACGATGATGTCGGCGGCCTTCAGGCGCTCGCCGAGCAGCTCCTGCTGGCGCGCCTGCGCCTGTGCAGACAACTCGCGCGCGTAGCCGCCCTCGCCGGCACCGCTCTCGCCAACGTCAATGTCGATGAACTTCGCGCCGAGCGACAGCACCTGCTCGCGCGTTTCCGGCCGCACGTCGAAGGCCTCCACCTGCGCGCCGAGGCGCCGCGCGGTGGCAATGGCCTGCAGACCCGCCACGCCGACGCCGAGGATCACCACCCGACTCGGCTTGGCGGTGCCGGCGGAGGTCATCATCAGCGGCAGGAAGCGCCGGTAATGGAAGGTCGCCTCCAGCACCGCCCGGTAGCCGGCGATGTTGGCCTGCGACGACAGTGCGTCCATCGACTGCGCCCGCGAAATGCGCGGGATGAGTTCGACCGACAGCGCGCTCAGGCCCGCCTGCGCCAGCGCATCGAAGCGAGCGGCGTGCGGTTCGAGAAAGCCAACCAGCAGCGCGCCCGGGCGCATGGCCGCGATCTGCGCGTCGGCCGGGCGGCGCACGCACAGCACCACGTCGGCGGCGAGCGCGTCGGCGGCAGTACCGATGCGGGCGCCGGCCTCGGCATAGGCGGCGTCGGGGTAGCGGGCCGCCTCGCCGGCGCCCGCCTCCACGCACACCTGCGCGCCCCGCGCCAGGAATTTCTTGACCGACTCGGGCGTCGCCGCCACGCGGCACTCGCCCGCCGCGCGCTCGCGCAGCACTCCCACCAGGACCGTCATGAATGGAATTGTTGTGGTTGGCTCGAAGGCGATGTTGGATTGCCGGTCGGCGCCGGCCACTGTGGCAAACTCGGCGCCCGGCCCGAACGGCCGGCGCGCGCGAAGAGCGCCGGCATTCTACACGCCGGCCCCCACGTTCCAGCGACCCTCAAACACGGAGAAACGCGATGATTCGGCACATGGTGATGGTGAAGCTGAAGCCCGGCTCGGAGGCTGCCGCGCAGTCCCTGTTCGACCGTTTTCGCAGCATGGTCGGCAGCTTCGACGGCCTGCTGACCTTCAGCGGCGGCGCGTACTCGAGCCCGGAGGGCATCAACCGCGGCTTCAACTACGGCTTCTCGATGGATTTTCGCGACGCCGCCTCGCGCGACCGCTACCTGCCGTCGCCGGAGCACGTCGCCATCGCCCAGGACATCGGCCCGCTGCTCGACGGCAGCTTCGATGACTGCGTGGTGGCCTTCGACTACGTATGCTGAGGGCGGCGCCGGGCCGCGATGTCGTCATCGCCGCGCTCGGGCTCACACCCGCAGCGCGGCGATGTCGCTGAGCCCACAGGCCAGCATCAGCAAGCGATCAAAGCCCAACGCCACGCCGGCGCAGTCCGGCAGGCCATGCTGCAGGGCGGCGAGCAGACCCTCATCCAGCGGCACCGGCGGCAGGCCCTGCGCCTGCCGCGCACGGTTGTCGGCCTCGAAGCGGCGCCGCTGTTCGTCGGCGTCGGCCAATTCGGTGAAGCCATTGGCGAGCTCGATACCGTCCACGTACAGCTCGAAGCGCTCGGCAAGCTCTGGCCGATCCGGCCGCAGGCGCGCCAGCGCCGCCTGGCTCGCCGGGTAGTCAAAGACGAACACCGCGCCAAGCGGCGCAATCGCCGGCTCGACGAGCCGCGTCAGCAGCAAATCGAGCGCCGCATCGCGCCCGGCCGCGCGCAGTGCGGGTGAGGGCTCGATGCCGGCCATCGCCACGCGCTGCCACAGCTCGTCATCGGAGGCCGCAAGCGGATCGAGCCCGGCGTGGCGCTCGAACAGTTCGCCATAACTGAACGCCTGCGCCGGCGGCCGGCCAAGCAGCCCGCACACCAGCGCGGCCACCTCGTCCATCAGCGCCCGGTAGCCGAAACCGAGTCGGTACCACTCGACCAGCGTGAACTCGGTGCGGTGCCGCGGCCCGTCCTCGCCGGCCCGAAACGCCTTGCAGATCTGGTAGATGCTGCCACTGCCGGCCGCGAGCAGGCGCTTCATGGCGTACTCGGGCGACGGCTGCAGGTAGCGCCGGGCGCCACTAGGCAGGGTCACATCGAGGCAGTGCTGCTGCGGGTCGCTGCTCGGCGCGGGGCCGAGCAGGTCGGTGTCGACTTCGAGCACGCCGCGGGCGCCGAAGAACGCCCGGATGTCGGCGAGCAACTGCGCGCGCCGGCGCAGGGTTTCGAGACTGGCCGCCGGACGCCAACTGTCCGGGGCTGGCATCCGTGGCTTATTCCTTGACGCGCGAGATGTACTCGCCGGTGCGGGTATCGACGCGCAGCAGGTCGTCGATCTCGATGAACAGCGGCACCTTCACCGTGGCGCCGGTCTCCAGCGTGGCCAGCTTGGTGGCGCCGCTGCTGGTGTCGCCGCGGACGGCGGGCTCGGTGTAGGTCACCTTCATCACCACGTGGTTCGGCGGCGCCACGGCGATCGGCTCGCCGTTCCACAGCGTGATGGTGCACATGTCCTGTTCCTTGAGCCACTGCGCCTTGTCGCCGACCACGTTGGCGCCGGCATGCACCTGCTCGAAGCTCGACGGGTTCATGAAGCAGAACGCCTCGCCGTCGTTGTAGAGGTACTGCATTTCGGTGTCGAGCACGTCGGCGGCCTCGATGGACTCGCCGGACTTGAAGGTGCGCTCCCACACGCGGCCGGACTTCAGGTTGCGAAGACGCACGCGGTTGAAGGCCTGGCCCTTGCCGGGCTTCACGAACTCGTTCTCGATGATGTCGCACGGATCCCCGTCCAGCATCACCTTGAGCCCGGCGCGAAATTCGTTGGTGGAGTAAGACGCCATAATTTCCCCGTTATTCGGAATGTCAGCGAGAGAACGACATGCATAGCCCGGTCGCGCCACGGCGCCCCGCCGCGCCCTGGCAGCGGCTGCTGGCCGATGCCATCGACGACCCCGCCGTGCTGCTGCGCGCGCTAGAGTTGCCGGAACACCTGCTGCCGGCAGCGCGGCGCGCCGCGGCGCTGTTTCCGCTGCGCGTGCCGGCGCCGTTCCTGCAACGCATCCGGCCCGGCGATGCCGCCGACCCGCTGCTGCGCCAGGTACTGCCGCTGGATGTGGAATGCGAAACCCGGCCCGGCTACAGCGCCGATCCGCTCCACGAATCGGCCGCCCAGCCGGCGCCGGGGCTGCTCAAAAAATACCACGGCCGGGCACTGCTGATCGCCACCGGGGCGTGTGCGGTGCACTGCCGATATTGTTTCCGGCGGCATTTTCCGTACGCCGACGCGCACGCCGGCGGCTCGCGCCTGGAACCCGCACTCACCGCCATCGCGGCCGATGCGAGCATCGGCGAAGTCATCCTGAGCGGCGGCGATCCGCTCACGTTGAGCGACACGCGTCTGGCCGACCTCGCCGCGCGCCTCGCGGCCATCCCCCACGTGCACACGCTGCGCATCCACAGCCGCCTGCCGGTGGTGCTGCCGCAGCGCGTCGACGGCGACCTGCTCGCCTGGCTCGAACGCCTACCGCTGCGGAGCGTACTGGTGCTGCACAGCAACCATCCGGCGGAGATCGACGGCGAGGTCGATGACGCGCTCGCGGCGCTCGCCGAGGCCGGGGTCACGCTGCTCAATCAGACAGTGCTGCTGCGCGGCGTGAACGACGACGCGGGCACGCTGATCGCACTCAGCGAGCGCCTGCACCGCACCGGCGTTCTTCCCTACTACCTGCACCTGCTGGATCGCGTGCAGGGGGCTGCGCATTTCGATGTACCGGAAACCCGCGGCGTGGCGCTGATCGCGGCGCTGCGCGGGCGCCTGCCGGGGTATCTCGTGCCGCGGCTGGTGCGGGAAATTCCGGGCGCCGACGGCAAGACGTTGATTACGTAAAAGACGCGCCGGCGGCGGCGCGTCGAATCAACCGTCGGGGAATTCCGCCAGGGCGCGCGCCTGCGCCAGCACGGGCAGCAGCCCTGCTGTGAGCGGCAGACGTTGTAGTTCCTGTTGCGTCAACCAGCGCGCGTGCGAAGCGTCATCGCCGGCAGTCGGCTCGGCGTCGCGCCGCACGGGCGTCGCGACGAAATCGAGAATCACGTAGTGGTGCGCATCGTCCATGCGCTCGATCCAGGTCACCAGCGGCCCCACCGCGATCTCGACGCCCGTCTCCTCCAGCACCTCGCGCCGGCAGGCGTCGGCCACGGCCTCGCCCCACTCCACCTTGCCGCCTGGCACCGACCACAGGCCCTTGCCGGGCGCGCGACCGCGCTCGATCAGCAGCACCCGGCCGGCGGCGTCGAACACGAACACGCCGACTGCAAGACGCGGTACCTGCGTCAGCGTTGACAGCACTACAGGGTCGGCGCGTGCCGGCCCTGCTCGGCGGCGGTCTGGCAGTCGATGCAGCGCTCGACCGCCGGGTCGGCTTCCAGGCGCGCGCTGCCGATCTGAACGCCGCAGGCCCGGCACAGGCCATAACGCCCCGTGTCGATGGCCCCGAGCGCGGTTTCGATGAGCCGCACACGGTGCACGTGGCGATCGAGCGCGGCGATTTCGAGATCCTCCAGCAGATCGGCTACCGCTTCATCACCGCGGTCGTGTACCTGCCCGGCAAGTTCCACGTAGCGGCCCTGGCTGCTGCGGGCGAGTTCGGCCGCAACCTCGCGGCGCAACTGGCCGTGCTCGGTGCGCAGGCGTTGCTTCAGGTGGTCGACTTCCTGGGCGGACAAACGATTCATCATGGAGGGTGTTCCTCGATCGGCGTTCGGGACGGGCGCCTCAGCGCTCCAGCAGCCGCGGCATCAACTCCACCAGGTTGCAGGGCCGGGTGCGGTAGTCGAGCTGCGGGGCGATCAGCTTATCCCAAGCCGTGCGGCAGGCGCCGGACGAACCCGGCACACAGAACACGTAAGTGCCGTTGGCCACACCCGCCACGGCGCGCGACTGGATCGTCGACGCGCCGATTTCCTCGTAGGACAGCGCCCGGAACACCTCGCCGAAACCGTCGATGGTCTTGTCGAGCAGGGGCGCCAGCGCCTCGGGCGTACCGTCACGACCCGTGAGGCCCGTGCCGCCGGTCGAGATCACCACCTGCACCGCCGGATCGACAATCCACGCCGACACCTGCGCGCGGATGCGGTACACGTCATCCGGCAGGATGGCGCGGCCGGCCAGCCGGTGGCCCGCCGCCGCCAGGCGCTCGATCAGCACACGCCCGGAGCTGTCCTGCTCCAGGCCGCGGCTGTCGCTCACCGTGAGTACCGCGATACCGACCGGTACGAACTCCCTGTCCGCACCTGTGCTCATGACGCCCCCTCGCGCTCAGCGCGTACCGAACTTGCGCATGCCCTGCGGCGTGAAGATTTCCGCATCGATGGTCGAGTCCTTCAACAGACCGACTGTTGGTTGCCCGGCGCCAAGGTTGCCGTACCAGCCGAAGAACGTCGTGTACCGGCCGTTGACCATGTCCACCAGCTGATCGCCCCAGATCAGGTGCGAGCGGCTGTCATACAGGTTCAGCACGTAGGCCTCGCCCATACGCCACAGGCGATCGCGTGCGTCGTACGCCTCGTGGCTCATGCCGTGCCAGGTATCCTCGTCAATGTGCGCCACGATGCGCTTGTACAGGTGCCGCTGGCCGGCCTTGAGGGTGGCTTCCACCTCCCACACCCGGTGCAGCTCGTAGCGCACCAGGTCCTGATTCACATGCTTCTTGCCGAAGATGTCATCCGGCCGCTTGGCTGGATCGGCCAGGGCGTACGCGTTGTACGGCACGAACAGTTCCTTCTTGCCGTTCAGCTTCAGCTCGTGGCGCGATTCCTTGCCGCCGAACCACCACTGCCAGCGCGAGGACACCGTCCGTTGGCCATCCGATCCGAACGAGGGGCTGTCCTGAAAGCCGATCTCCGGCGCCTTGCGCACGCGCCGCTGGCCGGGCACGTACAGGTAGGACTGAAAGTCGACCTCCTGCGCGAAGTTGCAGCCGCCGCCGATCAGGCCCGACTGGCGCGGCGGCTGCTTCACCTGGAACGCGTCACACAGCAGCGGTCCGCCGCGGCTATGGAACCACTCGCTCGCCGGCCGCTCGGCTTTCGGCACCCACCACATCCACGATTGCCACTGCTCCATGATCACGTCGACCCGGTTGCCGAGTGAATCAATCAGGGGCGCGTCCATGGTGCCCTCGATGGATTGCCCCTGGTAGGCGAGGTAGTGGTTCCAGCCGACCTCGAAGGCGTTCTTCGGGATCGGAAACGGATAACCGCCGCCGTCCACGTGGTTTTGCAGGCACACATGGCCTTCCGTGTCCCAGCCAGGACACATCTCCGCGTTCAGCGCCTGTTGCCGCGTCGCCTCGTACACCCAGTCCGGGAACGAGGCGCTGCGTCGGGTGGGGTACACGTGCATCCGGAAACTGTCCGGATACTGCTTGAACATGGCCACCTGACCGGCCGAGAGCTTGCCCTCGTACTGCGAGTAATTCTGGGCTGTGATGGTGAACAACGGCTTGTCGTCCGGGAACGGGTCCACCCACTGCCCGCCGGGTGTGAAGTTGGCCGGCGGTTTCTCGATGCCGCCGGTCCACTCCGGAATGCTGCCGTCGGCATTACCGGCGCGCTCCGCACCGACCGGCGTCAGCGGCGTGCCGGTGAGGCCGAGCTGGGCTGCTTCGTCCGGCGTGATCTTGGCCCAGGCCGCACTGGTCGCCACCAGCAAACCGGCCGCGATCACCTTCAGGCAAGGTCGTGTGTGCATGGTCTCCTCCGTCTTTGTTGAAACCCCGATCGCCTCCCGTCAGGCCGCCGCCGCCGCAGGCCGGGACTGGTCACCTCGCATCAGGAAGCGCGCCAGCGCCGGCATCAGCAACACCGCGCCCAGCATGTTGACGAAGAACATGTACGCCAGCAGCACGCCCATGTCGGACTGGAACTTGAGGTCCGAGAAATACCACAGGGCGACGCCAAGGCTCATGGTGACCGCCGTGAACACCACCGCCGTACCGACCTCGCGATACGAGGTGCGGAATGCGGTCTCGACGTCCTGCCCACTGCGCATGTGCACGAAGGCGCGCGCGAAAAGATAGATGCCGTAGTCCACCCCCACGCCAACGCCAAGCGCCAGCACCGGCAGCGTCGATACCTTGAGGCCGATGTTCAAAAACACCATCACCGCGTTGGCGAAGATCGACACCGCCAGCAGCGGCAGCATCACGCACAGCGATGCCCGCCACGAGAAGAACGTGAAGAACACGCACAGCACGATAGCCACGAACAGGATCACGTCCATCGTGCGCACGGAGCTTTTCACCGCCTCGTTGGTGGCCGCCCAGATGCCGGCGTTGCCCATGGCCATGCGGAAGGTCACGTCCGGATTGGCGTTGGCCGCCTGATAGGTTTTCACCGCCTCGACGATTCGCTGCAACGTGCCCGCCTGGTGATCGACCGGGTAGATCGTGACCGGCATCACGCTGCAGTTGTTGTTGAACAGGCGCTGCGACATCTCCACCCGGTAGATGTTGGCGGCGATCATCTGCTCGTTGCGCGGCAGGCCAAGGAACTTGGGATTGGCCTCGTAGTTGCCCACATTGCGCTCGCGCACCACCTGCGACAGGGACTTGACCGAGCGGACGCCCTCCACGTTGCGCATGCGCCACACGAAGTCGTCGACCGTTTCCATGACGCCGTAGTTCACACAGGCGCTGTCCTTGGTCGACTCGGCGATCACCACGAACTCATCGAGCCCCACCGTGAACTTGCTGACGATGTTCTGGATGTCGCGGTTGTAGCGGGCATCGGGCCAGAACTCCGGCGCACCGGCTTCCGAATCACCGATCACCAGGTCGTCCGACCGCGACGCGCCGAACGCCACAAGCCCCAGCGTCAGCAGCACGATGATGGCCGCCGGCAGCGGACGGCTGGAGCGTGCCAGGAGGTTCCACAACGGGTGGTCGGCGCCCTCCGACGCACGCCTTGCGCGGGCGACCTCCCGCTCGTTCAGGCGCAGGTACGACAGGATCGCCGGCAACATGAACTTGTTGGTCAGCAGCATCACGCCGACGCCGATGCTGGCCGTGATGCCAAGCTCCCGGATGATGTCGATGTCGATGATCATGATCACCGCGAAGCCGACGGCGTCCGAAATCAACGCCGTCGCGCCCGGGATGAACAGCTTGTTGAACGCATCCTTGGCCGCGGCCGGGCCGTCCAGGCCGGACAGCACGCCAAGTCGCCACGCATTCGTCATCTGCACCGCGTGGCTGACGCCGATCGCGAGCACCAGGAACGGCACCAGAATCGACAGCGGATCCACGCCATAACCCAACAGCTTGACCAGCCCGAGCTGCCAGGCCACCGCCGCCAGCGACACCGCCATAGCCGCCACGGCGAGCTTCCACGAGCCGGCAAAGAACACCAGCAGCACGAAGGTGACCACCAGCGTGACGGCGAAGAACAGGATGACGCCCCGAGCGCCCTCGATGATGTCCCCGATGAACGTGGCAAAGCCGATGATGCCGATGTCGACACCCTGGGCCTCGTACTTGGCTCTGAGCGCCTCCAGCCGCTGCGCGACCACCTGATAGTCGAGCTTCGCGCCGGTGGCCGGATCCCGCTCCACCAGCTCGGCGATCACTAGGGCGCCGGAGAAATCCTTAGCCACCGTGCGGCCGATCTCGTCCGACCGGTAGAGGTTCTGCCGGACCTGCTCCATGCCGTCTTCGGTGGCCTCGAAATCCGCCGGCACGATGCGCGAGCCGGTGAAACCTTCCTCGGTCACAGCCACGTAGTTCACGTTCGGCGTGAACAGCGAGGTCACCGTGCGCGCGTCCACGCCGTCCATGACCAGGATCTCCTGCGTCACCTGCTCCAGGGCGCGGAAGAACTCGGCGTTGAACATGTTGCCGCTGCGGTCCTGCACGAACACGGTGATGGTGTTCGAACCGCCAAACTCGGGCTTGTACTCGGTGTAGGTCTTCATGTACGGGTGCGAAACCGGCACCGACTTGTCGAAGCCCGGATCAAGGCGCTGCGTGAAGGCCTGGTAGCCCAGAAAAGCAGTGAGCAACGCCGTCACCGCAAGCACCAGCGCCCGCTTGCCGATCAGAAAACTGGAAATTGCCGCCGAGAAACGTTCGAGCCCGGCGCCGTAGCCCATGTCCGCTGCCATCGTTCAATCAATCCTGTGCTGCACTGAAACGGGCCGACCGGCCCGGCGCTTGGTCGAAACGGTTACTTGAAAAGATCGGACAGCGGCCGGCGCTGCACGCCCCCTGCTTCCGTGGCCACGTACAAGGCATCGCCAATCGGCAGCACGGCCGTGATGCCGTTGCGTTCGGGCAACTGGCCCGCGGACACCTGCTGGGTGAGGGGATCGACGCGCAGCACCGTGCCGCCACCGCCCGCGATCAGCGCTGCACCATCAGGCAACAGACCGCCCGCTAACAGGAACTGCCTGGTAGCTGTATCGATGACTTGCCAGGTGGTCCCGGCGTCCGCGGACACAAAGGCATGGCCAT
Source organism: Immundisolibacter sp. (assembly GCF_050250495.1). Classification (GTDB taxonomy): domain Bacteria; phylum Pseudomonadota; class Gammaproteobacteria; order Immundisolibacterales; family Immundisolibacteraceae; genus Immundisolibacter. Next base: position 14,200 of record NZ_JBFWOM010000010.1, on the reverse strand, counting down.
TCATACCAAAGATGACCACACGCCCGTCGCTCAAGGCCTGCGCGCCGAAGAACGAGCCGTCGTACGGCGACTCGATCGGCGCGAACGCGGCGCCTGCCTGTGCGCGGTACAACACGCCCTTTTCCGCGACCGCCAGCGTGGTGCCATCCGCCGCCCAGGCCACGTCGAAAATGTGGTTCTGATACCAATCCTCGACCGCCAGCGTGGTCCGCTGCCAACTGGCGCCGCCGTCCGCTGTGGTCCACAGCTGGCCATTGCTGCCGACCACGTAGCCACGACGCGGATCGCGAAAGCGCACGTTGAGCAGCGCCACATGGGAATCGGGCTCGAAATTGAGCAATGACCAGGTCACGCCGCCATCTACCGTTTTCAGCACGACCGCGTCGTGGCCTACCGCAAACCCGGTCTGCGCGTCGACGAACGTTACCGCCGTCAGCGTGGCGCGCACCGGAACGTCGGATTGCGTCCAGGTGGCGCCCTGATCGTCCGAGCGGATCACCACGCCCCGCTCGCCCACGGCCACCACCCGCTCACCGGGCGCGGCAAGCCCCAGAAAAACTACCCGCGGCGCCAGCGGCACTTTCAGAGCAGGTGCCGGAGAGACCTCCGCCTGCACCACGCCGCCCAACATGAACAACGCCAGCACTGCGCCGGCCAGTCGACTCAACATGGATCGCTCTCACTCAGATCAACCGTGACTCCACATCCCGGCGTCGCACAGACCAAAACACCCCGCGGATCATCCAATCCGCGGGGTGTCTGGCATCCGTAACGCCCGCCGTCCGACAAGCGAGGCCGGGACCGGCCTATCGCGTGCCGAACTTGCGCAATCCCTGCGGCGTGTAAACGGAGATATCCACCGTGGACTCCTCGGTGGTCTCGAACTTTGGCGGCCCGAAGCCCGTCAGGCGCCCGGCCGTCCCGTGCCAGTACGGGTAGGTCGTGTAACGGCCGTTGATCAGGTCGATCTGGGAATCGCCCATGATGCGCAGCAAGGGCTTGTCGTACAGATTCAGCACGTGCTGCTCGCCCATGCGCCACAGGCGATCCTTGGCGTCGTAGGCCTCGAACGCGACGCCCATCCATGTGTCCTCGTCGAAGTACGCCACGTGGCGCTTGTACAGGTGCCGATAGCCGGCCTTGAGCTCGCCGTCGATCACCCACACCCGATGCAGCTCGTAGCGCAGCAGATCCTGGTTGATGTGCTTCTTGCCGTAGATGTCGTCGTAGTTGAGGTTCGGATCGGCAATCTTGTACGAGTTGGCCGACACGAACAGCTCCTTGCCCTGTTCAAGCTTGTAGCTGTGGCGCGGCTCCTTGCCGCCGAACCACCACATCCACCGGGACGACACCGTTCTTTGGCCGTCCGAGGCAAACGACGGGCTGTCGTGGAAACCGATCTCGGGAGCCTTGCGGACCCGCCGTTGGCCTGGGACGTAGAGGTAAACCTGAAAATCGACGTTCTGCGCGAACATGCAACCGCCGAATACGAGCCCGGACGACCGCGGCGGCTGTTCGATCTGCCATGAGTCGCACAGGAACGCGCCGCCCCACTGCGTGAACCATTCGTTGGTCGGCTTCTTGTCAGCCGGCAACTGGTACGGCCAGAATTCACGTGAACGCATGATCACGTCGGTGCGGTTGCCGAGCGAATCGATCAACGCGCCGTTACCCATGGCGTCCATGGTGGTGCCGTTGTAGTGGCCGAGCAGCGTGTTCCAGCCGGCTTCTTCCGGAATCTTCGGAATCGGGAACGGAACGCCGCCACCCGGCTGCACGTTCAGCAGGCACATTTCGTTCTTTTCCGCGTACTGCGGGCAGATCTCGATGGTCTTGGCCTGCGCCTTGGTGGCTTCGACAAACCAGCCGGGATAGGACGTGCTGCGCCGCGTCGGGTACACGTGCATCCGGAACGAATCCGGATACTGCTTGAACATTGCAATCTGGCCGGGCAGCAGGTTGTCCTTGTACTGCTCGTAGTTTTGCGCCGTGATGGTGAACAGCGGCTTGTCGTCCGCGAACGGATCGGCCCAACCCGCGCCGGCCTTGAAATTGGCCGGCGGCGCCTGGATACCGCCAGTCCACTCGGGAATCGTGCCGGCGGCGTTGCCGGCCCGGGTAGCGCCGACCGGGGTCAGCGGCGTACCCGTCATGCCGAGCTGAGCGACTTCATCGTCGTTCAATTTGGCGTTGGCGGTGCCCGCCATCGACAGGCCGGCGATCACCGCGATGACGGCGCCGCAACGGCTATCGTTGACAAACCACATCTTCAAAATCCTCCTGAAACGTGCGAGCGCGCGGCGCTCACTCAGAACGAATAACTGGCGTTGAACGACAGGAAATCGCGATCGTTGGTGCCGTTAAGACGGCTACCTGCGGCGTTCACCTGGTTGTCGTTACCCCAGAAGTTGGTATAGGACACCCCGCCCTTCCAGCGACCGCCGCCATAGTCGAGATTGACGCCGACCGACAGCGCCTTGCGTCCTTCCACCATGAGTTTGGCGCCACCTAGTTCGTTGGAATAACCGTGGAAGTCCCAGGAGAAGGCGAAGTTCGGTTCCAGCGCGATCAGGTTGAACAACGCCGCCTGGTAGGTCATCGAGTGCCGGATCACCAGCTTGCCGAAGTCTTTGCTGATTTGTGGCTCGAAGAGGTTATACAACCTATTGGTACCCCCCAATGGGTTTGGCTGAACGCCGAGTGGCCCGCCGACCGGCGTCAGCGACGGTAGACCGCCAATCCAGCCCCACGCGATCTCCCCGATAGTGCTGGCGGCGTCCGCGCGCAGCGCGTGCAGTACACCCCAGTTCTTCTGGACCGTGAACTGCGTCTGGTAGCGTTCGATGCGCCCATAACCCTTGACGACGTCCCCCAACGCCCCACCGCCAGCGAGATAGGGCCCGATGTACGCGTTGAAGGGACCAAACGCCGGACCTGCCAAGAACAGCGGCAGGGTCATCTGCACCGGCGCGTTACGCCGGTACGAAAACTCCCCGCTCAACGCCAGGCCATACATATTGGTGTTGAACGAGGCCCCCCAACGCTCAATGTTCTCCGGGTAATCCACCTGAAACTTCCCCGCCCCGACGATGCCTGAAATCGACGGCAGGTGATCGTGCAGGTTCTGGTAGTAGATCGCCACCTCGCCACCGTTGCCGAAATTCGGCAGGAACTTGCGCAGCGCGAGACCCCACTGGCCGCCACTGCCCAGATCGTCCCCGGCGCGGGTCAGGAACCCCCCTAACAAGTCACAGGCAACCCCATCCGGCGCAAAACAACGTGGCCTAAACGCCCCTCCCAGAAAACCCGTTGCATTCGCGAAACCACCGCCGTCGGCAATGGCATCCAGACCCGTGAAGAAATTGCCCATCGGGTCGACCTTGATCTCGTCATAGACGAACAGGGCGAAACCCTCGATCGTGTAGTTCTCAAGGAAGTTGTACGACACGTGCAGGGCGGGCGTGCCGGTGAACGCGTCCTTCAACTCCGCGCCAGGCGTGCGCAGCTTGGAAATGTCAACGGTGTTGATGTCGTTGATGGCGCCGCCGATGAAGGTGTTCTCGCCCCAGGAAATCACCTGTTTGCCGAGGCGGACCGACAGCGACTGGTCATCGAAAAACCGCTTGTAAACGTAGGCGTCGGTCAGGTCGCCGTGCTGCTTTGCACGATTTTCGGCCGCGTCGGGCAGGTTCTGGTTCGCCATCTCGAAGTCGTAGAACCAGTTACCACGCAGCAAGCCGCCATAGCTGTCGCCGCTCACCTCAAAGGTATGAGAGCCCTTGATGGTGTTGGAAAAGATGTCCCACTTATCCTGAAACAGATAGCGGTTGCCGTACGGGCCAAGATTCTTGCCGTCCGGCGTCACCGTGCGCTGCGAAAGCCCCCATCCGATATCGGAGTCAAAGGACGCCTCCAGTTCCCCGATCGTGAAATCAAAGGCCAGTACGGACCCCGAAATCACAGCGGTACCCGCCGCCATTGCGATGCGTGATTGCAAACGCTTGGTCATGTTCTGCCTCCACACCCATTCCTAGACCGAAAGCAAAGAGGCGCGCGGCGGTCCGCAGACAGCCGCGCCCCGATAGTCAATGAATCCTAGTGCGACAAGCCACGCGTCGACACCCGTTCCTTGTCGACATCGATCAGCCACGCCGCCAGCGCCGGCAGCAGCAGCACCGCACCGACCATGTTCACGAAGAACATGTAGCCGAGCAGCACGCCCATGTCGGACTGGAACTTCAGCTCCGAGAAATACCAGGTGGCCACGCCGATGGACATGGTGCTGGCCGTGAAGATCACCGCCGTGCCCGCCTGCTTGAGGCCGGTGTAGTAGGCCTCCTTCAGATTGAGTCCGAGGCGGATGTTGGCCTGGGTGCGGGCGAACAGGTAAATGCCGTAGTCGACACCCACGCCCACGCCGAGCGCCACCACTGGCAGCGTCGACACCTTGAGGCCAATGTTCAGTATCACCATCACCGCGTTGGCGAGAATGGACACCAGCGCCAGCGGCAGCAGGATGCACAGCGACGCCCGCCACGACAGGAACGTGAGGTAACACAGGATGCCGACCGCCACGAACAGGGCGCCCATCATGGTCAGCTCGGCGCGCTCGACGGCCTCGTTGGTCGCCGCCATCACGCCGGCCGGGCCGGACACGAGCTTGAATTCAACCTTGGAGCCATCGCCTTCGGCCGGTTTCTGAAAGCTCTTCACTGCCTCGATCACCCGGTGCAGCGTCGGCGCCTTGTGATCCCACAGGAAGATGCGGATGGGCACCGCCTCGCAGGTGTCGTTAAAGAGTTTCTGATTCAGCTCGATGTTGCGCATGGCCGATCCCAGCCCCGGCGCCGTGCGCGGCAGGCCATAGAACTTGATGTGGCCCTCGTTGTTGCCGACGTTGCGGTCCTTCATCACCTGCGACAGGGTGCCGACGGCCTGCACGCCCTCCACGTTGCCGACGTGCCACACGAAGCGGTCGATCGTCTGCATCATGCCAAACGTGGTGCAGCCGTCGCGCGGCATCTCGGCGATGACCGTGATCTCGTCGATGCCGATGTTGAAATTGCTGATGATGGACTGGATGTCCTGGTTGTATCGGGCATCAGGCCAGAACTCCGGGGCGCCGGCCTCGCTGTCGCCGATGATCAGTGACTGCCACTTCCACCAACCTAACCCGAGCAGGACTACCGCCACCAGAATGACGGCCGTGCCGCGACGACGGTCCGCAAATCCCGACAGGAAGCGGAAGAAGGGCTTCTCCTGTTGCAGAACCCGCGTACGAATGCGTTCGACCGTGGCCGGCTTCATGCTCGCGTAGGACAGCAGCACCGGCAGCATGAACTTGTTGGTGGCCACCATTACCGCGACACCAATGCTGGCCGTGATACCCAGCTCCTGGATGATGTCGATGTCGATGATCATGATCACGGCAAAGCCGACGGCATTGGCCAGCAGCGCCGTGGTGCCAGGAATGAACAGCTTGTTGAACGCCTCGCGCGCCGCGGTACGGGAATCGGCGCCACCCAGAATCTCCAGCTTCCAGGTGTTGGTCATCTGGATGGCGTGACTCACGCCGATAGACAGGATCAGGAACGGCACCAGAATCGACAATGGGTCGATGCCATAGCCGAGCAGCCGAATCAGGCCAAGCTGCCAGACCACCGCGGTGACAGCGACCAGAATCGCCAGCACGGTGATCTGAATCGAGTTCGAGTAGAAATACAGCATCACCGCCGTGATGACCACGGCAATAACAAAGAACAGCACGACGCCCAGCGCGCCCTGAATGACGTCATCAATGAACTTGGCGAAGCCGATGATCTTGACGTCGACGTTGTCGCTGGCGTACTTGGTACGGATCTCTTCGAGCGCGGTCGCGACTTCCGTGTAGTCCAGCGGCTTGCCGGTGGCCGGATCCTTGTCAACCAGCTCGGCCCGGATCAGCGCGCCGCGGAAGTCGTGCGACACAAGGCGCCCGACGTGCTGCGATACCAGCAGGTTGCGCCGCACCTGCTCGATGCTTTCCTGACTGGGTTTGAAATCCGGCTCCACCACGCGATGGCCGGCGAAGCCTTCCTCGTTCACCAGCACGTAATCGACGTTCGGCGTGAACAGCGAGGTGACGGACGATCGATCGACACCCTTGATGAACAGCACGTCCTGCGTGGACTGTTCGAGCGTCTTGAAGAAATCGATGTTGAAAATGTCGCCGTCCTTCTGCATCAGGGCGACGATGATCACGTTGGCCCCACCAAACTGGTCCGTGTACTTGGTGTAGGTCTTCATGTACGGGTGGCTCAGCGGGATGGACTTGGTGAAGCCCGGATCCATCCGCAAGAACGAGGCGTGATAGCCCAGAAATGCCGTCAGCAAGGTCAGCACGATCAGAACCGGGACGCGGTTGCGAATCAGCGCGTCGGCCAGCCAGGCGGAAGCGCGCGCCATTGCGTTCGCGTAATTGGACGTCAGCATGTCTCCTCCGAAATTCGTGTGCGCGGACGCTTGCTTACTTGATGGCGAGGTCGATGCTGCGCGCACCGCCCTCGCCAAACGAGAGCCACGTGCCGTCGCGCTTTTGCAGCAGGCGGGCGATCTTGCGCCGGTCGGGCTGGGACATCAGCTCGAAGCTGTCGCCTCCGTCGCGGCTCACGGCGATGGCGCCGTCGAGCCCAGCCAGCACCACCGCGCCACCGGCGGAGAGGGTGGCGGACATGAACGACTTGTCGGTGCCGGTCGGCACCATGCGCCAGGTCACGCCGTCGTCGTCACTGACCGCCACATTGCCCAGCATCGCAAACGCGATCACGCGACCGGTAGCGGTGGTGGTCACGCCAAAGAAGGAGCCGCGGTAGGGGCTATCCAACTGCGTCCAGGTGGCACCGCCATCGTCCGACCGGTACAGAACCCCCTGCTCGGAACCCAGGAAGTAGCTCCCGGATGTCGCCTTGCTGATTCCAAACAGGTGGCTGTCGAACTCGTCCCGCGTCAGGATGACCTGGTTGGTCCAGGTCTTGCCGCCATCCTGAGTACTGAAGAAGTTGCCGCGCCCGCCCACGGCAAAGCCGGTGGTCGGGGACTCGAACAGCACGCCCAGCAGCGGCACATCCAGCTCGGGCTCCGCGTGCTGCAGGGTCCAGTTGGCGCCGCCGTCTTCGGTTGCCAGGATCACGGCATCGTGTCCGGTGGCCCAACCGCGCTGCGCGTCGGCGAACGACACTGCCGTCAGCGTGACGTCGACCGGTGCCGTGCCCTGAGCCCAGGTATGCCCCTCGTCGTCCGAGTACAGCACGATGCCCCGCTCGCCGACGGCGACAATCCGCTCACCCGCGCGGGTGGCATCCAGCAGCAGCGACTTCGCAACGCGCGGGCCGGTGGCCGAGGGCAACATGTTCCCTTCCGCCTGCACCCAACCCGGCAGCGCCAGCGCGGCGAGCGCAAGCGCGCCAACCAGCCAGCCGAAGGCACATGATCTGGCCGCTTTGATCGAGTTCAACACGAATCCCCCTTCACTTGCATCCGGCACAAAACGATGAGAAAGCGACGCCCCCGAGGCGGGGGCGTCCTTGCGATCTGCTACTGATACGCTGCCGCCTCGGCGTCGGCGGCCTTCAGTACTGAATCAACGCACGCCGTACTTGCGCAGCCCGGCCGGGGTCATCAGGTCCGCGTCCGGCTTGCCGGTCGGCGAATAATCCGGCGGGAAGGTGCCGAGCTTGGCGCCGTGGTTGAAATACCCGTTCACGCCGGCGTGACGGCCCGAAATCAGATCGGAGTGGTCATCCCCCCACCAGTGCACCATCGGCACGTTGTAGTAGTTCAGCAGATACGCCTCCGACACGCGCCACAGATTGCCCTGCGCGTCGTACATGTCGGCCAGCGCGCCGGCCCAGCTGTCCTCATCCACGTAGACCAGGCGATGCGGCCCCAGGTGGCGGAAGCCCCCCTTCAGCTTGCCCTCGATCACCCACACGCGGTGCAGCTCATAGCGCTTCAGATCCGCGTTGATGTGCCCCTTGCGCACGATGTCCTTGAAGTCGTACTCCGGCTGCGCGAGTTTGTAGCTGTTGTACGGGATGTACATCTCCTTGCGCACTGGGGCCGACCAGTCGTACCACTCCTCGCCCCCGGTCTGCGCGAACAGGTTGCGCGCATCAGCCGTACGAAGGCCATCCGAGCCAGTGCCGGGGCTGTCGTAAAAGCCGATCTCCGGCGCCTTGCGCACGCGCCGCTGCCCCGGCACGTACAGATACGCGTCGAAGTCGACGCTCTGGAAGTAGTTGCAGCCACTGAACATGGTGCCCGCCGTGCGCGGCGGCGCCAGATCCTCCTGAGAGAAGCACCAGGCAGCGCCCCCCAGACGGTCGAACATCTCTCCCTTCGGCCGCTCGGCGTCGTTCAGATACATCAGCTGGAGCCAGCGCTCGCGCTTTATATGCTCAGCGTAGGTTCCATCGGGGAAGGCGTTGAAGCCGTAGGCAACCGACGTGAACCACTTGCCGAAGAAGTAGAACGTGTGGTTGTACATGGCTTCGCCCCCGTCCTTGGGGATGGGGAAGAACACGCCAGGGCGATAATTTTCCCGTGTCACACAACGCTGGGCGGTGTTGGGGCCGCCCGGCGGCGGATTGCACCAGTCAGTGTTGGTGGCATTCCAGATGGAGTTGTCGTAGAGCCACTGCGGGTAAGACGCGCTGCGACGGCTCGGGTACACGTTCAGCTTGAACGAGTCGGGATACTTCTTGAGCATGGCCACAGTGCCGGCGGACAGCTTGTCCTCGTACTGCTGGTAGTTCTGCGCGGTGATGGTGAACAGCACCTGGTCGTCCTTGTACGGATCCGGGTACCACTTGCCTTCCTCGTAGCCAGCCGGTGGCGCCTTGATGCCGCCCTCCCAGGCGGGAATGCTGCCGTCGGCATTGCCGGCACGGATGGCGCCGATAGGCGTCAGCTCAGTACCTTCAATACCGAGCTTCGCCGCTTCCTCGTTCGACACCTTGGCGGTGGCTGTTTGGGTGAACACCGCCGCACCTGCGAGCGCCAGGCTCGCCGCACACTTGGCTAAACCGTTCATGACCTCTGTTGTCCTGTTGAAGCAATCACATCGGGGCGGTGGTTCCCGGCGCCACCCTCGCCGGGAACCATCCGTCATCAGATCAACGCATGCCGTACTTTCGCAGTCCCGCCGGGGTCTGAATTTCCGGGTCCGGCATCACATGGAAGTTCGGAAAATTTTTCGGGTCACCGCCCACGTTCGCAAATCCGCCGTTCGACGCATGTCGGCCGCTGATCACGTCCGCATGATCGTCGGCGAAGTGGTGCGTGAGGGGCACGTCGTAGTAATTGAGCAGATAGCCCTCCATCACCCGCCACAGATCGCCCCGGGCGTCGTACATGTCGGACGCCACGCCGGCCCAGGTGTCTTCGTCCACGTACACCACTCGGCGCGGCGACAAGTGCCGGTACTCCGGTTTCAGTTTGCCCTCGATCGCCCAGACGCGATGCAGCTCGTAGCGGATCAGGTCCGAATTGACATGGCCGGGCCGCACGATGTCCTTGAACGTGACCCCCTGCTGCGCCATCTTGTAGGTGTTGTACGGCACGTACATCTCCTTGCGCTCGGCCGTCCACACGTACCACTCATCGTCACCGGTCATGGCGCCCATGTGCTTGGAGTCGGCAGTGCGCAAGCCGTCCGAGTTGGTGCTCGGGCTGTCGTAGAAACCGAGTTCCGGCGCCTTGCGCACGCGGCGTTGGCCGGGCACGTACAGATAGGCGTCGAAGTCGGTGGTCTCGAAATAGTTGCAGCCGCCGAAGATGCTGCCGGCATTACGCGGCGGGGCGAGCGTTTCTTGGGAGAAACACCACGCGGCACCGCCCAGCCGGTGGAACACATCGTTGCTGGGAACCTCGTCCGGGTTCATCCCCGAGGGCAGAATCCAGCGCTCGCGCGTCGTGAACTCCGAATACGTGCCGTCCGCGAACGCGTTGAAGCCATAGTGCGTAGTGATGTAGTACTTGCCGAACCAGTAGAACGTGTGGTTCCACATGGCCTCGCCGCCGGTCTTCGGAATCGGGAAGAAGATGCCCGGCTTGTAGACCTCGCGCTTCACGCAGCGCTCCTCGCGGTCCTTGCCGAGCGGAGGGTTACACCAATCGGTATTGCTCGCATTCCAGATGCTGTTCTCGTACACCTCTTTCGGATACGACGCACTGCGCCGGGTCGGGTACACATTCAGCTTGAAGCTGCCCGGGTACTTATTGAGCATCGCGATCTGACCCGCGGACAGCTTGTCCTTGTACTGCTCGTGGTTCTGCGCGGTGATGGTGAACAGCACCTTGTCGTCGGCGTACGGGTCGATATACCAGCCGCCCTGCGTGTAACCGGCGGGCGGCGTCTTGATGCCACCCTCCCAAGCCGGGATGCTGCCGTCCGCATTCGCCGCGCGAATGGCACCCAGCGGCGTCAGCTCGGTGCCTTCGATGCCGAGCTTGGCCGCTTCCTCCGGCGATACCTTGGCGTTTGCCGCGGTCGGCACGCCGCTCACAACCACGGCGAGCGCCAGGCTCGCCACCGATATGATCGCTTTCATGACTCCCCCGAATGATCAGAAAAACGGGCCGGCATCAACCCCTAGACGCCGGCCCGGATGCAACATCAGAACGTGTAGCTCACGTCCAGCGACAGGAAGTCGCGGTCGACGTTGTTGATGGGACGCGAACGCGTGATCGGCCGGAACTGGTCGTCCTCGCCGTCAAAGATAAAGGTCTGGTTGATGCCCACCTTCCAGCGCAGCGCGTAGTCAAAGGTGACGCCGAGCGACAACTGCTTGCGGCCACCGACGAACAACTGGCCGCCGCCCAACTCCGGCGACACGCCCTCCACGTCCCAACGGAAGGCCGTGTTGAAGTCCATGTTGATGCGGTTGAACAGAATGTTGTTGTAGGTGAGCGTCGACCGCGCCTGAAAGCCCCAGAAGTGGCCCGTGATGTCGTCGAAGCGGACGAAGCCGTCGCCGGCAATCGCCGCCGCCTGCAGCAGCGCGAGCGTCGCCGGCGTTCCAGACGGCGAGTTCGCGTGGCCATCTACAGGCACACCCGGCACGTCGTCCACCCAGCCCAACGCCACCTCGCCGATGGTGTTCCACTGGTCGGCGCCGAGCAGCATCGGCATCGGCCCCCACAGCCGCTGCGTGGTGAGCTGAATCTGGTGCCGCTTGTACCGCTCGTACCCACGGTAATTGGTGCCAGCGACCAGATTGGGGGCAAGTCCGGTCCGACCATCGGCCCCGTAGGCCGCGGCGAACAGGTATCCCAAGCCCTGAATCGGTGCGTTGCGCCGGTAGCTGTACTCACCACCGACGGCCCAAGGGCCAAGAGTCGTGTTGAAGCTCAGGCCGTAGCGCTCCACGTCCTCGGCGTACTCGACGAAATACCTGCCGGGAGCCGTGGATCTGCCCACAATCGACGAAACCTGCGGGTTGTGGTCGTGCAGGTTCTGGTAGTACAGGCCAAAGTCGAAACCATTGCCAAGATTCGGCGCGTAGTAGCGTAGCGCCACGCCGTACTGACCACCCTTTGGCGCGATGTCATCCGGCGCTCTGGCCACAGGAATTCCTCCCGGCGCAACGGCTCCGCATACACCACCGTCCGGTGACACACACTGCGCGCCAAGCTGCGCCGGGGGCGGGCCAGGTGGGTCATACAGGACCATCGTGTTGGCAAATCCCCCGCCGTCGACGATTTGATCGTTGGTGCCGAAGAACTGACCAAGCGTATCGACCTTGAGTTCGTCGTAGCCGAACAACACGAACGTCTCCAGCGAGAGCGCATCGGTCATCTGCCAACTGAAGTAGGCCGCCGGCGTGCCGACCAGCGCGTCCTTCAGTTCCACGCCGGGCTGCCGAAGCTTGCTGATGTCGACCGTGTTGATGTCGTTCAGCGACCCGCCGATGAAGGTGTTCTCACCCCAGGAGATCACCTGCTTGCCGAGGCGAACGGTGAACTGGTCGCTGCTGCCGAGACGGGTCAGGAAATAGGCATCCGTGATGTCACCGTGCTTGATGGCACGGTTCTCGGCCGCCTGCGGCAGCCACTCGTCCTTGCCCAACATGGCGAAATCATAGAAATAGTTGCCACGCAGGAAGGCGCTCCAGCGACCACCGTTCAGTTGCACGTCGTGCGAGGCCTTGACGATGTTGGAAAACACATCCCATTTATCGTCGAACACTGTACGGTTGCCGTACTGAATGTTGCCGAGCTCGCCAGCTAGTGTGCCGCCCGGCCGAGCCTGCGACAGGTCGCGGTCGTAATGCTCGGTGCGCAGTTGGATGCCGTAGCCCAGCGTGGTATCGAACGAGCCTTCGATGCTGTCCGTCAGTTGGAACTTCAAGGCGTGCGCGCCGCCGGATGCGGCCAGCGCCGCCGCGGCGAGCACGTACCGGCCGGCGCGGGCGCGCGCGGTGGCTTTGTTGCGTAGTTTCATATCCCCTCCCGGTTGAAACACTACACGTCACAGCCGGCCCTGCGGGCGCCGGCAATTACACGGTCGGAACGGGGAGGGGTGGGCTGACGCGCGACCTTGCACTCGGCAAAGCACACGCTCTTGACTGGCTTGCGATCGCAACGGGCAACCCTTCCCGCCGACGACCCCCCTCTTCGCTCCTCGCCGCGCCGCTGTCAAGCCCTCCAGGCCGCCCAGTCAGCACGGTGCGGCGCGGAACCTAACACTCGGGAACTTGGCCTGTCAACAAATCGCAGCCTGTATCCGCCGGCTGTTGGCGTGGGCGGCTGCGGCGTCGCCGAGGGCTGCGGCGATAATGGCGGGCCGCCCGCAGGCCCACCCCGGAACGCGCCCATGCATCCTGACGACGCCTCACCATCGAACACGCCGATCGACCCCGCCACGCTGCTGCAACTCGCGCGCGACGCGCTGGATACCGAGGCGGACGCGGTGCGCCAGCTGGCGCCACGCCTGGGCGAGCCGTTCGTCGCCGCCTGCCGGCTGCTGGTCGGCTGCCGCGGGCGGGTGGTGGTGCTCGGCATGGGCAAGTCGGGGCACATCGGCGGCAAGATCGCCGCCACGCTGGCCAGCACCGGCACGCCGGCGTTCTTTGTGCACCCGGGCGAGGCGAGCCACGGCGATCTGGGCATGATCACGCCGCAGGACGTGGTGCTGGCGTTATCCAATTCCGGCGAGACCGGCGAGATCCTGCTCATCCTGCCGATGATCCGCCGCCTGGGCGTGCGCCTGATCGCCATCACCGGCGACGCCGGCTCCACCCTGGCGCGCGAGGCGGACGTGAACCTCGACGCCAGCGTGGCGCGGGAGGCCTGCCCGCTGGGTCTGGCCCCCACCGCCAGCACCACCGCCACGCTGGCGCTGGGCGACGCGCTGGCCGTGGCGCTGCTGCACACGCGCGGCTTCTCGCGCGAGGACTTCTCGCGCAGCCACCCGGGCGGCAAGCTCGGCCGGCGCCTGCTGCTGCACGTGGCGGACGTGATGGTGAAGGGCGATCGGCTGCCGGCGGTGCCGCAGACGGCAAGCCTGACCGAAGCGCTGCTCGAAATCAGCCGCAAGGGGCTTGGCATGACGGCGGTGGTGGACGACGCGGGGCGCGCGGTCGGCATCTTCACCGACGGCGACCTGCGCCGCGTGCTGGAGCGGGTGGACAGCGTGCGCGCGGTGCCCATCGCGGACGTCATGACGCCCGGCGGCGTGCGCATCCGGCCGCAGGTGCTGGCCGCCGAGGCAGCGCAGATCATGGAGCAGCGGCGCATCAACGCGCTGCTGGTGGAAGATGCGGACCGCCGGTTGGTCGGCGCGCTCAACATGCACACGCTGCTTGATGCAGGCGTGATCTGACACGCCGTCGCATCCGACCACCGACCCAGGGCGCGCGAGCGCGCCTCCTACAATGCGGGCCTCTTGCCCGACCCTACCCGACACACACATGGCCGTTGATTCCGAACTGCAGACGCTCGCCGCACGCATAGAGCTGGTTGTTTTTGATGTGGACGGCGTGCTGACCGACGGTCGCCTGTACTTCGGCGACGACGGGACCGAGTTCAAGGCGTTTCACGTGCGCGATGGACACGGCTTCAAGCTGCTGCGCGAGGCCGGCATCAAGGTCGCTGCGCTGAGCGGTCGGCGCTCGGCGGCGGTCACCCGGCGCATGGACGAGTTGCAGGTGGACATCTTCCG
>NZ_JBFWOM010000009.1:104965-109976 GCF_050250495.1 Immundisolibacter sp. | reverse complement strand
GGCATGGAAAACCCGAGCCCGGTGCCGCCGCACGGCACCCCCGGCGGGCGGGTGACACATCTAGACCACACCCTGTTGTCGGCGCAGAACCCGCAGGATGATGTGAATTTCCTGATGCAGGTGCTTGATTTTTCATTGACCGAGAAGGTGGTTGATCCCGCCGGAAACACCCTCGCAGCGTTCCTGACCTGCAGCCACACCATGCACGATCTGGCCATCGGCCCGGGACCGGACGGGCACTTTCACCACATGGCGTTCGGCATGGACAGCCGCACCGAGGTCATCCACGGCGTCGACCTGCTGAAGGAAAACGCCGTCCCGTCACTCGAATTCGGTATCACCCGCCACGGCATCTCGGGCGTCACCACCATCTACTTCCACGACCCGTCAGGCAACCGCAACGAGTTCTACAACGGCGCGTACCTCGCCCCCGGCGCGCCCGGTTGGGTGCCGCCCATCGTGTGGCAGGCGGAGCATTTCCCACGCGGCGCCTTCTATTACGAAAACGCCGTGCCGGAGGCGTTTTTCGCCGAGGTCACCTGACGGCCTCACCTCGCTCACCGACATAACCCAATACTAATCTCAGAGGCAGGAGACCTCGCATGGCCCTCAAGCACGGCGGCATCATCCGGATCGCCTACGTCCGCCTCGCGCTGCACGACTCGCGTCTGCGCCAGGCGCAGTTTTTCTACTGCGAATCCCTGGGCCTGGTGGAGACCTACCGCCAACCGGACCGCTTGTACCTGCGCTGCTGGCACGAGGCCTTTCCCTACTCGCTGGTGCTCGACGAGGGTCCGGACAATCGGCTGGTCGAAATCGGCTTTCAGGTGCGCGATGCGGCCGAGCTGAAGCAGCTTGAGAACAATGTGTTGCAGGCGGGTGTGAAGGTTACGAATCACCCGTCTGGCGCGCTCTCCGGCATGGGCGAGTCGATCACCTTCGACATCCCCGGCGGCCCGACGCTGCGCCTGTTCGCCGAGCTGCCGCAGATCGGCTACATGACCGGTTTCGACTCCCCGGACTGGGTGACGCCGCGTTCGCTGCGCGGCACCCCTGCCCCGTTCTTTCTGAACCACGCCGGCATCACCGTGCCGGACCCCAAGGCCGCGGTGGATTTCCTCACCCAGGCGCTCGGCTTCGTCATCTCCGAGCGCATCGACAGCGACGACGGCGAGCGCCTGCTGTCGGCGCTGGTGTTCCGCATGCAGAAGGAAGCCGGCGGCCAGGAGCTGGCGATCTTTCCCGGCCCCGCCGGGCGTCTGCACCACATCGCGTTCACCAAGGAAGACCCGAACGACATCCTGATCGACGGCCAGTACCTGCGCGAGGCCGGCGTCAACATTGATATTTATGGTCCGACGCGCCAGTCCTACGGCAAGACCTTTTCGCTGCACTTCCAGGATCCGTTCGGCGTGCGCCTGGAGCTTTGCGCCGGAGGGCGGCTGACTGAAGTGCACCCGGAGTTCGAGCCCGTGCGCTGGACCGAATCGCAACTCGGCAAGGCGCTGTCGTACTTCGATCGGGATTTGCAGACGGCCTTCCTCGCGCCGTCGCTGTAGGACCGTCGGGTTGCGCCGCGGGGTTGGCCGGGCCCTGACCCACGGGCGCGTCCGGCTTGCGCGTCAGAGATGCGCGAGCCGGTCCCACTCGGTGAGATAAGCCTGTAAGTGCTCGCGACCCTGCGTGATCAGGCTCTCCACCAGGATGCGCACGCGGTTTTGTTCCTCGGCGTAGGACCGCTGGTCGAAGTGACCGCTGAGGTGCGCCAGGCGTAGCCACACGAGGTACGTGCTGAGGGCATCGCACTCGTTGTAGGCCACGATGCGGTCGAGGTGGCCTTCGAGCCAGAGGCTCGCAACGGCGTTCCCGTCCACGTCCAGCTTGCCGGGAATGCCCGACAGCACGGCGAGTTCATGCAGCGAGGGCGTCGCCTTGCCCCAGCCGCCGACGATGTCCTTGATGTCGACGTGCGCATCGCCGCGGGCGAAGTAATCGACACCCTCCCAGGGCTTGTCCGGGCGGCGGCAGAATTCGGCCGCGGACAGGCCGTTCACCACCGCCCGCTGCAGCAGGATTTTCAGATCGGCGTTGATCGAGTTGAAGCCGACCAGTTGCGGCTTGTGCTCGCCGATGGCGTCCAGAAACGTGCCGATGACGTGGGCCTCCGCCGTCTGCGCCGTATCGCTCACATCGCGCGGCAAGGACAGCAGATGCAGCTGCACGCTGCCGTCGCGCCGCCGCTGACGCGTGACGGCGGCGATCGACACCACCCGGCACACGATGGTCTTCAAAAACGGCATCGGGTCGTCGTCGCTGGCGCCAGCCTGCTGCCACATGTGCGCCAGCACGTCCCGGTCCGGCAGCTCCGCCGGCAGCTTGTACAGCGTGCGGCCGGCGGCGGGGTCCGGCACCCACTCGCAGTCGAACGCCCACACCTTGTCAAACACGCTCTTGAACATGCCTCACCTTCACCGCCGGTTAAACTGCCGCCTGACCTCGTGGTCGGTCGGCATTGCCGGCAGTAAGCTTACACACCCGTTTAATCCCCCGAATCCTGAGGAATCCGTCATGGCACGACGTGACCGCCTGACCGTGAACGACGTTCACGGCGCCTGGGCCATCATCCCGACCCCCGCCGTCGACAACGCCGAGGACTGGCGCTGCGAGGACAGCATCGATTACGACGAGGTCGCCCGGGCCGTGAACGGCCTGATCGAGGGCGGCGTCGACGCCGTGCTGGCGCAGGGCACCTTCGGCGAAGGCGCCACCATCACCTGGGAAGAAAAGAAAAAGATGATGGAGGTGATGGTCGAGACCGCCCGCGGTCGCAAGCCGATCTTCGTCGGCGTGACCACGCTGAACACCCGCGACACCATCAAACAACTGAAGCACGCGCGCGACATCGGCGCCGACGGCACCATGCTCGGCCTGCCCATGTGGCAGGTGTGCGACGTGCCGAACGCGGTGCGCTTCTATCGCGACGTGGCGGAAGCGGTGCCGGAGATGGCCATCTGCGTGTACGCCAACCCGGAGGCGTTCAAGTTCCAGTTCCCGACCCCGTTCTGGGCCGGCGTTGCCGAAATCCCGCAGGTCATCACCTGCAAGTACATCCACATCGGCCAGCTGTCGGTGCACACGGCAGTATCCAAAAAGCGCATCCGCTTCTTGCCGATCGAGTTCGATCACCTCGACGCCGCGCGCATCGACCCGGAATTCCACACCGCCTTCTGGTCGCCCTGCGCCAACGGCGGCCCGGAGATGACCATCCGCATCCGCGACACGGTGCGGGACGCCATCAAGACCGGTGACTGGAGCGCCGCCCAGCGCGTGTGGGGCGCCGCCGCGCCGGTCATCGGCAACCTGATGCCGCCCGGTGGCTTTGCCGAGTTCTCGCGCTACAACATCCAGCTCGACAAGGCGCGCATCAACGCCAGCGGCTGGATGAAGGCCGGCCCCTGCCGTCCGCCGTACCTGACCGCCCCGGCCAATTACCTGGAAAGCGCGGCCAAGGCCGGCAAGGGCTGGGCCGAGCTGTGCGCCAAGGTGCGCGCCGGCGAGCTGTGATCCCGCACCCTGCCCCGCCGCCGTGACGGCGGGGCAGCGGCGATAACGACAATCCCGAGGAGAACACCATGACCGCACCGACCGCCGAACAAATCGTCCGCGACACGCTGCACATCATGTCGCAGGGCGCCTCCGCCCAGCAGCGCGTGGTGGACGCCTACCTGGCCAAGCGCACGCGCGAGCGCGACATCAACTGGGTGGTGATCCAGGCCGCCCGCGAGTACGGCGCCACCAACATGTACGCCGACCGGGCGCGGCTGGCGCTCGGCACCGGCATCAACGTGCGCGAAGCCGACCGTTTCGCCGTGATCATGAAGGAAGAGCTCGACCACTACCGGGCCTACATGAACCTGCTGGATCTGACGCTCGGCAAGGGCAAGGAGCCGCCGGAGAGCGATTCGTTCCACTACCTCAACGTCGAGTTCACGGCGAACGGCGCCGGCTTTCACGGCGACTCCGGCGCCATCGTGGCCCGCAAGTGGCCGGAGCACCACCGCTTCATCTCGCTGTGGATGGAGATCTACAACACGCTGCCCAAGTGGACCTCGCGGCTGCTGATGACGCAGGGCGAGGGCGGCTCGGTCGGCTGGCACTGGTGCATGAGCAACCTGCCGGGCGACGACGAGTTCCTGCGCCTTGCGGCCAGGCTCGAAAAGACCGTGGTCGAGGACGAGATCTTCCACGGCCCTGAAGAAATCAAGGAACTGGCGGCGAGCTTCGATCCGGCCAATGCCCTGCCGTGGGACGAGACGCTGAACCTCGCCCGCGAGATGCGGTACCTGGACGTACGCGAGCGCAACGAGCAGTTCCAGTACCCGCTGACCGAGGGGGAACTCGAAGACATCCGCCGCGCCATCTTCGAGGACACCCTGGCGCCCAGCGACATCTACGCCGCCGTGGCGTGATGCCGACGCCCGGCGCTGTTCTCGCCTGACGGTCCTGGGCGAGAACGGCGCCGGTAGTCACTGAATGTCTGCTGTGCTCCGCGTGGGCGCAGCGGGTGCGGCGCCCCGTGCCGTGCATTTGAACAGGCGCTTCATCGGCTGCGCTGGCCACGTCAGTCGTTCCCGGAACCACGCGTGATCCGGATCAGGACGCGCGCTGCGGCAGGCTTTTAGATTGCAGGCAGCGGTTTGCACGCTTCGAACCGCAGTCCCGGATCGGAGCCGCCGATGTCAGATGGGCTGATTCACAAGACGTTTCGAGCCGACCAGGCCTTGCCCAACCTGGCCGATTACGGGGCCATCTGCGGCTCGTTCAATTGGGGGCTTGAGCGTCAGGCCCTGCGCGGCCTGCCCGGCGGCGGCCTCAACATCGCCGTGGAGGCCGTCGACCGGCACGTGCAAAACGGCCGCGGCAGACAGGTGGCGCTGCGCTGCTTGTCGCAGGACAGTGTGGCGCGCGAGTTCACCTACGCCAACCTGGCGGCGGAAACCAGCCGCTTCGC
>NZ_JBFWOM010000009.1:0-104865 GCF_050250495.1 Immundisolibacter sp. | reverse complement strand
CACGACAACTGGTGGCAGACCGAGACCGGCGGCATCATGATCGCCAACTTCGCCGCCATGGACATCAAGCCGGGCTCGATGGGCAGGCCGCTGCCGGGCATCGAGGCGGCCATCGCCAACCCGACCCGCGACGGCCGCCTGGAGTTTGTCGACACCCCCGACGAGCAGGGCCAGCTGGTGCTCAAGGCCGGCTGGCCGTCCATGTTCCGCGGGTATCTGGGCGAGGAGGAGCGCTACCGCAAGTGCTTCGTCGGCGACTGGTACCTGTCGGGCGATCTGGCCCGGCGCGACGCGGACGGTTATTACTGGTTCGTTGGCCGCGCCGACGACGTGATCAAGACCTCCGGCCACCTGATCGGCCCGTTCGAGGTCGAGGACGTGTTCATGCAGCACCCGGCGGTGGCCGAGTGCGGCGTGATCGGCAAGCCGGACCCGGTGGCGGGCGAGATCGTCAAGGCCTTCGTGGCGCTGAAGCCCGGCTTCGAGGCCGGTGAGGCGCTGCACGACGAGCTGATGGCGCACGCCAGAAAGCGCCTCGGCGCCGTGGTGGCGCCCAAGGAGCTCGAATTCGCGCCGAGCCTGCCCAAGACGCGCAGCGGCAAGATCATGCGCCGGCTGCTCAAGGCGCGGGAACTCGGTCTGCCGGAAGGCGACACCTCCACGCTGGAGAACGCCTGATGACGCTGCCGGACGCCGACACCGCGCGCGGCCTGCTGCGGCACATGCTGCGCATCCGCGCCTTCGAGGACGCCTGCGCCGAGCTGTACAGCGCCAGCAAAATCCGCGGCTTCATGCACCTGTACAACGGCGAGGAGGCGATCGCCGCCGGCATCGTGCCGCTGCTGGCACCGGCCGACGCCATCGTCGCCACCTACCGCGAGCACGGCCACGCGCTGGTGCGCGGCGTCGACATGGGCGCCGTGATGGCCGAGATGGTTGGCAAGCAGGAAGGCTGCAGCCGCGGCCGCGGCGGCTCCATGCATTTGTTCGACGCCACCGCGCGCCTGTACGGCGGCAACGCCATCGTCGCCGGCGGGCTGCCGCTGGCGGTGGGTCTCGCGCTGGCCGATGCCCTTCAGCAGCGCGCGCAGGTGAGCGCGTGCTTTTTCGGCGAGGGCGCGGCGGCCGAGGGCGCGTTTCACGAGTCGCTGAATCTGGCCTCCCTGTGGCGATTGCCGGTGCTGTTCGTGTGCGAGAACAACCTGTACGCCATGGGCACGGCGCTGGCGCGCTCGCAGGCCGAGACCGACGTGCACCTCAGGGCCCGCAGCTACGGCCTGGCATCGACCGCCGTGGACGGCATGGACCTGCTGGCCGTGCGCGAGGCGGCGCAGGTGGCCATCGACCACGTGCGCGGCGGCCACGGGCCGTACCTGCTCGAATGCCACACCTACCGCTTTCGGGCGCATTCCATGTTCGACAGCCAGCTGTACCGCGACAAGGCGGAGGTCGAGCGCTGGCGGGCGCGCGATCCGATCGACCTGTTCGAGCGCGAGGCCGTCAACCTTGGCCTGCTGGACGCGGACACGCGCGTGGCCGTGCAGGCGCAGGTGGATGCCGAGGTGCGGGCGGCGATCGACTTCGCCGAGGCCGGCACCTGGGAGCCCGTGGAGCAGCTCACGCGCGACGTGACCACGGACAGCCCGGCATGAGCGCGGCGACCTGCACCTACCGCGAGGCCATGCGGGACGCGCTGCGCGCGGCGCTCGCCGCCGACCCGCGCGTGTTCCTGATGGGCGAGGACGTCGGCCGCTACGGCGGCTGCTATGCTGTCAGCAAGGGCTTGCTGGCGGAGTTCGGCGAGGCGCGCATCCGCGACACGCCGCTGTCGGAATCGGCCTTCACCGGCGCCGGCATCGGCGCGGCACTCGGGGGTCTGCGGCCGATCGTCGAGATCATGACCGTCAACTTCAGCCTGCTGGCGCTGGACCAGATCCTGAACAACGCCGCCACGCTGCGCCACATGTCCGGTGGGCAGGTGTCGGTGCCGCTGGTGATCCGCATGGCGACCGGCGCCGGCCGGCAGCTCGCCGCGCAGCACTCGCACAGCCTGGAGAACGTCTACGCCCACATCCCGGGCCTGAAGGTCATCGCGCCGGCCACCGTCACCGACGCCCGGCACATGCTGGCCGCCGCCCTGGCCGACCCGGACCCGGTGATCGTGTTCGAGCACGTGATGCTCTACAACCTGGAAGGCTCGCTGGAGGCGGTGGATTCGGTGCCGCTCACCGGCGCCGCCGTGCGCCGGCCGGGTCGGGACGTGACGCTCATCACCTACGGCGGCAGCCTGCCGAAAACGCTCGCCGCCGCGCAGCAACTGGCCGGTGACGGCATCGAGGCGGAGGTCATCGACCTTCGCTGCCTGCGCCCGCTCGACGACGCCACCGTCATGGCCTCGGTGCGCAAGACGCGGCGGGCGGTGATCGTGGACGAGGGCTGGCGCAGCGGCAGTCTTGCCGCCGAGATCAGCGCCCGCATCGTGGAGCAGGTGTTTTACGAACTCGACGCCCCGCCGGCGCGGGTGTGCAGCGCCGAGGTGCCGATTCCGTACCCGAAGCACCTGGAGGACGCCGCCCTGCCGCAGGTGGACGGCATCGCCGCCGCCGCGCGCGGGGTGCTCGGCCGTGGCTGAGTTCTGCATGCCGTCGCTCGGCAGCGACATGGAAAGCGGCACGCTGGTCGAGTGGCGCATCAGGCCCGGCGAGCGGGTGCGCCGCGGCGACATCGTGGCGGTGGTGGAAACCCAAAAGGGCGCCATCGACGTCGAGATTTTCGACAGCGGCGTGGTGGACCAATTGGTGGTGCAGCCGGGCACCGAGGTGCCGGTCGGCACCGTGCTGGCCACGCTGCGCAGCGAGGGTGAGGCAGCCGCCGAACCGGCCGCGCCGACACTGGCACCGACACTGGCCGCCGAACCCGCCGCGCCACCGCCGGCGGCCGGGGCTGTGCTCGGCCCCGCACCCACCGTGGCGGAAGCCGCCGCCCCGCCCTGCCCGCCCATATCGGCCGTTGAAACAGTGCGCGCCTCGCCCGCCGCCCGAAAGCGCGCCGCGGAACTCGGCATCGATCTGTCCACGCTCGCCGGCAGCGGCCCCGGCGGCGCCATCACGCTGGCCGACCTGCCGCTCACCGCACCGGCGCCCACCAAGGCGCCGCGCGCCGCGCCCAGCGTGCGCCAGCGGGCGCTCGAACTCGGTGTCGATCTTTCCAGGCTCACCGGCAGCGGCGCTAAGGGCGCGATCACGCTCCAGGACGTGGAACGCGCCGCCGCACTGCCCGTGGCGCCGCCCGCCCCGGCCACCAGGGCGCCGTTCGACCCGGACGCCATGCGCCGCGCCATCGCCGCCGCCATGACCCGCGCCAAGCGCGAGATTCCGCACTACTACCTCGCCACCACGGCCGATTTCGAGCCGGCGCTGCGCTTCGTCGAGGCCATCAACGCCGACCGCGACCCCGACCGGCGCCTGCTGTACGCGGTGCTGCTGCTGAAGGCCACGGCGCTCGCACTGCGCGAGGTGCCGGAGCTGAACGGCGCCTGGCGCGAGGACCGCTTCGAGCCGTCGACGGCGGTGCACATCGGCGTCGCCGTGTCGCTGCGTCGGCGGGGTCTGATCGCCCCGGCCATTCACGACGTGGCGGACAAGGACCTCGATACCCTGATGGGCGAGCTGAAGGACCTGGTGCAGCGCGCTCGCGCCGGCGGCCTGCGCAGCTCGGAACTGACCGACCCCACCATCACGCTGTCCAGCCTTGGCGACAACGGCGTCGAGCGCGTCTACCCCATCATCACCCCGCCGCAGGTGGCGGTGGTGGGCGCGGGCAGCGTGGTGCGCCGGCCGTGGGTGGTCGGCGAGGGCCTCGCCGTGCGGCGCACCCTCACGCTGACACTGGCCGGCGATCACCGCGTCAGCGACGGCCACCGCGGCGCGCTGTTCCTGGCGGCGCTCGACCGCCTGCTGCAAACCCCGGAGGCGTTATGACCGAAGCCGAACTGCGCGCGCGCCTGCTCGCCATCCTGGGCGCCATCGCCCCGGAAGCACGCGACACCGACCTCGACCCCGTCGCGCCGCTGCGCGACCAGATCGACATCGATTCGATGGATTTCCTGAACTTCGTCACCGCCGTGCACAAGCAGTTCGGCGTGCCGATCCCGGAGCTCGACTACCCGCGCCTGAGCAGCCTGGACGGCGCGGTTCATTACGTCATGACGAAGCTCGCGGGCTGACACGGCAATCCGCGGGACGCGGCCGGCGGGACGTTTCCCTAAACTACGCGCCCCCGCCCTAGCCAACCCGGTACCCGCAATGACCGCCACCCTGATCCTGATCCGCCACGGCCGCTCGCTGTGGAACGAGCAGAACCGCTTCACCGGCTGGGTGGACGTGCCGCTCATGGAGCGCGGCTGGCAGGAGGCCGAGGCGGCCGGGCAGGCGCTGGCTGATTACCGTTTCGACGCCGCCTACACCTCGCACCTGCAGCGCGCCATCTGCACCATGCAGGTGGTGCTGCGGGCCAATCGCGGCGGGCGCACGCCGATCTTCATCCCCGCCCCGGACACGGTGCCGCGCGAGAGCTACCAGCCGAACGACAGCGAGTTTCCGGCCTATCTGCACGTGACGGCGCTGGCCGAACGCCACTACGGCGACCTGCAGGGACTGAACAAGGACCAGGTGCTGGCCCAGTACGGCGAGGAGCAGTTCGTGAAGTGGCGCCGCGGCTACGACACGCCGCCGCCGAACGGCGAGAGCCTCAAGGACACCGTGGCGCGTGCCCTGCCCTACTTCAACACCGAAATCCGCCCGCGCCTGTCGCGCGGGCAGACCGTGCTGATTTCCGCCCACGGCAACTCGCTGCGCGCGCTGACCAAGGAACTGGAAGGCATTTCCGACCAGGACATCATCAAGCTGGAGATCCCGACCGGCGTGCCGATCGTGTACCGCCTGGATGTGGACGGCGATCGCCTGCGCATCGTCGACAAGCAGGTGCTTGGCGCCGCCTGAGCCCGCCATGACGCGCCCACGCCTGCCACGCACGGTGTGGGTGCTGGGCCTCGCCTCGCTGCTGAACGACACCGCCAGCGAGATGATCATGCCGCTGCTGCCGGTGTTCCTGACCGCCACGCTCGGTGCCGCGCCGGCGGCCATCGGCCTGATCGAGGGCCTGGCCACGGCGGCGTCGAGCGTGCTGCAGCTCGTGTCGGGGCGCCTCGCGGATCGGGGCATCAGCACGCGCCGGCTGGTGCTCGGCGGCTACGGCACCTCGAACCTGGTGCGCCCGTTGATCGCGCTCGCCTGGGCCTGGCCGGTGGTGCTGCTGCTGCGGTTTGCCGACCGCATCGGCAAGGGCCTGCGCACCGCGCCGCGCGATGCGCTGCTGGCGGCGTCGGTGGCCGAGCAACACCGCGGCGCCGTGTTCGGTTTTCACCGTGCCATGGATCACGGCGGCGCCATGCTGGGGCCGCTGCTGGCCTTCGGCCTGCTGCAGTGGGGTTTCAGCACGCCGCACGTGTTCGCCGCCTCGGTGGTGCCGGGTGTGCTGGTGCTGCTGTGTCTGGGGTTTGGCCTGCGTGAGCCGCAGCCGACACCACCGCAGGCCCCTGCCCCGCTGCGCTGGCGGACGCTCGATAAATCGGTGCGTGGCCTCATCGGCGCCGCGGGCCTGCTCGCGCTCGCCAACGTGCCGGATGCGTTCCTGGTGCTGTGGGCGTTCCAGGGCGGCATCGAGGTCGCCTGGCTACCGCTGCTGTGGGCCGCGGCGCACGCGGTGCGTTCGGCCGTGTCGGTGCCGGCCGGTTGGTTGTCCGACGTGCTCGGCCGCCAGCCGGTCATGACCGGCGGCTGGCTGATCCGCGCCGCGTTGCTCGCGAGCATGGGCGCTGTGGCCAAAGACGGTCCCGTGTTGTGGATTCTGTTCCTGGCCTATGCCGGTGCGACCGCCTGCACCGAGGGTGCCGAGCGGGCCCTTATCGGCGACCACGCGCCGGCGGCGCAAAAGGGCACCGCGTTCGGCGTCTACCACCTGGTGTCCGGTCTGCTTGTTCTGCCGGGCGCGGTGCTGTTCGGTGCCATCTGGCAGACGCTCGGCCAGGGCAGCGCGTTTGTCGCAGCCGCCGCGCTGACGGCGCTGGGTGCAGGAATCTTTACCTGGCGGGTCCGGCGGCCGGGGTTCTCTCGCTGATTCAACGCGGGCGAGTCACCGCCGCGCGCCGCTTCACGCCGCCGGCTGCCCCGCCAGCATGGCGTGATGAATTTCCGGCTCGAAGCCGAACTGGCGCAGGTCGCGCATGCGCTGCGGGTACAGAACGCCGTCCAGGTGATCGCATTCGTGCTGCACCACGCGGGCGTGAAAACCACCCACTTCGCGCTCGATGAGGTGCCCGCGCTCGTCGAAGCCGTGGTAGCGGATGGCGCGCGGCCGCGGCACCAGCCCACGCAGGCCGGGCACGCTAAGACACCCCTCCCAGCCGTCCTCGGGCGTCGGGTCCAGCACCTCGATCACCGGATTGATCAGCACCGTGCGCGGCACCGCCTCGGCCTGCGGATAGCGCGGGTTGTGCGTCACGCCGAACACCACCACGCGCACCGACACGCCGATCTGCGGCGCCGCCAGGCCGGCGCCACTGCACGCGGCCATGGTGTCGAACATGTCCTCCAGCAGCATCGCCACGGCGGGCTCGCGCACATCGGCCACCGGCTGCGCCACCTGCGCGAGCACCGGGTGCCCCATACGTAATACGGTTCGAATTGCCATCGACGTGTCCCCTGCGTCAGGTCCGGATGCTCGCGATTATCGTGTCATCCCGCGGCGCAGTCCGACCAGCGCAAGGCGCCCGCCCCAGGCAATTACACTGCGTAGTCCATACCGATCAGGCACCCCATGCCGCCCTCCAACACCCCACTCGCCGGCACCGTCTACGCGCTGCTGGCGGCGCTCGGCTTCTCGCTGAAGGCCATCTTCGTGAAGCTGGCCTACGCCTGGTACGCGGTGGATGCCATCACGCTGCTGGCGCTGCGCATGCTGTTCGCGCTGCCGTTTTTTCTGGCACTGGCCTGGCACGCACAGTCGGGCAGTGCGCGCCTGACGGCGGGCGACTGGCTGCGCGTCGGCTGGCTTGGCCTGACGGGCTATTACCTCGCCAGCGTTCTCGATTTCTGGGGGCTCGCCCACATCAGCGCCGGGCTCGAACGGCTGATCCTGTTCACCTACCCGACGCT
Organism: Immundisolibacter sp.; assembly: GCF_050250495.1. GTDB lineage: Bacteria > Pseudomonadota > Gammaproteobacteria > Immundisolibacterales > Immundisolibacteraceae > Immundisolibacter. The sequence goes on along the minus strand of NZ_JBFWOM010000009.1, from coordinate 97,651 downwards.
GGTGGTGGTGATCGGCGCCTGGCTCGGCCGGCGCCGGATTGCCCGCCGGGAGGGCGTGGCGCTTGCGCTGTGCTACGCCGGCATTGCGCTCGCTTTCGCGAGCGACCTGCGCCTGGCCAGTGATCGCGGTGCACTGTTGCTGGGCAGCGCGCTGGTGTTCGGGTCGGCGGTGGCGTATGCGCTGTACCTGCTGGCGAGCGGGCGCACCATCGCGCGGCTCGGCACGCGGCGCACGGCGGCCTACGCCATGCTGGTGTCGACCGGTCTCGTGCTGCTGCATTTTCTTGCCGCGCAGCCGGTGTCGGACCTGCGCCAACCCGCGTCGATCTATGGCCTTGCACTGGCGATGGCGGTGTTCTCGACCGTGCTGCCGTCGGTGCTGCTGGCGGAGGCCATCAAGCGCAGCGGCGCCGGGCGCGTGGCGCTGATCGGCTCGGCCGGGCCGATCATCACGATATATCTTGGCGTGGTCGCGCTCGGCGAACCGGCCACCGCCGTGCAGCTTGCCGGGGCGGCGCTGGTGCTGGGCGGCGTGTTTCTGGTGAGCCGCCCGGCGCGGGCGGCGCCTGCGTGAACCGCCAGAGCTCTCCGATAATGCCGCCCCGCTCAGTGCCCCACCCCGCGCCATGAACCGCAGCAACCGTCGCGTCAAACCGCCCGTCGCCCAGCCGCTCGCCGAGCCGCTGCTGATCGAGCGCATGGCCGACAACGGCCACGGCGTGGCGCACGTGGATGGCAAGCTCACGTTCGTGGCGGGCGCGCTGCCCGGCGAGCGCGTGCTGGCCGCGCGCGTGAAGCGGCACGCCAACTACGACGAGGCGACCGCGACCGACATCCAGGCGCCGGCCGCCGAGCGCGTGCGCGCGCCCTGCCCGGCGTACGAGCGCTGCGGCGGCTGCGCCCTGCAGCACCAGGAGCACGCCGCCCAGGTGCGCGACAAGCAGATGCACCTGGCCGACAAGCTGGCCCGCATCGGCGGCGTGCAGCCGGATGCCTGGCTGGCGCCCGTGCTGGGTCCGGCCTGGGCCTACCGGCGCCGGGCGCGCCTTGGCGCACGGCTGGTGCCCCGCAAGGGCACGGTGCTGGTCGGCTTTCGCGAGCGCCAGTCGTCGTTTCTCACCGACATGACCGAATGCCCGGTGCTGGACGCGCGCCTGTCGGCGCTGATCGCGCCGTTGCGGACCCTGCTGGCGGGCCTGTCGGCGCCGGATCAACTGCCGCAGATCGAGGCCACCGCCACGGATGAGGACCTGGCGCTGGTGCTGCGCCACCTCACGCCGCTCACCGACGCGGACCGCGCGGCGCTCACCTCCTTCGCCAGCCAGCACGGCGTGCGCTGGTTCCTTCAGCCGGGTGGCCCGGCGTCGGTGTACCCGCTCACGCCGGGCGACGACCGGGCGCTGAGCTACCGCCTCGATGCGTTCGATCTTCACATCGAATTCGGCCCGCTCGACTTCACGCAGGTCAACTTCGCCATCAACCAACAACTGGTGCCGCTGGCGGTGGACCTGCTGGCGCCGCAGTCCGGCGAACAGGTGGCCGATCTTTTCTGCGGCGTGGGCAATTTCAGCCTGGCGCTCGCCCGGCGCGGTGCCCGCGTGCTGGGCCTGGAGGGCGACGACGCGCTGGTGGCGCGCGCCCGTCACAACGCCCGCCGGGCGGGTCTTGCCGGGCAGTGCAGCTTCGAGCGCGCCAACCTGTACGACGACGCGCCGACCGTGCTGCCGCGGCTTGCCGGCTGCGCCGCCTGGCTGCTGGACCCGCCGCGCTCGGGCGCGCAGGCGCTGTGCAGCGCGGTGCCCAAGACCGGCCCGGCGCGCATCGTGTACGTGTCGTGCAACCCCGCCACGCTGGCGCGCGACGCCGGCCTGCTGGCGGGGCAGGGTTACCGGCTCGCCAGCGCCGGCATCGTGGACATGTTTCCGCACACCGCGCACGTGGAGTCCATCGCCGTGTTCGAGCGGGCCTGAGCCATGCCGACGCTGGTCGATGAGCATTGCGCGCCGCTACCGGCGGGCACGCCCTGCCTGGCTGAGGCGCAGTGGCAGGTGCTGCTCGGACAGCTCGACCCGGCCTGGCGCGTGATGGACGGCCACCACCTCGAACGCCGCTGGCGTCTGGCGGACTTCGCCAGCGGCCTGGCGCTGGTGAACCGCATCGGCGCCCTGGCCGAGGCACACGATCACCACCCGGACCTGCTGCTAGGCTGGGGCCGGGTCGAGATCACGCTGTGGACGCATTCGGTCGGCGGCCTGAGCCGCAACGACTTCATCCTCGCCGCGCACATCGACCGGCTGACGCCATGACCGACGCCGGCATCGCCAAAGCCGTCGAGCTGCTGCGCGCCGGCGAGCTGGTGGCGCTGCCCACGGAAACCGTCTACGGACTCGGCGCGGACGCGCTGAACCCGGCCGCCGTGGCGCGCATCTTTGCCCTCAAGGGCCGCCCGACCGACCACCCGCTGATCATCCACCTGCCGCCGGAGGCCCGGCTCGACGACTGGGCCGCCGAGGTTCCGCCCGCCGCGCGCGACCTCGCCGCCGCCTTCTGGCCGGGGCCGCTCACGCTCATCCTCGCCCGCGGGCCGCGGGTGCCGACCGCCGTCACCGGCGGCCAGGACACCATGGCGCTGCGCGTGCCGGACCACCCGCTCGCGCTGGCCCTGCTGCGCGCGTTCGGCAGCGGCATCGCGGCGCCGTCCGCCAATCGCTACGGCCACATCAGCCCGACCACCGCCGCCCACGTGCAGGCCGAATTCGGCGATGCCGTGCCGCTGATCCTGGACGGCGGACCCTGCCGCGTCGGCATCGAATCCACCATCGTCGACCTCAGCCGCGGCGCGCCGGTGGTGCTGCGCCCCGGCGCCATCACCGAGCGCGACCTGCGCCGCGTGCTCGGCGACACCGGCGAGCGGCCGGCCGACGGCGCAGCGCCGCGGGCGCCGGGTCTGGTCAAGCGCCACTACGCCCCGCGCACCCCGGCCGAACTGGTCGACAGCGCCGCCCTGCCCGCCCGGCTGGCCGAGCTGACGCGGGGCGGACGCCGCGTCGGCCTGCTCGTGCTCGGCACCGCGCCGCCCACGCACGGCATTGCCCTGCCCGCCGATCCCGCCGCCTACGGCCGCGGCCTGTACGCGGCCCTGCGCGAGCTCGACCGGCGCGGCTACGCGGTGCTGCTGATCGAAACTCCGCCCGGGGACGCGGCCTGGCGTGCCATTACCGACCGCCTGCGGCGGGCAGTGGCCTGAGGCGGGCTATCACGCAGACGGGGCGGGCTGCGAATCTGCCCCATCGCGAGAGCAACAAAGTCCTGTCAGTTTTTTTTACGATTCCAGAGTTGAAAACAATTAATTGTTTTTAAGAGAGTTTTGTTAAAAAAAGGGGGCGGGACGCGAATGCTGAGTAGCGGAACGGCACAGTATTCACCCGTACTGTCAGGTTTTTTTACACTTCTGTGGCGTTTGGCGGCTCGCTGACATCTTTATCTATATGTTTTTAAATAAATTATTCTATCTGGCATCGCGATTGCAATCGGATAGGCTAGGCGCACCTATCTCGACGCCTCGCCCATGTAAACCTGGAGACAATCGATGAAGCACAAACTCAAGACTCTTGCCTCGGCGCTGGTCCTCTCCGCGCTCGGCAGCACGGCAGCGCAGGCCGGTGTTGTTACCGTCTGGGGTGAGGCACTGTCCGGCTTCAGCCTGAGCACGATCAACAATTTTTATAACGGCTTGCCAGGCCACTCCTCGTCGATCGCGGCCGGTACCTTGGATACCGTCAATCTGTCAGGCGTGAATCTTCTATGGGCCACCCAACCTGCGGATGCCTACACAGCCGCCGAGCTGACGACCATGGCGAACTTCCTGGGCGGCGGCGGCCGCATAGCCTTCATGGGCGAGCACGGAACTTTCGCCCCTGCACAGAACACGCGTATTAACGCGGCCCTTGTCGCATTGGGCAGCACGATCAGTATCAACAACGTCATTCTCGACTCGGGATTTCGAAGCGCCAGCGTGGTGGATGGTCAGATTTTGAGTCACCCGCTGACTACGGGGGTGAGCACGTATGAATACGCGGCTTTCGCTCCGCTGACCGTGAGTGGCACGGCCCAGACGCTGATGCTTGGCGAAGACCTCTTCGGCGGTAATCCGAGCGTCATGATGGCCTACCAGAACATCGGGCCGGGCAGCATCTTCCTGATCACCGACCAGAACGTGTGGGACAACAGCCCGACCTGGGGTTCTTTCGACAACGAGCGTATGTTCGAGAACCTGCTGAGCGGCAACACGGGCGCGCCGCCGGTCGGTGGCACTGTCCCGGCGCCCGCCACGCTAGGCCTGCTCGGCGCGGGTCTGGTCGGCCTGTCGGCGCTGCGGCGACGCGAAAAGGCCTGATCGCCGTGACGGCGCGCCGCTGATCGCGGGTGGCACAATCAAACCCCTGTCGGGTGACCGGCAGGGGTTTTTTGTTGGTCCGGAGCTGCCATGAATCGACTGCTTTTCGCGTCTCTCGTGCTGTGTCTGTCTGGCGCGCAGGCGGCCTTCCTGTTCCCGAGCCAGCCTGAACCGGCCGCGACCTCGGCCGCCGATCCCGGCATGCAGAGCTACGCCGAGGGCGTGCAGGCGCTGGGTAACAACCACCTCCTGACCGCCGAGGACGCCTTCAAGGCGGCGCTCAAGGTCAACCCGCGCATGGTCCGGGCGCTGATCGGCCTTGCCGACGTGGCGCTGCGGCGCGACGATCGCGAGCAGGCCAAGGCGTCCCTGGACAAGGCCGTCGAGATCGCCCCGAACGATGATACCGTGCAGCACGCGCTCGGTTTGTTTGCGGCCTCCGGCAGGGACTATCCCGCGGCCGAGGCGGCGCTGAGGAAAGCCATCGAGGTCAATCCCGCCAACCTTGCCGCGCGAAATGCGCTGGGTGGTCTGTACGCTGGCGCCATGCAGCGCCCGGCCGACGCGGTTGGCGTCTACCGGGCGGCGATCGAGGTCGACTCCAAGCAGCTCGAAGCCCGCCTGGGGCTGGCACAGGCGCTGGCCGCGACTGGCCAGTTCGGCGCGGCCGAAACGGAACTCACCGCGGCCACCAAGGCGCATCCGGATTCGCCGTTTCCACCGCACCTGCTAGGCCGCATGCAGCTGGCGCGCGGCAACACCGCGGCGGCCGCGGCGGCGACGGATGCGGCGCTCAAGATCGCGCCCGATTTTGTGCCGGCCCTGCTCGACAAGGGCGATGTGCTGCTCGGCGCGGGCAAGGTCGAGGAAGCGCTGGCGCTTTATGACCGCGCCATCGCCACGGACAACCGCAACGCCACCGCCCAATTCAAGCGCGGCGTGCTGCTCCAGCAGCAGCGGCGCGACGCGCAGGCGCGGCAGGCCTACCTCAACGTGATCAACATCGCCCCGGACTTTGCGCCCGCCTACAACAATCTGGCCTGGATGCAGGCCGAGTCGGGCCAGCAGCTGGACCAGGCCGGCCAGTGGGCGGCCACGGCCGTCAAGCTGGAGCCGAACAACCCGGCGTTTCGCGACACGCAGGGCTGGGTGTACCGCGCCCAGCGCCAGTTCGCGGAGGCCGAAACGGTGCTCGAAAAGGCGGCCACCATGCCGCCGCCCATCGCGGACGTGCACTACCACCTGGGCGTGGTGTACGTGGACCAGAAAAAGACCGACCCGGCGCGGCGGGCGTTCAAGGACGCCCTGGCCATCGACCCCAAGCACGCCGCTGCGGCGGCGTCGCTCGAAAAGCTCGGTAGCCAGTAACAACGGCCTTCCCCACCGGTCATCGCCGGCGGGGTGGGTTCAAAAGCCGTCGTTGGCGGGTGCTGGCAGCTCCGCCTTGCCTTGATCGATCAGTTCCGCGGGCAGCGATTTGGACGCCTCGATGCCGAGCGCCTTCAGCTCCTCCGCGCGCTTGACCACGTTGCCACGGCCGGCGATGAGCTTGTTGCGGGCGCCATCGAAGGCCGTCTGAGTGCTTTTGAGGCGACTGCCGACCAGCTCCAGGTCCTGCACGAAGCCGACGAACTTGTCGTACAGATCCCCGGCGCGGCGGGCGATTTCCTGCGCATTGCGGCTCTGGTGCTCGAAGCGCCACACGTTCTGCACCATGCGCAGCGTGGTCAGCAACGTGGTCGGGTTCACGAGGCCGATGTTGCGGTCGAGGGCGTCCGTGAACAGCCCGGGCTCTGCCCGCAGCGCCTCCATGTAGGCCGGCTCCACCGGCACGAACAACAGCACGAAGTCCAGCGAGCGCACGCCGGCGAGCTGGTGGTAGGCCTTGTCGCCGAGCTGGCGGATGTGGGTGCGCAGCGAGGCGACGTGCTCGCGCAGCGCCTGCGCGCGGGTGGCGTCGTCCTCGGCGCTCGCGTAGCGCTCGTAGGCGATCAGCGACACCTTGGCGTCGATCACCACGTCCTTGCCGTCCGGCAGGTGCACGATGGCGTCCGGGCGCTGGCGGCCGTCCTCGCCGCTGATGCTGACCTGAAGCTCATACTCGCGGCCCTTCGCTAGACCCGACTGTTCCAGCACGCGTTCCAGCACCAGCTCGCCCCAGGCGCCCTGCGTGCGGGTGCTGCCCTTGAGCGCCCGGGTGAGGTTCACGGCGTCCTCGGCCACGCGCTGATTGAGATCCCGCAGCGTGTGGATTTCCTTCAAAAGCGACACCCGGTCGCGCGATTCCTTGTCGTAAACGTCCTCCACGCGCTTCTGAAAGCCGCCGATCTGCTCGCGCAGCGGGTTCAACAGCGCCTCCAGGTTGGTCTTGTTCTGCTCGGTAAAGCGCTTGGACTTGTCCTCCAGGATGTCCTGCGCCAGCGTCTTGAACTGCTCGGCAAGCCGCGCGCGGGCGTCTTCGAGCAGGGCGAGCTTCTCCTCGCTGCGGCGGCGCTCCTCGGCCAGCTCCGTGCTGGCGCGCTCCAGGCGTACGGCAAGCGCCTGCACCTCGTCGGCCCGGGCGCGCAGCGCGAGCTCGCGCTCGGCGAGCGTCGCCTCCAGCGCGGGCAAGCGTGCGCACTCGGCGTCCAGACGCGCGCGCGACTCCGCGAGTGTCCGGTGTTCCCCTTGCAGCGCGGCGAGCTGGTCGGCCAGCGCCGCCACCTGCCGTTGCGCCGCCTCAAGGCGCCCGCGCGTCTGGGCGAGAAAAATAGCCAGCGTGACGGCCAGCAGCCCGGCCACCCCGGCAAGCAGCGCGACCACGGCGAGAGCGGAAAACTCCATGTCGAAGCGGGGTCAAAGTGTCTGGTACAAGGCTTGCACGATAACCGATCAAACCGATGGGCTGGCTCGCGCGCGCCGCGCGAACGGCCCACACCCCGCGGAGACACTGGTTTGGATACTGGTTTGGGTACTGGCATGGACATCGGCATCCCCACCGAGATCAAGGACAACGAAAGCCGCGTGGCGCTCACACCCGCCGGCGCGGCGGCGCTGGTGGCGCAAGGCCACCGCGTGCACGTGCAGCGCGGCGCCGGCGTGGGCTCGGGCTTCACCGACGCGGAATACGCGCGCGCCGGCGCCACGCTGACCGACGCTGCCGGCGCCTGGGACCGAGCACTGGTGGTCAAGGTCAAGGAGCCGCTACCCACCGAGTACGCGTTCTTGCGGGGCCAGATGCTGTTCACGTATCTGCACCTCGCCGGTGTGGACCGGACGCTCACCGACGCGTTGCTCGCGACCCGCACCACCGGCATTGGCTACGAGACCGTTCGCGACGACACCGGCCACCTGCCATTGCTGGCGCCGATGAGCGCCATCGCCGGCAACATGGCGATCGCCGTCGGCGCCTGGTACCTGGCACGGCCGCACGGCGGCATCGGCGTGCAGCTCGGCCGCGTGCTCGGCGAAGCCCACGGCCGGGTGCTGGTGATCGGCGACGGTGTGGTGGGGTCGCACGCCGCGGCCAGTGCGGCCGCGCTCGGCGCGGACGTGGTCGTGCTTGGCATCGATCCGGCGCGCGGCGCGGCGCTGCGGGCGGACATCCCCGGTATCGACTGGCGGCAGTCAACGCCGGACGCGATCACGGCCGAACTGCCACATGCGGATCTGCTGATCGGCGCCGTCCTGCTGCCGGGCGCGCGCGCCGCATCTGGTCAGCGCCGGCATGGTCCGCCGCATGCGCGCGGGCACCGTCATCGTGGACGTCAGCATCGACCAGGGCGGGTGCATCGAAACCGCCCGACCGACTCGCCACTCGGACCCCATCTACACGGTGGACGGCGTCATCCATTACTGCGTCACCAACATGCCGGGCGCCTACCCGCGCACCGCCACGCTGTCGCTGACGCAGGCCACCCTGCCCTACCTGCAGCAGCTGGCCGCGGGCGGCCACGAGGCGCTGCGAGCCAATCCGGCGCTGGCCGCCGGCGTCAACACGCTGGATGGCCACCTCACCCACCGCGCGTGCGCCGAAGACTTGGGCCTGACAGCGCGCTTTCGTCCTCTTGAGCAGGTGCTCGCCAATCACCCGTGATGCGCCACGCGCCCGCCTGTGGGCACCCAGCGGCATCCCGGAACTGTGTCTTTGTACCGTCTTTGGGCACGGTGGCGCGCGCATACTCGGCCGCCGTAACCCCTACCGTCGCGCGGGCGGCCGGGGAGTGGCGCCTGGCAACAGTCTTGTGTTGGGCGCGCACTCGGCAGGCTCCGCGCGCAATGCGGTAGGGCCCCACAGGCAAGACAGTCACGGTCAAACCCGCCATGGCCAAGCCTCACCTCGGCGCTGTACCGCGCCAGCCGGGCCGCTCTCGCCGCCGGCGTGGCGTGCTGGCCGCGTTGCTCGGCAGCGTTCTCGCCTGTTGCGCCGCGGTGAATGCAGACGAGTGGATCTACGTGGTGCGGCCGGGTGACACCCTGTGGACACTGACCGAACGCCACCTGAAGCACTTCGGTTACGTGACGCGCCTGCAGGCGGCGAACGGCGTAGACAACCCCTACGCGCTGCCACCGGGCATGCGCCTGCGGATACCGCTCGACTGGTCCCGGCGGCGGCCTGGCGTGGCGCGCGTGGTCGGTCACGGCGGGACTTGCACTCTGGCCCGCGATGGCGGGGCGGCGCCGGTCGGGATCGCCATGGGCGCGGAGCTGTCCGTCGGCGACGAAGTCACCTGTGCCGCCAACAGCTACGTCACGCTGGAGTTCGAGGACGGGTCCCAGCTGCGTGTGCAGCCCGACAGTCAGATACACCTCGACGCCGCGTGGGTGTATGGCGACGCTGGGTATTTCGTGCACGACGTCGCCCTGCAGCGGGGGCGCACCGAGAGCAGCGTTCCGCAGCAGCAGCCGGCGGCAACGCGGCTGCGCATCGTGACCCCGGCATCGACCACCTCGGTCCGCGGAACGCGGTTTCGTGTGGCAGCCGACGAATCGGATGCGGCCTCGCGCAGTGAGGTGGAACACGGGCGGGTAAGCGTGGACGCCCAGCGGCGTTCAGTGTCGGTCGATGCCGGGTTTGGCAGCGTCACGCGTGCGGGCGCCGCACCGTCTCCGCCCGTGCCGCTCTTGCCGGCACCGGACCTCAGTGACGTGCCTGCGGTGCTGGAGCGGGTTCCGTTGCGTTTTTCGCTGGCCGGGCTGCCCGGGGCAACCGGCTATCGCGGCGGGGTTGCCGCGGACGCCAAGTTCACCCGGCTCATCGCCGAGTTCAGCTCGGACTCGACCACCCTGCGTGGCCCGGACATCCCGGATGGCGACTACTGGCTGCGCGTGCGCGGGCGCGACGCCGAGGGCCTGGAGGGCCGGCACGCGGTGCGGCGCTTTACGCTCAACGCGCGCCCGGAGCCACCGTTCGTGTTGCAGCCGCAGGCTGGCGGCAATGCCGGGGTCACCCCCGAATTCGCCTGGACAGCGCACCCGCAAGCGGACCACTACGAGATCGAGGTGGCCGGCACGGGCGGCTTCGAAGCGCCGCTGATTGCCGAGCGCGACCTGCGCGACACCCGGTTTCGGGCACCCGCTGCGATGCCGCCTGGCCAGTACACCTGGCGCATCGCGACCGTGTCGTCCACCGAGGGCCGCGGGCCGAACAGCGACGCCATGCCGTTTCGCGTGCCGTACCCGGGGCCGAGCGCCGATCCGCCAGCGCTGTCGCGCGACCGCCTGGTCATTCAATGGGCCCGGCCTGCCCCCGGGCAGACGTTCTGGTTTCAACTCGCCAGCGACGCGGAGTTCAAGAAGCTGCGCGTCGATCAGGCGGTCGCGCAGCCGCGTGTCGACCTGCCGCGGCCCGGCGGCGGGCGTTACTTCCTGCGCATTCGCACGATCGAGGCCGACGGCTTCGCCGGTCCGTTCGGCGAGCCGCAGCAGATCACCGTGCCGCACTCGCGCTGGTGGCTGCTTATCCTGGCGCCGCTGGCGCTGCTCGCATGAGCCGGTCACGCCGGGCCCACGATTCGTTCTCCGGTCCGGCGACCCGGTGGAGCCTGCGCGACCTGGTCGGGATTTGCGTCCTGGTGGCCGTGTTGATCGGCGGTCTGATGTTGTCGGGCGTGCCGCGGCGGATAGATGCGGCCGTTTACGACTTGTTGGCGCAGACACTCAAGCCCCCCCGGACCCCCGGATTCTCATCGTCACCATCGACGAGAAGAGTCTGCAGTCGATCGGCCGCTGGCCGTGGTCGCGACGCACCCACGCCGCCTTTCTCGACCGGCTGGCTGCCGCCGGCAATACCACGGTCGCGCTAGACCTGCTGCTGGTTGAGCGCGACCCGGATGCCGCCGCCGACGCGGCGCTGGCCGATTCCATCCGCAACCACGGGCGGGTGATCCTGCCGGTGGTACCGGCGTCGCTGGTCGACGCGCCTGGCCTGACCGCCGCTACCAGCCTGCCGCCGATTACCCAGCCAGCCGTACTGGCCCACGCGGATGTCGACCCTGATGCCGACGGCGTGGTGCGGCGCATTCATCTGCGCGCGGGGCTCGGCGCGCCCAGCCTGCCGACGCTGGGGCTTGCCCTGATACAGGCGCGCGCAGGGGTGGCAGACGAACAGAACGCACCCTCGGGTCCGGCCGACGCCCAGGCGTGGATCCGCGCCGACGAGGTGCTGATTCCGTTTGCCGGGCCGGCCGGCACGTATGCGCGTGTCTCGTACATCGACGTGCTCGACGGGCGGGTACCCAGCGCGCAGCTGCGCGGCAAGTACATCATCGCGGGCGCCACGGCGGCGGGCCTTGGCGCCCGCTTTGCCACGCCCACGACCCTCGCGAGCCGCCTGCCGCTAACCGGCGCCGAGCTGCACGCCAACGTGTTGCAAACCTTGCTCGACGGCCGCGCCATCACGGCCGTGGCGACGCCCTGGGCGTTGGCAGCGGCCATGCTGTGGCTTGTTGCCGGGGTTGCCCTGCTGCGCCGGCCGCGCGCCCACCAGGTGCTGACCGGCAGCGTCATCCTGCTTGGCCTGCTGGGACTATGCACCTGGCTTGGGGCGCAGTTTGGCCACATCTGGGTGGCGCCAGCGCCGGCGCTTCTTGCCCTGTCGGCGGTTTATCCCATCTGGTCCTGGCGGCAGCTGAGCTGGCACATGGGCGCGCTCTTTCGGGAGCGCGGGCAGTCCCAGGCCACGCTCGAACTGGTACACGACGGCATCATCACGCTGGACGGCGCCGGCCGCGCCCGCTACCTCAACAGCGCGGCGGAGGCCATCACCGGACGCCCGCTGGCGCAGGCCCTGGGTCGGCCACTCGATGAAATCACCGGCCTCAAGCCGGTCGATGCCGGCAACACGTTGCCGCAATCGTCCGACGGCGACCTGTTGCAGATCGCCACCCACACGCTGACCGCACCTGACGGCACCGAACGGGCCGTGCGCATCGCGCGCCATCCCTTGCCGCAGGACGGCGGCTCGGTGGTCGCGATCACCGACGTCACGGCCAACCTCACGCTCACGCGGCAGATCCGCTTCCAGGCCACGCACGACAGCCTCACCGGCCTGCCCAACCGGGCCATTCTCGCCGACCGCCTGGGGCAGACGCTCGCCGCCGCGCGCCGCCGCAGGCAGTCCGCCGCGGTGCTGTTCATCGATCTTGACGGCTTCAAGAAGGTCAACGACGCGCTCGGGCACCGCGCCGGTGACCTCATGCTGCGCGAGGTTGGCAAACGTCTTGAATCGCGCATTCGCGCCGAAGACACCGCCGCGCGCTGGGGCGGCGACGAGTTTGTGCTGGTGCTGAGCCAACTCGACGACGAGCACGCGGCCATCGGCCTCGCCGACGGCGTGGTCGAACTGCTGGAGCAACCGTTCGACCTGGACGGCCAGCCGGCCTTCATCTCGGCCAGCATCGGGATCAGCCTGTTCCCGCGCGACGGCGACGATGGCGACGCGCTGCTGCTGCGCGCCGACACGGCCATGTATCGCGCAAAGCGAAATGGCGGCCGGGGCGTTGGGGTGTTCTCGCACGAGGTGGGCGCCTGGAACAAGGCGCGCCTGAACCTCGAAAACGACCTGCGCGCCACCCTGCAACGCGGCCCACTGGATGTCTGGTACCAGCCGATTGTCGACCTGCATCAGGGGCGTCTCGCGCACATCGAGGCACTGATCCGGTGGCAACACCCGCAAAACGGCATGCAGACGCCGGCCCAGTTCCTGGCACTGGCCGAAAGCAGCGGCCTCATCCACGACATCGGCACCGCGACGCTATTCACCGCGTGCGCCGATGCGCAGCAGTTGGCGCGCCAGGGCTTCCCGGTGGGCGTATCGGTCAACGTCTCGCCGCAGCAGTTGAGTCGCGGCGAACTGCCGACCCGGCTCGAAGAGGCGCTCGCGGCATCCGGCCTGCCGGCCGACCGACTGACGCTTGAAGTAACCGAGAACGGCATCGTCAGCGACTCCGAGCGCGCCGCGCAGTGCATCGCGACGCTGCGCGGCCTGGGCGTGCGGATCGCGCTCGACGATTTCGGCACGGGTTACTCGTCGCTCAGCCTGCTGCGCGATTTCCCGATCGACATCCTGAAGATCGACCGCTCCTTCGTGCCCAATCCGCAGCACCGCGCGGGTGACCTCACCATCGCGCACGCCATCATCGGCATGGCGCGCAACCTCGACAAGACGGTCATCGCCGAGGGCGTCGAGACGGCCTGGCAAAGCCGCGCCCTGCTGATTGGCGGCTGTCATTTGCAACAGGGCTTTCTGCACAGCCCGCCGGTCCCCGTGGGTGACATCCCGGCCATTGCCCGGCGGGTTGCCCTCGCTGGCGCCCCGACGCTCATCGCAGGCTACTGACGCGCGCCCCTGCATCCGGTGCCGTTGCGGCGGCAGACCCGGATAATGCGCGCCCCGCCCCGGCCTGGATGTCCCCGTGAGCCTGCCCCCGCTGCGCCTGAAACGAAACGAAGAACGCCGCCTGCGTGCCGGGCACCTGTGGGTGTTCAGCAACGAGGTGGACATCGCCGCCACGCCGCTGACGGCCTGCACGCCGGGCCAGCTGGTGGTGATCGAAAACGCCCGCGGTGGCCCGCTCGGTACGGCGTATGTCAACCCGCGTTCGTTGATCTGCGCCCGCCTGCTGTCGCGGCGGGTGCTGCACGACGAGGCCGCCGTCACCGGCCTGCTACACCGCCGCCTCGCCGACGCGCTCGCGCTGCGCGAGCACCTGTACCCGACGCCGCACTACCGGCTGGTGCATTCCGAGGGCGACGGCCTGCCGGGCCTGGTGGTGGATCGCTACGGCGAGCATCTGGTGATGCAGGTGAGCACCGCCGGCATGGAAGCCCGGCGCGACGCCATCGTCGCCGCGCTGGTGGAATTGCTCCGGCCAGCCGGCATCCTGGCCCACAACGACGGCTTTGGTCGCGAGCTGGAGGGCCTGCCCGTCGGGGAGGCCGAGGTCGTGCACGGCGACGTGCCCGAGTTCGGGGAGGTGCGGGAAGGCGGGCTCGATTTTCGGGTGCCGCTGCACGGCGGGCAGAAATCCGGCTGGTACTTCGACCAGCGGCCAAACCGCGAGCGGTTGCGCGCCTACGTGCGTGGCGGGCGGGTGCTGGACGCCTTCAGCTACGTCGGCGCCTGGGGCCTGCAGGCTGCCGCGGCCGGTGCGGCTGAGGTGCTGTGCGTGGACGCGTCCGCGCCGGCGCTGGCGGTGCTCACCGAAAACGCGCAGCGCGCCGGCTTCGGCGACGTGGTCGACACCCGCCAGGGCGACGCCTTCGACGTGCTGGCCGCGCTGCTGGATGCCGGCGAGCGCTTCGACGTGGTCGCCATCGACCCACCCGCGTTCATCAAGCGCAAGCGCGACGCCGAGGCCGGCATGGAGGCGTATCTGCGCCTGAATCGCCTGGCCATGCAGCTGGTGGCGCCGGGCGGTTATCTCGTGAGCGCCTCGTGCTCGCACCATCTTGCCGAGGCGGATTTCCGCGACCTGCTGCGCCGCGCCGTGCTGCCGCTGAACCGCCGCCTGCAACTGCTCGAACGCGGCCACCAGGGCGCCGACCACCCGCAGGCGCCGGCCATGGCGGAGGCGGATTACCTCAAGGTCGCGTTCTGCCGCGTGCTTTAGTACGCCAACGGCATGGCCTTCGAGCTCGACCTCCAGACCCCGCCGGCGCAGGACGTGCCGCGCCTGCTGGACGAGCAGATCGCCGCCGCCGAAAACGCTTTGCAGGGCACGCCAGACGCTGACGCCACCCACGCCGCCCGCCGGCACCTGAAGCGCGCCCGGGCCATGCTGCGCCTGCTGGATGCGGACCTCGGCGGCCGCGCGGCGACCGTGGACGCGGCTCTGCGCACCGCCGGTCGGCACTTGTCGGAAAGCCGCGACGCCACGGTGCTGGTCGCCACCATCGACGCGCTGCTTGATCTTCGCCCGCGGCCGGCGACCGCCAAGGCACTGCGGTCGTGGCAAGCGGCGCTGCGCAGCGCGGGCGAGACCGTCGTCGAGCCAGACGCACTCGCGGCGGCTCGCGACGCCCTGCAACAGGCTCGGCAGGCAGCGACCGGACTCGGCGCCAACGGCGATACCGCCGTCTGGACAGGCTTCGAGGCCAGCTACCGCGAGGGCCGTCGCGCGCTGCGCCGCGCCCAGGCGAAGCCGACCGCCCGGCGCCTGCACACGCTGCGCAAGGCGCTCAAGCACCACGTCTATCAACTGCGCGTGCTGCGCCCGCTGTGGCCGGCGGTGCTGGGCGCGGTGCACGACGAGGCCGACCGCGCCGCCGAGCTGCTCGGCCTGCACCACGACTGCGAGGTACTGCGCGAGCGGCTCGCCGGCAGCGGCCTCAGCGCCGCACGGCAAACCCGCGTCGACGCGCTCGCCGCCGTGCGGCAAGGCACGCTTGCCGAAGGCGCGCTCGCCCGCTGCGCGTTGCTGTACGCCGAACGCGGCGGCCGTTACGCCCGGCGGATCGCGGCCTGGGCCGCGCATCCGCTGACCGCGTCCGAACACGGCCGCTGACGCGCGCCCTCAGCCCGGTTTCGCCTGCCAGTCGGCCAGCAGCGCGGTGACCTCGTCGTCGCTGACCTGCCCGAAGTCCCGGAAAAACTGCCCGACCGAGCCGAAATCGCGCGCCACGCGCAGGCACACCACCTCGTCCGCGTGCGCCCGCAGGCGCGCGACGGCATCCGGCGGCGCCACCGCCACGGCGGCGATGAGCCGCGCGGGGCGGCTCGCGCGCAACGCATCGAGCGCGGCGATCAAGGTGGCGCCGGTGGCCACGCCATCGTCGACCACCACCACCGTGCGTCCGGCGGGGTCGACACGCCGGGCGCCATACAGCGCCCGGCGGCGGCGCAGCACCTCGCGCTGGCGGGCGACTTCGGCCGCGACATAGGCTTCATCTACATAGGCCTCCGCGCCGGGGTTGAGGCTGACTTGGCCGCCCTCATCCACGGCGCCGACGGCAAACTCTGGATTCCCGGGCGAGCCGAGCTTGCGCACCAGCACCAGGTCGAGATCGCCGCCGAGCGCCTGCGCCAGGATCACGCCCATCGGCACCGCGCCGCGCGGCACGGCCAGAATCAACGGATGCTTGTCTTGCAAATGGGCGAGCCGGTCCGCCAACTGGCGGGCGGCATCCGCGCGATCGTCGAACATGCTGACCTCCGGCCGTGGCGCCCGGTGCGCCGGCAGCCTCATGCTGCCGCTAGCGGCGCCATCGGTCAGGCAATGGTCCGGACGAGGCGCCCCGCCGCCATGACTGCCGTCACGCCGCCTGCCCTGCCGCCGCCAGAATCTGCCGCAATTCCGGCACGCAGGAGCCGCAGTTGGTGCCGGCCTTGAGCGCGGCGCCGATGGCGTGCGGGCTGTCGAGACCCTGCTCGGCGATGGCCCGCACGAGGGTGTTGATACCCACCTGAAAACACGCGCACACGGTGCGCCCGGGGTCGGCGCCCGCCACGCCCGGCACGCCCGCCAGCAGCGCGCGCCGCGCGGCGGCGTCGAGCGGCGCATCGAAGCGCGCCGTCAGCCAGTCGTCAGCCAGCCAGTCGAGGTCGTCGCCCGCGAACAGCGCGACCTGCGCCCGCTCGCCCGTCACCGCCAGCACGCGCTGCTCGCCGGTCGGGTCGGCATAGTCGAGCCATTGCCAATCCCCGGCTGGCGTGCCGACCAGGGCACTTAGCCAGGCCGCCGCATCGGCCGGCGCTTGCCGGGCGGCGATGCGATACCGCCAGCCACCCGCGATGCGGGCGCGGGCGTAGTAGTCGACTCCGGTCGGCGCCAACACGACGCGCGATAACAACAGCGCCCGCCAGGGCAGCGCGGCCGGCGCCACACGGACCGGCGTCAGCTTGAACTGCGGCTGGCCGGACACCGGATCGCGAACGGAATCCACCAGCGCGTCGGCCGGCCCGGTGCTGGCGAACGCCCGCCCCCAGTGCATGGGCAGGAACACCTCGCCCACGCGCAGCCCCGCATCCACCGCCACGCGGGTGACGAGACGGCCGTGCCGGCTCTCGACGTCGGCAAAACCGCCATCGCCCAGGCCAAGACGGGCCGCATCGGTCGGGTGTACGTCGAGCCGCGGCTCGGCAATGTGCCCGGACAGGCGCGCCGATTTGCCGGTACGCGTCAGCGTGTGCCAGTGGTCGCGCACGCGGCCGGTGTTGAGAATCAGCGGGTAGTCGGCGTCCGGCGCGGTGCCCGGCAGGCGGCTGGCGCAGGCCAGCATGCGGGCGCGCCCGCTCGGCGTGTAAAACCGCCCGTCGCCGAACACACGTGCCGTGCCCGCGCCCGTCGCCGGCACCGGCCACTGAACGGGTTCGAGCGCGTCGTAGCCCGTGCGGCCGAGCCCGGCAAGACCGCCGATGTCGAAGTCCCGCCCGGCCGCACCGGCCAGCGCCGACAGCCGTGCGTACTCGTCGAATACATCGGCCTCGCTGGCGTACTCGAAGCCGCTGAAACCGAGGCGCTGCGCCACGCTGGCCAGCGCCCACCAGTCGGCGCGCGCCCTGCCGGGCGGCGGCAGAAACGGGCGCTGGCGCGAAATGCGCCGCTCGCTGTTGGTGACGGTGCCGGATTTCTCGCCCCAGGCCAGCGCCGGCAGCAGGATGTGCGCGAACGCCGTGGTGTCCGTGTCGCGCACGCAGTCGCTGACGATCACCCGCTGGCACTTCGCCAGCGCGGCGCGGAAGCGGTCCGCCTGCGGCAGGCTGACCAGCGGGTTGGTGCCCATGATCCACAGCCAGCGCACCTGGCCGGCCTCGATGGCTTCGAACAGGTCGACCGCCTTCAGGCCCGGCAAGGCGCTGATCGGCCCACCGCCCCAGAAGTCCTGCACCAGGGCGCGGTGCCCGGCGTCGGCGTAGTCGAGGTGGCAGGCCAGCGTCGAGGCGAGGCCGCCGACCTCGCGCCCGCCCATGGCGTTCGGCTGGCCGGTAAACGATAGCGGCCCCATGCCCGGCCGGCCGATCCGGCCGGTTGCGAGATGGCAGTTGATCAGCGCGTTCACCTTGTCGGTGCCG
This sequence comes from Immundisolibacter sp., assembly GCF_050250495.1. GTDB lineage: Bacteria > Pseudomonadota > Gammaproteobacteria > Immundisolibacterales > Immundisolibacteraceae > Immundisolibacter. The sequence continues at coordinate 79,763 of NZ_JBFWOM010000009.1, read as the reverse complement.
GCGGCGGACTGGTTCACGCCCTGCGAGAACACCGTGACCACGCGCTCGGTACTGGCGAACCAGTCGTAGAGCCGGGCCACGTCGTCCACCGGCAGATCGCAGGCCGCCACCACGGCCGCGGCGTCCGGCGCCTGCGCGCGTGCCTGCGCCAGCGCGGCGTCGAAGCCCTCCACGTGCGCCGCGACGTAAGCCTTGTCCACCACGCCGCGATCGGCAAGCGCCGCCAGCAGGCCGTTGAACAGCGCCACGTCGCTGCCCGGTGCGAGCGGCAGATGCAGATCCGCGATGTCGCAGGTCGGCGTGCGGCGCGGGTCGATCACCACCACGCGCAGCCCGGGCCGCGCCTGTTTGGCGGCGCGGATGCGCTGGAACAGCACCGGGTGGCACCAGGCGGTGTTGCTGCCGACCAGCAGCAGGAGGTCGGCGAGTTCGAGGTCCTCGTAGCAGCCCGGCACCGTGTCCGCACCGAAGGCCCGCACGTGGCCGGCCACGGTGGAGGCCATGCACAGGCGCGAGTTGGTGTCGATGTTGTTGGCGCCGATGAAACCCTTCATCAGCTTGTTGGCGACGTAGTAGTCCTCGTTCAGCAACTGTCCGGACACGTAGAACGCCACCGCCTGCGGGCCGTGTTGCGCAAGGGTGCTGTGCAGGCTGTCCGCCACGGCATCCAGCGCGGCATCCCAGCCGACCGGCGCGCCGTCGATCAGCGGCTCCAGCAATCGACCGTCGAGGTCGAGCGTCTCGCCGAGCGCCGCGCCCTTGGAGCACAGCCGCCCGAGGTTGGCCGGGTGCCCTGCATCACCGGCGATGGCCGCCCCGCCCTGCCCGTCCGGCGTCGCCAGCACGCCGCAGCCGACGCCGCAGTAAGGGCAGGTGGTGCGCACCGCCGCCTGCACCAAGGCAGTCACGGCACGGCCACCCACACGCGATCGCCCTGCACACGCACCGGGTAGGCCGCCACCTGCACGGCGGGGTCCTCGAGACACTGGCCGTCGGTCAAGCGAAAGTGCTGCTTGTACAGCGGCGAGGCCACCACCAGGGCGCCGCCCAGATCGCCGACGATGCCGCGCGCCAGCACCGCCGCCTCGCCGAGCGGGTCCCAGTTGTCGAGCGCGTACACGGCCGGCGTCTCGGCCGGCAGGTGAAACAGCGCCACCTGCCGGCCGCTGACGCGCGCCGCGACGCCGGCATTGGCGGGCAGATCGGCCAGGCCGCAGACCTCGATCCAGTTCTCGTCACTCATCGCAAGGGCCGCCTCAGGCATGTTCCGTCACCGCGGTGGGCAGATCGTCCGCGCGCACGGGCCGTGGCTGGCCGCGCTCGCGCACGAAGTGGATGGTCTCGTCCGGCGCGTCGCTGTTTACGAAGGGCCGGAAGCGGCGCAGGCGCTCGGGGTCGTCGAGTGTCGTCTTCCACTCGCACTGGTAGGTGTCGATGACGTGGCCCATCTGGGCTTCGAGTTCCGCGCCGATGCCGAGGCGGTCGTCGGTGATCACTTCGCGCAGGTAGTCGATGCCGCCGTCGAGGCCATCCAGCCACACGGACGTGCGCTGCAGGCGGTCTGCGGTCTTGATGTAGAACATCAGGAAGCGGTCCACGTAGCGCACCAGCGTGGACGTGTCGAGGCCGGTGGCGAACAGGTCCGCGTGGCGCGGCTTCATGCCGCCGTTGCCGGCCAGGTACAGGTTCCAGCCGTGCTCGGTGGCGATCACGCCGACGTCCTTGCCCTGCGCCTCGGCGCACTCACGCGTGCAGCCGGACACGGCGAACTTCAGCTTGTGCGGCGAGCGCAGGCCCTTGTAGCGCTCCTCCAGCAGGATGGCGAGGCCGACGCTGTCGTCCACGCCGTAGCGGCACCAGGTGCTGCCGACGCAGGATTTCACCGTGCGCAGCGCCTTGGCATACGCGTGGCCGGACTCGAAACCGGCGTCGACCAGCCGCTTCCAGATGGCGGGCAGCTGTTCGAGCCGCGCACCCAGAAGATCGATGCGCTGACCGCCGGTGATCTTGGTGTAGAGATCGAACTCCTTGGCGACCTCGGCAATCACCAGCAGCTTGTCCGGCGTGATCTCGCCGGCCGGAATGCGCGGGATCACCGAGTAGGTGCCGTCCTTCTGGATGTTGGCGAGGAAGCGATCGTTACTGTCCTGCAGGCCCTCGTGGGCGGGCTTGAGCACGTAGTCGTTCCAGCAGGCGGCCAGTATCGACGCCACGGTCGGCTTGCAGATGTCGCAGCCGCGCCCGCGGCCGTGCTTTTCGAGCAACTCGTCGAAGCTGCGCAGCTGCCCCACGCGCACCAGTTGATACAGGTCCTGGCGCGTGTAAGGGAAGTGCTCGCACAGATCCGTGTTGACGGCGAGGCCACGCTTCTTGAGTTCCACCTCAAGCAGCGACTTCACCAGCGGCACGCAGCCGCCGCAGCCGGTGCCGGCCTTGGTGCAGGTCTTCAGATCACCCACCGTGGTGCACCCGTCGTCGATGGCGGCGACCAGCGCGCCCTTGCTCACGTCATGACACGAACAAATCTGCGCCGTGGCGGGCAGCTTGTCCGGCCCGAGCGCCGGCTTGCCGCCGGCGCTGTCCGGCAGGATCAGTGCCTGCGGCTGCGGCGGCAGGGTGATGTCGTTCAGGCAGTACTGAAGCAGCGCGCCGTAGTCCGCCGCATCGCCCACCAGCACCGCGCCCAGCAGGCGCCGGCCGTCGGCGTCGACGACGATCTTCTTGTACACGCCGGCCAGATCGTCCTGGTAGGTGTAGCACAGCGCGCCGGGGGTTCTCGCGTGCGCGTCGCCGATGCTGCCGACGTCCACGCCCAGCAGTTTGAGCTTGGTGCTCATGTCGGCGCCGGTGAAGGCGCCGTCCGTGCCGGACAGATCGGCCGCCGCCGCCTTGGCCATGGCGTAGCCCGGCGCCACGAGGCCATAGATGCGCCCGCCCCACAGCGCGCACTCGCCGATGGCGTAGATGTCCGGATCGCTGGTGCGGCACTGGTCGTCGACCACGATGCCGCCGCGCTCGCCGACGTCGAGCCCGCAGGCGCGCGCCAGCTCGTCGCGCGGGCGGATGCCGGCCGAGAACACGATCAGATCGGCTTCGAGATGCCCGCCGTCGGCGAACTGCATGCGGTGGCGGCAGGTTTCGCCGTCCACGATCTCGCGCGTGTTGCGCCCGGTGTGCACGCCGACGCCGAGCGCCTCGATCTTGCGCCGCAGCAGCGCGCCGCCGCCGGCGTCGAGCTGCACCGCCATCAGCTGCGGGGCAAATTCCACCACATGCGCTTCGAGGCCGAGGGACTTCAGCGCGTTGGCGGCTTCGAGCCCGAGCAGACCGCCGCCCACCACCACGCCGACGCGCGCGCCCTGCGCCGCGTCCCGGATAGCGTCCAGATCATCCAGCGTGCGGTACACGAAGCAGCCCGGCCGCTCGCGCCCCGGCACCGGCGGCACGAACGGCGTCGAGCCGCTCGCGATCACCAGCTTGTCGTAGGGCAGCGTGTCGCCGGTGGCGGTCTTCACCGTGCGGGCGGCGCGGTCGATGGCGGTCACGGGCGTCGCGGTGCGCAGCTCGAAACCGTGCCTGGCATAAAAGGCCGGCGTGGTGAGCGCCAGATCGTCCGCCGTCTTGTCGCCGAAGTACTCGGACAGGTGCACGCGGTCGTAGGCCGGGCGCGTTTCCTCGCCGCACACGGTGAGCGCAAAGCGGTCGGGGGCGGTCTCGGCCAGCACGTCGACCAGGTGCTGGCCGACCATGCCGTTGCCGATCACGAGCACGCGGGTCTTGTCCATGGTGCAGTCCTCACAGGAAGAATCGGGAATGCCGGCCGCCAGCAGCGGCTCGGGCGGTTTGCTGCCGGCCGCCAGCAGCGGCTCGGCGAGGGCGCGGCCGAACGCGAGCGCGCGCCGCGCGGCGGTGACGTCGGTGCGGTCGTCGATGAGTTGCTTGAACCAGGCGCCGTCGGCGACGTCGCCAACCAGCACGGCGCCGGTGACGCGCCCCTGGTCGAGATTCAGGCGCCGGTACACGCCGGCCGCGGGGTCGCGCAGCACCAGCGCGTCGCCGTCGGCGGGTGCGACTTCGCCGGCCGAGAGCACGTCGATGCCGCTCACCTTGAGCTGCGCCGACACCGGCGAGCCGGCGTACACGGCGCCGGCCTCGCCGGCCATGTGCCGCGCCCACACGGCGGCTTGCTCGTACAGCGGCGCGACGATGCCGTAGGTGACACCGCGGTGCTCGGCGCACTCGCCGAGCGCGTCGATCAGCGGGTCTGACGTCGCGAGCGCGTCGTCCACCAGCACGCCGCGGTTGCAGGCGAGGCCGGCTTCCTGCGCCAGTTCCACGCGCGGGCGAATGCCGATGGCGAACACGACAAGACGCGCCGCGATGCTGCGGCCGTCTTCCAGCTCGACCGCCGCCACGTGCTGCGCGCCGCGCAGCGCGGCGCTGCGGGCGGCCAGCTCGAAGCGGATGCCGCGGGCTTCGAGATCGCGCTGCACGACCGCGGCGGCCTCGGCATCAAGCTGGCGGTTCAGCAGGTGAGTCGCGGCGTGCAGCACGGTCACGTCCAGGCCCTGGCGGGCGAGGCCGACGGCGGTTTCAAGTCCCAGCAGTCCGCCGCCCACCACCACCGCCGGGCCACCGGCGGGACCCTGCGCCAGGAGGTGGTTCAAGTGCGCGAGCGTACGAAATGCGATCACGCCCGGCAGGTGCACGCCTGGCAGCTCCGGGCGTACCGCGCGGGCGCCGGTGGCGATCAGCAGGCGGTCGTAGGTCAGCGTGTGGCCGTCGCCAAGGCGCACGCTGCGCGCGGCGCGGTCGATGGCCGTCACCGGCTGGCCGGTGAGCGTCTCCACGCCGCACGCGGCAAGATCGTGCGCCGACGGCAGCGCCAATGCGTCGGCGGGCACGTCGCCCGCCAGCGCGGCAGACAGCAGCACGCGGTTGTAGGCCGGCGCCGCCTCCGCGCCCAGCACGGTGATGCGGTAGCGGCGCGGCGCGCGCGTCAGCAGCTCGTCCACGGCGCGCCGCGCGGCCATGCCGTTGCCGATCACGATCAGATGCGGTTGTTCGTCCATGCTCGTCGGGGTCACGCTCGCAACACACCCGGCTGTCCACCGGGATCCTGTTTGCGCTCACCCACGCTGGCGAACACGCACCGCTGCGTCGTTGCAGCGGCGTTTTGCGGCCGGCCGGCCCGCGAGGGCGCCGGTCAACCGCGAGAAATCAGTCCATGCAGCGGCGTCGCACGCGACGCCACGGATCAGGAATGAGGCTCAACCCATCCCCTCCCTCGGAAAATCTATTTAGCAAGATCAGCGCCAAGGCTGGTCGGGTCGAACACCGCCCCGTCGATGAACCGGTCCGGACCCAGCGTCACGCTGGCCTTGCCCTCGCCGAGCTTCCATTCGGCGCGGTGCCCGCCTTCCGCCTTCACGTCCACCGCCGGCACGGGCTCGCCAAGGCGCGCCACGGCCAGGCGATAGATGTCCGGCCGGTAGACGGCATGGGCGGTGGCGAGCAGATCGACCGCCGGCGCGACCTGGCCCCAGCGCTGCATCTGGCGCAGCATCCACAGCGCATGCGAACGCCACGGGAAGGTGGCCGCGTAACGGTGGAACACGTGGAAGCCGGGCAGCGCGCGCCGGGCGCCGCGCGGATCGAGCGTGAGTTCCCCGACCAGCGACGCCGTCACCACGTCCAGCGGCAGGTCCAGATAGGCGCTGCCGGCCAGCAGGCGCGCCGCCTCGCGGCGGTTATCGATGCCGTCGTCCAGCCAGCGGCCGGCGTCGACCAGGGCCGCGATCAGCGCCGCGTGCGTGCCGGGATACCGCTGCGCCCAGGTGGCGGACACGGCAAGGACCTTTTCCGGCGCGTTGTTCCAGATGTCGTGGCCGGTGGCGACGATGCAACCGATGCCCTCATGCACGGCGAGCGTGTTCCACGGCTCGCCGACACAGTAGCCAAAGATGTCGCCCTGGCGCAGCCGCTGCACCATCTGCGGCGGCGGCACCACCACGAGGCGAATGTCGCGGTCGGGGTCGATGCCGCCCGCGGCCAGCCAGTAGCGCAGCAGGTAGGTGTGGTTGGATGTCGGGTAGACGGTGGCGAACGTGAGCGGATCGGCGCCCGCCGCGCGCCGCCGCGCGATGACCTGCGCCAGCGCCTGCACGCTCACCGGCTGACCGGCCGACGCGGACTGCATGTCCCGGTAAAGGTTGTCGGCCACCGTGACGGCGTTGCCGCCGAGCCCCAGGCTCAGCGCCGCAATCAACCGCTGCGGCACACCCTCCACGCCCAGCGTGCAGGCCAGAGCCATCGGCGCCAGCAAATGCGCGCCATCGAGGTGCCCGACCGCCAGCTTGTCGCGCAGCGTTGCCCACGACGGCTGGCGCGCCAGTGTCACGTCGAGTCCATAGCGGGCAAAGTGGCCGCGTTCCAGTGCCACCACCAGCGGCGCGGCGTCGGTGAGTGGGATGTACCCAAGGTGGACGCGAGACAGCTCGGGCGGTGGCGGCGTTGGGCTCATTTGAACAGTTCGGCGGTATCGATCACGCCCTGCGCGATCTCGGCGATGGTCTTGTTCTGATCCATGGCCAGTTTGCGAAGCGCGTGGTAAGCATCGTTTTCGCTGCGACCACCGCGCGTCATGAGGATGCCCTTGGCGCGCTCGACCAGCTTGCGCTGCGCAAGACTGGTGCGTGCCTGCGCCAGTTCGCTCTGTAACGAGGCGTACTGCCGAAAACGCGCAATGGCCACCTCGACCACCGACCGCACCCGACCCGGACTCAGGCCGTCCACCACGTAGGCACTGACGCCCGCCTCGATGGCTTCGCGGATGGTGTCGGCGTCCGAGTTGCTGGCGAACATCACCACCGGATGCGGGTTGTCGCGCGACAGGCAGCGCATGTGTTCGAGGATGTCGCGGTCGGGCGATTCGAGGTCGATGATGACGACGTCCGGCGCGCAGGACGCCACTGCGCGAATCAGGCCGTCGGCCGTGGCCAGCTCGGCCACCACCGCCAGACCCGCCCCCGCCAGCGCACCCGCAACGAGCGCGCGGCGCTCGGGGTCATCGTCGACCAGCATGACGCGCAGGGGGGACTGGGACATAGGCATCGCAGGTGGGTGTAGGCCGCTTGCTAAGCAGATGCCGTGCCAGGGTAAGGACACACGCCGAGGGGCGACTGCGAACCCGTCAGTAGGTATCGACCGGGTCCACGTCCAGCGACCAGCGCACCTGCCGCGCCGCCGGCAACTGGGCGAGAGCGGGCAGCCAACGGCGCAGCAGATTGTGCAGCGGCGCGCGGCGGCTCGCCTGTAACAACAGCTGTGCGCGGTAGCGGCCGGCGCGCTTGGGGCTGGGCGCCGGCACCGGGCCCAGCAGCTCGACACCAGCCTGACCGAATTCCGCCGCCAGCGACAGCGTCTCGCCGAGGAACCACAGCGCCTCCTGCGCGCCGGCGGCCTCGGCGCGCAGCAGCGCGAGGTGACTGTATGGTGGCCATCCGGCGGCCTCGCGCTCGGCCAGCAGGCCGCGTGCGAACACGCCATAGCCGCCGCCGAGCAGCGCCTGCCACAGCGGGTGCTGCGGCTGGTGGGTCTGGATAAGCACCCGGCCGGCGAGATCGCCGCGCCCACTGCGCCCGGCCACCTGGTGGATGGTCTGCGCAAGGCGCTCGGTGGCGCGAAAGTCCGCCGCGAACAGGCCCTGGTCGGCATCGAGGATGCCGACCAGCGTCACGGCCGGAAAATGATGGCCCTTGGCCAGCATCTGGGTGCCGATCAGGATGTCTGCTCGGCCGTCGCGCGCGGCGGCCAGATGCGCGTCGAGCGCGCCGCGCCGGCGCGTGCTGTCGCGGTCCACGCGCAGAACCGCGTGGTCCGGGAACAGCGTCGCCAGATCCGCCTCGATGCGCTCGGTACCGACGCCGAGCGGCAGCAGTTCGCCACTCGCGCACTCCCCGCACGCGGTCGGCGCCGGCCGCTCGCTGCCGCAGTGATGGCACACCAGCAGGCGCCGCGCCCGGTGCAGCGTGTAATGCGCATCGCAGCGCGTGCACTTGGGCACCCAGCCGCAGGCGTGGCACAGCAGCACCGGCGCGTAGCCGCGGCGGTTCAGGAACAGCATCACCTGCCGCCCGGCGGCCAGTTCGTCCCGCATGACGGCGGCGAGCGCGGGCGACACGAGACCCGTCATGCGCTGGTGGCGCACGTCGAGCAGGTGAAGCTGCGGCAGGCGCGCGCTGCCGGCCCGTTCGTGCAGGTGCAGCGGCCGGTACTGGCCGCTCGCCGCATGCTCCAGGCTTTCCAGCGACGGTGTGGCGCTGCCGAGCAGCACCGGCACGCTTTCGAGCCGCGCGCGCAGCACCGCCATGTCGCGGGCGTGGTAGCGAAAGCCGTCCTGCTGTTTGTAGGACGTGTCGTGCTCCTCGTCGACCACGATCAATCCCAGCCGCGGCAGCGGCGCGAATACCGCCGAGCGGGTGCCGATCAGCACACCAACACGTCCGTCGCGCGCGGCGAGCCAGGCGGCGAGGCGCTCGCCGTCGGTGAGGCCGGAATGCAGCACGGCGACGGCAGCGCCAAAGCGCGCCCGAAAGCGCGCCTCGGTCTGCGGCGCGAGACCAATCTCCGGCACCAGTACCAGCGCCAGCCGGCCGGCAGCGAGCGCTGACTCGATGGCGGCGAGGTACACCTCGGTCTTGCCACTGCCGGTGACGCCGTCGAGCAGAAAGGCATGGAAGCCACTGGCGCCCGTGATGGCGTCTACCGCCGCCTGCTGTGCCGCGCTCAGCGTTGGCGCAGCCGGCGGCGCGCCGGTCGGCGCCGGTTCCGGCGCACGCTCGGCGCGCTCGACCCAGCCCTTGCTCGCCAGCGTGCGGGCCGTCACACGCCAGCCCTCCAGTTCGGCGTCGAGATCGTCTTCCGTGCGCGGGCCGGCGGCGAGCGCCCGCAGCAGCGCCGCCTGACGCGGCGCGCGACCGACGCTGTCCGGCGCAGGCGCAGTGTTGGTCAAACGCCACTCGAAGGGCGGCGCGAGCTGCGCCGGCCGGCCCGTTCTCAGCAGCGCCGGCAGCGTGCCGACGACCACCTCGCCGGGCGGCGCGTGGTAGTAGTCAGCGGCGCGGTGCAGCAGGTCGAGCAGCGGCGCGGTGAGCAGCGGCTCGGCGTCGATGGCCTCGTGGATGTGCCTGAGCTGCGCGTCGGCTACCTCGGCGTGCGGCGCGTGTGCAACCACCAGCCCCACCCGCGAACGGCGTCCGAACGGCACGCGCACCCGGCATCCGACGGCCGGCGGCGGCACGTTGAACAGCGGCAGGTAATCGAACAGATGCCGCAGCGGCGCGTCGATGGCGACCTTCAGGATCAGCCGCGACATGGGCGTGCGCTCAGACGTGGTAAGCCGCGCTCAGCTCATGCACCGCGTCAACCAGCACGCGCACGTGCTCCGGGTCGGTCTGCTGCAGCACGCCGTGACCCAGGTTGAACACGTGCCCCGGCCCACGGCCGTAGCTGTCGAGCACGCGCGCGACTTCTGCGCGGATACGCTGCGGCGGCGCGAACAGCGCGATCGGGTCGAGGTTGCCCTGTAGCGCCACCCGCCCGCCGGTCGCCGCGCGCACGGCGCCAAGTTCCTGCGTCCAGTCGACGCCGAGCGCCGCCGCACCGATGCCGGCCTGCTCGGGCAACCACTGCCCGCCGCCCTTGGTGAAGGCGATCAGCGGCAGCTCGCGGGCGGCCGCACTGGCCGCAAGGCGCGCGACCACACGCGCCTGATACGCCAGCGAGAACTCGCGATACGCGGCGGTGCTGAGCACGCCACCCCAGGTGTCGAACAGCATCAGCGCCTGCGCACCGGCGGCGGCCTGCGCTTCGAGGTAATCGCCCACCGCCTCCGCCAGCAGGGCGAGCAGGCGATGCAGCGCCGCGGGGTCGGTGTAGGCGAGGCTCTTGATGAGGCGGAAATCGTCGCTGCCGCCGCCTTCCACCATGTAGCAGGCGAGCGTCCACGGGCTGCCGGAGAAGCCGATCAGCGGCACCCGGCCGGCGAGCTCGCGACGCAGCATGCGTACGGTGTCGAACACGTAGGGCAGCGCGCGTTCCACATCCGGCAGGCGCAGCGCGTCGATGTCGGCGGCGCTGCGCACAGGGCGCTCGAAGCGTGGCCCCTCGCCCTCCACAAAGTGCAGACCAAGCCCCAGCGCGTCCGGGATGGTGAGGATGTCCGAGAACAGGATGGCGGCGTCAAGATCGAAGCGCGCCAGCGGCTGCAGGGTGACTTCCGTCGCCAGCTCCGGGCTGCGCATCAGGTTCAGGAAACTGCCGGCGCGCGCGCGGGTGGCGCGGTACTCCGGCAGGTAGCGCCCGGCCTGGCGCATGATCCACACCGGCGTGCGGTCCACCGCCTCCCGGCGCAGCGCGCGCAGCAGGCGGTCGTTTCGCAGCGGCGGCAGGCTCGCCACCGCCTCAGACGCCGAGGTACTGCAGGATGCCTTCCGCAGCCTGGCGGCCGTCGTAGACGGCAGTCACCACCAGATCCGCGCCGCGCACCATGTCGCCGCCGGCGAATACCTTGGGGTTGCTGGTCTGGTGCGCGTGGGCTGCCTTGGCCGGCGCGTGCACGCGCCCACCGGCGTCGGTGGCGATACCGGCGGTCTCGAACCAGGCCGGCGGGTTCGGCCGGAAACCGAAGGCGATGACCACCGCGTCCGCCGGCACCACTTCCTCGCTGCCGGGGATGGGCTGCGGCTGGCGGCGGCCCTTGGCGTCCGGCGGGCCGAGCTCGGTGCTGACCATCTTCACGCCGCAGGCACGGCCGTCGGGGCCGGCGACGATTTCGAGCGGCTGGCGGTTCCACAGGAACTGCACGCCTTCGTCCTTCGCGTTGCCTACCTCGGTGCGTGAGCCCGGCATGTTGCGCTCGTCGCGCCGGTAGGCGCAGGTGACCGAGGCCGCGCCCTGGCGGATGGCGGTACGGTTGCAGTCCATGGCGGTGTCGCCGCCGCCCAGCACCACCACGCGCTGGCCGGCTAGGTCGACAAAGTCGGCGGGATTGCGCTCGAAGCCGAGCTGGCGGTTGGCGTTGGCCACCAGATACGGCAGCGCCGCGGTGACGCCGGGCAGGTTCTCGCCCGGGAAACCGCCCTCGACGAATTTGTACGTGCCCATGCCGAGGAACACAGCGTCGTAATCCGCGAGCAGGCTCTCGAACGTGATGTCACGCCCGATCTCGACGCCCAGCCGGAACTCGATGCCCATGCCCTCGAAGATGCCGCGCCGACGCTGCACGACCTCTTTTTCGAGCTTGAAGCCGGGGATGCCGAACGTGAGCAGGCCGCCGATTTCCGGATAACGGTCGAAGACCACCGCCTTGACGCCTGCCCGCGCCAGCACGTCCGCGCAGCCCAGGCCGGCAGGGCCTGCGCCGACCACCGCCACGCGCTTGCCGGTCGGCACCACGCGCGACAGATCCGGCTTCCAGCCGAGCTTGAACGCTTCTTCCGAGATGAACTTCTCGATGGCGCCGATGGTGACGGCACCGAGGCCGTCGTTCATGGTGCAGGCGCCCTCGCACAGGCGGTCCTGCGGGCAGATGCGGCCGCAGATTTCCGGCAGCGAGTTGGTCTGGTTGGACAGCTCGGCCGCTTCGAGGATCTTGCCGTCCTGCACCAGCTTCAGCCAGTCCGGGATGAAGTTGTGCACCGGGCACTGCCACTCGCAGTACGGGTTGCCGCAGTCGACGCAGCGCGCCGCCTGACGGGCGGCGTGGGCGGCATCGAATGGCACGTAGATTTCATTGAAGTGCTGGATGCGCTGCGGCGCCGGCTGCTTGTCGAGCTGGCGCGGCACGTCGAGGAACTGCAGCGGATTCTTGCGGGACTTGGGGGCAGCGGCCATGAACGCGGAGTGCTCGGGTGGAGGATGAGGAGGGCGCAGCCGCTCAGCGCGACCCGCGCACGGCGTCGAGCAGCACGGTCAGTTCGCGCGCCTGCGGCTTCACCAGCCAGAATTTGCCGCGCAGCTCCGGCAGGTTGTCCAGAATCTGCCGGCCCCAGTCGCTTTGCGTCTCCTCGACGTACTCGCGAATCAGGTTGCGCAGGAAACCGACAGCGATGGCGGTGTCCTCGGTGTTGATGCGTTGCAGCTCCACCAGTTCCGGGTTGTAGCGCTCGGGCAGGTGATTGTCCGGGTCGTAGACGAAGGCAAGACCGCCGGTCATGCCGGCGCCGAAGTTGACGCCGGTCGGCCCGAGGACCACGACCACGCCGCCGGTCATGTACTCGCAGCCATGGTCGCCCACGCCTTCCACCACCGCGACGGCGCCGGAGTTGCGGACCGCGAAGCGCTCGCCCACCTGGCCGGCCGCGAACAGCTTGCCGCCGGTGGCACCGTACAGGCAGGTGTTGCCCATGACGGTGGTCAGGTGGGTTTGCAGGCGACTGGCGCGCGGCGGGCTCAGCACGATCTTGCCGCCCGCCATGCCCTTGCCGACGTAGTCGTTGGCGTCGCCTTCCAGCAGCAGGTGCAGGCCGCCCGCGTTCCACACGCCAAGGCTCTGCCCGGCGTGGCCGCGCAGCTTGACGGTGATCGGCGCGTGGTCCATGCCGTGGTTGCCCCAGCGGCGGGCGATCTCGCCCGACAGGCGCGCGCCGATCGAGCGGTGGGTGTTGCGGATGTCGTAATGGAAGATGCCGCCGCGCGCGTGCTCGATGGCGTCGAGCGTGTCCGCCACCATCTGCTCGGCGAGCTCGCCCTTGTCGTAGGGCTCGTTGCAGGCGGCGGTGCAGTACTGCTTGCCCTCGACAGCCAGGCCCTTGCCGCCGAGCAGCGGTGCGAGGTCCAGGTGCTGCTGCTTGGCGGTGCCGCCGGCGCGCGGCTGCATCAGATCGGTGCGGCCGATCAGCTCCTCGATGCTGCGCACGCCGAGCGCAGCCAGCCACTCGCGCGTTTCCTGCGCCACGAAGCGCAGGTAGTTCTCGACCATGTCCGGCAGGCCGGTGAAGTGCTCGCGGCGCAGGGTTTCGTTCTGCGTGGCGACACCGGTGGCGCAGTTGTTCAGGTGACAGATGCGCAAATACTTGCAGCCGAGCGCGATCATTGGCGCGGTGCCGAAGCCGAAGCTCTCGGCGCCCAGCATGGCGGCCTTGATCACGTCGAGACCGGTCTTGAGGCCGCCGTCGGCCTGCACGCGCACCTTCTCGCGCAGCCTGTTAGCCAGCAGCGCCTGATGCGTTTCCGCGAGACCGATCTCGAACGGAATGCCGGCGTATTTCACGGACGTCAGCGGGCTCGCGCCGGTGCCGCCGTCGTAGCCGGAAATGGTGATCAGGTCCGCGTACGCCTTGGCGACGCCGGCCGCCACCGTGCCGACGCCAGCCTGCGCCACCAGCTTGACCGACACCAGCGCCTGCGGGTTGACCTGCTTGAGGTCAAAGATCAGCTGCGCCAGATCCTCGATCGAATAAATATCGTGGTGCGGCGGCGGCGAGATCAGCGGCACACCCGGCATGGTGCAGCGCAGGCGGGCGATCAGCTCGTCCACCTTGTTGGCCGGCAGCTGGCCGCCCTCGCCGGGCTTGGCGCCCTGCGCGATCTTGATCTGCAGCACCTCGGCGTTGACCAGGTAGTGCGGCGTCACGCCGAAGCGGCCGGACGCCACCTGCTTGATCTTGGACGTGCGCTCGGTGCCGTAACGGGCCGGATCCTCGCCGCCCTCGCCGGAGTTGGAGCGTCCGCCCAGGCGGTTCATGGCGATCGCCAGCGCCTCGTGCGCCTCCGGCGACAGGGCGCCCAAGGACATGCCGGCGCAGTCGAAACGCTTGGTGATGGCCTCGATCGGCTCCACCTCGTCGAGCGGGATCGCCGCGCCGGGCTTCACGTCGAGCAGGTCGCGAATGGTCGCCACCGGGCGCTCGTTGACCAGCCGCGAGAACAGCTTGTAGTCCTCGTAATCGCCGCTGCGCGCGCAGGCGATCAGCGCCCGCACCACGTCCGGGTTGTAGGCGTGGTACTCGCCGCCGTGCACGTAGTTCAGCAGCCCGCCCTGCGCCAGCGGCTTGCGGGTGGTGGCCGCGGCGTCCGCGAGCGACAGCAGGTCCGCTTCGATGTCCTCGAAGGTGGCGCCCTGCAGACGGCTCACGACGCCCTCGAAGCACAGACCGATCACCTCGTCGTGCAGGCCGATGGCCTCGAACAGCTGCGCGCCGCGGTAGCTCGGCAAGATCGAGATGCCCATCTTGGACATGATCTTGAGCAAGCCCTTGTTGATGCCGGCGGCGAACGCGGCGCAGCCGCGCTCGGCACCGTCTTCGCCCAGCATGTCGGCGATGCTGGCGTAGGCCAGATACGGGTAGATCGCCGTCGCGCCCAGCCCCAGCAGCACGGCGAAGTGGTGCGGGTCGCGCGCGCTCGCGGTCTCGACCACGAGGTTGGCATCCGAGCGCAGTTCGAGCCGCGTCAGGTGGTGGTGCACGGCGCCGGTCGCCATCGGCGCCGGCACCGCCAGACGCTGCGGCGAGGCGGCGCGGTCGCTCAGCACGATGATGACCTTGCCTTGCCGCACGGCCATCTCGGCTTCGGTACAGATGCGCTCGACCGCGGCCTTGAGAGCGCTTTGCCCGGCCGGCGGTCGCGCGTAGCACAGGTCGATCCTGACGTGCGGATAGTCGCGCTCACCCTCCGCCAGCAGGCGCTCGAAGGTGTCGCGGCTCAGCACCGGGCTCGCCGTGGTCAGGCGGCGGGTGTGGTCCGGTGTTTCCTCGAACACGTTGTGGTTGCGCCCGAAGCTGGTGCTGAGCGACATCACGATGGTTTCGCGCAGCGGGTCGATCGGCGGGTTCGTGACCTGCGCGAACGACTGCCGGAAGTAGTCGTACAGCGAGCGCGCCTGGCCGGACAGCACCGCCATCGGCGCGTCGTCGCCCATGGAGCCGACCGCCTCCTGGCCGTCCACGGCCAGCACGCGCAGCACCCGCTCACGCTCCTCGTAGCTCAAGCCAAACAGCTTCTGCTGGGCCTTTAAATCGTCCCCCGACAGCGCCTCGGCCTTGAAGCCGCCGTTCTCGACGTCGTCCAGACGCCGCACGTGGCGCTGCAGCCAGCGCCGGTAGGGCTGGCGGCGCTTCAGGCGCTCGTCGATGTCGGCCGGCAACAGCAGCTCGCCGGTTTCGGTGTCGGCGGCGATCATCTGGCCGGGCATGAGGCGGCCGCTCGCCACCACATCCTCGGGTGCGTAGTCACGCACACCGATCTCGGACGCGAGCGTGATGATGCGGTCGCGCGTCACCACCCAGCGCGCCGGGCGCAGGCCGTTGCGGTCCATGGTGCAGGCAGCGTAGCGACCGTCGGTCAGCACGATGCCGGCCGGCCCGTCCCACGGCTCCATGATCATGCCGTGGTACTCGTAGAACGCCCGCAGGTCCGCGTCCATGCCCGGCACATGCTGCCAGGCCGGCGGAATCATCAGGCGCATGGCGCGGAACACGTCCATGCCGCCGGACAACAGCACATCCAGCATGTTGTCCAGGCTCATCGAGTCCGAACCCCAGGTCGACACCAGCGGCAGGATGTCCTCGACGTCCGGAAACAGCGGGCTCGCAAACTTGTGCCCGCGGGCGATCGCCCAGTAGCGGTTGCCTTCGAGCGTGTTGATCTCGCCGTTGTGGGCCAGGTACCGGAACGGCTGGGCGAGCTGCCAGCGCGGCCAGGTGTTGGTCGAGAAGCGCTGGTGGTACACGCACACGCTGGACGCGAAGCGCGGGTCGCCGAGGTCCGGGTAGAACTGCGGCAGCCGGTCCGGCATCACCAGTCCCTTGTAGACGATGACGTGGCACGACAGGCTGGTGACGTAGAACTCGGGGTCCGCGGGCTCGATGCGCTTCTCGGCGCGCCGGCGCGCGAAGTACAGGCGCCGGTTGAAGTCCTCGTCGGTGATCGTGTGCGGCGCGGTCACGAACACGTGCTCGATGCGCGGCAGCATGGCGAGCGCCTGCTCGCCGCAGGCCGCCGGGTCCACCGGCACCTGCCGCCAGCCGGCCACGCCGAGGCCCTCGCAGGCCAGCTCGGCGGCCAGGATGGAGCGCGCATTGTTCGCCAGCTCTGCGTCCGGATTCAGAAACACCGCGCCCACGGCATAGTTCTCGCCGATGCCCATGCCGGCCGAGGCCGCCACCGCTCGCAGAAACGCATCGGGCTTGCGGATGAGCAGCCCGCAGCCGTCACCGGTCTTGCCGTCGGCCGCGATGGCGCCACGGTGCGTCATGCGCGCCAGCGAATTGATGGCCGTGGTCACCAGCTCGTGCGAAGCCTCGCCATCCATGTGCGCTATCAGGCCGAAACCGCAGTTATCGCGCTCGAAGCGGTCGCGGTACAGCGTGTTGGAAAGGTCGGGTTTCGTGCTCACTGAATCTGACGTCTCTGTCTAACGGCACCGAGAAGATGCTGGGCGCGCGCAGGGGGAGCAGCCGCGCCGACTGGCCCCGCCCGTGAACGAACCGGCGATTCTAACCGCCGACGTTATGCCCCACAAATGTGCAAATGCTCGGTCGCCACGCAACCTGCGCACCCGTGATTGCCATGACCCATCAGGCTCACGCCGCGCCGCGGCAGCAGCGGCATGTCAACCTGCTAGACTGCCAACGCCCTGCACGTGAAGCCGTTGCAAGGGCCGTGCCGGCCGCGCGTCGGCCCGAATCCCGACCCCGGACTGGCCCGTCGCCACGTCCCCCAGCGCAACGAGGAGCCCCCATGACCCACGAGCTGCCCCCCCTGCCCTACGCCATCGACGCCCTGGCGCCGCACATTTCCAAAGAGACGCTGGAATACCACCACGGCAAGCACCACAAGACCTACGTCGACAACCTGAACAAGCTGATTCCGGGCACCGAGTTCGAAAACCTGTCGCTCGAGGACATCGTGCGCAAGTCGACCGGCGGCGTGTTCAACAACGCGGCGCAGATCTGGAACCACACCTTCTACTGGAACTGCCTGGCCCCGAACGCCGGCGGCAAACCGGCCGGCGCGCTGGCAGCCGCCATCGACCAGGCGTTCGGCTCGTTCGACGCCTTCAAGGAAAAATTCAGCCAGACCACCATCGGCACCTTCGGTTCCGGCTGGGGCTGGCTGGTCAAGAACGCCGCCGGCGGCCTTGAGGTCGTCAGCACCAGCAACGCCGGCTGTCCGCTGACCGCCGGCCAGACGCCGCTGCTGACCTGCGACGTCTGGGAGCACGCCTACTACATCGACTACCGGAACCTGCGCGCCAAGTACGTCGAGACGTTCTGGAATCTCGTGAACTGGGACTTCGTGGCCCGAAACTTCGGCTGAGCCTGCGGGCACCGACCGACGCGGATCGACACGGGGTGCTGCGGCGCCCTGTGTTTTGTCCGCCTCCCGCTCAAGCCTGCCGATGCACCCGCTCTCGCCTCGCCAGTGGTTCGCGCTTGCCGCTGCGACCTGCGCCGGCCTGCTGGGCTTCGGTTATTACCTGCAATTCGCGCAGGGACTCGAACCGTGCCCGCTGTGCGTGCTGCAACGCCTGGCGTTCATGGCCTTCGGGGTGATCGCCCTGGTCGGCGTGTTCCTGGCCCGCGGGCGCCTCGCCACGCGCGTGCTGGCCGCGCTCGGGCTCATCGCGGCCGGTCTTGGCGCCGGCGTCGCCGGCCGTCAGGTCTGGCTGCAGTCGCTACCGGCGGACCAGGTGCCGGCCTGCGGACCGGGCCTCGATTACATGGTCCAGAACTTTCCGCTGCTGAAAACGCTGTCCATGGTGCTGCGCGGCTCCGGCGAGTGCGCCGAGAACGCCTGGCAGTTCCTTGGGCTTGGCATCGCCGCGTGGGCGCTGGTGTGGTTTGCGCTGCTGGCAGCGCTGTCGGTTTACCTTGTGTGGCGCCCCGCGCGCTGACATCGCGTTCGATAAACAAATCCGAGGAGAACGACCCATGAAGATCGACTGCTTCACGCACGTGATGCCGAAGCCCTACATCGCGCGCTTCAGCGCCGCGGTGAAGGACTTCTACCTCGGCGACCTGCCGAAGAAGATTCCGGAGATGGTCGACATCCAGCCGCGGCTCGACATGATGGATCGGCTCGGCATCGACCAGCAGGTGTTCACGATTGCGACTCCGCCCATCGAGGAAGTGGTGGCGGACCCCAATCTCGCGGCCGAACTCGCCACCGTCGCCAACGACGCCATCGCCGAGATGGCCGCCCAGCGCCCGGACCGGTTCCTGGCGGTGGGCACCATTGCCATGAACAACATGGACGCCGCCGTGCGCGAGGCCGAGCGGGCCGTGAAGCAGCTCGGCATGAAGGGCATTCTCATCTACAGCAACTGCCAGGGCCGCGCCATCGACGCGCCGGAGTTCATGCCGTTCTACGCCCTGATGGCGGAACTCGACCTGCCGATCTGGCTGCACCCGGCGCGCACGCCGATGCGCCCGGACTACGTGGACGAGGACCGCTCGCAGTACGCCATGTGGCAAATCTTCGGCTGGCCGTTCGAGACCAGCATGGCGATGACGCGGCTGATCTTCGCCGGCGTGCTGGACCGCCACCCGAACCTGAAGATCATCACCCACCACGCCGGGGCGATGATTCCGTACTTCGACAAGCGCATCGAGTACGTGTACCCGCTGTTCGAGTCACTCGGCCAGATGGGTGACGCAATGACGCGCCTGCAAAAGCCGCTCATCGAGTACTACCGCATGTTCTACAACGACACGGCGGTGATGGGCTCGGTCGGCGGCATGCACGCGGCGTACGCGTTCTTTGGCGCCGATAAGCTGGTGTTCGGCACCGACACGCCGTTCGATACCAAGGGCGGCGCGCTGTTCACGTCGGACACGATCTTCAGCATCGACGCGCTGCCGATTCCGCCGGCCGAGAAGGCGGCGATCTACGCCGGCAACCTCAAGCGGCTGCTGAAGCTGTAGTTGCTTGTCGCGCCCGGCAGGCTCGGCCTGCCGGGCGCGTTCGGATCACGCCGCCAGCGGGAATCCGAATACCTTGGCGACGTTCTCGTACACCATCTTGCGCGTTTCGTCCGCCGGGCAACCGACGAAATCGCGCCCGACCTGCCGGCGCGAGAACGGCCACACGCCCTCGGTGTGCGGGTAGTCCGAGCCCCACATGATGTTCTCGACGCCAATGATGTCGCGCGTGCGCACGCCGGCGCGGTCGTCCTCGAAGGTGGCGAAGAAATTGCGCCGGAAGTAAGTGCTGGGCGCTTCTTCCAGGCGCGGCTTCATCCAGCCCTTGTGGTCGTGCCACCAGTGGTCCATGAGATCCAGCACGGCGGCGATCCAGCCGATGCCGCCCTCGACCAGCGACCACTTCATGCGCGGAAAGCGCATCGGCGCGCCGCCCCAGATCACGAGGTTCAGGGGCTCGGCGAGCTGCTGGAACTTGCCGCCGCACACCAGCGCGCCGCTGGCCCCCGGCCCGCGGATATGCGCCGGGAAGCTGGTGCCGCCGAGATGAAACGTGCACACCACGCCCATGTCCTGCAACCGCGCCCACAGGCCGTCCCACACCGGCTGGTTGTAGGGCTGCGCGGTATTGGTCGCCGGCAGCATTACAGCCGCCAGACCCAGCTTGCCGATGGCACGCTCGGCCTCGGCGATGATGGTCTCGATCGGCCCCTTGCCCGGCAGCAGCGCGGCGCCCTTCAGCCGCGTCGGATGCGCGGCGCAGAACTCGGCCAGCCAGTCGTTGTAAGTCCTGCAGACGGCCGTCTCGTACTCGGCGTCCGGCGTTTCGCACACGAACAGGCCAACACCGGGGTAGATCACCTCCCCGCTCACGCCGTCGAGGTCCTGGTCCTTCATGCGCGCGTCCGGGTCCCAGCCGCCCGGGCGCGTGTCCTCGTAGCGGAAATCGGTGATCTTCGGGATCTCCACGCCGCGGGCCTTGAACTCGATCATCGGCCCCTCGAAGGCCAGCGGCCGCGGCTTGAGGCCCTGAACGATCATGCTGTCGCCGAGCCCTTCAATCGCCTCGATGCGCGGCGCGCTGTCGCGCCACTTCGCATCCATGCGCGTCAGCCACAGGTCACGCGGTTCGACCACGTGCGAGTCAGCGGACAGCAAGGGTCCCTGGTAAGGGGTGTCGGTCATGGCGGCTTCTCCTCGGTTGGAATCGCAGTGTCAATAAGGATCAAAGTGTTCCGGCCGCTGCGACAGCCAGGTTTCGCCCCAGTAGCGTCCGCCGCCGTCCACCACCAGCGTCTCGCCGGTAACGAACTTGGCGGCTGGGCTTGCCAGGTACGCGCAGGCTTCGGCGACGTCGTGGACATCGCCCAGCATGCGCATGGGGTTCGAGTTGTAAAACTGGTTCAAGCGCTCGCGCGGGTACTGCGCAAAGCCGCTGCTCTCGATGGCGCCGGGCGCGACGCAGTTGACGCGTATGCGGTGCGGTGCCCACTCCACGGCCAGCGTGCGGGCGAGATTCATCACCGCCGCGCGCGACGCGCTTGAATGCGCAATGCTCGGCATGCCGCGAAAGTTGTCGAGCACGATGCTGACCACATTGCCGGCGTGGCCCTGCTCCCGCCAGGCGCGGGCCGCGGCCTGCGTCACGTACCAGGTGCCGTTGAGATTGGTGTCGATCACCGCGTTCCAGCCGCGTGGACTCATGTCGAGCGCCGGCTGCGCAAACTGCCCGCCGGCGTTGTTGATCAGCGTGTCGAGCCGCCCAAAGCGCTCCCACGTGTGCACGATCAGCGCCTGCACCTGCTCCGGATCGCGGATGGTCATGGGCATCGCGTCGGCGTCGGCGCCGAGCTCGCGCAGCAAGGCCAATGTTTCTTCGAGCGGCTCGGGGCGGCGCCCGCAGATCATCACCGCGGCGCCAAGGCGTGCAAACAACACCGCAATCGCCTTGCCGATGCCCGTGCCGGCACCCGTGACGAGCACGGTCTGGCCTTCGAACAGATCGGTGCGGAACACCGTTGGGCGGGTCCGCAGCGCGTCGTCGTCCAGACCAAAGGACGTGCGGGCGGACAGGTCGTCGAACAAGCAAGGCCTCCTCGGAGCGCAGCGGCCTGTCCCTGGCCTGGCGGCGCCGCCGGCTTTGAGCCGGGAGCCGCATTTTCTGAACGTTCGTTCGGCTATTTTATGCGCAAGCGCCAGTCAGGCGCCAAGGTCCTCAGGCCTTGGCGCTGGGACGGGCCGATACCGACGTATGCCAACGCAGCAGATGCGGGCGTTCGTCGCCCACGCGGATGCCGCTCACGCGGCCAAAATCGATGCCGCACAGCGCGGTAATGTCGGCCACCGTGAAGCGCTCGCCGGCGATGAACGGCCGCCCGTCGGCGAGTTCGGCATCGAGCCAGTCGAGATTCTTCAGCGCCCGTGCGCGGGACACCTCGCCAAATTCGGCCACCTGCGCGTGCTTGCCCTTGAAGAACGGGTGGATGTGCCGGAACACGTTGGCGATCGGCCAGAAAATCTCGAACTCAATGCGCCGGTTCCACATCTCGACCCGCGCGGCGTCGAGGCCGGGCTCTCCAAAAAGCTTCGGTTCCGGCTGCAAGTGCTCGAAATAACGACAGATAGCCATGGAGTCGCTGAGGTGACTGCCATCGTCAAGCTCAAGCACTGGCACCTGCGCCAGCGGGTTTCGGCGCAGGAACTCCGGCGTCAGGATGCCGCCGTCGGCGATGCCGACCGGCACGACCTCGATGCCCGTAATGCCCTTTTCGGCCAGGAACACCCGCACGCGGCGGGGGTTTGGCGCGACCCGATCTTCGTACAGCTTCATGCCTTGTCCTCCGGTAGCACCAGCACGGCGCACGGCGCATGCTGCACCACCCACGCCGAGGCCGACGGGACGAATACGCGCTCCAGCAGCGAGCGCGGGCGGGTTTCGAACACGATCAGGTCTACGTCGTGCTCGCGCGCCAGCGCCACCACGCCTTCGCCGACGTCGTCGACGCGCGCCACCGCGTCGTGCGGAACGTCGCCCAGCTCCTCGGCGATGATGGCGCCGAGCGCGCCTTCCAACCGGTTGCGAATCTGGTCGATGCTTTCAAGGCGAAACCCTACCTGCTCCATGTGCCCCGGCTCCGGGGACACATAGGCGAGGATCAGCCGGCTGCCAAGCTCGCGGGCCATCTGCCCCGCTGCCCGCAGTGCAAGGCGCGCCGGGCGGTCGGCGGTCAGCGGCACCAGAATAGTCTTCGGAGCGAGTGACTTGTGCATGGCCGTGTCCTCTTCTTTGTTGCAAAACGGACCCATCAGCCGGCCATCGAGTAGCCGCCGCTCACGGACAGCACTTGTCCCGTGACGTGGCCGGCGACCCGATCGGAAGCCAGAAACAGCACCGCGTTGGCAATGTCCTGCGGCTTGCCGATTTTCTTGAGGGGCAATGCCTTGGCGACTTTTTCCAGCTGCTCGTCCGTGAACATGGCGCCTTTGTTGGCCCACATGCTGCGTGCGCCGACCTCGGCCGGGTCGTCCGGAATGGTGACGCCGGGGCAGACCACGTTGCAGCGCACGCCGAAGCGGCCGTTTTCCCTGGCGATGGTCTTCATGAAGCTGTTGATGGCCGCCTTCACGCCGCCGTACACCGCCTCGCGCGGCTCGCCCTGGCGGCTGGCGTCGGAGCTGATCGACACGATGGCGCCGCCGCCGGACTTCAGCATCGTGTCGAGCGCGGCGCGCGTGCAGTTCAGCACGCCGACGTAGTTGATGCGGATGATCTTGTCCCAGAACTCGGGCGTGGTCTCGGTGAAGAACATCAGCTGATCCCAGCCGACGGCGTTGACCAGCACCTTGACCGGGCCGTGCGCCGACTCGGCCGCCGCGAACAGGCGTTGCACCTGGGCAAGGTCGGTCACATCGGTGGCCACGGCCTGCGCCTGGCCGCCACGGGCGCGTGCTTCGTCGGCCACCCGGCCGGCCTGCTCGACATCGATGTCGCCAATCGTCACTCGCGCGCCCTCGGCCGCAAAACCGAGCGCGATGGCGCGGCCGATGTTGGAGGCAGCGCCGGTGACGATGACACTCAGTCCCGCATAACCCAGATCCACGCGTGTTCTCCTTTTCGTTGTTGATACGCCGCTTGCAGTGTCTTGCAACGCGCGATGTCCAGCAAGCGAGACGCAGAACGCCCCGGCGCTAGCCCGAAGACTCCCGGCCGCGCCGCGGCGGCGCGCTCACCCCGGCGGTCAGCACCAGCCGCATCGCCTCCTGCGCGGGCAGGTCGAGCGGCGTGATGCGATCGCGCGGCACCAGCAGCGTGTAGCCGCCAATCTGGTAGCTCATCGGCAGGTACACAGCCACCCGGCCGTCGCGTTGGTCCGGCGGCGCGAGGCTGCCCACCTCGTCGCGGGTGATGAAACCGACCGCACCGATGTCCGGCGTCAGCGCCACGTGCACCACGCGCGCGAGACGCTCCTGCCCGCCTCCGGTCAGGAACGCCGACAGATCGCGCACGCCGCCGAATACGGTCTTGACGATCGGGATGCGTTCCAGGGCGCGCTCGGCGAGGCGCACCACGCTGCCGAACAGCCACGCGTCGGTCATCAGCCCGGCCACAAAAATCAGCACCACCGCCGCCGCGAGGCCCATGCCCGGCCGATACACCCCCGCCGGCAACACCGCCCGCAGCGCGGCACCCAGCAGGCTCTCGCCCGTCGTGGCGAGCCACCACAACAGATACAGCGTGACCACCACCGGCAGCACCGTGGCCAGGCCCTTGAGCAGGATGTTTCGCAGCACGCGCATGATGGTCATGTCCTCCGGCTCAGGGGTCGGGCCGCTCGCCCGGCGGCACATTGCCTTGCAGGTTCCGGCGCAGGATGGGCAGTTCGCGTCGGTAGCCTTCGGCATCGCCGTACGGCACGAACTGCCCGTACTGGCGATGCGGCGCGTTTACCCGCGCGGCGTGGCGCACCGGGCACCAGTACTGCTCGGTGCGCCCGGCAATCTCGCGTGCATAGGCGAGCAGGCCGTTCGCGTAGGCGCAGTAATCGCAGTTCAGCTTCTCGATGACGTTGAGGTAGCCAAGGCGGTGGCGGTCGAAAGCGAAGAACGCGCCGCGCCGCACCCGCCCGATGCCCCAGGCACGGAAACAGACGTGTTGAAACACGGTCAGCGCCAGGTCCAGCAGCGCCAGCGGCACGACCAGGCCGTAGATCACCGGCGCCGTCAGCAGGTGCGCGGGACGGGCGCCGAGCAGGTACGGCAACAGACGTGTGCGCACGGCGCGGTGGCTGGCACGCAGACGTTCGCTGCCTTCGGCGAACCGTCCAGCGAACTCGACACGCAGGCGCTCGGCCTCCGCCTCCAGCTCCTGTTCGAGCGCCCACAGGCGGCTTCGCAACTCATCGAATCGGGACATGATGGGCGACCGGCGGTGGATGACGGGCGCCATTGTCAGGCAGCGGAAAAACAAAAGCCCGCCCGGGATCTTCCCCGGCGGGCTTTGTCGATCTCACGAACCTGCAGGCTCTACACGTTGAACACGTCCATCTGGCGCGGGATCACGTCGTTGCAGACCACAATGTACTTCTCGCGAATCTGCAGTGCGTCGCCGGCCCGCGTCAGGCGGTAGCGGTAGTGGCCGAAGAACATGTCGGTGCGCTGTTCCTCGTGCTTGTAGGTGTTGACCTGAAAGTTGGCGGTGGCGATCACTTCATCCGCCGTCGCCTCGCGCAGGCGGATGTTGGTCACGAAGTGGCGTGTGCGCGGCATGCGCAGCAGCGACGACGACAGGCCGGACTCGATGCGCCACACGCGGTCGCCCATGCGGTCGCGGTTGCCGCAGTAGATGAGCGAGATTTCCGCCTTCGGGTTGTCGATCAGCACGTCGTCGTCTTCCCAGGACGGCGCCCAGTAGACGGCGTCGTCCTGGTACAGCGCGAGCCAGTCGTGCCAGCGCCGCTCGTCGAGGCAGTCGGCCTCCTCAAGCAGCAGTTCGGTGACGGCGTCCTTCAGCACGGGGTCAGGCCGCATGGCGCTTGGCCTCCTCGCGACGCAGGCCGTCCGTCATCAGCTTCAACCACTGCCGGTACTCGCCGTGGTACAGCGTCTCGTCGGCAAAGCGGCTGGCGCTCACCTGCGGGTTGAAACCGAGCTCGCGGGCGTGCTCGTCGGCGCCGACGATGCGGCGCTTCATGCCGCGGTCGAAATCCTGCCACTCGGCGTTGCGCCCGTAGTAGCCGGACTGGCAGGCGTCGAATTCGGTCAGATCGTCCGGCGTCGCGATACCGCTCGCGCCGTAGAAATCCTCGTACTGACGCACGCGCCGCTCGCGCGCCTCCTCGCTCTCACCCTTGGGCGCCACGCAGTACGCGTGCACCTCGGTCTGATCGGGAGCGATCGGCCGCCACGAGCGCAGCTGCGTCGAGATGCCGTCGAACAGGATCACGTTCGGGTAGATCAGCACCTGGCGCAGGCGCCCGGCCATCCACTTGGCCTGCAGCGGGCCGACGCGCGCCTCCAGCGTGTCGTACTGCATGCCGAGCGCCCGGTCGCGGAAGTTCGGCACGTCGGTCCAGATCATGACGTGGCCGTTGCCGAGGTCGTAGTTGCCGTTTTGCGTGTTCTGCATGTCGACCTTGATGGCCTTCACGTTGTCCGCACCGCCCGCGGCTGCCGCCTGCTTGGCGCGCTCCTGCGCCAGGCGGAAGTAGGACGCGTGCACGATGTCCACGTGGTAGCCGTCGACGCCGTTCTCGGCCTGCATCTTCCAATTGCCGCGGTGCGTGTACACGGAATGCCCGCGCAGCACCTCCAGCCCGTCCACGGACTGGTTGGAGAACAGCTCCAGGAACGGCGCCGCTGCCGCGAGGTGCGTTTTCAGGTCCGGCACGTCGGGGTTCAGGCTCGCGAAGATGAAGCCGTGGTAGCTCGCCACGTGCGGCACCGGCGTGAGCCCGTAATCGGCCTTGGTCCAGTGGTCCGGGTAGGCACCGCCCGCCTCGTCCTTCACGTCCAGCAGCGCGCCCTGGTTGTCGTACACCCAGCCGTGGTACGGGCAGGCGAAACGCTTGGCGTTGCCGCGCGCCTTGCGGCACACCATGGCGCCGCGGTGCGAGCAGGCGTTGATGAAGCCGCGCAGCGCACCGTCCGCGCCGCGGGAAATGATCACCGGCTGGTGGCCGATGACGGTGGTCAGGTAGTCATTCGGATTCGGGATCTGGCTGTCGTGGCCGATGTAGATCCAGGTCGCTTCCCAGACGTGCTTGATTTCGAGCTCGAACAGCTCGGGGTCGGTGTACAGCGAGCGGTGGACCTTGAAGGTCTCGCCCGGCTTGTCGACGATGCGCCAGGTGATGTCTTCGATGCGCATGGTGGGGGCCTCCGGCGTGGGGTGACACGGCCTGACCAGTCGGTCGGCACGCCGCGATGATACGGGATCACCCTCCCCTCGCCGACCCCTTCGCCGGCCCCCTCGCCGACCCCGGGGCAGGCACCGCTTACACGCTGAACACGTCGAGCTGGCGCGGGATGATGTCGTTGTTGACGACCACCTTCTTGTGCACGATGCCGAAGCCTTCGCCCCGCCGGCGCAGCGCGTACTGGTAGGTGCCGAAGAAGAAATCCACGCGTTTTTCGTCGTGCTTGAAGGCGTTGGTCTGGAAGTTGGCCGTGACCCGCTGCAACCCATCCCGCTGCCCGGCGAGGCGCACGTTGGTGACGAGATGCGTCACCCGCGGCATGCGCAGCAGTGACGACGACAGGCCCGAGCGGATGCGCCAGATGCGCTCCTCCAGCCGCTCGCGGCCCTCCAGGTAGATCAGCGACAGCTGCGTGTCCGGATCCTCGTTCAGCACATCGTCGTCGTCCCAGGCCGGCAGCCAGAACACGCAGTCGGTCTCGTACAGCGCCAGCCAGTCGTCCCAGCGGCGCTGGTCGAGGCAGGCGGCTTCCTCCAGCAGAAAGTCCGCCGCCTCGGCCAGCAGTTGAGTGTCGATCGTCATGTCAGGCCACCTCGCGCTTCCCGGCGTCACGTTCCAGGCCCTTGCACAGCGTGCCGAGCCAGTGCCGGTACTCGCCGTGGTACAGCGTCTCGTCGGCGGCGTCCGGTGCGCTGTAGCGCGCCTTGATGCCGACCTCGTTGGCAAAGTCATCCGGCCCGGCCACGCGCCGCGCCATGCCGCGGTCGAAGTCCTGCCACTGCGCATTCCGTCCGTAGTAGCCGGACTGGCAGGCGTCGAACTCGGTCAGGTCATCCGGCGTCGCAAGGCCGCTCGCGCTGTAGAAGTCCTCGTACTGGCGCAGGCGCCGGCGCCGCTGCTCGGCCGACTCGCCCTTCATGGCGATGCACTTGACGGTGACCTCGGTCTCGTCCTGCGACAGCGGCCGCCAGGTGCGCACCTGGGTCGAGATGCCGTCGAACAGGATCAGGTTCGGGTAGATCAGCACCTGGCGCAGGCGCGCCGCCATCCAGCGCGCGCGCGGCTCACCCATGCGCTCGACGAGACTCTCGTACTGCATGCCGGCGGCGCGGTCGCGGTAGTTGGCGACGTCGAACCAGATCAGCACGTGGCCGTTGCCGAGGTCGTAATTGCCGCTGTGGGCCTTCGGGTTCAGCACGTCGATGGCCTTCACCTGATCCTTGCCGGCGGTCTCGGCGGCCTTCCTGGCGCGCAGGGCGGCGAGGCGAAAGTACGACGTGTGCACCGGGTCCACGTGATAACCGTCGACGCCGTTCTCGGCCTGCATCTTCCAGTTGCCGTGATGCGTGTACACGGACAGGCCCGGCAGCACCTCCAGCCCCTGCTCGGACTGGTCGGCGAACATGTCAAGAAAAATGGCCGCGCCGGCCAGGTGCTCCTTCAGCGGCAGCACGTCGGCGTTCAGGCTCGCGAAGATGAAGCCGCGGTAGGACGCCACGTGCGGCACCGGCGTCAGACCGTAGCCGGACTTGTCGAAGCCCGGCAGATAGCCGCCGCCGGCCTCGTTCTTCACGTCCAGCAGCGCGCCCTGGTTGTCGAACACCCAGCCGTGGTACGGGCAGGTCCACAGCTTCGCGTTGCCCTTGCGCTTGCGGCACACGTTGGCGCCGCGGTGGCTGCACGCGTTCACGAAGCCGCGCAGCACGCCATCCGCCCCGCGGGCGATGATGACCGGCTGGCGGCCGATCACGGTGGTGATGTAGTCGTTCGGGTTCGGCAGCTCGCTGTCGTGGGCGATGTAGATCCAGTTGCCCTCGTAGATGTGCCGGAGTTCCGCCTCGTAAATCTCGGGGTCGGTATAGATCGAGCGGTGGACCTTGAACGTCTCGCCCGGCTTGTCGATCACGCGCCAGCGCAGGTCTTCGGGCTTCATGGGGCACTCCTGGTCGGGCGGCGCGCGGCACGGCGCGCCGGGGCTTGCAACAGGCGCCAAGCGTGGCAGGAGCGCAGAGCGCGCTATTGACGATCGTCAAGTGGCCGTTGCCAGCCTCAAAACCACAGCCGCAGGCCCGCCACCAGCGCCGGCACGCTGACCTCCTCGCCCTCGTCGCGGGCAATGTCTGCCGTGTCGCCGAGCTTGCGCGTCCACTCCACGCCCACGTAGGGCGCGAACTCGCGGCGGATCTCGTACCGCAGGCGCAGGCCGATCTGCACGTCGTTGATGCCGCTGCCGACGCCCCACGATCGCGCCCGCTGCGCGGCGGCGTTGATCTCGACGCGCGGTTGCAGCACCAGGCGCTGCGTGAGCAGCAGTTCGTACTCGAACTCGGCGCGCAGGCTGACGTCGCCGTCCTCGCTCACGAACAGCGCGGCTTCGGTCTCGAAGCGGTACGGCGCGGTGCCCTGCACGCCGAGCACGCCAAACGCGCGGTCGCGGTCCGGCCCGCTGCCGTAGGCGCGGTCGTAGCGCACGCCGACCTGCGCATCCCAGTACGGCGCGACAAGTCGGCCATACAGCGCCTGCACCTCGGCCTCGCCGTGGCTGTCCGAGATCGCTTGCTCGCCCTCGGTCTTGAGCCACAGGCGCCGGTAATCGCCGCCGTACCAGCCCTGCGCGTCCCACAGCAGGTGGTTCGGCCCCTCGTCGTCGCGGTATTCGAGCCGGTCGACCAGCAGGTAGCCGAAGTTCTGGTGGTCCTCGTGCACGTGCGGCCAGTCGGCCGGCACGTGGCCGGCGCCGGCGTCCGCAGCGAGTGCCGGTGCGACGGCCTCGATCAGCAGCAATGCCAGCAGCGGCGCGCGCTTCGCGGTGTGCATCAGACCACCTCCACCACGCGCATCATGCCCATGTGCATGTGGTACAGCAGGTGGCAGTGAAACGCCCAGCGGCCGGGTTCGTCGGCGGTGATGAGCAGCCGCAGCCGCTCGGCGGGCTTGACGCTCACCGTGTGCTTGCGCGGCCGGTACTCGCCGGCGCCGTTGTCGACCTCGAAGAACATGCCGTGCAGGTGGATGGGGTGTTCCATCATGGTGTCGTTGACCAGCGTGAGCCGCAGGCGCTCGCCGTGGTGGAACAGGATCGGGCCGCGGACTTCCGAGAACTTCTTGCCGTCGAAGGACCACATGTAGCGCTCCATGTGGCCGGTGAGGTGCAACTCGATGTCGCGCGCCGGCGGCCGCGCGTCGCGGCCAGGCGTGCGGGCCAGCAGGTCCGCGTATACCAGCACCCGGTGGTCGACGTCGGCGAGCCCGGTGCCGGGCTCGGCGGTGCGGTCGCGCTCGACCTGCGCGACGGCCTGGTTGCCGACGCCATGCGTGTCGCCATCGTGCATGGCCAGCACCGGGCCCGGCGCGGCGCGCTCGTTGCCGGTTCTGGCGCTGCGCGGGCCGGGCGCGTGCCCCATGGCGGCGTGGTCGACCGCCGGCGAGCTGCCCATTGCGTGGCCGGCGTGCAAGTCCGGCGCCGAATGGCCCATGGTGGTGTGCCCAGCGTGCGGATCGGCGGCCGGGGATTTGACCTGTGCTCCGTGGCCCATGGCCGAGTGGTCCACGCTGGGCTCGGCGGCGTCGCCCGCGTGCCCGCCGTGGCCCGCGTGGTCCATGCCCATGTCCGTCATCGTGCGCAGCGGGCGCCTTCTCAGCGCCGGCACGGCGGCCGTCATGCCCACGCGCGGCGCGAGCGTGCCGGCCGCAAAGCCGCTGCGGTCCATGGATTCGGCAAACACCGTGTAGGCGCGATCCTCGGGCGGGGTGACGATGACGTCGTAGGTCTCGGCGATGGCGATCTGGAGTTCGTCCGTCTCGACCGGCTGCACGTCCTGCCCGTCGGCCTGCACCACGGTCATCGGCAGACCGGGGATGCGCAGGTTGAAGTAGGTCATGGCCGACGCGTTGATGATGCGCAGCCGCACCCGCTCGCCGGGCGTGAACAGGCCGGTCCAGTTGCCGGCCGGGTGCAGGCCGTTCATCAGATACGTGTACGTGTGGCCGGTCACGTCGGCAATGTCGGCCGGACTCATGCGCATCTGCTGCCAGGCGAGCCACTGCCGCCAGGCGCCCTCCTGCGCAACCTGCGGCAGCGTCTGTTCCTGGAAGTTGTAGTAGTGACTGACTTTCTTGAGCCTGGCGAGCACCGCGAAGGGGTCCTCGAAGGTCCAGTCCGACAGCAGCACCACGTAGTCGCGGTCAAAGGCTTCCGCATAACCGCCGGCCGGGTGGATCACCAGCGGCCCGTACACGCCGGTCTGCTCCTGAAGGCCCGAGTGGCTGTGGTACCAGTAGGTGCCGGCCTGCCGTACCGGGAAGCGGGCCTCGAACGTTTCGCCGGGCGCAATGCCCGGAAACGTCACGCCCGACACGCCGTCCATCTCGAACGGCAGCAGGATGCCGTGCCAGTGGATCGACGCATCCTCGTCGAGCGTGTTGTGCACGCGAAGCCGCGCCTCGTGGCCTTCGTACAGCTCGATCAGCGGCCCCGGCACGGTGCCGTTCAGCGTGTGGGCGAAGGCCGACTTGCCTGCGATGTCGATGCGCTGGCGCGCCACGGTCAGGTCAACACTCACCGGCCCCGGCTGGCGCGCATGTGGCGCGGCCATCCCCGGTGCGGCCCAGGCAGGGAGCAGGGCCTCGAGGCCCGCCAGCAAGCCGCCGGCCGCCATGCCGCCGAGCAGGCGGCGGCGGGTGCGAAGGTCGGGCGGGCGTACTGAGGTGTTCATGCGGCTATTCTGACCCGAGCTTCCAACCGAGCCGAGCCATGCCGCTAGACAGCGAAACCTGCCGCAAATTCGCCACCCGCCTGCGCGAGGCCGCCCGCGAACGGCGCGCCGGCAGCCCACTCAGCGACGATTGCCCGACGCTTACCGAGACCGACGCCTACGCCATCCAGGCCGAGCTGCTGCGCCTGACGGGCGGCACACGCACCGGCTACAAGCTCGGCTTCACCAGCGCCGCCATGCGTGAGCAGATGGGCGTCGACCACCCCAACAGCGGAGTGCTGCTCGCGGCCATGCGCATCGACGGGTCGGACCTGCCGGCGGGCGAGCTGATCCAGCCGCGCGTGGAGCCGGAAATCGCGATCCAGCTCGGGCGCGATCTGCGGGGAGCTGATGTCACACCGGAGCAGGTGGCCGACGCCGTCGTGGCCGTGCTGCCGGCCATCGAGGTGGTCGACAGCCGCTACCGGGCCTACCGTTTCAAGTCGGTCGACAACATCGCGGACAACAGCTCGGCGGCGCGCTACGTGCTGGGCGCACCCCACTCGCTGGCGGACGTCGGCGACCTGCGGCGGGTGGAGGTGCAACTCCACATCGACGGTCGCGGGGTCGATCAGGGCGTCGGCGCCGCCGCGCTCGACTCGCCGCTCGCGGCGGTCGCCTGGCTCGCGCGGCATCTGGCCGTACGCGGCGAGCGTCTGCAGGCCGGTGAAGTCGTCCTGACCGGCGGGCTCACGCGGGCCCACGCGCTGCCATCCGGCTCGATCGCCGAGGCGCGATTCGGTGCCGGCCTTGGAACGGTGGTCCTGCGCCACCGCTAGCCGCGCAGTCGTTCGCCCGCCCACGCAGCGTGCGGCGGTGTCCGGCCAAGGCCGGCACAGCCGCACGGTCAGTCTGCGAATTTCAGGCAGTCGCGGCCTGCGTCCTTGGCGGCGTACAGCGCCGTGTCGGCGCGGCGCAGCAGGTCTTCCGGGGCGTCGCTCGGCCGCCGCAAGGCACAGCCGCCGGAGCAGGTCACCACGGTGCCGGGCGGCAATTCAGCAAGCTGCATCTGCTGCAGGCGCTGGCGCAGGCCGGTCACCAGCCGCTGTACTTGCACCGGGTCGTCAATGAACAACAGCAC
The DNA here is from genome assembly GCF_050250495.1 of Immundisolibacter sp. GTDB lineage: Bacteria > Pseudomonadota > Gammaproteobacteria > Immundisolibacterales > Immundisolibacteraceae > Immundisolibacter. The sequence continues at coordinate 47,587 of NZ_JBFWOM010000009.1, read as the reverse complement.
GGCGAACTCCTCGCCGCCGTAACGGGCCACAAAATCGTCCGCGCGCAGGAACGACCGGCTCAGCAGATCGCTCACGGCGCGCAGCACGGCATCACCCGCGCCGTGGCCCAGCGTGTCGTTGATGCGCTTGAAGTGGTCGAGGTCGAACAGCAGCAGCGCAAGCGACTGGCCGCCCGCCTGTGCGAGGTCCACGTAACGGCCGAGCGCCTCGTCGAAGGCGCCGCGGTGGAACAGGCCCGTCAGCGGGTCGAGCTGCATCTGCTGGCGCGCGTCGTCGAGCGCACTGCGCATGGCCGCGAGGTGCTGGCCGAGTTCCCGCACCTCGGTTTCGACATCGGCCTTGGCCTGCTCGGCCGCCTGCACCCGCGCGCGGAGATCTTCCAACTGGCTGTCGAATTCGCCGCGCAGCTCGCCCATGAGTTGGCTTAGATGGCCAGCCATGCCGGCGAACTCCGCCCGCAACTGGTCGACGGCATTGCTGGCCAGCAGCGTCTGCACCCGGTTCAGCGTGTGCTCCACGGCCTGCGCCGCCTGCCCGCTGCCCCGGCTCGCGGCGCGCAACGCCGCCAACAGATCCTGCGCGAGTGCGCCGTATTCACGCTCTCGGCGTTGCACCACCCGTTGTTCCGACTGCCGACGCTCGCGAAAGAACCGCTGCGCCTGCGCCCACTGCGGGCCGTTGCTATCCGAGCCCGCAAGCCCGGGTGCCGGCGACCCCGTCAGCAGGTGCCGGCTCCAGCCGTCGTAGTCGCCGTAAATCTCGTGCGCCCGGGCCGGCTCGGCGACGACCGGAATCGCCGGCACGGCGCGAAACACGGCCGCCAGGGTGTCGAGCGCGGCGGCGGTTTCGAGGGCAAGTGCGGGTTCTGACATCGGCGGGACTATCGGCAATTCTGGTAGCGTGTTTACGGTCCAAAAGGACGCCGGCTTGAGGAGGACACCATGACACTCGAAGCCCTAGACCACTGCGCCATTCGCACCACGCGGCTTGAAGAAACGCGCCGCTTCTACGTGGACGCGCTGGGCCTTGAAGTCGGCCCGCGCCCGCCGCTCGCCCTGCCCGGCTACTGGCTGTACGCCGGCGGGCGGCCGATCGTGCACCTGATGGAAATCGGCGAGCACTACGAGGCCGACGTGTTCGGGCAGCCGATGCACGCTGCGCGCGGCCCGGAAGGCCCGGGCGTCGATCACCTGGCGTTTCGCGTCAGCGGCCTGCCGGCGCTGCGCGAGCGGCTGACGCGCCTCGGCATCCCGTTTCGCGAGCTGTCGATGCGCGCCGCGGACCTGCACCAGGTGTTCGCCACCGACCCCAACGGCGTGATCGCCGAGTTGAATTTCCAGGCCAGCGCCGAGGGCGTGTAGCCGCCGCGAGCCTTACAACCGGGACGCGCCGCGCGGGCGACGCGCGGCGAGCCAGCGCCATACAAGCCGCGCCGCCAGCACCGGCAGCACGAGCACCGAAATCCACCCGAGCAGGATGACCACCAACTTCAAGCCGTCCGGCAACATGCCGCTGTGCGGACCGGCGAGCAGCATGACCAGAAAAAACGCAACGACCCCCACCACGGCGAACGTGGCGACGTAGGCCAAGCCGGTGAGCAGATACGGCATCGTCGACGGTCCGCGCTGTTACTGAACGCGGACCGGCACCTGCTCAAGCACGCCGCTTCATCATCAGCGTGAACTCGCCGTCCTGCACACGCTCGCCGCGCTGATTGGTAACGGAAAACGCCAGCGTCACCACGCCGCGGTCGGGCTTGGAGGTTTCCTTCACCGCCCGCACGCGCATTTCGGCGGCGATGGTGTCGCCGAATTTCACCGGCGCCGTGAAGCGCCAGGTGAGCCCCAGAAAGCCGATGATGGTGCCGTTGATGACGCCCGTCTGGTGCATCAGGCCGGACACGATGGCTAGCCCGAGCAGACCGTGCGCGATCGGCTCGCCGAACTGCGTCTCGGCGGCAAACACGCGGTCCGTGTGCAGCACGTTGTAGTCGCCGGACAGGCCGGCAAACGCCATCACGTCGGCTTCGGTCACGGTGCGGCGCACGGTCGGGATCACGGCGCCGGGCGCGAAATCCTCGAAAAACCAGGGCGTCATGGCGGCTCCTTTGCGGGCTGGGCGGGAGCCGCGATTATGCGCTGGGACCCCCGGCACCCGCGGCGGCGAAACGGCGTCACGCTTTTCGATGGCGGTCCTGCCACCAGCTCGCGAGCACGCTGCCGGCCAGGATCACCGCCACCATCCCCAGCGCCACGCCAATCGGCAGCTTGTACACCTCCGCCAGCAGCATCTTCCCGCCGATCAGCACCAGGATCAGCGCGAGGCCGTACTTGAGCAGCCGGAACCGCTGCGCCATGTCCGCCAGCAGGAAGTACAGCGCGCGCAGGCCGAGGATGGCGAACATGTTGGACGTGAACACGATGAACGGATCGCTGGTGATGGCGTAGATCGCAGGGATACTGTCCACCGCGAACACCAGGTCGCTCAGCTCGATCATCACCAGCACCAGAAACAGCGGCGTGAACCAGCGCACGCCGTTCTGGCGCACCGTGAAGCGGTCGCCGTGGTAGTCGTCAGTAACGCGCAAATGCCCGCGCAGCCAGCGCAGCGCCGGGTTCCTGGCCAGATCCGGCGCGTGATCGGCGGCCAGCATCATGCGCAGGCCGGTGAACACCAGCAGCGCGCCGAACAGGTACAGAATCCAGTGAAAGCGCGCGATCAGGACCGCGCCGGCCAGGATCATCACCGCGCGCAGCACGATGGCGCCGAGCACGCCATACAGCAGCACGCGGCGCTGGTATTCGGCCGGCACCGCGAAGTAGCTGAAGATCATGACGAACACGAAGATGTTGTCGACCGCGAGCGCCTTCTCGACCAGGTAACCCGTAAGGAACTCAAGCGCCTTCTGGTTGGCAATGTCGCGCCCGAGCTCACCGTCGAGCCACCACCACAGCCCGGCGTTGAAGGCGAGCGCGAGCGCAATCCACACCACCGACCAGGCGCCGGCCTCGCGGGCGCTGACGCGGTGCGCGCCCTGGCGGCCGAGCAGCAACATGTCGATGGCCACCATCACGCCGATGAAGGCGACGAAGCCCGCCCACATCCAGCCGTTGCCGATCGTCTCGATCATGGAATCGTGTTCTCCGGGACACAGCCTGCCGGTGGCTCGCCGCAGCTTGCCGGCCGGTTACAGCAAGTGAAAAAAAGGGGGGCGCAGCGAGCGCCCCTGGGTTCAGTCGAAGTCGAACAGCTCGCCGAGGAAGCCGCGCCTGCGCGACTTTTGATGGCGCGGGTGACGGTCGTCATCGTCGTCCTCGCGCCAGCGCGGCGTGGGCTCGCCCGCCACCGGCCGGGGCGCCGAGCGCACCGGGTCGTTGGCGGCGGCGCGCTCGATGATCTTGTCGAGCTCGCCACGGTCCAGCCACACGCCGCGGCACTTGGGGCAGTAGTCGATTTCGACACCGTTGCGTTCGGCCATTTGCAGGTCGATCTGGCAGGCTGGGCACTGCATGGGAATGTCCTCCGGGTGAATGGGTCGATCGGTTTCAGGCGCCGCTGCGAAGCGCCGCGATGCGCTCTTCGAGCGGCGGGTGGGACAGGAACAACCGCGTCCAGCCCTTGCCGCCGGCGATGCCGAAGGCGTTCAGCGCCGCCGGCAGCGGCTGCGGCTCGTGCACCGCACGCAGGCGTTCGAGCGCAGCGATCATGGCGCCGCGCCCGGCGAGCGTCGCGCCGCCGGCATCGGCACGGAACTCGCGCCGCCGGCTGAAGGCCATCACCACCATGGTGGCCGCGATGCCGAACAGCAGCTCGCAGACCAGGCTGGTGACCCAGAAAGCGGGCCCGGGGCCCTCGCGCTCCTGCCCGCCGGCCAGCGCCCGATCGACTGCGTAGCCGACGATGCGCGACAGCGCGATCACGAAGGTGTTCACCACGCCCTGGATCAGCGTCAGGGTCACCATGTCGCCGTTGGCGACGTGGCTGACCTCGTGCGCCAGCACCGCCTCCACCTCGCGCCGGTCCATGTGCTCCAGAAGACCGGTCGACACCGCCACCAGCGCGCGCGACCGGCTGGGACCGGTCGCAAACGCGTTCGGCTGCGGCGAGTCGAAGATCGCCACCTCCGGCATCGGCAGGCCGGCCGTCTGCGCCTGCCGCGCGACGGTATCGACCAGCCAGCGCTCGGTCGCGTTGGCGGGTGTGGCGATCACCCGCGCGCCGGTGGCGCGCTTGGCCATCCAGCGCGAGATGGCGAGCGAGATGAAGGCGCCGCCCATGCCGAACACGGCGGCGAAGCCGAACAGCGCGGGCAGGTCGAGCCCGTTCTGGGTGAGGAAGCGATCCACGCCCAGCAGGCGGCTGGTCACCGCCAGCACCGCCAACACGGCGAGGTTGGTGAGCAGGAACAGACCGATGCGTTTCATGGCGTGCCTCGCGTTTCTGATGAAGACGCCGGGCAGCCTACGGCAGGCTTGCGCTAAATAAAAATCGATTTTTTAATCGGTGATAACGACCAGCTTTCCGAGTAATTGCATGCGCGGCCTCAACTACAACCACCTCTACTACTTCTGGATCGTGGCCCGCGAGGGCAGCGTTGTCGGCGCCGCGAAGGCGCTGTTCCTCACCCCGCAGACCGTCACCGGCCAGCTGCGCGCGCTGGAACGCACGCTCGGTGGGCGGCTGTTCGCACCGGCCGGGCGCGGTATTGCGCTCACGGAACTCGGTCACACCGTGTTCGGTTACGCGCAGGAGATCTTTCGCCTGGGCTCGGAGCTGCAGGCCGCGGTCACCGGGCGCAGCGTCGATCGACCGCTCCCGTTTCGCGTCGGGGCCGTGGATGCGCTCTCGAAGGTGGTGGTGCAGCGCCTGCTGGCACCGGCGCTGGCCCTGGGCCGGGCCGTACACCTGAGCTGCCGGGAGGGACCGCTGGAGGAACTGGCGGCCGATCTGGCGCTGCACAAGCTCGACCTGGTGCTGGCCGACACGCCGCTCGCGGCCGACCTCGACCTGCGCGCCTTCAACCACCTGCTGGGTGAGTCCGGCATCGCGTTCTTCGCCGCGCCGGCGTTGCGCGAACGCTATCCGCAACCCTTCCCGCAGGTGCTCGCCGAAGCGCCGCTGCTGCTGCCCGCCCCGCGCGGCGCGCTGCGCGGGGCCATCGACCACTGGCTCGACCGCCACGACATCCGCCCGCACATCGCTGGTGAATTCGACGACAGCAGCCTGATGAAATCCTTCGGCAAGGCAGGCGTCGGCGCCTTTCCCAGCCCCGGTGTGGTGGCCGACGACATCGCCCGCCAGTACGGCGTGGTCCTGCTGGGGTCCACCGACGACGTGCGCGAGCGCTTTTACGCCATCTCCACGGAGCGGCGCGTACGCCACCCGGCGGTGATGGCGGTCACGGAAAGTGCACGAAGCGAGCTATTCGCCGCCCCATAAGCGGTGCGCGACTCTCGACTTGTATGATCGGCGTCTACAATCTCATGGCGTCAAAGCCTGCCACCCGGCCAATCTATGGCCAAGGGATCGCGAATCGCGCGATAAGGACGTACCGCACCCGCTCATCGCCATCGCCCAGGACGCAAACCAACTCAAAACCTGTCTCGCACGCCGACCGCAACTTGCCCCTGCCGCACACAACGGTTTTTCCCCTGCCCCAAATAAGCAACAAGAGAGCTATCAGGACTCATGCAATATCGGCGAGACATCGACGGACTCCGCGCTCTTGCGGTACTTCCAGTCATATTTTTTCACGCTGGCTTCTCTTCATTCAGCGGGGGATTCGTTGGTGTAGACATCTTTTTTGTCATCAGTGGTTACCTGATAACCGGCATAATTCTTTCTGAACTGGGCAGCGACAAGTTCTCGATCATCAGTTTTTACGAGCGACGGGCGAGACGCATTCTGCCAGCGCTGTTTTTCGTCATCGCCGTGTCTGTAATCCTGGCTTGGCTGTGGCTGATGCCAGGCGACATGCGAAATTTTTCCGAAAGCGTATTCGCTGTAGCCTTGTTCTTTTCCAATATTCTGTTCTGGCGACGCACAGACTACTTTGCCACATCATCGGAACTGGCGCCGCTGCTGCACACCTGGAGCCTCGCGGTCGAAGAACAGTTTTACGTCTTCTTCCCCGTGCTGCTAATCCTCACCTGGCGCTTTGCGCGGCGGCACATGCTCGCCGTGATTGCACTACTCAGCGCCATGAGCCTCGCCATTGCACAGTGGGGAGTGGAAAACGAGCCTGGTGCTGCATTTTATCTATTGCCCACGCGTGGCTGGGAGCTGGCACTGGGCGCAGCCATCGCCATTTGGTGCCACGAAAAATCGGCACCTACGCCCGGATTATTCCTCGATCAGACGCTCAGCGCTTTTGGACTCACCCTGATTGCCGGCAGTATCTTCCTGTTCGATGAAAACACGCCATCGCCCGGACTGGCCATGTTGGCGCCCACGGTCGGGACCGGATTGATCATACTGTATGCGAAACCCGCCACCTGGGTTGCGCGCCTGCTCGGCCTGCGGCCATTGGTAACTGTCGGACTGCTCAGTTACAGCGCATATCTGTGGCACCAACCGCTGTTCGCCTTTGCCCGGCATCGCAGTCTGCATGCGCCCGACGATCGCATGTACCTTGCCTTGTCGGCGCTCGCCCTTGGCTTGGCCTGGTTGAGCTGGCGATGGGTCGAAAAACCCTTCCGCGACAGAACCCGCGTCAACCGCCGCCAGATTTTCACTTTCGCTGCCGCGGGCACCGTAGCCTTACTCGTCTTTGGCGTCTCCGGACATATCTCGAAGGGCTACTTCTGGCGAACAGGCTTCAAGGATGAACTCGCCCAGCTGGCAGCCAAGGTATACATCAACTACGGCTTGTCGGAGCACTGCAAAGAGCACAACGTCGAATCTGAATATTGTCGTACCTCGGACACGCCCGAAGTCATTCTCTGGGGCGACTCCTACGCAATGCATCTTGCGCAAGGATTGCTGGCATCCGCACCGAGTATCGCCCTGGTGCAGGCGACTCGCTCTGTTTGCGGGCCCATCCTGGGCGCCGCACCAGTGAATGCGGAGTACCCCGCAGCTTGGGCTCGGGAGTGCATACGGAGCAACGAGCATGTTGTTCGTTACCTAAAAGACACGCCTTCCGTAAGATACGCCGTACTTGCGTCGCCATTTTTCAGATACGTCAACAGCGGAGACCAGCTGTTGCTGACGGATGGCCGTCTTGTGGAAAGCGGCGAGGCTGGCGTGGCCGCGCTGCAGAAGACCATCACCACGCTGAAAGGTCTCGGCGTCACTCCAGTGCTGGTTGCGCCGCCTCCCAAGAACGATACGGATATCGGCAGATGCCTGATCAACGCGTCACGTTTCGGTGCCGCGCCTACCCAATGTAATTTTCGGACCGCAGATATCAACGCACTCACGACTGGGGTGTACCGCGTCTTGCGCTCGTTGGAGCCGGAAGCCAAGGTAATTTGGTTGCACGATGCGATCTGCGACTCGCAGACTTGCCAAGCTGTGATCGATGACACGTTCATCTACCGCGACAGCGGCCATCTGTCTCAGCAGGGAAGCGCCTTGCTCGGTAAGCGAATGAGCTGGTACGAGATGATCGTCCGGCGAATGCCCAGTTCAGGGCTCGCGCGCGGCGACGACATTCAACCGAAACATGCCGCGCGCAATCGTTGTGCGCAAGGACTTCGAGGCACGCAGGCAAACGTCGACGCGGCCTGCTTTTGAAAGCCAGGCGCGTGCCGGTGGCGGGCCATCCGCCACCGGCACGCGCATGCACGATCGCCTTATTGGGGCGCGTCCGTCTTCTCGCCCATCAACTGATCGGCAGCCTGCCCGGCCTTTTGTGCCGCCTCGTCAACGGCCTTCACGGCCTTGTCGCCGGCTTGCTGCGCCGCATCCATGGCCTGATCAGCGACCTGACCGGACGTCTGCGCCGCGCCATCGACGGCCTCCGCAGCCTTCTCGCCGGCCTGTTGCGCAGCGTCCTGTGCCTGCTCGACGGCGCCATCGATCTTCTCGCCGACCTGCTCGGCCGGACCCTTCTCGCCGCACCCACCCAATGCGAGCCCGGCCACGACGGACAGGATGATGAAAGGCTTCTTGCTCATGCGTACGCTCCTCGATGCGTAGGACCAAGCCACACCGCCCTCCCGGCTGGTGCAGCCCCGCCATGGTGGCGAGGTGGTCAGGGTAACAGAGACCGATTTTCAGGCCGGCGCGGCGGACGCCTCCCTGGCAAACACGAGCCCGCCGTCGGCCACCGCCACACTGACGCTGTCGCCATCCCCCACCTTGCCAGCCAGGATGTCGCGCGCCAGGGCGTTCTCGACGTGCTGCTGGATGGCGCGCTTCAGCGGCCGAGCGCCGTACACCGGGTCGAAGCCGACGTTCGCCAGCCAGTCGAGCGCCGCGTCGTCGAAGGTGATGCGCATGTCGCGCTCGGCAAGGCGCGCCTTGAGGCTGCCGATCTGGATGTCCACGATGCGCCGCAGGTGCTCGCGGCCGAGTGCGTGGAACACCACCGTCTCGTCGATGCGGTTGATGAACTCCGGCCGGAACTGGTGGCGCAGCACGTCCATCACGGCCGCCTTTACCGCCTCGTAGGGCTGGCTCGCCATCTCCTGGATGCGGTCCGAGCCCAGGTTCGAAGTCATCACCACGATGGTGTTGCGGAAGTCCACCGTGCGGCCGTGGCCGTCGGTGAGCCGCCCGTCGTCCAGCACCTGCAGGAGCACGTTGAACACGTCGCGGTGCGCCTTTTCGATCTCGTCGAGCAGGATCACGCAGTACGGGCGCCGACGCACGCGCTCGGTGAGCTGGCCACCTTCCTCGTAGCCGACGTAGCCCGGCGGCGCGCCGATCAGCCGCGCCACCGAGTGCTGCTCCATGTACTCGGACATGTCGATGCGCACCATCGCCTGCTCGGTATCGAACAGGAAGCCGGCCAGCGCCTTGCACAGCTCGGTCTTGCCGACGCCGGTCGGCCCCAGGAACAGGAACGAGCCGATCGGCCGCTCGTGCGCCGTGAGCCCGGCCCGCGAGCGACGAATGGCGTCCGCCACGGCGCGCACGGCTTCGTCCTGGCCGACCACGCGCTCGTGCAGCGCATCCTCGATGTGCAGCAGCTTCTCGCGCTCGGATTCCAGCATCCTGGAGACCGGAATGCCGGTCCAGCGCGAGATGACCTCGGCGATTTCCTGCTCGGTGACCTCGCTCCTGAGTAGCTTGCGCGGGCCGTGCTCGGCGGCCGACGCCGCTTCGAGCTGTCGCTTGAGCTCCGGAATACGGCCGTACTGGATTTCCGCCGCGCGCTCGAGATTGCCGGCGCGCCGGGCGGTCTCGAACTCCTGATTCAGGCGATCGAGTTCTTCCTTGATGGACTGCGCGCCGCCCACGGCCGCCTTCTCGGCGCGCCAGATTTCTTCGAGGTCCGCGTACTCGCGCGACAGGCGGGCAATTTCCTCATCCAGCGCCGCCAGGCGCTTGCGGGACGCCTCGTCGTCCTCCTTTTCCAGCGCCAGCCGCTCCATCTTGAGCTGGATCAGGCGCCGGTCGAGCCGGTCCATGGACTCGGGTTTCGAGTCGATCTCCATGCGGATGCGGCTCGCGGCCTCGTCGACGAGGTCGATCGCCTTGTCCGGCAGCTTGCGCCCGGAGATGTAGCGGTGCGACAGCGTGGCCGCGGCCACGATGGCCGGGTCGCTGATCTCGACGCCGTGGTGCACCTCGTAGCGTTCCTTGAGGCCCCGCAGGATGGCGATGGTGTCCTCGACGCTCGGCTCGTCCACGAACACCTGCTGGAAGCGCCGTTCGAGCGCGGCGTCCTTTTCGATGTATTTGCGGTACTCGTCGAGCGTGGTGGCGCCCACGCAGTGCAGCTCGCCGCGGGCGAGCGCGGGCTTCAGCATGTTGCCGGCGTCCATGGCGCCCTCGGCCTTGCCGGCGCCGACCATGGTGTGAATCTCGTCGATGAACAGGATGATCTGGCCTTCCTGCTTGGCGAGCTCGTTCAGCACGGCCTTCAGGCGCTCCTCGAACTCGCCGCGGTACTTGGCGCCGGCGATCAGCGCGCCCATGTCGAGCGCCAGCACGCGCTTGTCCTTGAGCCCCTCCGGCACCTCGCCGTTGACGATGCGCTGAGCCAAGCCCTCCACGATGGCGGTCTTGCCGACGCCGGGCTCGCCGATCAGCACCGGGTTGTTCTTGGTGCGGCGTTGCAGCACCTGCACGGCGCGGCGGATTTCCTCGTCGCGGCCGATCACCGGATCGAGCTTGCCCTGCCGGGCGCGTTCGGTCAGATCGATGGTGTACTTGTCGAGCGCGCCGCGGGCTTCCTCGGCGTTCTCGGAGGTCACCTTCTCCCCGCCGCGCACGGCATCAATCGCCTTTTCGATCTTGTCCCGCGTGGCGCCGGCGACCTTCAGGATGCGCCCGGTCTCACCGGAATCCTCCAGCGCCGCCAGCAGGAACATCTCGCTGGCGATGTAATCGTCGCCGCGCTGCTGGGCGTACTTGTCAGCGAGGTTGAGCGCCCGGCCGAGCGCCTGCGAGGGCTGCACGTCGCCGCCCACGCCCTGCACCTGCGGCTGGCGTTCGAGCGCCCGGCCCAGCTCCGCCCGCAGGCGGTCCACCGCCACGCCGGCATACGCCAGCAGCGTGCCGACACCGGCGCCGTCCTGCGCCAGCATGGCGGTGAGCACATGCTGCGGCTCCAGAAATTGGTGGTCGCGGCCCACCGCCAGGCTCTGCGCGTCGGCCAGCGCCTTTTGAAACTGCGTCGTCAGCTTGTCCATTCGCATCGGTCTGTCTCCGGTCCGGCGCGGTCATTGCGCCTGTTGCGCACAAGGTGGGGTGGCGGCGGCGCGCGTTCAAGCGCGGCCGGCGCGCGTGCCCTTGACTCGGGTCAACGGCAGCGGACAGCCGCGGCACTGCCTGGCCGGCCGACGCGGGCCGCTACACTCGTGCGTGATCGAACCAACAACCGGGAGCGTCATCACCATGGCAATACGGCGGCTTTTGAGGATTACGCAGCTCGGGCTGTTGGTCGGCACCCTACCGGCCGCGTTGGCAACGGGCGGCCAGGCAACGCTTTCGGCACAGGATCAGGCGGCCGCGTTCACCGCCGCGGGCGCCGCCCAGACAAAAGGCATGTGGACGATGTGTGCCGACGATCCGAACACCACGGGCGCGCGCGTCGAGACAGTGAGCGACCTGAATGCCGATGGCCTGCCCGACGCCGTGATCGCCGAGGACGGCACGTTCTGCTACGGCTTTACCGGCATCGGATACGCCATCGTCAGCAAGCAGGCGTCCGGCCAGTGGCGCCTGATGTCGCAAGGCGCAGGTATCCCGAGCTTCCTCGCCGCGCGTGGCGCGCAGGGCTGGCCGGACCTGCAGATCGGCGGCCCGGGCTTCTGCTTTCCCGTCGAGCGCTGGGACGGAACGGCCTACTCGCTCCATCGCCACGAGTACGAGGGCAAGGCCTGCTCGCCACCGCAATGAGCCTGGCCATAACCCACCGGCGTAAACGCCGGTAAGCGCGATGCCACCCTTCGGCCTGAACGCGCGCTGCGCGCGGAGCTGCGGCCGAGTTCGTTACCATCGCCCCGCCCGCCACGCCGGGGTCTACCGGTTGGCGGTCGCCGTGGTCAAGACAATCTAGAGGGGAACCATGACGGACAAACTGAGGCTCGGCGCCTTCCTGCTGCCGAGCGCCGGCGCCAGCATCGCCGAGTACGAGCGCGGCTTTGCCGGCCAGAACCCCAACTACTACCAGAACACGCTGCGCGACAGCGCGCGCCTGATCCGCCAGCTGGACGACATCGGCTTCGACTTCGTGGCGTTCTCGGAGCACCACTTTCATCTCGAAGGGCTGGAGCTGTCGAACAACCCGATCCTGCTCGGTGCTTGGGCGGCGGGGCTCACGCGCAAGCTGCGCATCGGCCAGATGGGCAACGTGCTGCCGGCGCGCAATCCGCTGCTGATGGCCGAGGATCTCGCCATGCTGGACCACTTCTCGGAAGGCCGCATGATGGCCGGCTTCGCGCGCGGCTATCAGGCCCGCCACGTGGCCACCATCGGCCAGAAATACAACGCCTGGTCCACCGCCGCCAACGACCCGCAGTACCAGGAGCACGACCGCACCAACCGCGAGCTGTTCGCGGAGCACTACGACATCATCCGCCGCGCCTGGCGCGAGCCGCTGTTCCGGCACGAGGGCCAGCACTGGCAATTGCCGCCGCCGGGCATCCCCTGGCAGCACCCGGCCACGCTCGATATGGCGCCCGGCATGGTGGGCGCGGACGGCATGTTGCGGCAGATCGGCATCGCGCCGATGACGTTGCAGGACCCGGCCACCATCGAGACCTACATCCCGTTCACGATGAGCACCGCGACCTTGCAATGGGCGGCGCGGAACAACGTGATTCCGATCCTGTTCACGCCCATCGACGAGCTGGTGCGCGGCTGCATCGACGCCTTCCAGAACGCGGCGACGGAAGCCGGCCGCCAGCTCGCGTGGGGCCGGGGCCTCGGGCATTTCCGCGAAATCCTGATCGCCGACACCGACGAGGAAGCCATCCACCTGATGGAGAACGGCCTCGGCTACGTGTGGCCGCGCTGGCATCACTGGTTCGGTTTCAACGAGGCGCTGCGCAACCCCGGCGAGCAGGGCGAGATCGCCAACACCGCCGCCACCGTGCGCGAGCGCGGCTACTCGCTGTGCGGCTCGGTGGAGACGGTGACGCGCCTGCTCGGGCGCATGATCGAGACGCTCAACACGGACCTCATCGTGCCGTGGATTTCGGTGGGTCCGATGCCGATCGACACGCTGCTCAAGAGCAACGACCTGCTGGTGGACAAGGTGCTGCCGCGGCTTGGCATCAAGCTCGACCGCTACCAGCCGACGCTGCGGCGGGAGTTCACCGGCACGCTGTGGCGCGGTGATCAAGCATGACACGCCGAAAAATTCCGTCCATGGAATTTTTCGGCTCGCTGCCGCGCGGTACACGCCCGCGCGGCGCTCCATGGACCAACGCCTGACAGCGTTGATCCATGCCGGGGCATCCTGCCCCGGACGGGCGGCGCCGCGTTGCCCATCGCCGCCCTGAACCAATGAGGACGACACGATGACGATTCGCACCGGCGCCGAGTTCATGGCGGGCCTGCGGGACGACCGCGAGGTCTGGTACGACGGCGAGCGCGTGCGCGACGTGACCGCCTTCGAGCCGTTCGCGGCCTCGGTGCGCTCGCTCGCCACGCTGTACGACATGCAGCACGACCCGCAGCACCGCGACATCCTGTCCGTGGACTGCCCGGAGTTTGGCGAGCGCATCGCGCGGCCGTTCGAGATTCCGCGCACGCCCGAGCAGCTGCATCTGAAGCGCGAGGCGTACCGCCTGTGGGCCGAGGCCACCTGCGGGATGATGGGCCGCAGCCCGGATTTTCTTAACGTGATGATGGCGTCGCTGGCCGCCAAGCGCAGCTTCTTCGCGGAGTTTTCCACCGAGCGCGCGGACGCGATGGTCGCCTACTACCGCCACGTCGCGAAGAACGATCTGTTCCTCACGCACGCCCTGCTCGACCCGCAGCTCGACAAGGGCAAGCTGCGCCACCAGCAGGACGACCCGACCATCACGCTGCATGTGAAGGCGCGTACTCGGGAGGGCCTCGTCGTGCACGGCGCCAAGCGCATCGCGACCGCCGCGCCCTATGCCGACGAGCTGCTGGTGTGGCCGTTCCCGCCCACGTTCCAGCCCGGCGAGGAGCCGTACGCCAACGTGTTCGCGGTGCCGATGAACACGCCGGGGCTGAAAACCATCTGCCGGCCGTCGTTCTCGCACCCCGGCCGGCGGCGGGACTATCCGCTGTCGGCGCAGTTCGACGAGATGGACGCGACGGTCGTGTTCGACAACGTGCTGGTGCCCTGGGAGCGGGTGTTCCTGCACGAGGACATCGGCTTGCTGAACCGCATGTACCGCGACACGCGCATGCGCGAGCTGACGGCGCACCAGACCAACGTGCGGCTCGAAACCAAGCTCGGCTTCGTCTATGCCGTGCTGCTGCGCGTGGCGCAGGCGGCCGGCATCGATACCCGCGCGGACGTGATGCAGATGCTGGGCGAGGCCATCACCAACCTCGAAGCCATCCGCAACACCACCCGCTCGGCCGAGCTTCAGGCGACGGTCGATCCCGACAACGGCGTGCTGTACCCGGACCTGCCGGCGTTGCAGTGCGGGCGGGCGCTCGGTCCGACCGTGTACCCGCGGGCGGTGCAGATGATCCGCCGCGTGGCCGGCGGGGGTCTCGTGCAGTTGCCCAATTCCATGCACGAGTTCGACTCGCCGATCGGCGGCGATCTCGAAAAGGCATTGCGCGGCGCCGGCATCGGCGGGCGGGACAAGGCGCAGCTGCTGCGTCTCGCCTGGGATATCTGCGGCAGCGAGTTCGGCGCCCGCCACGAGCTGTACGAGATGAACTACGCCGGCGACTACGGCGCGCTGCTGGCCGGCATCCAGCGCGAGTATCTTCGCAAGCCGTACTACCTCGCCCACCTCGACCGGTTTCTGGACAGTCTATGAGCGCACACCACAGTTTCTGGGCCGACCTTCGCGCCGGCAGCTTCAGTCAGGGCTACCTCGACGCGGCCGGCATCCGCACGCGGTATCTGCACGCCGGCACGCGCGGCAAGCCGCCGCTGATCCTGATCCACGGCACCGGCGGCCACGCCGAGGCGTACACGCGCAACCTCATCGCCCACGGCGAGCACTTCGACACCTACGCCATCGATCTGGTCGGTCACGGCTGGAGCGACAAGCCGCTCGCGCCGTACGAGATTCCCGTCTACGTCGAACACCTGCGCGCGGTGCTGGACGCGCTCGGCATCACACGCGCGCACCTGTCCGGCGAGTCGCTCGGCGGCTGGGTGGCGGCGCGCTTTGCGCTGGAGCACCCGCAACGCGTCGATCGCCTCGTGCTGAACACCACCGGCGGGGCGACGTTCGATCTGGCCGTCATGGAGCGCATCAAGACGCTCAGCACGGCGGCGGTCGAGAACCCGAGCTGGGACACCATCAAGGCGCGGCTCGAATGGCTGATGGCCGACCCGGCCGTGGTGACGGACGACCTCATCGCCTGCCGCCAGGCCATCTACGCGCAGCCGGCCATGCGCGCCGCCATGCCGCACATCCTGTGCCTGCAGGAGCCGGACATCCGCCGCCGCAACAACCTGACCGATGCGCAGTGGGCCGCCATCCGCGCGCCGACGCTGGTGCTGTGGACCGACAAGGACCCGACCGGGGCGGTGAGCGTCGGCGAGCGCATCGCGGGGCTGATCCCGCACGCGCGCCTGGAGGTGATGCAGCGCTGCGGGCACTGGCCGCAGTTCGAGGACGCGCCGCGCTTCAACGCGCTGCACATTGGCTTTTTGCAAGGCGGGTGAACGTAATGCTGAAAAATTCCATCCATGGCCTTTTTCAGCTCGCTGCAGCGCGGTACATGCCCGCGCTGCGCTCCGTGCATCAAGGGCTTACTCCCTTGATGCACGCCGGGGCATCCTGCCCCGGGCGGCAAGCGCCGCGTCACTCGGCGCTTGCCTGAACCATGCCACTCGCCGCGCTGTTCGCCTCGCATACGCCGCTCAAGGACTACCTCGACCCCGGCCCCGGCGTCGCGGCCGAGGTGGCGGGCGTGCTGGGCGAGGCGCGCGCCTTCGTGCAGGCGTTCGCGCCGGACGTGGTGATCGAGTTCGCGCCGGACCACTTCAACGGCTTCTTCTACCGCCTGATGCCGAGCTTCTGCATCGGCGCCGCAGCCGACTCGATCGGCGACTGGAAGACCATCCCCGGCCTGCTGAATGTGGACGGCGCGCTCGCGCTGCGCCTGGTGGAAGCGGCGCACGCAGACGGCGTGGACGCGGCCCTGTCGCACCGCATGGAGGTCGACCACGGCTTCACGCAGCTGCTGGAAATCCTGTTCGAGCCCGGCACCGCGCCGCCGCTGGTGCCGGTGTTCATCAACTGCGCCGCCCCGCCGCGCCCGCCGATGCGGCGCGTACAGGCGCTCGGCGCCGCCATCGGGCGCGTGATTGCCGGCTCAAGGCAGCGCGTGCTGCTGCTGGCCTCGGGCGGCCTCTCGCACGACCCGCCGGTGCCGCTGCTCGACGGCGCGCCGCCGCCGGTGCTCGAGCGCATCATCGCCGGCGGCAAACTCTCGCCCGAGGCGCGCGCCGCCCGCGAGGACAACGTGCTGCGCGAGGGCCAGCGCTTTGCCAGCGCCAGCAGCGAGCGCACGCCGCTGAACCCCGCCTGGGACTGCGCGTTTCTGGATGCGCTTGAAGCCGGACAACTCGACAGTCTCGCCGCGCTCGACGATGCCAACATCACCCGCGCTGCCGGCGCCGGCGGGCACGAGGTGCGCGCCTGGCTTGCTGCCGCCGCGGCGCTGGCGGCGGCCGGGCCGTACCAGGCGCGGCGGCTCTACTACCGGCCGATCGAGCCGTGGATCGCCGGCTTCGGCGTGGTGACCGCGCAACCGGCCTGATGTTGCGCCGGTGTGCGCCGGTCCCTTGCGCTGCGCGCCCGCTTTCGGGAACATGGTGCAGACTGAACGACCGTTCGAAACCCGCTTTCCAGCGGCGGCCGTGAAACCTCACGGCGCAGTGGCCGAAATTCCCCCAAATGGACTTAGGAGGACGCGCACATGCGCATTGAACAAGGATGGCAACCGTCCGAAATCGAGCGCCTGGTGGACATCGAAAATGCCACCGCCAGCCGCCTGATCTTCACCGACGAGACGCTGTTTCGCCTGGAATTGCAGCGCATCTTCGCGCGCACTTGGCTGTACATCGGCCACGAGTCGGAAATTCCCAAGAATGGCGACTATGTGACCCGCAAGATGGGCAACGACCCGGTCATCCTGGTGCGCGACCAGGCGGGTCGCGTGCGGGTGTTGCTGAACAGCTGCACGCACCGGGCAACGCTGGTGTGCCGGGCGGACGCCGGCAACGCCCGCGGCTTCACCTGTCCGTACCACGGCTGGGTGTTCGCGAGCGACGGCGCGCTGGTCGCGACGGCCGAGGACGAGACTTACGGCGGCAAGGTCAATTTCCGCAGCCTCGACCTGCCCCAGGCGCGTGTCGGCAGCTATGCGGGCCTGGTGTTTGCCACCTGGAATCACGACGCGCCGCCGCTCGACGAGCACCTCGGCGATGCGCGCTGGTACCTCGACATCATGTTCGGCCACACGCCGAAGGGCATGACCGTGCTTGGCCTGCCGCACCGCTGGTCACCGACCAACAACTGGAAGCTGGGGCCGATGAACTTCGCGGCCGACGGCCCGCACGCGGTGAAGGTCCACGGCCCGATCGTGGACGCCACACTTGTCGGCGGCAACGGCGCGCGCGCCATGATCCACAAGGCGCTGCTGGAGAGCCCGTCGGTGACGGCCGGGCCGTATAACGGCATCTGGACCCAGGGCCCGGCCGAAATGCCGGAATGGATGGGGCATGAGCCGGAACTGGTGGAGCTGTACCGCAAGACGCTCAAACCCGCGCAGTTCAATCTGTTCCGGCGCTGCATCGCGTCGGTCGGCACGGTGTTCCCGAACTTCTCGTGGGTCTATGGCCCGGTCAGCTTCGACATGCGGACCGACCCGCTGGTCAACTTCTTCGCCATTCGAGTGTGGCAGCCGGTGTCGGCCGGGCGCACCGAGATCTGGAACTGGTTCCTGATCGAGGAAGAGGCGAGCGAGGAAGTGAAACAGCGCGCCATGCGCGCCGGCGTGCGCACGTTTACCGCCGGCGGCACCTTCGACCAGGACGACGCCGAGGCCTGGCACAGCATCCAGCGCGGCTGCGAAGGCGAGATCTCGTGCACGCAGGACGTCAACTTCCAGGTGGCGCTGAACTACCGCGACCGGCCGATCGCCGATTGGGCCGGCCCGGGCGTGGCCTATCCGTCCAATTACTGCGAAGTGACCGAGTTCAACAACCTGGTGCAGTGGCGCGCCTACATGACCGGCGCCCGCTGACCGCTGCACGCCGCTTCCGGGCGGCGGCTTTTCATTTCAAGGAAGATTTCGTGACTACCCAATCCGCCTCGCGCGTCGACGACGCGCTGTACCGCCGCGTGTGCGAGTTCTACTACGACGAGGCCGACCTGCTCGCGACGCGCCAACTGTCGCAGTGGTTCGCGCTGCTGGCCGAGGACATCCACTACCGCGTCGGGTTCCCGGAGTTCTACGAGCACGGCACGCGCCGCCAGGTCGGCATCGGCAACCCATATTTCGACGACGACTACACCAGCCTCAAGGTGCGCGTGCAGCTGCTCGGCAACCCGACGCTGACCACCGCCGAGCACCCGGCGAACGTCTACAACTACTTCGTCAGCAACGTCCGCGCACGCGGCACGGACACGGCCGGCGAAATCGACGTCGACACGCGTCTGCTGATCTACCGCGTGCGCGCCAGTGAGCCCGTGCCGTACATCCTGGGCGCCCGGCGTCGGGATCGGCTGCGCGTGGTGGATGACGGTTTTCGCATCGCCCGGCGCGAGGCGAGCATCGACCAGGCGATCATCCAGGCGCCGAACATGAGCTTTTTGATCTGATCTGACCCGGCGCCCGGCGGCACACCGTCGCCGGGCAGCGGATCAATCCGCGCTGCCGTACTTGCCGAGCAGCACGTGGTGCAGCGTGGCCGTCACCGGCACCTCGATGCCCAGCAGCGCCGCCCGGCGCAGCACGGCGCCGGTGATGCCGTCGAGCTCCAGCGGCTTGCCGCGTTCGGCGTCCGCCTGCATGGATGGCTTGATCGGCGTGATGCCCTTGATCCACTGGAACACGGCTTCGAGCTCGTGCGGGGTGAACTCCACCTCGTCGGCGGCGGCCGCGGCACCGGCCTCGCGCATCAGGTTTCGCATCACCCAGGCCAGATCCGGGTCGTTCGACATGTGCTGCGTGTCGAGAAAGGTCACCGCCGCCAGCGGGTTGCAGCCGTTATTCAGCACCAGCTTGCGCCACAGCTCGCGGCGGATGTCGTCGCTCGCCAGCACCGTCACGCCGGCCGCGCGCAGGCGCTCGATCATGTCGGTGGCGTCCGCGCCGCAGCCGGTCGGGTAGTCGCCCAGTACGGCCTCCAGCGCGCCGCGGACTTCGACTTCACCGGGCGCCGTGATGTGCGCGAAGAACTTGCGCATGAGGCCACCCAGCACCGGCCGACCGAAGACCTCGGCCAGGATCGGCTCGTTGTCCACGCCGTTCTGCAGCGACCACAGCCGGCACTGCGCGCCGACGTGGGGTTTCAGGCGCTCGGCCAGACGCCGCGTGTGCTGGCTCTTGCAGGCGAACAGCAGCCAGTCGCAGTCTGCGAGCTGGCCCAGCGCCGCCTCGTCGGCGGTGTCGATCACCGGCAGGCGGTGGCTTTCGCGTTCGCCGTTGAAGTCGAGGACCAGGCCGCTGTCAGCCAGCCGGGCCGCGTGCTCGCCGCGCGCCAGCAGCAGCACATCGGCCTGACCTGCCACCGCGAGGCGCGCCCCGACCAGACAGCCGATGCCGCCGGCGCCCGCAATGGCGATACGCACGCCCTACTCTTCCAGCAGCTTGCGCTTGTCCGGCACGCCGGCCCACTGGTCGGCGTCGGCCGCCGCGTCCTTGCGCTGGGTGATCGGCGGCCACTGCTGTGACAGGCGGGCGTTCAGTTCGATGAACTCCTGCTGCCCGGCCGGGATCTCCTCCTCGTCCACGATCGCCTCGACCGGGCACTCGGCCACGCACAGCGTGCAGTCGATGCACTCGTCGGGGTCGATCACCAGCATGTTCGGGCCTTCGCGAAAGCAGTCCACCGGACACACTTCCACGCAGTCGGTGTACTTGCACTTGATGCAGGCTTCGGTGACGACGAAGGCCATGACCGTTCTCCGGGGCAAAAAAAGCGCGCAATTATAGCGAGCGGTCCGGCCCTGACCGGCGCCGCGAAATCCGGCCCACGGGCGGGCCTCCAGCACGAAGATGCTGTGGGAGCGGCGCCCTCGCGGCGAACAGCCAACCGGACTCAGTCGCCCCGCTCGCCCGCCGCCAGCGCCCGCAGCTCATACAGCAGGTCGAGCGCCGCGCGCGGCGCCATCTGGTCGGGGTCGACCTGCGCCAACCGGTCGAGCAGCGCCTGTCCGGGCTGCGGCTCGAACAGGCCGAGCTGACGCTGTGCCTGCGGTACGGGTGCCGGGGCCGCCGGTACCTCGCCGAGCGCAGCAAGGCGCTCGCTCGCCAGCGCCAGCACCGCTACCGGCACGCCGGCCAGTGCCGCCACTTGCAGGCCATAGCTGCGGCTCGCCGGCCCTGGCTGCACGCGGTGTAGGAACACGATGCCACCGGCGTGCTCGGCGGCGTCGAGGTGCACGTTGTCGACGCCGTCGAGCTCCTGCGCCAGCGCGGTCAGTTCGAAGTAATGCGTCGCAAATAGCGTTAACGCGCGTACGCGTTGCGCGAGGTGTGTGAGGCACGCCCAGGCCAGCGCGAGGCCGTCGTAGGTGCTGGTGCCGCGCCCGACCTCGTCCAGCAGCACCAGGCTCTGCCCTGTCGCGTTGTGCAGGATATTGGCGGTCTCGGTCATCTCCACCATGAAGGTCGAGCGCCCGCCGGCCACGTCGTCGGCAGCGCCGATGCGCGTGAAGATGCGGTCGATCGGCCCGATGCGCGCCGCGCGCGCGGGCACGTAGCTGCCGGCGTGCGCCAGCAGCACGATGAGCGCCACCTGGCGCATGTAGGTGGACTTGCCGCCCATGTTGGGGCCGGTGATCAGCAGGATGCGCCGGGCGTCGTCGAGCGCAAGATCGTTGTCCACGAAGTGGCCCGCGACCAGTTGCTCGACCACCGGATGCCGGCCGCCGTCGATGTGGATGCCGGGCGCCTCATCAAGCTGCGGGGCGACGTAATCGAAGCGTTCGGCCCGCTCGGCCAGACACGCCAGCGCGTCGAGCTGCGCGACGGCGTTGGCCGCCGATTGCAGTGGTGGCAGTTCCGCCGTGATGGCGTCGAGCAGCGCTTCGAACAGCTCGCGCTCGCGGGCGAGCGCCCGTTCGCGCGCGCCGAGCGCCTTGTCCTCGAAGGCCTTCAGTTCCGGCGTCAGGTACCGCTCCGCGTTCTTCAGCGTCTGGCGGCGCGTGTAGTCGACCGGCAGCGCGCCGGCCTGGGCGCGGCCGATCTCGATGTAGTACCCATGCACGCGGTTGTAGGCGACCTTCAGCGTCGCGATGCCGGTGCGCGCGCGCTCGCGCTGTTCGAGCTCCAGCAGGTAGCTGCCGGCGTCCTGCCCGATGGCGCGCAGCTCGTCGAGGTCCGCATCGAAACCGGGCGCGATCACGCCGCCCTCGCGCAGCAGCGCCGGTGGGCTTTCCGCCACCGCGCGGGCGAGCAGCGCGTGCAGCGGCGCGAAGCCCGGCAGCGCGCCGCGCAGTTCCTGCAACAAGGGCGCGTCGAAGTGTTCGAGCAGCGCCGCGAGCGCCGGCAGCAGCGCCAGGCTGTCGCGCAGCGCCGCCAGATCCCGCGGCCGTGCAGAGCGCAGCGCGACGCGACCGAGGACGCGCTCCACATCGCCGACGCCGCGCAGCGCCTCGCGCAGGCGGGCGTGATTGCCGTCCCGCAGCAGCACGGCGATGGCGGCGTGGCGGCGGCGCAACTCGGCGCGGTCGCGGATCGGCCCCAGCAGCCAGCGGCGCAGTTGCCGGCTGCCCATGGCGCCGGTGCAGGCGTCGAGCACACCCACCAGCGTGGCGCGCTCGTCGCCCGTGAGGCTGCGGTCGATTTCAAGATTGCGCCGCGTGGCGGGGTCCAGCACCAGCACCGCGTCCGGCGCCTGCACGCGCAGGCCGCGCAAATGCGGCAGCGCGGCGAGCTGCGTGTCCTGCGCGTACTGGAGCAGCGCGCCCGCGGCGCCGACGGCGAGCGCGAGGCCGGCGCAGCCGAAGCCGGCGAGATCGCGCACCGCGAACTGCTCGCACAGGCGGCGCTCGGCGCTCGCCGCCTCGAACTGCCACGGCGGGCGCGGCGTCACGCTGAAGCCACCTTCCGGCGCCACCGTGCCGTCGTCCGGCAGCAGCAGTTCGGCCGGCGCCAGACGCGCGAGTTCCGCGGCGAGCGCGGCTTCACCGTCGAGTTCGGCCACCGTGAAGCGCCCGCTCGCCAGCTCCAGCACCGCCAGGCCCGCCCGCTCGCCCACGCGCAGCACGGCGGCGATCAGGTTGTCGCGCCGCTGGTCGAGCAACGCCTCGTCGGTGAGCGTGCCGGGTGTCACCACGCGCGTGAGTTCGCGCCGCATCGGCCCGCGCCCATCCGGCACGCCGATCTGCTCGCAGATGGCCACCGTGCGCCCGCGGCGCACCAGGCGCGCGAGGTAGTTTTCGAGCGCGTGCGCCGGCACGCCGGCCATCGGAATCCGCTGCCCGGCCGACTCGCCGCGGCTGGTGAGCGTGATGTCGAGCAGGCGCGCCGCCTCGACCGCATCGTCGAAGAACAGCTCGTAGAAATCGCCCATCCGGTACAGCAGCAGCGCCTGCGGGCGCTCGGCCTTCAGGCGCAGGTAGTGCTGCATGGCCGGCGTGTGGCCGGCCAGCGGGTCGGCGGGGGTAGACGTCATGCCGTCCGGGCGGCCGGGCGACGCTCGCCAAGACACAGCGCCACGCCAAGCGCGATCAACGCACTGCCGGCCCAGATCCACTGCACCAGCGGATTGACGTAGGCGCTCACGGTGTGGCGCCCGTCGCGCGTCTCGCCGAGCACCACGTACACGTCGCGCAGCGGCGTCGAGTGAATGCCGGACTCGGTGGTCGGCATGCGGCTCGCGTGGTAAGTGCGCCGCTCGGAGTGCAGCTCGATGCCCCCGTCCAGCCGGAAGGTGGCGCGCTCGGCGTCGTAGTTCGGCCCGCGGGCCGGGGCAAACGCCGTGAGTTCGACGCGGTGTTTGCCGACCTGCAGCGCGTCGCCCGGCAGCAGACTCACCATCACGTGCTCACGAAACAGGCCCGCCGCGGCGAGACCGATCGTCGCGATGGCCACACCCACGTGCGCCAGCAGCGCCCCGTAATGGCGCCGCGCGCGCCAGGCGTTGGCGAGCAGCGCGCCCGGCAGCGCCCGCTGCTCGGCCCGGGCGAGACTGCGCCCGCCGCGCAGCAGATCCTCGACCACGGTTGCGATGGCGAACACCGCAAACCCCACGGATAGCGCCGCCAGCACGCTGACCGGCCGCGCCAGCGCCAGCGTGAGCACCCCCGCCGCCGCGCCGCACAGCGCCTGCCATTTGATGCGCGCCCACAGCGCGCTCGGCTCGGCGCGCCGCCACGGCAGGCTCGGCGTGAGCCCCATCAGCAGCACCAGCACCAGCAGTTGCGGCACCACCACCGAGTTGAAGTACGGCGCCGCGACGGTGATCTTCTGCTCCGCCGTCACGTCCAGAAACAGCGGGTACAGCGTGCCCAGAAACACGCAGGCGCCGGCCACCGTGAACAGCACGTTGTTCGCCAGCAGCAGCGACTCGCGCGACAGCCAGGCGGTCGGCTTGGGGCTGGTCTGCACCTGCCCGCCGCGCCACAAGAACACGCCGAACGCCCCGCCCACCACGATGGCCAGAAACGCCAGGATGTACGCGCCGCGCCCGGGATCGACCGCGAACGCGTGCACCGACGACAGCACGCCCGAGCGCACCAGGAACGTGCCCAGCAGCGACAGCGAGAAGGTGAGGATGGCCAGGAACAGGTTCCAGCTCGCCAGCATGCGGCGGCTGTCCTGCACCATCAGCGAGTGCACCAGCGCCGCGCCGGTGAGCCAGGGCATGAACGACGCGTTCTCGACCGGATCCCAGGCCCAGTAGCCGCCCCAGCCGAGCTCGTAGTACGCCCAGGCGCCGCCGAGCACGATGCCGGTGGTGAGAAACCCGAACGCCGCGAGCGCCCAGCGCCGCACCACGGGCAGCCAGTCTTCCGCCGGCCAGCGCGTCAGCAGCGCCGTCAGCACCAGCGCAAACGGAATCGAAAAACCCACGTAGCCCATGTACAGCATGGGCGGGTGGATGGCCATGCCCGGATCCTGCAGCAGCGGGTTCAGATCCCGCCCGTCGCCAGGCACCGGCAGCAGGCGCGCGAACGGGTTCGACAGGAACAGGATCAGCCCGAGGAAGCCCACGCACAGCGCGCCCTGCACGGCGAGCGCCACCGGCAGCCGATCGGCGATCGCGCGCCGCCCGGCCCATGCCAGCGCCGCCGACCAGGTCGCCAGAATCACGTACCACAGGTACAGCGAGCCCTCGTGCCCGCCCCACACGGCGGTGATCTTGTAGATGAGTGGCAGGGCGCTGTTGGAGTTCTGCGCCACGTACCAGACCGAGAAGTTGTCGCTGACAAAGGCCTGCGTGAGCGCAACCCAGCCGATCAGCGCCAGCGCGAGTTGCAGCCAGGCGCCGCGCACGGCGATGGTGGCCAGCTCCGGCCGGCGCAGCGCGCGCGCCAGCAGCGGCGCCAGCGCCTGCAGCAGCGCCGCCGGCAGCGCCAGCATGACCGCGAAATGGCCAAGCTCGATCAGGTGTTGACTCGGCGTCATCGGAACGGGTTTCCAGGATTCCGCCGCGGGGGCGGCAAAGACGGTGCGACAATGCGCGGCGGCCGCAGAGCGTGGCCCGGCCGGCGCGGCGGGGCAGTGTAATGCCGCCGTCGGCGGGGTCACCAGCGCGCGAGTGAGCGAACCACCGCTCGCCGCGTTTCGTTTGTGGGAGGCCCGCCCCTGGGCCGAATCAAGGCATAGGGATTCGCGGCGAGGGCGCCGCTCCCACAGTCACAGGCCCTCCGCACCGCTCAAGCCACCCCCTCTCCTACTCCCCGTACTCAAACCACCACCGCATGCTCGAACTGCGCGACCTGGCCGCGGCGCGGTCCAACACGGTGCTGTTCCGGCGCCTGAACGCGCTGCTGCACGCCGGCGAGGCGCTGCGCGTGGCGGGGCCGAACGGCGCCGGCAAGACCACGCTGCTGCGCATCCTGTGCGGCCTGACCGAGCCCGCCCGCGGCGCGGTGTGCTGGGATGGCACGCCGATCCGTGAGCTCGGCGACGACTACCGCGCGCGGCTTGGTTTTCTCGGCCACCAGGAAGGCCACTTCGGCGACCTGACCGCGCACGAGAACCTGGCACTGGCCGGCGCCACGGTGACCACCAGCGCTGTCACGGCCGTGCTCGAACGCGTGGGTCTTGCGGCGCTGGCGAGCCAGCCGGCACGGCTGCTCTCGCAAGGCCAGCGGCGGCGGCTGGGACTCGGCCGCCTGCTGCTGCGGCCGACCACGCTGTGGGTGCTGGACGAGCCGCTGACCGGCCTCGACCGTCAGGGCGTCGATCTCGTGTCGCACCTGCTGGCCGAGCACCTCGCCGGCGGCGGTCTGGCCGTGCTCACCACGCACCAGGATCTGCCGGGGCTCGACGGCGTGCTGCGCGAGCTCGACCTCGGGGCTTCGGCATGATCGGCCAGGTATTCCGCCGCGAACTGCTGCTCGCCTGGCGCCGGCCGGGCGACACGCTGCTGCCGCTGACGTTCTTCGTCATCGTCGGCAGCCTGTTCCCGCTTGGCGTTGGCGCGGAGCCGGCGTTGCTGCGCGCCATCGGCCCGGGCGTGGTGTGGATTGCCGCTGTACTCGCCACGCTGCTCGGCCTGCCGCGCCTGTTCGCCGCCGACCAGCACGGCGGCGCGCTCGAACAGCTGCTGCTGAGTCCGGCGCCGCTCACCGCGCTGGTGGCGGCCAAGATCGCGGCGCAATGGCTCACCTGCGGCCTGCCGCTGGCGCTCGCCGCACCCGTGCTGGCGCTGGGCTTCGGGTTAAACTTTTCGGACCTCGCGGTGCTGTTGGCGGGCCTGCTGCTCGGCACACCGCTGCTGCACTTGCTCGGCGCCATCAGCGCGGCGCTGACGCTGGGGCTGCGCGGCGGCGGCGCGCTGCTGGGTTTACTCGTACTGCCGCTGTACGTGCCGGTGCTCATCTTCGGCAGCGGCGCCGTGCAGGCTGAGGCACTCGGTTTTGGCGCCGGCGCCAATCTGTCGCTGCTGGCCGCCATGCTGGTGCTGGCTTCCGTGTTTGCGCCGTTTGCCACCGCCGCCGCGCTGCGCATTTCCCTGGACTGACCGCCCATGTTCGGCCCGACGCTCGACCGCCTCGCTGCGCCCAAGTTCTTCTACCCCTTCGCCGGGCGGCTGCTGCCGTGGCTTGGCGTGCTCGCGGCCGTGCTGCTGGTGATCGGCGCCGGCTGGGGGCTCGCCGTCGCGCCGGCCGACTACCAGCAGGGCGACAGCTACCGGATCATGTTCATCCACGTACCGGCGGCGTGGCTGTCCATGCTGACCTACATGGTGCTGGCCAGCGGCGCGTTCGTGTTCCTGGTGTGGCGCATCAAGCTCGCCGACATGCTGGCCAAGTGCTGCGCGCCGCTCGGTGCCGCCTTTACCTTTCTTACGCTGGTGACGGGCTCGCTGTGGGGCAAGCCGATGTGGGGCACCTGGTGGGCCTGGGATGCGCGCCTGACGTCGGAACTGGTGCTGCTGTTCCTGTATCTGGGCCTCATCGCGCTGCGCGGCGCCATCGACGAGCCGCAGCGCGCCGGCCGCGCCACAGCGCTGCTGGCGCTGGTCGGCGTGGTCAACATCCCGATCATCCACTTCTCGGTCGAGTGGTGGAACACGCTGCACCAGCCGGCCTCGCTCACGCGCATGGACGGGCCGGCCATTCATCCGGCCATGCTGACGCCGCTGCTGCTGATGATCGCGGGCTTTACCGTGTACTTCGCGGCCGCGCTGCTGCAACGGATGCGCTGCGAAATCCTGGAGCGCGAACGCGACGCCCGCTGGTTGCTGGAGCTCGACGCACCATGACCGACTTCCTCGCCATGGGCGGCTACGGCGCCTACGTGTGGCCGAGCTATGCGCTGGCCCTGCTGGTGCTGGGCCTGAATGCCTGGCTGCCGTGGCGCCGCCATCGCAAGCTGCAACGCCAGCGTCAATCCGACCCCAAGCCATGAAAACCCGCCACAAGCGCCTCGCCTTCATCTCGGTGGCCGTCATCGCGTTAGTGGCCGCCGTGCTGCTGGTGATGAACGCCTTTCGCGACAACCTGGTGTTCTTCTTCAGCCCGACCGAGGTCGCCGCCGGCAAGGCGCCGGCCAAGGGCACATTCCGCCTCGGTGGCCTCGTGACGCAGGGATCGGTGCAAAAAGGCCCGGGACCGCTCGAACTGCGCTTCACGGTGACCGATCTTTCCAGGGAAATGCGCGTGCACTACGTGGGCCCGCTGCCGGACCTGTTTCGCGAAGGCCAGGGCGTGGTGGCCGAAGGCCGCCTCGGACCGGATGGGGAGTTCCAGGCCGCCAAGGTGCTGGCCAAGCACGACGAGAACTACATGCCGCCCGAAGTCGCCCAGGCACTCGAAAAATCCGGCGCCTACAAGGCCGGGCATCCCGCAGGCAAGCCGTGACGCCCGGCGTGCTGCCGCCTGAATGGGCGCCGCAGGCAGCGGTGATGCTGACCTGGCCGCATGCGCACGGCGACTGGGCGGACACGCTGGATCAGACCGAAGCCGAGTTCGTCGGCTTTGCCGCCGCCATCGCCGCCCGCGAGCCGCTGATCGTGGCCTGCCACGACGCCGGCCACCGCCATCACGTGGCGGGCCTGCTGGCACGCGCCGGCGTACCGGCATCGCGGCTCACGCTGGCGATCGCACCCTCCAACGACGTGTGGGTGCGCGACCACGGCCCGCTCACGGTGCTGCGCGGCGGCCGGCGCGTGGCGCTCGATTTCCGCTTCAACGGCTGGGGCGGCAAATACCCGGCCGGGCTGGACGACACCGTGACGGCCGTGCTGGCCGCGGCGGGTGCGCTCGGTGAAATAGGCCTCGAAGCCCTGCCGTGGGTGCTGGAAGGCGGCAACATCGAGGTGGACGGCGAAGGCACGCTGCTCGTCACGCGGCCGTGCCTGATGAGCATCACGCGCAACGACCCTGCCGCTGCCGAGGCCCTGCTGGCGGCGCTGCCGGCGCTGTTCGGCGTGAATCGCATCCTGTGGGTGGACCGCGGCGACGTGCTGGGCGACGACACCGACGGCCACATCGACACGCTGGCGCGGTTTTGCGACCCGGCCACGCTGGCCTACACCTGCGCCGATCCGGCCGATGCCGAGCAGCACGCCGCGCTCGACGGGCTGGAAGCCCAGCTCACGGCCCTGCGCCGCGCGAACGGCCAGCCCCACCGCCTGGTTCCGCTGCCGGTGCCCGCGCCGATGTACGACGACGGCGGCCGCCGCCTGCCGGCCAACTACGCCAATTTCCTCATCGTCAACGGCGCCGTGCTGGTGCCGACCTACGGCGACCCGAACGACGCGCTGGCGCTCGACCGCCTCGCCGGCTGCTTCCCGGGCCGCGACATCGTGCCGGTGCCGGCGCGTGCCATCGTCGGCCAGAACGGCAGCCTGCACTGCGCCTCCATGCAGATTCCGGCCGCGCCATGAGCAAACTCACCGTCGCCTGCGTGCAGCACGCCTGCACGGATGACCACGCGGCGAACTTAGCCACGAGCGAAGCCGGCATCCGCGCCGCCGCGGCGCAGGGCGCGCGGCTGGTGTTGCTGCAGGAACTGCACCGCACGCCGTACTTCTGTCAGGTGGAAGACCCGGCGCTGTGCGATCTGGCCGAGCCCATCCCGGGCCCGAGCAGCGAGCGCCTCGGCGCGCTGGCGCGGGAGCTTGGCGTGGTCGTCGTGGGTTCGCTGTTCGAGCGGCGCCTGGCCGGCGTGTACCACAACACCGGCGTGGTGCTGGACGCCGACGGCACGCTCGCCGGGCGCTACCGCAAGATGCACATCCCGGACGACCCGGGCTATCTCGAAAAGTTCTACTTCACGCCGGGCGACGGGCCGTTCGCGCCCATCGACACCGCCGTCGGGCGCCTCGGCGTGCTGGTGTGCTGGGACCAGTGGTACCCGGAAGCCGCGCGCCTGATGGCGCTGGCCGGCGCGGACCTGCTGCTGTATCCCACCGCCATCGGCTGGGACCCGACTGACACGCCGGACGAGCAGGCGCGCCAGCGCGAGGCGTGGATCACCATCCAGCGCGCCCATGCCATTGCCAACGGCCTGCCGGTGCTGGCCTGCAACCGGGTGGGCCTGGAACACCAGCCCGGCGGCCCGGCGGCGGGCAACCTCTTCTGGGGCAGCAGCTTCATCGCCGGGCCGCAGGGCGACCTGCTGGCGCAGGCGCCGAGCGACGCGCCAGCCGTGCTGTGCGCCACCATCGATCTTGCGCGCGGCGAGCAGGTGCGGCGCATCTGGCCGTTCCTGCGCGACCGGCGCGTGGACGCCTACGCCGACCTCACGCGCCGCGTGCGGGACTAGCCCGCGCGCGCGGGCTGCTCGCTCACGGCGCCGGCGGCGCCTTGCTCGCCGGCGGCAGCGTCGAAATCAGGGCGCTGCGCCCGCGCTTGAGCTGGCGCTCGACGAGCGTGGTGAACCGCTTCGCATCCGCCTGCAGGCGCAGCACGTCCTTGCCGGCCGGCAGGCGCACCTGTCCGTAGGGCTCGTTGGTGACCAGATCGCGCCCCAGGTTCAGGACGCGCACCGCCTCGGGCGGCGTGCTCTCGGCGGCCGGCTCGACGATGGCCAGATGACTGCCGGCCGACACGGCCAGGCGCGATTCGAGCCGCTGCGGCTCATCCTGCCCCGGCTTGCCCCGGATCCGCGCGAAGTCCACGTACCACACGCCGATGGCATAGCTCACACCCGGCTTGCGCCCCGCCACGGCCTGCGCCAGGGCCGCGCGTGTCTCGCCGAGCGCGGCATCACTGCCGGGCCGCTTCGCGGCCGGCACCTGCGCCAGCGGCGCGCCGCTCGGCGCGAAGTAGAGGTAATCGCCACCGCGCGCCGGCGCCGGGAGGCTGCCCGCGCCTGCCAACGGCGCCGCGACTTCCGGGTTCAGCACCTCGTAGCCGGCCTGCGCGAGGTCCTGCAACAGCGCCACGTAGGCCGAATCGGTAATCGCCTGCATGGTCTTCAGCGGCACGCCGCCGAGTTCGAGGCCAGGCGCGCCGGCCTCGCCGTCGGCATCCGCGCTGGTGCGAAACGCCAGCCGGAAATCCAGCACGAACAGCGGCCCGCGCTGCGCGTCTTGTGGGGCCGGCGTTGCCGCGTCTTCGGGTGGGGCGGATTGAGCCGGTGGCGGCGCCTCCTTTACCTCGACCGCGGGCGACGGCGGCTCGGCGGGTGTCGCCACAGCGGGTACCTGCACCGGCGTACCCCTCCCGGACGCCGCGTCGGGCGCTGTGTCCTTCGCGGGCGTTTGCTGATCGGGGGTCGCCGGCGCGGCGGGCGCCGCCGGCTCCGGTTGGGCTTCGGACGCCGGCTTCGCCTCGGCGGTCGGCTGTTTCTCGGACTTCGATTGCTGTGCGGTGGCCGCGGCGACATCGGCCATGCGGCAGCCCCGTTTCAGGAACATGTCGACCAGGTATTCCTTGCGTGCCCGGGCCGACGCCAGGCGCGCCTCGGCCTCACGCCCGCGGCGGCCCAGCACGTCCTTGGCAATGTCGCCGAACACGCTGCCGAACGGCAGCACCTTGGCCACGCCGGCCACCACCTCGCCGGTGCGCGAGCGGGTGGCGCTCTCGGTCGCGCCGCGCAGCGCCCCCTTGTCGCCGCTGTGCGAAGCGAGGATGGCGTCGAGTTCCTCTACCTGCGTCGCGATCTGCACGCAGTCGAGTTCGTTGTCGCCCATCTGAACGCGCTCGATGATGCCGGTGTCCTGCGCCGTAGCGGCGGTGCTCAGGCACAGCAGGAGCGCGAGCGAGAGTGCGCGTGATGGGTGTTTCAGGTTCACGGAGAGGGTTACTGGGATCGCCGGTCCACGCCTTTGACCACGCGGGCACGGCTTGGATCGCGCACCCGATGACGCCGGGCGCCTAGGCGGTAAGGAGGAGCCGTTATTCTGGCAGAACCTGCCCCGGCTGCCCCGCGACGACCGGCTCAGGCGGCGGTGAGCCCTTCGCGCCGGTAGGCCTCCGCCAGGACCTGCGGCTGCGCCCACGCGTTGATGTCTACCTCGCGTTCGAGGTAACCGTGCCGGTGCAGGAAGTCGATCTGCACCCGCAGGCGGTGGCGCATGGCGTCGTTGAGCGACGGCCACACGGTGGCGTGGTACTCGCCGCGGTAGGACGCCGCCACGTCCTGCGGCTCGACGCCGATCTCGGCCGCCCAGATGCGCGTGGTGGCCGCCTTGTCCTGCGCTGCCCGGGCGGCGCCGCGCAGCAGCACCTGCAGGTAGCGCGTGACCAGGTCCGGCGCCACGCGCACCACGTTGCCGCTGATGGTGACGATGCGCGGGTTGCCGTTGATGACGTGATCCGGGTCGCGTGCGTCGAGCAGGTCGTAGATGCAGCGCAGGCGGTCGCCGAACAGGCGCAGCAGGCGCGCCGGCTGCACGTTCTTGGTGAACACCACGTCCACGCGGCCGTCGAGCAGGGCGCGGGTTTCGTGGTCGAACATGGTCGCCTCGAAGGCCTTGCGTCCGGCGCCGGCGTCCGGATTCGCGGCCTCCTTGAAGTCGTTGTCGATGACGGTGTCGACGAACTGCACGTCGGCCGCCGTCATGCCGTGCTCGGCGAGCGCGCAAAGAAAGCCGCGCTCGGTGTTGGCGCGCATGAAATCGGTCAGCAGTTTCGGGTGCAGCGGCAGCGAGCAGCGCCGGCCGGCGAGGTCCGTGAAGCGCTGGATGTCCGAATCGGCCCGCACCAGAAACGCCAGCGAGTCGCGCACGAAGGTGAGCCCGAGCAGCGCCGTGTCGGCGCCACGGCTGCGCGCCCAGATGGGCGGCACGGCGCCGCCCTCGCGCACCGAATCGTCGAGGTGATGGTCGAAGTGCGACTTCAGCATCTTGTCGCGGCCGAGTTCCTTGATGTTGCGAAACGCGACCGTGCCGTCCGCGAACTCGGCGTCGAACAGACCCGTTTCGAGCGCGACGCCGGTGGCCGTGGCAACCGGGCAGCGCGTGTACCACAGCGTGCGGGGCATAGCGGTCAGTCCCCCAGAAATGACAGCTTCGGCGCCTGATCGCCCTCCGGGCCGAATTCGTCCCGCCGCGGCACGAACACGCTGACCAGCACCACCTCGTCGGTCAGGAACTCGCCGAGGTGCTCCTTGAAGGCCGGGATGAGAATCGTGTCGCCGGCGCGCAGGACGATGTCCTCGCCGTCGATGCGCAGCCGGCACTCGCCGGACAGCATGACGGTCACCTCCTCTTCGTGGCAGTTGAGCTGGGTGGGGATGTCCGCCGCCGAGCGCATCTTGTACAGCGCCACCGAGCAGCCCTGCCCGTGCAGGTGCTTGAACTCGAACTTGCCGGGGATGACCGATTGCAGGCGGTCGTCGTCGTGGCGCAGCACGCGCGCGCGGTCGGTCATTAGTCTCCTCCTGCATTTTCAGCCCGCTTGAACGCCTGTTTACCACACCCGGCGGGTGGTATCGTGCGCCGCTCAACCCGGCCGCACACGAGGAGCAACGCCATGGTCGATTACACCCGCAGCGAAGCCAAAGCCTGGGCTCGCGCCCACATGATCAAGTCCACCAACGCGGTACCGACGCCGTTCAAGGCCGATTTCAGCCTGGACCTGCCGCGGCTGGCGAGCCACGTCGACCGCTGGGCGAGCGAGGGCCTGTACGGCCTGATGACCGGCGGCAACACCGCCGAGGCCTGGAACATGACGCCCGCCGAGTGGTGGCAGTACAGCGAGACCGTGGCCAAGGCGAACAAGGGCCGCATGATGCTGACGTCCGTGATCCTGGACCCGTCGCCGTTCACGGTGCTGGAGAAGGCGCATCGTCTGGCCGAGCTCGGCTTTCATCTCATCGAGGTCATCAACCCGGTCATCCAGTTGCGCTCGGATGCGGATCTGTACGGCTTCTACAAGTACCTGTCCGACCACAGCCCGCTCGGCATCGTGCTGTACAACACGCCGACCGCCGGCGTGGTGCTGAACCACGGCCTCCTGAACCGCCTGGCCGACCTCGAAATGGTGGTCGGCATCAAGAACGGCCTGCTGAACCCGGCCGACACGATTGCGCTGCGCAAGCACACCGGCGACCGCATGGTGGTCACCGAGCCGATGGAGTCGTTCTATCTGTGGGATTCCATCGTGCACGGCGGGCAGTGCCTGTTCGGCACCTGCGAGTACGTGATGTTCGGCAAGCAGCGCGACACCTTCGTGCGTGCCATGGAACTGGCCGACGCCGGCAAGTTCGACGAGGCGCTGCCGCTGTACCGCCAGCTCGACCCGGTCCGCGACCTGATGAACGACATCTTCGTGTGGAACATCGTGCGCAAGAACCAGTACTCGCTCGCGCCGATCAAGTACTGGTTCGAGCTGCTCGGCATGCCGATGGGCCCGTGCCGCCCGCCGCTCGACGCCTACGCCGACGAGGCGATGAAGAAGACCATCCGCGAGGGTCTGCTCAAGCACGGCGTGATCGACAGCGTGCCGGCCGCCGCCGCGGCGTAAAGCCTTCCCCGGTACGGCGCCGGGTGGCGCCGTACCGCTCTAGCTGCGCGAGTACACATGCCCGGTGTCTGCGACCCCATCCTGAGCGCCGAGCGCGTGGCGGCGATGAACGCCGCCGGCCTGTGGCGAAACGAGCTGCTGACTGATCTGCTGGACGCGCTGGCCGACCGCCATCCCGACCGGCTCGCGGTGGCCGACCACAACAGCATGACCGGCGTGGCCACGCGCCTGTCGTATCTGCAATTGCAGCACCGCGTGGACCGCATCGCGCTGGGCCTGGTGGGCCTTGGTGTGCAGCCGGGCGACGTGGTGGCGTTTCAGTTGCCGAACTGGTGGCAGTTCATCGCCCTGCACCTGGCCTGCCTTCGCATCGGCGCGGTCAGCAACCCGCTGATGCCGATCTTTCGCGAGCGCGAGCTGGGCTACATGCTCGACTTTGCCCAGGCCCGCCTGATGGTCGTGCCGCGCACGTTTCGCGGCCACGATTACGCCGCCATGCTGGCCGGGCTGCGCGGCCGGCTGCCGGCGCTGGAGCGCGTGCTGGTGGTGGGCGGCGAAGGCGAAGACAGCTTCGAGCGCACGCTGATCGAACGGCGCTGGGAGGATGACTTAGACGCCGCTGCCGAGTTCGCCCGCCGCCGGCCGGACCCGAACGACGTCATCCAGCTGCTCTACACCTCGGGCACCACGGGCCAGCCGAAGGGCGTGATGCAGACCTCCAACACGCTGCTGGCCGGCGTGCGGGCGTACGCGCAGGGCATCGAGCTCAGCGGCGCGGACGTGTGCTTCATGGCCTCGCCGCTGGCGCACCAGACGGGCTTCATGTACGGCCTGATGCTGCCCGTCGTGCTCGGCACGCACGTCATCCTGCAGGACGTGTGGGATGCCCGGCGCGCCTGGGACACCATGCAGGCCGAACGCGTCACTTTCTCCATGGGCGCGACGCCGTTTCTGGCCGATCTGGTGAGCGCGCCCAATGCCCCTGCTCCGGCCGACTGCCGCCTGAAGCAGTTCGTCTGCGCCGGGGCACCCATCCCGCGCGTGCTGGTGCAGGCGGCGATCGACAAGCTCGGCATCCGCGTCAACTCCGCCTGGGGCATGAGCGAGTGCGGCGTGGTCACCATGACCGGCCCGGACGATGCGCCGGATGCGGTGTTCAACAGCGACGGGCGAGCGCTGCCCGGCATGGCCGTGCGCGTGGTGAATGGCGACAACCGGCCCGTGTCGGCCGGCACCGAAGGCAAGCTGAAAACCCAGGGCAGTTGCCTGTTCGTGGGGTACCTGAAGCGCCCCGAAGCGCACGAGGTGGACGCCGAGGGCTGGTTCGACACCGGGGATCTCGCGCGCATGGACGCGGACGGCTACATCCGCATCACCGGCCGCGCCAAGGACATCATCATCCGCGGCGGCGAGAACATCCCGGTGGCGGAGGTCGAGGAACTGCTCTACCGCAACCCGGCGGTGCAGGACGCCGCCATCGTCGCCATGCCGGACGCGCGTTTGGGTGAGCGGGCCTGCGCCTTCGTGACGCTGAAACCCGGCGCCGAATTCGACTTCGACGCCATGACCGACTGGCTCGCCACGGCCGGCGCGTCGCGCACCTACTGGCCGGAGCGGCTTGAAGTCGTGCCCGACCTGCCGCGCACGGCCAGCGGCAAGATCCAGAAATTCGAACTGCGCGCGCGGGCCAGCCGCTTTGAATAGACACCGGCATCGCGGTCGCGCCTTGCGGGGCACACGCTCGGACGCCGTCTGAAACCCGACGTCCAATCTTCATGCACTGCCAAGCCCAATCCCCTGACGTAGCGATAAAGTTGCGGTCACTACAGCCGCGCGCGGAACGCTGTGCTATAAAGCCTCAAGGCTGGCAGCGGGAGGTCGATAATGCTTGCGGAGCAGCGCGAGTTTGAAACTCGCAGACAGCGGCTTAACCGTTTGGTGTTCGCTTGATTCGCAATATTTTCCGCCAGCCAGTACCGCCCTTGCTCGGCTTGGACCTGAGCAGCTCGGCCGTTCGGGTTCTTGCCCTCGGCGAGGTCTCTTCGGGATTCCAGGTAGAGGCCTGCATGGAAGGCCTCCTGCCGCAGGGTGCGGCCCTGGACAGCGCGGCCAACTCAGCGGAACTCGTGATCCAGGCAATCGCCGATGTGGTGAGACGTTCTGGAAGCAAACGCAACCAGGTTGCCATCGCGGTTCCCGGATCGCTGGTGATCAGCCGGCAAATCAGCATGCCGGTCGAGTTCACCGACGCGGATATCGAACAGCAGATCAACCTCGAGTCCGACCAGTTCATCCCTTACCCGCTGGATGATGTCTACTTCGATTTTGTTGTGCTCGGTCCGAATGCCCGTAATCCTCAAACAGCCGATGTGCTGCTAATTGTCGCCCGCAATGACGTCATTGACCGCCGCGTCGAAGCCTTGGCGAGCGCCGGTCTCAGCGCTGCGGTAGTCGACGTTGAAGCCTATGCGCTTGAATCGGCCTTCCCGCTGATTGCCTCCAGCTTGCCGCGGGCAGCGCGTGACGGTATCACGGCGATGGTTGACGTCGGCGGCACGTCGACAACGCTCAATGTCCTCCAGAAAGGCGCCACGGTGTTCACGCGTGAGCAGTCGTTCGGCGGCGAACAATTGCTGTTGCAGCTTCAGGAGCGCCATGAGATGAACGCGGCTGAAGCACGGGCCGCAATCGACTCCAACAACTTGCCAGGTGATAGCGAAGCCATGGTGCTGGCCCCGTTCATGGATTCACTGGCAAGCCAAGTCGGCCGCCTGCTGCAAGTATTCTTCTCGGCAACCGGGGAAACCACCCTTGACCAAGTGGTGCTTAGCGGGGGCTGCGCGGGTCTGCCGGGGGTTGCCGATGTGGTCGGGCAATACCTTGGCATCGACACCCGGATTGGCAATCCTTTTTCAAGCGTGCAGTTCGCGTCCGGGCTCGACGCCGCCCGATTGCGAGCCACTGGCCACGCCTGGATGATTGCGGCCGGCCTTGCCATGCGGAGTATGAGCGATGTCTCGCGTTAACCTCCTGCCGTGGCGACGCGCCCAGCGACAGCGGCGGCAACGTGAATTTCTTACCATGCTGGGCGCAGGCGCCATCGGCGCCGTGGCGCTCGTAGCGGTGGGCGAACTGATCGCCACTGGCCTGGTCAACGGTCAAGAAGCAAGAAACGATTTGTTGCGCTCCGAAATCGCGATCCTCGACGTGAAAATCCGCGAGATTCGCGACATTCAGGCGCAGAAGACAAAGCTGCAAGCCCGCATGGACGTCATTCAGGAGCTTCAGACCTTACGCCCTATGCCGGTGCGCTTGTTTGACGCACTTGCGCGCAGCACGCCGGAAGGCGTCTTCCTCACCAATTTCGGGCAGAACGAAACCACCCTCAGCTTGCAAGGGTGGGCGCAATCCAACGCGCGCGTCTCATCCTATATGCATGAGCTCGACGCGTCGGACGAATTCAATCCGTCCACCCTTCGGGTTGCGCGCGCCGGCGAACATCGAAGCATGCACGCCAGCCAATTTGACTTGCAAGTTCCCCAGCACATCGCCAAACCCGAGCAGCCGAAATGACCTTGGACGATCTGCGGAAGATTGATTTGCGCAGCATCAACCTGCGCGACATCGATGTTGGTGCAGCCGGGGAATGGCCGGCAATCGGCAAGACGTTGGCAATAGTGTTGGTCGGCATTGTGGTGGTGTTCGCGGGCTATCACTTCGTAATCCGCAAGACGCTTGAGGATCTGGAAGGCAGGCAGCAGGCCGAGAGGCAGCTGCGGCAGGAATTCCTTACCAAGTATCGCCAAGCCGTCAACCTGGAGGCGTACCGCGAGCAGCTGGCGCAGCTCAAGGAGAGCTTCGAGGCGATGCGTCGGCAGCTGCCCGACAGCAATGAGATCGCCAACTTGTTGGTCGAAATCACCCAGGCCGGCCTCGGACGCGGGCTCGAATTCAAGCTATTCCAGCCCGGCGAGCCGAAGCCGTCCGGGTTCTACGCAGAACTCCCGATCGCAATCGAGGTCACCGGCAGCTACCACCAACTTGGAGAATTTGCAAGCGACGTGGCTGGTTTTCCGCGCATCGTGACCTTGCACAACCTGACGATGGTCCCCCAGGGCAAGGACACCGACCTGCTGGTGCTGAGGGGTACCGCCAAGACTTACCAGTACCTCGAGGAGGACAAGCCTTGAGCGGAGGACGCACCACATTAATCGGACTGACCTGTCTCGTGCTTGCCGGGT
Organism: Immundisolibacter sp.; assembly: GCF_050250495.1. GTDB lineage: Bacteria > Pseudomonadota > Gammaproteobacteria > Immundisolibacterales > Immundisolibacteraceae > Immundisolibacter. Next base: position 9,788 of record NZ_JBFWOM010000009.1, on the reverse strand, counting down.
GCAGTTCCAAGGATGCCGAACTGAAAACGTGGATGGACCAGGTCCGCGCGGAAGAGAAGGTCACCATCGAACCATTGCCGGTGTTGAAGCCGTACGAGCCTTTTGTCTACAAGCGCGACGAACTCAAGGACCCCTTCCTTGACACCTTGACCGAGCAGAAAACCGAAAACGTGGCGGACGCCGGTCTGGACGGCGTGCGCCCGGACCTCAATCGGCGCAAGGAAGCCTTGGAGGCCTACCCCCTGGACGCGCTGCGGATGGTCGGCACACTTGCGCGCGGCGACAGCCTGTGGGCACTGATCCAGGCCCCCGATCAGACAATCAGTCGCGTATCGGTCGGCAATTATCTCGGCGAGAACTATGGACGAATTACTGACGTCGCCGACAGCCGCGTGAACTTGATGGAAATGATTCCTAACGGAACCGGCGGCTGGACGGAACGACCAGCCGCGGTAGAAATCGTGGAGCAGTAGCGGCATGACGATGCCCAGGGAGATCCGGCACATGAAACCTCGTCACACCCCCGCTCGGCGGTGGGTCACCGCCGCTATTGCAAAGGCGCTGGCGGCGCTGCTGATCCCGATAAATGCCTACGCCGTGGCATTGACGGGCATGAACTTTGCCGCGACGCCGACCGGCGGCGTTCAGCTGCAGGTGCAGGCCGACGGTGCACTTGCACCGGGCCGGGCGTTCCTGATCAATGATCCGCCACGTCTGGTCATCGACCTGCCGGCCACCGACGCTGCCTTGCCGGAACGCACCAAGAACGTCGATATCGGGCCCGTTGGCACCGTGGTGGTGGTCCCCGGGGAAGGGCGGACCCGCTTGGTGGTCAATCTCGTCGAGACGGTGAAGTGGTCGATGACCACCGCTGACAACACGCTGCTGGTGATGCTGGATGCGCCTGGCGCGATTCCATCGGCCGCACGCAGCCCGACACCAGCGCCTGCGCCCATGGCGCGCTCCGCAGGCCCGCGGCTAAGCAGCATCGATTTTCACCGGGGCGACCGCGGCGAAGGCCGCATTGTGGTTGGCTTGTCGTCCCCTGACGTGCAGGTCAACACCCGCCCCCAGGGCGGCCGCGTGGTGGTCGAGTTCAGCGGCGTGGGCCTGCCGGCCGAGCTCAGCCGTCGGCTCGACGTCACCGACTTTGCGACGCCCGTCACGCGCGTGGAAACGCGCCAGTACGCCGGCGGCGTGCGCATGGAAGTGGCGACCGGCGGCGCATTCGAGCACCTGGCCTATCAGGCCAACGGGCAGTACACGCTGGAAATTTCACCGGTGCGCGACGACCCGGCCGCCCAACGCAACGTGAAGAAGGCCTATTCCGGCGAGCCGATCTCGCTGAACTTCCAGAGCATCGAAGTGCGCGCGGTGCTGCAGTTGCTGGCGGATTTCACCGGAAAGAACCTGGTGGCGGCGGACACCGTGGCCGGCAACATCACCCTGCGCCTGCAGAACGTCCCCTGGGACCAGGCGCTCGACATCATCCTCACCACCAAGGGCCTCGGCAAGCGCGAGGACGGCAACGTGATGTGGATCGCGCCGGCCGAGGAAATCGCGGCCCGCGAACAGGCCGAATTCGAGTCCCGGCAGAAACTCGAAGAACTGGCGCCGCTGTATACGGAATTCATGCCGGTCAACTTTGCCAAGGCCAGCGACGTGGCGGCCCTGCTTAACAACGAGGATCGCAAGGTTCTCACCGAGCGCGGCAACGTGACGGTGGACGAGCGTACCAATACGCTGATCATCAACGACACCGAGAGGAAGCTGGCCGAGATTCGAGACTTGATGAAGGCGCTCGACGTGCCGGTGCGGCAGGTGCTGATCGAGTCGCGCATCGTCAACGCCTCGACCAATTTCGGCAAGAACCTTGGCGTGCGGTTCGGCGCCAGCGATACGCGCGACATCGCCGGCGGGACCACCGCCGTATCCGGCAATCTAAACGGCACGACGCAGTTGCTGAACGGCGAGACGCTCGAAATGAACGACCGCCTGAACGTCAACATGCCAGCTTCGCGTCTGCAAGGCGTCCCGTTCAACCCGACGTCGATTGGTCTTGCCATCGCCAAGCTGCCGTTCGGGCGATTGCTGGAACTCGAGCTGTCCGCCCTGCAGGCGGAGGGTGAAGGCGAGATCATCTCGAACCCGCGCGTGGTGACCTCCAACCAGAAGGAAGCCATCATCTCGCAGGGCACCGAGTTCCCATACCAGGAAGCATCAGCAGCCGGCAACACGAACACCGAGTTCAAGGAGGCCGTGCTGCAGCTTAAGGTCACGCCGCAGATCACGCCGGATGACCACATCATCATGGACATCGCGGTCAACAAGGACGCGCTCAACACCACCGCCACCAACAACAACGGCGAGCCCGCCATCGACACCCAGAAGGTGGAGTCGCAGGTGTTGGTCAACGACGGCGAGACCATCGTGATCGGTGGCATCTACGAACAGACCAAGGCCAACAACGTCGTTCGCACGCCGTTCTTCGGTGACCTGCCCTACGTTGGCAGGTTGTTCCAGAACAGGAGCAACACCAGCGAGAAGAAAGAGCTGCTGATCTTCGTGACGCCCAAGATCATCCGCGAGGGCATGGCGGTCGCCAATCCCTGAGCGGTGTGTTGTCCATGGCCCGGCGCAGCGTCTTTCTGGTGGGACCGATGGGGGCCGGCAAGACCACGGTCGGCCGGCGGCTGGCGCAGAGCCTCGGACTCGAGTTCCTCGACAGTGACGAGGAACTCGAACGGCGCACCGGCACCACCATCCCGATCATCTTCGAGATCGAGGGCGAGGCCGGCTTCCGGCGTCGCGAGCACAAGATCCTCACCGAGCTGACAGCCATGTCCGGCATTGTGCTGGCGACCGGCGGCGGGGCCGTACTGCTGCCGGAGAACCGCGAGCTGCTGCGCAGCCGCGGCACGGTGGTGTACCTGCGCACGTCGGTTTCGGAGCAGATGCGACGGACGCGGAACTCCACCCACCGCCCCTTGCTGGCGACCCCGGACCCGGAAGAGCGGCTGCGCCAGCTGGCGCTGGAACGCGAGCCGCTCTACGAGGCGGTGGCGGACATCACGGTCGAGTCGCCGGGGCGTAAAGTGACGGCCACCGTGGCCGAGGTACTGGATCGTTTGGCGGATGCGCACTTTACAACTCGACCTGGCTGACCGCGGCTACCCCATCCACATCGGCTCGGGCCTCCTGTCGGAGCCGGCTCTTTACCGACCTTACATTCGCGGCCGGCGGGTGGTCGTCATCAGCGACAGCCACGTGGCGGCGCTGTACGGCGAGCAGGTCTGTGCAGCACTCACCGATTTCGACCCGCGGCTGCTGACGTTTGCAGCCGGCGAGCCCTCCAAGAGCCTCGACACCTACGCCCTGCTCGCCGATCAACTGATCGCCGGCCGTTTCGACCGCCGCGTGACGCTGGTCGCGCTCGGTGGCGGCGTGGTGGGGGACATGACGGGTTTCCTGGCCGCGACATTCCAGCGCGGTGTCGATTTCATTCAGGTGCCCACCACCCTGCTGGCGCAGGTGGACTCGTCGGTCGGCGGCAAGACCGGCGTCAACCGTCCGGGCGGCAAGAACCTGCTCGGTGCCTTTTACCAGCCGCGCTGCGTGCTGGTGGATACGGCGACGCTGGCCACCCTGCCCCGCCGTGAACTGGTGGCCGGCTTGGCGGAGGTCATCAAGTACGGGCTGATCGCCGACGAGCCGTTCCTCACCTGGCTGGAACAGGCGCTGCCTGCCCTGCTGGGTGGCGACGAGACGGCCTTGCAGCAGGCGATTTACCGCTCGTGCGAGATCAAGGCCACCATCGTGGCCGCGGACGAGCGCGAGTCCGGACAGCGCGCGCTGCTGAACCTTGGCCATACGTTCGGGCACGCCATCGAGGCGGCGACCGGCTACAGCGCCTGGCTGCATGGCGAAGCGGTCGGTCTCGGCATGCTGATGGCGGCGGCGCTGTCACAGCGCCTCGGCCGCTTGCCTGCGGCGGATTGCGCGCGCGTGGCCGCGGTGCTGAAACGCGCCGGGCTGCCGACACGCCTGCCCGGCGACATCGACACCGCAACGCTGCTCGGCTTCATGGCCGGCGACAAGAAGGTGCTCGACGGCGAGCTGCGGCTGGTGGCGCTCGATGCCATCGGCCGTGGCGTGATCGTGAGCGGCGTAGCGCCCACGCTGCTGGCCGACGTCATCAACGCCGCACACGCGTCGGAGACCGCCTGATGCCGCTGGCCGCCTACGCGGCCCGCGACGACAACTGCCGCGGCCGGCGCCATCCCGAACCACCCCCGGGCGACCGCACGCAGCACCAGCGCGACCGCGACCGCATCATCCACTGCGGCGCGTTTCGGAGGCTGGAGTACAAGACCCAGGTGTTCGTGAACCACGAAGGCGACATGTTCCGCACGCGCCTCACGCACACGCTCGAAGTGGCGCAGATCTGCCGCTCACTGGCGCGCTCGCTGGGTCTGAACGAGGCGCTGGCCGAGGCCATTTCGCTCGCGCACGACCTTGGCCACACGCCCTTCGGCCACGCCGGCCAGGACGCGCTGAACGCCTGCATGACGCCGCACGGCGGTTTCGAACACAACGTGCAGTCGCTGCGCACGGTTGACGTGCTCGAACAGCGCTACCCGGGCTTCCCCGGCATCAACCTCACGTTCGAGACGCGCGAGGGCATCCTCAAGCACTGCACGCGCGACATCGCAGCCAAGCTCGGCGACGTTGGCGAGCGTTTCCTCAACGGCGGACAGCCGACGCTGGAGGCGCAGCTCACCAACCTCGCCGACGAGATCGCCTACAACTCGCACGACCTCGACGACGGCCTGCGCGCTGGCATGCTGAGCTTCGAGCTGCTGTGCGAGGAGTCGGCGTCCTTTCGGGACCACTACGACGCCGTGCGCCGTGACTTCGGCAGCCTGCCCGGCCGCGTCGGCCAGCACGAGATCATCCGCCGCATCATCAAGGCACAGATTGCCGACCTGCGCGGCACCAGCGCCGCGCGCCTGGCTGCGGCGGGCGTGGGCAGCCTGCAGGACGTCCGGTCCGCCACCGGACCGCTGATCGCCTTCAGCGACGCCATGCGCGCCGACAACGACCAACTCAAGGCGCTGCTGAACCGCCGCGTGTACCAGCATTACCGCGTGCGGCGCATGACCAGCCGCGCCCGCCGCGTGGTGACGGACCTGTTCGGCGCGTTTCTGAACGATCCCCTGCTGCTGCCGCCGGACACGCTCGAGCGCGTCGAGCAACGCGAAGCCCAGCGCGGCCTGCGCGGTCGCGCCCGGGCGGTGGCCGACTACGTGGCCGGCATGACGGATCGCTACGCGCTGGCGCAACATGCGGCCTTGTTCGGCAGCGTACCGAACCCGTAAGCGTCCTTCGCGGGGACTCGCCGCGGGGCGCGACGACAACATCACCCGAGGAGAAGGCCCATGCGCGTACTGATCACCGGCGGCACCGGCTTTATCGGCGCCGAAGTGGTGCGGCAACTGGTGGCCGAGGGCGGCCACGCCGTGACCGCCTTCCACGTCAGCGGCTCGCAGCGGCGCCTGGCGGACGTGGCGGATCGCATCGCGCTGATCCGCGGCGACGTCGGCAACTTCAGCCACGTGCTGGAGGCGGTCAAGGCCGCCCGGCCGGAGGCGATCTTTCACCTGGGCGCGATCCTGTCGACGGCGTCGGACCTCGATCCGTCGGCCGCCATGCACGCCAACGTCAACGGCACCTTCAACGTGCTGGAGGCGGCCCGCCTGCTCGACGTGCCGCAAGTGCTGTTCGCGAGCAGCATCGGCACCTACGGCCTTGGCATGACCGGCGAGCACATCGACGACCTCACCCTGCAGCGCCCGCTGTCGTTCTACGGCACGGCCAAGCTGTTCGGCGAGGGCGCCGGCAATTTTTACAGGCACCGTTACGGGGTCGACTTTCGCGGCATCCGCTTTCCGGGCATCTGCGGCCCCGGCGTGCGCACGCCGGGCGCCGCGCAGTTCCACTCCTGGGTGGTGGAGGAATGCGCCCGCGGCCGGCCGTACACCATCGAGGTCGCCCCGCACACGCGGGTGCCGATCGTGTACGTGAAGGACGCGGCGGCCGGCGTGCTGGCGCTGTCGCGAGCCCGGCGCGAGCGGCTCACGCAGTTCAACTACCTCATCAACGGCGTGCCGCCGACGCCGAGCGCCGAGCAGCTCGCCGACGCCGTGCGCGCCCGCGTGCCGGGGGCGCGCATCGAGTTCAAGGTGGATGCCAAACGTCAGGCCTTCGTCGACCGGTTGATGAAACCCGTCGACGACCGGTTTGCGCGCGAGGAATGGGGCTGGAATCCGACCTACGACACGGGCGCCATGCTGGACGATTTTCTGGCTGACCTCGCCGCTCACCCGGAGCGCTACCCGGACTGAGCGCCCTGCCCCGCCGCCACGCGGCGGGGCGAGGTCGTTGCCGCTTCAGGCGAGGCCGGCGCCGTCCAGGCGCTCCAGCTTCACCACCTCGCCGAGCGGCTTGCGGTAGCCGCGCGGCGTGGCCGGCGGGGTGCCGCGCCCCATCACGATCAGCATGGCCGGGATGTAGTTGTCGCCCAACCCGGCGACCTCGGCAACGGCCTGCGGGTTGAAGCCGATCATGGCGCCGGTGTCGAAGCCGCGCGCCTTGGCGGCGTACATCAGCGTCATCGTGGCGAGGCTGGCGCCGCGGATGGCCTCGTCGCGCGCGAACTGCGCATTGCCGCCGTACATCTGCGCGGTCATGCCGATCATGCGCCCGCGCATCGGCTCCGGCGCCTGCGCGAACACCGTCGGCGCATCGTTGTGGGCGTCGAGCTTGGCGCACACCACAATCGCCGCGCCGCAGTTTTCCACCTGCGCCTGGTCCATGGCCGCGGCGCGCAGGCGCTTTTTCTGCTCCGCCTCGCGCACCACCACGAAGGCCCACTGCTGCAGGTTGAACGCACTCGGGGACAGGATCACGTCGTCGAAGATGGCCTTCAGGTCCGCGTCCGTCACCGGCTGCGAGAGGTCGTACTCGCGCACGCTGCGCCGGGCCTGCACCAGGTCGGAAAAGTTCATCATCGAATCCTCAGGAGGGTTGGGAAGAAGGTCCGCTGGGCGGCGGCACCGGCCGGCGCGCCAGCACATAGAAACTGGCCGAGCCTAGATAGCCGGCCGCGATCAGGCCGTAGATGGCCACGTAAGACTGGAAAACATCGTACACGGCGGACGCGATCACCGGCCCCAGACCCAGCGCCACCAGCTGCACGCTTGCCATCAGGCCGGCAATGCGCCCGAAGGCGAAGCGCCCGAAGTAGTTCGACAGGATGAGGCCGGTCAGCGAGCCCTCGCCGCGCACCAGCAGACCCAGCACGGCGGACAACACCAGCGCGCCGGTGCCGCTGTCCACCGTCAGCAGCAGCAGGATGCCGCCCGCCGCCAGCAGTTGCGACACGATCGCCAGCAGCCGCTCGGAGAAGAACTCCGACAGATAGCCCCACACCACGTTGGCGAGCGCGCCGGTGAGCGCAAGGATGCTGACCGCCGTTACCGCCTGCACCTGCGACACGCCGCGGCTTACGAGATAAATCACGTGATAAAACACCACGGTGCCGTTGGCGGCGATGGCCACCACAGCCGCGCCCATAAGCAGCCGCAGCGCGCGCGTGCGCAGCGCCTGCGTCAGCGTCCATGGGTACTCGTCGCCAGTCGGCCGCGGCCGGCGGCCGGGCTTGGTCGTGCGGTCGGCAACCGGGCCGCCGTCCGGCAGCAGCCCGATCGCCTCCGGACTGCGCCGCAGCAGCATCCACGCCGGCGGCACCACCGTCACGACCGCGAGCACCCCCATGGCCGTGAACAGCTCGCGCCAATCCCAGCCGTGCCGCTGCGCCCAGGCACCGGCAAAGGCCATTGCCGCGCCGCCGAGCGGCACCGACATCGACGCGATGCCGAGCGCCCGGCCGCGGTAGTGCAGGAACCAGTGCACGGCAATCGCCCGCTGCGCCGCGCCGCCGAGCGCCCCCTGCGCCGCGCCGCGCGCGAGCATGTAGCCGAGATAGAACACCGCGAGGTTCGGGCTCCAGCCCATCAGCAGCAGCCCGGCCGCCATCACCAGTGCCGCGACGCCCATCAGCAGACGCGGCCCGCGCCGGTCCACCCAGGCGCCGGCCAGCGGCGAAACGAGGCCGCCCGTCAGGGTGCCGGCCAGCAGCGCACTCGAAATCGCCGTGTGCGTCCAGCCGGTATCCTCGGTGATGGCCAGCAGCACCGAGCCGATATACATCTGGCTGCTGCCGGCGGAGATGAAGCCGCCGAACGAGGCGACGGCCAGCACCATCCAGCCGTAATAGAACCGCCCGCCGAGGCGGGCCACGAGACGATCGGACACGGACTCCCCTGTGCTGGGCTGCAACGGCGGTGCCGCTGCGAGCCACGTTTATGCCATGACCGGCGCCGCCGTCAGTCGCTCGCCAGGATGGCCAGCGAAATCGACAGCGTCATCAGCCCGGCGCCGCAGGCGCGCAGCAGGTACTGCCGGCGCGTCAGTTGCTCCATGCCCTCCAGCCCCACGCGCGTGATCAGCCACACCACGCCGACCGCGAACAGCCCGCGCGCGCTCTGCACGATGTTGACCATGGTGGCCACCTTCGCCAGCGCGAAGGAGCCCATCAGAAACACCCCGCCCAGCAACTGCACCGAGCCGAACACCAGCAGCCCGCCGGCAAAGCGGCGATTGATGCGCCAGCGGCCCCGCAGCGCCACCGCCGCGAACGGCACCAGCAGCAGCGCCGACACCACGAACAGGTACACCATCACCTCCAGCGTGCCGAAGCCGGCCCGGAACAGGCGCACCAGAAAAATGTCCGTCAGCGCGTAGCAGAAGGTGGTGAACAGCATCAGCGCCAGCGCCCGCGGGTTGCCGTGCAGGCGGCCGTCACCAAGCAGGAACATGCCCACCATGGCGCCGATGCCGCCGGCGTACACCAGCGGGCCGTAGGTCTCGGCCAGGAACAGCGCCGACAGGCCGGCGATGAAGAAGATCTTGAGCCCGATCAGCGGCACCACGAACGACGCATCGCCGATGCGGATGGCCCGCAGCAGCGCCACGTAGCCGAGCGCGAAGCAGCCGCCGGCACCGAGCACGTCCAGCCACGCGCCGGACGGATCGCTGAAGCGGACAAACGGCAACACCACGCCGCACAGCAGCCCGGTGCTGAACAGGCTGTAGAACGCCACCTGCGCCGGGTGGTCGGCCAGCACGTACAGCCGCTTCGAGTACACGGAGCTGAAGGCGTGGATAAAGGCGGCGAGCAGCGCCACCAGCACGTAGCTTTGCATGGGACCCTTGTCACCTTCGCTTCGGTCGGTGTAAAGCACCCCGACGAGTTGTTGTCATCGCGGGTGAGGCGGCGAGTGTATGCGACGAGGCCCTGCCACCAGCGCCAACTGCGACGCTGCTGGACGCGGCTCCCGCGCCACTGGCGTGGGCCAAGGCTAGGCGCTTCCGGCAAGCCACTGCCAGCAACCGCTCGCATCGCCTGACGTCTTACCTATCGACTGGGAAAAGGGAGTTTTCACGCAAGTAACTCTAATGACCCAGTGATTTTCTGCTCAGGTATAACCTCACGAGGCAATACCCGATGAGCATCACGACGGAAGAAGACATCAAGCGCTGCGACGTTACCCCCTGATTGAGTAGCGCGGAGGCTTAGAGTCCGACTGAGACCGAAGGAGGTCGGACGTGAAGAAGCGGTATAGCGAAGAGCAGATCATCGGGTTTCTGAAGGAAGCGGACAGCGG
>NZ_JBFWOM010000008.1:0-121027 GCF_050250495.1 Immundisolibacter sp. | reverse complement strand
CCCGCTGTCCGCTTCCTTCAGAAACCCGATGATCTGCTCTTCGCTATACCGCTTCTTCACGTCCGACCTCCTTCGGTCTCAGTCGGACTCTAAGCCTCCGCGCTACTCAATCAGGGGGTAACGTCGGTAGCACTGGCGCCTGACGAGGTGGCATTTGCCCAGCAGCTTCGTAAGGAGCAGCCCGGTTTGTCGCTTCCCGATTGCTTCGCACTGAGTTGCGCTCGTCGGCCGGATCACGCGCTGGTGACCGGCGACAAGCTGCTGCGCACGGAGGCCCAATCACGGCAATGCGCGGTGTATGGCTTGCTATGGATCCTCGACCAGATGGAAGTCTCAGGGAAAGTCGGCACCAATCTCCTGCACGAAGGCTTGGCGCGAATTTCGAATCATCCGCGTAGCCGACTGCCGCACGGAGAGGTGCGCGCGCGGCTGCAACGCTGGTCGCCTAACTAACCTAACCCGTCCATCGAGAGCAATGCGACGAGCATCTGCAACCCCTGCGGAGTGGCTTCGCTGGCGCCAACCTCGGTTATGTCAAGCACCAGTCAGCGTCAGCGTCTACACGGAACCTCTTGCTCGTGCCGTGAAACGGGGGAAATAGAGGACGACGCCCGCTTCGACCCGCTCGCGGGTCTTCAAGCATTCCTCCAACTCCAGCAACGCCCGCTTGCGCTCCAACCCACCCGCATAGCCAGTCAGCGCACCGCCGGCGCCGAGCACCCGGTGGCAAGGCACCACCACCGACACCGGATTGCGCCCCACGGCGGCGCCTACTGCGCGCGCGGCCGCAGGTTTACCGATGGCGTGGGCGAGTTCGCCGTAGCTGGATGTGCGGCCCGCCGGGATGCGCAGCAGCGCCTGCCACACGGCACGCTGAAAGGGTGTGCCGAACAGGTCGAGTGGCAGATCGAAGCGCGCCTGCGGGCCGGCGAAGTAGCGCTGCAATTGCAGGGCGGCTTCGCGCAGCAGCGGGTCGTCGCGGTGGTGCGGTGCGGGCAGTTCGCCCGGATGGTGCCGCTGGCCTTCGAACCACAGGCCGGCCAGGCCGCGGGTGGTGCGCGCAAGGCGTACGCGACCGAGCGGCGAGTCGATCAGCGCCTGCGCCGTGCAGGCGGTGGCGAGGGTGTCGAGGTTGCTCATGGGTCGGTCTCCTCCAGACTGTTCCACAGGCGCAGCACGGCGTAGCTGCGCCACGGCCGCCAGGCTTCGGCAAGGGCGTCGGCGCCGCGTTGATTCGCAGTGCCGAAGCGGCGCTGCATGGCCTTCAGCACCGCGACATCCCTGGGCGGAAAGGCATCCGGCCAGCCGAGCGCGCGCATGGCGATGTAGTGCGCCGTCCAGGGCCCGATGCCGGGCAGCTCGCACAGCGCGGCGATGAAGGCGTCGGGCGCGGCGGGTGGCGTCATCTGCGGTTCGAGTTTTGGCCAGGCATTGGCCAGCGCGATCAGCGCCGCGGCGCGCTGGCTCGGGATACCGAGGCTGGCCACGTCATCGAGGGTGGCGGTGCCGAGCCGCTCCGGCGCTGGAAACTGATGCATGAGCTCGGCCCAGGGCGTGGCCGTGGGTTCGCCAAAGCGCGTTACCAGCCGGCTCGCCAGCGTCCGCGCCGCGGCGACGGTGACCTGCTGGCCGAGCACCGCGCGCACGGCCACTTCGAAGGCATCGAGGCTGCCCGGCAGGCGGATGCCCGGCGCGCCCGGCAGATCGGCGAGCACGGCGTCAATGTGAGTCGGTGCGGCGTCGAGGTCGAGCCAGCGCCGCGCGGCGGCCACCACGCGGGCGCTCGCCCCCGCCAGTGTCGGCGCGAAGCGCAGCCGCACGCGGTCCCGCGCGGGTTCGAAGCGCGCCTCGATCCAGCCGGCCTCGGGGGCGATGGCGCCCGCCCGCAGCGTGCGCCGCAGGCCGAACGGGCCGACCGTTTCGATGCCGGGAATGGCGCGCTGGGCGAAAAAGCGCAGCAAGGCGGCGTGATCGAAGGGGGCGCGGTAGGCGAGCGTGATGGTCACCGCGTCGGCCGTATCGCTTGCCGGGGATTCGCGTTCGGCGGCGCCGCGCAGGCGGCTCGGGCTCATGCGGTAGCGCGCGACGAACGCCGCGTTGAAGCGGCGCAGGCTGCGAAAACCGGCGGCGAGCGCCACCTGCGCTACCGGCATCGCGCTGTCGGTCAGCAACTGCTTGGCCAGCAGCAGGCGGCGCGTTTGCAGGTATTGCATCGGCGTCACGCCGTGCTCGGCCACAAAGATGCGGCGCAGGTGCCGGTCGCTGACGCCAACGTGCGCCGCCAGCGCGGCGGCCTCGCCGCTGCCGACCTGCTCGTTCAGCGCCTGCGCCGCCTGGTGGGCCAGCGTCCGTGAGGCATCCATCACGCTCCACGGCAGGCCGGCGCCCGGCGCGATCTCGGGGCGGCACTTGAGGCAGGGTCGAAATGCTTCGGCTTCGGCCTGCGCTGGCGTCGCGAAGAAGCGGCAGTGGCGTTGCTGCGGCGTACGCACGCGGCAGATGGGGCGGCAGTAGACGCCGGTGCTGGTGACCCCAACGAACAGGCGGCCGTCGAAGCGTGCGTCGCGCGCGGCGAGGGCCTGATAGGCGGCGTCTGGATCGAGTGTCATGCCCGCCATCATAGGCCGGCGCGATCGCGGCGCTAGCCGTTTTCGGACATGCCCTTCCCTATCGCCGCATTGCGTTTTCCGCGGCGATCTTCACCATCAGTCGGGCGTTGCGGGTATCAGTCGAACGGATGCCTCAGCACGATGGTCCGCGCACGGTCGGCGCCGGTGGACACGATGTCGACCGGCACGCCGAGCAGTTCTTCCAGGCGGCGCAGGTAGCGCACGGCGTTCGGCGGCAGGTCATCGAACGTGGCGGCGGTGCTGACGCCCTGCCAGCCCGGCAGTTCCTCGTACACCGGCTCGCAGGCGGCGAGCGCGTCCGCGTCGTAGAGGCCGAACGAGCCCTCGGCACCGCGGTAGTCGGTGCAGATCTTGACCGTGTCCAGGCCGTCCATCACGTCGAGCTTGGTGATGCACAGGCCGCTGACGCCGTTCAGCTGCACGCTGCGGCGCATGGCGACGGCGTCGAACCAGCCGCAGCGGCGCGGCCGGCCGGTGGTGGCGCCGCGCTCGGCGCCGACGTCGGCCAGATGCCGGCCGACCTCGTCGAACAGCTCGGTCGGGAACGGGCCGGAGCCGACGCGCGTGGTGTACGCCTTGGTGATGCCGAGCACGTAGTTGATGCCGGTCGGGCCGACGCCGGCGCCGACCGCCGCCGCGCCGGCTATGGTGTTGGACGAGGTGACGAACGGGTAGGTGCCGTGGTCGACGTCGAGCAGCGTGCCTTGCGCGCCCTCGAACATGACCGGCTTGTCGTTGGCCATCAGGCCGTGCAGCACGCCCGGCACGTCGGCCACCAGCTCGCGCAGCGCCTCGCCCCAGGCGAGCGCGGCGTCGAGCATGGGTTTGAGTTCCAGCGCCGGGCGGCCGAAGCGCTGCGTGAGCAGGAAGTTGTACAGGTCCAGCAGCTCGGCGAGCTTGGCCTCGCAGCGCGTGGGCACCAGCAGGTCACCCATGCGCAGCGCGCGGCGGGCGACCTTGTCTTCATACGCGGGACCGATGCCGCGCCCGGTGGTGCCGATCTTGCCCTCACCGAGCGCGGACTCACGCGCCTGGTCGAGCGCCGCATGGCACGGCAGGATCAGCGGGCAGGCCGGGCTTACGCGAAGGCGCGAGCGCACGTCGACGCCGGCAGCCTCGACCTCGGCGATTTCCTTCAGCAGCGCGTCCGGCGCCAGCACCACGCCGTTGCCGATCAGGCACAGCACGCCCGGGCGCAGGATGCCGGACGGCAGCAGGTGCAGCACGGTCTTGACGCCGCCCACCACCACCGTGTGCCCGGCGTTGTGCCCGCCCTGAAAGCGCACCACCGCGGCGGCCTGCTCGGTGAGCAGGTCGACGATCTTGCCCTTGCCTTCGTCACCCCACTGGGTGCCGATCACGACGACGTTCTTCGCCATCTGTCAGTTCATCCTGCGTCTTGCAGCCGCCAGGCGCCGTCGCGGTGCACGATGCGCGCGCCGACCGGGCCCGGGTCGCTGCCGGGAAGTTCGTGGATCACGGCGCGGCCGTCGGCCCGCAGGCGTTCGATGAGCGCGGTGAGTTCGGGATCGCTCGACCAGGGTGCGAGCAGCGGCAACGCGGGCAGCGCCGGCGTGCCGAGCAGGCGCTTCAAGTCCGCGCTGAAGCCGGTCGCCGGCCGGGCGCGGCCAAACACACCGCCGACACCGTCGTAGCGCCCGCCCCAGGCCATGGCCTGCCCGTAACCCGCGCCATACGCCGCGAACACGAGGCCCGTGTGGTAGTGGTAACCGCGCAGTTCGGCAAGATCGACGAACAGCGGCAGGTCCGGCACGAAGCGCAGCAGCTCGCGCGCGATGGTGTCGAGTTCGTCGATGGCGGCGGTCACTGTAGGCGGCAGATCGTGCAGGCGCTGGCGCAGCTCTGGCAGACGATCAATCGGCCCGAAGCACTGCGGCAATTGCACGAACCAGTCGCGCGCCCGTTCGTCGAGGCCGAGCGTCGCGACGAACTCGGCGATGTCCGCCCGCGCCTTGCGCTGCAGCAGCTCGAACAGCGTGTGCTCGGCGTCCGCATCGAGCCCGGCGGCGCGGCTCAGGCCCCGGAAGATGCCGACGTGGCCAAGGTCCACGTGCACCTGCTCGTGACCCGCCGCGCGCAGCGTCGCCAGCAGCAGGCGGAGCACCTCGACGTCGCTTTCCGGTCCGCCGTGGCCGTACAGCTCGGCGCCCACCTGCATGGGGTTGCGGCAGGTGCCGGGCGCGCCCTCCTGCGCCGCGAGCACGGAGCCGAGGTAGCACAGCCGCGCCGGCGCGGGGTCCGCATTGCGCGCATCGATGCGCGCCACCTGCGGGGTGATGTCGGCGCGGATGGCGAGCAGTCGCCCGGACAGCGGGTCCGTGACCTGAAACGTCTGCTCGGCGAGATCGGCGCCGGTGCCGGTCAGCAGCGCGTCGGCGTACTCGACCAGCGGCGGCATGACGAGCTGGTAGCCCCAGGCGGCGAAGAGATCCAGCAGGCGACGGCGGGCGGCTTCGAGCGCCTGTGCCTGCGGCGGCAGCAGGTCCTCGATGCCCGGTGGCAACAACCAGCGCATGGCGCTCAGCGCACCAGCTGCAGCAGCAGCAGGCCGATCACCATGCTGACCAATCCCGCGATTCGCAGCGCGCGGTCCGGCAGCTGGCTGGTGATGGCTGCCGTGCGGCGCAGTGTGGCCGGACTCAGGAACGGCATCACGCCCTCGATGACCAGCACCAGACAGAAGGCGGCGGCGAGATCCTGCACGGCGGGCTCAGCGCACGCCCGCCGCGGCGCCGTCGAAGTAGCGGAAGAACCTGCTGTCCGGGTCCAGCACCAGCACGTCGCGGCTGTTGCCGACGCTGTGCCGGTAGGCTTCGAGGCTGCGGTAGAAGTCGAAGAACTCCGCGTCGTCGCCGATGGCCGCGGCATAGCGGGCGGCGGCCGTGGCGTCGCCCTCGCCGCGCAGGCGCTGGGCGTCGCGCTGGGCGTTGGCCAGCAGCAGCGTGCGTTCCTTGTCGGTCTGGGCACGGATGCGCTCGCCTTCCTCGGCGCCCTTGGCGCGCAACTCGGCGGCCACGCGCTTGCGCTCGGCCTCCATGCGGCTGAACACCGAGCTGCTGACCTCGGTCGGCAGGTCCACGCGCTTGATGCGCACGTCGATCACCTCGACGCCGAACTCGGCCGCGCGCTCGCTGGCGCGCTGGCGCAGGATGTCCATGATCTCGTGCCGGTCGCCGCTGACGGCGGCCTGCACGGTGCGCTTGCCGAACTCGTTGCGGGCCAGGTCGTTCACGATCTGCGCCAGGCGCGGGTTGACGTCACCGGCGCCGACGGCGACGAAAAAGCGCCGCGTGTCGGCGATGCGCCACTTCACGAACGAATCGACCACCACGTTCTTCAGTTCGCTGGTCTGGTAGCGCACCGGGCCGCGGTCGAGCGTCTGGATGCGTCCGTCGTACTTGAGCACGGTGTTGATGAACGGCACCTTCACCTTGAGCCCCGGCGGCAGGTCCGCGGCGATGACCTCGCCCAGGCGGAACAGCAGCACCCGCTCGCGCTGGTCGACGGTGTAGAAGGTGGCGTTGATCAGCGCGAGCGCGATGAGCGCGATGGCGCCGATGATGGGCAGGCGATTGCTCATGAACGGGGCTCCCGGCCGCGCACGTAGTCGCTGCGCTCGCGCGACGGCCGTATCGGCAGGCTGATGGGCGGCGGCACCGGCTCCGCCGGCGCGCCGGCCTGTGCGGACTCCGTCACCGACGGCGCCAGCAGCTTGTCGAGCGGCAGCAGCGTGACCGGGTTGCCGTCGCCGCCGAGCAGCACCTTCGGCGTGCGGCCGAGCACCTGCTCCATGGTTTCGAGGTACAGGCGCTGGCGCGTCACCTGCGGCGCGGCGCGGTACTGGGTGGCGATCTGCTCGAAGCGGGCGCCGTCACCCTCGGCGCGGGCCACGGTCTGCCCCTGGTAGGCCTCGGCGTCGGCAAGAATGCGCGCCACCTCGCCGCGGGCCCGCGGAATCACCTCGTTGCGGTAAGCCTGCGCCTCGTTGATGAGGCGCTGCTCGTCCTCGCGCGCCTTGACGGCGTCGAAGAACGCCGCCTGCACCGGCTCCGGCGGCTGCGCGTCCTGCATGTTGACCGACGTGACCTCGATGCCGGTGCCGTAGCGGTCGAGCGTTTCCTGCAGCAACACCGCCACCTGCTGGGCGACCGCGTCGCGGCCTTCGGTGAGGATGAATTCCATGCGGCTCTTGCCGACCACCTCGCGGATGGCGGACTCGGCCACCTGGGCAACGGTCAGGTCCGGATCGCGCACCTTGAACACGTAGTCGGCGGCGTCCTTGACGCGGTACTGCACGGCGAGCTTCACGTCGACGATGTTCTCGTCGGCGGTCAGCATCTGCGATTCCTGCGACACGTCGGCCTCGCCGCGCGCACCGATCTGGCCGCGGTAGCCGATCTCGGCGGTGCGAATCTCGCCGATGTTGACCTGCAGCACGCGCTCGACCGGGTACGGCAAATGCCAGCGCAGGCCGGGCGTGGTGGTGCTGGCAAATTTGCCAAAACGCAGCACCACGCCGCGCTCGCCCTCGCGCACCACGTAGAAACCGGACAGCAGCCACAGCGCCGCCAGCAGCGCCAGCACGCCAGCCCACAACGCCGGCGGTGGGCCGGCCGCGGCGCCGCCGCGGTTGTCATTGCCGCCGCCGCCAAAGCGCTTGCGCAGGCGGCGAAATACCTCATCGAGGTCCGGCGGACCGGCGTCGGCGCGCCGACCCCACGGGTCGCGATTGCCGGACCCGCCCGGTTCGTTCCAGGCCATTCATGTCTCCTTGTGCCGGGGGCCGGCGTGATGGGGCGGTTATTGTTCCACAGGTCGCGCGGCGGTCAGCAGCGGCGCGAGCCGGCCAAGGTCCTGGCGGCGGATGTCGAACGCCACCTGCCAGCCGCCGTCGGCGTCGAACTGCTCGTGCCGCACCTGGCCCAGGCTGAACACCTGCGCGCGAAGGCGCCCGTCGCAGCTCGGCAGGCGCAGGTGCTGGTGCGTGAGCGCGTCCGCGAAGCGCTCGCCGATGGCCGCGCGCAGCAGATGGAGCCCGGCACCGCTGCGTGCGGACAGCCACACGCGCTCCGGTCCGCCGGCCTCGCCGCGGCTGCGCGCGGGTTCGCGGCCGGCAAGATCAATCTTGTTCATGACCTCGATCTGCGGAATGTCGCCGGCGCCGATGTCATGCAGCACCGTGTTGACCTGCTCCAGCATCAGCTGGCGTTGATCGTCACGAGAACTGTCGACCACGTGCAGCAGCAGGCTCGCGCTGCGCACCTCCTCCAGCGTGGAGCGGAAGGCCGCCACCAGATCGTGTGGCAGGCGGCGCACGAAGCCGACCGTGTCCACCAGCACCAGCGACGGGCAGTCCGGCAGTTCCAGCCGGCGCAGGGTGGAGTCGAGGGTCGCGAACAGCAGGTCGGCGGCGAATACCTCCGACGCCGTCAGCGCATTGAACAGCGTCGACTTGCCGCTGTTGGTGTAGCCGACCAGCGCCACGGTGGGTGTGTCGCTGCGTTCGCGCTGGCGGCGGCTGTTCTGGCGCTGGCCGACCACCCGCGCCAGACGCGCTTCGAGTTGGCGCAACCGCACGCGCAGCAGGCGGCGGTCGGTTTCGAGCTGGCTCTCGCCGGGGCCACGCAGGCCAATGCCGCCCTTCTGGCGCTCGAGGTGCGTCCAGCCGCGCACGAGACGGGTCGACAGGTGTCGCAGCTGGGCCAGCTCCACCTGCAGCTTGCCTTCGTGGGAGCGGGCGCGGCGGGCGAAGATGTCCAGAATCAGGCCGATGCGATCCAGCACCTGGCACTTCAGCAGGCGTTCGAGGTTGCGCTCCTGGGAGGGGCTCAGCGCCTGGTTCAGGATGACCAGATCGGCCTGTGTGGCGGCGACCAGCTCCGCCAGTTCCGCCGCCTTGCCGCTGCCGATGAACAGCGCCGGGTCAACCTGCCCCCGACGGCAGGTGAGCGTGCCGACCACCTGCCCGCCGGTGGCGCGCGTGAGTTCCAGCGCCTCGGCGAGGTCGTCTTCCAGCGGGATATCCGCGCCCGGCAGCTCCACCGCCACCACGATGGCGCGCTGCGGCGGCGCGGCAGTGGTGCGGGCGGCGGCGCTCGGGACCGGCGCCGCCCCCAGATCGAATCCTTCGGTCGGCTTAAGAATCGCCGGCCTCCGCTTCTTCGCCTTCCACCACGGTCGGTATGCGCACCGGCTTGGCCGGCACCACGGTCGAGATGGCGTGTTTGTAGATCATCTGCGAGACGGCGTTCTTGAGCACCACCACGTACTGGTCGAATGCCTCGACGTGGCCCTGCAGCTTGATGCCGTTGACCAGGAAGATCGAAACCGGAATGTGCTCCTTGCGAAGCTGGTTCAGGAACGGATCCTGCAAGCCCTGGGATTTTTTCATTGTGTCGTCCTCGTGATGTGCCGGCGGCGACGGCTTGGCCGGCATTTTCAGTTTAGCAAAATGGGTGCCGAGGGCCGCTTACTCAAGGCCCAGACCCTTCCTTTCGACCGGACGCAATGGAGGCGGTTCAACCACCCGCCGACATCGCCGCTTCGATGAGTGCAAGAACGCGCTCAAGCAGCCTCGCGTCTGCCGGATCGAGCCACTCGCCGAGTCCATCGCCGCGCAGCCAGGTGAGCTGGCGCTTGGCGTACTGGCGGCTCGCCGTGCGGCCGGTGTCGACCAGCGTCGGGTAGTCGATCTCGCCCGCCAGGTGCGCGCAGGCCTGCCGGTAGCCGACCGCGCGCAGCGCCGGCAGCTCGCGCGCGTACCCGGCCTGCCGCAGCGCGGCGACTTCATCCAGCAAACCCGCCCGAAGCATGGCGGTGAAGCGTGCATCGACCGCGACGTACAGCGTCTGCCGCTCGGCGGGAGCGAGGATCAGGCGCAGCGCCGGCGGGTGCGCGTCGCTGTCTGCCTCGGCCTGCCAGGCGCCAAGTGGCCGGCCCGTCAAGCGGTATACCTCCAGCGCCCGGCTGATGCGCTGTCGATCGGCCGGCGCGATGCGCGCCGCGACGACAGGATCGAAACCGGCGAGTTGCGTGTGTAGCGCCGGCCAGCCGCGCGCGGCGGCTTCGTCCTCGATCGCCTCTCGCGTCGTGGCGTCGGCCGTCGGCAGTTCCGCGATGCCCCGTTCGAGCGCCCGAAAGTACAGAAACGTGCCGCCGACCAGCAGCGCGATGCGGCCGCGGGCTTCGATGTCGGCGACGAGGCGCCGCGCGTCGTCGCGGAACTGCCCGGCCGAGTACGGCTCATCGGGATTGCGGATGTCGATCAGATGGTGCGGCACGGCGGCGCGGTCGGCCGGCGTCGGCTTGGCGGTGCCGATGTCCATGCCGCGGTACACCTGCCCCGAGTCCACGCTCACGATCTCGCACGGCAGGCGTGCGGCGATGGCGAGCGCCAACGCCGACTTGCCGGCGGCGGTCGGACCCTGCAGGAAAACGGCGGGCATGGCGGGCGGATGGGCGGCGGGGCGCGCAGTGTACGGCGCGACTCGGCAATCCTGGCTGGATTTTTGCGGCAATTGCCAACACTGCACGGCATACTGCCAACGCCCCCAGCCCAGCCCCAGCGAGCACCCGCGTGAGCGATTCAAGACCAACCGCCTGCATCGTCAGCACCGGTGAGGAGGTGCTGCGGGGTGAACTTGTCGACAGCAACAGCGCCGAAATCGCCCGCCAGCTCGGCGAGGCCGGCTTCGACATTCAGCTCATGCTGACCGCCGGCGATCGGCGCGGCGATCTCGACTTCGTGCTGCGCACGTCGCTCGCGCGCGCCGACTGGGTGTTCATGACGGGCGGTCTCGGCCCGACCGAGGACGACCTCACCGCCGAGGTGGTGGCGCAGCTCGCCGGCGTCGCGCTCGAATTCGACCTGCCGAGCTGGCAGCACATCGAGCGCCGCTTTGCCGAGTTCGGCATCCCGCTCACCGACAACAACCGCAAGCAGGCGCTGTTCCCGGCCGGGGCGCGGATTCTGGAGAACCCGAACGGCACCGCGCCCGGCTTCGTCGCCACGGTGCATCTGGCCGGCGCGCAGCGGCAGGTGGTAGCGCTTCCGGGGCCACCGCGCGAAATGCAGCCCATGCTGCGCGCGCTACTGGCCGGCCTGCCGCAGGCGCGAAAAGCCACGCACAGCTTCATCCGCTTCCTGGGCATCGGCGAGTCGAGTCTTGCGAACGTGATGCGCCCCTGGGCCGAGCAACACGGCCTCGAACTCGGCTACCGGGCCATCTTTCCGGAGCTCGAACTGAAGCTCTACGACGCGAGCGCGGCGCAGATCGACGCGCTGCGGCGCTTCGTGCTGGACCGCTTCGCCGACGTGCTGGTCGACTTCAGCGCCCTGAGCACGCCCGAGCTGTGCGCGCAGTACCTGACTGAAACCGGCCAGACGCTGGCGGTGGCCGAATCCTGCACCGGCGGCCTGGTCGGCAAGATCATCACCGACCTGCCGGGCGCGTCGGCGTATTTCCTGGGCGGTGTCGTCAGCTACGCCAACAGCGCCAAGCACGATCTGCTGGGCGTGGATGAAGCCACCCTCGCCGAGCACGGCGCGGTCAGTGAGGCGGTCGCTCAGCAGATGGCGGCCGGCGTGCGCGAGCGCTTCGGGGCGGATCTCGGGCTCGCCATCACCGGCATCGCCGGCCCCGGCGGCGGCAGCGATGCCAAGCCGGTCGGCACCGTCTGGCTGGGCCGGGCGGACGGCGCCGGCAGCGTCGGCCGGCACCGGCAGTTCGTGCGCGGGCGCGAGTGGGTGCGTACCTTCGCAGCCCACGACGGCCTGCGCTGGCTGATGGCGGATTGGCTCCAGACCCGCTGGCGGGCGGCCATCGACAGTGGCTGAGTCCGCGTCCGCGGATGTGCTGGGCGGGCTGCTGGAGGACGACCCGACCGAGCGGCTTACCTGGCGGCCGTTGCTGTGGTTCACCGTTCTGCGCGTGGCCAGCGCCTGTGTGCTGTTCGGCCTGACGCAGCTCGAACGTCCGCTGCGCTGGTTTGGCACTGCCGATCCGGAGCTTTACTGGCGCGGCGCGGTTGCGTACCTGATCGGCGCAGCGGTCGGCGTCGCTCTGCTCACGCTGCGCCGGCCGCGCTTCAATCTGCAAACCACACTCGCCGTGCTGACCGACGTGGGGGCCATCACCGTACTGGTGCACGCCAGCGGTGGCCTCGTCAGCGGGCTTGGCATCCTGCTGGTCGTTGTAGTGGCCGGTGGCAGCCTGCTGGTGTCGGGACGCCTTGCGTTTCTTTACGCGGCGATGGCGAGCCTCGCGCTGCTGGCGGAGAGCGTGTACCGCGTCAACGTTGCCATGCAGATGCCTACCTACACACAGGCCGGCCTGCTTGGCGCGGCCTGCTTCGCGACGGCGGGCATGGCGTTCGAGATGGCGCGCCGGGCCCGCCGCGGCACGGCGCTCGCCAGCAGCCGGCGCAGCGAGATCATGGCGCTGGCGCGCCTGAACACCGAAATCATCCAGCGCATGCAAACCGGCGTGCTGGTGGTCGACCCCCAGCAGCGCATCCGGCTCGTCAATGGCTCAGCGGCGCGGCTGCTCGGCCGCCGGCTCGCCCCCGGTGACCAGTTGCACCAGGTGGCCCCGACGCTGCATGACGTCCTGCTGCGCTGGCAGGCGGGCTGGGAACCAGGCCCCGCCGCCGCCGACCTTTGGACGCCGCGGTTTGCGCCATTGGGACGCGGAGCAGAGGCGGATCTGCTGGTCTTTCTCGACGACACTGGAGCGCTGAACCAGCAGGCGCAGTTGCTTAAGCTGGCGTCGCTCGGCCGCCTCGTCGCGAGCATCGCCCACCAGGTGCGAAACCCGCTCGGCGCCATCAGTCATGCCGCCCAGTTGCTGGCGGAAGACGCCGCGCTTTCATCCGAGCACAAGCAGCTGACGTCCATCCTGCTGCGCCAGAGCGACAGGGTGAACCGCATCATCGAGGAGGTGCTGGCACTCGGCCGCCCGCAGACTGTGGATACCGAAGTGCTGGATTTGAAGCCGTGGCTTGAGAAGGTCATCGACGCCCATTGCTCCAGTCACGGTGTGGCGCCCGAGATCATCCGTAGAGAGATGGCGCCGGATCTCGCCACCCGCGCCGCGCCGGGCCAGTTGCAGCAGGTGATCGACAACGTGCTCGACAATGCACTGCGTCACTCCAGGCGGGCCCCGGCGCCCAAGGTGACCGTGCGCGCCCGTGCCTCGGCCACGCGCGAACGGCCGATCATCGAGATCGAAGACCGCGGCCCCGGCGTGCCGGCAGCCGAGCGCGACAAGCTGTTCGAGCCCTTTCACACCAGCCGTGCCGACGGCACCGGGCTTGGCCTGTTCATGGCGCGCGAGCTGTGCGCCGCCAATCAGGCGCACATCGAGTATTACGAACCGGCGGCCGGCGGGGCGGGCTTTCGCATCCTGCTGGCCGACCGCCGCCGCCGACAATTGACATGAACGCCAACACCGAACCGCGGGTGCTGATCGTCGACGACGAGCCCGACCTGTGCGAACTGCTCGCCATCACCCTGCGCGGCATGGACCTGGCGAGCGACAGCGCCGGCAACCTGGCCGATGCCAAGCGGGCGCTGGCGGCCGGCACGTACCGCCTGTGCCTGTGCGATCTGCGCCTGCCGGACGGCAGCGGGCTCGAACTGATCGAACACATCCAGCGCACGCAGGGGCAGCTGCCGGTGGCCATGATCACCGCCCACGGCGATGTCGGCGCCGCCGTGGCGGCGATGAAGGCGGGCGCCTTCGACTTCGTGAACAAACCCGTCAACGTGCACACGCTGCGCGGCCTGATCGACACGGCGCTGCGCCTGTCGCGGGTGCGCGCCGAACCGGCCGGCCTGCCGACGCTGATCGGCGACTCGCCGGCCATGCAGGCGCTGCGCACCACGGTCGCCAAGCTGGCGCGCAGCCAGGCGCCGGTGTTCATCCGCGGCGAGTCCGGCGTCGGCAAGGAGCGCGTGGCGCGGCTGATCCACGCCCAGGGACCGCGCGCCAGTGGGCCGTTCGTGCCGGTCAACTGCGGCGCCATCCCGGAACATCTGCTCGAAAGCGAGCTGTTCGGACACGTCAAGGGCAGCTTCACGGGCGCCACGCACGACCGCGAAGGCCTGTTCCAGAGCGCCGCCGGCGGCACGCTGTTCCTGGACGAAATCGGCGCCGTGCCGCCGGCCATGCAGGTCAAGCTGCTGCGGGCGCTCCAGGAACGCGCCGTGCGCCCGGTCGGCGCGCGCCAGGAGTCGCCGGTGGACGTGCGCGTGCTGAGCGCCACGCACGAGGACCTGGCCGCCCTGCTGCGCGACGGGCGCGTGCGGCAGGACTTCTACTACCGCATCAATGTCATCGAAGTAACAGTGCCGCCGCTGCGCGAGCGCGCCGGCGACATCCCGGCGCTGGCGGCCGATCTGCTGGCGCGCATCGCTGGCGGCGAGCGCCTGACGCTGACGCCGGCGGCGCTCGCGGCGCTGGCCGACTACCCGTTCCCGGGCAACGTGCGTGAGCTCGAAAACATCCTGGAACGGGCAGCGGCGCTGTGCGACGGCACGCACATCGACGCGGGGGATCTGCACCTGCCATCGGGCAACGACGCCGCCTCGACGCCCAACGGCAATGGCGACGATCTGGACGCCGAACTCGACGGCGTGGAGCGCGCGCACATCGCGGCGGCGCTGGAAGCCACCCGCTACAACCGCACCGCCGCCGCCGCGCGTCTCGGTCTCACGCTGCGCCAGTTGCGTTACCGCATGGCCAAGCTCGGCCTGGGCTGAGCAGGGCGCGAAGCCCCGCCGCGAATCGCTCCCGCAAGCGCTCGATTTCAATCCTCATTCGGCCCGAGGGCGGGCCTCCCGCAAGATCGATTCACTGTGGGAGCGGCGCCCTCGCCGCGAATCCCGCCCCCAAGCACCGTCCCGGTGGCGGCGCGCTGACCCGCCTAAACGCCCGCGGCGCGACGGCAGAACGACGCCACCTGCACCACGGCCTGCTCCAGCAGCGCGTTTGCGGCCAACACGCCGCCCGCCGCGTCCTCGCTCGGCGCGGCCTGCTCCAGACGCAGCGTTTCGCTGCCCAGCAGCCGGCGCTCGCGCACGTCCACCAACTGCACGCGCAGCACCAGGCGCACGCGGCTCGGCGCGCCGGTGAAATCCTGCTCGAAACGGACCAGGTCAGTCAGCAGCCGGTAGTCCGGTCTGGCCCCGCTGCCAGGTGCGACCAGGCTTGCGCCGCCCGCCGCGAGGCCATCCAGCAGCGCCTGCTCGATGAGCCGCGCGGGGCGGTCCACCCAGCGCTGACGGGCGAAGTAGCGCAGCTCGTGCGCCGTGGTGCGGTAGGCCATGGCGGGACTGCCGTAACCCGGCGCGGCGGTCGGCGCCGCGACTTGCAGCGTACGTGCGGCCGGCAGCGGTACCGGCACGGACACCTGCGCCGGCAGCGCGAGCGTGTGGGTCACATCCTCCGGCGGTGCGGACACCGGCAGGGAGCAGCCGGCCAGCAGCAGGCTCGCGACCATGCAAAGACGCTTCATTCTTTTCATCATTCCTCGCCTGGGCCGGGCTCGCGCCGCGGCGGGCCGAGCAGCAGCATTTGCGGGTTGGCGTTAAGGCGCGCGCCAAGATCGCCGAGACTGCCGGCCGCGCCGCCCAGATCGTCCACCAGCCGCTCCACCTGCGGCAGCAGCACGCCGGCGGTGTATTCGAGCTGGCGGCGGCTGTCGCGGGCGGTGCTGCCCACCTCCTCGCCGGTGCGTTGCAGGGTGCTGAGCAGCTGGTCGGTGCGGTCGAGCACCGCCTCGACCCGCGGCGCGAGCTGCGGCAACGCCTCGGCGGCCTGGGCGCCGCTCGCCGCCATGCGCTCAAGGTTGCCGATCGCGCCATCGAGGCGCGCGCTCTGCGCGGCGAGGTTGCCGGTGATCTGCTCGGTATTGGCCAGAATGGCGCCGATGGCGTGGGCGTTGTCCTCGTTCAGGATCACCAGCAGGCGCTGGCTCGCCTGATCGAGCGTCTTCATCGCCAGGCTCAGCGCCGTGTCGAGGCGGTTCATGAGGGACGGCTGCATCGCAATCACCGGGTAGCGGCTGCCGGGCGTGTGCTCCAGCGCCGGGGCGTCCCGGCTGCCGCCGGTCAGCTCCAGCGAGCCGAGCCCGGTCAGACCCTGCATGGCGATGGTGGCGACGGTGTCGGTCTTGATGGGCGCCTCGGCACGGATGCGCAGCGTCAGGCGCACGCGCGTGGGGTCGTCCGGGTCGAGCTCGATGCCGGCCACGCGGCCGACGTCGACGCCACGGTAGGTCACGGCCGACGACAGGCCGAGCGCCGCCACCGACTCCTCGGTGTAGGCGTGGTAAAGCTGAAACTCGCCCCGCTCGCGCCCGGAACCGAGCCACAGCCCGAGCACGAGCAGCGCCGCACCCAGCACCAGCACAAACGCGCCGACCGCGGCGTAGCCTACGCGGGCCTGCATGGGGAACCTCCGTAGTCACGCGGCGCGGCGGCGAAATAAGCGCGAATTTCGGGCTGATCGGACTGCGCAAGCTGCGCCACGGGCGCGACTGCCAGCAGTGCACCGCGACCCAGGAACGCCACCCGATCGCTGACGCGCGCGATGGAATCGAGGTCGTGCGTCACCATCACCACGGTCAGGCCCATCAGCTCGCGCAGCCCGGCCAGCAGGTCGTCGAGCCCCGCCGACGTGACCGGGTCCAGACCCGCCGACGGTTCGTCCAGAAACAGCAGCTCCGGGTCCAGCGCCAGCGCACGGGCCAGCGCAGCGCGCTTGATCATGCCGCCGCTGAGCTCACCCGGAAACTTGTGCGCCGCCTCGGCCGGCAGGCCCGCGAGACCAACGCGCAGCATGGCGAGTTCCCGCCGGCTGGACGGATCGAGCGCCGTGTACTCGGCCAGCGGCAGGCAGATGTTGTCGAGCACGCTCAGGCCCGTGAACAGCGCGCCGTGCTGAAACAGGATGCCGATGCGCCGGCGCAGCGCGCGCAGACCGGCCGCATCGAGCGTCGCCGCGTCCTCACCGAGCACCGTCAACTGCCCCGCCGCCGGCGCCTGCAGCAGGCTCAGCGTGCGCAGCAGCACGGTCTTGCCGGAGCCACTGCCACCGACCAGCGCCAGCACCTCGCCGCGCCGCACGCAAAGCGCAAGATCGCGATGCAGCACGCGGGTGCCGGCCAGCGTGGCGAGCCCCTGCGCCTCGATGGCGGCGGCGCCGCTCATAGCCCCACCACCTGAAACAGCACCGAGAACACGGCGTCCGCGACGATCACGAGAAAAATGCTCTGCACCACGCTGACCGTCGTCTCGCGGCCGATGCTTTCGGCGCTGTGGCCAACCTGAAAGCCCCGGTGACAGGCCACGGCCGCGACGATGAGTGCGAACACCGGCGCCTTGATGAGACCCACCCAGAACGTGCTCGGCGCAAACGTGTCCGGCAGACGGGTCAGGAAATCTCGATAACCGACCCCGTACAGGCCGTCCGCCACCACCATGCCGCCAGCGATCCCCATCGCCGACGAATACAGCGTCAGCAGCGGCAGCGCGATCACCAGCCCGATCAGCTTGGGAATGACCAGCATCTCGATCGGCGCGATGCCGATGCTGCGCAGCGCGTCGAGTTCCTCGGTGATGCGCATGGTGCCGATCTCGGCCGTGTAGGCCGAGCCCGTGCGGCCGGCGACGATGATGGCCGCAAGCAGCGGCCCCATCTCGCGCAGCATGGTGACCGCGACCAGGTTCACCACCAGCACGTTGGCGCCGAAGGCCCTGAGCGGCTCACCGGCCTGGTAGGTGATGACCACGCCCATCAGAAACGCCAGCAGGCCGAGGATCGGCAGCGCCCGCACGCCGGCGGCGTCGATTTCCTGCACCAGGCGCGCCCAGCGCATGCGCCGGCGCCGCTCGGCCACCAGGCGGCCGACGAAGTCGAGAAAATGCCGCGTTTCCGCCAGGCGCCCGACCACCGTTCGGCCGAGGGTGTCCAGCCAGCCACGGGCGTGGGCCGGCCGCGACGGACCTGCCGGCAGGCGGGCGCGCACCAGTTCCAACAGGGCGGCGTGGGGTGGCGCGAGCGCGGCCAGATCAAGCCGCGACCCGGCGCGGTCGGCGGCCTGTGCGAGGCGGTGCAGCGCCCAGGCCCCGGCAGTATCCAGGCGCCCCACGGCCGTCGTGTCGAGCGTCCAGTTGCCGACGTGCGGCCAGCTTTGCCAGTGCGCCTCAAGCGCGTCCACTGAGCACACCGTCCAGTCCCCCGCGGCGCGCAGCACGTGCGCTGCCGGGTCAGCCACCAGGCTGGCCGGCGCCGGCACGGCGACTCAGCGGTGCGGCGGTGGCGCGTACTCGGCCAGCGCCTGCCGGAACTGCTGCACCGCCGGCGGAGTGCTGAACACGCGGTTCTCGAACACGTCCCAGGACGACACGTGGCCGCCGTACGCCGCGGCACTGGCGTCGTCGTCGGGTTGCAGCACCGCCCCTTCGAGCGCCAGACCGGCGAACAGGCCGCGGCTGCGCGAGTAGGAATAGATCTCCGCCTTGAGCTGCGCGTCGGTGGCGGCCGAGGCCTGGCGGCCGACCGGGCCCGCGGCGATCGCCGCATCGGCGCCAAGCGTGACCTTGCCGGAAGCGAGGTTCTCCACGCCGCGACGGGTCTTGAATACCAGGATGATGTCCGTCGACTGGGCGCCGATCTGCCAGCCTATGCTGCCGCCGGCA
Organism: Immundisolibacter sp.; assembly: GCF_050250495.1. Taxonomy (GTDB): domain Bacteria; phylum Pseudomonadota; class Gammaproteobacteria; order Immundisolibacterales; family Immundisolibacteraceae; genus Immundisolibacter. The sequence goes on along the minus strand of NZ_JBFWOM010000008.1, from coordinate 102,673 downwards.
AGGGTGATGAACGCCGGATTGCTCCAGCCGCTGTCCTGGCGCACGGCGATCACGCCCTTGCCCCAGCGCCCGCCGACCACGAAGCCGGCCTTGATGACGCCGGGGATCACGGCAATACCGTAGGCGTCCGCCAGCAGTTCCGGCGGAATGGCGTTCTCGGGGATCTCGCTGATCTGGTGCAGCACGTCGGTCGCCGAGCGCAGGCGGTCATCCTCCGCCTGCCCGGCGCTCACGACGCCCGTCAGCACCAGCGGCAGAAACAGCAGCAGTGCAAACAGTTGCAAGAAACGTCGGTTCATTCGGTCACCCCTGCGCAGGAATTGAAACGGCACGTCGGCGGCGTTGTGGCCGCTGCCGATGGCGGCGGCAATGATGGCACACGCCAGCCGGCGCCCCGAAACGCTGCGCCTATAATCGCTGCCTGGCCTGACGCCCGTTCAGGCACCGAATCAACCCCGAGGAGATGCTCCATGAAGGCGATCGAGATTTCCGAATTTGGCGTGGCCAGGCTGGCCGTCGTGGAGCGCCCCGACCCGCAGCCCGGCCCGGGCCAGGTGCTGGTGCGCGTGCGCGCGGTGTCGCTGAATTTTCGGGACCTGATGACCGTGCAGGGCCAGTACAACCCGCGCCAGAGACTGCCGCTGATCCCGCTGTCGGATGGCGCCGGGGAAGTGGTGGCGGTCGGTGCCGGCGTGCGCCGCTTCAAGCCCGGCGACCGCGTGGCGGCGATCTTTGCGCAGAAGTGGCTGGGTGGCGAGGCAACGCCGGCCGCGCGCGGCTCGACGCTCGGCGGCCCCGGCGACGGCATGGCGGCGGAACTGGTGGCGCTCGACGAGGACGGCCTGTTGGCGATTCCGGAGCATCTATCGTTCGAGCAGGCGGCCACGCTGCCCTGCGCCGGCGTCACGGCCTGGAACGCCGTCGTCGTGCAAGGGCAGGTCAAGCCCGGCGACACCGTGCTCGCGCTCGGCACCGGCGGCGTGTCGCTGTTCGCGCTGCAATTCGCCAAGGCGGCCGGCGCGCGGGTCATCATCACCTCGAGCAGCGACGAGAAGCTCGCCCGCGCCAAGGCGCTCGGCGCCGATCACGGCGTGAACTACGCGACCGACCCCGACTGGGACAAGGCCGTGCTGGCGCTCACCGACAAGGCGGGCGTGGATCAGGTGGTCGAGGTCGGCGGCGCCGGCACGATTGGCAAGTCCATCAACGTGGCGCGCCTGGGCGGGACCATCACCATCATCGGCGTGCTGGCCGGCAACGCGACTGAAATGGACCTGCGCCCGGTGCTGATGAAGGGCCTGCGCCTGCACGGCGTGTTCGTCGGCCCGCGCGAGATGTTCGAGGCCATGAACCGCGCCATCACCACGCACCGCATCGAGCCCGTGATCGACCGCGTGTTCGAGCGCGAGCAGATTCGCGACGCCTTCGAGCACATGGCCTCCGGACGGCACTTCGGTAAGATCGTGGTGCGGATGTGAACCTGTCCGCAACACGGGAGCCGTGGACTCGGCCACAGTCTCGACCCGTTCCGGCACGCCCTTTCAAACACCACGCCCAGGGAGCCTTCAATGATCAATAACAAGCTAGCGACCACTCTTGTCGGCCTGGCCGCGCTGTCGGTCGCCGGCTGTGCATCGACGCAGACCCAGCTCGGCACCGGCGGCAGCATGGTCACCGGCTCGGCCGGCGCCGCTGGCGCGCAGGGCTCGGCACCGCAGCTGACGCGCTGCGCCTCGCCGATCGGTACCGCCGCACTGATCGAGCAGGACAACCCGATGCTGGCGCAGGCCGGCCTCACCAGCCCGATCCCGCTGCTGCGCATCATGATGGCGCAGAGCAACTGCTTCCAGGTGGTGGACCGCGGCCAGGCCAGCGAGGCCCTGCAACGCGAGCGCGCCATGGCTTCCGCCGGGGAGCTGCAAAGCGGCAGCAACATGGGCGCCGGCCAGATGAAGGCGGCCGACTTCCTGATCACGCCGAACGTGGTGTTCAAGGACGCCAACGCCGGCGGCGGCGGCGCGGGTCTCGGAGCGCTGATCCCCGGCATCGGTGGCGCCATCGCCGGCGGCATCCGCTGGACCAACATGGAGTCCCAGGTCACGCTGTTCCTGACCAACGTGCGCACCGGCGTGCAGGAAGCCGCCGCCGAGGGCAGCGCCAGCAAGCGTGATCTTGGCTTCGGCGGGCTTGCCTTCGGCGGGCTGGTCGGCGCCGGTGGCGGTGCCTACGCCAGCACCGACATCGGCAAGATCGTGTCCGCTGCGTTCCTGGACGCCCACAACAAGCTGGTGGCGCAGGTTCAGGCCACGCAGCCGGCCGCGACCCGTCCGTCGGCGTCGAACTACATGACGCTGCAAGACGTCAACATGCGCTCGGGGCCGTCCACGCAGTCACCGGTCGTGATGCTGGTGCCCAAGGGCACGCCGGTGTCGCCCAACGGCGAGAAGCAGGGCGCCTGGTGGGGTGTGGAAGCGAACGGCCGCAGCGGCTGGATCCACAGCGACTACATCACGCGCTGATCGCGACGCGGGCCGCAATGCCCGCGCTTGCCCAACAAAAAAGCCCGCCGGCAAACCTGGCGGGCTTTTTTTTGCCGGCGCCGTGATCGGCCCGGCCGGCCCTCACACCCGCAGCAGTCGCGCCACCTCGGGCACCTCGCGAAGCCGCGCCAGCTCTTCGTCACTGGGCAGCACCGGCCGGTCGCGCTCGCGACTCACCACGCACAGAAAACCGAGCGACTCACCGGCGTCGGCGTGGAACTGGTGGAAACACTGCGGCGCCACGTACACACAGTCGCCGGCTTCAACGGCGTGCAGCCGATCACCCAGGATGACGGTGCCCCGCCCGCGCAGGATGACCACCGCGTGGGGATGCTGGTGCCGTTCGAGGGTGGAGTAACCGCCGGCCTGCACCTCGAAGTAGCGCACCAAAAAGTCGAGCTCCGCCTCCCTGGGCGCGTCGCCCATCAGGGTGCGGCGCGTGATGTCGCGAAACGGACTGCCATCGTTCTTGTAGGCCAGCAGCGGCACGTCGGGCCAGGTCAAGCCCTCGCCTCGGACGACGCGCGATGCGTGACTCACGGCGCGGCCTCCTCGACCGCCCGGCGCAGGGCAGCCGCACCGGCGGCAAGGTCACCCTGCGCGTACAGGCTGCCGCCAATCAGCAGCATCGTGTCCGGCCCGTACCGCCGCGCCCACTCGGCCGCCGACTGCACGCTCATGCCGCCCGCGGGCGTCGGCAGGCTGGCCCGCAGCGCGCCGAGCGGCCGGCGCAGGTGCCGATTCAGGCGCGCACAAACGGCGCCGGAAAAATCGAACCGGCCGCCGGTGTTCGGGTAGATGACGGCGTCCGCGCCGGCGAGGCGAAACAGATCGCCCAGCACCAGCTCCGGCGCCATGCCGGCGCCGCGCCCGAACAGGCTGCCGGTCAGCGCCGGATGGGCGAGCATGGCGAGCCCGTAGTCGTCGCGAATAAAGCGCAACGTATCCAGCCCGACCAGCCACGGGCTGATCAGCACGCCGCGGCAACCGGCCGCCTTGGCCGCGTCGAGCCGATGCGGCAGCTCACGAGCCGGCGCGGTCACGTTTGGAAAGTACAGCGCCCGGGTGCCGGCGCCGGCGTTGGCCCGCTCGACCGCCTCCCGGCAGCGCGCCAGGCGCTCCGCAAACGGTGCCGCGGGCTGATCGGCGAGGCCGTGATCGTCCTTGATGATGTCGATGCCGCCGCGCGCGAACGCCTCGCAGCGCCGCGCGAGCTCGCGCGCGGTGAGGCCCATCGGCTTCAGCGCCGTGCACAGCAACGGCCGACCGTGCGCCCCGGTGAGCTCACGCAGGCCAGACGCGCCGTGACCCGGGCCACCGAACGCGTCGAGCAGCGCCGCTGGCCAGTCGATGCCGACAATGCGGATGCCGGGTTTCAGCGAAATGTTGCCGAACAGCAGGTTGAGACACTGCGGCAGGTCGGCGCCGATAGCCCCGATGGGGTACGACAGCGTCACCCGGGCGGCCCGAGAACCCGTCTGGCACACCGCCTCGACACGGCCGGTCATCCGCTCGGCTAGGTCCGCCTCCAGCAGCGCCCGGGGCAGCTCCACGGTTTGCTCAAGGCCAATCAGGGCGGCCTTCAGGGCAGCGTCCTCGCCGCGCGCCAGGGTCAGCGCGTAGTGCACGCCGAGCCGGCCATCCGCGCGCAGGCCCGGCTGCGCCTCGGCGTCCGGCGCAAGCGCCGGGGTGCGCGCACCGACCGTGGCGCCGACGCGCCAACTGGGGATAGCGGACATGGGAACTCGATCAAGGGGCGGGCCGGTGATTTTATCCCACCGCTCAACGCCCTCACCGAACGGCGCTGACCGCTTGCCGAGGCCCGAAATACCAGTTACACAAGCGCGGTCCAGGCTTGTCGAATGGTTGTTTTTTGCGTCGGGTCAGACCCGACGGGGACGCACATGACGCAACCGCTTGCCCAACAGGTGCTGCGCACCGACGTGTCCGGCATGCCGCTCGAATGGGTGGACTACCAGACCGCCGTGCGCCTGTACCACTTCGGCCACGTGGCCTACACCTGCGGCACGCCGTTGTACCAGGTGCGCGGCGGCACCAACGCGGCGAGCGGCCGGCGCACCCTGATCGAGGTGAACTCGATCATCGCCACCACCGGAGATCAGTCCGCGCTGCGCCACAGCCGCGAGACCTACTCCCCGCCATTGAACAACCCGGCGCTGTTCAAGCGCGACGCGCACACGTGTCTGTACTGCGGGCACCCGTTCCAGGCGCGGGATCTGTCGCGCGACCACGTGCGCCCGCTCAGCACCGGCGGCGCGGACGCCTGGGCCAACGTCGTGACCGCCTGCAAGCGCTGCAACAACCACAAGGCGAACCGTACCCCCGAACAGGCCCGCATGCAGCTGCTGGCGATCCCGTTCGTGCCCACGCACGCCGAGTACGTGTACCTGCGCGGGCGGCGAATCCTGGCCGACCAGATGGAGTTCCTGCTCGCGCACTTCCCGCGCTCCAGCCCGCTGCAGGCCCGGTTGCGCGCGCAAATGTGCTGAGTGCCTGACGGCGGTCAGCCACGTCGCTTGCCGCGCAGCCGGCAGCGGCACAGACTGGGTCACCAACGGTCGTCGTGTCGTGCATCCGACAGGAGTACCCGCCATGCAACAGGTCACCCTGAACCGCATCCTCATCCCGCTCGACTTTTCCGATCCGGCCCGCAGCGCCCTCGCCTACGCGGCCGGACTCGGCCACACCTTCGGCGCCGAACTGCTGCTGCTGTACGTGGCCGAGCCGCCGCCGTTCGCGCCCGACCTCAGCGACTCGCACGGCTACGAGGAAAGGATCACCGCCCACGGTCGCGAGCACCTGCAGGCGTTGACGCAGGAGTATCTCGACAAGGGCATGAAGACCCGCGCCCTGGTGCGTTTCGGCCGGCCGGCGGCGGAAATCGTCGCCGCCGCGCGCGACGAACAGGTCGACCTCATCATCATGGCCACACACGGACGCTCCGGCCTCAAGCACCTGGTCGGTAGCGTCACGGAAAAAGTCGTGCGCCTTGCCACGCGTCCGGTGCTGGTGACTCATTACGGGCGAAACGAGGAGCCCGTCGAGGCCGGCGCCGGTCTGGCGACCGCCGTCTGATCGGGACGAAGCGCCCGCCATCCCCGGGCGATGGGCTGACGCACGCGTTCGCAGCGCGAACGCGTTGGTGTGGCCCGCGCGGCGCGACTGTGAAAGCCCACATCGCTGCGGCATAGTGGGCGCACCCGTTTGCCGCGGGTTCCTCGCGCCATGCCCCTGACTGACTTCCACTCCGCCGTCGCGGCCTGGTTCGGCCGCCAGTTTCCGGTGCCGACTGCGGCGCAGGCGGCGGCGTGGCCGGCCATTCGCGCAGTGCAGCACACGCTGCTGGCGGCGCCCACCGGCAGCGGCAAGACGCTGGCGGCATTCCTCACGGCCATCGACGACCTGGTCCGCGCCGGCCTCACCGCGCCGCTGCCGGACGCGGTGCAGGTGCTGTACGTATCGCCGCTGAAGGCGCTGTCGGCGGACATCGAGCGCAACCTCGAAGCGCCGCTCGCCGGCATTCGAGCGGAACTCGTCGCCAGCGGCCTGCCCGACGTCCCCATCCGCGCCGCCGTGCGCACGGGCGACACGCCGCAGGCCGAGCGCGAGCGCCAGCGCCGGACGCCGCCGCACATTCTGGTGACGACGCCGGAATCGCTGTACATCCTGCTCACGTCCAAGTCCGGCCGGGCCATGCTGGGCGACGTACGCACGGTGATCGTGGACGAGATTCATGCGCTCGCCGGCAGCAAGCGCGGCGCGCATCTGATGCTGTCGCTGGAGCGGCTGGCGGCGCTCACCGGGCGGCCGGTGCAGCGGATTGGCCTGTCGGCCACGCAAAAACCCATCGAGCGCATCGCCGATTACCTCACCGGCGGCGCGCCGTGCGCGGTGATCGACACCGGCCACGTGCGTGAGCGCACCCTCGCCATCGAGGTGCCGAGCGCGCCGCTGGCCGCCGTGATGGCGGGCGAGGTGTGGACCGAGCTGTACGACCGCCTCGCCGACCTCGCCCGCGCGCACCGCACCACGCTTGTGTTCGTGAACACGCGGCGCATGGCCGAGCGCGTGGCGCGGCATCTGGCCGAGCGGCTCGGGGAAGAACACGTCACCTCGCACCACGGCAGCCTCGCGCGGCGGCATCGCCTGGATGCCGAGCAGCGCCTGAAGGCCGGGCAACTCACGGCGCTGGTGTGCACGGCGTCGCTGGAGCTTGGCATCGACATCGGCGACGTGGACCTCGTGTGCCAGCTCGGTTCACCGAAGGCCATCGCCACCTTCCTGCAGCGCGTCGGGCGCTCCGGACACGCCGTCGGCGCCGTGCCGCACGGGCGGCTGTTTCCGCTCTCAAGGGACGATCTGGTCGAGTGCACCGCGCTGCTCGACGCCGTGCGGCGCGACGAGCTCGACGCCATCGTCATGCCGCAGGCGCCGCTCGACGTGCTGGCGCAGCAGATCGTGGCCGAAACAGCCGCGCGCGAGTGGGACGAGACGGCGCTCTACGAGCACTTCCGCCGCGCCCATCCCTACCGCGAGCTTGCCCGTGCCGATTACGACGCCGTGGTGCGCATGCTGGCCGAGGGCTATACCACCCGCCGCGGCCGGCGCGGCGCCTGGCTGCACCGCGACGGCGTGCACGGGCGGCTGCGCGCGCGGCGCGGCGCGGCGCTGGCGGCCGTGACCTCGGGCGGGGTGATCCCGGACCAGTTCGACTGCGACGTGCTGCTGACGCCGGAGAACCTGCGCATCGGCAGCGTGAACGAGGACTTCGCCTTCGAGAGCCTGCCGGGCGACATCTTCCAGCTCGGCAACACCTCCTACCGCATCCTCAAAGTGGAAACGGGGCGGATGTTCGTGCAGGACGCCCACGGCCAGCCGCCAAACATTCCGTTCTGGTTCGGCGAGGCGCCGGGGCGCACGGCGGAGTTGTCGGTCGCGGTGTCGCGTCTGCGCCAGGACGTGGCGGACTGGCTCAGCGAAGGCGGCGCCGGGCACGCCCGGGAGCGCCTGCTGGAGCGCCTGCCGCTGCCGGACGCTGCGGCTCACCAACTCATCGACTATCTCGCCGCCGCCCACGCGGCGCTCGGCGCGCTGCCGACGCAGGACGCGGTGATCTTCGAGCGCTTTTTCGACGACACCGGCGACCAGCATCTGGTCATCCACGCGCCGTTCGGCTCGCGCATCAACAGGGCCTGGGGACTCGCGCTGCGAAAGCGCTTCTGCCGGCGCTTCAACTTCGAACTGCAGGCGGCGGCGCTGGAGGACAGCATCGTCATCTCGCTCGGCTCCGTGCACAGCTTTCCGCTGCACGAGCCGGCCGGGTATCTGAAGTCCGCCACGGCGCGCGAGGTGCTGATCCAGGCCGTGATCATGGCGCCGCTGTTCGAGGCGCGCTGGCGCTGGGTGGCGACCTCGGCGCTGGCCATCCTGCGTCAGCGTGCTGGCAAGCGCACGCCGCCGCAGTGGCAGCGCAACGACGCGCAGGACTTGATCGCCGCCGTGTTCCCGGACCAGATCGCCTGCGCCGAGAACCTGAACGGCGAGCGCGAGGTGCCGGACCACCCGCTGGTGCGGCAGGTAATCGCCGACTGCCTGACCGAGTCCATGGACGTGGAAGGGTTTCTCGCCGTGCTGCGCGGCATCGAGAGCGGGGCGATCCAGATTCTGACGTGCGACCTCACCGCCCCCTCCCCGCTCGCCGAAGAAATCCTGAATGCCCGGCCGTACGCGTTTCTGGACGACGTGCCGGCCGAGGAGCGGCGCACGCTCGCCGTGCGCCCGGCGCCGGCCGATCTGTCGGCGAGTGCCTCGCTCGGCGTGCTGCAACAGGACGCGATTGATCGGGTGCGCGGCGAAGCCTGGCCGCAGGCGCGCGACGCCGACGAGCTGCACGACGCGCTGCTGCTGCTCGGCTTCATCACCGCCGACGAGGCGGCGCGCGAGCCGCGCTGGCCTGAGTTGTTGCAGGCGCTGGCTGGCGACCGGCGCGCGTGTTGCCTGGATGGCCGGCTGTGGGTGGCGGCCGAGCGGCTGGCCGAAGCGCAGGCCGTGTTGCCGGCGGCGACTGCGCAGCCGCCGATTGCCACCGTGGGCGAACCGCCCGACAGCGCCGAGGCCGCGCTGGTCGAGCTGCTGCGCGGGCGGCTCGAAGGCCTGGGGCCGATTACCGCGGCGCGGCTCGGCGCGCCGCTCGGCCTTAAGCCCACCGCCATCGACGCGGCGCTGCTCGCGCTCGAAGGCGAAGGCTTCGTCCTGCGCGGGCGCTACACGCCGGGCACGGCGCACGAGGAATGGTGCGAGCGTGGCCTGCTCGCACGCATCCACCGCTACAGCCTAGGGTCTCGGCGGCGCGAAATCGCGCCGGTCAGCGAGGCCGAGTTCCGGCGCTTTCAGCGCGCCTGGCAGGGCCTCGACGACCCCGGCGAGGGGCCGGAGGCGCTGTTTGCCGTCATCGAACAACTGGCCGGTCTGTCGCAGCCCGCCGCGGCGTGGGAGGCGGAAGTCCTGCCGGCACGCCTGCACGGCTACCAGCCGTTCTGGCTCGATCAACTGTGCGCCGAAGGGCGCGTGGCCTGGCTGCGCCTGCTGCCGCCGCGCGTGAGCGGCGAGCGGCGGCGCGTCTCGACGCCCGTGCGCAGCACGCCGATCGCGCTCGTGCCGCGCGAACACGCGGCGCTGTGGCGGCGCCTCGCGCCGGCCGCGCCGGAGCTGGAGCTGAGTTCGATCGCCGCCCGCGTGCGCGATGCGCTGGCCGCGCAGGGTGCGTCGTTCTTTGCGGATCTGGTCGCCCACACGGGCCTGCTGCGCACGCAGGTGGAGGCGGCGCTCGCGGAACTGGTGGCGCTGGGTCTGGTCACGTCCGACAGCTTCTCCGGCCTGCGCACGCTGATCGCGCCGGCGAGTCAAAGGCCGAGCTTCGCGCCGCGTCGGCACCGCAGCCCGCGCCCGCGCGTGTCGGGCGTCGGCGCCGCCGGGCGCTGGTCGCTGCTGCCGGCGCTGACACCCGCCGATGCCGCGGCGCGCGATGCCGCCGTGGCGCACGCCGCGCAGGCGCTGCTGGAGCGACACGGCGTGGTCTTCCGGGCCGCGCTCGACCATGAGAACTGCGCCCCGCCGTGGCGGGAGCTGCTGTACGTCTACCGGCGGCTGGAGGCCCGCGGCGAGTTGCGCGGCGGGCGTTTCGTCGAGCGCTTCGCCGGCGAGCAGTTCGCGCTGCCGGACGCCGTGGCGCTGCTGCGCAAGGGGCACGCCGCGGTTATTGGCGCTGATTCGGCGGTAGCCGCCCTGCCCGCCTGAACGCACCGGTTGCGCTGCCGGCTGCGGGAGGCCCGTCCTCAGGCCGAATGGCGCGAGAACAATCATTCGCGGCGAGGGCGCCGCTCCCACATCACGACTGAATCGTCGTGGCTCGTCCGAGGCGACCTGGCTGCTGCCGGCCGCGGGCGGGCTTGCTCACCCAGGATGCCGCGCTCCTGACTGTGGGAGGCCCGCCCCCGGGCCGAATCGCGGCACTGCACCGATCCGCGGCGAGGGCGCCGCTCCCACATCCGCCACGCTTACGTCAGGCCATCATCAGGGGGCGAGGCGCCACAGGTTGACGGTGCCCGTCACCTCGTTCGCCACCACCAGCATCGGCGTGCCGGTCGGGCTGTCCTTGGCGTCGATGAAGCGCAGCACTTCCGGCCCACTATCCGGCCCCACGGCATCACCCTCGAAGCTGCGCGTGTTCTTGTAATCCACGAACTGCGGCGCCGCCGGGTCGGTGACGTCGTACACCATTACGCCGCCCTGCCGCTCCAGGCCCACGAAGGCATACGTGCGGCCGGCGACGTTGCCGACGGCCACGCCTTCCGGCTCCGGCCCCTTGTTGTCGGAGCGGTCGTCGAAGGTGTTTTCGTCGTTGTTGCTGTTGAAGTTGCGCGGGAAGGCGGCGGCGGTGCGCACTTCAAGATCGGCGCCGGAGTCCCACACCGGCGCGCCGGTGGCGGCGTTCCAGATGGTGAACGAGCGCGCGCCGAACACGTACGGGCGCGAGTAGTCGCCGCCCGGCGGCGCGTTGGTGATGGTCAGGCGGCCAAGCTGCAGGTTGTCGTTCAGCACCGGCTGGATGGCCGCCGGGTAGCTGCTGCGCACGCTGCGGGCGCGCACTTCCTCGGCAAAGCCATCGTAGTCGCGCGCGTCGCCCTCGTTGGCGGTGACCAGATACGTGCTGCCGCCGGCCGCGTAGCTGGCGAGCGCGTCCGGCTGGTACATGCCGTACACCGGCCAGTCGCGGATGTTCACCACATTGTCGCGGTCGGAGGCGTCCAGGCCCGCCGTCTTGACCAGGCCCAGCAGCGTCGGCTCCGGCGTGTAACCCGGCAGCAGCTCGAAGCGGCCGGTGGTGGTGTCGATGCTGATGCCGGCGACGCCGAAGTCGTTGTCGTTGACCACGGCGAGGGTGCCCGCGTCCACGTACGCGAGGCCCTCCACTTTCTGCACGCGGTCGTAGCCGGCGCGGGCGAGGTCCACGTGCAGCACCTTGGCGAGCGGCGTCACGCCTGCGGCGGCGAGTTCCGCCGTCGTCATCTGGTCCAGCGACTTGCCGTTGTAGAGCATGTCCCTGGCGGTGATGTCGGTGGCGCCGGTGAGGTTGAACGCGTAGACACGCTTGGTGATCTGCGCCGGCAGGTCAGCCGGCGCCGCGTCGTCGTCGCGTTCCACCACCAGAAAGCCGCCGCCCGGCAAGGCCACCGCATCGCCGATCTTGTCGGCACGGCTGTCGTCGGCGTTGACTGAGGCCGGGTTGTCCATCGCGTACAGGAACTGGCGCGTGGCGCGCGTGGCCGGGTCGAACTCCACCACACGCACGTTGCGCATGGCGTTCAGCGCCGAGTTGGCGAGCGTGGCCGGATTGCGCAGCGGGCTCTGCACGAAGGCGTACAGCTTGCCGTCCTGCAGCGCGATCGCCTCGAAGCCGCGGTTCTGCCGGCGCTGCGCGAGCACCGGCGGCAGCACTTCGCTGCCAAACGTGCCCGCCGCCGCACCGGCCGCGGCGGCGGTGCCGATGGGCACCAGGCGCTCGACAAGACGGCCGCTCGGGTCGAAGTGGTAGATGGCCGGGCGGTACTCGTCCGCCATCCAGAAGTGGCCGTCGCCGTCCACCACCACGCCTTCGAGGTCCGCGCCGAGCGGGTCGGTCGGCAGCACGGTGTCGTTCAGGTCCACCGGCACCTCGTCCTGATACGGCGTGCTGGCGGTGGCGCCGGCGATGGCGGTGTTGGGCAGGCCGCTGAGCGCGCTGCCGTCCGCGCGGGTGAGGGTGATCTGCTGGGTGATCGCGACCTCGCCGGTGGCCGGGTCGAGCTGCAACCGCACCAGTTGCGGCACGAAGCCCGGCAGCAGGAAGGGCCGCCGGTCGCCGGTCGGCTCGCCGTTCGGGCCACGGTCGGTGTGGGTCACGAACTTGAGTTTGCCGTCGTCGGTCCGGCCCTCGAAGAACAGGCCCGAGAAGCCGCCGAGCGACAGCGCCTGGCCGGCCGCCGTGGCGCCGATGCCGGGCAGATTCCGCACCTCGAACGTGGACGTGGTCGGCGCCGCGTCGAAGTCCTTCACGCCGAGCGCCCGCACGCGCGTGACGCGGGCGGTCGCGATGTCGATCTCGGCGATGGCGTTGTTCTCCTGCAGCGTCACGTAGGCCGGGGTGCCGGCCGGATCGACGCTGATGTATTCGGGTTCAAGGTCCTGCGCCGGCGTGGCGCCGGGGCCGAACACGCGCACGCCGTCCGGCAGCGACACGCCCTCGAAGCCGACGGTCGTCACCGGCAGCTGCGGCTTCATCGGCACCACCGCGACGATGCTGACCGAGCCCACCGGGTCCGTGCAGCCGGCGCCGTAGCAGTCCGGCTCGCCCTCGTTCGCCACCAGCAGCGTGCGCCCGTCCGGGGTGAAGGTGAGCATGTCCGGCAGGGCGCCGACCTTCGCCGTGCGCACCACCTCGCCGGCCGGGGTCAGGAACACCACGGTGCCGGGATCGGTCTTGCGCGGCGCCACCACGGCCACCGCAATGAGATTCTTGGACGACACCGCCACGCTGGTGACGCTGGCGCCGTACTCGGCCAGCGACACGCGGCGCAGCAGGCGCGGCAGCGTCGGGTTCGACACATCCACGATGTCCACCGACACGTCGTCCGCGTTGGTTACGTACAGCTTGTCGCCGCGCAGTGCGGCGGTCTCGCCGGCAGTCTGGCCGTCTGTGGCGAGGCCCGTCTCGTAGCGGCCGAGCGGCTCCAGCGACAGTGCCTGCGCGCCTGCGGCGAGCGTCAGCAGCGGCAGGGAAAGGCCTAGCAGCAGCGGTTTGCGAAACGGCACTGTCGTCACTCCGGCAGGGGGAACCACACGCCGGATGGCGCGGGCAGCGGCGCATGGTGGGAAGGCAAGATGTCGGTTCTGTGACAGCCCCCAGCCGACGCCGCCGCAGGGGTTCCGGGGCCGCTGTCGCGCCGGGCAACGCTGCGCTACGCTGGCCGTTCAGGCATCGGTTCCGACCGACGTGCCGCGGCACGCGAAACACACAAGCAACTCGCGAGGAGAAACGCCATGCACACCTGCCTCTCCCCCGGCGGCAATGCCGTCTATGACCATCCGTCCCGGTCCGGCCGACTGCTGGTCGGCACGCAGGACGGCGTGATCGCACTCGAAGAAACCCCCGCCGGCTGGCGCGAGGCCGGCCGCGGCCTCGTCGGCCACCACGTGTGTGCGCTGATCGGCGAGCCGGTGAGCGGCAATTACTACGCCGGCACGCACGACGCCGGCGTGTTCGTGAGCCCGGACGGCGCGCACTGGCAGCCGGCCGGGCCCGGCATGGACGAGAGCAACGTGTTCAGCCTGGCGAGCGTGCGCCGGCCGGACGGCTCGGTGCGGCTGTACGCCGGCACGGAGCCGGCGGCGCTGTTCGAGAGCCGCGACTTCGGCCAGTCGTGGAAGCGTCTCGCGGCCCTGAACGACGCCACCGGGCACGAGACCTGGATGTTCCCGGCGCCGCCGTTCATCGCGCACATCAAGCAGATCGCCATCCACCCGCAGGACGCCGACCTCATCTACGTGTGCGTGGAACAGGGCGGCCTGTACAGCAGCGCGGACGCCGGGCAGAGCTGGACCGAGCACACCGCCGGCATGCCGAACGACGCCCACCGCGTGCTGCTGCACCCCACCCGGCCGGGGCGGCTGTTCCTGGCGAACGGCTTTTTCTTCAACCGCTCGGACGACGGCGGCCGAACCTGGTTCGAGATGAAGGAGCAGACGCAGAAAATCGGCTACGCCGACCCGCTGGTCTACCACCCGCGCCGGCCGGAGACGATGTTCGTGGCCGGCGCGTTCGCGACGCCGGACACCTGGGTCAAAGGCAGCGCCAACGTCAGCATCGCCCGCACGGGCGACGGCGGCGACACCTGGCACTACGCGCGCGGCGGCCTGCCGGCCGAGTTCAAGCCGTCCGTCGAGGCGATGTCGCTGGAGGCGGTGGGCACAGCGTGCCGGGTGTTCATCGGCAACACCGACGGCGAGGTGTGGCTCACCGAAAACGAGGGCCGGCAATGGCGGCAGATCGCGACCGGCCTGCCGCCGGTCAGCAAGTGCTTTCACGCCGATCTCATCCACGGCAAGCTCGACCTGACCGAGGTGCGCATCCCGGACGAGATCCGCGCGCTGATGGAGCAGATGGTGCAGCGCACGGCCTGACGCGCGGCGTCGAGTTCAGTATCGCCAGACAGCGACAGGAGCCACGCCATGCTCGCCACCGCCCGCCCCCGCATCGACTACGCCGATCTCGTCCGCGAAGACCGCGTGCACGGCCGCGTCTACTACGACCCCGACATCTTTGCCGACGAGCTGGAGAAGATCTGGTACCGGCAGTGGGTGTTCATCGGCCACGAGAGCGAGTTCCCGAACCCCGGCGACTACCGCACCGAGCGCATCGGGCTGCAGCCGATCATCATTGCCCGCGACAGCCAGCACCGTATCCGCGTGTACTTGAACCGCTGCCGGCACCGCGCCAACACGGTGTGCGAGAAGCGCCGCGGCCACGCCATGACGCTGACGTGCTGCTACCACGGCTGGACCTACTCGATCGATGGCCACCTGCAGGGCGTGCCCTTCCACGACGACTACGGCCCGCACTTCAACAAGCAGGACCGCAGCCTGCTGGAAGTGCCGCGCGTGGACAGCTACCGCGGCTTCCTGTTCGCGAGCCTCGCGGCGGACGGCCCGAGCCTGCGCGAGCACCTGGGTCTTGCCACCACGCTGATCGACCGCTACTGCGACATCTCGCCGAGCGGCGAGGTGGCAATGAACGTCGGCGTGTTCCGCATGAAGGTGAAGACCAACTGGAAGATGTGGATCGAGAACTCGGTCGACGGCTACCACGTGCCGTCCACGCACGCGTCGAACTTCTACATGGCGCAGATGACCGAGAACCAGGCGCTCAAGCAGCGCACCGCCGCCGCCGGCAAGGGCGTGTTCAGCGTGATCCGCATGCGCGATCTCGGGCGTGGGCACTCGGAGCTCGACATGCGCCCGCAGCGGCGCATCACCGGCATGACGTATTCCTCCGACTGGTCACAGGGCGTGCCGGAAGCCGCGCAGCGCGCCTACACCGACGGGGTCGAGGCGCGCCTTGGCAAGGAGCGCGCGGCGCAGGTGCTCGTCGACGGCCCGGCGCACGCGGTGGTGTTTCCGAACCTGTTCCTGATCTTTCAGGACATCCGCTGGTGCGTGCCGGTCAGCGTGAACGAAACCTATCTGTACTACGCCGGCACCGTGCTGCCCGGCGCGCCCGACGAGATCAACCAGCTGCGCCTGCGGCGCGAGGAAGGCGCCTACGGCCCGGCCGGCTTTCAGCTCGCCGACGACCTCGAAGTATGGGAGCGCAACTTCCGCGGCCTCGCGGCGCGCGCAGACGAGTGGATCGACATGTCGCGCGGCGTCGGATTGCCCGTGACGGCGGACGAGGAAGGCGTGCCGACGCAGGCGGACCTGTCCGAGCTCACCATCCGCGCCCAGTGGGCGCACTACCGCCAGCTGATGCAGGCCGACCGATGAGCACGCCAACCTGGCACCCGGAGAGCCTGTACGAGCGCGTGCAGCAGTTCCTGTTCCGCGAGGCGCGCCTGGCCGACGAGTGGCGGCTCGACGACTGGCTCGCCCTGTGGGCGCCGCACAGCCTGTACTGGGTGCCGGTGAACCACGACGACGTGGACCCGCGGCGCGAACTGTCGCTGATCTATGACGACCGCCAGCGGCTGGAACTGCGCATCGCGCGCATCCAAAGCGGCATGGCGTGGACGCAGGAGCCGCGCTCGCGCCTGCGCCGGGTGCTGTCGAACATCGAGATGGAGTCGGTCACGGACGACCGACTGGAAGTGCACTCCAACTTCCACCTGAACGAACTGCGCTCCAGCACCAGCACGCAGGTCGTCTGGACCGGCCACACCATCCACCACCTGCTGCCGGCCGGGGACGGTTTTCAGATCGCGCTCAAGAAGGTGCTGCTGCTCAACAACGACGAGGAGTTGCCGCAGCTGTCGATTTTTCTATAGTCAAGCCGACGCGCCAGCGTGGCGCGCCGATGAAGGGAGCCGCCGTTCAAGGACCGCGGCGGTTGGTCGAAAATGCCCCAGCCGGCCTTCCTCGGATTCACGATGCCCCACGTCTTTCCCCTGCCGCGGTTGCTCTGCCTCGTCGGCCTCGCGATCGTGCTCGCCGCCTGCTCGCGCCAGAGCCAGCCGCTGCGCATCGCGACCCATCCCTGGGTGGGCTACGAAACACTGTGCCTGGCGCAGGATCGTGGCGTTCTGCCCCAGGCCGTCACGCTCCGGCACGGGCAACGAGCGGCGGACACCCTGGCCGCGCTGCGCGCCGGCACCGTCGATGCCGGCATGCTGACGCTCGACGAAATGCTCACGGCGCGCGCCGCCGGCACGCCGCTGATGGCGGTGCTGATCTTCGACAGTTCGAGCGGGGCCGACGTGCTGCTGGCGCGGCCACAGCTTCGGCAGCTGGCCGATCTTGCCGGCAAGCGCATCGGCTACGAGCCCACCACCGTCGGCGCGCTGGTACTCGGCGAGGTGCTCGCGCAGGCGGGCCTTGCCGAAGCCGCCATCACGCGCGTCGAACTGCCCCTGACGGAGCATCTTTCTGCATGGCGCGAGGGTCGCGTCAACGCCATCGTCACCTACGAGCCGACCGCCGCCCAGTTGCAGGCCGAAGGGGCCGAGCGCCTGTTCGACAGCCGGCAGATGCCGGACACCATCTTCGACGTGCTGGCGATGCGGACCGATCGCCTCGACGGCCGTAAGGCGGCTTTGCGGGCGGCGATCGAAACGCACTTCGAGATGCGTGCCTACATCATCCGGCATCGCGACGATGCGGTTTACCGGATCGCGGCGCACCAGGGCGTCACGGCCGCCGACGTGCGCCGCGCGATGGCCGGCGTGACGGTGCCGGAGGTCGCCGGCAATCGCTACGCGCTGCAGGCGGGCTCGCGCTTCGACGACGCCGCCCGGCGCGTGTATCGCCTGATGACCGAGCGCGGCATGCTGGCCCGGCCGGATTCCCTCGACGGCCTGTTCAGTGCGGAGTTTCTGCCCCTGCCGCGGGCGGCCGCGCCGTGATGGCGCGCTGGCTGCTGGTCGGGTTGCTGGCGCTGCCGGGGCTGGCCAGCGCAGCGCAGGCCGTCACGCTCGGCGTGCTGGCCTATCACGCGCCCGAGACGCTGGCGGTCAAGTACCGCCCGCTGCTCGATTATCTGTCGGCGCAACTGGGCGGCACCCCGGTCCGGCTTGAGGTGCTCGACGCGCCCACGCTCGCCGGGGCGGTGGCCAACCATCGCGTCGATCTCGTTCTGACCACGCCAACTCAGTACCTGGCGCTGCGCAGCGACAACAGCCTGACGGGCGCACTCGCCACGCTGGCCCGCCAGCAGGGCGGGCATGTCACCCAGGCGATGGGCGGCGTCGTCGTGGTGGCCGCGGACCGCAACGACCTTCAGCGCCTCCAGGATTTGCGCGGCCGGCGCATCGGCGTGCCGACGCTGGCGGCACTCGGCGGATTTCAGGCGCCAGCGCTCGAACTGCGCGCCGTGGGGGTCGATATCGAGCCGCGGACCTCACGCGTGGCGGGCGCCACGGCCAAGACGCCCTCACGCATCGAGCTGCGTATTCTCAAGACCGACGAGGCGATCATCAAAGCCGTGCTCGGTGGCGACGTCGACGCGGGCTTTCTGCGCACCGGCAGCATCGAGGCACTGGCGGCTACGGGCGAACTTGACCTGTCGCGCCTGCGCGTGCTGAACCGCCAGCGCCTGGGTGACTTTCCGTGGGCGGCATCGACGCGTCTTTACCCGGACTGGCCCCTCGCCGCGCTGCCGACGCTCGACCCCACGCTCACCCGGCGCATCACGGCCGCGCTGATGGCGCTCGAACCCGACCACCCGGCCGTGCAGGCAGCCGACCTCGCCGGCTTCGCTCCGCCGGCCGACTATTCCGGCGTCGAGGAGCTGGCAAGAACCCTGCGTCTGCCGCCTTACGACTCCGTACCTTCGCTCACTTGGCGCGAGTTCATCCTGCAACATCGGGGGCAGGCGGTCGCGGCCGCGCTCGGTGCCGCCACCGTAATCGGCCTGCTGGTGCTGTCAGCGATCAACAACCGACGGCTGCGCGAGGGCGAGGCGGCCCGGTCGCGGCTGGTGGCCGAGCTGCAGGCGCTGCTGGCGGCAACACCGGAGCCGATGTTCGAGGTCGATGCCGAGGGCCGCATCCTGCGCAGCTGGGCGCCCAATGCCCCACCACCACCCTCGCGCCCGAACAGTTGGTGGGGCACCTCGTGTCCGAGGCGCTGCCCCGGCCGGCGGCCGACAGCCTGCTGCGCGGCCTCGCCGAAGCCAGCCGCACGGGCCGCGCGCAGGGGGTGCAGTTCACGCTGCCCGCCGCGGACGGCGAGCGCTGGTTTTCGATGTCGGCGGGCGTGATCGCCGGCTCCGGCAACCCGCAGCGCTTCGCCATCCAGGTGCGCAACATCACCGCCGAGCGCCAGGCCGAGCGCGAGCTGCGCATCGCCGCCAGCGTGTTCACGCACGCCGGCGAGGGCGTGCTGATTTCCGGCCCTGACAGCCGCATCCTGGCCGTCAACCAGGCGTTCCGGACCATCGTCGGTTACGCCGATGACGACCCCCTGATCGGCACGTACACGCGCGACCTGCGCATCGTCTACGAGCAGAACGAATCGTTTGCCACGCTGCGTGAGAGCCTGGACCGCTACGGCACCTGGGAGGGCGAACTGCGCGGCGAGCGGCCATCCGGCGAGCGCTACGTGGCGGCACTGAACGTGAACGTGGTGCGCGACGACGCCGGCAACGCGACGCACAACGTCGCCATCCTCACCGACATCACGCAACTGAAGGCGCAGCAGAACGAACTGGAGCGCATCGCCTACCACGACGCCCTGACCGGGCTGCCAAACCGCACGCTGCTGGCCGATCGCCTGCAGCAGGCTATGGCCCGCGCCAGCCGGCACCAGCGGCAGGTAGCGGTGGTGTATGTGGACCTCGACGGCTTCAAGGCCGTGAACGACAGCCACGGCCACGACCAGGGCGACGCGCTGCTGGTCACCGTGGCCCGGCGCATGCGTGACGCGTTACGGCTGGAGGACACCCTCGCCCGCATCGGCGGTGACGAGTTCGTGGCGGTGCTGGGTGACCTGCGCGGCGCCGACGACGTCGAGCCGTCGCTGAAGCGCCTGCTGGCGGCTGCGAGCGAACCGGTGCCGCTGGCGGCGGGTGAGGGTCGCGTGTCGGCCAGCATGGGCGTGGCGTTCTTCCCGCAGGTCGAGGCGACCGACGCCGACCAGCTGCTGCGTCAGGCGGACCACGCGCTGTATCAGGCCAAGCTCGCCGGCAAGAACCGCTACCACGTGTACGACGCGGCGCGCGATCAGGCCGTGCGGTCGCGGCACGAGGCGCTGCAGGAAATCCGCGCCGCCCTGCACGACGGGCAGTTCGTGCTGCACTACCAGCCCAAGGTGAACCTGCGCACGGGCGAGGTCATCGGCGCCGAGGCGCTGCTGCGCTGGCAGCACCCCACGCGCGGCCTGCTGGCACCGGGCGTATTCCTGCCGGTGGTAGAGAACCACCCGCTCGGCATCGAACTGGGCGAATGGGTGATCGACGCCGCGCTCGGCCAGATGGCGCACTGGTGCGCGCTCGGCGTGCAGCTGCCGGTCAGCGTGAACGTCAGCGCCGATCACCTGCAGCAGCCCGATTTCGTGCAACGCCTGGCAGCGCGGTTGCAGGCGCATCCGGCGGTTCCGCCCGGCTGGCTCGGCATCGAAATCCTGGAGACGAGCGCTCTCGCCGACCTCGATCACGTGGCGCGGGTGATGCGCAACTGCGCGGAACTTGGCGTCTCGTTCGCGCTCGACGACTTCGGCACCGGCTACTCGTCGCTGCTGTACCTGAAGCACCTGCCGGCCGGTACGCTCAAGATCGATCACCGCTTCGTGCGCCATCTGCTGCAGGACGCGGACAACCTGCCGATCCTGGAAGGGGTGCTGACCCTGGCGCGCGGCCTCGGTCGCCAGGCGGTGGCCGAGGGCGTGGAGACTGTCGAACAGGGCAGCATCCTGCTGCAGCTCGGCTGCGAGCTCGGCCAGGGCTACGCCATAGCGCGGCCCATGCCGGCGGCCGACCTGCCCGCCTGGATGGCCGGCTGGGAGACGCCCGCGGCCTGGCAACACACGTTTCGCGTCGACCGGGAGCGCCTGCCGTTGCTGATGGGCGACGTTGAGCACCGCGCCTGGATTCAGGCCATGGCGGACTGGCTGCACGGCGCGCGCCCGGAACCGGCGACAGTCGCCGCCGGGGGCGGCCGCTTCGGCGCGTGGCTGAGGCGCGAGGGGCGCGCCCTGTATGGCCACGTGCCGGCATTTACCGCCGTCGACAGCATTCACCGGCAGATGCACGACCTGGCGGACGACCTGACCGCGCTCCAGGGCACCGGCCGCGCGCAAGACGCCATCGCCCGGCTGCCGGAGCTGTGGGCGCTGCTCGACCGCATGCGTGGGCAGTTTGGCGGATTCGTCATCCGCGCCGACGACGGCGACACCCTGCAGGTCAGCGACGACGACACCGGGTCGGCGCAGGCCCCTGCCCGCGCCCCCGCCACCCACTGACACGCGCAAGCCGCTGCCAGGGCTGGAACAACTCCAGCACCTGCCGCTGCGGCAGCGCGGCTTGATACCCGTCAACCCCTCCCCCCGCATGGCTGCCAACAATGGCGGCCGTCCGCTTGCCACGCAAGCCCCCGCCGAGGTTCCCGTCATGAGCATCCTGCGTATCGGAAAAGTCGCCATCAACGTGCTGGATCTCGCCGAAGCACGCCGCCACTACGGCGACTTCCTGGGCCTGACCGAAACCGCGAGCGCCCCCGGCACGGCGTACTTCAAGGGCTGGGACGAGTACGACCACCACAGCATCATCCTGAAGGAAGCCGACCGGGCCGGCATCGATCACCTGGCCTTCAAGGTGCGCTTTGCGGACGATCTCGCGCGCGTGGAGGCCGCCTGCGAGCGGTTCGGCTTTCCGGTCGAGCGGGTATCGGCCGGCAGCCGCATCGGTGAGGGCGAGGCCCTCGCCACCACGCTGCCGACCGGCCACCGCATCGAGTTCTACCAGCAGATGGAGCGCGTCGGCGTCGCCGTCGGCAACACCAATCCGGAGCCGTGGCCGGACGACCGCCGCGGCATCGGCGTGAACCGCTTCGACCACGTGCTGCTGACGGGTGAGGATCTCGAAGGCGTAACGCGCTTTTTCGTGGAAGGGCTCGACTTCCACCAGAGCGAGCGCCTCATCAACAAGGAAGGCGGCCTGCTGGCCACCTTCATGCACGTCACCAACAAGGCGCACGACATCGCCTTCATCAAGGGCCCGAACGGCAAGCTGCACCACGTCGGCTTCTATGTGGAGACCTGGGACGACGTGCTGCGCGCGGCGGACCTGCAATCACGCCACCGCGTGCGCACGGAACTGACGCCGTCCCGCCACGGCCTCACGCGCGGCCTCACCACGTACTTCTTCGACCCGTCCGGCAACCGCAACGAGACCTATGCCGGCGGCACCTTCCCGTACTACGACAACGACGTGGTGACCTGGACCGAGGACGAGGCAGCGCGCGCCATCTTCTTCCACGGCCGCGAGATGATCCCGAGCTTCGGCCAGGCGCTGACGTGAGTTTCGCCACCGGCGCCGCTTGACGCCGGTCAAGCCCGCCGCGCAGCGGGCGTGAAACGATGGCATCGCTTTCGGGTGGTGGCGCTGCCGGCCACCACCCAACCGCCACCGCATCGGTGACGGTGACCGGTATCCCGATCGGCCGCGCCGCGGTCCAGGGATGGGGTGGCGTCCTCTATCTGTGGGGGAGCGGGGACGCCACCTTTTTTATTGCCGCCTTGCTTGTCGCCCGGCCGCCCGATGCGCCGGCCCCGCGACGCGGTCCTTCGCGGCGAGACGCCGCTGCATAACGCATTCCGCCGACTGCCTCAGCCGCACACCTCGCGACCGTTCACCTTCTTGCAGCCAGGGTGCGCCTCGTCGCCCAGGCGTGGGTCGCGCGCCGGCGCGTAGCGCGGGCCGACCGGATGCTGGTGGCCGACGTACACGCCGTCGGGCGTGCGGATGATGGTGGTGCCGTCCGAGCCGACCACCGCCCCACCCTGGTAGGTGTAAGTGGTGCCGTCGCTGCACTGCGCGTAATGACCGCCCGCCACGCACTCGTGCGCGGCCGCGGGAGCCGCCAGCGCAGCCGACAGCACAGCCGCCAACACCCCTGTCACAAACACTATGAAGCGCATTGCCGATCTCCCGGTTGTGTGCGTCGCCGGTGATGGTAGCCGAGCGGGCGCATGCAAGGGCGGGCGCAGGCCGGCTACCATGTTCTGGCGATCCTGGCTCCGACACGTCGCGGCCGCAGGCCCCGGGCACCGATCAGAATGTCCTCTGTGCACCTTCGCACCACTTTCCAACCTCTCGTTTCCGTGGTCCGACAGACTCGTTTCAACTCACCCGTGCAGGCCGCGCACCGCGGGCCGGCAGAGCGCCTTTTCGGCGTGGCCGGCTGATGCGCCGGCGCTCGCAAGTCCTCACGCTGCTCACGGCGCTGCTGGTGGCGGCGCTGGCCTACGGCATTTATTACGGCATCCGCTGGCCGCGCCAGCTGCACCGCGACTGGCAGGTGGTCGACAGGATTCGCCTGTCGCGACCGGACAGCCTGTCGCTCGGGCCGGACGGTCGCCTCAGGTACGTGACGCTCGAAACCATCCCGGGCTTCCTGGTGGAACTGACGCCGGACGGCCCAAAGACGGTGTTCGGCGATTTTGGCGAGCCGGACGGCACGCTGCTGCTCGACGACGCCATCGTGGTGAGCGAGGAAGACACCGGCGGGCGGGTGCTGCTGTACCACTTCGCCTCCGCGCGGCTGCGCGTGCTGGCGCGCATCGATCACGCCGAGGGCCTGCTGCGCCAGCCGGACGGCCGGCTGGTGGTGGCGCAGGACATGCCGGGCGGCAAGCTGATCGAGATCGCCGACGACGGCAGCACGCGCAC
Organism: Immundisolibacter sp.; assembly: GCF_050250495.1. Lineage (GTDB taxonomy): Bacteria > Pseudomonadota > Gammaproteobacteria > Immundisolibacterales > Immundisolibacteraceae > Immundisolibacter. The sequence continues at coordinate 79,483 of NZ_JBFWOM010000008.1, read as the reverse complement.
CCTGGTCGATGGCCTCGACCAGCCGGAGGGGTTGTGCCGGCTGCCGGACGGGCGCATCGGCATTGCCGAGAGCGGCAGAGGCCGCATCCTCGCGCACGGGCCGGCTGGCACCGAGGTGCTGGCGGACGACCTCGACGGCGTCGACCAGATTGCCTGCGGCGCCGACGGCAGCCTGTGGGCGGTGCAAAGCGCCGTGCGCAGCGGCCGGCTGGTGCGCATCAAGGACGGCCACCGGCGCGTCGTCATGAGCCGCCTGCGCGAGCCCCAAGGCATCGCGCTGGCGCCGGACGGCAGCGTGTACCTGGCCGAGACGCGCGCCAACCGCGTGCTGCACCTGAAGCCGCGCTGAGCGGTCGGCGCCTGCCGACAGCCCGTCAGGAAACGCTTGTCAGCGTCCGCTCAACGCGCCGGGCCCGCGGCCTGATCGATGGCGCGCTGCACCTGCGCGCGCATGGCGGAATCCTCGGGCAGCAACGCCAGCAGGCGCTGCCAGTAGTCGCGCGCCTGCGTCGAGTCGCCGGCGAGCTGCGCCGCCTGCCCCAGCACCCACAGCGCCGAGCCATTGCTGGGGTTGATCTTGAGCACCTGCTCGTACAGCTCCACGGCGCGCCCGCTCGGCCGCTGCGGGTCGAGCGCGTACTCGCTGGCGGCGTAGGCGGCCAGCACCTCCGGGCGCGTCGGGTCGAGCGCGTAGGCGCGGGCGTAGGCGTCGCGACCACCACGGCGGTCATCCTGCAGGCTGCGCGCAAAACCGGCGCGCACCCAGGCGCGCGGGTCGTCCGGCGTGTCGACGATGCCCTGCTCGACGCGCGCCAGCATGGCGGCGATGCCGGCCGGCGGCGGCACGCCCGCCTCGCGCGCGTCGGCATAGCCTTCGAGCAGCGTCAGATCATCCGGCGCCAACTCTGCCGCCCGGCCGTAGGCTTGGCGCGCGTCGGCCGGACGGCCGAGCACCACGTAGGCCCGGCCCAGACGTCGCCAGCCCTCGGCATCGCCGCCGTCCTTGGCGAGCCGCGCTTCGAGCCGCGCCACCATGGCGGCGGGGTCGACCGGCGGGGCGCCGCTGGCAGCGGGGTTTGCCTCAAGCTGCTGCCAGAACCCGCCCTGCAGGGTTACGTACAGCCCAATCGCCGCCGCCGGCAGCAGCGCCATCACCGCCAGCGCAAAGGGCCATGACGTGCGGGCATCCGCCGGCACGACCGGCACCTGCGCTGGCGCCAGGGCGGCGAGGTCGGCCTCGATGCGTTGTCGCTCGTCGGCGTAGCTCGCCGCGTCCAGCACGCCCTCGTCGCGGGCGCGCGCCAGCTCCGCGAGGCTCGCCTGCAACTGCGCACGGCGCACGGCGGCGGTGTCGCCCACCGGCACCGGCGCGCGCAGGCGCAGCACCAGCGTCGCTACCGCCAGCACGGCACCGAGTGCGATCAACACCAGCGTGGTCATGGGCGCTCCTGGTCGCGAAGACGCCTTCGCAGGTAAACGAATGCCCCGCCGCCGGCCAGCGCCAGGATCACCAGCGGCGCCCACCACAGCGGCGCGCCGCTGCCCTGCCGGGGCGGACGCATGAGCACGAAATCGCCGTAGCGGGCGCGGAAATAGTCGACGATCTCGGCCTCACTGCGGCCGGCGGCGAGCTGCTCGCCGATCAGCCGACGCATGTCCTGCGCGAGTTCCGCGTTCGACTCCGCCACTGACTGGTTCTGGCACACCGCGCAGCGCAGCTTCTGCGCGATCTCCAGCATCTGCCGCTGCTGCGGGTCCTCGCCGACCACGTCGGCCCGAGCCAGCGGCGCCAGCAACAGCAGCGCCATCAACAATTCACGCATCAGCTCACCCCGAACAGGCGCTTGAGGTAGCCGCGCAGGCTGTCCGCGTCGAGCGGCCCCACGTGCTTGGCGAGCAGCGTGCCGTCGGCGGCCACGAAAAACGTCTCCGGCACGCCGTACACGCCAAGCTCGATGCCGGCGCGGCCCTCGGGGTCGAAGAACGACCAGCGGTAGGCGTTGCCGCGCTCGGCGAGCCAGGCTGCGCCAAGTTCCCGCCGGTCGCGGTAATTGAGCCCGATGAAGGCGACCCGGTCGCCGAACCGCTGCGCGCCCTCCACCACCACCGGGTGCTCCACGGCGCAGGATTCGCACCACGAGGCCCAGACGTTGATCAGCATCGGCCCGCCCTGCCCGGCCTTGGCCAGATCGACCGGCTGCCCGTCCAGGGTCTCGCCGGGGATCGACGCCAGCGGTTTGCCGATCAACGGCGAGGGAATCTGCTTCGGATCGTGCCGCAGGCCGAGCGCGAGCGCGCCGATCAACAGGGCCAGGGCGGGCAGGAGAAGCAGGCGCCAGAGTTTCATGCTGCGTCGTCTTGGAAGGCGTGAAGTCGAGGCGGGACGGTGACCGGGCCGGGGCGTGATTATGCCGGCGACGGCCAACCGGCCGCGCGCGCCGGGCAGGGTTGACCACCATCAAGCGGGGCACGTTGCGAGTCATTCGCATCACGGGCAGCATAGCGGCCATGTCCCGCCCCCTCGCCTCCCCGTGGCTCGCCGCCCCGCTGCTCGCAACGCCGCTGCTGGTACAGGCCACGCAGTACCTCAGCGTCGAGCAGGCGCAGCGGGTGCTGTTCCCGACCGCCACCGCATACTCGCCGGCCGTGCTCGAAATCACCCCGGAGCAACTGAAGACCATCGAACAGGCGAGCGGCACCCGGGTGGTGAACCGCAAGCCCCGGGCGTGGCGCGCGCAGGCCGGCGACACCCTGCTCGGGCACGTGTTCGTGGATCAGGTGTACGGCAAGCACGAGCTGATCACCTACGCGCTCGGCATCACCGCCGACGGCCAGGTGGCTGGCGTGGAAATCCTCGACTACCGCGAAACCCACGGCGACCAGGTGCGCCTGCCGCGCTGGCGGGCGCAGTTCCTGGGCAAGGACGCGGACGACGCGGTCAAGCTCGGGCGGGATATCCAGAACATCAGCGGCGCCACACTGTCGTGCCGGCACCTGACCGATGGCGTGCGCCGATTGCTGGCGACACACCGCGCGCTGCTCGCCGGCGCGCCGTGAACGCGCCCTTCAAGCAGCCGCTTGCGGGCACGCTGCGACGCGCCCAGCCGTGGCTCGGCACGTTGGTCGGCATCGAGGCCGCTGGCCTGCCTGCCGAACCGCTCGCGCGGGCCGTGGACCGCGCCTTCGCCGCCGTGGCACGCGTGCATCGGGCCATGAGCGTTCACGAACCGGGCAGCGAGCTGTCGCGGCTCAACCGGCGCGCGCACGCCGGCCCGGTGCGCGTGAGCGGCCACCTGTGGCGGGTGCTGCGCGCCGCCTGCCGGATGAGCGTGCTGACGGACGGCCTCTTCGACGTCACGATCGCGCCAACGCTGGCGCGCTGGGGCTACCTGCCGCGCACGCGGGCCCTGCCCGCCTCGCCCGGCAACTGGCGCGACATCCGCCTTCATGCCGACCACACGGTGGCGTTCGCCCGCCCGCTGCACGTCGATCTTGGCGGCATCGCCAAGGGTTACGCGGTGGACCTGGCCATCGCCACGCTGCGCCGCGCGGGCGTGCCGCGGGCCAGCGTCAACGCCGGCGGCGATCTGCGTTTTTACGGCCGCGAGCCGCGGCAGATCGCCGTGCGCGACCCGGCCGGCGGCCTGCGCCTGCTGGCGCCGATGCGGGAGGGCGCCATCGCCACGACCTGCGTGGCGGACACGCGCCAGGAACTTGCGGGCACCTGGCGCTCGCCGCTGGTCGATCCCCGCAGCGGTCGGGCCTTTGCGCGCGCCGACAGCGTCACGGTGCTGGCGCGCACGTGCCTCACCGCCGACGCACTCACCAAGCCGGTGGCGCTCGACCCAAGCACCTGCGAATCCGTGCTGCGGCGCCTGCGCGCCCGCGCGCTCGTCCTGCCCGCGGCATGAAACCCGGCCCGCGCTACTTGGTGCTCGGGCCGCGACTCGGGCCCCGCAGCCGCCGGGCCGTGTACGCACTCGGCCTGCTGCTGCTTGGCAGCGGCGCGGCGTGGCTGATGCTGCACACGTGGGTGCGCGTGGAAGGCGCCTTCGGCCCGGAACACCACCCGCTCGAAGCCTGGCTCATGCGCCTGCACGGCCTGCTCGCGCTGCCGGCGTTGGTGGGAGTGGGCGCGCTGCTGCCAGCGCACGTGTGGCCGGCCTGGCGACCGCGTTTGCGCCGCACCAGCGGTGTTGCACTGCTCAGCGCCTGCGCCGCGCTGGCGCTCGGCGGCTGGGCGCTCTACTACGTGGCGGACGACGCCGTTCGGGGCTGGGTATCGGTAACACATTGGGTGCTGGGCCTCGCGCTGCCGGTGCTGCTGCTGGCGCACATCGTCGGCGCCAGACGCGAGCGACGGGCAGGCGAGCACGCCGCGCGGCGCCCGCCGGGACTGTGAATCAGCCGCGCTTCAGCCGGGCTCCGATGCGCGCCACGCGCACCACGTTGCCCTGCGTCTGCACGATCTCGACCGGATAGTCGCCGAGCAGCAGGCTGGTGGCCGGCGTCGGGATGTCCTCCAGATGTTCAAGGATGGCGCCGTTCAGCGTCTTGGCTTCGCTCACGGGCAGGCTCCAACCCATGGTGCGGTTCAGTTCCCGAACGCTGGCGCTACCGGACACCAGACACGTGCCGTCCGGCTGCGGGTGTACGTCGCTTCGCACCACCGCCGGCGTGCCGGCGAACTCGCCAATGATCTCGCCGAGGATATCCTCGACGGTGATCAGGCCGACCGTGTCGCCGTACTCGTTGACCACCAGCGCCAGACGCTCGTGGCCGGACTGAAACTGCAGCAGTTGCTGCGTGAGCGCGGTGCCCTCGGGCACGTAGTAGGGCTCCTGAAGCAGTGCCTGCAAGCGCTCGGCGTCGAAGTCGCCATCGGCCAACTGGTGCGTCACCCGCCGCAGGTGCAGGATGCCGAGCACCTGGTCAAGCGAGCCGCGGCACACCGGCAGACGCGTGTGGGTGCTGGCGCGCAGCTGGGTGAGGATGTCCGGCCAGGCGTCGTCGAGGTCGACGTACCGCACCTCGTTGCGGTGGACCATCACGTCCTCTACCACCACGCTTTCGAGGTCCAGGATGCGCAGCAGCATGCCGCGGTGGCGCGGCGAGAAGTGATGCCCGGCCTCGAACAGCAGGCTGCGCAGTTCCTCGCGACCGAGCGCGTCGGACGCGGACTGATCCGTGCGCACGCCCAGCAGCCGCAGCACGCCGTTGGCGACCCAGTTGACGCCGACTACCAAGGGCAGCAGCACCGCCATCAGCGCCGACAGGGCGTAGGCGGCCGGAAACGCCACCCGCTCCGGGTGCAGCGCGGCGAGTGTCTTGGGCGCCACCTCGCCGAAGATTAGCGCGAAGATGGTGAGCACGCCGGCCATAAGCGCGATCGCCTGGTCGCCCCACACCTGCAGCGCGATCAGCGTGGCGGCGCTGGAAGCGAGGATGTCGCAGAAGTTGTTGCCGAGCTGCACGAGACCAATGAACCGATCCGGCTGGCGCAGCAGCGCATCGGCGCGCCGGGCGCCCGGGTGACCGGCCCGCACGAGGTGCCGCAACCGATACCGATTGAGCGACAGCAGCGCCGTTTCGGCCGCCGCAAACAGCCCCGACACCAGCACCAGCCCGATCAGCGCCGCAATCAGCAGCGCCAGCGGTAAGTCGTCGTCCAATCGGGATCAGGCCTCGCGCGGCAACAGTTGCCCGCGATCATCGGCAGTCGGCGTCGCGACTGTCAAGGCAAGCGGCGGCGTGCCCGGGCTGGCCGCCGCCGGCGCCACCGCCAGCCGCAAACCGGCCCGGTAGTGGTCCGCGGCGGCGCTGCGGTCACCGATCTCGTCCAGCAACTGCGCGAGTTCAAGGTGACCCAGCGGGTTCGGCGACAGGCGCAGGCTGCTTTCGAGGTAGGTCTGCGCTTTGGCGAATCGCCGGGCGCGCCGCGCCAGTCGACCGGCCGCGAGCAGCAGGGCCGGGTCGTCCGGATGCGCCGCCAGCCACCCTTCGGCCTGCGCCAGGTGACGCTCCGGGTCTGCGCCCGAATGACCGCCGAAGGCCTCGACGGCCGCCGCGCCCCACTCATCCCGCAGCAGCTCGCCGAGCTGGTCCTGCGCGGCATCGAGCTGACCGGCCCGACGCAGCGCGAGCGCATACGCCAGGCGCACCGCGCCGTCCCGACGCAGGCGACGCGATAACTGCGGCCACAGCAGATCGGGCACCTCGCTGCTCGCCAGGCGTGCGCCGGCTATCGCCGCTTCTTCGGTTGCCGCGCGGGCGGCATCGATCACGCCCGCCCGGCGCAGGCGTGGCAGCAGATCCTGCATCGCCTGCCAGTCCTGGCGCGCGCGCGCCAGACGGACTTCGAGTTCCAGCAGGCGCGGGCTGCTTTCCTCGGCCGCCCCCTTGAGCGTCAAGGCCGCCGACGTCGTGTCACCGGCGTCGATCTGGGCCTGCGCCTGCAGGCAGGCGATCGCGCGTTTCGCCTGCGGCGCCGCGGCGCGGGCGGCGGCGAACTCGCGCTCCCGACGTGCCGTTTCCCCTCGCAGGCGGGCGAGATGAGCCAGCGCCAGTGCCTGCAACACCGGTGCCGCGGCGGCCCGCCGGCTGCGCTGCAGCAGCTTCTCGGCTTGCGCGTAGTGGCCTTCCAGTACCGCCAGCACGCCGCCCGCCAGGTCGCGCTCGGACTGGTCACGGCGGCGCAGGCGCCGCAGCACCGCCCGTCGCCACAGCGCCTGACGCGCGCGCGCGGCGCTGCCGAGCAGCCAGTGCAGCACTAAAAAAACGCCCACCGCCAGCAGCAGTGCCACCAGCAGGCTGCGAATCTCGACCCGCCAGTCCCCCCAGGCGAGGAGCACGTACCCGGGCTGCGCGGCTACCAGGCTCGCTACCAGCACACCGAGCGCGGCGGCCAGCAGCAGCCAGAGCAATCGCCTCATGGCATCGGATCCGAGTCGGCGCGTCGGCGCAAGGCGTCGAGCTGCTCGCCGAGCCCGGTCAGATCCGGCAGCGGCGGGCGCAGGTCGGTGTCCGCCAGCCGCTTCAGCGTTGCGAGCGCCGCGGCCGTCGTCGCAGGCCCGGTGTCGAGATACGCGTTGGCCCAGTCGGTGAGATCGGCGATGTCGCGCCGCAGGGCCGCGTCGTCGCGCCGCCGCAGGGCAAGCTCGGCCGCCGCGAGCTTCAGCGCCAGCTGCTCGTGCAGGTACTGGGTCTCGTGCGGTCGCAGCAAGGGCTGCACCGGCGTGCCGACGCGCTGCACGACGATCACCTCGCTGAGCTGCTGCCAGGCCTGCTGCACGGTGCCGCGCCAGCCCGGACTTGCTGGCGTCGTCGGCGCCACGCCGGGCTCGCGCAGGCCCGCCTCCCGGAGCACCTCGCCGGCTTGCGCGAGTTCACCGCCAAGCGCCGCCACATCGGGAACGCGCACCGTGTCGAGCGCGCTGCGGGCGCCGTCGATGGCACGCCGCAGCGCGTCGCTGCCCGGGATTGGCGCGAGTGTGGCGCTCGCCAGTTGCAGGGCAAGCGCCGCGCGCGCCGGATCGTAGTCAAACGTGGCCGCGCGGCTGGCGCTGCGCAGCAGGTAGTCCGCTTCCGCCAGCGACCAGGCGGCAAGGCGCTCGGGACCGAGCTGATCGACGCGCTGCGTGAGCGCACGCAGGCGGCTTTCGAAGGCCGCCAGATCCTCGCTCGCGGTGCTGCGCCAGGCATCCAGCGCGTCGATCTGACGACCGTGCTCTTCGGCGCGCGCAGCATCCTGCGCGAGCCGCGCCTGCAGGGGCGTCCACAACCACCACCAGGCGCCCGCACCTGCCAACGCCAGGGCAATGACAAGCACCGCCGTCGGCACCACCCAGCGGCGTGTGCCGGGCCCCGGAACGGGCGTGGATTTTTCGTTGGCCGGACCGGGCTTCGCGTCTGCGATCGGGCCCGCGCCCGCTGCCGCCGGGTCAGGCACGATGCTCGGCGGCGGTGGTCGGACCCGGCACCCGGCAGGCCAGCTCTTCGAGCGCCAGGCGATACACCTCGCGCTTGAAGGTGACGATCTGCGTCAGCGGCGCCCAGTAGTCGACCCAGCGCCAGGCGTCGAACTCCGGGCTGCCGTCGGCGTCCAGGCGAATCTGCTCCTCGCCGGCGGTCAGGCGCAGCAGGTACCAGAGCTGTTTCTGGCCGATGCACGGCGGCCGGTCGCGGCGCAAATAGCGGCGCGGGATCAGGTAGCGCAGCCAGCCCTGTGTGGCGCCGAGCAGCTCGACGTGGTCGCGGGTCAGGCCGACTTCCTCCTGCAACTCGCGAAACAGCGCCTGCTCCGGCGTCTCGTGGTGCTTGATGCCGCCCTGCGGGAATTGCCAGGCGTTCTGGCCTACGCGCCGGCCCCAGAACACGTGCCCGGCGTCGTTCACCAGGATGATGCCGACGTTTGCCCGAAAGCCTTCCGCATCGATCATGGGAACGGTCCTTGAAACGGCTGCCGCAGGCGCCCGGAACACCGCTGAAGCCGGCTGTCGAGCGCTGTAAAATCGCCATCGATGTTAGCACGCAGCCCTACCTGGAGCGGCCGCACATGGCCCGCACGCTTGCCCTGTTCGATCTTGACAACACGCTGCTGACCGACGACAGCGATTACCTGTGGGGCCGCTGTCTGGCCGATGCGGGCCTGGTCGACGGCGACGCCTACGAGGCCGAGAATGCCCGCTACTACGAGCTGTACAAGGCGGGTGGTCTCGACATCCACGAGTTCCTCGCCTTTGCGCTGCGCCCGCTGCGTGACCTGCCGCTGGCGCGCCTGCTGGAACTGCGCGACCGGTTCGTGGCCGAGTGGATCGCCCCGCGCGTGGCGCCGGGCGCCCGGCCGTTCATCGACCGCCACCGCCGGGAGGGGCACCAGTTGGCCATCATCACGGCCACCAACCGTTTCGTGACCGGACCCATCGCCGGGCTGCTCGGCGTGCCGGCGCTGATCGCGACCGAGCCCGAGCGCGACGCCGGCGGCTTCACGGGGCGGGCGCTCGACCCGCCGTGCTTTCGGGCCGGCAAGGTGGCTTGCCTTGCGCGCTGGCAGACGCGCTACGGCTACGAGGGCGCCTACCGGTATTTCTACAGCGACTCCCACAACGACCTGCCGCTGCTGGAGCAGGTGGACGTACCGGTCGCCGTGGACGCCGATCCCGAGCTCGCCGCCATCGCCGCCACGCGCGGCTGGACCCGCATCAGCCTGCGCTCGGCAGGAGACTGCGCCCGGGCCGAGGACGGCTAGGGCTCTGCTATCATCCCGGCCGCTCGCCACGGCACCGATCCGGGCCATCGGCGACGGCGCCACGCCGCACGCCATGCCCCGCACACGCCGGGGCGACCAGAACACCGAACTGCGCCCTGGGCTGTAACCATCTTGCGCCATTCATATCCAGCGGTTTTTCGAATCCTCCGCGCGACCGGTGCTGTGCTCCTCGCCGGTAGTCTTGCCACCCCGGTGACGGCCGCCGTCAGCCAGCCAAGCGATGCCCAGTGCGGCAGCGCGTTCGAGTTCATCGGCCCCGACCCGGCCGTCGCCGCCCGTGCCAAGGCGAGCGGCCAGCCGATCTACGTGGTGGCCGATTCCTCCGAAGCGGAACCCGGCGGCGAAATTCGCCTGCGTGGCCAGGCGGCGATCGTCAAGGGCGACCGGCAGCTCAACGCGGACGAGGTGACCTTCAACCGCGACCAGCAGGCGGCGGTCGCCACGGGCGCGGTGGTGTTCGGCGACAGCCGCATGATGCTGGAGGGCAGCAGCCTCGAATACAACATCGACGCCGACCAGGGCACCATCGAGAACGCCAGCTACGCGCTGCGCGAGAAGCGGGCGCGCGGGCGCGCCACGCGCATCATCCGCCGCGACGCCAGCCGCCACACGCTGGAAGGCGCCTTCTACACCACCTGTCCGCCCGGCAAGCGCGACTGGGCGTTGCGCTCGTCGAAGGTCGATCTCGACTTCGACAAGGGCGAGGGCTCGGCGCGCAACGTGGTGCTGGACTTCAAGGGCATCCCGATCCTGTACAGCCCGTATTTCAGCTTTCCGCTGTCCGACGAGCGCAAGTCGGGCTTCCTGGCACCGAGCGCCGGCACCAGCGACGAGCTTGGTTTCGAGCTGCGCGCACCGTACTACCTGAACCTCGCCCCGAACTACGACGCCACCCTCACGCCGCGCTACATGAGCAAGCGCGGCCTGATGATGGAGGGCCTGGGCCGCTACCTGTTCACGGATTTCCAGGGCGAGATCGGCGGCACGTATCTGCCCTCCGACAGCGAAGCGGGCCGGGACCGCAATTCGGTGAGCTTCATGCAAAGCGGCACTTTCACGCCGCGCTGGACGCACTACCTCACCTTCAACCGCGTGTCCGACGACGCCTACTTCGAGGACTTCGGCAAGGGCATCAACGACGTCAGCACCACCCACCTGCAGCGTCTGGCCACCACCAGCTACAACGGCGACAACTGGCGCCTCAAGGGCCAGGTGGAGACGTATCAGACGCTGACCGGCAGCCAGCCCTACCGCCGCCTGCCGCAGCTCATGTTCAACACCTCGGGCTTTGCGCCGGGCGGCCTCAGTTACGCGCTCGACAGCGAGTACACGCTGTACGACCACCCGGACCAGGTGGACGGCGCGCGGCTCGACCTGTACCCGAGCCTCAGCCTGCCGTGGGAGCGGGCGGCGTTTCGCATCGAGCCGCGCGTCGGTTTTCGCTATACCCAGTACGACCTGAACAACCAGTTGCCGGGGCAAGACGACGCGCCGAGCCGTTCGGTGCCGATAGTGAGCCTGGACAGCGGCCTGTTCTTCGAGCGCGACCTCGACCTGTGGGGCGTGAGCGCCATGCAGACGCTCGAACCGCGCCTGTATTACCTGTACGTGCCGAACCGCGACCAGGACGACATCCCGATCTTCGACACCGGCGACACCGACTTCAGCTTCCAGTCGCTGTTCCGCTCCAACCGCTTCTCGGGTCCGGACCGGCAGGGCGACGCCAATCAGGTGACGGCCGCCGTCACGTCGCGCTTCCTCAGTACCACCAGCGGCACCGAGCTGTTCCGCGGCAGCATTGGCCAGGTGCGCTATCTGCACGACCGGCAGGTGGCGCTGCGGGCGGGGCCGGCGGTGGAGGCGAACGAGTCGGCCATCGTCGGCGAGCTGTGGGCGCGGCTCACGCGCGCGCTGCTGGCGCGCGGCGATCTTGAATGGGATCCGGACTCCGGCAGCACGCAGCGGTCCGTGTTCGGCCTCTATTACCGGCCGCAGAACGGCCTGCTGCTGAATGCTTCCTACCGCATGCGGCGCGAGCTGCCGAACCTGTCGGCGCCCGGACTCACCGAGAGCATGGAGCAGATCGACCTGTCCGGCGTGGTGCCGCTCGGGCGCAACTGGCAACTGGTGGGGCGGTCCTATTACTCGCTGCCGGAGTCGAAGATCATCGAGAGCTTCGTCGGCGTCGGCTACGAGAGCTGCTGCTGGGGCGCCCGCGTGGTCACCCGCCGCTACGTGCGCGACCTGGGCGGCGACACCACCAGCGCCATCCTGTTCGAGCTGGAGCTGAAGGGCCTGACCAACATCGGCAACAAGGTGGAAAACCTGCTCACCGAGGGCGTGTTCGGCTACAACCGCGACGCCTACGGCTTCGGATCGACCCCTACGCGCGGATTCTGACGTGAAACGACTGCTGGTTCTGCTGTGTGCCTTGCTGGCGCCGGCCTTGGCAATGGCGGCCAACCTCGACCGGGTGGTCGCGGTGGTGAACAAGGACGTCATCGTGCAAAGCGAGCTGGAGCGCGAGGTGCAGCGCATCGTGGCGGACCTGCGCCGGCGCGGCACCACGACGCCACCGCCGACCGAATTCGAGCGGCAGGTGCTCGAACACCTGGTGGCGCGGCAGCTGCAGATGCAGCTGGCCGACGTGGCCGGCATCAACATCAGCGACGACGAGCTGAACCTCGCGCTCGAAAACATCGCCGCGCGCAACCAACTGACACTCTCGCAGATGCGCGACGCGGTGATCGCGGACGGCGGCAGCTTCGAGGCCTTTCGCGACGAGGTCCGCAGCGAGATGCGCCTGACGCAGCTGCGCCAGCAAGAGGTCATCGCCCGCATCAACGTGTCCGACGCGGAAGTGGAACGCTTTCTGGCCGAAGGCGGCGCGGCGGCGAGCGCGCGCTACCACCTGGCGCACATCCTGATCGCGCTGCCGCCCGACCCCACGCCGGCGCAACTGCGCGACACCGAGGCGCAGGCGCGGCGCGTGCACGACGAGCTCGCCGCCGGCGCCGATTTCGCCAGCACCGCGGTGGCGGTGTCCAAGGGCCAGCAGGCGCTGGAAGGCGGCGACCTTGGCTGGCGCAACGCCGACGAGCTGCCGCCGCCGTTCGTGGCGGCCGTACAGAACCTCTCCCCCGGCGGCATCAGCGACATCATCCCGAGCTCGAACGGCTTCCACATCCTGAAGCTGCTCGAAGCGGACGCCAGCGGCGGTCGGCACGTCGTCGAACAGACCCACGTCGAACACATCCTGGTCAAGGCCGAGTCCGGGCGCGAGGACGAAGCTCTGGCGCGCGTGGAATCGCTGCGCCAGCGCATCCTGGCCGGCGAGGATTTTCAGGCGCTTGCCCGCTCCCATTCGGATGATCCCGGGTCGGCAGTCAAGGGCGGCGACCTCGGCTGGGTGCAGGCGCAGGACGTCGTGCCGGCGTTCGCGAGCGCCATGCAGGGCCTGCCGGAGGGCGAACTGAGCGAGCCCGTGCGGTCCTCCTTCGGCTTTCACCTGATCCGCGTGCTCGGCCGCCGCAGCCAGGACGACACCGAGGCCTACCGCCGCGCCCATGCCCGCGACACGCTGCGCGCGCGCAAGGCCGAGGAAATGACGCAGGCCTGGCTGCAGCGCCTGCGCGACGAGGCCTACGTGGAGCTGCGTCCCTAGGGACATGCCGACCGTTTCCATCCGCGAAATGCTTCGGCTCGCGGCAATGCGGCTCACGCCCACACTGCACCCTGCAATTCACGCCGGGGCGCCCTGTCCCGGACGGCCATGATTCGTCTCGCGCTCACCGTCGGCGAGCCGGCCGGCATCGGGCCGGACATCTGTCTTGACCTCGTCCGCGCCGCGCCGGAGCCGCAGATCGAGCTCGTCCTCATCGGCGACCGGCACCTGCTGGCCGAACGCGCCGCGGCACTCGGGCATGCGCTGCGGCTGGTTCCGTTCGAGCCAGGCGAGCCGGCCGCCCCGCCAACCCCGGGCACCGCGCCGGTGCTGCACGTCGACCTGCCGCGCCGGCCGCCGCCGGGTAAGCCCGACCCCGCCAACGCGCTGGCGCTGCTGGAAGGGCTCGATCACGCCGTCCGGGGCTGCCTCGAAGGCCGCTTCGACGCGATGGTCACCGCCCCGCTCGACAAGGGCGTCATCAACGACGCCGGCATCCCCTTCAGCGGCCACACCGAGTACCTCGCCGCCCGCTGCGGGACCGCGCAGGTGGTGATGCTGCTGGTAGCGGACCGCCTGCGGGTGGCGCTCGCCACCACCCACCTGCCGCTGCGGGAGGTGGCTGATGCGCTGACGGTGGACGGCATCGCCGGCACGCTGCGCATCCTTGACCATGACCTTCGCCAGCGGTTCGGCCTGCCCCGGCCGCGGATCGCGGTGTGCGGCCTCAACCCCCACGCGGGCGAGCGCGGGCATCTCGGACGCGAGGAGATCGACGTGATCGCGCCCGCCATCGCGGTCGCACGGGCCGCGGGGCTCGACGTCACGGGTCCGCTGCCGGCCGACACGCTGCTCACGCCGGCGCGGCTCGCGCCGTTCGACGCCGTGCTCGCCATGTACCACGACCAGGGCCTGCCGGTGCTCAAGTACGCCGGCTTCGGGCGCGCGGTGAACGTGACGCTCGGGCTGCCCATCATCCGCACCTCGGTCGACCACGGCACGGCTTACGACCTCGCTGGCACCGGCCGCGCCGACGCCGGCAGCCTGCGCGCTGCGGTCGCGCTGGCGGTCGAAATGGCCAGGGCAGGACGCTGATGCAGCCGGCCAGAAAACGCTTCGGGCAGAACTTCCTGCACAGCCCGGGCGTGATCGCGCGCATCGTCGCCACGCTGGCACCCGCGGCCGGGCAGGCGCTGGTCGAGATCGGCCCCGGCCACGGCGCGCTGACCGGCCCGGTGCTGGAGCGCGCGGGCGCGCTCACGGCGATCGAACTCGACCGCGATCTGGCCGACGAGCTGACGGAGCGCTTTGCGCCGCGAGGGCTTGCGCTGATCAGCGCCGACGCGCTGCGCTTTGACTTTCGGGCGCTGGCGCCGCCGGGCGGGCGTCTTCGCGTGTTCGGCAACCTGCCCTACAACATCTCGACGCCGCTGCTGTTTCACCTGCTCGCCCAGCGCGCGGTGATCAAGGACATGCTGTTCATGCTGCAACGCGAGGTGGTGGACCGCATGGCCGCCGCCCCGGGCGACGACGACTACGGTCGCCTCAGCGTGATGTTGCAGTACGCCTGTGAGGTCGAGGCGCTGTTCGTGGTGCCGCCGGGGGCGTTCTCGCCGGCGCCCAAGGTGCAGTCGCGCATCGTGCAGCTCACGCCCTACGCGACGCTGCCGCACCCGGCCGCCGACGAGCGGCGGTTTGCGGAGCTCGTCCAGCGCGCCTTCGCCCAGCGGCGCAAGACGCTGCGCAACAGCCTGGCCGGCGTGGTGAGCGAGGCGCAGTTCGCGGCCGCCGGCATCGATCCCGGCCTGCGGCCGGAGGTACTGTCGGTAGCGGATTTCGTGCGCCTGGCGGATGGCGAGTAAATGCTGAAAAACGCCATCCCTGGATTTTTTCAGCTCGCCGCGGCACGGGGCAAGCCCGCGCCGGGCTCCCTGAATCAAGGGTTGAAGCCCTTGATTCAGGCCGGGGCATCCTGCCCCGGACGGGAAACGCCCAACAGGTCGGCGTTTCCCTGACCCATGCGCGTGCCGCGTCTTTTCGTCGACCAGCCGCTCGCCAGCGGCGCCGAGTGCGCGCTGGGCCAACGCGCGCTCGATCATGCCGTGAAGGTGCTGCGCCTGCGGGACGGCGACGGGGTGTGTTTGTTCAACGGCAGCGGGGGCGAGTTCGCTGCCCGGCTCGTGCGCGCACCGGGCGGCGAACTCAGGGCGCAGGTGGGCGAGTTCACGCCGGATCGCTGCGAGTCACCGCTGCACCTGCGCCTGGTGCAGGGCATCTCGCGCGGCGAGCGCATGGACTACACGCTGCAAAAGGCGGTGGAGCTTGGCGTGAGCGACATCGTGCCGGTGACCACCGAGCGCACGGTGCTGCGTCTGGCCGGCGAGCGCGCCGCACGGCGCCTCGCGCACTGGCGCGGCGTGGTGCTCGCCGCCTGCGAGCAGAGCGGGCGCACGCGCGTGCCGCCGGTGGCCGAGCCGTGCGGGCTGGAGGAGTACCTGGCCCGGTACGACGCCGCGGCGGGCACGGGCCTGTTGCTGGACCCAAGCGCCGCGCAGGCGCTGGCCACGCTTCAGGACCTGCGCGGCCCGGTCAGCGTGCTGATCGGCCCCGAGGGCGGCCTGTCGGCGGCCGAGCGGCAGCTCGCTCAGGCGGCCGGCTACCGACCGGTGCGGATGGGCCCGCGGGTGCTGCGCACGGAAACGGCCGCCGTGGTGGCGCTCTCGCTCCTGCAGGCGCTGGCCGGGGACATCGGCGGCTGAAGGTTCGGCGCGTCCCGCGACGTGACGGCAGGGCACCGGTTGACCTTCATCAACCACGCCGTGTTTCAGCGTTGACGGGCGGTCGACGGGCGCGCCACCCTGTTCATGCATCGGTCGGACGCCGCGCACGGCGCCCCGGGCGAATCACCGGACAGCTCCCCCCATGTCTCGCAAGACGTTCGCCATCACGCTCGCCGCCGCGTTCATCGTGGCCATCGTTGCTGCTGTCGCCTGGCGACTGCTGACAGCGCAATCCCCAGACAACCGCATCATGGCCAGCGGCCGCATCGAGGGCCGCATCACGCAGGTCACGCCGAAGGTGTCCGGCACCGTCGCCGAGTTGCCGGTGGACGAGGGCATGTCCGTCACGGTGGGCGCGCGCCTGGCGCGGCTCGACGAACCGACCCTGCGCGAGCGCCGCCGCGCCGTGCAGGAGCAGCAGAGCACCCTTGAGCACCGACTCGCCAGCGAGCGCACCGCCTACGCGGTGGCGCAACGCGAGTTGCCGCTGCGCATCGCGCAGGCCAGAGCGGCCCTCGACGAGGCGCAGGCGCGTCTTGCCGCCGCGCAGGCGGACCGCGCGCAGGCTGGTGCCGATGCGCGGCGCCTGACCACGCTCGCCGAGCAAAAGCTCGCGGCCGAACAGCAGGCCGAGACCGCCCGCTCGCGCGCCGACGTGGCCGGCAAGACGGCGCTGGCCACCACGGCCGCCGTGCAGGCGGCCAGCAGGAACCTCGATCTCGCGCGGCTTGGCGATCAGCGACTCGCCGCGCAGGCACAGGCGCTGGCGGCGCTCGAAAGCCAGGTGCAGCAGGCCAAGGCGCAGCTCGCCGAGCTCGATACGCGGATTGGCTATCTCGACATCCCGAGCCCGCTCGCCGGCGTGGTGCTGACGCGTAGCGTGGAGCTTGGCGAGCAGGTGGCTCCGGGCAGCCCGCTGTTCTCGCTGGTGGACCTGAATCGGCTGTACCTCAAGGTCTACGTGCCGGAGCCGCTGATCGGCCGCGTGGCGCTCGGCCAGCGCGCCGAGGTGCGCGTGGATGCCTACCCTGACCGGGCGTTCGTCGCCACCGTCACCAAGGTGGCGACCGCCGCCGAGTTCACGCCCAAGAACGTCGAGACCCGGGAAGAGCGCGTCAAGCTGGTGTTCGCGGTCGAGCTGTCGCTCGCCGAAAACCCGGGCGGCGTGCTCAAGCCGGGCATGCCGGCCGACGGCGTGATCCACACCGCAAGCGGTGAGCAGGCAAGGCAGGCCGGCCAGGCCAGCGCGCCGTGAACGGCGGGCGCCCGGCGCTCGTCCGCGTCGAGGCTCTGCACAAGTCCTACGCCCGCGGCCGCATCAGGGCGGTGGACGACGTGTCGTTCCAGGTCCACACCGGCCGCGTGTACGGGCTGATCGGCCCGGATGGCAGCGGCAAGACCTCCGTGCTGCAGGTGCTGGCCGGCGTGCTGTCGGCGGATGCTGGTCACGCCGAGGTGGCCGGCATCGACGTGCGCCGCCGGCCGGAGGCGGTGAAGCCGCTGATCGGCTACATGCCGCAGGGGCTGGGGCTGAACCTCTACGACACGCTGTCGGTCGGCGAGAACATCGAGTTCTTCCGCGCGCTGCGGCAGGTGCCGGAAGAGCGCTATCGCGAGAACGTGGAGCGCCTGCTGGCGATGACGCGTCTGGCGCCGTTTCTGGACCGCCCGGCCGGCAAGCTGTCGGGCGGCATGCGCCAGAAGCTCGCGCTGATCTGCACGCTGATCCACCTGCCGGACATCCTGCTGCTCGACGAGCCGACCACGGGCGTCGATCCGATCTCGCGGCGCGACTTCTGGACCATCATCCAGGATCTGGTCGCCACGCGCGGTGTGACGGTGCTGCTGACCACCTCCTACATGGACGAGGCCGAGCGCTGCACCTACGTCGGCCTCATGGACCGCGGCCGGCTGATCGCGGAGGGCACGCCGCAGGAGCTGTGCGCCGCCCTGCCCGGTCGTCTCGTCAGCGTGGCCGGCGCGGCGCCGCAGGCCCTGCTGCCGCAGCTCGCCGCCTGGCCCGAAACCCTCGCGACGGCGCTGTTCGGGCGCGAGCTGCACGTGCTGCTCGACGATGGCGGCGTGGACGTGGCCGGGCGTCTGGCCAGCGCAGGGCTCGATAACGTGCAGGTGCAGGACATCGCGCCCGGGCTCGAAGACGTGTTCGTGCAGCGTCTCACGCGCAGCGGCGCCACTGGCACCACTGGCACCGCGCACGCCGACCCGGCCGAGGTGCTCGCCGCCGCGCCGGACGAGGACACCGGCACCGCGCCGGTGCGCACCGAGGCGCTGACCTGCCGCTTTGGCGATTTCACGGCCGTGGACGCGGTGGGGCTGACCGTCGAGACGGGCGAGATCTTTGGCCTGCTCGGCCCGAACGGCGCCGGCAAGACCACGCTCATCAAGATGCTGTGTGGCCTGCTGCGGCCGAGCGACGGGCGCGCCCAGGTGCTGGACATCGATCTTGCGCGCGGCCGGGACCGCCGGCGCCTTCGCGCGCGCATCGGTTACATGTCGCAGCGCTTCTCGCTGTACCGGGATCTGACCGTACGCGCCAATCTCGACCTTTACGCCGGTCTCTACGCCCTGCCGCGCAGCGAGCGCGACCGGCGCATCGACGCGCTGCTGGGTGGGCTGGAGCTGGCCGGGCACGCGCAGCGGCCGACGCGCGACCTGCCGTCCGGCCTACGCCAGCGGGTGTCGCTCGCGGCCGCCCTGCTGCACGAACCGAAGCTGCTGTTCCTGGACGAGCCGACGTCGGGGGTCGACCCGCTGGCACGGCGCGAGTTCTGGGACCTGGTGCACCTGCTCGCGCGGCGCAGCCGCATCACGGTGCTGGTCTCGACGCACTACATGGACGAGGCTGAGCACTGCGATCGCCTGGGCCTGATGCACCAGGGTCGGTTGATTGCGGTCGGTGCGCCCAGCGAACTTCGCACGCGCGCCGAACAGGAAGGCGGCCCGGTGGTGGCCGTGGACGCGCACGACTTCGCCGCCGCCTACCAGGCGCTGCGCGACGCCTTCCCGGCCGCCATGCTTTACGGGCGGCGCATCCAGTGGCAGACGGCGACCGCCGACGCCGACGCCGCCCGGGCACAGGCGCTGCTTGGCGAAGCGCAGCTCGACGGGCACCTGCGGCGGCTCGGGCTCAGCATGGAGGAGGCGTTCGTGCACTTCGTGAGCCACGCGGGGGCGAATCGTGGCTAGGAAGGCGCAGAAGGTTTCGACGCTTTTCTCCGGGACAGGACGTCCCGGCCTGTATCGATGGCGTCGGCCATCGATACAGGGAGCGTGGCGCGGGCCCGTACCGCGCCGCAGCGAGCCGAAAAATTCCAGGGACGGAATTTTTCGGCGCTCCGATCGACCCAGCCGTCTGGCCGCCATCGTGGTCAAGGAAACGCGCGAGCTGCTCCGCGACCCGGTGTACCTCGGGCTATCGTTCGTGATTCCGCTCGTGATGATCCTGCTGTTCGGCTTCGGGCTGTCGCTGGACGTCAAGAACCTGCCGCTGGTGTTCGCCGACCACGACCGCTCGCCGTACAGCCGCGATTACATCGACGGTTACGTGCACTCCGAGTACTTCAACCTGATCGCGGTCGACACCGACCCGGCGCGCCTGGAGCGGCTGCTGCGGTCCGGCACCGCGCGCGTCATCATCGACATCCCGCCCGATTTCGGCCGGCAGATCGCAAGCGGCCAGCCGACCGAAGTCGGCGTCACCATCGACGGTTCGTTCCCGACCCGCGCCGGCGTCATCAACGGCTACGTCGCGGCCGTGAACGCGCTCTACAACCAGCGTCTGCTGCAGCAGGTGCGTGGCGAAGGCACGGTGCTGCCGGTGCAGATGGATTTGTCGGTCTGGTACAACCCCTCGCTCGAAAGCAAGAACGCCATCGTGCCCGGCCTGCTGGTGCTGATCCTGATGCTGTTCCCGGCCATCCTGGGCGCCCTGCTGGTGGTGCGGGAGAAGGAATCGGGCACCATCTTCAACTTCTACGCGTCGCCCGTGCGCCGCGGCGAAATCATCCTCGGCAAACTGCTGCCGTACCTGGCCGTCGCGCTGCTGGATTACCTGCTGATCTTTGTGCTGAGCCTGCTGGTGTTCCGCGTGCGCTTCGTCGGCAGCGTGTTCGTGCTCAGTCTCGGCGCGCTGCTGTACTCGGTGTGCACCATCGGCATCGGGCTGCTGATCTCCATCCTCACGCGCAGCCAGCTCGCCGCCATGCTGGTGACGTTTCTCGCCACCGTGACGCCCGCCTTCAACTACTCGGGCTTCATCACGCCGGTCGGCGCCATGGATCGCCTGGGGCAGTGGATCGCCCAGCTCATTCCGGCCACACATTTCATGAGCGTGGTGCGCGGCAGTTATCTGAAGGGCCTCGGGCTCGACTTCTACTGGCCGCAGCTCGCCGCACTCGCCGTGTACACGGTGGTGGTTTACGCCCTGTGCTGGGCGTTTCTCAAAAAGAGGATCGGCTGATGTGGGCGCGCCTTGCGGCCATGGTGCTCAAGGAGTTCCGTCAGCTGCTCGGCGACCTGCCGATCCTGTTCATCCTGCTGTGGGGCTTTTCGGGCGCGGTGTTCATCGCCGGTCGCGCCATCAGCATGGACATCAACAACTACCCGGTAGCGGTGCTGGACCTGTCGCGCAGCCCCGAGAGCCGCGAGCTGATCGCGCGCCTGCGCGCGCCGTGGTTCAAGGTGGTTGCGCAGCTTGAAAGCGACGCCGCACTCACGGACGCGCTCGACCGCGGGCGCACCAGCCTCGCGGTGGTGATCCCGCCGACGTTCTCGCGCGACGTGCAGGCCGGCGCCGGGCGCTTTCAGGTCATCTCGGACGGCACGCAGTCGCAGATGGCGACGCTCGCCGGCGGCTACATCACGCAGCTCGCGGGCGGATACTCGATCGAGCTGCTGGAGCGGCGCCTTGGGCCCTCCGAGCGTTTGCTGGCGCGCCTGCCGCAGGTGGACGCCCGGCCGCGCGTGGAGTTCAACCCCAACATCACCTCGGCGTGGTTCTCGAGCCTGCTCGAAATGCTGAACATGATCACCATGATCTCGATGCTGCTGACCGCCGCCGCCATGGTGCGCGAGAAGGAACAGGGCACGCTGGAACAACTGCTGGTCAGCCCGCTGCGCCCGGCGGAGCTGTTCGCGGCCAAGATCATCCCGACCGTGGTGGTGATCCTGCTGCTGTCGCCGCTGTCGCTGTTCGGTATCGTCGGCGGCGTGTTCGGCACGCCACTGCGCGGCAGCGTGCTGTTCTTCTACGCCGTGTCGGTGCTGTACATCACGTCGGTGGCGAGCCTTGGCATCTACATCGCCATGCTGGCGCGAAATCTCGCCCAGGCGATGATGATGCTGTTCCTGATCCTGTTCCCGATGCTGTTCCTGTCCGGCGCCACCACGCCGCCGGAGAGCATGGCGCCGTGGATGCGCTACGCGACGCTCATCTCGCCGATGCGCTACTACATCGACTTCGGCTACCAGGTGCTGTTCAAGGGCAACGGCCTCGCCTACGTCTGGCACGACATCCTGGGCATGCTGGTGCTGGGCGGGCTGATGTTCGGTTTTTCGGTGGCGCGCTTTCGGCGCCTGCTGGGGTAAGAGCCGGGTTACAAAAAAACGGTTCAGCCGTGCCCGGGAGCCGTCTCTTCCAGCTCCATCAGCACGCCGCCGCAGTCCTTCGGGTGCAGGAACACCACCGGCAGGCCGTGGGCACCGGTACGCGGCTCGCCCAGGACGCGCACGCCGGCGGCCTTCACCGTGGCAATGGCGGCGGCCAGGTTCGGCACCTCGAAGCACAGGTGATGCAGGCCGCCGTCGGGGTTCTTCTCCAGAAACTTCGCGATCGGCGAGTTCGCACCGAGCGGCTCCAGCAGTTCGAGCTTGGTGTTGCCGGTGTCGACGAACACGGTGGTGACGCCGTGCTCGGGCAGCGCCTGCGGCGCCGACACCTTGGCCGGCGTGGCCAGCGAGTCGCGGTAGCGCGCGGCGGCGGCTGCCAGATCCGGCGTCGCGATGGCGATGTGGTTCAGGCGCCCGATCACGCGCCCGCCTCCGGCCGCTCGAACTCGATCAGCAACTGGTCGGCGTCCACCGTCTGCCCGGCGGCGATGTCGAGCTTGGCCACCGTGCCGTCGCGCTCGGCGTAGAGCACGTTTTCCATCTTCATGGCTTCGAGCACGCACAGCGCCTCGCCGGCCTTCACCGCCTGCCCGGCCTCGACATAGACCGCGATCACCTTGCCCGGCATGGGCGAGAGGATCAGATTCGAGGTATCGGCCGCCTGCTTGACCGGCATCAGCGCGTAAAGATCGTGCTCCAGCGCCGTCAGCGCGCGGGTGCTGACCTGCTTGCCGCGGCGCGTGAGGGTGAGCTGGCCGCCGCGGTGGTCGATGCGAAACCGCACCGGGTAGCCGTCGATAGTGAGTTCCTGCAACGCCTGCCCGGGCTTGAGCTCGCCGCGCACCGCGCGGATGTGCTCGCCGACGCGAAACTGCGCGCCGCTGTCGGTGACCTCGACCACGTCGAGCCGCACCGGCTCGCCCTGCACGGTGACGAAAAACGACTTGTCCTGACCGGCCATGATTCAGCCCCCCCGCCCGCGCTTGAGCAACTTCCACGGGCTGTCGGCGTCGCCCGCGTGCACGTGCCGCGCGCGCGCCTCCTGCTGCGCCCGCGCGTAGGCGGCGATCACCGCGAACAGCTCGCGCTCGCGCGCGTCGACCGGCGGCTCCACGTAGCCGTCCGGGTATTCCTCGGCGATGAAGTTGGTGGAGATGTCGCCGCTCGCGAAGCGCGGGTGGCTCAGCAGGCTGCCCAGGAAATCGAGGTTGGTGGTCACGCCGCGGATGTCGTAGCCGTCGAGCGCGTCGATCAGGCGCGCGGTGGCCTCGGCGCGGTCGTCGCCGTAGGCGATCAGCTTCGCGATCATCGGGTCGTAGTACATGGAAATCTCGCCGCCCTCGTAGGTGCCCGAGTCGACGCGGATGCCGGCGCCGGCCGGCTCCTGGTAATCGGTGAGGCGGCCGATGGACGGCAGAAAGCCGCGCCGCGCGTCCTCCGCGTACACGCGCGCCTCGATGGCCCAGCCGGTGAGCGTGACCTCGTCCTGGCGCAGCGCGAGCGGCTCGCCGGCGGCGACGCGGATCATCTGTTCCACAAGATCGATGCCCGTCACCAGTTCCGTGACCGGGTGCTCGACCTGCAGGCGCGTGTTCATCTCCAGGAAATAGAAATTGCGCTGCTGGTCGACGATGAACTCGACCGTGCCGGCCGAGAAGTAGCCGACCGCGCGGGCCAGCGCCACCGCCTGCTCGCCCATGGCGCGGCGCACCTGCGGCGTCAGGAACAGGCTCGGCGCTTCCTCGATCACCTTCTGGTGGCGGCGCTGGATGGAGCACTCGCGCTCGCCCAGATACACGATGTTGCCCTGCCGGTCGCCGAGCACCTGAATCTCGATGTGGCGCGGCTTGACGATGTACTTCTCGATGAACACGCGGTCGTCGCCGAAGCTGGAGCGTGCCTCGGACGCCGCGGCGCGAAAGCCCTCGGCCATCTCGTCCCGCCGGTTCACCACGCGCATGCCCTTGCCGCCGCCGCCGGCGGTGGCCTTGATCATCACCGGAAAGCCGATGTCCTCGGCGATGCGCACCGCCTCGTCGGGCGTGTCGATGATGCCGACGTAGCCCGGCACGGTGCTCACGCCCGCCTGCACGGCGAGCTTTTTCGACTCGATCTTGTCGCCCATGGCGCGCACGGCGCCCTGCGGCGGGCCGATGAACACCACGCCGGCTTCCTCCAGCCGGCGCGCGAACTCGGCGTTCTCGGACAGAAAGCCGTAGCCCGGGTGCACGGCCTCGGCCCCGGTCGCGGCAATGACCTCGAGGATGCGGTCGACGTTGAGGTAGGACTGCGCGCTCGGCGCCGGGCCGACCGGCCAGGCCTCGTCCGCCATGCGCACGTGCAGCGCATTCCTGTCGGCTTCGGAGTAAATGGCGACGGTGGCGATGCCCAGGCGCCGGCAGGTGCGGATCACCCGGCAGGCAATCTCGCCCCGGTTGGCGATCAGAATCTTGTTGAACAGCGGCATGGTTTTCTTCGCACCTTAAAGCGGGATGTTGCCGTGCTTCTTGAACGGCCGCTGCACGCTCTTGTTGGCCAGCATGCGCAGCGCCCGGCACAGGTGCTCGCGAGTGCGCGACGGCGTGATCACGTCGTCGATGAAGCCACGCTCGGCGGCCACGAACGGGTTCGCGAAGCGCTCGCGGTATTCCTGCTCCAGGCGCGCCGTCTCGGCGGCCGGGTCGGCCGACTGGTCGATCTGGCGCCGGTACATGACCTCGACCGCGCCCTTGGGCCCCATCACGGCGATCTCGGCCGTGGGCCAGGCGTAGTTGATGTCGCCGCGGATGTGCTTGCTGCTCATCACGTCATACGCACCGCCGTAGGCCTTGCGCGTGATGACGGTGAGCTTCGGCACCGTGGCTTCGGCGTAGGCGTACAGCAACTTGGCGCCGTGCTTGATGATGGCGCCGCGCTCCTGGGTGGTGCCCGGCAGGAAGCCCGGCACGTCCACCAGCGTCACGAGGGGAATGTTGAAGCAGTCGCAAAAGCGCACGAAGCGCGCCGCCTTGCGCGACGAGTCGATGTCGAGCACGCCGGCCAGCACCTTGGGGTTGTTGGCGACGATGCCGACCGTGCGGCCTTCCAGGCGCGCGAAGCCGGTCACGATGTTCTTGGCGTAATCCGGCTGCACCTCGAAGAAATCGCGGTGGTCGGCGATCTTGTCGATCAGCTCCTTGATGTCGTAGGGCTGGGTGGCGTTTTCCGGCACCAGGCTGTCGAGCGCCGGCTCGGCGCGGTCGAACGGGTCATCGCTCGGGTAACTCGGCGGCGTTTCGAGGTTGTTGAGCGGCAGAAAATCGAACAGCCGGCGCGTCTGCGCCATCGCCTCGACGTCGTTCTCGAAGGCGAGATCGGCCACGCCGGACTTGGCCGTGTGCGTGCTGGCGCCGCCGAGATCCTCGGACGTCACGTCCTCGTGCGTGACCGTCTTCACCACGTTGGGGCCGGTCACGAACATGTAGGACGTGTCCTTCACCATGAAGATGAAGTCCGTCATGGCCGGCGAGTACACGGCGCCGCCGGCACAGGGGCCCATGATCACCGACAGCTGCGGCACCACGCCCGAGGCCTGCACGTTGCGCCAGAAGATTTCCGCATACCCGCCGAGCGAGGCCACACCTTCCTGGATGCGCGCGCCGCCGGAGTCGTTCAGCCCGATCACCGGCGCGCCGACCTCGACCGCGCGGTCCATGACCTTGCAGATTTTCTCGGCGTGGGTTTCCGACAGCGCGCCACCGAAGACGGTGAAGTCCTGCGAGAAGACAAACGTCAGGCGGCCGTTGATGGTGCCGTAGCCGGTGACCACGCCGTCGCCCGGGAACTGCTTGTCGGCCATGCCGAAGTCCTGGCAGCGGTGGGCCTTGAGCGTGTCGAGCTCGCAGAACGAGCCCGCGTCCAGCAGCAGCTCGATGCGCTCGCGGGCGGTCAGCTTGCCCTTGGCGTGCTGGGCGGCGATGCGGTCGGCGCCGCCGCCAAGCCGGGCTGCCGCGCGCGTGGAATCCAGACGTTCAAGAATGCTGCCGCTCACGGGCTGCCCCCTCCCGGTTCAGAAACGAAAACGGCCGTCCGGCACGCGCCGGACGGCCTGTCATGCCGGCACCCGCGGGCGCCTGTCAGCCGCGCGCGTCGAGCGGCACGTAGTCGGTCTTGGTGGCACCGGTGTAGATCTGGCGCGGGCGGCCGATCTTGGACTTCTGCTCCAGCATTTCCTTCCACTGCGCGATCCAGCCCGGCAGACGGCCGATGGCGAACATCACCGTGAACATGTTGGTCGGGATGCCCATCGCGTGGTAGATGATGCCGGAGTAGAAATCCACGTTCGGATACAGCTTGCGATCGACGAAGTAGCTGTCCAGACGCGCGGCGGTTTCCAGTTCCTTGGCGATCTTCAGCAGCGGCTCGTCCTGCTTGCCGAGCTTGGCGAGCACAGTGTCGGCGGTCCGCTTGATGATGGTGGCGCGAGGGTCGTAGTTCTTGTACACGCGGTGGCCAAAACCCATCAAGCGGAACGGGTCCTTCGGATCCTTGGCCTTGAGAATGAACTTCTGCACGTCGCCGCCGTCCGCGGCGATTTCCTCCAGCATCTCCAGCACTTCCTGGTTGGCGCCGCCATGCAGCGGCCCCCACAGGGCGAGGATGCCGGCCGATACCGCCGCGAACAGGTTGGCGCGCGAGGATCCCACCAGACGCACGGTGGACGTGGAACAGTTCTGCTCGTGGTCGGCGTGCAGAATCAGCAGCACCTTCAGCGCCTTCACGAGGTCGTCGTCGACCACGTAGGGCTCGCACGGCACGCCGAACATCATGCGCAGGAAGTTGGCGCAATACCCCAGGCTGTTGTCCGGGTACAATAGCGGGTGGCCGATGGATTGCTTGTAGGCGTAGGCGGCAATGGTGGTGATCTTGGCCATCAACCGCACGATGGACAGCTCCACCTCGTCCGGGGTCTGGTCCATCTCGGTCAGTTCGGGGTAGTACGCCGACATGGCGCACACCGCCGACGACAGGATGGCCATCGGATGCGCGCCCGGCGGGAAGCGGTCGATGAGCTCCTTGAGGCCCTCGTGGATCATCGAGTGACGGGTGATCTGGGCCCGGAAGGCGAGGAGTTCGATCCGGGTCGGCAGGTGGCCGTAGATCAGCAGGTAGGCCGTCTCGGTGAACGAGGACTGCTCGGCCACCTGCTCGATCGGGATGCCGCGGTAGCGCAGGATGCCCTGCTCGCCGTCCAGGAACGTGATGGCGCTGGTGGTGGCGCCGGTGTTCATGTACGCCGGGTCCATGGTGATGTAGCCGGTGCGGGCGCGCAGATCGCTGATGTCGATGGCCTTCTCGCCTTCCGACCCGACCAGTACCGGGAATTCGTGGACCTGTCCTTCGATTTCGAGCTTGACGCTGTCGGCCATCGTGATTCCTGATTGCGAGGTTCGTGCGGGTTCGATTCTGGGTTCGATATCGGTTCGATATCTGTTCGGTGATCTGGGGGCCTGAGCCGTCCCGACGGCCGCGCCGGGGCTCGATACAAGGGCGACGCTGCCCGTAAGCCGCTCCACGGCGCGGTGCGGCGACGTGGTGGCGGCGATTCTAGCAGCGCGGTCCAAAGCCCAACAATGCGCCTGCGGTCGCGGCCGACGCCGCGGCCGAATCTGCTATCCTTCCGCCCCTTTTTTTGAGTCTGCCCCGACGTTTTCGTCGGTCGGCTCACCCCTCGCCCACCCCGCCGCAACCGGAGGCCACGTGGAACTCACCGGCGCCGAAATCATCGTCCGTTTCCTGCGCGATCAGGGCGTGCGGTACGTATTCGGCTACCCGGGCGGCGCGGTGTTGCACATCTACGACGCGCTCTACGGCCAGCAGGAGGTCGAGCACATCCTGGTGCGCCACGAGCAGGCCGCCACGCACGCCGCCGACGGCTACGCGCGCGCCACCGGCGAGCCGGGCGTGGTGCTGGTCACCTCCGGCCCCGGCGCCACCAACGCCGTGACCGGCATCGCCACCGCCTATATGGACTCGATCCCGATGGTGGTGATCACCGGCCAGGTGGCCACGCACCTGATCGGCAACGACGCCTTCCAGGAAGCCGACATCGTCGGCATCACGCGCCCGTGCGTGAAACACAACTTCCTGGTCAAGGACGTGGCGGATCTGGCGCTCACGCTGCGCAAGGCCTTCCACATCGCCACCACCGGCCGGCCCGGCCCGGTGGTGGTGGACGTGCCGAAGGACGTGACCGCCCACCGCACGCGCTACGTGTACCCGGAGCAGGTCGAGATGCGCTCCTACAACCCGGTGCTCAAGGGCCACCCGGGGCAGATCCGCAAGGCCGCGCAGCTGCTCCTCAAGGCCAAGCAGCCGATGATCTACACCGGCGGCGGCGTGGTGCTCGGCAAGGGCTCGGCGCAGCTGACGCAACTCACGCGCCGGCTCGGTTTCCCGATCACCAACACGCTGATGGGCCTGGGCGCCTACCCGGCCGACGACCCGCAGTTCCTGGGCATGCTCGGCATGCACGGCACCATCGAGGCCAACATGGCCATGCACGAGTGCGACGTGCTGCTGGCGGTGGGCGCGCGCTTCGATGACCGGGTCACGGGCGATCTGTCGAGCTTCTGTCCGTACGCGCGGATCATTCACGTCGACATCGACCCGGCCTCCATTGCCAAGAACGTGAAGGTGGACGTGCCGATCGTCGGCACCGTGACCTCGGTGCTGGAAGACCTCACGGCCGCGCTCGACGAGATCGGCCAGCCGCCGGACGGCGAGTCGCTGAAGGCCTGGTGGGCGCGCATCGACGCCTGGCGTGCGCAGCAGTGCCTGGCCTACGACAAGACCGGCGACCTCATCAAGCCGCAGGCGGTGCTTGAGGCGCTGCACCGCATCACCGGCGGCAATGCGTACATCGCGTCGGACGTCGGCCAGCACCAGATGTGGACGGCGCAGTTCTACCGCTTCAACCAGCCGAACCGCTGGATCAACTCGGGCGGCCTGGGCACGATGGGTTTCGGTCTGCCGGCGGCGCTCGGGGTGAAGCTCGCGTACCGGGACGCGGACGTCGTGTGCGTGACCGGCGACGCCAGCATCCAGATGTGCATCCAGGAACTGGCCATGGCCAAGCAGTACGAGCTGCCGATCAAGATCGTCAACCTCAACAACCGCTACATGGGCATGGTGCGCCAGTGGCAGGAGTTCCAGTACAAGAGCCGCTACTCGCACTCGTACATGGACGCCCTGCCCGACTTCGTGAAGCTGGCCGAGGCGTACGGCCACGTCGGCCTGCGCATCGAAAAGCCGGGCGACGTGGAAGGCGCGCTGCGCGAGGCGTTTGCCCTGAAGGACCGGCTGGTGTTCATGGATTTCATCACCGACCCTGGTGAGAACGTCTACCCGATGGTCGAGGCCGGCAAGGGCCAGCACGAGATGCGCGTGTCGCCGTTTCAGGCCGCCCTGCGCGACCGGGAACTGGCCTGATGCGACACATCCTGTCCCTGCTGCTCGAAAACGAGCCGGGCGCCCTGTCGCGCGTGGCGGGCCTGATCTCGGCCCGCGGCTATAACATCGAGTCGCTGAGCGTCGCCCCGACGGACGACGCCAGCCTGTCGCGCATGACGCTGGTCACCAGCGGCGACGACGCCATCATCGAGCAGATCACCAAGCAGCTGAACAAGCTGGTGGACGTGGTCAAGCTGATGGACGTGTCCGAGGGCGCCTGCATCGAGCGCGAGCTGCTGATGGTGAAGGTGAAGGCCGCCACCGCCGCGGCGCGCGACGAGATCGCGCGTCTCACGTCCGCGTTTCGCGGCCAGGTGGTCGACATCACGCGCAGCAGCTACGTGGTGGAAGTGACCGGCAGCGGCGACAAGCTGGCCGCGTTCATCGCGGCGCTCGATCCTGCCAGCATCATCGAGCTGGTGCGCAGCGGTCCCTCGGCCATCTCGCGCGGCGCCAAGGCGCTGCGTTCCTGAGTTTTTTTCTGACCCATCCGGTAAGCAGCATGAACATCTACTACGACAAAGACGCCGACCTGTCGCTCATCCAGGGCAAGAAGGTCGCCATCCTCGGCTACGGCTCGCAGGGCCACGCCCACGCGCTGAACCTCAAGGAATCCGGCGTCGACGTGTGCGTGGGCCTGCGCGACGGCTCGACCTCGGTGGCCAAGGCCAAAAATGCGGGCCTGACCGTGCTGGCGCCCGCGGACGCGGTCAAGGCGGCGGATCTGGTGATGGTGCTGGTGCCGGACGAGCACCAGGCGCAGCTGTACACCGACGTGATCGCGCCCAACCTCAAGCAGGGCGGCGCGCTCGCCTTTGCGCACGGCTTCAACATCCACTTCGGCGCCATCGAGCCGCGCGCGGATCTGGACGTGATCATGATCGCGCCCAAGGGCCCGGGGCACCTGGTGCGCACCACCTACACCCAGGGCGGCGGCGTGCCGTGCCTGATCGCCATCCACCAGAACGTGTCCGGCACCGCGCGCGACGTGGCGCTGGCCTACGCGTCCGCCATCGGCGGCGGGCGCGCCGGCGTCATCGAGACCAACTTCCGCGAGGAAACCGAAACCGACCTGTTCGGCGAGCAGGCGGTGCTGTGCGGCGGCGCCAGCGCGCTGGTGATGGCCGGTTTCGAGACGCTGGTCGAGGCCGGCTACGCGCCCGAGATGGCCTACTTCGAGTGCCTGCACGAGCTGAAATTGATCGTCGACCTGATGTACGAGGGCGGCATTGCCAACATGCGCTACTCGATCTCGAACACGGCCGAGTACGGCGACTTCACGCGCGGCCCGCGCGTGGTGACCGACGAGACCAAGGCCGAGATGCGGCGCATCCTGAAGGAAATCCAGACCGGCCAGTTCGCGCGCGAGTTCATCGCCGAGAACCGCGCCGGCGCGCCGGTGCTCAAGGCCATGCGCCGTCTGGGCCAGGAGCACCCGATCGAGCAGGTCGGCAGCCGCCTGCGCGACATGATGCCGTGGATCAAGGCCAACCGCGCCGTGGACCGCTCGCGCAACTGACCGGCGCGCCGGCATGCAGCCCTCGCCCGAACGGCGCCGGCGGCGCGGCATTTATGTGCTGCCGAACCTGTTCACCACGCTCGGGCTGTTTGCCGGCTTCTACTCCATCGTCGCCGCCGGGCAGGGCCAGTTCGGGCCGGCCTGCATCGCCGTGCTGGTGTCGATCATCACGGACGGTCTCGATGGCCGCGTGGCGCGGCTGACGGGCACCGAGACCGATTTTGGCGCCGAGTACGACTCGCTCAGCGACATGGTCGCGTTCGGCGTCGCGCCGGCGCTGCTGGTCTACCACTGGGCGCTGCGCCCCCTCGGCAAGCTCGGCTGGCTGCTGGCGTTCTTCTACGCCGCCGCAGCGGCGCTGCGCCTGGCGCGCTTCAACACCCAGCCGCAGGTCTACGGCAAGAAGTACTTTCAGGGTCTGCCGAGTCCGTCCGCCGCGGCACTGGTGACCAGCGCCGTGTGGGCGGGACACCAGTACGGGTTTCCGGTCTGGGCGGGCACGCCGCTCGCGGTGCTGGTGGCGGTGGCCGGCGGTGGGCTCATGGTCAGCAACTTCCGCTACCACAGCTTCAAGGAATTCGACCCGCGCGGACGGATACCCTTCTTCGCGGCGGTGCTGATCGCCGTCGGGGTGGCCGTGGTGTCGACCGATCCGCCGACGGTGCTGTTCATCCTGTTCGCGAGCTACGCCGTGTCCGGTCCGATCCTGACCCTGCACCGACGTCGCCGCCTGCGGCAGAGTCGCCACGCGGCCTGATCGGCGCGCTGGCGCGAGCGCTCGGCGCCGTATCCAGGGTCAGCAGCGCGAAATACCGCCGCACGCTCTCGACGTGAAACACCGGCTCCCAGGCGCGTGCGCCGCGCTGCAGGGTCGGCAACACGCGGCGCACCTCGGGCCATCGGCCGGGATCGCCACCTTGTGCCGCCACCTGCCGGCGCGCCCGCTCCAGGCCCTGCGGACCCAGGTTGTAGGCCGCGAGCGTCATCCACGTGCGGTGCGGTTCGTCCACCTCGCCCGCCAGACCATCGCGCAGGGTCGCCACGTAGCGGGCGGCGGCCGCGATTGAATCGCCCGCGTCGAAGCGATCCGTGCACCCCATCTCCCGGGCCGTGCCGGCCACGAGCATCATCAGCCCACCGGCCCCACGCGGCGATTCGGCGCCCGGATTCCAGCGCGACTCCTGATACGAAAGCGCCGCCAACAGGCGCCAGTCGATGCCATACTCGGCCCCGGCGCGCCGGAAGGCCGCCTCGAAACGCGGCAACTTCGTCGCCAGCGCGAGCCGAAAACCCTCGACGTCGACCACCTCGAAACGCCGCATGAGGCCCCGCTCCTGCTCGCGCAACTGCGCCAACAGGCCGCTCTTGCGCGCGGCGAGGAAAAACCGGTCCACCTGCTGCACCAGCGACGCGTCGCGCGTGTTCCGCAGCACCCACCGCACCGTACCGGGCGCCCCCACGGCTTGCCCGGCGCGCAGGTTCGGCAGGCGTTGACGCGCCCGGGCAATTTCCTCTGCCTGGGCCAAGGTACAGCCGATTTCCCGCGCTGCCACGCGCTCCATCATGGGGGCAGTACCCAGCCGGGTCCGTGGCGCGAGCCGGAGCTGCCTGTCCCAGGGCTCGGTGAAGCGGGCGAGGTACCCGTCGCTCGCCGACACCCGCAAGGCCCGCTGCTGGACCAGCTGCGGCAAATCCTGCGCCGCGCTCGCGCGGGTGTTGCAGACCACGCGGGTCTGACTGTCCGCATAGCCTGGCCCGGCGTACAGGTGACCGGGCAGCCGCGGCGGCAGTGGCCGGCCGGGCACCGCCAGGTCGACCTCATCGCGCACCAGCAGGTCGAACATCCGCGCCTGCGACTCGACCTCCACGAGACTGACCGTCACGTCGAGTCGGTTCGCAAACTCGCGCATCAGCACATGATGCAGGTCCTGAAATGCCGATTGATCGATGCCGAGGTCGACCGGCACCGCCACGCGCAGCGTGCCGGAACGCTGCACGCGGTCCAGGCGCGACGGCGGCGGGTAGCGCTGCGCCAGGTCAGGCCAGTACGCCAACAAGAGCAGCAGGAAGGCCACCAGACTGGCACCCCACCACTCGGGGAGTCCATATCGCAGGGCAGTTTCCTCGTGAGGCCGCGGACGGTCCGGACTTGGCCGGGCGCCGCGTCGGGCGGAGCGGCGATGGTATATTAGGCGCGCACCCCGGCAAACTTCAGGCCCCAGCGGCCATCTCGCGGAGAGGTACCGAAGTGGCCATACCGGCGCGGACTCGAAATCCGTTGGGGGCGTAAGCTCCACGTGGGTTCGAATCCCACCCTCTCCGCCATCCTCCACCATCCCTGCCAGCGTTTGAACGCGACTCGTTTGCCGTCGTCGAACCGGCACGCTGCGCCGTGCGCCTTGCGCCCCGCTCGCAGCGTGCAGCGCTCGCTGCGCGAGTCCGCGCACCTCCCCCCGCGATCGGCAGCATGACGCGGGCCCGAACCGTCCTCCTGTACGCCGCGGTTGTGCTGGTGATTGGCGCCGTGTGGGCCGCCCTGGCCCGTCCGCAGGCGGTGGAGGCGCCGACATTGCCCGCCGGCAGGAAGCTCCAGTGCGTCTCGTACACACCGTTTCGGGACGGGCAATCGCCGTACGCGCTTGACGCTGGCCTGACCATCCCGCGCGCTAACATCGAAGACGACCTCGCCTTGCTCGCGCGAACTTTCGAGTGCGTGCGCACCTATTCGGTTACGGGGCTGGAGGCGGTGCCGGCGGTGGCCGAGACACTGGGGCTCAAGGTCCTGCTCGGCGCCTGGGTCAGCGCCGATCCGCTCGCCACGCAGCGGGAAATCAAGGGCCTGATCGAGCTCGCGCGCCGTCACCCGTCGGTGGTGCGCGCCGTGGTCGTCGGCAACGAGGCGCTGCTGCGCAAGGAGGTCACCGGCGAGCAGCTCGCGGGCTATATCGGTCAGGTCAAACAGGCGCTGCCGGGCGTGCCCGTCACTTACGCCGACGTGTGGGAGTTCTGGCTGAAACACCCGCAGGTGGCGCCCGCTACCGACTTCATCACCATCCACATCCTGCCGTACTGGGAGGATGAGCCCACCGCCATCGGCGATGCGCTGGCCCACGTCCGCGCCGTGTACCGCAGCATCGCGCGCAAGATTCCTGGCAAGGACATTTTGATCGGCGAGACGGGCTGGCCGTCCGCCGGCCGCCCGCGCGAGGGCGCTCGGCCGGGCATCGAAAACCAGGCGCGCTTCATTCGCGGCTTCGTGCACCTCGCCGGGCAGGAGCACTGGCAGTACAACCTGATCGAAGCCTTCGACCAACCCTGGAAGCGCGCCAACGAGGGCACAGTCGGCGGCGCCTGGGGGCTTTACGACACGCACCGGGCGGACAAGGGCGTGCTGGCGGGCCCGGTGTACCCGCACCCGCGTGCCTGGCTGTTCGGCCTCGTATCCGCCGCGCTGGCGCTGGCGACGTGGCCGCTGCTGGCACGCGCCCGGTTGGCGGGCATCGGCCGCACGGTTCTGGTCGCAACGGCGATCCCGGCCGGCGCGGTGCTGCTCGGTTTGCAACTCGAACAGTTCACGGTCACCGCCAACACTGGCCTCGCCTGGGCCTACGCGGGCGTGCTGCTGCTGCTCGGCCTGGCCTGCTACGGGCTCACCGTGCACGCACTCGCCGGCGGTCGGCGCGACGCGCCGGCGCCGCTGGCGGTCGTTTTCGACCCGCGTGCCTGGGCACGCGAGCCCGGCCTCGCGACGCTTGGCGGCATGGTTCACGCCGGCCTGGTGCTGTGTCTGGCCGGCGAAACGGCGGGCCTGGTGTTCGACGCCCGTTACCGGGACTTCAACACGCTGGCTTTCGTGCTGCCGGCGCTTGCGTACTTCGGCGTGTTCACCGAGCGGGCCGGCGAGCGACCATCACCGGCCATCGAGCGTCCGTTAGCCGGAATGCTCGTCGCAGCCGCGGCCGTCATCCTGTTTCAGGAAACACCGCTCAACCTTGAGGCCGACCTGTGGGCGCTGCTGTGCGCGCTGTTTGCGTGGTCCCTGTGGCGCAATGCGAGCGGCAGCCGCGCCCCCCGCCTATGGGCACTGCTGGCGGCCGCGGTGGGCGCCTATGCCGCCGCGGCGGCCGTGCGCTACGGGCTGATGGAAGCCCCCCAGTTCGTCGGGCGCTGCAGCGGGCAGGCCGGCGACGCGCTGTGCACGCTGCGCAGCGCCATCGGTCTCATGATCCACTTTCGGGTGTTCGGCTGGCTCGGGCTTGTCGCCGCCATCGCCGCCCTGGCGACCGGACGCGCGGGACTGCGCATCGCGGCCGTCATTCTCGCCACCGGCGGCCTGGTTCTTTACAACGCCAACCTCGGCATCGTGGCGTTTGCGGTGGTGACGGTCGCGGTCGCACGCACTGCGGTGGCGCACTGTCCAACCCGTTCAGCGTAGACAATCCCGACTGCCCTTCCGTCCGGCCACCCGTATGCGGCCAAGCCGCCAGACGCCATGCACAAAGAAAGCTTTCTGATCGCCATCGCCGTCGCGGCGCTCACCATCATGTTCTGGGCCGGCATGAACCGGCCGACCAACGAGCCGGCCTGGCCGAAGGTGATCCAGGGCTTCTCGTTCGCGCCGTTCCGCGCCGACCAGGACCCGACCGAGGAACGCTACCCGAGCCTTGAAGAAATCGATGCCGACCTCGCGCTGCTGGCCGGCCGCACGCACGCGGTGCGCACCTACAGCGTGCAGGAGAGTCTTGGCGAGATTCCGGATCTCGCCAAGAAGCACAAGCTCAACGTCACGCTCGGCGGCTGGATCAGCGGGGATCTAGAAAACAACCGGCGCGAGATGAAGCGGATGATCGACATCGCCTCGCGATCGTCCAACGTCGTGCGGCTGATGGTCGGCAACGAGGCGGTGCTGCGCGGCGACGTCAGCGTGGACGACCTGATCGCCTACATCGACGACATCCAGAAAAAAACCGACATTCCGGTCAGCACGGCCGAGCCGTGGCACATCTGGCTGAGCAACCCGAAGCTCGCCGAGCACGTCGATTTCATCACCGTGCACATGCTGCCGTACTGGGAAGGCGTGCCGATGGAGATGGCAGTCGACTATGTGTTCCAGCGCCTGGACGAGGTGAAAAAGGCGTTTCCGGATAAGGATGTCATCATCGGCGAAGTCGGCTGGCCGAGTAACGGGCGCACGCGCCAGGGCGCGGTCGCCTCGACCGCGAACGAGGCGATTTTCCTGCGCCAGTTCCTGATCCGCGCCAACGCCGAGAAGGTCACCTACTACCTGATGGAGGCGTTCGACCAGCCCTGGAAGCACGGCGTGGAAAGCGGTGTCGGCGCCTACTGGGGTGTGTACGACGCGAAGCGCGCGCCGAAGTTCCCGTTCTCGGCCCCCATCGTCGAGATTCCCGACTGGCCGATCCTCGCCGGCATTTCGATCCTGGTGGCGCTGGTCGTGTTCGGCCTGCTGCTGATCGACAGCCGCCTGATGCGACGGCGCGGCCGCAGTTTTCTGGCCGTGGTCGCCTACTCGGCCGCGACCGCGGTGGTGTGGATCATCTACGACTACGCCAACCAGTACATGACGATCACCTCGGTGGTGGTGGGCGTGCTGCTGGTGCTCGGCATGATCGGCGTCATCGTGATCCTGTTCGCCGAGGCGCACGAGTGGGCCGAGGCGCTGTGGCTGAAGCAGCACCGCCGCCTGCTGACGCCGACCCACCTCGACGACTCGCTGCTGCCGTTCGTGTCGATCCACGTGCCGGCGTACAACGAGCCGCCACAGATGATGATCGAGACGCTCGACGCGCTGGCGCGGCTGGACTACCCGCGCTTTGAAGTGCTGGTAATCGACAACAACACCAGGGATCCGGCCGTCTGGCAGCCGGTCGAGGCGCACTGCCGCACGCTCGGCAGCCGCTTCCGCTTCTTCCACGTGTCGCCGCTCGCCGGCTTCAAGGCCGGGGCCCTGAACTTCGCGCTGCGCGAAACCTCACCCGCCGCCTACGTGGTGGCGGTGATCGACAGCGACTACACGGTCGGCCGGCGCTGGCTGAAGGATCTCGTCCCCGACCTGCTGAAGGACCGGGTCGCCATCGTGCAGGCGCCGCAGGACTATCGCGACGCCGACGAGAACGCCTTCAAGGCCATGATCTATGCCGAGTACCGGGGCTTTTTCTACATCGGCATGGTCACCCGCAACGAGCGCAACGCCATCATCCAGCACGGCACCATGACCATGGTGCGCAAGGACGTGCTGCAGCGCCTGGACGGCTGGGCCGAGTGGTGCATCACCGAGGACGCCGAGCTGGGTCTGCGCGTGTTCGAGCACGGGCTCGGCGCCACCTACATCCCCACCAGCTACGGCCAGGGCGTGATGCCGGACACGTTCACCGACTTCAAGAAGCAGCGCTTCCGCTGGGCGTTCGGCGCGGTGCAGATCATGCGTCGCCACCTGTCGTCGCTGCTCAAGGGCGGCTCGCGCCTGACGCTCGGGCAGCGCTATCACTTCGTCGCCGGCTGGCTGCCGTGGCTTGCCGACGGCGTCAACGTGATCTTCAACCTCGCGGCGCTCGCCTGGTCTGCCGGCATGCTGTGGGCGCCGCGCACCGTCGACCCGCCGCTGCTGATCTTCTCCGCCCTGCCGCTGACGCTGTTCGTGTTCAAGCTCGGCAAGCTCGTTTACCTCTACCGCACGCGTGTCGGCACCAGCATCCGCCAGACCATCGCCGCGGCGGTGGCGGGTCTGGCGCTCACGCACACCATCGGTGTCGCCGTGTTGACCGGGCTCGTCATCAAGGAAAAGCCGTTCTTCCGCACCCCCAAGCGGGCCGACACGCAGGCCCTGCTCGCCGCCATCAACGCCGCGCGGGAAGAAACGCTGATGCTGGCGGCGCTCACCTTCACCGCGTGGGCCGTGGTCACGCGCCTGGGCACCGAATCGCTGGATCTGCTGGTGTGGGCGATCATGCTGATGATGCAGGCGATCCCGTACGCCTGTTCGCTGCTGCTGTCGCTGATCAGCGCCGTGCCGCGCCTGCCCGCGGGCCTGATCGGCAAGAGCAAGCCCATGCAGGAGGAGGCCGACCACCTGCTCACGAACACGTCGGCAACGGCACCGTAGCGCCGGCGGGAGAAGCGCCAGGGGGAGAAGCAGCGTGGGGGGCGGGTAAACTAGCGCCCCGCCCTCCTTGAATCCCGGCCCCCGCCAGCGATGAAGCGCACCATTCCCCTCGACGACCTGCAATTCGCCACCCGCTGCGTGCACGGCGGCGTCTACAAGGACGCGCAGTACAACTCCGTCGTCACGCCCATCTACCCGTCGTCGACGTTCTATTTCGAAGGCCCGCGGCAGACCACCGGCTACGACTACACGCGCACCAGGAACCCGACCCGCGACGCGCTTGAAGAGAACCTCGCGAGCCTTGAAGGCGGCGCCGGCGCCACGGCTGTTGCCACCGGCATGGCGGCCATCACCACCGTGCTGCACCTGCTGCCGGCGGACGCGCACGTGATCGCCGGCAACGACATCTACGGCGGCACCTATCGGCTGTTCGCCAACGTGCTGCCGGCGCGCGGGCTGCGCTTCTCGCTGGTCGACATGGGCGACCTTGCCGCCATCGAGGCGGCCATCGAAAAGGACACCGCGCTCATCTGGATCGAGACCCCGAGTAACCCGCTGCTGCGCCTGACCGACATCGCCGCCGTGTGCGCGCTGGCCCGCCCGCGCGGCATCCTCACCTGCGCCGACAACACGTTCCTCAGCCCGTACCTGCAACGCCCGCTGGAGCTTGGCGCGGATCTGGCGCTGCACTCCACCACCAAGTACCTGAACGGCCACAGCGACGTGGTCGGCGGGGCCATCGTGTCGGCCACCGTAGAGCTCGCCACCCGCGTGGCCGCCACCGCCAACGCGCTCGGCACCACCTGCTCGCCGTACGACGCGTGGCTCGTGCTGCGCGGCGTGAAGACGCTGCCGCTGCGCATGCAGGCGCACGAGAAGAACGCCGCCGCGCTGGCGCAATTTCTGGACGCCCAGCCGCAGGTCAGCCGCGTCTACTACCCCGGTCTCGAAACCCATGCCGACCACGCGCTCGCCAGACGCCAGCAGCATGGCTTCGGCGCCATGCTGAGCTTCGACCTCGAAGGCGGCGAGCAGGCCGTGTTTCGTCTGGTCGAACGCCTGAAGCTGTACGCCTTCGCGGAATCGCTCGGCGGCGTCGAGAGCCTGATCGAGCACCCGGTCAGCATGAGCCACGCCGCCATGACGCCCGAAGCGCAGGCCGCGGCCGGCATCGGCCCGGGCCTGACGCGCGTGTCGGTCGGCATCGAGGACGCGCAGGACCTGATCGACGACATGCGCCAGGCCCTGGCTGGCGTCTAGCACCGACACGGTGTGACGGCAACGCGTCCAGGCCGGCGCACGCCAGCCTGAACGCCCGTTATGCTTGCGGCCCCGCCCCACGCGCCGGCCGCTCCATGCCAAACCCGCTCTCGACCGCGCTGACGGAGCGCCTCGGCATCGCCTACCCGGTCTGTCAGGCCGGCATGGGCTTCATCGCCCGCGGCGCCCTCGCCGGTGCGGTATCCGCTGCGGGCGGGCTCGGCGTGATCGGCGCCGAGGGCCTGACGGCCGACGAACTCGCCGCTGAAATCGCCGCCGTGCGCGCCCTCACCGACCGCCCTTTCGGCGTCGACATCCTGTTCGGGCAGGTCAAGAGCGAGCGCAGCGACGCGGTCGTCGAGTACACCGCGGAAGTGCAGCGGCAGATCGACGTGGTGCTGGAGCACCGCGTGCCGGTGCTGATCTCGGGCCTGGGATCCCCGGCCGGCGTGCTTGACGCCGCCCACGCGCGCGGCATCACCGTGATGTCGGTGATCGGCAACGTGCGTCAGGCCAGGCGTTTGGCCGCGGCGGGCGTGGATCTGCTGATCGCCCAGGGCCACGAGGCCGGCGGCCACACCGGCCGCATCGGCACCTTCACGCTGCTGCCGCAGGTGGTGGATGCCGTGGACGTGCCGGTACTGGCGGCGGGCGGCATCGGCGACGGCCGAGGCCTGGTGGCCGCGCTCGCGCTCGGTGCCTGTGGCGTGTGGCTCGGCACGC
Organism: Immundisolibacter sp.; assembly: GCF_050250495.1. Classification (GTDB taxonomy): domain Bacteria; phylum Pseudomonadota; class Gammaproteobacteria; order Immundisolibacterales; family Immundisolibacteraceae; genus Immundisolibacter. The sequence continues at coordinate 40,027 of NZ_JBFWOM010000008.1, read as the reverse complement.
GCTTCGTAGCGGCCGCCGAGGCCTACGCGCACGACGCGTACAAACAGAAGATCGTCACCATCGACGAAGAAGGCACCGTCGTCACCCGCGCCCACAGCGGCAAGCCGTGCCGGCTGGTCCGAAACGCCTTCACCGACCACTGGGACGCCCGCCCGCAGGACATCCTGCCCTTCCCCGCCCAGCACATCGCGGTCGGCCGCGACGCCGCGCGCCACGCACGCTACGACGGCGCGGTCGAGGACGGCGGCCTGCCGGCGGGGCAGGTATCGGGCATGATCCGCGAGGTGCTGCCGGCCGGCGAGATCGTGCGGCGCATCGTGGCCGAGGCGCGGGCAACGCTCGGCCGGTTTTGCTGAATCACCTACAACGCGAGGAGAACAACCATGACCGTGGCAAGCGCGCTCGACCAGTGCGAGGACGTGGCCGGCAAGTGGCGGGTGCTGATCGATCGCAACCGCTGCGAGGGCAAGGAAAAGTGCGCGCAGGTGTGCCCGGAGGGCGTGTTCAGCATCCGCCGCCTGACCGACGAGGAGTTCGAGACCCACGTCAAGGGCTTCTTGCCGCGCCTGAAAGTCCGCGTGCACGGCCGCCGGCAGGCATTTGCCGACAACGAGCAGGACTGCCGGCACTGCCTGCGCTGCGTGGCCGCCTGCCCGGAGGACGCCATCCAGGTGGTGGCGCGCTGACGATCTGACCAGAGAAGGCGTCCGCCCATGCCGCTGACCGGCATCCGCGTGCTCGATCTGGGCAGCATGGTGGCGGCGCCGCTCGGCGCCACGCTGCTCGGCGACATGGGCGCCGACGTGATCAAGATCGAGCCGCCCGGCGGCGAGGAAGGCCGGCGCATCGGCCCGCGCCGCGGCGACGACACGGGCCTGTACGTCGGCGTCAACCGCAACAAGCGCGGCATGGTGCTGGATCTGACCACCCCGGACGGGCAGGACGTGCTGCGGCGCCTCGTGGCGACGGCCGACATCGTCATCCACAACGTGCGCAGTCCGGCGCGCGAGAAGCTCGGCCTCGACTACGCGGCGCTCGCCGCCGTGCGGCCGGACGTCATTCTGATCACCGTCAGCACCTACGGCGAGCGCGGCCCCTACGCCGGCCGGCCTGGCATCGACCCCTCGGCGCAGGCGCTGGCCGGCCTGATGGCCGCCACCGGCGAACCCGGCGGGCCGGCGCTTAAGGCCGGCGCCGCGGTGGCGGACGTCACCGCCGCCACGCTGGTGTCCTACGCCGCCATGCTGGCGCTGTGGGCCCGGGCGCGGGACGGCCAGGGCCAGGCGGCGGAAGTCGCGCTGATCGATGGCGTGGTGCACCTGCAAGGCGTGCAGCTTGGCGAGTACCTGCTCACCGGGCAGCCGCCGCCGCGGGTCGGCAACCGCAGCCCGTTCTATGCGCCCTACAACAGTTATCGCTGCGCGGACGGCGGCGAGGTGCATCTGGCCGCCTTCAACGACAAGTTCTATCGCAACCTGTGCCGGGCGCTCGCCGCGCCGGAGCTGGCCGAGGACGCACGCTTTGCAAGCGCCGCCGCGCGGCTCGAAAACCGCCAGGCGCTGGATGCGGAAATCGCCGCCCGCTGCGCGCGCCTGGGGCGCGCCGAATTGATGGTGCGGCTCGAACAGGCGGACGTGGTGGCGGCGCCGGTCAACGACTACCCGGCCGCCGCCGCCGACCCGCAGCTGCTGCACAACGCCCTGTTCGTGCCGGTAACGCACGGCGCACACGGCCCGCTCACCGTGCCCGGCATTCCGCTGCACCTGAACCGCACGCCGGGGCAGGTGCGCCGCCCGCCGCCCACGCTCGGCGAGCACACGGCGCAAATCCTGGCGGAACTCGGCCGTTGATTGCCTCGCCAGCCGGTTATCCCTGCCCGTACCGAGGGGGCTGACGTTTACACCCTCGCCCGGTCGGGAGCATCCTGCCCCGCGGCACACGGCGCCGCCCCCGACCGTGCCCTGCCGCTCCAGCCGGCTCCCCGAGGAGGATCGACCATGCCGCTACGCCCGTACGCCGCCCTCGTTCTGACGCTCGCCCTGGCCGCCTGCGGCCGCGATAACGCCGAGTCCACCGCCCTCACCGCCACCCCGCCTGCTGCACCGGCGCCCACGGCGACACCGCCCACCCCTCCCGAAACCCCTGTGGCCGCAGCACCGCAGGCACCGCTGCCCGCCACCGATCTCGACGCCATCCTCGCCGGCGACTGGCGCGACCCGGCCAACGTCGCGCGCGACATCTGGCGCCACCCCAAGGAAACGCTCGGCTTTTTTGGCGTCACGCCCGACCAGCGCGTGCTCGAAATCTCGCCCGGCCGCGGCTGGTACACGGAGATTCTGGTGCCGCTGCTGCGCGAGCGCGGCCACTACGTCGGCGCCGTGTCGGACCCCGCCGCCGCGCCCGACGAGCGCATGCGTGACTACTTCACCAAGTCCAATGCCGACCTGCGCGCCAAGCTCGCCGCCCGGGCGGACGTGTACGGCACGGTCGAACTGCGCCAGATCGACGGCGCCCGGCCGGACTTCGGCCCGGCGGGCTCCATCGACACCGTGCTCACGTTCCGCAACGTGCACAACTGGCTCATGGCCGGCCAGGCGCAGGCCATGTTCAAGGGCTTTTACGCGGTGCTCAAACCGGGCGGTGTGCTCGGCGTGGTCGAGCACCGCGCCGCGGGCGACGTGCCGCCCGGCGACAAGTCCGGTTACGTGGGGCAGGAGCAGGTGATCGGGCTGGCGCAGGCCGCCGGCTTCGCGTTCGAGGCCAGCAGCGAGATCAACGCCAACCCCGCCGACACCAAAGACCACGAGGCCGGCGTGTGGAGCCTGCCGCCGTCGCTGCGCCTGGGCGACAAGGACCGCGAGAAGTACCTCGCCATCGGCGAGTCCGACCGCATGACGCTGCGGTTTCGCAAGCCCGCGGCGCCGGCTGCCCCCTGATCAGACGGGGCGCGGCGGGACGCCCCAGCACGCGCTCAGCGCCGCCGCCAGGTGGTGCCGCCGGCGCCGTCCTCCAGCACGATGCCGGCGTCCGTCAGCTCGGCGCGGATGGCGTCGGCACGGGCAAAGTCGCGGGCGTTCCGGGCGTCGAGCCGCGCCTGCACCAGGGCATCGATGTCGGCGTCGGACGGTCCCTCGCCCGCGGCGCCGCCCTTCAGGAACGCCTGCGGGTCGTCCTGCAACAGGCCGAGCACGCCACCGAGATGCCGCAGCGTCGCCGCCAGCGTGGCCACGCGGCCCGGCGCTTCGGCGCGATTCAGCTCGCGCACCAGCTCGAACAGCACGGCAATCGCGCCCGGCGTGTTGAAGTCGTCCTGCATGGCAGCGTCGAAGCGCGCCACGAACTCGCCGTCCGGCGCGGAATCGGCACCCGCCCCGGCGCGGTCCAGCGCCAGATAAAACCGCGTCAGGCCCTCGCGCGCGGCGTCGAGCGCGGCGTCGGAGTAGTTCAGCGCGCTGCGGTAGTGGCTGCCCAGCAGGAAAAACCGCAGCACCTCCGGCTGGTAGCGCGCCAGCACGTCGCGGATGGTGAAGAAGTTGCCGAGCGACTTCGACATCTTCTCGTCGTCGATGCGCACGAAGCCGTTGTGCATCCACACGTTCACGTACGGCTCGCCGGTGGCCGCCTCGGACTGGGCGATCTCGTTCTCGTGGTGCGGAAAGATCAGGTCGTAGCCGCCGCCGTGGATGTCGAAGTGGTTGCCCAGGCACTGCGTGGACATGGCCGAGCACTCGATGTGCCAGCCCGGCCGGCCGTCTCCCCACGGCGACGGCCAGGCCGGCTCGCCCGGCTTGGCGGCCTTCCACAGCGCAAAGTCGAGCGGGTCGGCCTTGGCCTCGTTGACCTCCACCCGCTCGCCGGCGCGCAGCTCCTCGATCACCCGGTGCGAGAGGCGCCCGTAGCGCTCGAAGCGCTGCACGGCGTAATACACGTCGCCGTTCGGCGCCGCATACGCGTAGCCCTTGGCGATCAGCGTCTCGACCATGCCGATGATGGCGCCGATGTGGCCGCTGGCGCGCGGCTCGTCGTCCGGCGGCAGCACGCCAAGCCGCGCGAGGTCCTCGTGCATGGCGGCGATGGTGCGTTCGGTCAGCGCCGTGGTGGTCTCGCCGTTCTCGGCGGCGCGGCGGATGATCTTGTCGTCGATGTCGGTGATGTTGCGCACGTAGTGCACGTCGAGCCCGAGATGGCGCAGGTACCGCACCACCACGTCGAACACCACGAACACCCGCGCGTGGCCCACGTGGCACAGGTCGTACACCGTGGCGCCGCACACGTACATGCGCACCTTGCCGGGCACGAGGGGGCGCAGCGGCTGCTTGTCGCCGGTGAGGGTGTTGTGGATCAGCATGGGCGGGCCTTGGGGCAAAAATCAGCGGCGGGATGATACCGCCCGGCGCGCAGGCCGCCCGGCTGACCCGCTGCCCGCTGGTAAAGTAGCGCTCCTTTTCACAACCCCGCTGCGTGCCATGCCGTATCGCCTGCTCCGTGCCCTGGCGCTTGCCCTGCTGCCGCTCGCCGCTCCCGCCCAAGCCCAGGAGACCCCGACCATGCCCGTCACCGTCGTGTTCGAGACCAACCACGGCCCAATCACGCTTGAGCTGTACCCCGACCAGGCGCCGAAGACCGTCGCCAACTTCACCGACTACGTGCGCGCCGGCCAGTACAACGGCACCGTGTTCCACCGCGTGATTCCGGGCTTCATGGCGCAGGGCGGCGGCTTCACGGCGGACCTGTCGCAGAAGCCCGTCAACGCGCCGATCACCAACGAGGCCGACAACGGCCTCAAGAACGACCGCGGCACCATCGCCATGGCGCGCACCGGCGAGCCGCACTCGGCCACGGCGCAGTTCTTCATCAACGTGGCCGACAACGCGTTCCTGAACTTCACCGCGCCCACCCGTCAGGGCTGGGGCTATGCGGTGTTCGGCAAGGTGACGGCCGGCATGGACGTGGTGGACGCCATCGTGGCGCTGCCGACCGGCGCCGCGGGACCGTTCGGCTCGGACGTGCCCAAGCAGGCCGCCATCATCGAATCGGCGCGGGTGATCGACGCCCAGTGACGCTGCGCGTCTTCATCGCCGACCTGCACCTGCGCGCCGAGGCGGCCGACCAGGCGCGCTTTGGCGCCTTTCTCGAACGCTTCGGCGCCGGCAGCGAGCTGTACGTGCTGGGCGATCTGTTTGATCTGTGGCTCGGTGACGATGTCGACCTGCCCCGCTTTGCGCCGGTGGTGGACGCGCTCGCCGCCTATGGCGCGCGCGGCGGCGCGGCGCACGTCATGGTGGGCAACCACGACTTTCTGTTCGGCGCGGCGTTTTTCGCACACAGCGGCGCGCGCGCGCTGGCCGATCCGACCGTCATCGAGCACGCCGGCCATCGCCTGCTGCTGACACACGGCGATGCGCTGTGCACGGCGGATGTCGACTACCAGGCGTTTCGGGCGCGCATCCGGGCGCCGGCGTTCGTGACCGAGTTTCTGGCCAAACCGCCGGCAGAACGCGTGCAGATCGCGCGCGGCTTTCAGGACGCCAGCCGCAGCGCCACCGCCGCCAAGAGCGCCGACGTGATGGAAGTGGACGCGGACGCGGCCAACGCGGCGCTCAAGGACACCGGCGCCGACATCCTGCTGCACGGCCACACCCACCGGCCAGGCGTCCATCGCCTGGCGGCCGGAAAGCGCGTGGTGCTAGGCACGTGGTACGGCGGCGAAAGCGCGCTCGTGTGGCCCACGGACGGCCCACCGCAACCCATCAACATGGGCTGCGACGCACGCGATCTGATCGATTAAGCGAATCAGCGAAAACGCCGCGCCAGGGCACCACCCGCGGCACAAGGATGTGCCGCGCGTCTTCAACGCACCGCGTTGAAGACGGAGCTAACCGAAAACCACGCTTTTCGGTTAGCGAGGGCCGGGCGGTCCGGGACGGACCGATCCGGCCCCTCAATCAAGGCGTCTGCGCGTTCTCCTTCGGCGGCGGGATCATGTCCCGCGACGACAAGCCCGTCGGCAGCAGCGACCAGCTCGCGACGTAAATCGTCGAGTAGACGCCAGCCAGCACGCCGATCAGCATGGCCAGCGAAAAGCCGTGGATCGCATCGCCGCCGAACAACACCAGCGGCAGCAGCGCCAGCACCACGGTGGCGGTGGTGGCGATGGTGCGCGTCATGGTCTCGTTGACGGACCGGTTGATGACCTCGCGCGTGGTGGCCTTGCGCATGCGCGGGAAGTTCTCGCGGATGCGGTCGTAGATGACCACGGTGTCGTTGATCGAGTAGCCGATCACGGTCAGCACCGCCGCCACAACCGTCAGGTCGAACTCGATGCCGAGCAGCGCACAGAAACCGACCGTGATGATGGCGTCGTGCGCCAGCGACACGATGGCGCCGAACGCGAACCGGTACTCGAAGCGGAACGCCACGTAGGCGCCGATGGCGAGGATGGCGTACAGCAACGCGAGCGAGGCGTTGGTGACCAGCTCGTCACCCACCTGCGGGCCGACGAATTCCACGCGCTTTAACGCCACCTGGCCCTGGTGGCCGGCATCCAGCGCCTCCAGCACGCGCGTGCTGAGCTCGCCGGTCGACCCGGCGGCGCCCGCCGGGATGCGCACCAGCACCTCGCTGCGCGTGCCGAAGTACTGCACGATGGCCTTGTCGAGCCCGCGCCCGGCGAGCGCGGCCTGCACCTGATCGAGCTCCACCGGCGCCGGGTACTGCACCTCGACCAGCGTGCCGCCGGTGAAATCCACACCGAAGTTGAGCCCGCGCGTGGCGAGCGCGATCACCGAGATCAGCACCAGCATCCCGGACAGCGCCAGCATGACCGGCGCGTAGCGCATGAAATCGATCTTGAACGTCGGCTGCGCCATGGCTCAGCTCCGTGCGGCAGCCGTCGCGCGGCGCGCGCGCGGCTGGATGAGGTTGACCATGGCACGCGTCACGAACACGGCCGTGAACACGGTGGTGACGATGCCGATCGACAGCGTGACGGCGAAGCCCTTGACCGGGCCCGAGCCGAAGATGAACAACAGCAGGCCCGCCAGCAGCGTGGTGATGTTGGCATCCAGAATCGTGCCGAAGGCGCGTTCGTAGCCGGCGGCGATGCTCGCCTGCGGCGAATTGCCGTTGCGCCGCTCCTCGCGGATGCGCTCGTTGATCAGCACGTTGGCGTCCACCGCCATGCCGAGCGTGAGCACGATGCCGGCGATGCCGGGCAGCGTGAGCGTCGCCTGCAGCAACGACATCAGAGCGAGGATCAGCAGCAGGTTGCCGACCAGCGCGAGGTTCGCGATCAGGCCGAGCGTGCGGTAGCGCACGGCCATGAACAGCACCACCAGCGCCAGCGCGGCGATCACCGCGCGCACGCCCTTGTCGATGTTCTCCTTGCCAAGGCTGGGGCCGACGGTGCGCTCCTCGACGATGGCGAGCGGCGCCGCGAGCGAGCCCGCCCGCAGCAGCAGCGCGAGATCGCGCGCCTCGCGGGCGTTGTCCATGCCGGTGATCTGGAATCGCCGACCGAGACGATCCTGGATCACCGGCGCGGTGATCACTTCCTCGGTGCGGCGGTTGCGCCGCTCGACGCTGCCGTCGGGCTTGCGCACGGTGTCGGTCTTGTTCTCGATGAACACCACCGCCAGGCGGCGGCCGACGTTCTCGCCGGTGACGCGCTCGAAGATGCCGGCGCCGCGCGCGTCGAGCGACACGTGCACCACCGCCCCGCCCGACTGCTGGTCGAAACCCGAGGCGGCATCGGTGATGTACTCGCCGGTCAGGATGGCGCGGTCCTTGATGAGGATCTGCCCGCCGGCGCGCAGCGGATACAGCCGCGAACCTGGCGGCACGCGGCCGGCCAGCGCGCCCGCGAGGTCGTGCTCCTCGTCCACCAGCTTGAACTCCAGCGTGGCGGTGGCGCCCAGCACTTCCTTGGCGCGCGCGGTGTCCTGCACGCCCGGCAGCTGCACGATGATGCGGCTGTCGCCCTGCTGCTGCACGATCGGCTCGGCCACGCCGAGCTCGTTCACGCGGTTGCGCAGCGTGGTGATGTTCTGCTGCAGCGCCATGCGCCGCAGCTCGATGCGGTAGGGATCGCCGAGGCGCCCGATGAGGCGCTGACCGTCCTCGCCCACCGTGTCGACCACCAGCTCGGCGTGCGTGCGGGCGATCAGCGCACGCGCCTTGGCGACGTCGTCCGCGTTGCGCAGCCGCAGTTCAACGCCGCTTGCCTCGCCCTCGGCGACGCGGCGCACCCACTCGTAGCGCAGCTTTTCCTCACGCAGCAGCTGGCGCAGGTCATCAACCAGGCGCTCTTCCGCCGCGCGCACCGCGGACGCGGTGTCCACTTCCATCAGGAAATGCACGCCGCCGCGAAGATCGAGACCCAGAAACATCGGTTGCGCGCGCAGTGCCGTCAGCCACCCCGGCGCCGCCGGCACCAGGTTCAGCGCCACCGTGTAGTCCTGCCCCAGCGCGTCCCGCACGGCGTCCTGCGCCTTGAGCTGCTGGTCGGTGTCCGCAAAGCGCAGCGTGAGGCTGCCGTCGGCGAGCGCGCTCGCCTTCTCCGGCACCCCGGCGGCCTTCAGCGCGGCGATGACCTGCCGCGCGGTGCCGTCATCCACCACCCGGCCGCGCTGGCCGGAGATCTGCAGGGCCGGATCGGTGCCGTAAAGGTTCGGCAAGGCGTAAAGGGCGCCCAGCGCCAGAACGAGCGCAATCAGCAGATTGGCCCACCAGGGGTAGCGGTTCATGCGGCGCGGCTCGGCTGGGGCAGGCTCAGATGGACTTCAGCGTTCCCTTGGGCAACACCTGGGCGACCGCGTGCTTCTGCACCTTCACCTCGACCCCGGACGCGATCTCGACCGCGAGGAACTGATCGGTCACCCGCACCACCTGCCCGGCGATACCGCCCGCCACGACCACCTCGTCGCCGGCCTTGATCTCGCTGATCAGCTTGCGGTGCTCCTTCTGCCGCTTCATCTGCGGCCGGATCATCATCAGGTAGAACACCACGAACAGCGCCAGCACGAAGAACATGCTCTCGAAGCCGGGCGGGGCGGCGGCCGCGGCGGCTGGCGCCTGCTCGGCGAGGGCGTCCTTGATGAACATCGACATGCGGTTTTTCCTGCGATTTCAGGCCCAAAAAATGGCGGCGGATTATGGCACAGGGGGCACCGGCAGCCCCTGGCGGCCGTAGAAGTCGGCGACGAAGGTGTCGAGCGTGCCGAGCTCGATGGCGCCCCGCAGGCCCTGCATCAGCACCTGGTAGTAATGCAGGTTGTGCAGGGTGTTGAGCCGCATGCCGAGCAGCTCGCCGGCCTGGTCGAGATGCCGCAGGTAGGACCGGCTGTGGTGCTGGCAGGTGTAGCAGGCGCAACCCTCCTCCACCGGCCGGGTGTCGTCCCGGTAGCGGGCATTACGCAGCCGCAGCACGCCGTCCGCCGTGAACAGGTAGGCGTGGCGGGCGTGGCGGGTCGGCATCACGCAGTCGAACATGTCGATGCCACGGCGCACGGCTTCCACGATGTCCTGCGGCGTGCCGACGCCCATCAGGTACCGCGGCCGTGCGGCCGGCAGGCGCGGCCCGATAAACTCCAGCACGCGCAGCATCTCGTCCCGCGGCTCGCCCACCGACAACCCACCTACGGCGTAGCCGTCGAAGCCGATGTCGAGCAGGCCGGCAAGCGAGGCCGCGCGCAGGTCCTCGTGCACCCCGCCCTGCACGATGCCGAACAGCGCGCCCGGATGGTCGCCGTGCGCCACGCGGCTGCGCGCCGCCCAGCGCAGCGACAGTTCCATGGAGCGCCGCGCCGTGGCGTGGTCGGCCGGGTACGGCGTGCACTCGTCGAAGATCATCACCACGTCGCTGCCCAAACCGTGCTGGACGGCGATCGCCTCCTCCGGCCCCAGGAACACGCGGCTGCCGTCGACCGGCGAGCGGAACCACACGCCCTGCTCGCTGATCTTGCGCAGCGTCTTCAGGCTGTACACCTGAAAGCCGCCGGAGTCGGTCAGGATCGGCCCCGGCCAGGCCATGAAATCGTGCAGGCTGCCGTGCCGGCGCACGATGTCGACACCCGGCCGCAGCATCAGGTGAAACGTGTTGCCGAGCAGGATCTGCGCGCCGGTGTCCGCCACCTCCTGCGTGGTCAGCGACTTCACCGTGCCCTGCGTGCCGACCGGCATGAAGGCCGGCGTGTCCACCGCGCCGCGCTCGAACGTGAGCCGCCCGCGCCGCGCCGCGCCATCGCTCGCCAGCAGATCGAAGTTCACGGCGCGCGCTCCAGCAGCATGGCATCGCCGTAGCTGAAAAAGCGATAGCCCTGCTCGACCGCATGCCGGTAGGCGGCCATCACCGTCTCGTAGCCGCCAAAGGCACACACCAGCATCAGCAGCGTCGACTCCGGCAAGTGGAAATTGGTGATCAGCACGTCCACCACCCGGAATTCATAACCGGGCGTAATGAAAAGCCGCGTCTCACCCTCGAAGGGCGCAAGCGCGCCGCCGGCCGCCGCGCTTTCGAGCGAGCGCACCACCGTCGTGCCGACCGCCACCACCCGCCCGCCGCGCGCGCGCGCGGCCGCCACGTGCGCGCACACCGCGTCCGGCACGTGCGCCCGCTCGGCATGCATGCGGTGCTCGGCAAGGTCATCCACGCGCACCGGCTTGAAGGTGCCGGCCCCGACGTGCAGGGTAACGGTGCCGACCTCGACGCCCATGCCGCGCAGTTGATCGAGCAAGGCCTCGTCGAAATGCAATCCCGCGGTCGACGCCGCCACGGCGCCCGGCTGCCGGCCGTAGATGGTCTGGTAACGCTGCGCGTCGTCGGCATCGGCCGGCCGGGCGATGTACGGCGGCAGCGGCAGCGCGCCGACCGCGTCCAGCCACTCGGCAATCGGCCGATCGAAGCGCAGCTCGAAGAACTCGCCCTGCCGCCCGCCCACGGTGGCGCCCACCTGCTGCCCGCCGCCTGCGAACTCGATCCGCGCCCCGGGCTTGAGCGCCTTGCTGGCACGCAGTTGCGCCAGCGCGTCGCGTTCACCCAGCAGGCGCTCGATCAGCGCCTCGACCTGTCCACCCGTGTCCCGCCGACCCCGCAGCCGGGCCGGGATCACGCGCGTGTCGTTCACGACCAGCAGGTCACCCGGCCGCAACAGCGACGGCAGATCGGTGAAGCGCCGATCCTCACGCGGCCCTGTGGCCGGCAGGTACAGCAGGCGACTCGCACTGCGCTCGGCAAGCGGCTGCTGGGCGATCAGCGCCGGCGGCAGCGTGTAGGTGAAATCCTGGCGGCGCATGGGGCGGCGGATGGTAGCAGAGCGCCCCGCGGCGGCTTGAGCCGAGCCGCGCGGATGGCCATACTAGCCGCCCCTTCCCGGCCGGGATGGCGAAACCGGTAGACGCGCCAGACTCAAAATCTGGTGGGGGAAACCTCGTGAGAGTTCGATTCTCTCTCCCGGCACCAAATCCTCACCACTCGCCGTAGCCTCTTGGACCGCCAGCGCGGGTTCTCGCTTCGATCTGTCGCGACTCGGCGCGCACGGTGGGGTCTTCATCGAGTGTCGACCGCAGCGGCGCGCGGCAGGCGACGACAGCCGGCGGAACGTACGCACCCGCGATTTCGCGCCCCCCTGCCGAGGTTGGCATCCGCCCCCAGATTCACCGCGCGAACTCCCGCGCGCAAGGACCGGTCAAACCGAGCGCGGTCAAGGCAAAAAAGGAGAACGCCATGCGCAACTTTCAACAGACCGGTCAAGGCATCGCCTTTGCGGCATTGCTGGCACTCGGGTGCACCGTGACACCGACCCACGCGGAAACCGAGCTCACGACGGCAAAGGCCGCCGAGGTCACCGTGCAGAACGTGCAGGCCAGCGGCACGACGGTGCAGGGCGAGGTCGTCAACAACACGGGCGACAACGTGGTCGGCGCCGAACTCGTGGTCCGTCACCGCTGGCTGTGGGCGAATGAAACGAAGCCCGGAACGGACGATCCAGGCTGGATCGACGCCTACCCGCTGGCCGAGACCATTCCGCCGGGCGGTAGGCTGCCGTTTACCGTGGAGGCGACGCAGACGCCGCCGCAGCGCTCCGACGGCAGCTTTGAGACAACCGCGTTCGTGCGCAGCTACGCGACGCAGCCGCTGCAGTAGCCGGACACAAGCGACCGGCCCGGCCGGGTGAGGATTTGCTTACCCGGCCGGGGCTGAGGATTGCCCGCCCCGGCACTCGCGGTATCTCAAAGACGCGGCTGCGGCCTTGTTAAACTCGGGTCAGGCTCTTCCACGCAACGAAAACGCATGACCCACCCCGCTTTCGAACCCGTCCGCAGCGAGCGCGTGTCTGCGCTCAACCTGACCGTCGAGGAATACCGCCACCGCGTCACCGGCGCGCGGCACATTCATCTCGCCGCCGCGGACGACAACAACGCCTTTCTGGTGGCCTTTCTCACCGTGCCGCAGGACTCGACGGGCGTCGCCCACATCCTGGAGCACACAGCCCTGTGCGGCAGCCGCCACTACCCGGTGCGCGACCCGTTCTTTCTGATGCTGCGCCGGTCGCTGAACACCTTCATGAACGCCATGACGGCGAGCGACTGGACCGCCTACCCGTTCGCCAGCCAGAACCGCAAGGACTTCTTCAACCTGCTGGACGTGTACCTGGACGCGGCGTTCTTCCCGACGCTCGACCCGCTCGACTTCGCCCAGGAAGGCCATCGGCTGGAGTTTGCCGAGGCCGGCAATCCCGCCTCGGAACTCACCTTCAAGGGCGTGGTATTCAACGAGATGAAGGGCGCCATGAGCGCGCCCGTGTCCGCGCTGTGGCAGGCGCTGGCGCGCGAGGTCTACCCGACCACCACCTACCACCACAACTCCGGTGGCGACCCGCAGCGCATCCCGGACCTGAGCTACGAACAGCTCAAGGCCTTCCACGCGCGGCACTACCACCCGAGCAACGCCACGTTCTTCACCTACGGCGACATCCCGGCCGCCGAGCACCAGGCCATCATGGAAGACCGCGTGCTGCGGCACTTCGAACGGCTCGACATTGATCTGCGCGTGCCGCCCGAGCAGCGCTACGCGGCCCCGCGCGTGGTGGAGGAAACCTACGCCGCAGAGGACGGCGACACCGCGCGCAAGACGCACACCGTGCTCGGCTGGCTGCTCGGCGACATGACCGACATCGACCAGGTGCTGCGCCTGAACCTGCTGTCGCGGCTGCTGCTCGACAACTCGTCCTCGCCACTCATGCACGCGCTCGAAACCACCACGCTCGGCAGCGCGCCCTCGCCGCTATGCGGGCTGGACGACTCCGCCCGCGAGTTGCTGTTCGCGGCTGGCGTGGAAGGCTCTGAGCCCGAGCACGCCGCAGCGGTCGAAAAGCTGGTGCTGGACGTGCTCGCCGAGGTGGCCGACACCGGCGTGCCGGCCGATCAGGTGGAGGCGATGCTGCACCAGATCGAGCTTGGCCGGCGCGAGATCGGCGGCGACCGCTACCCGTACGGCCTGCAACTGATCATGAACGCGCTGCCGCAGGCTGTGCACCACGGCGACCCGGTGCAGGCGCTCGCCATCGACGCCGCGCTGGAGCGCCTGCGCGCCGCGGCGGCGGAGCCCGGCTTCGTGCAGAACGAGGTGCGCCGCTGGCTGCTCGACAACCCGCACCGCGTGCGCCTGACCATGCGGCCCGACACCACGCAGGCCGAGCGCGAGCGCGCCGCGGAACAGGCGCGTCTGGCCGCCATCCAGGCCGAGCTCGACGAGGCCGAGCGTCAACGCATCGTGGACCAGGCGCAGGCGCTCGAAGCCCGCCAGGCGCATCAGGACGACCCCGACATCCTGCCGCGCGTGACGCTGGACGACGTGCCGGTCGCGCTCAAGATCCCGCAGGCCGTGCAGGAACCCATCGCCGGCCTGCCCACCACCTGGTACGACCAGCCGACCAACGGCCTCGTCTATCAGCAGATCGTCATCGACCTGCCGGCGCTCAGCGACGACGAACTCAACCTGCTGCCGCTGCTCGCCGAGACCATCAGCGAAGTCGGCGCCGCCGGGCGCGATTACACGCAGACGCAGGCCCTACACGCCGCGCTCACCGGCGGCATCGGCGCCAGCCCCAGCGTGGGCGCGCTCGCGGCGGACAACCAGCAAAGCCGCGGTTTGTTTGTGGTATCCGGCAAGGCGCTGGCGCGCAACCACGGCGCGCTGTCGAAGCTGCTGCACGAGACGCTGCACACGGCGCGCTTCGACGAGCTCGACCGCCTGCGCGAGCTCGTCGCGCAAATCCGCATGGGCGACGAGAACTCCGTCACCGGCAATGGCCACGCGCTCGCCATGGCCGCCGCCAGCGCCGGCATGAGCCCGGTCGCGCGCCTGTCGCACCAGTGGTCGGGGCTGGCCGGCATCAAGGCCATCAAGGCACTCGACGATGGGCTCGACGACCGCGCCGCGCTCGAACACCTCGCCGAGCGCCTCGCCGCGCTGCGCGCACGCCTCGCCGCGGCGCCGCTGCAGTTCATGATTGTCGCCGAGGACGAGCAACAGCCCGACATCGCCGTGCGTCTCGCGCAGGTGTGGCTGGAAACCCACGCGCTGCCCGCCGCGAGCGACGCACGCCTGGCGCTCGCGCCGGCCGGCGGCCGGGTGGCGGAAGCCTGGACCACCAACACGCAGGTCAACTTCTGCGCCCGCGCCTACCCCACCGTTGCCTGGAGCCATCCGGATGCCCCGGCGCTGTCGGTGCTGGGCGGGTACCTGCGTAACGGCTTTCTGCACAGCGCCATCCGCGAGAAAGGCGGCGCCTACGGCGGCGGCGCGGGCTTCGACGCCGACAGCGGCGCGTTCCGCTTCTACAGCTACCGCGACCCGCGTCTGGCCGACACGCTGGCCGACTTCGACCGCGCGCTCGACTGGCTGCACGGCGACGACCACCCGCCGCGGGCGGTGGAAGAAGCCATCCTCGGCGTCATCGGCGGCATCGACCGGCCGGCCTCACCGGCCGGCGAAGCGCGCCGGGCGTTTCACGCCAACCTGTTCGGCCGCAGCGCCGAGGCACGGCGCCTGTATCGTCTGGCGGTGCTGGGCGTGACGCTGGACGACCTGCGTCGCGTCGCCGCCACCTACCTCAAGCCCGAGCGCGCCAGCACGGCCGTGGTGACCAGCCAGGCCACGCTCGACAAGGCGGGCGATCTCGGCCTCACAGCCGTGCGGCTGTAACGCCCCCGCCCGGGCCGCCGATCACTCGGCGCGCTCGATACGGACTGTGGGAGGCCCGCCCTCGGGCCGAATCGGGGTCGCACCCATTCGCGGCGAGGGCACCGCTCCCACGGCCATATCCCAAGACGTCAGCCATGAAAACGCGAAAGGCAGATTACGCTTCGCTAATCTGCCCTACGCGGGCTACGTGCTGCATTGGATGGCGGGGACCTATGCATCCCAAACTTCAAATGCACCTTCACGGACAAAGTCATTGACTAGGGAGAGTTCGCTCAAATCAACCCGAACCGGATGGAAGCGCATAGGATCCTGTAGGGCGCTCTCGAAAATGCGATCAAATGCGGCAGCGAGCGCCGAGGCATCTGCCAGTGAGACCTTGAAGCCCGAAGCCAAATATGCGGCGGTGGGGCCAAGTGGGTTCCAACCGTACCGAAGCGCCAACGCGAGGGAATCGGCCCAATGCGGTGTGGCAATTGCGATCGTCTCGCCATCGCGTTTAAGGAGTAGAGTCGTAGACATGGGTGCAGCCTAACGAGACAAGCTCACCGGCGCGCCTCAGCGCGTCGGTTTGGGCGCCGTGTTAGGCGTTTCCAAAGGCGCCCCACCGGACGAAGCCAAAAATGGGAAGACAATTCCTGCTCAAAGATTTCCTGGATACGCTCGGAGTGCTTTCCCATAGTCAAGAAGCGCGAGTCTCCGAGGCTGGGTTGAGTATGAAGCGCCCAATAAGATTTTGCGAGATCATAAAACTCGTTACGGACGCTGGTAGGCAGATAGAGCCGCGCGATACGAGCCTGATTAAGCGCCGGTTGGTACGCATCAAGAACCTTTAGCCCGCGCTCAGCTTCCTCAAGTTGGCGATCGAACAGGAAATCGGTCGCTTTGCGATGTGCATCGTCGAGTAGTTGAAGGAACTTGGCGAATGCCTCGGACCGGCGCTCTAGCAGCCACTTATGATGCTGCGTCTGCCGAGTAAAGTATGCACCCATGAACCCCCCCGCAAGTGCCGATGCAGCTGTCGTTAGCGTGTCAAGGAGCACTCTTATCCTCCAAGCGTCTAATGCAACATTGAGGGGGCGCGGTTTTTGGCGCGCCCCTCTCGAGCGCCATGTTAGGCGATTTTCTGCTTTTCGCTCTCACGTTGGTAGCCCGCGTAGGCGGATCGCACTCCGCCTTCCGCGTGTCTATTTATTGGCGCGTTGCATGCCGCAGCGCAATGCAGACGCAGTCAGCATCTTACGTATCTCCAGCTCGTGTAGGGCGGATCGCGATCCGCCTTCCGCGTTCGACAAAAATAATCCGACGATATCTCAATATACGGGCGGTTGCTCAGCTACCGAAGATCACCCCCGCCCAAACGAAAACCCGAAGCTCCCAAGCCGACCGTAATCCCCGTGAAAGACATCCCCCGGCGTCACCGGCATGGCTCGGGTGAACGAGCCGGCCAGGATCACCTGCCCCGCTTCCAGCGCCACGCCGTGGCGGGCGAAACGCTGGGCGAGCCAGGCGATGCCGGCGGCGGGATGGCCGAGCACGCCGGCGGCGAGGCCGGTTTCCTCGACCACGCCGTTGCGGTACAGCACGGCGCCGGCCCAGCGCAGGTCGATGTCCTGCGGGCGCACGGGGCGGCCGGCCAGCACCACGCCGGCGCTCGCGGCGTTGTCGGCGATGGTGTCGAGCACGCCGCGGCGGGCGCCGGTTTCCGCGTCCACGCGCTCGGTGCGGGCGTCGATGATCTCGATGGCGGGCTGCACCCAGTCGGTGGCGGCCAGCACGTCGGTGACGCTCACGGTTTCGCCCGCCAGCGGCCGGCCGAGGATGAAGGCGAGTTCCACTTCCACCATCGGCACGATGAAGCGGTCGCCCGGAATCACGGCGCCGTCGGCGAACAGCATGTCGTCGAGCAGGGTGCCGTAGTCGGGCTCGGTGATGCCGAACGCCTGCTGCATGGCGCGCGAGGTGAGGCCGATCTTGCGCCCCAGCAGGCGCCGCCCGGATGTTGCCTTGTGCGCCATCCAGGCGGCCTGGATGGCGTAGCTGTCGTCGACGGTGATGTCGGGGAAGTCGCGCTTCAGTTGCCGGCGCGGCCGGCGCGTCCGCTCGGCCGCTTCGAGCTCGGCGGCGATGCCTTGTACCGCCGCCTCATCCAGGGTCCGCGCCACCGCCTCAGCCGCCGAAGTGCTTGACGATCAGCGGGTACATGGCGTCCCAGCGCTGGGTCTGCGCCCAGTGGCCGCAGCGGTCCAGCACCACCAGCTCGGCCTTTTTCAGGTGCTGCATGAAGTAGAGGCTGGTGTCGAGCGGCACGATGCGGTCCTGCCGGCCGTGGATCAGGAGCACTTCGTGCGGCAGCCGCGAGAGCTGGCTCTCCGGCACGGTCAGATCGTTCATGCCGGCGGCCTGCGCCTCGAACAGCATGTTGGTCATCTCGCGCGTCTTGGGGTCCATCGCCACCGAGTAGCGCTGCGTGATGATGTCGTCCAGGCCCGGCACCTGCGACGGGTCGTGCACAAAGCTCTCGATGACTTCCTTGTAGCGGGACGGGCGCGGGTCCTTGTAGAACATCAGCAGGCGCTTCATCTCCCACGTGTACTCGAACGGCGCGCCGATGGCACCCATCAGCAGCACCTTGTCGAAGCGTTCCGGCGCCTGCACCAGGGCGTGCAGGGTGAGCGCGCCGCCCATGGAGTTGCCGACCACGTGCGCGCGCTCGACACCCAGCGTGTCCATCACGCCCAGCATCTGCTCCACGCGGGCGCCGATCCAGCCCAGAATGTGCGTCGGCAGCTCGGCCGGCAGCTCGGTCTGGCCGAAGCCGACCAGGTCCGGCGCGATCACGTAATAGTGCTTGGCCAGATCCGGCGCGCAGCGCAGCCAGTTGGACGCCGCGGTGGCGCCCGGGCCCGCGCCGTGCAGCAGGATGGCGGGCGGGTTTTTCGGGTCGCCGGCCAGCAGCACATGGCTGGCGATGGCGCCGGACTGAATCTTCTTTTCGACGACGGTTGTGCTCACGGGAGGCTCCTCGCGGTGGTCAGTTCTGCGTGTGTCGGTTGGCACGACGCCGCAATGATAGCGGCGCGGCCGCAGGCGGGACCGGAGCGGGGCCGGTGAGCCGAGCGGCGGGCAACGGCCTGCTGTGGCGGTGGGCGTCGTACGACTTTGCCAACAGCGCGTTCCCGACCGTGATCGAGACCTTCGTGTTCGCGGCCTATTTCACGCGCCAGGTGGCGGCGGATCCTGTGACCGGCGCGGCGCAATGGGGCCTGGCGGTGGGGCTCGCCGGCTTGGCGGTGGCGCTGCTGGGGCCGGTGGTGGGCGCCATCGCCGACCACGGCGGCGGGCAGCGGCGCTGGCTGGCCGCCGCGACGGCGCTGTGCGTGCTGCCGACCGCCGCGCTGTGGTGGGTAACGCCGCACGCGCCGCAGGTGCTGGGCGCGCTGCTGCTGGTGGGCGTGGCGACCGTCGGCATGGAGCTCGCCAGCGTGTTCTACAACGCGCTGCTGCCGCGCCTGGCGCCGCCAGCGCAGATCGGCCGCTGGTCCGGCTGGGGCTGGGGGCTTGGCTACGCGGGCGGGCTGCTGTGTCTGGTGCTCGCGCTGTTCGGCCTCGTGCGGGACGGCGCCTGGCTGGCGCTGCCGCGGGACGACGCGAGCCACGTGCGCGCCACGTTTGTGCTGACGGCGGTGTGGTTCGCGCTGTTCGCGCTGCCGCTGCTGACGGGCCGCCTGCCGGGCTGGGAAAGTAACGGCCGCGTCGAGCTCGGCGCGAGCCTGCGCGACCTTGGCCGCACGCTGCGCGGGCTGCCAAAACAAGGTCCGCTGCTGCGGTTCCTGATCGCGCGGATGCTGTACACGGACGGGCTCGCCACCCTGTTCGCCTTCGGCGGCGTGTACGCGGCCGGCACGTTTGCGATGAGCGAAGCGCAGGTGCTCGCGTTCGGCATCGGCCTTAACGTGACGGCCGGCCTGGGTGCGGTGGCGTTTGCGCAGCTCGACGACCGCATCGGCAGCCGGGCCACCATCGTCATCGCGCTGCTGGCGCTGCTGGTGTGCGGCGCGGGCGCGCTGCTGGCGCCGAACGCGACGGCGTTCTGGATCGCGGGCCTCGCGCTTGGCGTGTTCGTCGGCCCGGCACAGGCGGCGAGCCGCTCGCTGCTGGCGCGCATGGCGCCGGAGGATCAGCGCAATCAGCTGTTCGGCCTGTTCACGCTGTCCGGCAAGGCGACGGCGTTTCTGGGGCCGCTGCTGGTCGGCATGGTGACGCTCGCCGCCGGCAGCCAGCGCGTCGGCATGGCGGTGATCCCGGCGCTGTGGCTGGCGGGCCTTGCGCTGCTGCTGACGGTGCCGGCGGACCGGCGCTAACTGCGCGTCAGGCCACCTGCGGGGCGCCGCGCAGCAGATGCCCCGGCCGTGCGCCGGTCGGCTCGCCGCCGCAAAAGGTCTCGACGCCGGCCACGAAGGTGTGGTCGTAGCCATCGGCGCGTTGCAGCACGCGCTTGCCCCCCGCCGGCAGGTCGTACACCACCTGCGGGCGGCGCACGCGAAGGCGCTCGAAGTCGATCACGTTGATGTCCGCGCGCAGGCCCGGCGCCAGCAGGCCGCGGTCGGCGAGGCCGTAGGCGAGCGCCGTGTCGCGGGTCTGCTTCTTGACCAGAAATTCCAGCGGCAGGCCGGGGCCGCGCTGGCGGTCGCGCGCCCAGTGCGTCAGCAGCGTGGTCGGCGAGCTGGCGTCGCAGATCAGGCCGACGTGCGCGCCGCCGTCAGAAAGACCACACACGGTGGTGTCATCGAGCAGCATCTCGCGCACCACGTCGAGGTTGCCGGCGTGGTAGTTCTCGAACGGGTACAGCAGCAGGCCCTTGCCGTCGTCATCCAGCATCCAGTCGAGCGCCAGCGCCAGCGGCGGTATGCCGCGCCGCGCCGCCTGCGCCACCAGCGCGTCGTCCGGATGCGGCTCGTAGTTCACCGGCTCGGCCAGGCGAAAGGTCTTCGGCAGCGCGCGCTCGATCATCTGCGCGACGATGCCGTCGAGCACCGGCGGCTCGTGGATCAACCGCTCGCGCAGCGCCGCATCGGTGCGCAGCCGCGCCACGCGCTCGGCCGGCGCGAGGTCCGCGATCTCGCGCCACGCTGGCCGGCTCGCCAGCGGGTGCATGCTGGTTTCGAGGCCCATCACAAGACCGATCGGCCGGCTGCCGATCTGGCCGTTCACGGCAATGCCGTCGCGCCGCGCGGCGTGAATCTGCGCCAGCGTCTGCCGCCACAGATTCGGCTGGTGGTCGGTCTGCAACAGCAGCACCGACAGCGGCCGGCCGGCGAGTGCTGCGGCGTCGCGCAGGATCTCGAACTCGCCGGGGCCGAAGTCCGAGTTCACCTGCAGCACGCCGCGCCCGGCGCGGGCGAGCGCCAGCGCCAGGCCGTGCAGCTCCGGCTCGTCGGCGGACAGCGACGGCGTCGGGCGGCCGTCGGCGGCGCGGTGCTTGGTGGTGCGCGACGTGCTGAGGCCAAAAGCGCCGGCGCGCAGTGCCTCCTCCAGCAGGCGGCCCATGGTGGCGATCTCGGCCGCGTCCGGGCGCTGCGCGTGATCCGCGCCGCGCTCGCCCATCACGTAAAAGCGCAGCGCGCCGTGCGGCACCTGGGCGGCGATGTCCATGCTGCGCGGCGTGGCGGCGAGCGCGTCGAGGTACTCGGGAAAGCTCTCCCAGCGAAAGTCGATGCCCTGCGCCAGCACCGTGCCGGGGATGTCCTCCACGCCCTCCATGAGGTTGATGAGGTACGGCGCCGTGCCCGGCCGCAGCGGCGCAAAACCCACGCCGCAGTTGCCGAACACGGCGGTGGTGGCGCCGTGCCAGGACGACGGCGCGAGTTCCGCATCCCAGGTGGCCTGGCCGTCGTAATGGGTGTGGATGTCCACCCAGCCCGGCAGTACCAGCCGGCCGGCGGCGTCAACGCTGCGCCGGGCCGGGCCAAGATCGCGGCCGATGGCGGCGATGTGGCCGCCCGCGACGGCGATGTCGGCCTCGTATGGCGCGCCGCCGCTGCCGTCCACGATGCGGCCGTTACGGATCAACAAGTCGTGCATGGCGTCTCCTCCGTGTGGCGCGATCGGTCGGGGCCGTCACGCTTCGTCGTAATCAAACAGGCCCGGCCCGGCGGGCGATTGCCTCAGAACGCCGGCACCTGCCCCGCCTTGAGCGCCGCGTCCCAGTCGGCGGCGAGCTTGTCGCCACGGGCGACTTCCTCGTTGCCGAGCTTCGGTTTCAGCAGTTCCAGCGCGCGCTCCGCGTTGCTGTTCTTGCGTTGCGCCGCGAGCGTGAACAGCGCGTAGGCACGCGCCGGATCAGCCGGCATGCCAAGCCCGTTGAAGGCCATGAAGCCGAGGTTGTTGAGCGCAAAGGCGTCGCCCTTGGCCGCCGCCTGCCGGTACCAGCGAACGGACTGCGCATCGTCCTGCGGCACGCCCTCGCCCTGGTGGTACATGCGCCCGAGGTTGAAGGCGGCGAGCGGGTCGCCCTGCCCGGCCGCCCTGGTGTACCAGTCGGCCGCCTGCTTGAAGTCGGCCGCCATGCCGGCACCCACCTGGGCCATCACACCCAGGTTGTACTGCGCCTCGCGGTGGCCCTGATTGGCGGCGAGCGTGAACCAGTGCAGCGCCTGCGCGTCGCTGGCCTCCACACCGATGCCCTCGTAGTACATCTGCCCCAGCGTGTACTGGGCACCGGCGTGGCCGGCATCGGCGGCCTTGCGGTACCAGGCCAGCGCCTGCGCGGCGTCGGGCGCGATGCCGAGCCCCTGGTCGTACAGCACGCCGAGGTTGTACGCGGCGGACGGCACGCTCGCGGCAGCCTTCTCAAACTGCCCGCGGGCGGCGGCGTAATCGCGCGCCACGCCGCGGCCATTCACCAGCAGCACGCCGAGGTTGTAGGCGGCCTGCACGTGGCCCTGTGCGGCGGCGGCGCCAAACCACTTGGCAGCGAGCGCGTCGTCCTTGGCCACGCCCTCGCCCTTCGCGTAGCGCACGCCTAGCGCGTACTGCCCGCGCGCGTCACCGGACTTGGCGGCGGCGGTGTCAGCTTCCACCGACGACGCCGGAGTCGCGGCAGGCGCCGTGCTGGCGGCGGATTCAAGATCGGCCGCCCGCGTGGTTGAGGCGCCAAGAACAAGCGCGCCGAACAGCGCAACGACGAGCGAAATACGGAGCATGGGCAAGGCCGGCGACGGGCCGACAGGCGGCGCGGGAGCGCTATGGTACGCTGCCGACGCCACCGCGCCCCCGCCCGTGAACGCCCCCGAAACCCCGCCTGAAACCGACCCGGCCGAGCTGTTCGCGCGGCTTTCGGCGGTGCTGGACGACGCCCTGCTCGCGGACCGGCCGGCGCTCGGAAAACGCCTCGCCGCGTTGCAACGCCGCCTCGCCGCCGGCCAGCCAGCCGACCGCCTGCAGGTGGACATCGAAGCGCAACTCGCCCGGTCCCAGGCGGTCGTCGCCGCGCGCCGCGCGGCGCGGCCGGCGAGCATCGACTTTCCGTCCGAGCTGCCGATCACGGCGCATCTGCCGGACATCGCCGCCGCGCTCGCGCAGCATCAGGTGCTGGTGGTGTGCGGCGAGACCGGCTCCGGCAAGACCACGCAGCTCGCCAAGCTGTGCCTGCATCTTGGCCGCGGCCTGCACGGGCGCATCGGCCACACCCAGCCGCGGCGCATCGCCGCCCGCGCGGTGGCGGCGCGGCTGGCCGTGGAGCTGGGCACGCCGCGCGCGGTCGGCTACAGCGTGCGTTTCGACGACACCGTCGCCGACGGCGCGGCCATCCAGGTTATGACCGACGGCCTGCTGCTGGCGCGCACGGAATCCGATCCCGACCTGCTCGCCTACGACACGCTGATCATCGACGAGGCGCACGAGCGCAGCCTCAACATCGATTTTCTGCTCGGCTACCTGCACCGACTGCTGCCGCGCCGGCCGGACCTGCGTCTGGTCATCACGTCCGCCACCATCGACCCGCAGCGCTTTGCGCGGCACTTCGGCGACGCGCCCATCATCGAGGTCTCCGGCCGCGGCTACCCGGTCGAAACGCGCTATCGGCCGCTCGTCTCGCCCGACCCGGACGAGGCCGACCGCACGCTCGCCGAAGGCATCGTCACCGC
The DNA here is from genome assembly GCF_050250495.1 of Immundisolibacter sp. Lineage (GTDB taxonomy): Bacteria > Pseudomonadota > Gammaproteobacteria > Immundisolibacterales > Immundisolibacteraceae > Immundisolibacter. Next base: position 16,678 of record NZ_JBFWOM010000008.1, on the reverse strand, counting down.
CGTCGCGGAACTCAGCGCCGAGGGGCCTGGCGACATCCTGGTGTTCCTGCCCGGCGAGCGGGAGATTCGCGACGTGACGGACGCCATCCGCGCCCACGGCACGGCCGACATCGAACTGCTGCCGCTCTACGCCCGCCTGTCGCGCGCCGAGCAGGACCGCGTGTTCGCGCCCGGCCGCCGGCGGCGCGTGGTGCTGGCCACCAACGTGGCCGAGACCTCGCTCACCGTGCCCGGCATCCGGTATGTGATCGACAGCGGGCTCGCGCGCGTCAGCCGCTACGGCGTGCGCGGCCACGTGCAGCGCCTGGGCATCGAGAAGATCTCGCAGGCCAGCGCCGACCAGCGCGCCGGGCGCTGCGGACGGCTCGGCCCCGGCGTGTGCGTTCGTCTGTATGCCGAGGACGACTACGCCAACCGCGCGCCGCACACGGACCCCGAAATCCAGCGCGCGAGTCTGACCGGCGTGCTGCTGCGCATGCACGCGTTGCAACTCGGCGAGGCGGCGGATTTCCCCTTCATGGACCCACCGCCGCGCCGGCAACTGCGCGCCGCCGAGCAGGCGCTGTTCGAACTCGGCGCGCTGGATGCGATTGACAACGGGGGCACGCTCACGCCCATCGGTCGCCAGCTCGCGCGCTTTCCGCTCGACCCGACGCTCGGGCGCATGCTGATCGAGGCGGGCCGCACCGGCGCGCTGCGCGAGGTGCGGGTGATCGCCGCCGCGCTCGCCGTGCAGGACCCGCGCGAACGGCCGCTCGACCAGCGCCAGCACGCCGACCAGGTGCACCGCCAGTTCGCCGACGAGCGCTCGGACTTCCTCACGCTGGTGAACATCCAGCGCGCCTTCGAGGAGGCCGCGCGCCACCGCTCGCAGGCCAAGCTGCGCGCCTGGTGCCGCGAGCATTTCCTGTCGTACCTGCGCCTTCGCGAGTGGCGCGACGTGACCGGGCAGCTCACGGAACTGGCCAACGGCATGGGCCTTCGCGCGTCCACCATCGACGCCGACTACGCCGCCATCCACCGTGCGCTGCTCGCGGGTCTGCTCGGGCGCATCGCGCGCCGGCAGGACGCGCCCGCGGGCCAGAAACGCAGCCGTCAGCCGCGCACGCTGGATGGCGCCCGCGGCACGCAGCTGGCGGTATTTCCGGGCTCGCCGCTGGCCAGGAAACCGCCGCGCTGGCTGATGGCCGCAGAACTGGTCGACACCGGGCGCCTGTACGCGCGCACCGTGGCCGCCATCGAGCCGCACTGGGTGGAGGCCGCGGCGGGTCATCTGCTGCGCCGCGACTACAGCGAGCCGCACTGGGATGCCGGCGGTCGCCGCCCGGTGGCCTTCGAGCGCGTCACCCTGTACGGCCTGACGCTGGTCAGCCGGCGCCAGGTGGCCTACGGAAACATCGATCCAGCCCACGCGCGCGCCATCTTCATCCGCGAGGCGATCATCGACGGTGCGCTCGACGCCGACTGCCCGGCGCTGGCCGACAACCGCCGCCGCCTCACCGCGCTCGAAACGCTGGAAGCCAAGCTGCGCCGGCCGCTGCTGATCGACGAGGACGCGCTGTTTGCGCTCTACGACGCGCGCCTGCCGGCCGACGTGTGGGACGCGCACCGCCTCGCGCACTGGCTGCGCCGCCAGCCGGCGGACGCGCTGCGCCTCGACGATGCCTTGCTCACCACGGCGCCGGCGGAAACCGTGTCCGCCGAGGCGTATCCAGACCGCCTCGCCGCCGGTGGCGCGCTGCTGGCGCTGCGTTACCGCTTCGAGCCCGGCCAGGACGACGACGGCGTCACCGTGCGCGTGCCGCGGGCGCTGCTGGCGCGCGTCGACGACGACGCGTTCGACTGGCTGATCCCGGGCTGGCTTGCCGATAAGTGCGCGGCGCTGATCCGCAGCCTGCCGGGGGCGCTGCGCCGGCAGTTCGTGCCGGCGCCGGACGTGGCGCGGCGGGCCATCGACAGAATGCAGCCGGGCGCGGGGCCGTTGCTGCCGGTGCTCGCCGCGGCACTCACCGAACTTGCCGGTGCGGACTGCCCGGCGTCGGCGTTCGACCTGCGGCGGCTCGAACGGCACCTGCGGATGCGCGTCGAGATCGTCGACGACCACGGCACGCCACTGGCCACCGGACGTGATCTGCCGCAGCTCAAGGCGCGCTTCGGTGCCGCGCACGCGCCGGCGCCCGCGCCCTCCCCCGCCCATCCGCTGGAACGCGACGGCATCACCGCCTGGGACTTCGGCGCCGTGCCACCGCAGATCACCACCCCCGGCCCGGGCGGCGCGCTGCTGCTGCGCTTTCCGGCATTGGTAGACGCCGGCGACAGCTGCACGCTGCGCCTGTTCGATGACGAGTCCGTCGCCACCGTGGCCCACCGCGGCGGCGTTCGCGCGCTGCTGTCCCTGGCGCTGGCGGATCGGCTGCCAACCGCCGCCGACGTGGCGCCGCTCGCTGCGCTCTACCGCCGGCTCGGCACACCCGAAGCGCTGCTCGCAGATCTTCGCCACGCGGTCATCGACAGCGTGTGGACCGAGCCCACGGCGCCGCGCGCGGCGGATGAATTCGCTGCACTGACGCACGCGCTCACGGCGCCGGTGCAGGCGGCAACGGCATCGCTTACGGCCACCGTGACCGACACGCTGCGCCTGTGGCGGGATGTCGAAAAACAACTCGACCGGGCCACCACGCTGCCGCTGCTGGAACTGGCCGCCGATCTGCGCGATCAGCTCGGCCGGCTGGTGTATCCGGGCTTCGTCGCACACACGCCGCGGCAGTGGCTGCCGGAGCTGCCGCGTTATCTGAAGGCCGCCGCGCTGCGCCTGGAGCGCGCGCTGGCCAACCCGGCCGTCGATCGCACCCAGCGGCAGGCGCTGCTGCCGCTGTGGCAGGCGTTCTGGCAAACACACGATGCGCACGCCGCGGACCAGGCCTGGCAGGAACTGCGCTGGCTGCTGGAGGAACTGCGCGTGGACCTGTTCGCGCCGGCGCTCGGTACGGTGCAGCCGGTATCGATCGCGCGCCTGTCCCGATTGCTGGATGCCGCCACTGCCTGAGCACAAATGCGCCGGGCACAAAAAAGCCCGCCTGCGCCGGAGCGCAGGCGGGCTCTTGCCGCGTCCGTGGCGGTCTTACTTCTGGATCGCCGCGATGAATTCGTCGGCCTTGCACAGGTCCGTGAGATACGTCAGCGAGGTCTGGATGGCGGCGTCGTGCGCCTCCTTGCTGCCGGCGCACACGCAGTCTTCGATGACGATGCAGTTGATGCCCTTGTCCACCGCACTCCAGACGGAGCCTTCCACCACGAAGGTGGTGGCGACGCCGATCATGGCGATGTCGGTGATGCCGTTCTTCTTGAGCACCTCTTCCAGGTTCGAGCCGACGAAGGCGCTGATCATGGCCTTCTTGACCACCTCGTCACCGGGCTTCGGCGCCACGTCGTCGTGAATCTGCGCGCCCCAGGTACCCGGCTGCAGCGTCGGACCGCCGGCGCCCAGCATGCGGAAGAAGGCGCCGCGGCTAGGCATGGGCGCGGCATCCGGGCCGAATTCCACGACGATGTGGATGACCTTCATGCCGGCCTTGCGGGCGGCGTCCAGCACCTTGGCGCTGCGCGGCAGGATGCCGGTTTCCTGCACCATCTTGGCAAAGCCGGCGGCCTGCGCCAGCTTGGCGTCCGGGTGGATGATGTCGTTCTGGAAGTCCATCGACAGCAGGGCTGTCTTCTTCACATCGATTTCGATAGCCATCTCACGCTCCTTGTTGGTTGATCGGAAACATCGGGCGCCCGGCGGCGCCCAGGTTGGAAATGCACCCTCAGAAATGCACCTCGAACCGGCTCGGCTCGAAGCCGTCCGGCACGGTCGGCGAGTGCAGCAACTCCACCGACGGCGACACCTCGACAAAGACGAGCGTCAGCAGCATCAGGTTGGCCTCGGCGGGCGGCAGGTTCTTGATGGGGAACTGGTCGAGATAGGCAATCGCCGGCTCGATGCGCGGCAGCAGTGCGTCGTACACGCGCTGTATTTGGTCGAGCGGCGTGCCAATGCGCTTGCTGTGCCGCGCCCGCTCGGTGGGCAGCGCCCAGTCGGCGAGCCAGGCCAGATCCTCGTAGCCCTTGGGCAGGGCGAAAACCGTCTCGCTCATGGCCGGTTCACCCATTCCTGCACGGTGTGCAACTGGTGGCGGACGGCGATTTCCATCTCGCTGATCGGCAGGTGTTTGAGCACGCCGGACGCCATCGCCTTCTGCGCGAATTCCAGCGTGGACAGGTCCTCGTACAGGATGTCGCGCAGCAGCACCTTGGTGTGCTCCTGGGCGAATTTCTGCCCGGCGGTTTCGGCGTCGAGCTGGTAGATGTTCATCTCCCAGGTCGACTCGTCCACCGACACCGGCCAGAAGTTGTAGGTGAAGTACCAGCCGGGGCCGACGTCAATAAAGAAGTTCGGGAAGAACACGTTGATGTCGAACCACCAGTTGGCGCTCTTGTCGGGATTCAGACCCGGCAGGTCGACCATGTCGCCCGGCGCGAAGCTCATGCCGTACTTCCAGGCCAGCGTCTCGGACGGCGTCGGCGTGTGGGCCGGGTTCACCCACACCGAGCCCGAGTGGTGCGGGCCGTAGATGCGCGCCGAGCTCAGCAGGCCGTAGGGGTTTTCCTGCCCGGCGCAGGCGTCCGGCACCGTGTGGCGGTGCACCATCATCACGTGGTAGGCCTCGTGGAAGGCGTCGATGAAGGTCTTCCAGTTGGCCTTGACGCGCGCGCTGTAGCGGGCGATGTGGTTGAAGCGGGCAAACGGATAATCGTCGAGCTGCGTCGCGAGCCCGCCCAGGAACTCGCGCAGGCCGACCTTCGGCTGCGGTTCCCAGTGCACGAAGATGAAGCCATTCCAGGTGTCGGTCGCCACCGGCCGCAGGCCGTAGTCGGCGCGGTTGAGATTGCTGAAGTACTCCTCGCCCGGCACGCCTTTCAGGCGCCCGTCGATGTCGAAGGTCCAGCCGTGGAAGTTGCAGATGAAGCCCTGCGCGTTGCCCTTGTCGCAGATGGCGACCGCCATGCCGCGGTGCGTGCACACGTTGTGGAAGCCGCGCACCTGCCCGTCCTTGCCGCGGACCAGCAGCACCGAGGTCTTCAGCACCTCGATCTCGCGCACCACGTAGTCGCCGGGGTTCGGCAGTTCCTCGACGCGCGCGACTTCGAGCCAGGCCCGGCGGAAGATCTTCTCGCGCTCCTGCTCGAAGAAAGCGGCCGAGATGTACGGCTCGACGGGCAGCGGCGCGGTGCCCATGTCCGGCATCTGGGTGGTGATGTCGGTGTGGAATTTCTCGCCCGGCTTGGTCATGTGGCGTTTCTCCTGCGGTACGGCGGGTCAAGGCCCGTCTTGTGCGGCCCGGAATGGTAAGCCAATTACCGATCGATCAATCGACCGGCTTCCACGGCAGGCGGGCCGGGTCATCCTTGTACCAGCCCTGGATGTTTTTCTTGAGAATCTTGCCGGTGAGGCCCTTGGGCAAATCGTCCACGACCTCGATGTGCTTGGGCACTTCGTACTTGGCAAGGCGCGGCCGGCAAAATTCCAGCAGTTCAGCGGCGCTGACCTTCGCGCCGTCCCGCAGGCTCACGGTCGCCACCACCGCCTCGCCCCATTCGGGGTGCGGCGCACCGATCACGGCCACCTCGCGCACCGCCGGGTGCTCGGCGAGCACGGTTTCCACCACGCTCGGGTAGACGTTGGCGGCGCCGGAGATGATGAGGAAGTTCTTGCGGTCGGTGAGGTAGAGATACCCGTCGGCGTCGAGACGGCCGAGATCGTGCGTGCGCAGCCAGCCGTCCGCAAGCGCCTGCGCGGTCTGCTCGGGCAGGTTCAGATACCCCAGCATGTTGGTGCTGGAGCGGATCCACACCTCGCCCTGCTCGCCCGGCGGCAGCGGGCGGCCGTGCTCGTCGCGGATCGACAGCTCCATGTGCACGCCAGCGCGCCCGCAGGAGGTGAGCAGTTCCGGCCGCTCGCTGAGGCCGCGCAGGTGGTCGTCGTGGTGCAGAAAGCTCACCCAGCCGCCAGTGCATTCGGTGATTCCGTACAGCTGCATCAGCTCGCAGCCGAAGGTGTCCATGGTGCGGCGGATCAGCGCCGGGCGCGCCGGCGAGGAGCCGTAGGTCACCAGGCGCAGCGAGGACAGGTCGTAGCCGCCGCGGTCGTACTCGTCCAGCAGGCGCTGCATCATCAGCGGCACGATGATGGTGGACGTGACCCGATAACGGCCGACGAAGTCGAGAAACCGCACGGTATCGAAATCGCCGTTCGGCAGCACCACGCTCATGCCGTTCACGAGGTTGAACGAACCGAGGATGAACGTGATCCAGCCCGACGCCGTCGGCGGGAACCACACGTCCTCGTAGCGCAGACCAATCGACAGCACCGTGTAGACCATCGAGTCGCGCATGGCGCCCTGGCCGATCATCACGCCCTTCGGCAGGCCCGTGGTGCCGGAGGTGTAGCTGAGCACGATCAGGTCGTCCTCGGCCAGCGCCGGCAGCGCGGGCTGCGCGGGCGCGGCGGCGATCAGCGTCTCGTAGTCGAGTTCGAGCCCGTGCTCGCCGCCGTAGCCGATCAGCCGCCGGCCGTCGGCGCGGATGTCGTCCAGGATCGGCGCCAGCAGCGGCACGCAGTTGGCCTGCACCAGGATCACCCGCGCGTTGCTGTCGCGGATGACGTGCAGCATCTCGCGCGGCGCGTAGCGCCAGTTGATGCCGCAGCGCACGAGACCCGTCTTGTAGCAGGCGTAGAGGTGCTCGTAGACCTCGAGGTGCTCGTGGCTCAGGATGGCGGCGACGTCGCCCGGCTTGAAGCCGAGCCCCTGCAGGGCCGCCGAGAGGCGGTCCGAGCGCTCATGGATGCGCCGCCAGGTGAGGTTGCGATCGCCGTCGTGGTAGGCGATCCGGTCGGGGTAGTGCGCCGCGCAGCGGGCGATGTAGTCACGGGGCAGCATGGCTGCCGCTCCTCCTCGCGAAAATGTGGGGGAAAGGCGGGAGGCGCCGCGCGGACAGCGCCTCCCGACAATGCGGTCAGGCGGGCGCGAACTTCAGCAGCGGCAGCCCCTCGCCGACCTTCTCGAAGGTAGCACGCACGGCGCGGCCGATGCTGAGGTCGCTGTTGGCGATGCCGGTGACGTTGGCCAACAGGCGCGGGCCTTCGGCGAGCTCGATCAGGCACACGTTATACGGGACCATGGCCTCGAAGGCCGGGTCGAACGTGCGGTTCATGATCACGTAGCTGTAGATCTCGCCCTGCCCGGACGCCTGGCGCCACTGCACGGCCGTCGAGCCGCAGTTCTCGCACAGGAAGGCGCCCGGCGCGAGCCAGGTGTCGCAGTCGGGGCAGTGCTGGACCATGACCTTGCCGTCGGCCATGCCCTCGAAGTGCGGGCGGTTGAGGTCATTCAGGACCGGCATCGGCCAGCCGAGCGTGCGCGTGATGTCGTACATGGCGGCCTCCTTACAGGCTGGCGTGGGGACTCGTGATCATGCAGGCGTGGTACATCATGCGTCCGCCGTAGGCGGCGGTGAGTACCAGATCGTGCTTCACCTGCCGCTCGCCGGCGGTGCCGCGTGCCTGCATCACGCCCTCCGACAGCGGCGTGCCGCCCTGCAGGTAGTAGCCCGACAACTGCCCGCCACCCGTGTTGACCGGGAAGCTGCCGCCCGGCGCCGTCTGCCCGGCGAGCGCGAATTCACCCGCCCCACCCGGCGCGACGAAGCCGTACTGCTCCAGTTGCAGCAGGATGCAGTAGGTGAACGCGTCGTACACCTGCGCGCAGTCGATGTCCTTGGGGCCCACGCCGGCCATCGCATAGGCACCCTCGCCAGCCAGTTTGGCGCCGATCTCGATCTCGTTCTCGAAGCCGCGCCGATTGGTTACGCCCCGGTGCCCCTGCCCCATGCCGTGGATGTACACGGCCGGCTGCGGGCCGTCCGCGGCGCGCTCGGCACTGGTCACCACCACGGCGACGGCGCCGTTCACCGGGAACGAGCAGTCGAACAGGTGAAACGGCTCCACCACGTAGGCCGACGCGTGGTGCTCTTCCATGGTGAGCGGCTTTTTCATCATGGCGTGCGGGTTCTTGAGCGCCCATTGCCGGCAAGCGACGGCCACCGCGCCCAGGTGATCCTCGGTGAGCTTGTTCTTGTGCATGTAGCGCCGGGCGGCGAGCGCGTAGGCCGCCACCGGGCCGAACAGGCCGGTCGGTGCCTCGGAACCGAGCTTGCCCATCAGCGGCAGCGGCATGCCGAACGCCTGCTGGGTGCTGACGCCGGGCCGGATCGGCGCGTCCGAGAACACGCACACCACCGCCTTGGCCATGCCGGCCTGCACCGCCAGCGCCGCCTGCTGCACCATCTGCACGCCGGACGAGCCCTCCGCCTCCACCACCGAGCACAGGGTGAGGTTCTTCAGGCCCGCGTAGTCGAGCAGGTCCATCGGCAGGTCCATCAGCGTCGCGACCGGGCTCTTGTTGATGAGCAGGCCGTCGATGTCGGACTTTTTCAGACCCGCGTCGGCGATGGCGCGGTGGATGGCGGTCACGGCGAGCTGCCAGGTCTCGCCGATGTACTGACGGCTCAAATCCGACATGGCAAAGCCACGGATGGCCGCCAGCGGTTTCTTGCTGGCCATGGGTTTCTCCTCTGTGTTGTTCGCTGCGGGTGGCGGCCGGTCCATGGCCTTGAAAGCAAAACCGCCCGGGACTAACCGGGCGGTCCGCACGACGCGGCGGCGGCCAGCCGCCGGCAGTCGATCAGATCAGAAACGCCAGCGTCGGGATGGCCTCGTCGCCGTTGACCAGCACCACCTTTTTCGACGCCAGCCGGAGCGCGCCGTCCACGCGCCGCAGGCGGTGCGTGGTGCGCCCGGCCCACACGCGCATGGCGTGCGTGGACTGCGCCACGATCTCGGTCAGGATGAAGTTCGAGCCAACCTCGTAGCCGTCGTCGGTGCGGTTGATCTCCACGTTGGACAGCAGCCGGCGCATCGGCGAGGCCGGCTCCTGGCTGAACCGGTACCCGGTCGCCAACTGACGCACGCGCGTGGCGAGCCGCGTGCGGTTGTCGTAGATGTGCGACACGTGCGTGTTCGGGTCGTGGCCTTCGGCGCGCGGCACCCAGTACACGGCATCATCAGTCCACAGCGCCTCCCAGTCGGCGTAGCGGGCCTCGTCGGCCAGGCGCGCCTCGCGGTAGACGAACTCGGTCACCTCGCGCTGTTCGGCGGCGCTGACGGTGGGTTCTTCAAGCGTCATCGTGCTCATCGTTCTGTCCTCAGCCGCCCATCACGCGCAGGTAGTGCTGCCAGAAGCCGCGATTCGAGGTCTCGTCGGTCATGTGCGAGGTACGCACGCCGCGCTCGTCGACCTCCTCGCGGTTCAGGCCGCGGCTCAAGTCACACCACGGGTCGCCGGCTTCCAGCGCCTGCTGCGTGCGCTCGGCGATCGACGCGTCGTCCGCCACCAGGAACGAGGCCGGTCCTAGCGCGCCCTCGCTCTGGCGCATGAGGCGGAAATCGAGGCTGTCAGCGCCTTCCAGCAGCATCGGCGTGTGCCACTGCACGCTCTTGTTCACCGCGATGGGCTGGAAGATGACGATGTTCATCTCGGCCAGGAACAGGTTCGGCCAGATGCAGGCGTGCGGCGGGCCAAGATGCATCAACTGCGCGGCGCGCTCCTTGCCGTTGGCCTGCTCCAGCGCCGCGATGTACTCCGGCACCTTCTCCGGCGTGGTGCCGAGCCACTCCAGCGGCTTGGTGTAGCCCCCGGCGAAATCGATCTCGGTGTGGCCATTGCCCCAGTCGCGGATCACACCCTTGATGGCCTTCTCGTCCGACACGAAGCTGTCGTACTGCGAGCGGATGGCGCGCACGAACGACTGATGCGTGAAGCCGACGTGGTAACCGTCGGTGTCGTTCTCGGGCAGCATCTTCCAGTTGGCGCCGTACTCGTGACGCACCCAGCCGGCTGTGAGGCGCAGTTTGCCGGTCGGCGACAGGTCGCAGGCGCGGTCGATCAGTTCCTTGGCGCGGCCGAGGTGCTCGTCGAGGCTCACACCGTCCTTGGCGGCGCTCGCGAAGATGAAGCCGCGGTAGCTGCCGCTACGCGGCACTTCGAGCCCCTGCTTGGACCAGTCCTTCTCGAACCCCCCGGCGTGCGGCACGTCCAGCAGTTCGCCGCCGATGCCGAAGGTCCAGCCGTGGTACGGGCAGGCGAAGGACTTGGCGCTGCCGGACGGCTTGTTGCACAGCAGGTTGCCCCGGTGCTGGCAGCGGTTGAAGAACACGTTGACCGCACCGTCCTGACCGCGCACCACCAGGTAATGCTGGCGCCCGACGGTGCGGGTGATGTAGTCACCGGGGTTCGGCAGCTCGCTGTCGTGGGCCACGAATACCCAGCCGCGGTGAAAAATCTTGTCGAGCTCGTCCTCGAACACGTACGGCTCGGTGTAGAGCGAGCCGTGGACGCGGTCCGGCTGGATCAGCTCGCGGTAACTGGCTGGCGAGAGTCGTTCGATACGCATGCCCCTTGCTCCTGCGTGATGCCGCCGCGAAAGCCCGCGGGCTGTGCCGCCCGTTGGGTGGCGCGTCGGCGTGTTGCGCTAGTGACCGCAAGTTTAACGGTCGTTTGCGATCTTTACCGATTCCGTTTACCGCGCCGTGACCTGCGTCAACCCCGCGCACGGCGCGGCAACGGTCACAGCCGATGCCGCCGGTCTCCCTGCGCGAAGCCGAGCGGCGCCAGATTGCCCAGCCCGCGCGTGAGCCCCAGCACCTTGAAGGCTTCCCCCATCGCCTGCGGAAGCAGCAATTGCCGTGCCTGCAAGGCGAGGTCGAGGTAGTCCGGCGACGCCGGATCGATCGCCTCCAGCAAACCCGGCAGCCCGCAATTGATGAGGAACTGCGCCTGGGTGGTAAAGCCCGCCACCGTCGCACCGGCAGCGTGCGCGGCCTCGGCGATGGCCGTGAAGTCGACGTGCGCGGTGATGTCCTGCAGGCCCGGCCAGCGCAGCGCGTCGTCGTGCGCCTGCTGGCGGTAGTGGCAACGCAGCGTGCCGGTGACGCGCTGCGGGTGGTAGTACTCGGCGCGCGGGTAGCCGTAGTCGATCAGCAGCAGCAGGCCGGCGTCGAGCCGCTCGCACACGCTGCGCACCCAAGCCTCGGCGGCGAGGTTGACCTCCGACACGTAGCCGGCGGGCAGATCGAAGCCGGCGACGCGCGCGGCCAGCCGCGCGTCCTGCGGCGGGCCCTGCACCCACGCCAGGCCGTCGCGGGAAGCCGCCACGTACTGCTCGGCAAGGCCGCCGTCCAACACACAGAACCGCCGCACCGGCATGGCGTCCAGCACCTCGTTGGCAATGGCGGCGCCGGCAAAGCGCTCCGGCAACTGCGTGAGCCAGACCACGCGGTCCATGAGATGCGGCACGCGCGCGGCGATGGCCTCACGCTGACGCTGTTGCAGGTCGGCGCTCAGTTCCAGCAGGCAGTAGCGCGCGGGTGCGCAGCCGAGCGCGTCGAGTTCCGCCAGCAGCTCCGCCGCGAGCGCGCCGCTGCCGGGGCCGAATTCCAGCACCTCGCCGCCCGGCACGGCGCGCAGCACCTGCGCCACCTGCCGCGCCAGCGTGCGCGCGAACAGCGGCGACCGCTCCGGCGCGGTGGTGAAATCCCCGCCCGGCCCGAACTTGCGAAGACCGTTCACGTAATAACCGAGCCCCGGCTCATACAGTGCCATCTGCATAAAGGCGTCGAAGCCGATGCACCCGCCGGCGGCGGCGATGGCGTCCCGGATACGTGCTTCGAGCCGCGCGGACAAGGCCAATGCGTCTGGCTCCGGCGGCGGCAACTCAGGCACGGTTCGCCCCCGTTACACTCCGCGGCCATCGCCCGGTGCCCAGCCGCACCGCACCTTTCCCGGTCATCCGCATGTCGCTTGTGTCGCTCGGTCTCACCGTTGTTGCCTATCTCATGGGCTCGCTGTCGGCGGCCATTGTGGTGTGCCGCCTGCTCGGCCTGCCGGATCCCCGCACCGAGGGCTCGCGCAACCCTGGCGCCACCAACGTGCTGCGCATCGGCGGCAAGTGGCCGGCGTTTCTCACGCTGGCCGGCGATGTGCTCAAGGGCGTGCTGCCGGTGCTGGCCGCGCACGCGCTGCACCTGCCGCCGTGGGGCCTCGCCGCGGTGATGTTCGCGGCCTTTCTGGGGCACCTCTTTCCGCTCTATTTTGGCTTCACCGGCGGCAAGGGTGTGGCCACCACGCTCGGCGTGGTGCTGGCCATGAGCCTGCCGGTCGGGCTCGCCACCTGCGTTACCTGGCTCGGCATCGCGGCCGCGACGCGCTACTCCTCGCTCGCCGCGCTGGTGGCGGTGGGCGTGACGCCCGTCTACACGCTGCTGTGGACGCGCCAGCCGTCGCTGACCGTCGCCACGGCCCTGATCGCCGTGATCCTGACCTGGCGGCACCGCGAGAACATCGCGCGCCTGCGCGCCGGCACGGAAAGCCGCATCGGCCGGAAAAAGGCCGCCGAATGAACCACTGGCTGTTCAAGTCCGAACCGGACGTGTTCGGCATCGACCATCTCGCCGCCCGGCCCAACGCCACCGAGCATTGGGACGGCGTGCGCAACTACCAGGCCCGCAACTTCATGCGGCAGATGAAGGTGGGCGATCAGGCTTTTTTCTACCACTCGAACTGCGATCCGCCGGGCATCGTCGGCATCGTGGAAGTGGTGCGCGAGGCCTACCCGGACCACACCGCGCAGGACCCGGAAAGCAAATACCACGACCCCGCCGCCACGCCCGACAACCCGCGCTGGTTCATGGTCGACGTGCGCCTCGTGCGCAAGCTGCCGCGGCTGGTGTCGCTGGCCGAACTGCGCGACGACCCGGCGTTGATCGAGCTGCCGCTGGTCCGCCGCGGCACCCGCCTGTCGGTAATGCCGGTGCCGGAACCGGCCTGGCGGCACATCATCAGCATGGCGGGCGACTGACGACCGCAACGGTTATCGAAGCGTCCCAGCGCGTCGTGCGTTCTGGGCGGTCACCTTATCGATAGGTCGAAGCCGCCGCCAGTCTGTCGCCTGGCAGCTGGTGGGGCGTCAATCCGTAATCTGCACGCCCTTCCAGAAGGCCACGTGGCCGGCGATTTCTGCCGCCGCGGGTTTCGGGTCGGGGTAGTACCAGGCGGCGTCCTCGTTGCGGGCCTCGCCCACCTGCACGGTGTAGTAGTGCGCCGTGCCCTTCCATGGGCACTGCGTGGTGGTGGCGCTATCGCGCAGCAGGCGCCGGTCCAGCGCGGCAGCGGGGAAGTAGTGATTGCCCTCGACGACCACGGTGTCCGTGGATTCCGCAATGACGACACCGTTCCAGACAGCTTTCATGATGGCGCTCCTCGGCGTTGGGGCAGCAAGCGATGGCGCACGACTCGCCGCCTGTTCATCAACATACGCGAGTTCGGTTGCATGGGCCCGCGCAGCACCGACGTCAGCGCCGTGACCGGCCGCGCACACACTGGCGGCTGGCTTGCGGGGCTGTCCGCGCCCGTTGATGATGGCCGCGCGAGGGCACCGAGGAGGAGGCGACATGCGCGCCGAAGACAACGAAACGCTCACCCGCACCGATGCCGGCACGCCGATGGGCGCACTGTTCCGGCGCTTCTGGCTGCCGGCGCTGGCGTCTGACGAGCTGCCGGAGCCCGACGGCGCGCCGCTGCGCCTGCCGCTGCTCGGCGAGCGCCTGGTGGCGTTTCGCGACAGTGCGGGCCACGTCAGCATCGTCGAGGAAGCCTGCCCGCACCGCCAGGCATCGCTCTACTTCGGCCGCTGCGAGGACGGCGGCATCCGCTGCGCCTACCACGGCTGGCAGTTCGACCGCCACGGCCGCTGCCTCGACATCCCGTCCGAGCCGGCCAACAGCGGGTTTGCCGAGCAGGTGCGCATCCGCGCCTACCCCACCATCGAGCGAGGCGGCGTGGTGTGGGTGTACATGGGCGACCCGGCCAAACAGCCGGCGCCGCCGGAGCTCGAATGGGCGCTGCTGCCGGACAGCCATCTGTTCGTCTCCCGCCGCCTGCAGGAGTGCAACTACTTGCAAGTAATGGAAGGCGGGCTCGATTCGAGCCACCTGTCCTGGCTGCACCGCTGGACGCTGCAGGACGATCCGGTGCTCGGCACCGGCGCCGGCGGGCGTTCGCGCATTCTGGAGATCATCGGCGCCGACCCGAACCCCCGCTACGAAGTGGCGCCGACCGACGCCGGCCTGCTGCTCGGCGCCCGCCGCCGCGCCGGGCCGGGCGAGTACTACTGGCGCATCACGCAGTTCCTGCTGCCGTGCTTCAACCTGGTGGCGCCGACCGGAGAGCTGAGCCTGAACGCCCAGGCCTGGGTGCCGGCGGATGACGAGAACTGCTGGTCCTGGGCGGTGAACTACCACGTCGACCGGCCGCTGACTGCGCAAGAGCGGGACGCGATGGCGCGCGGCGCCGGCCTGCACGTGGAATTCGTGCCCGGCAGCCGGCAGGGCACCGGCCATCGCGGCAACGACTACGGCCGCGACCGGGCGCTGCAGGTGGCGCACAAGAGCTTTTCCGGCGTCCCCGGCGTCGCCATGCAGGACACCGCCGTGCAGGAGAGCCAGGGCCGCATCGCCGACCGCACCCGTGAGCGCCTGGTGTCGAGCGACAACGGCATCATCGCTGCACGCCGCCTGCTGCTCGACGCCGCCCGCGCCAACCAGACCGGCGGCGCTGTGCCGGGGTTGGACCCGCTCTCGCACCGCTGCCGCGCGGCGTCCGTCATCGTGCCGCAGGAGCGGCTTGCGGATGTGCCGCGGGATGCGGTGGTGGCGGGGGTGCGTTCGGGGATCGTGCGCTGAGGCCGGCGTGCGGCATACTTAGCGCTTGGCCGGCAATCGCAGCCAATCTGCAACAAGGGAGAATCATGCGATACATATCAGTTGTCTGTGGGAGCCTGTTTCTTGCGGTACTCGCTGGTTGTGCCCAGACGAGCGCTGTTATGGTGGATGGAAACAAGACCTATGAGTCTGTGACAAATACGCAGATTCTCATGAAGCACCCAGACAAACCATACAAAGAGATAGCCGTCTTGGAATCGAGAGGGCCGGTGGGTACGCCGCTTACGGATTTGCTTGAAAGCATGAGAAAGAAAGGCATGGCGATAGGAGCAGATGCGGTAATTCCAGCGCAGGATGCGAGCGAACAGGCTCCGCAAGGACTGATGTACAACCCGTGGCTCGGCGGATACCAGACTCTGCCCGGCGGCAGGGTGCCAGTTATACGCGGAGTGGCGATAAAATACCAATAGCATGGAGTGGCATTATGTACTTCGACGTATTCAATCCTCTTGAGAAATGGCAAAAGGGTGACTATCCCATTTCGCCATCAGTATATGTGGAATGTATCTCGTCCTCCGCTGACGATGATGGGCGAATACGTATCAGCCACCAACTCATGACTGACCTAGATGTCCCGTCCCGGCCGATTAGATGGTCTTCGATGAAAGAGTTCGGGGTGTGATTGGTGCCAGCCCTGGAGTGTCTGCGCCGGGGTCTGGGCGTTCAGGGCCTGCTGGGGCAGGTGGTGGTTGTAGAGCGTCACGTAGCGGTGCAGGGTCTGTTCGAGGTCGTCGCGGGAGCGGAAGTGGTGCGTGCGCAGCAGGTCGGCGATGCGGCCGTTGAAGCGCTCGACCATGCCGTTGGTCTGCGGCCGCCGGGGCCGCGTCAGGCGGTGCTCGATGCCAAGCGCCGCGCACAGTTGGTCGAACACGTGCTGCCCGGTCGGCGTGCGCTCGCCGGCGGTGACAAAGCGGTCGGTGAATTCCGTGCCGTTGTCGGTGAGCAGGGTCGTGATCCGAAACGGCGCCGCCTTGGCCACGGCGGTCAGGAACGCCTTCGCCGCTCGGGCGCTCTTGTCGGGCTTGAGGGCCACGTAGACCCAGCGCGTGGCCCGGTCGATGGCCACGAACAGGTAACGGCGCCGGTCCTCGTCGGCCAGCTGCGGCAGGTACTTCACGTCGACGTGCACGAAACCCGGCACGTAGTCCTTGAAGGTCTTCACGGGCGCCTTGGCAGGTGCCGGGCGCAGCTGGCGCAGGTTGCCCACGCCGTGCCGGCGCAGGCACCGGTCCAGACCCGACCGCGACACCTCGGCGCACAGGAACTCGCGCGTGACCGCCAGCAGATCGTCCAGCGACAGCAGCAGGGTTTTACGCAAATAGACCACGATCACCTCCTGGCCCGGCGTGAGCGTGGTCTGCAGGCGGTGCGCGGTGTGCGAGCGGTCCTCGACGAAGTCGCGGTGTTTCCAGCGGGCGATGGTCTCCACGCCGACGCCGAAACGGCGCGCCAGCGCCGTCATCGGCGCGTCGCTGGCCTGGATCAGCGCCCGGATGCGGGGTGTGGTCGTCGCGTTCTTGTGCAGCTTGATGTTCATCCCAGGACCTCACGCAGCGCCTCGCGGGCCGTCAGTAAACCACCCCGAACACCGAGAAGGGAAACGTCCGGGATGCGACACCTAGAGGTGGATGCAGCGATAGATGCGCTCGTGCAAGAGCTTGAGGTCGTACGAAAAAAAGCGAAAAAGGAGTTGAAACTTACTCTAGCGCAGCAATTGAAGCGGCCGTGATGTTAGTTAACTAA